>NZ_CP043311.1:3328476-4692714 GCF_008807375.1 Pseudomonas lalkuanensis | reverse complement strand
TTTGCGGCAGGGCGGCTGGGCAATCCGGGGTGTCCAGGCTGAAGTCGATGGACAGGGCCTGGGCGTTGTCGCTGCCTTGCCCGGCCAACCAGCGCCAGGCGAAGGAGGCCCCGGCGCCGATACCCGCCACCAGCGACGGTTCGCCTTCCAGGGTCTCGCGGGCCTGCTGCAGGCGTTCCTGTTGTGCCGCGCAGTCCGAGGCCGGGAGGTCCAGCTGTAGCAGGCGGGCATTGCTGCTGCGGGCCAGGGCCAGGAGGTCGGCGTCGGCCAGTCGCTGGTCGCCGTTGGCCATCAGCAGCACGCGGCGTTGGACGGCTCCGGCGGGGTTGGCGAGGGTCATGGGGCTGCCGTCGGAAGCCTTCAGGTGGTGCAGCTTCGCCTGGGGCGTGGGACGGCTCCAGAACAGCAGGATGGTGCCCACCAGCAGGACGATCAGGATCAGCAGCAGGTGTCGCCAGTTGCGTTTGAGCATGTGCACCTCAGCGTTTGACCAGGCCGGTGAAGCCGCCGGCGATCAGCGCGGCGGTGTCGGCCAGCGCCACCAGCGGGTCGAGGCCGGCGGGCACGGCCATGTAGCGCGGTTCCCACTCGGGCTGGAATTTCTCCTTGAAGCGGCGCAGTCCCTGGAAGTTATAGAACTGCTCGCCGCGGCGGAACACCAGTGCGCCGAGGCGTTGGGTCAGGGGGGCGCCACGACGGGGCTGCAGGCCCGCGAGAGGCACCATGCCCAGGCTGAACCGGGCATGGCCGCGTTCCTTGTAGTGCAGCAGCAGGCTGAGCATCAGGAATTCCATGGTCAGCTTCGGCGCGTGAGGATGCACACGCATCAGGTCGATGCTCGACAGCGTATTGCCTTCGGTTTCCAGCAGGTTGGCGAAGGCCACCGGCTTGCCTTCGAACTGGATGGTGGCGATGCGGAAATGCTTCAGGTAATCCGGGTCGAAGCGGCCGAGGGAGAAGCCTTTCTCCCGCGCCTGCTTGCCCTGCATCCAGGCGTCGGAAATGGCCTGCAACTGATCCAGGGGCGCGGTTCCGACTTCATGGATCTGCAGGCTGAGCCCGTCGCGCTGGCCACGGCTCAAGGTGTAACGCAGGTCCTTCATGGCCTTGTTCTTGGCGTCGAGGTCGAAGCGGGGCAGGTCGACCCGTGCTTCCTCGCCCAGCTTCAGGGCGGACAGGCCGATATCCATGTAATAGGGCAGGTTCTCGGCACGTACCTGGTAGAACACGGGCCGGGCGTGGTGATGATCGCAGAGGTCGCGGAACTGCCAGATCAGCTCGGCGCGGCGGTGGGCCGGGCCGATGGGGTCGAACAGCGCCACCAGGCTGCGGCCACGGCGGGCATACATGAGGAAGGCGTCGCCCAGGGGGTGGAAGAGCAAGGCCTTGTCGCCGGTCAGCACCAGGCCGCCATCGGGCTGGTCGGAACTGCGGATCACCTCGGCGGCACGCTGCAGTTCTTCATCGGTCGGCTCGTGGATGGTCGGCGGCACCGGGCGCAGCAACCAGGCCAGGGCGATACCGGCCAGCAGCAGACCGCTGGCCAGAGAGGCGCGCAGGGCGCGCGGCGCGTCGCCGTCCACCGCGAATTGCCACCAGAGTTCATGCTCGTAGGGAACGTCCTGAAAGGCGAAGAACATCAGCCAGAGGGCCGCGATCAGCACGCAGGCGCTGGCCGCCAGGTTGATCGGCGAGAAGGGCATCTCCAGCAGGCGGCTGGGGCGATAGAACGCCGCACGGAAAATCGCCAGCAGCACGGCGGTCACGCTCAGCAAGCTGGCTTCTTCCCAGTCGAAGCCCTTGAGCAGGGACAGACCGGCGCCGGTCAGCAGCAGCACCACGGTCAGCGCCCAGGCGGCCGACAGGCGATGGCGCAAGCCGTGGGCCAGCAGCAGGCAGAGCACTCCGACCAGGCTGGCGGCCAGGTGCGAGGCGTCGATCAGGCGATGGGGAATCAGGAAGCTCAGGTGTTCCAGGCGGGTGTCCACCGCCGGGGTGACGCCGGAGAACAGCAGCACCACGCCGGACAGGAACACCAGCAGCGACAGCACCGGCGCGGCCAGGCCGGAGGCGGCGCGCAACGCCTGGCGGCCGGCGGGGAACAGTCGCTGCGCCTCATTGGCCAGCAACAGCAGACAGGCCAGCACCAGCGGCAGGCCGACGTAGATCAGGCGGTAGAGCAGCAGGGCCGCCGCCAGGGGGGCAGCGCCCAGCTGGCCGGCGAAGGCTGCCAGCAGGACTGCTTCGAATACACCGACCCCGCCTGGAACATGGCTGAGTACGCCAGCGGCCAGTGCCAGCATGTAGACCAGCAGGAAGGCGCCGAGCGGCGGCGCGTCCGGCAGCAGTACGTAGAGCACGCAGGCGGCGGCGCAGACATCCACCACTGTGATCAGCAATTGCAGCGCCGACAGGCGCAGGCCGGGCAGGCGTACGCTGCGGTTGCCCAGGCGGATGTCGATGCAGCCGGGCACCGGCGGCTCGGGGTCGCGCTGGCGCGAGATCCAGAAGATCAGCCCGGCACCGCTCAGCAGCACACCCAGAGCCATGAAGACCACCAGGCTTTCCGGCAGGCCCAGGGCGATCGAGGCTGCGGCCGGGGCACTCAGGGCCGCCAACGCCGCCAGTGGCGGGAGCGCCGAGCCCAGGGCCAGGCTGGCGAACAAGGTGATGCGGGCGATGTCGCCGGCGCCGAGGTTATCGCGTCCGTAAAGGCGGAAACGCACGGAGCCTCCGGTGAGCATCGACAGTCCGACGGCGTTGCCCACGCCTGATGCGCAGAAGCTGCCCAGCGCCATGCGCTGCAAGGGCAGGTGCACCCCGGCGAAGCGGCAGCCGGACCATTCGTAGCCGACGTAGGCGATGAAGCTGACTGCGGTGGCACCCAGGGCCAGCAGCAGGCTGGTGCCGGGTACGTCGGCAATGGCGGAGCGCAGTGCGTCGGGGTCGAGTTCCCGCAACAGGTGCCAGCAGGCCAACAGGCCGAGGATGAACACCAGAAGGGTGAAGGCGATGACGATCCACTGCCGGTAGGCCGTGAGGCTGTCGAGCCAGCGAATCTGGGCGGATTCTTCGTTGAGTTGGCCGTTGGCCGGCTTTTCCACTGGCGGGGTGTTGGCGCGCATCGAGCACCTCTGGGCAATGTGCGCCACTGAGTGTGGGCGCCGACAGCAAGTTCCAAGTGTCTGGCAGAACTTTTTCTTCGCCGGCCTTTCGATGGTTTGGCGCGCGAAACGGCCGGGTGCACCGGCAAGTCTAGGCGAGCACGGAGTCCCGCCGCTGCGGGAAGCCAGGGGGTGTCAGGGGCGGGCGGCAATTTGCCGCGCGATGGCCCGCCGGTCAGTGCCAGACCGAACGGGTCTCCCAATCGCGGAATTGTTCGGCGGGGATCGGCTGGCTGATCTTGTAGCCCTGGGCGATGTCGCAGCCGTATTGGCCGAGCTGGTTGAAGGTCAACTGGTCTTCCACCCCTTCGGCCACTACCGTCAGGTCCAGGTTGTGGGCCAGTTCGATGATGGAGCGGACGATCTTCGCCGACCCCGGGTTGCTGGTCATGCCGCTGACGAAGGACTGGTCGATCTTCAGCGAGTCCACCGGCAGCCTCTGCAGGTAGGCCAGGGACGAATAGCCGGTACCGAAGTCGTCGATGGTCAGGTGCGCATCCAGGTCCTTGAGTGCCGAGAGGGTCTGCTGCGAGGCCACCGGATCTTCCATCAGCGCGCTTTCGGTCAGTTCGAACTCGATCCAGTGGGGTTTGGCGCCCCAGGTGGCGAAGGAGCCCCTGATGCGCTCCAGCAGCCGCGGGTCGCGCAGGTCGTGGGCGGAGAGATTGACCGAAATGGGGCGCTCATCCCCCTCTTCATGCCAGGCGTAGCGCTGGCCCAGCGCGGTATCCAGCACCCACAGGGTCAACGGGGTGATGAGGCCGGTGTTCTCGGCGAGGCGCACGAACTCGTCGGGCGGCAGCATGCCGTGCTGGGGGTGGCGCCAGCGCACCAGGGCTTCGGTGCCGCACACGCGGTTGCTGGCGATCTCTACCTTGGGCTGATAGTAGAGCAGCAGTTCGTTGCGGTCGATGGCGCGGCGCAGGTCGCCCATCAGTGTCAGGTGCTGGGCGCATTCCTGGTCGAGGCCGCCCTGGAACACCGCGAAGCCTGCGTTGGAGCGCTTGGCCTGTTCCATCGCGCTGCCGGAGCGGCGGATCAGGGCTTCCGGCGCCGTGCCGTGGCCGGGGTAGAGGGCGATGCCGATGCTGGCCCGCGCCTCCAGATAGAGACCGGAGAGTTCAACCGGGTCGTAGAGCGCCATGAGGATCTGCTTGGCCAGTTGCGAGGCGTGCTCGGCGCCGCCATTGGGCATGAGCACTGCGAATTCGCATTCGCCCATTCTCGCCACCGTGCGCTCCGCCCCCACGGCCTGTCTCAGGCGGGCGGCGATTTCGATCTGCAGGCGGTCGCCTTCGCGATAGCCGAGGGTTTCATTGATTTCCTGGTTGCGGGCGATCTCCAGGTGCAGCAGTCCGAATGGGCGCCGCTCCTGGCGGGCATTGGCGATGGCGGTATCGAGCAGTTCGTGCAGGCGCACGCGGTTGGGCAGGCCGGTCAGGGCGTCCTCATAGGCCATGCGGCGGATGGTCGCCTCGGCCTCCACGGCGCGGGCACGAGTGCGCAGGGTGGTGATGCCGAAGCCCAGGTCGTGGGCCGTGGCCAGCAGCAGTTCAACTTCCTTCTCATCGAATGCGTCGGCGCGCTCGGCCATGATCACCAGCATGCCGATGAGCGTGTCTTCCACCTGGAGGGGCAGGGCCAGCGCCGACGCGAAGCCATATTCGCGGGCTTCCTCATGGAGCGCGGCTTCCGCGTCGTTGAGCAGGTCACGCAATACCAGCGGATCGCCCGCCTGCAGGGTGGTTTCCAGCTGGCCATGGAAACTGCCGTCATGGCCGCCCGCGCCCCACCCCTGGCAGATGCCATTGGCCGCGTTGCAGGCCATCACCTTGTATGGGTGCACCGGGTCGTCCTGGCGGTAGTCGACCCAGGCTTGGCGATAACCGCATTCATCCACCAGGACCCGGCAGATTTCCGTCAGCAGCGGTATCTCGCTGGTGGCGTGGATCACCGCATGATTGACCGCCACCCGGGTGGCCAGGGCACGGTTGAGGGCTTCCACCTGCTGCTCGGCCTGCCGGCGCCGGGCCTTGATGCGCAGCGCCTGGAGGCCAAAGGCCATGTCGTCGGCGGCTTCACTGAGCAGTGCCAGCTCCCGTTCGCCGAAGGCATCCGGCTCCCTGGCGCAGATGGCCAGGGCGCCGAAGATCTCGCCGTCTACCCGCAGGGGCAGGGACAGGACCGAGGTGATGCCGTGGGTGATGGCGCTCTCCCGCCAGGGGCTGAGCCTGGGGTCTGTAAGGATGTTGCGCGTGATGGTCGGGACACCGGTGCGGATGGCGGTGCCGGTGGTGCCGCGTCCGCGCTCGCGATCGGCCCAGGTGATGTTAAGCGAGTCGACATAATCCTTATCCAGTCCCACATGGGCCAGAGGGGTCACCGACTGTGCTTCATCATGTTCGGCGCGCCCGACCCAAGCCATGCGATAGCCACCTTCCTCCACCACCACCCGGCAGATTTCCCTGAACAGGAAACACGGGTCTTCGGCGCGCAGCAGGGCTCGATTGCAACCGCTCAGCGTACGCAGCGCGCGGTTCAGGTATTCGACTTCCTCACTGGACGCGCAGTAACCGGACATGGCGAACCTCCACCAGGTGGACAGGTGCGCTTGAAGTATAGAAGTCGGGTGTTTTCCGGATGGGGGGCTGACGAGCAGCCTTGACGGACGGGGGAAGGAGTTGGAAACGAAAAAGGCCACTCCGAAGAGTGGCCTTTTTGGAAACTGGTTGCGGGAGCTGGATTTGAACCAACGACCTTCGGGTTATGAGCCCGACGAGCTACCAGACTGCTCCATCCCGCGGCGGCAATTCTACAGTTCTGTGCAGGGCTGTCAAACGATTTCTTTCATTTAAATCAAATACTTATTTCGACCCAAACGAAAAAGGCCACTCCGAAGAGTGGCCTTTTGGAAAACTGGTTGCGGGAGCTGGATTTGAACCAACGACCTTCGGGTTATGAGCCCGACGAGCTACCAGACTGCTCCATCCCGCGGCGGCAATTCTACAGTTCTGCGAGGGGCTGTCAAACGGTTTCGCAGAAAAATTCTTTTTCCCTCAAATATTTAGCAATCGGGTGAGCTGTCGGGGCGCCGCTCAGTCGTGCGCTAGAGCGGCTGGAGAGGGCTCGGGCTGCGCTATCATCGCCTGCTATCCGAACCGCCCTCGCACCACCGACCACCATGCCGCAACGAAAGATCATCCACATTGACTGCGACTGCTTCTACGCCGCTATCGAGATGCGCGACGACCCGTCGCTGGCGGGTAGACCCCTGGCGGTTGGCGGCTCGCCGGACAAGCGTGGGGTCGTGGCGACGTGCAACTACGATGCTCGCGCCTACGGTGTGCGCTCGGCGATGCCGATGCGCACGGCGGTCAAGCTTTGTCCGGACCTGACCATCGTTCGCCCGCGCATGGACGTGTACAAGGCGGTGTCGCGGCAGATCCATCAGATATTCCGCGACTACACCGAGATCATCGAGCCGCTGTCCCTGGATGAGGCCTACCTGGACGTTTCCGACAGCCCGCATTTCAACGGCAGCGCCACGCGCATCGCCCAGGAGATTCGCCGGCGCGTCGCCTCCGAATTGCATATCACGGTGTCTGCCGGGGTGGCACCGAACAAGTTCATCGCCAAGATCGCCAGCGACTGGCGCAAGCCTGACGGGATGTTCGTGGTCACGCCGGACCAGGTGGATGAGTTCGTCGCCGCACTGCCGGTGAGCAAGCTGCATGGCGTGGGCAAGGTGACGGCGGAGAAGATGGCGCGCCTCGGCATACGCACCTGCGCCGACCTGCGCGACTGGAACAAGCTGGCGCTGGCGCGGGAGTTCGGCAGCTTCGGCGAGCGGCTCTATAACCTGGCCCGTGGCCAGGATGACCGCATCGTGCAGGTGGACAGCCGGCGGCAGTCCATCAGCGTGGAAAACACCTACGACCAGGACTTGCCTAACCTCGATGCCTGCCTGGAACAGCTGCCGGTGCTGCTGGATGAGCTGCGTGGGCGCATGGCGCGGCTGGACAGCAGCTACAAGCCGGACAAACCCTTCGTGAAGCTGAAGTTCCACGACTTCACCCAGACCACCCTGGAACAGGCCGGTGCCCGCCGCGACCTGGACAGTTACCGACAGTTGCTCAGCGCGGCGTTCGCCCGTGGCGACAAGCCGGTGCGGCTGATCGGGGTGGGGGTGCGTTTGCAGGACCTGCGTGGCGCAATCGAGCAGCTCAGCCTCTTCTAAGGCTCGACCTGCTTTTCTGCAGGAGCGAATTCATTCGCGAAGGGCTGCGGAGCGGCCCGTGGGTTCATTTCGCGAATGAATTCGCTCCCACAACCAGTAGAAGGCGGACTGTTTCAGCCTTCCACCGGCCACAGCCGGATCGCCTTGCCCTCGGCCGGCCACAGTCGGAGCTGGTCGATTGGGGAAATGTCCCAGCGCTGCACCTTGCCCAGGGTGTCGAGGAAGCGTTGTTCCTGTTCCATCAGCGCGGGCGCGCACATCTTGCGAGTGCTGCCGGCAGCGCCGAAGGTCAGCTTGTCGCCTTCCATCGTGTAGGAGGCGAACCAGTGATTGCAGCCGGCGTTGCCATAGGCGCGGTTGTCGTCGCCCAGGGTGATGGTCAGGTGACTGTTGTCGATCAGCGGGCGCTCGCCGATCCATTCCACCTGGTAGGTCGTGCCGGTTTCCAGTTGCGGACGATCGCTGGCGCAGCCGGCGATGGCGGCGGCCAGAACGGCCAGCAGCAGGGTGTTCCGGGTCATTGGGTGTCCTCCTGACGACAGTTCGGGCAGTAATGCTTGCCTGCGTGGTTGCACCAGCCCAGTTCCGCGATGCGCGCCTCGGCGGCCGGTGCCTGGGCCTGTTTGCCGAGGCCGCTGTCGACGGCGAATTCGAAGTCCAGGCGCTTGCCGCAGGCGTCGCAATCGACGTGCCAGTTGTGGATGGCGAGTTCCTTGAAGGCCGGGCCCTTGGCCACCGCCAGCCACTGGCCGGGCGGGTTGATCAGGTGGCGCACCTTGTCCACGGTCAGACGCATGCTGAGGTCGCGACTGCCCTTGAGGGTCACCAGCAGGGTGTCGCCGGCCTGGATCGAGCCGCCGGTGCCCGTGACCTGGTAGAGGCCCGGGGAGAGGGCGCGGCATTCGTTCAGGGTGTGGGCGGGGTTGAGCAGGTTGTAGCGAAAATCGTGTTCGGCCATAGGTCCTCCGGCTGGGGCACGCATCCTAACATGGCCTAGGCGTCTACCTGATTGCACGGTCGCCCGGCGGCCCAGGCGGCGATGTTGTCCAGGGTGGTGCGGGCGATGGCGGCAAGGGCCTCGCGGGTGAGGAAGGCCTGGTGGGCGGTGATGATCACATTCGGAAAGGTCAGTAGCCTGGCGAGTACGTCGTCCTGCAGAGGCAGGTCGGAGCGGTCTTCGAAGAACAGGTTGGCTTCCTCTTCATAGACATCCAGGCCCAGGTAGCCGAGCTGGCCGGATTTGAGCGCGTCGATCGACGCGGGCGTATCCACCAGGGCGCCACGCCCGGTGTTGATCAGCATGGCGCCGGGCTTCATCCGCTCCAGGCTCTGGGCATTGATCAGATGGCGGGTGGCTTCGTTGAGCGGGCAGTGCAGGCTGATGATGTCGCTGTCGGCCAGCAGTTCCGGCAGCTCGACATAGACCGCGCCCAGCGCTTCGACGCTGGGGTTGCGCTGTGGATCGAAGGCCAGCAAGCCACAGCCGAAGCCAGCCATGATGCGGGCGAAGGTCGCGCCGATCTGTCCGGTACCAACCACCCCGACGGTCTTGCCCACCAGGTCGAAACCGGTGAGGCCGTGGAGGGTGAAGTCGCCTTCGCGAGTGCGGTTGTAGGCGCGGTGCAGGCGGCGGTTCAGGGCCAGTATCAGGGCCACCGCGTGTTCGGCCACCGCGTGGGGCGAGTAGGCGGGAACCCGCACCACGGTCAGGCCCAGGCGCTTGGCGGCTGCCAGATCCACATGGTTGTAGCCGGCCGAGCGCAGGGCGATCAATCGGGTTCCGCCGTTGGCCAGACGCTCCAGCACCGGGGCGGACAGGTCGTCATTGATGAAGGCGCAAACCACGTCGAAGCCATTGGCCAGGGCGGTGGTATCGAGGGTCAGGCGGGCCTGCTGGAAGTGCAGCTCGAAGGTGGGACTGGCGCCGAGGAAGCTCTCGCGGTCATAGGCCTGGCTGCTGAACAGTATGGTGCGCATGGGTTCTCCTTGATTGTTCAGCAGCATAGCTGGCGTCTGGCCACTTCACGTTGTCCCGGATCAGGCCTCCATCCGCGCCACTTCGGCCAGGCGGCTGATCGCCGCATCCAGTTCTTCCAGGGCCTGCGAGGCGCCCGGGTCGTTCTGCTTGAGCAGGGTTTCACTGCGCTGGCAGGCGGCGCGCAGTTGCGGAACGCCGCAGTAGCGGGTGGCGCCGTGCAGGCGGTGGACCCGTTCCAGCAGGGTGCTTCGATCGCCGCTGCGGGCGGCAAGCTGGATGGCTTCGCGGTCGGCGTCGAGGGAGGCCAGCAGCATGGACAGCATGTCGGCGGCGAGGTCAGCCTTGCCGGCTGCCAGGCGCAGCCCTTCTTCGGGGTCCAGCACTTCCAGGCCGTTGTCGTCCCGGTTTTCCCGCCCCGTTCCCTGGCGTTGCACCGGCTGGCCACCGAGGCTGAGACCGGTCCACTTGAGGACCACCTGGGTCAACTGGCGTTCGCCAATGGGCTTGGTCAGGTAATCGTCCATGCCGCCCTGGAGCAGGGCGCGCTTCTCGTTCGCCAGGGCGTGGGCGGTGAGGGCGACGATGGGGACCGGGTCGATGCGCTGCTCGTTCTCCCAGCGGCGTATCGCCTCGGTGGCCTGGGTGCCGTCCATGCCGGGCATCTGCACGTCCATCAGCACCAGGTCGAAGCGCTCCCGCTGCACCGCTTCGATGGCGTCGAAGCCGCTGTCCACGGCACGCACCTCGGCGCCCATGTCGGTAAGCAGGGTCTGCACCAGCAGCAGGTTGGCCGGGTTGTCGTCGACGCAGAGCAGGCGCGGCGCGCGGCTGCTTTGTGTCTGCGGCGGATCGATACGGATTGGGCGTGGACTGATCAGCCCGCCCAGCGCCTGCTGCAGCTTGCGCGTGCAGGCCGGCTTGGCCTGAAGCTGGCTGTGGGCCTCCGGCAGGGCACGGTGGTAAAGGGCCTGCTCGGTGGTGGGACAGAGCACCAGGCTCTTGCAGCCCAGCTGCTCCAGCTCCCAGACCCTTTGGCTGAGCTGTTCCGGTGAGAGCGCCTGGACGTCCGCACCTATCACTGCGAGACCGATGGGACGGTTGCCGAGGCGGTGTGCGGCGACTTCGTCCACCAGGGTGCCGATGCTGGGAAAGTCGAGCACTTCCAGGCCACTGTCTTCCAGCTGGTGGCGCAGGGCCTGGCGCGTCAGCTCCTGGGGTTCGAGCACCGCCACGCGCCGGCCTTCCAGGTAGGGCTGCGCGCTGTCTTCGATCTCGTCCAGGGATTTCGGCAGGCTGAGAGTGATCCAGAATTCCGAGCCGACTCCTGGCGTGCTGCTGACGCCGATCTCTCCGCCCATCTGTTCGATCAGACGCTTGGAGATCACCAGCCCGAGGCCGGTTCCGCCGGCCTGGCGGGAGAGGGAGTTGTCGGCTTGGGTGAAGGCCTGGAACAGTGCGCGCAGGTCGCCGTCGGTCAGGCCGATGCCGGTGTCCTGCACGCTGATGCGCAGCTGCGCCAGTTCGTCGTCGCTGTCGTCCTCGAGCATGGCTCGCACGGCGATGGTGCCTTCGCGGGTGAACTTGATGGCGTTGCTCACCAGGTTGGTCAGTACCTGCTTGAGGCGCATCGGGTCGCCCATGAGCTGCAGCGGGGTGTCGCGGTAGACCAGGCTGACCAGCTCCAGGCGCTTCTCGTGGGCCGCCGGGGCGAGGATGGTGAGGGTGTCCTGGATCAGGTCGCGGAGGTTGAAGGGAATGCTTTCCAGCACCAGCTTGCCGGCCTCGATCTTTGAGAAGTCGAGCACCTCGTTGATGATGCCGAGCAGGCTGTCGGCGGACTTCTCGATGGTGTTCAGGTAATCCTGCTGGCGTGTGGTCAGGTCGCTTTTCTTCAGCAGGTTGGTGAAGCCGAGGATGCCATTGAGCGGGGTGCGGATCTCATGGCTCATGTTGGCGAGGAATTCGGACTTGATGCGGCTGGCCTCCAGGGCCTCCTTGCGCGCCAGGTCCAGTTCGATGTTCTGGATTTCGATGGTTTCGAGATTCTGGCGCACGTCCTCGGTGGCCTGGTCGATGTTGTGCTGCAACTCTTCCTGGGCGGTCTGCAGGGCTTCGGCCATGCGATTGATGCCCGATGCCAGCTCGTCCAGTTCATGGCTGCCCAGCGGGGGCAGGCGGGTTTCCAGGCGGCCTTCCTTGAGCAACGCCACGCCCTGCTTGATGCGCCGCAGGGGATCGTTGATCGCCCGGCTCATGCGAAGGGCCAGCAGCGCCGTGACGCCCAGGCCGGTGGCGATCAGCAGCAGGCTGGCCAACAGGCTGCGGTAACCGCGCAACAGGGTGCCCTGGTGGGACATCTCCAGCTCCACCCAGCCCAGCAGGTCGTCATTGGGCAGCTTCGCTTTGTCGCCGGAAAGCACCCGGTGGCGTTCGAACACCGGTTGCAGGAAGCGGGTGGCTTCGGTGTTGCTCTTCAGCGCCAGGTTATTGCCCTCGCCATCGGGGCTTTCATTGAGCATGCGTGGCCCTGCGTGGGCGAGGCGCCGGTGGTCGGCGCCGATGAAGCTCACCGCGCGCACGTCGGCCTGGTCCAGGGCGTGGTCGGCGATGCGCTCCAGCAGCACCGCGTCGCCGCGGATCAGGGCGGGGGCGGCGAGTGGCGCCAGGTGCTCGGCGATCATCTGGCCGCGCTGCAGCAACTGAGCCTGCATATCGGCTTGTTGTACCCAGGTGAAATAGCCACCCAGTACCAGTGCCAGCAGGCTGGTGGGCAGAAGCGTCAGCATGAGCACGCGGCCCTTGATGCCCAGATCCTTGTACACGCCAGTCCTCCCCATGCGTTTTCCGCGCAGTGTAGCGGCTCATTGGGTGGGAATCTTCCGGCAGATCTGTCGAAACTCGTACTCGACAATCCTTTTCATTTACCGGTGGTTTCCATGCTGGCCACTTCTCAGGCTCCCTTGCGCGTCCTTGCCGTCGAGGACGAGCCATTGCTGGCGGTCCAACTGCATGAGCACCTTCAGGGCGGCGGTTCTGACGTCGCGCTGCGCCAGCAAGGCGAAGAAGGCCAGGGACTGTTCCGTTAGGAAGACTTCGATCTGATTCTCATGGACATTCTGTCGCCTTGGCAGCCCCGGCCGGGGGGGCTGACCCGCTTGTACAGGAGGTGCGCTGGTTACACCTCGGCCCAGCGGCGAAGCAGGTTGTGATAGTTGCCGGTGAGCCGGACCAGTGCAGGGTGGTCCGCTACGTCGCGTGCCAGGCTCTGGATCGATTGGTCCATTTCGAACAGCAGGGCGCGCTGACTGTCTTCGCGGATCATGCTCTGGATCCAGAAGAAGGACGCCAGGCGCGCGCCTCGGGTGACCGGTTCCACCTGGTGAAGGCTACTGGCGGGGTAGACCACCAAGTCGCCGGCGGCCAGTTTCACGCGATGCTCGCCGTAGGTGTCCTGGATTACCAGGTCGCCGCCGTCGTAGGACTCCGGTTCGCTGAAGAACAGGGTGGCGGAGACATCGGTGCGCACCTGCTCGGGGCTGCCCTTGATGGCGCGCACGGCATTGTCGATGTGGTAACCGAATGCGCCGCCACCGCTGTAGCGGTTGAACAGGGGCGGATAGACCTTGTTCGGTAGCACTGCTGAGACGAACAGCGGGTTGTTCCACAGGCGTTGCAGCATGGCGGTACTGATTTCGCGGGCCAGCGGGTCGCCTTCCGCCAGTTGCTGGTTGTTCTTGGCCTTGGCCGACTGGTAGCCGGCGGTGACCTTGCCATCGACCCATTCGGCCTGCTCCAGGGCTTCGCGGATTCGCGTTGCCTCGTCCGTCGTGAAGATGCCGGGAATGTGCAGGAGCATGGCGGTCTACCGGGATTGGGTGGGGTGGAGGAGAATAGTATTCATTTCCATTGGCGCTGTACATCCGCAGGGGCCGGGCGGGTTTCCGGAATCGTGGTGGCTTCATTCCGATCCGCAGGATTCGGACCTCCCCAGGGCCGATTGGCGCGCAAATTCATTTCCGCTACATGGTTATAGCTGCACGCCATAAGCGGAAACGCTTGCGCCATATGGTGTTGCGCGGTTTGCCGCTATCATATGCACCCCCTGCGTCTGGATTGCGAAACCCGCCATGACTCTGCAGTACCCCACAATCGCCGATTGCATCGGCCACACCCCGCTGGTGCGTTTGCAGCGCCTGGCCGGCGAAACCAGCAACACCCTCCTGGTCAAGCTCGAAGGCAACAATCCTGCCGGTTCGGTCAAGGATCGCCCGGCCCTGTCGATGATCACCCGCGCCGAACTGCGCGGTGACATCAAGCCCGGTGACACCCTGATCGAGGCCACTTCCGGCAACACCGGCATCGCCCTGGCCATGGCTGCGGCCATCAAGGGCTACAAGATGATGCTGATCATGCCGGACAACATGAGCGCCGAGCGCAAGGCCGCCATGACCGCCTACGGCGCCGAGCTGATCCTGGTAAGCCGCGAAGAAGGCATGGAAGGCGCCCGCGACCTGGCCGAAAGCCTGCAGCGCGGTGGCCGTGGCAAGGTGCTGGACCAGTTCGCCAACGGCGACAATCCCGAAGCCCACTACGTGGGCACCGGCCCGGAAATCTGGCAGCAGACCCAGGGCACCATCACCCATTTCGTCAGCTCCATGGGCACCACCGGCACCATCATGGGGGTGTCGCGCTACCTCAAGGAGCAGAACCCGGCTATCCAGATCGTCGGCCTGCAACCGCAGGAAGGCTCGGCCATTCCCGGCATCCGCCGCTGGCCCCAGGAATACCTGCCGAAAATCTACCAGGCCGAGCGCGTCGACCGCGTGGTCGACATGGCCCAGATCGAAGCCGAGGAAACCATGCGTCGCCTGGCCCGCGAAGAAGGCATCTTCTGCGGCGTTTCCTCCGGTGGTGCGGTCGCGGCCATGCTGCGCCTGTCCCGCGAAGTGGAAAACGCCGTGATGGTCGCGATCATCTGCGACCGTGGCGACCGTTATCTCTCCACCGGTATCTACGAAGACCCCAATGTCCCGGCGTAATACAGGCCTGCGCTTCCAGCCCAGCGGTGGAGCGCGGACTCCGCAAGTTCCCGTGGGCAAGAAGCAGCGGCTGGTCATCGAGCGCCTGGCCAACGACGGGCGCGGCATTGCCTTCATCGAAGGACGCACCTGGTTCGTTGCCGGTGCGCTGCCCGAGGAAGAGGTTGAAGCTCGTGTCCTTGCCGCTCGCAGCCAGGTGGTTGAGGCCCGTGCCGAGCGCGTGCTGAGTGCCAGCCCGATACGCCTGGTGCCGCCTTGCGCCCATGCCGGCCAGTGCGGCGGCTGCACCCTGCAGCACCTGCCCCATGACGAGCAGCTTGCCCTGAAACAGCGCACCCTGGCCGAACAGCTGGCGCGCGTCGCCGACGTTCAGCCGCAGGAATGGGTGGCCCCACTGGTGGGGGCTGATTTCGGTTATCGGCGGCGTGCCCGCATCGCTGTGCGCTGGGACGTCAAGGCGCGTCAGCTGGACGTCGGCTTTCGCGCGGCTTCCAGCCAGGCGATAGTCGGGATCAAGGATTGCCAGGTGCTGGTACAGCCCTTGCAGCCATTGATGCGCGCACTGCCCGGGTTGCTCAGGGGCCTGGACAAGCCCCAGGCGGTCGGACATGTGGAGTTGTTCCACGGCACCGCTTCGGCGTTGCTGCTGCGTCACACGCAGCCGCTGGGCGAGGCCGACCTGCAGCGCCTGCGCGAGTTCTGTGCGGCGCACCAGGCGCAGCTCTGGCTGCATGGCGAAGGCGAGCCCCATCCGGATCAGCCGGGCGCGCGCCTCGGCTTTCGCCTGGAACAGTGGAACCTGGAGCTTGAATATCGCCCCGGCGACTTCGTCCAGGTGAATGAGGCGGTCAACGAGGCGATGGTGGCGCAGGCGCTAGACTGGATGAATCCGCAGCCGGGCGAGCGTGTGCTGGATCTGTTCTGTGGGCTCGGCAACTTCGCCCTGCCGCTGGCGCGCCAGGTGCGCGAGGTGGTGGCGGTGGAAGGCGTCGAGGCCATGGTGCAACGGGCGCGCGGCAATGCCGCCGCCAATCGCCTGGATAATGTGCACTTCTTCCAGGCCGACCTGTCGAACCCCCTGGCCGATGCGCCCTGGGCCCGGCAGGGCTTCGATGCCGTCTTGCTCGATCCGCCGCGTGATGGCGCATTCGAAGCCGTTCGGCAGATTGCTGCAACCGGTGCAAAACGAGTGGTCTATGTATCCTGCAACCCGGCGACCCTGGCGCGTGACAGTGCCGAACTGGTCAAGCAGGGATACCAGCTGAAGAAGGCCGGGATTCTCGACATGTTTCCTCAGACGGCCCATGTCGAGGCCATGGCGTTATTCGAGGCGGGCTAGGAAGCCCGCGTAATCCGACCGGCACGACAGAGGCTGGCGACAATTCGACGTGAGGGGTTCACGTCGTAGGGAAGGTAGGCAAGATGGTACAGGTGAGAGCGCAACAGCCGGTCAATACGGACGGCAGCATCAACCTCGAGGCGTGGCTGGACCATGTCATCAGCCTCGACCCGGTGCTCGATCGCGCGGTACTCAAGGAGGCATGCGAGTTCGCCCGTGACGCCGAGCAACAGGCCATCGCTGCGAAGAACAGCTGGGCCGAGGGTAACTCCAGTTTCCAGACGGGCCTCGAGATCGCCGAGATCCTCGCGGACCTGAAGCTGGATCAGGAATCCCTGGTGGCGGCGGTGATCTACCGTGGCGTGCGCGAGGGCAAGATCCAGCTGCAAGCCGTGCAGCAGCGCTTCGGCGCGGTCGTGGCCCGGCTGATCGAAGGTGTGCTGCGCATGGCCGCCATCAGCGCCAGCCTCAATCCCCGCCATTCCATGGTCCTCGGCACCCAGGCGCAGGTGGAGAACCTGCGCAAGATGCTGGTGGCCATGGTCGATGACGTGCGCGTCGCCCTGATCAAGCTGGCCGAGCGTACCTGCGCCATCCGTGAGGTGAAGAACGCCGACGAGGAGAAGCGCCACCGCGTCGCCCGCGAGGTGTTCGACATCTATGCGCCGCTCGCTCACCGCCTCGGTATCGGCCATATCAAATGGGAGCTGGAGGACCTGTCCTTCCGCTACCTGGAACCGGACCAGTACAAGCAGATCGCCAAGCTGCTCCACGAGCGCCGCCTCGACCGCGAGCAGTACATCGCCGACGTGATGAAGCAGCTGCGCGAGGAGCTGGCCGCAACCGGCATCAAGGCCGACATCAGCGGCCGCGCCAAGCACATCTATTCCATCTGGCGGAAGATGCAGCGCAAGGGCCTGCAGTTCAGCCAGATCTACGACGTGCGTGCGGTACGGGTGCTGGTGCCCGAGTTGCGCGATTGCTATACCGCGCTGGGTATCGTGCACACCCTCTGGCGGCACATTCCCAAGGAATTCGACGACTACATCGCCAACCCCAAGGAGAACGGCTACCGCTCCCTGCACACCGCGGTGATCGGTCCGGACGGCAAGGTGCTGGAGGTGCAGATCCGCACTCACGCCATGCACGAGGAGGCCGAACTCGGTGTCTGCGCCCACTGGCGCTACAAGGGCACCGACGTCAAGTCGAGCTCCGACCACTACGAAGAAAAGATCGCCTGGCTGCGCCAGGTGCTCGAATGGCATGAGGAACTGGGCGATATCGGCGGCCTGGCCGAGCAGTTGCGGGTGGATATCGAGCCCGACCGGGTCTATGTCTTCACCCCGGATGGCCACGCCATCGACCTGCCCAAGGGCGCCACGCCGCTGGATTTTGCCTATCGCGTGCACACCGAGATCGGCCACAACTGCCGAGGCGCCAAGGTCAATGGCCGCATCGTGCCGCTGAACTACGGGCTGCAGACTGGCGAGCAGGTGGAGATCATCACCGGCAAGCAGGGCGCGCCCAGCCGCGACTGGCTCAACCCGAACCTGGGCTACATCACCACATCCCGTGCGCGGGCGAAGATCGTCCACTGGTTCAAGCTGCAGGCCCGCGACCAGAACGTCGCCGCCGGCAAGGCCATGCTCGAGCGCGAACTGTCGCGCCTGGCGTTGCCGCCGGTGGACTTCGAGAAGCTGGCCGAGAAGTGCAACCTGCGCACGGCCGAAGACATGCACGCGGCCCTGGGTGCCGGCGACCTGCGTCTGGCCCACGTGGTCAATTGCGCCCAGGCGCTGGTGGAGCCGGAGCGTGGCCACAGCGAGCAGCTGGAGCTGATCCCGCGCAAGGCCTCCCACCACAAGCCGGGCAAGCGCGGCGACGTGCAGATCCAGGGCGTGGGCAACCTGCTCACGCAGATGGCCGGTTGCTGCCAACCGCTGCCGGGGGACCCCATCGTGGGCTACATCACCCTCGGTCGTGGCGTCAGCATCCACCGCCAGGACTGCCCGTCGGCGCTGCAACTGGCAGGTCGCGAGCCGGAGCGGATGATCCAGGTCAGCTGGGGGCCGGTGCCGGTGCAGACCTATCCGGTGGACATCATCATCCGTGCCTACGACCGTTCCGGTCTGCTGCGTGACGTGTCCCAGGTGCTGCTCAACGAGCGCATCAACGTGCTGGCGGTGAACACCCGCTCGAACAAGGAAGACAACACCGCCGCCATGCTGCTGACCATCGAGATTCCAGGGCTGGATGCGCTGGGCCGGCTGCTGGCGCGTATCTCGCAGCTGCCGAATATCATCGAAGCCCGCCGCAATCGGGCTGCTTGATGCAGGTTGGTCCGAGCCTGCGGGGCCCAACGCCGATGTTGGGCTTCGCTCCGCTCTGCGCCAACCTGCGGATGATCCCTACAGGATTCCGTCATGTACCAACTCAATGACCTGCTGCACCTGATGGCCCGGTTGCGTGACTCGCAGTACGGTTGCCCCTGGGACCTGAAGCAGGACTACGCCAGCATCGTCCCGCACACGATCGAGGAAGCCTACGAGGTGGCCGACGCCATCGAGCGTGGCGACTTCGACCATCTGCCCGGCGAGCTCGGCGACCTGCTGTTCCAGGTGGTGTACTACAGCCAGCTGGCGAAGGAGGAGGGGCGCTTCGAGTTCGCCGGCGTGGTGGATGCCATTACCCGCAAGCTGGTCCGCCGCCATCCCCACGTCTTTCCCGACGGCGACCTCTACGGCGCTCCGGACATGGCCCGCCTGGAAGAAGCCGCGATCAAACAGCGCTGGGAGGAGATCAAGGCCGAGGAGCGTGCCGAAAAGGCTACCGCCCCCGAGCAGCTTTCCCTGCTGGACGATGTTCCCACCGCGCTGCCGGCCCTGAGCCGAGCAGCCAAGCTGCAGAAGCGCGCGGCCCAGGTGGGCTTCGACTGGCCCGAGGCGTTGCCGGTGATCGACAAGCTGCGCGAGGAGCTGGACGAGGTGCTGGAGGCCATGAGCGAGAACGACCCCCAGGCTATCGCCGACGAGGTGGGCGACCTGCTGTTCGTGGTGGTCAACCTGGCCCGCCACCTCAAGGTCGATCCGGAAACCGCGCTGCGCGGCGCCAATGCCAAGTTCGAGCGGCGTTTCCGCTTTATCGAACAGGCATTGCGCGAAGCAGGCCGTCCCATTGAAGATTGCACCCTGGAAGAACTGGATGCCCTCTGGGGCGAAGCCAAGAAACAGGAAAAACTCAGCCTTGGCTGTTAATTCGAGAGATTGAACCCCGTCATGAGCCTTTCCCTACGCGACCAGCTGCTGAAAGCCGGGCTGGTGAACGAAAAGCAGGTCAAGCAGGCCGGCAAGCAACAACAGAAGCAACAGCGCCTGGAGAAGAAGAACCAGGTCGAGAAGGATGACAGCCTGCGTCAGGCGGCCTTGCAGGCCCAGGCCGAGAAGGCCGCCCGCGACCAGGAACTGAACCGTCAGCAGCAGGAAAAGGCTGACCAGAAGGCCAGGGCAGCGCAGATCAAGCAACTGATCGAAGGCACTCGCCTGCCCAAGCTGACCACCGACGACTACTACAACTTCGTCGACGAGAAGAAGGTCAAGCGCCTGGCCGTCAACGCCATGATGCGCGACAAGCTGAGTCGCGGCTCCCTCGCCATCGTCCGTCACGGCGGCGGTTACGAAGTGATCCCGCGCGACGCTGCCCTGCGCATCCAGGAACGCGATCCCCGTCGCGTCGTGTTGCTCAACACCCAGGTGGAAGAGCCGGATGCGGACGATCCGTACGCGGCCTACAAGGTGCCGGACGACCTGATGTGGTGATGCGAAGAAACCGGGCCCTGGCCCGGTTTTCTTTTGGGTGTCCCTACGAGTCCTGTAGCAGCCTACGGCAGGACTCCGTCCTGCATGGCGAATGAATTCGCCCCCACAGTTTCAGTCCGTATCCTGGGTGAAATCCGGGGCACTCAGCAGATCTGATTTCCCAGCAGCACCCGCCCGAAACTCGCCCCTTCCGTCAGCGGCGTGATCGCCGTGATCTGATCCAGGCGCAGGCGCTCCTGGCCGCCCTCGTTCTGCACGATGAGGAACTCTTCCTTGTCCGGCGTCGTCAGGGTGGTCATGGCGCGGGCATCGAGGCGGGCGCCGCCGGCCAGTTCGATGTGCAACTGGTAGCGGTGCAGGCAGGCGATCTCGATGTAGTCGTAGAGGTCGCAGGAAAGCGGCAGGTATTCCTCGGACATGGCGGTTTCCTCTGCGGCGTGTTGGATGTTCAGCATAGGCGTCGTCGGCGCGCCCTGGCCTTCCTTCAAGTATCAGCCTGTTTCGCCTATCCGGGGCCCCACCTTGGTTCGGCAGCTTTCCTGTGGGCACAAAAAACCGGGCGCTGGGCCCGGTTCTTCGTGGGGGAGGTGTTACTCCGGCAGGCCTTGTACCGGCTTGCCGTTCACCGAGCCCTCCTTGAGCATGATCTGGTATTCCTTGCCGTCCTTCTCCACCTGGTGCAGGCGGACCAGCAGGAAGTCCCAGTCCTTGGCAAACCAGAGGACGGTCTTGCGGCTGCTCTGGGTCGGATCGCGTACACGCTCGACCTTGATCGCATCCACCAGGCCGGCCTTGGTACGCACGCGCTCCTCGCCCAGCACACGGAAGTCATAGGTCTCGACCTCGTCGCCGTCGATCACCTGGTAGCTCATGCTCTTCTTGCCGTCGGCGACGTCATGCTGGAGCACCAGCTGGTAGGTGGATTTGTCTTGCATGCCACGGTTCAGGGGCAGGCGCACCTGGTTGCCGCGGTCATTGCCGATGATCTGCTTCTGGGCCCAGTCGAAGTCGAACTCCACCTGCTTGCTCTTGCCCAGGCCGCTACGGCTGAAGCGGTAGGTCAGGGGCAGGAAGGCGTTGCTCTCGACGCGGAAGGTGCTCACTTCGCTCAGGCTGGCCACCAGCATGGAGGCTTCGAAGTCCAGTTCCCAGCGGCCATTGTCCAGCTGTTTGAGGCTGCGGCCGGCGGTACCGCTGACCGGCAGTTGCTTCCAGTCGGCGGTGTAGCTGGCCTCGAAGGGTTTCAGCTCGGCCGCGACAGCGGGCAGGGTGAAAAGGGCGAGGAGCAACAGCAAGGCACGACGCATTGGCGAATCTCCTAGTTACGCAGTTGTTGCCCCGAAGGGGGCAACGCTTGTCCATCCAGTTCGGCGCCGTACTGGCCCAGGCGCAGCCTGCCTTCGGCAAACCAGCGCATGGCCAGCGGATAAATGCGGTGTTCCTGTACATGAACCCGCTGTGCCAGGCTTTCCGGCGTGTCGTCCGACTCTACCGGGATCAAGGCCTGTACCACCAGAGGGCCGCCATCGAGTTCTTCGGTGACGAAGTGCACGCTGCAGCCATGCTCGGAATCGCCGGCTTCCAGCGCGCGCTGGTGGGTGTGCAGACCCTTGTACTTGGGCAACAGGGAGGGATGAATGTTCAGCAGGCGCCCCTGGTAGTGGCGCACGAAGCCGGGCGTGAGGATTCGCATGAATCCCGCCAGCACCACCAGTTGCGGCTTGTAGGCATCGATGACTTCGATCAGGGCGGCGTCGAAGGCCTCGCGATCCGCGTAGGCCTTGTGGTCCAGTACGCGGGTATCGATGCCTGCCTTCCTGGCCCGCTCCAGGCCGAAGGCATCCGCGCGGTTGGAAACCACCGCGCGGATGCGAGCCGGATGATCGTCGCCGGTGATGCTGTCGATCAGCGCCTGCAGGTTGCTGCCAGAGCCGGAGATCAGCACCACCACATCACAGCGTGCGACCATCAGTGGCTCTTCAGGTTGTTCAGCACGACGCGCTGGGCACCTTCGGCGGCCACGGCGATTTCACCGATGACCCAGGGCTGCTCGCCAGCGGCGCGCAGGACCTTGAGTGCGGCGTCGGCCTGCTCCGGTGCAACGCAGATGACCATGCCCACACCGCAGTTCAGCACGCGGTGCATCTCGGTCTCGTCGACGTTGCCTTGTTCCTGCAGCCAGTCGAAGACCGCAGGGCGCTGCCAGCTGGCGACGTCGATCACGGCCTGGGCGTTGTCCGGCAGGACGCGCGGGATGTTGTCCAGCAGGCCGCCACCAGTGATGTGGGCCATGGCCTTCACCGCGCCGGTTTCCTTGATCAGCTGCAGCAGCGGCTTGACGTAGATGCGGGTCGGGGCCATCAGCAGGTCGGCCAGGGGCTTGCCTTCGAGCTGTACGTTCTCGATATCGACGCCGCTGACTTCGATGATCTTGCGGATCAGCGAGTAGCCGTTGGAGTGCGGGCCGGAGGAGGGCAGGGCAATCAGGGTGTCGCCGGTGCGGACCTTGGAGCCATCGATGATCTCGGCCTTTTCCACAACGCCGACGCAGAAGCCGGCCAGGTCGTAGTCTTCGCCTTCATACATGCCGGGCATTTCGGCAGTCTCGCCGCCCACCAGGGAGCAGCCGGCCAGTTCGCAGCCGGCGCCGATGCCGGTGACCACGGTGGCGGCTACGTCAACATTGAGCTTGCCGGTGGCGTAGTAGTCGAGGAAGAACAGCGGCTCGGCGCCGCAGACCACCAGGTCGTTCACGCACATGGCGACCAGGTCCTGGCCGATGCTGTCGTGCTTGTTCAGGTTCAGCGCCAGGCGCAGCTTGGTGCCGACGCCGTCGGTGCCGGACACCAGGACCGGCTGCTTGTAGCCGGCCGGGATCTCGCAGAGGGCGCCGAAGCCACCCAGGCCGCCCATCACTTCCGGGCGCGCGGTGCGCTTGGCCACGCCTTTGATGCGTTCGACCAGGGCTTCACCAGCGTCGATGTCTACACCGGCGTCCTTGTAGCTCAGGGAGGGTTGCTTGCTCATAAATCCAGGCCTATAGGGGGAAATTCGAGGATCGACCGGCAAGTCTGGCTGCCGGTTTGCGAAGGCGCGCGATTTTATCAGGCTTGCCCGGTAGCGGCCATCGGCAGCGGTCGGCCCCGGCGAAAAGAACCAGAAAACGCGCGCGTTGCCCCGGCGCAGGCGGCTGATTAAGGTATAGCCCTTCGATTGCGGCCTATGCTGCACCTGTTTTCCTACAGAGATTCCACCATGCGCCTGCTCGCTCAAGCTGTATTGCTCTGCCTGACGTTGTTCGGCCTTTCGGTCCAGGCCGAAACGGTCAACAACCTCTATCAGGTTCGTGAACCTGTCACTTCGCAGCAGCCGGAGGAGCGCAGCCAGGCCCTGGTGCGCGCCCTGGAAACCCTGGTGCTGCGCCTGTCCGGGGACGCCAAGGCCGCCCAGAGCCCGGCTCTGGAAGCGGTGCGCAAGGACCCGCAGCAGCTCATCAGCCAGTACGGCTATGAAGGCCAGGTTCTGGTGGTGGACTTCGACCCCATCACCACCGAGCGCACCCTGCGCCAGGCCGGCATCCCGCTGTGGAGCCCCAATCGCCCGGCCATCCTGGCCTGGTGGCTGAACCATTCCGGTGAAGGCAGCAACAATCTGGTGGGCGACGGCCAGGAGGCCGCGACACCCCTGCGTCAGGCAGCACAGAATCGTGGCCTGCCGCTGCGCCTGCCGCTCGCCGACCTCAACGAGCAATTGCTGGCGACGCCCGAGCAACTGACGTCCGCCCAGCCCGGTGCGCTGACCCAGGCCTCCGAGCGCTACGGCGCAGATGCCCTGCTGGCGGTCGATGCCAGCGAGGCTGATGGCAAGTGGCAGGCGCAATGGCGCCTGTGGCTGGGAGACAGCCGCGAACAGGGCACCGCTGAAGGCGCTGACAACGCCGCGCTGGCTGATGCCGTGATGTCCGCGGTGAGCCAGCGTCTGGCAACGCGCTTCGTGGTGGCGCCCGGTGCCGGACAGAACCTGGAGCTGGAAGTGCAGGGTGCCAACCTGGCCCGCTACGCCGAGCTGTCGCGCCTGCTGGAACCCTTTGGCGCCCGCCTGCTCAAGGTCGAGGGCGATCGCTTGGAATATAAGGTCAACGCCAGCCCCGAACAGCTGCGCGCCCAGCTGGCCCTGGCCGGGCTCCAGGAGGCGCCGCCCGAGGCCCCCGCCGCCCCGGCTCCTGCCGCTGATCCCCAGGCCGCTCCGGCGCCCCAGGTGGTACCGCGCAACAACGTGCTGCGCTTCCGCTGGTAGCGGGCGTAAACTGGCGGCCTACCCGGATCGGGGATGCCATGCACCAGTTGCCCAACCTGTTGACTCTGCTGCGCCTGGCACTGGTTCTTCCCATTGCCGGGCTGCTGCTGTCCGATCGGCATGGCCAGGCGCTGGTGCTGTTCGCCGTCGCGGGAGGCTCCGATGCCCTGGACGGTTTCCTCGCCCGGCGTTTCGGCTGGACCAGCCGCTTCGGCTCCCTGTTCGACCCCCTGGCCGACAAGCTCCTGCTGGTGACCAGCTTCATCTGCCTGACCATTACCCAGGTGCTGCCCCTGTGGCTGACGCTGGTGGTATTCCTGCGGGACCTGGTGATCCTGCTGGGAGCCGGGCTGTTCCGCGTGATCGCCGGACCGGCGGACTTCTCACCGAGCCGGCTGGGCAAGTTGACCACGCTGCTGCAGATGCTGCTGGTCGTTTGCCTGCTGCTGGAGCTCAGCCTGGCGCCCGTCCTGGCGTCGCTGCGCTGGCCGCTGAGCTGGCTGGTATTGGTGGTGACGCTGTGCAGTGGGACCCAGTACGTCTGGGATTGGGGACGGAAATATCGCTACGCAAGGATGAGGGCCTGACATGACTGATTCGCGCCGCTGGCTCTGGCTGGGCGGCTTCCTGTTCCTGGGGTGGCTGATCTATCAGCTGCATCCCGTTCTCTCGCCCTTCCTGGTGGGCATGCTGCTGGCCTACCTTGGCGACCCCCTGGTGGACCGCCTGGAGCGGCTGGGCCTGTCACGTACCTGGGGCGTGGTGCTGGTATTCGGCCTGTTCGGCCTGATCCTCCTGGCTCTGCTGCTGGTATTGCTGCCCATGCTCGGCCGCCAGTTGTTCCGCCTCTACGAAGTGGCGCCGCAGATGCTCGACTGGTTGCAGCAGAGTGCGCTGCCTTGGGCCCAGGCCCAGCTTGGCCTGCCCGGCGACTTCTGGCGTGTCGACCGGCTCAAGGCGGTGATCACCGGCCATCTCGGCCAGACCACCGACATCGCCGGCACCCTGCTGGCGAGCGTCACGGCATCCGGCCTGGCGCTGCTGGGCTGGCTGGGCAACCTGCTGCTGATCCCCGTGGTGGGCTTCTACCTGCTGCGCGACTGGGACCTGATGGTGGCCAAGCTCCGCGGCCTGCTGCCGCGCAACCGCGAAACCTATGTGGTCGGGCTGGTGGGGGAATGCCACGAAGTGCTGGGCGCCTTCCTGCGTGGCCAGTTGCTGGTGATGCTGGCGCTGGGGCTGATCTATGCCGTCGGCCTGATGCTGGTGGGGCTGGACCTGGGCTTGCTGATCGGCCTGCTGGCGGGGTTAGCCAGTATCGTGCCGTACATGGGCTTCGTGGTTGGCTTCGGTGCTGCACTGGTTGCTGCGCTGTTTCAGTTCGGTGGCTTCGAACTCTATCCGCTGATCGGCGTCGTAGTCGTGTTCAGCGTGGGGCAACTGCTCGAAGGCATGTTGCTGACCCCGCTGCTGGTGGGCGATCGCATTGGACTTCACCCGGTGGCGGTGATCTTTGCGATACTTGCCGGCGGCCAGCTGTTTGGCTTCACCGGCGTGCTCCTGGCCCTGCCCGTGGCAGCGATCATCATGGTTTTGCTGCGCCATGCGCATGATTTCTATAAACTTTCCGACCTTTACGGACAGTCGAGTAGCGGTCCCGACGACCCTCCCAGTACGGCATGACACCGATCCAGCTTCCCCTGAGTGTGCGTCTGCGTGACGACGCCACCTTCGCCAACTTCTATCCCGGCGCCAATGCCGCGGCCCTCGGCTATGTCGAGCGCCTGTGCGAGCCCGACGCCGGCTGGACCGAGAGCCTGATCTACCTCTGGGGCGGCGAGGGGGCGGGACGCAGCCACCTGCTCCAGGCCGCTTGCCTGCGTTTCGAGCAGCGCGACGAGCAGGCCATCTACCTGCCCATGGACGAACTGGTGCACTACGGTCCGGAAGTCTTCGACAACCTGGAGCAGTGCGAGCTGGTGTGCCTGGACGACCTGCATGCCCTGGCCGGGCGTCCGGAGTGGGAAGAGGGGCTGTTCCACCTGTTCAACCGCCTGCGCGATGCCGGCCGCAAGCTGCTGCTGTCGGCCAGCAAGTCGCCTCGCGAACTGGGCGTGAAACTGCCGGACCTGAAATCGCGCCTGACCCTGGCGTTGGTGTTCCAGCTGCATGCGCTGTCCGACGAGGACAAGCTCCGTGCCCTGCAACTGCGCGCTTCGCGTCGTGGCCTGCACCTGACCGACGAAGTGGGGCGCTTCATCCTCACCCGTGGTCCGCGCAGCATGAACCTGCTGTTCGACCTGCTGGACATCCTCGATCAGGCCTCGCTCCAGGCCCAACGCAAGCTGACCATTCCGTTCCTCAAGGAAATTTTCGGCTGGTAGGCCGCAATTCCAGTCCGTTGCCCAATGAAAAAGCCCGGATCGAAGTCCGGGCTCTTTCATTGCGGTGCGGGAATCACTCCCCGGCGAGTTTGCGGTTGTACTGGAAGCGCCAGCGCGTGTAGAGCAGCGCCGCGCAGAACAGCAGCAGGCTGAGGCCGGCTTCCAGCCAGCCGAACAGGCTACGCGCGGGGTCGATGGCGGCGAGGACGCCCTGGATGAAGTAGAGGTTCACCACGAAGCAGGCCCAGGCATGGGCGCGGGCGTTGCCGAGGATCATGCCGGGGGCGAGCAGCGCCAGGGGGACCAGCAGGATGGCCAGCACCACCCAGGTCCGCGCGCCGTGGAGGTCGGCGAAGAACAGGGTATTCACCGTCAGCAGTACGGCCAGGGCGATGAAGCTCGCCAGGCTGACTACCCGGCTGGCCGACATGCGCGGCGCCAGCCAGTCCAGTTCCGGCAGTTTCTTGGGTTTTTTAGCCACGCGGAGCCTCCAGGCGTTGGGCGGTTTGCGCCAGGCGTTGGCCCAGGGCGCGGCACAGGGCGATCTCGTGTTCGTCCAGGGGACGCTTGCCATCGGCTCCGGCATGGTGGCTGGCGCCATAGGGCGTGCCGCCGCCGCGGGTTTCCAGCAGTGCCGGTTCGCTATAGGGCAGGCCGGTGACCAGCATGCCGTGGTGCATCAATGGCAGCAGCATCGACAGCAAGGTAGTTTCCTGGCCGCCATGCAGGCTGGCGGTGGAGGTGAATACCGCGGCTGGCTTGCCCACCAGCTCGCCGGTGAGCCAGAGGCTGCTGGTGCCGTCGAGGAAGTACTTCAGGGGCGCGGCCATGTTGCCGAAGCGGGTGGGGCTGCCCATGACCAGGCCGGCGCAATGGCGCAGGTCGTCCAGGGTGGCGTAGAGGGCACCATCGGCGGGGATGTCCGGGGCGACCGCTTCGCATTCGGTCGACACCGCCGGCACGGTCCGCAGGCGCGCCTCCAGGCCGGTCAGCTCGATGCCACGGGCGATCTGCCGGGCCATCTCAGCGGTGGCGCCGTGGCGGCTGTAGTAGAGAACCAGGATGTAGGGCGCGCTCAAGGCAGGATCTCCAGCACCTTCTCCGGCGGACGACCCACGACGGCCTTGTCGCCGGCGATCAGGATGGGACGTTCGATCAGCTTGGGGTGGGCGGTCATGGCGGCGATCAGCTGTTCTTCCGAGAGGCTGGTGTCGTCCAGGCCAAGGGCCTTGTACTCGTCTTCACCGGTGCGCAGCAGCTGGCGAGCGGTCAGCCCCAGCTTGGCCAGCAGGTCCCGCAATTGGTCGGCGCCGGGAGGGGTTTCCAGGTAGCGCACGATGGTCGGGGCCAGGCCGCGGGCTTCCAGCAGTTCCAGGGCACCACGGGACTTGGAGCAGCGCGGGTTGTGGTAGAGGGTCAGTTCAGTCATGTCGGGGGTCGCATGGGCTTGGTCGAGGCGGCTATTCTAACCGCGTCGTGGTGCCCGCCTGAACCGTGCACCGCGCTTGCGGTCTGCCGAGCCGGGCCGGGTCGATCAGAATCAAGGAGATGGAATGCGCCAACGCCTCACCGACATCGTCGAATTCTGGCGCTTCCTGCTGCAGCGGTTCATTGCCGATCGCGGCACCAACAGCGCTGCGGCCCTGACCTATACCAGCCTGTTCGCCGTGGTGCCGATGATGACGGTGACCTTCACCATGCTCTCGGCCATACCCGCTTTCCAGGGCACGGGCGAGCAGATCCAGAGCTTCATCTTCCACAACTTCGTCCCGTCCACCGGGGAAACCCTGCAGGAGTACCTGCGTGGCTTCACAGTGCAGGCGCGGCACCTGACCTGGGTCGGTGTCGGTCTTCTGGTGGTGACCGCCTTCATGATGCTGGTGACCATCGAAAAGGCCTTCAACACCATCTGGCGGGTGCGTCAGCCGCGCCGGGGCGTGTCGAGCTTCCTGCTCTACTGGGCGATCCTCAGTCTTGGTCCATTGCTCTTGGGCGCCGGCTTCGCCGTCAGCACCTACATCACCTCGCTGTCGCTGATTTCCGGCCCGGATGCGCTGATCGGCGCCAAGACCCTGCTCAGCGTCACGCCGCTGCTGTCCAGCATCGCAGCCTTCACCCTGATCTATGCGGCAGTGCCCAATGCCCGGGTGCCGGTGCGCCATGCCTTGGCGGGGGGCGTCTTCACCGCGTTGCTGTTCGAGGCGGCCAAGGCGCTGTTCGGCCTCTATGTCAGCTTCTTCCCCGGCTACCAGCTGATCTATGGCGCCTTCGCGACGGTGCCGCTGTTCCTGCTGTGGATCTACCTGTCCTGGGTGATCGTTCTGTTCGGCGCCGAACTGGTGTGCAACCTTTCCACGCCCTGGCACTGGCGTCGCCGCGCGCTTCCCCGCCTGCTGGTGCTGCTGGGCATCCTGCGGGTGTTCCACGACCGCCAGATGCGCGGCATGCCGGTGCGCCACCTGGACGTGCAGCGTGCCGGCTGGCACCTGCCGGAGGATGAATGGCTGGAGATGCTGGAGCTGTTGGAAAGCCAGCACCTGGTGTGCCGGGCCAGCGGAGGTTCCTGGGTGCTCTGCCGCGATCTGAGCGGCTACAGTTTCCATCAGTTGCTCGTCCATGTGCCCTGGCCCCTGCCAAGGCTGGGGCAGTTGCCCGAGCATCTGGATGAAGCGTGGTATCCGCCCCTGCGCAAGGCGCTGGAGTTGCTCCAGGAAGAGCAGCAGGCCTTGTTCGGTGGCAGCCTGGCGCAATGGCTCAAGCCGGGGAACGACTGACGAAAATTGTCAGTCGGCCGGTGAGTGAACCAGGCGAACCCCGCTATGGTCCATGCAACAGCAGGCCGCAGTGATTGGCATGTTTATGGCACTGACAAGGAAGGGGCCATCAAAACGATGGCCAGGGGATGGAAGCGATGGGTACCGCGAAAGACAAGCTGATTCACTTGCACGTGCGCGCACCGCAGCGGGCGCTGGAGGGATTGAACCGGGTGACCGGGCTGAAATTTCGTCACTGGCCGGAATCCCTTGCCCCGTTGGCCGTGCAAGAAGAGCAGGGCGAAACCGAGCGACAGCCCCACGAGGGCAATCGCGCTCTACCGGGCTGAAACCGGTTTCAGGCGCGGACTTGGCGGTTGGCCGGCTCGGCCAGTTCCACCGCCTGCACGAAGAGTTCTTCCACCAGCAGCCCCTTGATCGGAACGGCGGAGCGCAGGCGCACCTGCATCTGTTCGATCTTGTGCTTGAACGGCAGGCGGGCGACGCCCGAGAGCAGGATCTTGCCCTTTGGGTTGAGCTTGCCGTGATCCACTGCAACCTCTCGGCGCTGGCTGCCATCCATGTAGGCCACCATCAGTGACACCGGCAGGTCCGTCATGCCGGGCAGGTGCAGCCAGGCCGCCACATTGAAATCCGCCACCCGGCCTTCGAAGGCGGTGAGGGTGGAGCGGGCGACTTCGACGGCGCGGGCAGGAACCGGGCCGATCAGGCTGTCGTGCTGTTGCATGGGACATCCAGGCTGGAAAAGGTACGTGCGTACCGGTAATGCGGAATTATAAGCAGCCAATCCCATGCGAACTGTGCGCCTTGGCCGCCGGCTGGCGTGACCCGCCTCGCAGTTTGGCTACTCAGGCAAGCTGCAGGGGATAGCGCGCCACCAGCGAGGTGAAGAGATTGGGGGCCGGTAGCGGGACGATGGCCTGGTTGTGGACGCTGGCCAGCTGCAGCCAGAGGTTCTCACCTTCGACGAACTGCTTGCCCGGCAGCCAGAGGCCATGATGCCAGCCATTGCCGGGCTCGGGCGTGCTTTGCAGGACGCCGGGGTGTGTCTGGGCGCTGGGCGCACGGCGCAGCCAGACCGGGCGGGGCAGGCCCTTGAGGTAGCGCACGCCGAGGTGCAGGCCCTCGGTGTTCTGGTAACGCCAGCGCACCAGCGCGAGGACCGGTGTGCTCTGGGTCTGTACCAGCACCAGTTGGCCTACCGGCAATTGGCTCGTCAGGTCGCTATTGCAGAGCAGGCGGGCACCGCCGGGGCTGGCATCGAGCATCTGTGCGCCAGAGCGACCGGGGTGTTTTGCCAGCAGGTCGGCATGGATGGAACTCAGGCCCACCACCAGCTGGCAGTTTCCGGCCTGTTCGGTACGGGGATGGCGGCGTTGCTGTCGTCCCAGCCAGTGCTGGCGGACCCTTTCCAGGAGTTCGTGCTCGCTCTCGCTGCGCAGTGGCGAGGGCTCGTGCAGGGCGATCAGCAGGGCGCCCAATTCAAAGCGACGCAGGTAGGAATTGGCGCCATCGGGCTGCTGGTCCAGCGGCAGACAGGGCTGGGACTCGGTCAGGTCGACGGTCGGGCTGCCGTTCTCGTCGTCCTCGTCCCACGGCAGCAGTCGCGCCAGGCCGGCGACCGGTGCCAGGGCGCCGAACAGAAGCGGGCATTCGCCTTCGCTCAGGTGAAAGGGATTGCTCAGGGCAAGCAGCAGCATCTGCTGGTAGAGCCCGCGAAGGGTGTTGGCCGGTGTGGGGCGGAAGGCGGCGGCTACCGGTTCGTCCAGGCAATGCTGGTGCTCGCCGATCCAGTACAACAGATGGCTGTCGCGCCAGAGCCCGGGGTTCGGCTCCTGATAGAGCTGGTAGTGGCGTAATTGGGTCTGGGCGAGGAAGTGCTGCGCCATGTATAGGCACCAGGCCAGGTGCGGACGCGATGGCTGGTGGCCCTGGAGAATCTGCAGCAACAGGCGTTTGAAGCCGCAGGCCAGCTCGTTGCAGAGCTTGACGAAGGTACCGGATGGCATATCCCGGTCCTGGGCGGCCAGGGTGTAGTGGCGGAACTCCTCGCTGAAACTTTGCAGCACGCGCTGCCTTTCGAGTAAGGTCAGAGCGCTGCGATTGAGCCTGAACAAATGAGCCAGGACCTGCTGCAGGGCACTATCCTGAGGGAGTTGGCGGGCCTGTGCGAGGAGCGTCGGCACGCTTGCCAGTGGAGTGCTGTTCTCTTCAAGAATGTCCGGCACTTCCAGGCGCAAGGCATCCAGCGTCATATCAACCCCGCGTACACGAGGACCGAATGCATGGGATCGCGACTCCAGGCTGTAATAGGGGTGTTCGCTCTGATGGGCGCCGGCCTGCTCCTGGCCAGTTGCTCGGACGACGTGGGCGTCGATCAGCATGGGCAGAAGGTAACGGTTGAACGCCTCGAAGGCCAGTGGCTCGTCATCAATTACTGGGCCGAATGGTGCGCGCCCTGCCGTACGGAAATTCCCGAACTCAACGCCTTCGCAGAGCAACAGAAGGACAAGGGCGTGAAAGTTCTGGGCGTCAATTTCGACGGGCTGCAGGGGGACGAGCTTGGCCAGGCCACGCAGAAGATGGGCATCCGCTTCACCGTACTGGCGGAGGACCCGTCCAAGCGATACGACCTGCCCCGGAGCGAGGCTTTGCCAGTCACCTACATCATCGATGCCCAGGGGAAATTGCGGGAGCGCCTGATGGGGGAGCAAACCGCCACCGGCCTTGCCGCCCGCCTCGAAGAATTGCGCAAGGGAGGCTAGGGGGTATGGCGAGAATCTGTCTGCACGGCTACGTGAGCGGCAAGGTCCAGGGTGTCTATTACCGCCAGTCGACCCAGGAACAGGCCGACCGCCTGGAGCTGGATGGCTGGGTGCGCAATCTGGCTGATGGCCGGGTCGAGGTGCTTCTGGAGGGAGAGGAAGACGCGGTGCGCGAATTGGCCGGCTGGCTGGAGCAGGGGCCTGCCGAGGCAAAGGTGACCGGCGTCGAGCTTCAGGAGCAACCGCTGCAGGGCATTACCGGCTTCATCGTGCGGCGCTGATGCCGCGAGGCGGGAGCGAGATGTGCTCGCTCCCGGACTCACTCAGTCCGAATCGCCCGGGTCGGCTGCAAGGCGCCCGGCATTCTTCATCAGCGACTGGAGAAACTCCTGTTGCAGTTCCGGATCGTTGCGGGTCAGCTCGATCAGGCTCTGTTCCAGTTCGCTGGCTTCCTCTTCAAGGCCCAGTTCCGACAGGCGCTTGACGCGATGGACCCACTGCGGGACTTCATCGTCCTCGAGGTCTTCGAAGATCAGCGAATGGGCTTCCGCCAGCTTGCCGCGCAGGGCGTGGCTGATGCCCAGGTTGGCGTCTGCTCGGGCGCTGTCCGTGGGGTCTTCGACACTCAGCTGGAGCTTGCCGATACGACTGATGTCCTGGTCGGCAAAGGGGCCGTCCAGCAGGTTGAGTCGCAGGATGCCATTGCGATCAGTGAGCAGCTCATGGGTATGGTTGCCCAGCTTGACCAGCACCGGGCGCTCCGCCCAGGGCGTGCTGGAGTATTCCATGCGCTTGTCCATCTGCTTCTCGTCGAGACTGGCCAGGTTCTGCTCGGAACGGCCATTGGACTCGACGTTCATCGCCGGGTTGAGACCGGCGAAGCCGTAGCTGATCCAGTCTTTGGTGGCGGTGTCCGGCAGGCTGCCGAGCAGTACCACATTGAGCACGTTGGCGCCGACGCCAGCGACTACCGCTACCGCACCCAGCGGAACCTCGTAGAGTTCCCGCCAGGGCTGGTAGGGGGTGTAGCGATCGTAGTGACGGCTGACCTCGAACTCGGTGACTTCGAAGGTCTTCTGCTCGTTGATGCGGATGCGTCGTTGCGGCAGTTCCAGGACCTGGGGATCGCCCACCTCGATCTGCAAGCTGTGATTGAGCAGTTTGCGCTCGACGCGCTCCTCGTGCTCGCTGCGCTGCGGCAAATGGTTGGCACAACCGCTGACGAAGAGGGCGCCGCACAAGGCGGCGCCGGCCAGGTAATGGGAACGGCGCTTGGACATTTTCTCGATCAGCGATTCACGCGGGCAGTGATGAAGGACAGAACCTCAGTGAGCGCTACAGCCTGGTTGTCGGTCTCACGGCGGTTCTTGTATTCCAGGTTGCCTTCGGCCAGGCCACGCTCGCTCACCACGATGCGGTGCGGAATGCCGATCAGCTCCATGTCGGCGAACTTCACGCCGGGGCTGGTCTTCTTGTCACGGTCGTCCAGCAGCACGTCGACGCCCGCAGCGCGCAGTTCGGCGTAGAGCTTGTCGGTCGCTTCCTTGACTGCCGGGGTCTCGTACTTGAGCGGCACCAGGGCGACCTGGAAGGGCGCCAGGGCTTCCGGCCAGAGGATGCCGCGCTCGTCGTAGTTCTGCTCGATGGCGGCGGCGACCACGCGGGACACGCCGATGCCATAGCAGCCCATGATCAGGGTCACCGGCTTGCCTTGCTCGCTCAGCACGCTCAGCTTCATGGCTTCGCTGTACTTGGTGCCCAGCTGGAAGATGTGGCCCACTTCGATGCCGCGCTTGATCACCAGGGTGCCCTTGCCGTCCGGGCTCGGGTCGCCAGCGACCACGTTGCGCAGGTCGGCGACTTCCGGCAGCGGCAGGTCGCGCTCCCAGTTCACGCCGAAGTAGTGCTTGTCGTCGATGTTGGCGCCGATGGCGAAGTCGCTCATCAGGGCGACGGAACGGTCGACTACGCAGGCCAGCGGCAGGTTCAGCGGGCCGAGCGAGCCGGCACCGGCACCGATGGCCTGGCGCAGTTCGGCTTCGCTGGCGAACACCAGCGGGTTGGCGATCTGGGGCAGGTTGGCAGCCTTGATTTCGTTCAGTTCGTGATCGCCACGAATGATCAACGCCACCAGGGTGCCTTCCTCGGCGCCGTGGACCACCAGGGTCTTGATGGTCTTCTCGATCGCCAGACCGAAGTTTTCCACCAGGTCGGCGATGGTCTTGGTGTTCGGGGTGTCGACCAGCTTCAGCTCCTGGCTCGGCGCGGGACGCTCGGTCTCGCGGGGCAGGGCTTCGGCCTTCTCGACGTTGGCGGCGTAATCGGAGCTGTCGCTGAAGGCGATGTCGTCTTCACCGGACTCGGCCAGCACGTGGAACTCGTGGGAACCGGTGCCGCCGATGGAGCCGGTGTCGGCCAGTACGGGGCGGAAATCCAGGCCCAGGCGGCTGAACACGTTGCAGTACGCCTGGTGCATGCGGTCGTAGGTTTCCTGCAGCGACTCCTGGTTCATGTGGAAGGAGTAGGCATCCTTCATCACAAACTCGCGGCCGCGCATCAGGCCGAAGCGCGGACGGATCTCGTCACGGAACTTGGTCTGGATCTGGTAGAAGTTGAGCGGCAGCTGCTTGTAGCTGTTCAGCTCATTGCGCGCCATGTCGGTGATGACTTCTTCGTGGGTCGGGCCGACGCAGAACTCGCGCTCATGGCGATCCTTCAGGCGCAGCAGCTCGGGGCCGTACTGCTGCCAACGACCGGACTCCTGCCACAGTTCGGCGGGCTGCACGGCGGGCATCAATACTTCCAGCGCACCAGCGGCATTCATCTCTTCGCGGACCACCGCCTCGACCTTGCGCAGAACACGCAGGCCCATTGGCAGCCAGGTGTAGAGGCCGGAAGCGAGCTTGCGGATCATGCCGGCGCGCAGCAGCAACTGGTGGCTGATCACCACGGCATCGGTGGGGGTTTCCTTGAGGGTAGACAGCAGGTACTGACTGGTACGCATGTTTGGCCGTTTTGTCGGTTGCGATGGGTTTGAATGGCTCGGCATTGTACGGCGCTGATCAAGTGGCGTACAGGATTGTGGTCCGGCAGAGCGAGGAGGGCGACGTAGTGAGTCTGACAGCGGAGCAGGTAGAGGCGCTCATTCGCAATGGGGTACCGATGGCGGAAGACATCGACCTGCGGATCGAGCGGATGGACGAACAGGGAGCGCTGGCGCGCGTGCCCTTCCAGCCCAGGTTGGTGCGACCGGGAGGAACCTTGTCCGGTCCGACCATCATGGCGCTGGCCGATGCTGCCATGTACGCGGTCGTGTTGGGCCGCCTGGGCAAAGTCGAAATGGCGGTGACATCCAACTTGAATATCAACTTCCTGGCTCGGCCCAAACCTGTGGATCTGCTTGCCGAGGCGAGGATTCTTAAACTCGGTCGTCGTCAGGCGGTATGTGAAGTTTCACTTTATTCACAAGGGGCGGAAGAGGATCTCGTTGCCCATGTGACCGGCACTTATGCGTTGCCATTGGTTGATTAAAGTTTGAGCAACTGTTTGGCGGCGATTTGATCAACTCGCGAGTCAAGTTCTTCCGCGCAAAAAGAAACCCGGCCTAGGCCGGGTTTCTTTCATCACTTATGTATACGCGGGGGATATTACAGGATATCCAGCGGGTACTCGGTGATTACGCGGATTTCGTCGTTCGCGGTACCGCCAGCGGAGCCGAAGAAGGCCATGTCGCTGTTGGCACGCCAGCTGGCGTGACGAATGCGGATGGACAGGTCTTTAGCTGCGCCTTCCTGAACCACGTACTTGGCTTCGATGTCGCGTTCCCATTCCTTGCCGTCTTCGCCAATTGCACCCGCGAAGGCGCCGTTCGGGTCGGCCTTGGTGCCGTCAACGTCGTCACCGGTGATGTAGCGAGCCATGAAGCTCAGGCCCGGAACACCGTACTGAGCCATGTTCAGGTCGTAGCGAACCTGGATGGACTTCTCGTTCGGGCCGTTGAAGTCGGAGTACTGGACGGAGTTGGCCAGGAAGATGGAGTCGCCGGAGTTCTGGCCGTCCATCGAGATGTAGTCGAAAGGCTCGTCGCCGTTCACTTTCTGGTAGGCCAGGGTGAACTTGTGGGCGCCGATGGAGTAGGCGGCGGCAGCGGACCAGGCGGTGGTATCCAGGTCGCCAGCGATGGCGTCGCCCTTGTCGGTGGTGCGGTAGACGTTGAAGTCCAGGTTCAGGGCTTGGCTGTCGCTGAACGGAATGTTCCAGTTCAGGTTGCCGTAGTACTGACGCCAGATGTCTTCCAGCTCGGCACCGTACAGGCTTGCGCTGACGTTGTCGGTGAAGGAGTAGGAGCCGCCTACGTAGTCAGCGCTGTTGCTAGCGAGGCCGGTGTAGGTGGTGGTGATTTCGCCGTGGCGGTTGGTGGAGGCGCTGCCGTCACGGATGGAGGTGAAGTGGCCGGCGTCGACGTTCAGGCCTTCGATCTCGCTGCTGGTCAGCTGGAAGCCTTCAGCGGAGCCCGGGAACAGGCGAGCGGTACCGGTGGCGAATACCGGAGCGGTCGGGAACAGGTTGCCGTACTTCAGCTGGGTGTTGGACACCTGCATCTTAACGGCGCCGCCAGCGTAGGAGTAATCGTCCTGGGAGCGGCCGTCGGAGCCGGTCGGGAGCAGGCCGGTACCGTTGGTGCCATTGCCGCTGTCCAGTTTCAGACCCAGCATGCCGTGGGCATCAACACCGAAGCCAACGGTGCCTTGGGTGAAGCCGGACTCGTACATGGCACTGATGCCATGGGCCCATTCTTTACGGTAGTTCTGGCTGGTGTTCGGGTTGTTACGGAAGTCACGGTAGAAGAAGAAGTTCTTGTTCAGCAGAGTCAGATTGCTGTCTTCTACGAAGCCCTTGGACTCTTCCTGGGCGCTGGCGAATGCCAACTGCATGCTACCGGCGGTCACGGCCAGAGCCAGTGCGCTCCACTTCATCACTTGCATTGTGATTGCTCCTTTGGTTTTGAAGATTCTCGCCGCTTTCTTATTTACGTGAAGGCGGTTCTTTCTTTTTGTGTCGGCGCTAACTTATAGCACGGCGACAATATTGGCGATAGTTGAAACCTAGTCCTTACGATTTCTTCACAGTGCTGTCGCAAATCGAGAAGAAGTGTGTCGCATATCTATAGGTTCGCTCTTGCATCCCTTCAACCCCTATGTATCCGAGGCACGGTGCGGGTGGGCGGCCATTGGATTCGTTCCCGTTCCCGCGAGTGACCTGGCACCTGCCAAGCAACAAACGTGCACAAACGACCAGGTATGGAAAGAAATCTTGCATTTGCCACGGGGTGCGCTCGTTGCCGCTCTACCAACGCCTGATCTGGCAATGCCTGATACGAAAAGCCACTGCCCTGAAATGAGGCATTTTGCGCGCTGGGTGGCTATTGACAGGCATTGCCTGAGCAGTCTGGGAAAGCCTCTACCCCGCGTTGTGACAGGCGCTGCGTAACCTCAGTGTGGCGGTAAGTAACGAAATGTTAATCGTGCGCGATCCTGGTGCGCGTGGTGACGGAGGCTTCCTCTATATAAGAAGCGCCGGTGAGCGAGTTCCGCTCGCCGCGAGCCTTGGCTATGCTGCGCGCCCCCGTGCCGGTCGCTAGGTCGGGGATGCTAATCTCGAACTCCCTACAGTCGAACAGGAGAGGCCAGTATGTTCGCCCTGGACCCAAGACTTCAGCAGGACACCCTGCCCATCGGTGATTTTCCCCTGTGCCGGCTGCTGTTGATGAATGACGCCCACTATCCCTGGTTCATCCTGGTGCCGCGCCGCGAAGAGGTCAGCGAGCTGTTCCAGCTCGGCGCTGACGAGCAGCGCCAGCTCTGGCAGGAAACCACTTTCCTCGCCGAGACCCTCAAGGACACCTTTGGTGCCGACAAGATGAACGTCGCGACCCTCGGCAATGTGGTCAGCCAGTTGCACATGCACGTAATCGTGCGCCGTCGCGAGGATGCGGCCTGGCCGTCCCCGGTCTGGGGGCGTCATCCGGCGGTGGCGTACTCGTCCGAGCAGGTCGCTGCCATTCGTGCCAAGCTGCGCATGGCGCTGGCCGATGATTTCCGCTTTGTGGAGGAGTGAGCCATGAGTCTGGAAATGCGCATCGCTGACCTGGAGAGCCGACTTGCCTTCCAGGACGACACCATTCAGACCCTCAACGACATCCTGGTCGAGCAGCAGCGTCTGGTGGATCGCCTGCAGCTCCAGGTGACGGCCCTTGCCCGGCGCCAGGAAGAGCTCCTCAGCCAGTTCGGGTCGAACGAGGACGAGGCGCCGCCGCCTCACTATTGAGCACGCAAGAAAAAGCCCGCCGATTGGCGGGCTTTTTCATCTGCCTCAGCGTCGGCTGGGGAGCGCGGCAATCACGTCCTCTGCCTGCAGGCCCTTGTCCCGCTGGATGACCGAGAACTCCACGCGCTGTCCTTCGATCAGTACGCGGTGACCTTCGCCGCGGATGGCGCGGAAGTGCACGAAGATGTCATCCCCGGAATCACGGGAGATGAAACCGAAGCCCTTGGATGTGTTGAACCACTTCACTGTGCCGGTTTCGCGGTTGGACATGTCCTGGGGCAGCGGCGGCGCCTGGGTCACCTTGCGCAGGTTGATGGCCAGGTGCAGTGCAACGGCGAGGATCACGGTCAGGAGGCTGACGAGGATGGCCGGCTGCGCACCGATTTCGGGCATCGGTGCCAGGAGGATCAGCGTTTGCAGGATCACCGCCAGGACCAGCAGGGCGGAGACGAGGGTCTGCAACTGGTTGTGCAGTCCCTTGGCCCAGGCCGGAACCACCGGGGCCAACAGCAGGTTGAGCAGACCGAAGAACGCCAGGTAAAGGGCTTCGGGTTGTTGCAGGTAGGGCAGGGCGTCAGCGCGCAGGCTCGGAATGAAGGACAGCAATAAAGCGGCAGCGCCCGTCAACAGATGGACGATTTTCAACATGTTCAATGGATCACCTTGGAAACGGAATCTCAGACGGAAAAGAGCCGGTACATGCGGGATGAAAAGAGCATGGAGCCGGCCTATGCCGCAGGTCAGGGGATTGACTTGCGGCACCGGCTGTATTTAACAGCAAAGGACAGGGCTACTCAAATCAAGCGGTTAGCGCTGCTTCAGGGGCTGCGGGATGCACCTGATTGCGGCCATTGCGCTTGGCCTGGTAGAGGGCGTCGTCGGCTCGGGTGATAAGACTTTCGAGGGTGTCGCCGGGTTCCGCGAGAGCGAGGCCGAAGCTTGCGGTGATGGTATCGAGCACCTGGTCCGTACGGCGGACCTTCACACGCAGTGCCTGCATTTTATTGCGCAGTTGCTCGGCGAAGGCGCGGGCCGTGTCCAGGTTCTGGCAATCACGCAGCAGCACACAGAACTCTTCCCCGCCGTAGCGACCGGCCATGCCGCGCGGTGGCAGCAGTTCCCGCAGCAGTTGGCCGACATGCTGGAGGACGCGATCCCCGAGCGGATGGCCGAACTGGTCGTTGAATTGCTTGAAGTGATCAATGTCCAGCATCACCAGCGCCAGGCCTTCCTGATCGTTCTTCAGGGACTGTTCCAGCAGGCGAGTGAAAGCCTGGCGGTTGAATACCTGGGTCAGGCCATCCAGCGTGGCGGCCAGTTGCGCGCGTTCCAGCTGGTTGCGCAGGTGCTGGATTTCCGCCTGGGCGGCCTGCAGGCGATAGAGGAATTGCTCCTGCTGTTCCTGCATCAGCTGGGTGCTTTCCTGCAGGTGGTTCAGCACGCTGGGAAGGTCGTCGATGATGGGCTCATGGAGGGCCGCCAGACCCGCCGTCAGGCTGCTCTGGTACGCCTGGCCGCCGCTGACGCTGCGACTGACATCACCCTCGATGTCATCCACCAGGTCGATGACCTGCTGCTGCCCCTGGCGTGCTTCCTCGAGCTCGCCACGGATGATGTACTCGCGAAACAGCTTGAGGGCCGAGTCCGGAGGGAAGACGTCGAAGTCGTTGGTGATTTTGTCCAGTCGGCGATTGAGATCCGGATCCATGCCCTTGCTGTAGGTGTACCAGAGGGCGTAATGCACCGGGTTCGGCGGAATGGAGTGACGCACCATGTGAGGAACGGCCTGCTTGAGCAGGTCGGCGGCCTCACGGGTTTCTTCGGGGAAAAGCTCAAGCAGCGACGGATGTTTCGGAGGCTTGCTCATGCACTTCACTGTGGACAGATGTCGAATTGCCAGAGCATAGATCAGGCAGACTGTCGCGCATAGCGAAAGGCCCGGTTTCCCGGGCCTTTTTGAAATGCCTGAAGGTCAGGCGGCGAGCAGGCTGCGGAGCATCCACGCAGTTTTCTCGTGGACTTGCATGCGCTGGGTCAGCAAGTCGGCGGTGGGCTCGTCGCTGACCTTGTCCAGCAACGGGAAAATGCCACGGGCAGTGCGGACTACCGCTTCCTGGCCCTGTACCAGCTGCTTGATCATGTCTTCGGCGGCCGGAACGCCTTCTTCTTCCTTGATGGAGGACAGACGGGCGTAGGCGGCGTAGGTGCCGGGGGCTGCGAAGCCCAGGGCGCGGATACGCTCGGCAATGGAGTCCACCGCCAGGGCCAGTTCGTTGTACTGGCCCTCGAACATCAGGTGCAGGGTGTTGAACATCGGTCCGGTGACGTTCCAATGGAAATTGTGGGTCTTGAGATAGAGGGTGTAGGTGTCGGCCAGCAGGCGGGACAGGCCCTCTGCGATAGCTGCACGATCCTGTTCGGCGATTCCGATGTTGATTTCCATACCAGTTCTCCTCTCGGTAGCTTGTGGCCCGCACCGGGCCCGTGATGGAAAAAGCCTAACACGGGCCGGGTGCGGGGCGGCCTTGTCTTCTATCAATGAATGCAATGCTTAGAAGTCATTGGTCTTTGCCGGTTTCATTTCTTGTTTAGAAACTTGCCCAGCAGTCGCGGGTAGCTGGCGGGCAATAAACGCTGCAGGTGATCGAGGAAGCGCGCGTCGGCGCCGACCATGATGCGTGGCTGGCCAGCCTGCACGCCCTTGATGATGGCCTGTGCCGCCTGCTGTGCCGAGGTGCGCGCCAGCTTGTCGAAATGGATGGCCGCCTTGGCCGCATCCGTCTTGCCATCGATGCCCCGATAGAAGCGTGCCGAGCGGGCGATATTGGTGCGGATGCCGCCCGGATGAACGCAACTGACCTTGATGGCGGTACCGCAGAGTTCCTGGCGCAGTGCTTCGGTGAAGCCTCGCACCGCGAACTTGCTGGCGTTGTAGGCGCCCTGGGTGGGCATGCTGACGATGCCGAAGATGCTCGATACGTTGACGATATGCCCTTCGCCCTGATCCAGCAGGTGGGGAAGGAAGGCCTTGGTGCCGTGGACCACGCCCCAGAAGTTGATGCCCATCAGCCATTCGAAATCGTCGTAGCGCAGCTCGGCGATGGTCTGGGAGACCGCCACGCCGGCATTGTTGATCACCAGGTCGGTTCGTCCGTGCCGGGCCAGTACGCTGTCGGCGAAGGCGTGAACGGCCTCGCGGTTGGAGACGTCCAGTGTGTGGGTGGAAAGTTGCAGGCTTTCGCGGCGCAGTGGCGAAGCGGTGGCCTCGAGACCTTCGGCGTCAATATCGGCGAGGGCCAGATGGCAACCCATGCCTGCCAACTGGTGGGCGAGGGCGCGACCGATGCCGGACGCGGCTCCCGTGATGACTGCGACTTTCCCTGCAAGCGATTGCATCTCCACTCCTTCCTTGTGTGCCACGTGTCCGTCCGTCGGGTGAGTGCAGGCGAGCTTAGACACTGCCCTGTGGCCCAGCAAGCGAACCCACTCTCGGTCGGGGCGTCGGACCGGGCGGGGAGGGCGGCTGCGCGGTGACAATTTACGCTATATAATCCCGCTCTTTGCCGCGAACCCCGGCCCGTCCGGCAGGGGGTTGCACTTCCGCCGGATGCTCCGTCGCCTCAGGGCGGGCGGACGAATTCACGACTCAAGAGAAGCGAAACACGACCATGATGCGCAGCCACTATTGCGGCCAACTGAACGAGAGCCTGGACGGCCAGGAAGTCACCCTCTGCGGTTGGGTACACCGCCGCCGCGACCACGGCGGGGTCATTTTCCTCGATATCCGTGACCGCGAAGGCCTGGCCCAGGTGGTGTTCGACCCGGATCGCGAAGAAACCTTCGCCCGCGCCGACCGCGTCCGCAGCGAATTCGTGGTGAAGATCACCGGTAAGGTCCGTCTGCGTCCGGAAGGCGCGCGCAACGCCAACATGGCTTCCGGTGCCATCGAAGTGCTGGGTTACGAGCTGGAAGTCCTGAACCAGGCGGAAACCCCGCCGTTCCCGCTGGACGAATACTCCGACGTGGGCGAAGAAACCCGCCTGCGCTACCGCTTCATCGACCTGCGTCGCCCGGAAATGGCTGCCAAGCTGAAGCTGCGCGCGCGCATCACCAGCAGCATCCGCCGCTACCTGGACGAGAACGGTTTCCTTGACGTGGAAACCCCGATCCTGGGTCGCCCGACTCCGGAAGGCGCACGCGACTACCTGGTGCCGAGCCGCACCTACCCGGGCCACTTCTTCGCCCTGCCGCAGTCGCCCCAGCTGTTCAAGCAGCTGCTGATGGTGGCCGGCTTCGACCGCTACTACCAGATTGCCAAGTGCTTCCGCGACGAAGACCTGCGTGCCGACCGCCAGCCGGAATTCACCCAGATCGATATCGAGACCAGCTTCCTGGAAGAAAGCGACATCATCGAAATCACCGAGAAGATGGTGCGTCAGCTGTTCAAGGAAGTGCTGGACGTCGAGTTCGACGAGTTCCCGCACATGCCGTTCGAAGAAGCCATGCGCCGCTACGGCTCCGACAAGCCGGACCTGCGTATCCCGCTGGAACTGGTCGATGTAGCCGACCAGCTGAAGGGCGTGGAATTCAAGGTGTTCTCCGGCCCGGCCAACGATCCGAAAGGCCGTGTTGCCGCCCTGCGCGTACCGGGCGCCGCTTCCATGCCGCGCAGCCAGATCGACGATTACACCAAGTTCGTCGGCATCTACGGTGCCAAGGGCCTGGCCTACATCAAGGTCAACGAGCGCGCCAAGGGCGTCGAAGGCCTGCAGTCGCCGATCGTCAAGTTCATCCCCGAGGAGAACCTCAATGTAATCCTCGATCGCGTGGGCGCGGTTGATGGCGACATCGTGTTCTTCGGCGCCGACAAGGCCAAGATCGTCTGCGACGCCCTGGGCGCGCTGCGTATCAAGGTTGGCCATGACCTCAAGCTGCTCACCAAGGAGTGGGCGCCGATGTGGGTCGTGGACTTCCCGATGTTCGAAGAGAACGACGACGGTAGCCTGACTTCGCTGCACCACCCGTTCACCTCGCCCAAGTGCACTCCGCAGGAACTGGAAGCCAACCCGGCCGCCGCGCTGTCCCGCGCCTACGACATGGTGCTCAACGGCACCGAACTGGGCGGCGGCTCCATCCGTATCCACGACAAGTCCATGCAGCAGGCGGTGTTCCGCGTACTGGGTATCGATGACGCGGAGCAGGAAGAGAAGTTCGGCTTCCTCCTCGATGCGCTGAAGTACGGTGCACCGCCGCACGGTGGCCTGGCCTTCGGCCTGGATCGCCTGGTGATGCTGATGACCGGCGCTTCGTCGATCCGCGAAGTGATCGCCTTCCCGAAAACCCAGAGCGCCGGCGACGTCATGACCCAGGCACCGGGCACCGTGGACGCCAAGGCCCTGCGCGAGCTGAACATCCGCCTGCGCGAACAGGCCAAGGCCGAGTAATCGGAACCAACCCAAGACGGCGCCACAGGGCGCCGTCCGTTATAGAGAGTACGGAGTGAGTTATGGCTGGTCATTCGAAATGGGCCAACATCAAGCACCGCAAGGAACGCCAGGACGCCAAGCGCGGCAAGATCTTCACCAAGCTCATCCGTGAGCTGACCGTTGCCGCCAAGCATGGTGGTGGCAATCCGGCGGACAACCCGCGTCTGCGTCTGGCGGTGGACAAGGCGCTGACCGCGAACATGACCCGCGACACCATCGATCGCGCCATCGCCCGTGGTGCCGGCTCCAACGAAGCCGACAACATGGTCGAACTCAGCTACGAAGGTTACGCACCGAGCGGCGTGGCGATCATCATCGAAGCCATGACCGACAACCGCAACCGTACCGCGGCGGAAGTGCGTCATGCCTTCAGCAAGTGCGGTGGCAACCTGGGTACCGATGGTTCGGTGGCCTACATGTTCGACCGCAAGGGCCAGATCAGCTACGCGCCTGGCGTGAATGAAGAAGCCCTGATGGAAGCAGCCCTGGAAGCTGGTGCCGATGACGTCGTGGCTGGCGAAGATGGCTCCGTCGAGGTCTACACCACCTTTGCCGACTTCCTCTCGGTGAACGAGGCCCTGACCGCCGCCGGCTTCAAGGGCGACGAGGCCGAAGTGGCGATGATCCCGTCGATCACCGCGCCCATCACCGACCTGGAAACCGCGCAGAAGGTGATGAAGCTGATCGACATGCTGGAAGACCTGGACGATGTCCAGAATGTCTACCACAACGCTGAGATCCCAGACGAGATCATGGAGCAGCTCGGCTGAGTGCTGGCGTGATCCCGAAGCCGGAAGTCGCCTCGAGCGCTTCCGGCTTTTTTGTTGGCGGGCGGCTCCGTATACTCGCGGCTGGATAAATAGACAGTGTGCCGGTCTCGCGCCGGCCTGTGGAGTTGGCGGCTGCATGACCCTGATTCTTGGTATCGACCCCGGTTCGCGCATCACCGGCTACGGAGTGGTTCGTGACACCGGGCGCGGCTGCGAGTACGTTGCCTCGGGCTGCATCCGTACCGGCGCCGGCGCATTGCACGAGCGCCTGCAGATCGTCTTCCGCGGTGTCAGTGAAGTCATTCGCTCCTATGAACCGGTGACCATGGGCATCGAACAGGTGTTCATGGCACGCAATGCCGATTCCGCCCTCAAGCTGGGGCAGGCCCGTGGCGCCGCCATTGTCGCGGCCGCCGAAGCGGGCCTCGAGATCGCCGAGTACACCGCCAGCCAGGTCAAGCAGGCTATCGCCGGTACCGGTGGTGCCGACAAGCAGCAGGTGCAGATGATGGTGATGCACCTGCTCAAGCTGGTGCAGAAACCGCAGATCGATGCCTCGGACGCCCTGGCAATCGCCCTGTGTCATGCGCACCACCGGCAGAGCCTGATTCCCCATGGACTGGCCAGCGCCAAGCGGCGCGGCGGCCGTCTCCGTCTGTAATCAATTCAAAGGACGCTATTCGTGATTGGACGCCTGCGCGGCAACCTGGCGGAAAAGCAACCGCCGCACCTGATACTTGACGTCAACGGTGTTGGCTACGAGCTGGAAGTACCCATGACCACCCTCTATCGCCTGCCTTCGGTGGGTGAGCCGGTGACCCTGCACACCCATCTGGTGGTGCGCGAGGATGCTCATCTGCTCTATGGCTTCTTCGAGAAGCGTGAGCGCGAGCTGTTCCGGGAGCTGATCCGCCTGAACGGCGTTGGGCCGAAGCTGGCCCTGGCGCTGATGTCCGGCCTGGAAGTCGATGAGCTGGTGCGCTGCGTGCAGGCCCAGGACACCTCTACCCTGGTGAAGATTCCAGGCGTCGGCAAGAAGACCGCCGAGCGCCTGCTGGTGGAGCTCAAGGACCGCTTCAAGGCCTGGGAAAGCATGCCGGCCATCGCCACCCTGGTGGTCGAACCCCGGGTTGGCGTGGCAGTCTCCAGTGCGGAGAATGACGCCCTGGCCGCGCTTATCGCCCTCGGGTTCAAGCCCCAGGAAGCCAGCCGTGCGGTCTCCGCCATCAAGGAAGACGGCCTGTCCAGTGAAGAAATGATCCGCCGCGCCCTGAAAGGAATGGTGTAAGTCCGCATGATCGAAGCCGACCGCCTCATCACTGCCAGCAGTCGCGACCGCGACGAGCAGCTGGACCGTGCCATTCGCCCGCTGCGGCTGGCCGACTACATCGGCCAGCCGGTAGTGCGCGAGCAGATGGAACTGTTCATCCAGGCTGCCAAGGGGCGTAGCGAGGCCCTCGACCATACGCTGATCTTCGGTCCGCCTGGCCTGGGCAAGACGACCCTGGCGAACATCATCGCCAGCGAGATGGGCGTGGCCATCAAGAGCACCTCCGGCCCGGTACTGGAGCGGCCCGGCGATCTCGCGGCGCTGCTGACCAACCTGGAAGCCGGCGACGTGCTCTTCGTCGACGAAATCCACCGCCTCTCACCCATCGTCGAAGAGGTGCTCTACCCGGCGATGGAAGACTTCCAGCTCGACATCATGATCGGTGAAGGCCCGGCGGCCCGTTCGATCAAGCTGGACTTGCCGCCCTTCACCCTGGTGGGTGCCACCACCCGTGCCGGCATGCTGACCAACCCGCTGCGCGACCGCTTCGGTATCGTTCAGCGCCTGGAGTTCTACAGCACCCAGGACCTGGCGACCATCGTCGCCCGTTCTGCCAGCATCCTCGGTCTGCACATCGAGCCCGAGGGCGCCTTCGAGATCGCGCGCCGTGCCCGTGGCACGCCGCGTATCGCCAACCGCCTGTTGCGCCGGGTGCGCGACTTCGCCGAAGTTCGTGGCGAGGGGCAGATCACCCGCATCATCGCCGACAAGGCGCTGAACCTGCTGGACGTCGATGAACGTGGCTTCGACCACCAGGACCGGCGTCTACTGCTGACGATGATCGACAAGTTCGATGGCGGTCCGGTGGGGATCGATAACCTGGCGGCGGCGATCAGCGAAGAACGCCACACGATCGAAGACGTTCTCGAGCCCTACCTGATTCAGCAGGGTTACATCATGCGGACGCCGAGGGGGAGGGTGGTCACCCGTCATGCCTATTTACATTTCGGGCTGAACCTTCCCAAGCGTATGGCGGACAATCCGACCGCCGATCTGTTCGGTTCGGGTGACGATTAGACGCTTCCGTGGTCGAAGCGCTCGGCAGGGACGCAGCCATGAAAAAACAGTTGCCTGGCCGGATTGGCAACCTTAGGAGTAAGCACTAGAGTATGCGCGCGCAAAATGGGGCCCAGCCGTTCCAGCATCGCTGTCGTGTCTATTACGAAGACACCGATGCCGGCGGAATCGTCTACTACGTCAATTACCTCAAGTTCATGGAGCGGGCTCGAACCGAGCGTCTGCGCAGTCTGGGCTTTGCCCAGTCCACGCTTGCCGGGGAGAACCTGCTATTCGTCGTGCATTCGGCCGAGGCGCGCTACATGGCGCCGGCGAAGCTGGACGACGAGCTGAATGTCAGTGCCGAGGTAATGGAGTTGAACCGTGCGAGCCTGCGTTTTCGTCAACAGGTCAGGCGCGCCTCCGATGATGCATTGCTGTGCGAAGGGCAGTTCCTGATTGCCTGTGTACGTGCCGACAGTTTGAAACCCCGGGCGATTCCCGAAGCGCTGCGTAAAGCCTTCGCCACCGACCCGGGTCTATTCCCAGCAGGAGATTAAGCGTGGAAGCCAACGTCGTCGACCATACCTCCATGTGGAGCCTGATCAGCAACGCCAGTATCGTGGTGCAGCTGGTCATGCTGACCCTGGTGGCCGCATCGGTCACCTCCTGGATCATGATTTTCCAGCGAAGCAACATGCTGCGTGCCGCCAAGAAGTCCCTGGAGACTTTCGAAGAGCGCTTCTGGTCTGGTATCGACCTGTCCAAGCTGTACCGCCAGGCGGGCAGCAACCCGGACCCGGACTGCGGTGTGGAGCAGATCTTCCGCGCCGGTTTCAAGGAGTTTTCCCGTCTGCGCCAGCAGGCCGGCGTTGACCCGGACGCAGTGATGGAAGGTGTTTCCCGCGCCATGCGCGTGGCCATCTCCCGCGAGGAAGAGAAGCTCGAACAGAGCCTGCCGTTCCTCGCCACCGTCGGTTCCACCAGCCCGTACATCGGCCTGTTCGGCACGGTGTGGGGCATCATGAACTCCTTCCGCGGCTTGGCCCAGGTCCAGCAGGCGACCCTGGCCACCGTGGCTCCCGGCATCGCCGAGGCCCTGATTGCCACCGCGATCGGCCTGTTCGCCGCGATCCCGGCCGTTATCGCCTACAACCGCTTCGCCGCTCGCGGTGAAACCCTTGTCGGCCGCTACTACACCTTCGCCGACGAGTTCCAGGCCATCCTGCACCGCAAGGTGCATACCAGCGACGAGTGAATCGCCGGGACCCTGACAGGAAAGGTTTCAAGCAATGGCCAGAATCCGCCAAAAACGCAAACCGGTCGCCGAGATGAACGTCGTGCCTTACATCGACGTCATGCTCGTGCTGCTGGTGATCTTCATGGTCACCGCGCCCATGCTCAACCAGGGCGTCAAGGTCGACCTGCCGAAGGTCTCCAGCGAGGCCCTGCCGCAGGACAACAATGCCCGCGTCCTGACCATCTCCATCAAGGCCGACAAGTCCTACTACTGGAACATGGGCGAAGAGGTGCAGACCGACCAGACCCGCAAGAGCGAAACCTCGGTTTCCCTCGACCAGCTGGTCCAGGCGGCCTCCGGCATCATGGCCGAGAACAGCCGCCAGGGTAAGACCGTGCAGGTCTTCGTCCGTGGCGACAAGACGGTCGACTACGGCGCCGTGATGGCGGTGATGGGCGGCCTGCAGAAGGCCGGCGTGGCCAACGTCGGGCTGATCACCGAGGCGCCCTGATGCAGCAGCAGAGCGAACGCTCCTCCTCGGAAAGCTACTTCTGGCCGACCATCTGGGCTGTGTCCCTGCACGCCCTGATGTTCGGCATGCTGTTCGTCAGCTTCGCCTTCACCCCGGAATTGCCGCCGTCCCGGCCGATCGTGCAGGCCACCCTGTACCAGCTCAAATCCCAGAGCCAGGCCACTACCCAGACCAACCAGAAGATCGCCGGCGAGAAGAAGCAGACCACTGCTCCTCAGTATGAGACCGAGCAGCTGGAGCAGAAGAAGGCTGAGGAGCAGAAGGTAGCGGCGGCGGCCAAGGCCGCGGAACAAAAGAAAGCCGAGGAGGCTCGAAAGGCCGACGAAGCGGCGAAGAAGGCCGAGGAAGCCAAGCAGGTAGCCGAAGCCAAGAAAGCCGAAGAAGCGAAAAAGGTCGAAGAGAAGAAACAGGCCGATTTCGCCAAGAAGAAAGCCGAAGAGGAAGCCAAGAAGAAGGCGGCCGAAGAGGCGAAGAAGAAAGCTGCTGAAGAGGCCAAGAAAAAGGCCGCCGAAGAGGCGAAGAAAAAAGCGACAGCCGAGGCAGCCAAGAAAAAGGCGGCAGAAGACGCGAAGAAGAAGGCTGCTGCTGACGCCGCGAAGAAGAAAGCGGCGGAAGAAGCCAAGCGCAAGGCTGCCGAAGACAAGAAGGCCGCGGCCCTTGCCGAGTTGCTGTCCGAAGATGTGGGGCATCAGCAGGCCCTGGCCGACGAAGTCGGCGATCAGGTTGCAGGCAGTCTCGATGACCTGATCATCAAACTGGTCAGCGAGCAGTGGCGCCGTCCGCCATCGGCACGTAACGGCATGAGCGTAGAGGTACTGATCGAGATGCTGCCCGACGGCACCATCACCAACGCCAGTGTCACCCGCTCCAGCGGCGATGCGCCCTTCGACAGCTCGGCCGTGAGTGCGGTCCGCAGCGTTGGCCGCATCCCCGAAATGCAACAATTGGACCGCGCTACCTTTGACCAGATGTACAGGCAGCGCCGCATCATCTTCAAACCGGAGGATTTAGGTCTGTGAAAACCCTGATTCGTATCGTCCTGATCGGAGTCGCCATGCTGGTCGGCTCTGTCCAGGCCGCTGACCCGCTGGTGATCACCAGCGGTACCGACCGGGCGACCCCGATCGCCGTGGTGCCCTTTGGCTGGCAGGGCGGCACCGTGCTGCCCACCGATATTTCCGAGGTGGTTGGCAATGACCTGCGCAACTCCGGGTACTTCGAGCCGATTCCGCGCCAGAACATGATCAGCTTGCCGACCCAGGCCAGCGAAGTGATCTATCGCGACTGGAAGGCCCTGGGCGCCCAGTACGTGCTGGTAGGCAGCGTCGTTCCGGCGGGTGGCCGCCTGCAGGTGCAATTCGCCCTGTTCAACGTCACCACCGAGCAGCAGGTCATGGCTGGCAATGTCAGCGGCTCCACCGACCAGCTGCGTGACATGGCGCACTACATCGCCGACCAGTCGTTCGAAAAGCTCACCGGCATCAAGGGCGCGTTCTCCACCCGCATGCTCTACGTGACCGCAGAGCGCTTCTCGGTGAACAACACCCGTTACACCCTGCAGCGTTCCGACTATGACGGCCAGCGTGCAGTGACCCTGCTGCAATCCCGCGAGCCGATCCTGTCGCCGCGCTACGCGCCGGATGGCCGTCGTATCGCCTATGTGTCCTTCGAGCAGAAGCGTCCGCGCATCTTCGTCCAGCACATCGACACCGGTCGCCGCGAGCAGATCACCAACTTCGAGGGCCTGAACGGTGCTCCGGCCTGGTCGCCGGAAGGCAATCGCCTGGCGTTCGTACTGTCCCGCGATGGCAACCCGGAGATCTACGTGATGGACCTGGGCAGCCGCCAGATGCGTCGCGTGACCAACAACATGGCGATCGACACCGAGCCCTTCTGGGGCGCCGATGGCCAGACCATCTATTTCACCTCGGATCGTGCCGGCAAGCCGCAGATCTACAAGGCCAACATCAACGGTGGCGAGCCGCAGCGCGTGACCTTCGTGGGCAACTACAACGCCAACCCGAAACTCTCGGCTGACGAGAAGATGCTGGTGATGATCCACCGTCAGGACGGCTTCACCAACTTCAAGGTGGCCGCCCAGGATCTGACCCGCTCGGGCAGCGCTCCGCGCATCCTTTCCGGCACCACGCTGGACGACTCTCCCACTGTTGCGCCTAATGGCACCATGCTAATCTACGCAACTCGCCAGCAGGGGGGCGGCGTGCTGATGCTCGTGTCTACAAACGGGCGCGTACGAGTCCCGATTCCCACAGTTCAGGGCGACATTCGCGAACCGTCCTGGTCGCCGTACCTGAACTGAAGCGGTCCAAAAAATACCTTTGCTAAACACACCTGGGGTTCATTAGGAGTTACATGATGGAAATGCTGAAATTCGGCAAATTTGCCGCTCTCGCTCTGGCCATGGCCGTAGCTGTTGGTTGCTCGTCCAAAGGCGGCGAAGGCACTGGCGAAGGTGCTGTTGACCCGAACGCTGGCTACAACGCCGGTGGCAGCGGTGTAGACGGCAGCATGAGCGAAGAAGCCGCTCTGCGCGCTATCACCACCTTCTACTTCGAGTACGACAGCTCCGACCTGAAGCCGGAAGCCATGCGCGCTCTGGACGTACACGCCAAGGACCTGAAGGCCAACGGCAACCGCGTTGTCCTGGAAGGCCACACCGACGAGCGTGGTACCCGTGAGTACAACATGGCTCTGGGCGAGCGTCGTGCCAAGGCCGTTCAGCGCTACCTGGTTCTGCAGGGCGTTTCCCCGGCTCAGCTGGAACTGGTTTCCTACGGCGAAGAGCGTCCGGTTGCCACTGGCAACGACGAGCAGTCCTGGGCGCAAAACCGCCGCGTAGAACTGCGTAAGTAATTCGCTATGCGCAAGTCCAGTCGTGCTCTGACTTTCCTGGCCCTCGCCGGTCTGCCGTTCGCGGCACTGGCTGAGGTTCCCGTGGTGGACAACGACGCCGGTTACGGCGGTAGTTATCCGCCGGCCGGTTACGGTACGACTGGCGCTGCCTACGCCGGGACAGGGGCCCCCGCGGCCCCCGTCTCCGCGCAGGGCGAGCTGTTCATGCAGCTCCAGCAGATGCAGGAAGAGATCACTCGCCTGCGTGGCATGCTCGAGGAGCAGCAGTACGAAATCCAGCGCCTGAAGCAGGAAAGCCTGGAGCGTTATCAGGACCTCGATCGCCGTCTTTCCGGTGGTGCCGCCGCTGGCGCACCGGTAGCCCCGAATTCTCCTGCCGCTGGTGCACCCGCTGCCAACGGCGCTCCCGCCGCTCCCGCGCAGCAACCGGCTGCCAGCAGCGAGCCGGGTGACCCCGCGAAGGAAAAGCTCTACTACGACGCTGCCTTCGACCTGATCAAGCAGAAGGACTTCGACAAGGCCAGCCAGGCCTTCAACGCCTTCCTGCGCAAGTACCCCAACAGCCAGTACGCCGGCAACGCGCAGTACTGGCTGGGCGAAGTGAACCTTGCCAAGGGCGACCTGCAAGGTGCCAGCCAGGCCTTTGCCCGTGTCGGCCAGGCCTATCCGCAGCACCCGAAGGTGCCTGACTCCCTGTACAAGCTGGCGGATGTCGAGCAGCGCCTGGGCAATGCCGACAAGGCCAAGACCATCCTCCAGCAGGTCATCAGCCAGTTCCCGGGCAGCTCGGCCGCCCAACTGGCTCAGCGCGACCTGCAGCGCCTGCCCTGATCCAGGACCTCCGGTTCACGAAAACCCGCGCCAGGCGCGGGTTTTTTCGTTAGAATCGCCGACCTCCAATCTTCAATCCCGCAACGGAGGCGGATGGCCTGTTTAGCCGTCACGCCCGTGGCTGATATGCATCAAACCCTGCGAATTACCGAGATTTTCTACTCGTTGCAGGGGGAAACACGTACCGCCGGCCTGCCGACGGTCTTCGTGCGCCTGACCGGCTGCCCCCTGCGTTGTCAGTACTGCGACACCGCCTATGCCTTCAGTGGCGGTGAGATCATGGCGCTCGACGCCATCCTCGAACGCGTCGCTGCCTACAAGCCCCGCTACATCTGCGTCACCGGCGGTGAGCCGCTGGCCCAGCCCAATTGCATCCCGCTGCTGCAGCGCCTGTGCGACGCCGGCTACGAGGTTTCCATCGAGACCAGCGGCGCGCTCGACGTGTCCGCCGTGGATCCGCGGGTGAGCAAGGTGGTCGATCTCAAGACCCCGGGCTCCGCCGAAGTCGGCCGCAATCGCTACGAGAACATTGCCCACCTGACGACCAACGATCAGGTGAAGTTCGTCATCTGCTCCCGCGAGGACTATGACTGGGCAGTGTCCAAGCTGATCGAGTACCGCCTTGATCAGCGAGCCGGCGAGGTGCTGTTCTCGCCCAGCCACAAGGAAGTCAGCGCCCGCGACCTGGCTGACTGGATCGTGGCCGACAACCTGCCCGTGCGGCTGCAACTGCAGTTGCACAAGATCCTCTGGAACGACGAGCCGGGTCACTGATCCGGCACGATCTTCACCTTGCCTGTCTGCGCATGGTGTGTGCGACAGGCTGATTTCGAGGGATATCCCATGAGCGAGAAGAAAGCGGTCATCCTGTTGTCCGGTGGCCTGGACTCGGCCACCGTGGTCGCCCTGGCCCGTGCCGAGGGCTACGCCTGCTACACCATGAGTTTCGATTACGGCCAGCGGCACCGCGCCGAGCTTCAAGCGGCGGAGCGTGTCGCCCACCAGTTGGGTGTGGTGGAGCACAAAGTGATTGGCCTCAACCTCAACGGCATTGGTGGCTCGGCCCTGACCGATACCTCCATCGATGTTCCCGAGAGCCCGACCGAGGGCATCCCGGTGACCTACGTGCCGGCGCGCAATACGGTGTTCCTTTCGCTGGCCCTGGGCTGGGCCGAGGTCCTGGGCGCGCGCGATATCTTCATCGGCGTCAATGCGGTGGATTACTCCGGCTACCCGGATTGCCGCCCGGAGTTCGTCGAGGCCTTCGAACGCATGGCCAACCTGGCCACCAAGGCCGGCGTGGAAGGGGATGGCTTTCGCATCCAGGCGCCGCTGCAGAACCTGAGCAAGGCTGAGATCGTCCAGGCAGGCGTCCGCCACGGTGTCGATTACGGTCTCACTGTTTCCTGCTATCAGGCGGATGACGAAGGCCGCGCCTGCGGTAAATGCGACAGCTGCCGGCTGCGTGCAGCAGGCTTCGTTGCAGCTGGTGTCGAGGACCCAACTCGCTATCAGTAAAATTTTTTCACAGGGGTGTTGAATTCCTGAATAAAATCAGTATCATGCGCCTCGCGTTGGGTCGTTAGCTCAGTCGGTAGAGCAGTTGGCTTTTAACCAATTGGTCGTAGGTTCGAATCCTACACGACCCACCAGATTCGCAAGATCGAAAAGCCCACCTGGAATCAGGTGGGCTTTTTTTTACCGCCCCGACACCGTCTGCGGCATTGCCGTTCAAGCATCGAGCGGCATGGTGATGGTCAGGGTCGTTCCCTCGCCCGGAGTGCTGGAAATGGCGATCTCCCCGCCCAGCATACCGATGCGCTCCTTCATGCCGGCCAGCCCATAGGAATCCGCCTTGCGGCATTCCGGCATGCCGATGCCGTTGTCCGCGATGCGAAGCTGCAACCGCTGGTCGCGCTGTTTCAGCTCCACCTCTACCTGGGTTGCCTGTGCGTGGCGGGTGACGTTGGACAGCGCTTCCTGAACGATCCGGAACAGCGTGGTCGCCCGCTTGTCGTCCTGATCGGAGTGATAGTCGTCGCCCTGGACCTGCAAGGTGAAAGCGATGCCGGTGCGCTGGCGAAATTCTTCGAGCTGCCATTCGATGGCCGCCTGCAGACCCAGGTCGAGCACAGGCGGGCGCAGGTCATTGATGATCGCGCGCACGCTACGGATGGCGGTGTCGATGTGATTCATCGCGTCGCTGATTCTTTCCCTGAGGTCCTCGGGAAGGATTTCCGCACGCTCCTGCAGCAGGGAAACATCCATCCGCAAGGCCAAAAGGCTCTGCCCCAGCTGGTCGTGGACCTCCCGTGCGATGCGCTTGCGCTCTTCTTCCCTGATCTGCTCCTCGTAATTGGCGAGGTCGCGCAGTTGACGCTTCGAATTGAAGAGTTCCTCGGCCTGGAGCGCCAGCTTGCGTTGCAGGTAGAAGAGGTCGACGAACACGCGGACCTTGGCGCGCAGCACTTCGGGCAGGATCGGCGAGAAGATGAAATCCACCGCCCCGGAGCCATAGCCGCGAATCCGCTCGGCATCCGAACCCACTTCCGCCGTGATGATGATGATGGGGGTGTGTGCCGATTTTGGACGGCCATGGATGAGGCTCGCAGTCTCGAATCCATCCATTCCCGGCATTCGCGCATCCAGCAGGATGACGGCGAAATCCCGTTGCAACAGCAGGCGCAGGGCATCCCGTCCCGAGGAGGCGGTGCTGATATCCAGGCCCAGGTCAGCCAGCACGGCCGCGAGTGCCGTGAGCTTGGCCGGGTTGTCATCCACCAGCAGGATGGATGCAGGCACCCCGTCAGGTGGTGTCAGCTGGCGACGCTGGGCGCCTTCCCGGAATACGGGTGTTTCTCGCGGGTCGGTTCCCATGTCGGATACCTGCCCTTACCTGTGGCTCGCAGGGTTTCAGCGATAGAGCCATTTGCGTATCAATGACAGGAGCTGCTCGGTATTCACCGGTTTGCTCACGTAGTCCGATGCACCGGCGTCGATGCATTTCTCCCGGTCGCCCTTCATCGCCTTGGCGGTCAGCGCGATCATGGGCAGGGCCTCGAACTGCTTGTGTCGACGTATCTGGCGCATGGTCTCGAAGCCATCCATCTCCGGCATCATGATGTCCATCAGCACGATGTCGATGTCCGGGTGCTGCTGCAGGCATTCAATGGCGGCACGACCGTTTTCCGCCGACATCACCTGCATGCGATTGGCCTCGAGCACGCTGGTCAGGGCGAAGATGTTTCGCACGTCGTCATCCACCACCAGCGCCTTGCGGCCTTCCAGGTTCTCCGAGGCCTTGTGCAGCCGTTCCAGCACCCTTCGCTGCGGCTCGCGCAAGCCTGAGGCGGCCCGGTGCAGGAACAGCGTCGCTTCATCGAGCATGCGCTCCAGCGAACGGACTTCCTTTATCACTCCACGATTGATTAACGCGCCCAGACGCTTGCGCTCCGCCCTTTTGAGGTCTTTGCCGCCGAAGACAATGATTGGCAGATCGCGGGCCGTGTACATCTCCAGCACTGCTTCGAGCAATTCGATCCCTTGGGCGCCGCTGGACCCCAGACCCACCACCACGCAGTCGAAGCGTTTCCTTGCCAGCCGCTTCAGGGCCTCGTCTCCGACCACCGCTTCCAACTGCACATTGCCGTCGCCGAGCAGGTCGAGAATGCGAGCGCGCTGGCCTTCGTCGCTCTCGACGACCAGCAGGCTCCTGCCCTTGCGCTGGGAGTGTTTCACGAGTGCGACGAGCGCCTGCCGGGCGTCGCTCTCCGGCAAGGGTTTGACCTGGTAGCTGAAGGCACCCAGGCGACGGCCCTGTACGTGTTTGTCCTCGTTGCCAACGACCAGCACCGGGATGTGTCGGGTCGCGAGTTGGAGCTTGATCTGTTCGAGCACCAGCCAGCCGTCGATGTCTGGGACATCCAGATCGAGGACGATGCCCGCCGGGTCGAAGCGCTCGATCAACTCCATCGCGTCGGCGCCGCGGGGGCTGACTACGCCCTTGAAACCCTGCTGGCGACTGGTGGTGAGCCATGTTGCGGTGAGGAGTGCATCCGCGCTGAGAATCAGCAGCACGCGGTCCCCGGGTTCTGTGGACTCTCGGTCATCGGTTGTCTGGGGCTCCTGGGCCAGCAGCGGCGGCGGTGCCACGACGTCGGTGGTGACCAGCGGCTCCTCGGGAAATTGCTGGCTCACCTCATGGGCCCGCACCGGAACGAACAGGGCAAAACTGCTGCCTTTGCCGGCCTCGCTGTGCAGCAGCTTCAACTCACCGCCCAGCAGTCGTGCCAGTTCCCGGCTGATCGACAGGCCGAGGCCGGTGCCGCCGTATTTGCGCGACGTACCGGTATCAGCCTGCTGGAAGGCTTCGAAGATGATGCTTTGCTTGTCGGCGGAAATACCGATACCCGAATCGGTGACCACGAACTCCACCACCGAGTCCGCTTCATTCAGTTCGGAATGGTCCTCGCTCCAGCCTGACGTGGCGGGCACGATGCTGAGGCCGACGCTTCCGCTATCGGTGAATTTGAAGGCATTGGACAGCAGGTTCTTGATCACCTGCAGCAGGCGTTTATTGTCGGTCCAGATGCGGGAGGGCAGGGTGGGCGCCAGATCGATGGTAAACGCCAGGCCGCGACTCTCGGCCACGGGCCGGAAAGTGCGTTCTATCTGATTGTGCAGGTCGGAGAAGAGGGTTTCGTCGAGCTCCAGGGTCACCGTGCCGGACTCGATCTTGGACAGGTAGAGAATTTCGTCGATCAGTTCCAGCAGGTCTTTGCCCGCGCCATGGATGGTCCGGGCGTATTCCACCTGCTTGTGCGTGAGGTTGCGTTCGGTGTTCTCGCTCAACTGCTGGGCCAGGATCAGCAAGCTGTTCAAGGGAGTCCGCAGCTCGTGGGACATGCTGGAGAGGAACTCGGACTTGTACCGGGACGTCCGCATCAACTGCTCGGCCTTTTCCTCAAGCGACAGCTTGGTCGTTTCCACTTCGCGGTTCTTGCTCTCGACTTCGGCTTTCTGTTCTTCCAGCAAGCGAGCCTTGTATTCCAGCTCTTCGTTGGTCTGTTTCAACTCTTCCTGCTGGCTTCGCAGCTCCTCGGCAAGTGACTGGGACTGCGCCAGCAGTTGCTCGGTGCGCATGTTGGCTTCGATGGTGTTGAGGACGATTCCGATGGATTCGGCGAGCTGCTCGAGGAAGTGCTGATGGATAGTGCTATAGGCGGTGAGCGAGGCCATCTCTACCACTGCCTTCACCTTGTCCTCGAAGAGGATCGGCAGCACGACGATATTCCGTGGTGCGGCCGCGCCCAGCCCGGAGGAAATGGCTACGTAGCTGCTGGGAACCTCCGTGAGGAGAATGCGCCTTTTCTCGTAGGCGCACTGTCCTACCAGACCTTCGCCGAGGCGCCATTCGTCGTTGACGTTGATGTTTTCCTTGAAGGCGTAGGTGGACAGCAGCTTGAGCTTCGGCGCATCGGGCGGGGCCTCGGTCATCATGTAGAAGACGCCGTGCTGGGCCTCGATCAGTGGCGCCAGCTCGGACAGCACCAGGCTGGCGACGGCGTACAGATCGCGCTGGCCCTGAAGCAGGCGGGTGAACTTCGCCAGGTTCGCCTTCAGCCAGACCTGTTCCGCGTTCTGCCGCGTGGTTTCGCGCAGGTTGCGGATCATCTCGTTGACGTTGTCCTTCAACTCCGCGACTTCGCCCTTGGCTTCCACCTGTACTTCGCGGGTCAGGTCGCCCTTGGTCACGGCAGTGGCCACATCGGCGATGGCGCGCACCTGGCTGGTCAGGTTGGCGGCAAGGCCGTTGACGTTATCGGTGAGGTCGCGCCAGGTGCCGGCGGCTCCGGGCACGTTGGCCTGGCCCCCCAGCTTGCCTTCGACGCCCACTTCCCGCGCCACCGACGTGACCTGCTCGGAGAACAGCGCCAGGGTGTCGGTCATGTCGTTGATGGTGTCGGCCAGTTCGGCGATCTCGCCCTTGGCCTCCAGGGTGAGCTTCTTCTTCATGTCGCCGTTGGCCACCGCGGTCACTACCTTGGCGATGCCGCGCACCTGGTTGGTGAGGTTGGCCGCCATGAAGTTCACGTTCTGGGTCAAGTCCTTCCAGGTTCCCGATACCCCGACCACCTGGGCCTGGCCGCCCAGCTTGCCCTCGCTGCCCACCTCGCGGGCCACCCGCGTCACCTCGTCGGCGAGGTTGGAGAGCTGGTCGACCATGGTGTTGATGGTGTTCTTCAACTCGACGATCTCGCCCTTGGCTTCCACGCTGATCTTGCGGCCGAGATCGCCCTTGGCCACGGCCGTGGTCACGTCGGCAATGTTGCGTACCTGGTTGGTGAGGTTGGCGGCCATGCTGTTCACCGAGTCGGTGAGCGCCTTCCAGGTGCCGCCGACGCCCGTCACGGTGGCCTGGCCGCCCAGCTTGCCGTCGGTGCCCACTTCGCGGGCCACCCGCGTCACCTCGTCGGCGAAGGTGGAGAGCTGGTCGATCATGGTGTTGACGGTGTTCTTCAGTTCGAGGATCTCGCCCTTGGCTTCCACCGTGATCTTCTTGCCGAGGTCGCCGCGCGCCACAGCCGTGGTCACGTCGGCGATGTTGCGTACCTGGTTGGTGAGGTTGGCGGCCATTCGGTTGACCGAGTCGGTCAGGTCGCCCCAGGTTCCGGAAACGCCCGGGACCTTGGCCTGGCCACCGAGGATGCCTTCGGTGCCGACTTCACGCGCTACGCGAGTCACCTCGGCGGTGAAGGCGCCGAGGCGCGTCACCATGGTGTTCACGGTCTCCGCCGATTTGAGGAACTGCCCTTTCAACTTCTGGCCGTCGAACTCCGTGGGCATCCGCTGGCGCAGGTCGCCGTCGGCCACCGAGCCTATGACGCGGGTCATCTCACTCATGGGGCTGATCAGGTCATTGGTGAGTGCATTGCTCGACTCGGCGATGGTGCGCCAGGAACCGCGGAGCATCGGCAGCTGGACGCGCTCGTGGACCTTGCCCTGCTTGCCCACCAGGCGTGCCACGCGTTCGAGCTCACCGACGGTGTCGGCGGCCACGTCGATGATCTCGTTGAGCGTGTCGGCGACCTTGCCTGGCGTCCCTGTCCAGTCGTCCGGCATGCGCACCCTGAAGTCGCCCTTGCGAAATGCCCTGAGGGTCGCGAGCAAGGTCGCCAGGTCCAGTGTTTCGGGTGGCGTCTCTCTAGCCATGGTCTGCTCCGCCAGGATCGATGTCGGACATGAATCCTTCTCCCGGAGCGTTTTGCGTCGGCAGGATGCGCTGGCGCCAGGGTAGAGCTGCCCCGGACTGGAACTCACCCGGGACGGTGCCCGTGTGCGCATCCTGAAAATATAGCTGCCGGGCAGGCTGGTCGCGGGGACGGGCGTTTCCGCCGCCCGGCGGTGCTGCTTGCCGGGTACCGGCCGCAGGGATAGTGTGAAATGTCGGTAAAGCTGAATCTGCAGGGCAGATGCCTGCCCAGAGGCGTCAGATGAATGACCGCAGAACCAGGGTTCTCCTGGTGGACGACCACAGCATCGTGCGCAGCGGCGTGCGGCGCATGCTGGAAACTGCCGGCGAGATCGACGTCACCGGTGAAGCGGAATCCGCCCAGGAAGCGATGCGGCTGGTCCAGGCCCAGGATTTCGATGTCGCAGTGGTGGACATCAGCCTGCCCGACAAGAGCGGCCTGCATCTGCTGCGCATGATGCGTACCGAGAAGCCCGGCATGGCGGTGCTGATGCTCAGCATGCATTCGATCGAGGCCTACGCCCTGCGGGCCATCAAGCAGGGCGCCGCGGGCTACCTCACCAAGGACATCTCCGCGTCCACCCTGGTCGATGCGGTGCGCAAGGCATCCCAGGGCGGCAAGCACGTCACTCCGGAACTGGCGGAAAAGCTCCTCAACGCCATTGGCAGCGGTGGCGCTGCTCCCCACGAATCCCTGTCGGACCGCGAGCTCGAAGTGCTGAAGCTGCTCGCGTCGGGGGAGCGGATCGTCCGTATCGCCGAACTCCTGCACCTGAGCCCGAGCACTGTCACGACCTACCGTGCGCGCATCCTGGAAAAGACCGGGTTGGACAGCAACGCCAAGCTGGCCCGCTATGCCCTGGAGAACGGCCTGCTGACCTAAGTCTCAAGCCTGTGCCATCCCTTGGCCTGTAGTCGAACCCCTACACGTCATTGGCCGATTCCACGACAGCAGGTGCGCGCTAACGACGATACCCGCGTTTGCGCGTCTTCCGCATAGTGGCCCCCATTGCTGAATCCCGTGGCTGGTGGGAAGGCCATCTTCAGCAACCTTGAACTATTGATTCGGAATCACCGACACGGAAAGTGCCGGGTTCGTCCTCGCGCTGATACTTGCGCCAGTGAAATCGTTCGGCATCAGGGTAGGGCCAGACGTGGGACGTCCTGCCTGGAACGAGTCAAGGAATAAGCAAGCTGGAGGGTGAACGATGGGTTATTGGCTGTGTGCCCTGCTGTGGGGTTTGGTGCTGTTGGAGGAAATCCAGTGCATGCCAAGCCGGGAGTGGAAAGCCTATGGCATGAGCAAGGTGCTCCTGCTGCGGCGGACCAGGACCAGCAATGCATATCTGCTGGCTCTGGCGGCGGGCGCGATGTGCCTGTCCATCGAGTTTTCACTGATGCTGGGAAACCAGAGCGATTTTGACTTCGACCAGCTGGTCGCTCTGGCGAGTGTGATTTTTGGAGGGTATCTGGCCATGGTTTGCATGAAGGGACGGCGATAGGCCTGTTGTTTTGCAAGACGGCCGCGCCCGGGGGAGCCCGGCACTGGTCGAGTTGGTGTTGATGTTGGGACTTCGGGAGTCCCTGGGACCGTGCCAGCGCGGAGCGCGCCAGGTCAGGTGAAGGGAGTGGTACAGGCGTAGCTGGTCCAGGCCTGCCTTTTCGAGGCGGGCCTTTTTATTGCCTGTTTTCGGGGGGAAGGCAGGCAAATGATAAGGAGAAATGTTACCGGGGCAGGGGACGGACGGTGATTGTCAGGGTTGTCCCGGAGCCGCCAAATCTGCGTTATGATCCGCGCCCTCTCCCGCTGGCGTCCGAGCCAGAAGGGGCGGGTGTACAATGTCTTTGCGCCACGCGCTCGCAGGTTCAGCTCCCATGACACAGCTTTCCGAACGCTTTCTGGTCCAGGCCCATCTTGCCGCCAAGCAGCCCAAACAGCTGACGGCCGAGGAAGAGGCGCATTACCGTGCCGCCATCGCCGCCGAACTGAAGGCGCGCGATGCCGTGCTGGTCGCCCACTACTACTGCGATCCGGTGATCCAGGCGCTGGCCGAGGAAACCGGCGGTTGCGTTTCCGACTCCCTGGAAATGGCCCGTTTCGGCAACCAGCATTCGGCGCAGACCGTGGTCGTCGCCGGCGTTCGTTTCATGGGCGAGACCGCGAAGATCCTCAATCCGGAAAAACGCGTGCTGATGCCCACACTGGAAGCCACCTGCTCCCTGGACCTGGGTTGCCCGGTCGATGAGTTCTCCGCCTTCTGCGACCAGCATCCCGAGCGCACCGTGGTTGTCTACGCCAACACCTCGGCGGCCGTGAAGGCCCGCGCGGACTGGGTGGTGACCTCCAGCTGCGCGCTGGAGATCGTCGAGAGCCTGATGGACAACGGCGAAACCATCATCTGGGCGCCGGACCAGCACCTGGGCCGCTACATCCAGCGTGAAACCGGCGCCGACATGCTGCTCTGGGACGGTGCCTGCATCGTTCACGAGGAGTTCAAGGCCAAGCAGCTGGAAGACATGAAGGCCCTGTACCCGGATGCCGCGGTACTGGTGCACCCGGAATCCCCCGAGGCGGTGATCGAACTGGCCGACGCGGTCGGTTCCACCAGCCAGCTGATCAAGGCTGCACAGACCCTGCCGAACAAGACCTTCATCGTCGCCACCGATCGCGGCATCTTCTACAAGATGCAGCAGCTGTGCCCGGACAAGCAGTTCATCGAAGCACCCACCGCTGGCAACGGCGCGGCCTGCCGCAGCTGCGCCCACTGCCCGTGGATGGCGATGAACACCCTGGAGCGCACCCTGCAGTGCCTGCGTGAAGGCACCAACGAGATATTCGTAGAACCAGCGCTGATCCCCCGGGCTGTGAAACCGCTCAAGCGCATGCTGGATTTCACCCAGGCTGCACGCCTCAAACAGGCCGGCAACGCCTGATTCCCGCCCAGAAAAAAGCCCGGACCTGTCCGGGCTTTTTCATTTTCCGGGGCCTGATCAGCGCATCATCTGCTTGACCATCTGCTGCTGCTGGATCAGCTCCTGCTGGCGGGCGTCGATGCGCGCGGCCAGCGGGAAATTGCTGCCGGCACGACGCTTGGCGAAGCCCAGCTGCTCGATCGCCTGGTCGAAATCCCCCACCAGGGCGAAGTACTCGGCGCGAGCCTGGTGCAGACCGATGGTGTTGCCGGCCAGACCGCGGACTTCGGCCACCTGGTACCAGACATCCGGGTCGTTCGGCCGGCTCTTGAGCAGACCGTCGAGCACCTTCTCGGCGTCCTTCGGCTTGTTCTGCTTGAGCAGCAGGTCGCTGCGCATCTGCTTCAGCGGGTAGTTGTTGGGGTACTGGGCGAGCAGCCGGTCGACGCGCTGCTGGGCTTCGGCCAGACGGTTGGCGGTGATGTCCAGATCCACCTGGCCCAGGTTGTAGACGATCTCGTTCGGGGCCTTGGCCAGCAGGGGCGCGAGGTTATCCCGCGCCTGGTTGAGCTGGCCGCCCTTGATCTGGGCGATGGCCAGGCCATAGCGGGCCGCATCCAGTTTCGGGTCTTCGTCGAGCATGGCGCGGAAACGCTTGGCGGCTATCCCCGGGGTTTCCTCGAACATCAGTTGCACGCGGGCGCGCATCAGTTGGTAGCGCAGGCTGTTCTCGACACCTCCGGGCGGCAGTTGCTCGGCGCGGTTGCGGGTGTCGGCGATACGGTTCTCGGTCACCGGGTGGGTGAGGAGGAATTCCGGCGGCTTGGCGTCGTAGCGGTACTGACGCATCAGGCGCTCGAACATGCGCGGCATGGCGCGCGGGTCATAGCCGGCCTTCTCCAGATTGAGCAGACCGATACGGTCGGCTTCCTGTTCGTTCTGCCGGGAGAAGCGGCGTTGCTCCTGGATGGCCGCGGCCTGGGTGCCCATGATCGCGGCCATGCCGGCATCACCGGCACCGGCCGCGGCGGCGACGATACCCGCCAGCATGGCCGCCATCACCGGCACCTGCATGCGCTGCTGGGCCTCCACGCCACGGGCGAAGTGGCGCTGGGACAAGTGCGCCAGTTCGTGGGCGAGTACCGAGGCGTATTCGGCTTCGGTGGGGGCGTAGAGGAAGAGGCCGCCATTGACGCCAATGATCCCGCCCGGCGCGGCGAATGCATTCAACTGGGGGCTGTTGAGCAGGACGAACTCCAGGCGCCGGTCCTGCAGCTGGCTGGTCTCGGCCAGGCGATAGACGCTGGATTCCACGTAGTCCTTGAGCTGCGGGTCGTCGAGTTGCGGCACCTGGCCGCGCAGCAGGCTCAGCCAGGCGCGGCCGAGCTGGTGTTCCTGTTCCGGGGAAACGATGGAAGAGCTGGAGTCCCCAAGCGAAGGCAGGTCGTCAGCCATGACGGGTGTAGCGAGGAAGCAGGCAAGCGTCAGCAGAGTAGGGCGCAGAAGATTCATGCACTGGGCTCGTTGGCGGCAAAGGCCTAAATGTAGCCTCCAGCGGCGCCGGCTGGCCAGCGGCGCTCCACCTTCGCTATCCTAACCATCCGCTCAAGTATTATCGCCACGCGACCTTCCCGAGCGAGCCGCCAGGCACCTTTCCCCGGAGAACCATCATGACTGACACCGCCAGTCGAGCCGAAGCCTTCGACGTCGAGCTGGATGCCAGCGGCCTCAATTGCCCCTTGCCCCTGCTCAAGGCCAAGCTCGAACTCAACCGGCTGCCAAGCGGTGCGGTGCTCAAGGTGATCGCCACCGATGCCGGCTCCCAGCGGGATTTCCGTGCCTTCGCGCAACTGGCCGGGCACCAGTTGCTGCGAGAAGAGGTCGAAGACGGCGTATTCCGCTACTGGCTGCGAAAGGCCTGACACAGGGCCCGCGCGGCGGGCCATCCAAGGAACTCTGATGCTCAAGGTGCTTCGCGACTGGGTCCAGCGCTACTTCTCGGATGAACAAGCCGTGGTGCTGGCTGTGGTTCTGGTTCTCGGCTTCACCGCCGTCCTCACCCTCGGCAACATGCTCGCCCCCGTGCTGGCGGGGATGGTGCTGGCCTTCCTCATGCAGGGGATGGTCAACCTGCTGGAACGCCTGCGGCTGCCGCAGACCTTCGCGGTCTGGATTGTTTTCACCCTCTTCATCAGCGCCCTGGCGCTGATCCTCGGCGTCCTGGTGCCGCTGCTCTGGCAGCAGGTCAGCACCCTGTTCCAGGAACTGCCGGGCATGCTCGCTGAATGGCAGTCGCTGCTGCTGCTCCTGCCCGAGCGTTACCCCCATGTCGTGACCGACGAGCAGGTGCTGAGGGCCATCGAAGTCACTCGCAGTGAAGTGGCCAAGTTCGGCCAGTGGGCGCTGACCTTCTCCCTGTCCAGCCTGCCGCTGCTGGTCAACATCATGATCTACCTGGTGCTGGTGCCGATCCTGGTGTTCTTCTTCCTCAAGGACCGGGAACTGATCGGGCGCTGGTTCAGTGGCTACCTGCCCAGCGAGCGCGGGTTGATGACCCAGGTCTGGGACGAGGTGAACACCCAGATTGCCAATTACATCCGTGGCAAGGTGATCGAGATCGTCATCTGCGGCGGAGTCACCTATGTCGCCTTCGTCTGGCTGGGGCTCAACTATGCAGCGCTGCTGGCCCTGCTGGTGGGGCTTTCGGTGGTGGTGCCCTACATCGGCGCCGTGGTGGTGACCGTGCCGGTAGCGCTGATCGCGCTGTTCCAGTGGGGCTGGAGCGACCAGTTCATCTACCTGATGGTGGTCTACACCGTGATCCAGACCCTGGACGGCAATGTGCTGGTGCCGCTGTTGTTCTCCGAGGCGGTGAACCTGCACCCGGTGGCGATCATCTGCGCCGTGCTGCTGTTCGGCGGGCTCTGGGGGTTCTGGGGGGTGTTCTTCGCCATTCCGCTGGCCACCCTGTGCAAGGCCGTGCTGGACGCCTGGCCTCGCGCAGGCCCCGGGAATGTGGCCGCAGGGGGATAGCCCCGTCGATCGGGCTCCTACCTCTCCCAGCCCAAATGAAAAAGGCCGCAATCGCGGCCTTTTTCATTCACGGGTGATCAGCCCTTGTTCAGCGCCTGGGCGGCGGCGAGCACCGCATCCACATGGCCCGGGACCTTCACGCCGCGCCATTCCTGGCGCAGCACTCCGTCCGCGCCGATCAGGAAGGTGCTGCGGTCAACGCCCATGTATTCCTTGCCGTAGAGCTTCTTCAGCTTGATCACGTCGAACAGCTGGCAGAGGGATTCGTCCTTGTCGGAGATCAGCTCGAAGGGGAACTCCTGCTTGCACTTGAAGTTCTCGTGGGACTTCATGCCATCGCGGGAGACGCCGAAGATCAGGGTATTCGCCGCCAGGAAGGCCTGGTGCTGGTCGCGAAAGCCCTGGCCTTCGGTGGTGCAGCCGGGGGTGCTGTCCTTCGGATAGAAATACAGCACGACCTGCTTGCCCTTGAGGGCCGACAGGCTGACTTCCACGCCGCTGGTGGCCTGGGCGGTGAAATCGACGACGGGCTGGTTCAGGGAAACGGCCATGTTTCGGGGCTCCTCAGGGGTGTTGCGGACGCCAGGGCTCGATCAGCGCATCCAGGTTCAGGGCGTCGGCGAAGTCCAGGAACTGGTCGCGCAGCCAGCTGATCTGGGTGCCCGCGGGCAGGGTCACGGTGATGGTGGCATTGAGCATGGTGCTGCCGGTCTGCGGCGCCTGGTAGGTATCGCAGGTGAGGTTTTCCAGCTCGACGCGATGGTCGATGAAGAACTGGCACAGCTCGTTGAGGATGTCCGGGCGATAGGCAGCGCTGACGTAGGCCACGTAGGGCAGGGCCTGGGGACGAATCTCCATGGCGTGGCTGCGGGTCATGTTGGCGGTGAAGCCATGGCGCTTGGACAGGGCCGACACGCCCGATTCCAGGCGGGCCAGGCCATCCCAGCTGCCGGAGATCTGCAGCACCAGGGCGCTGAATTCGCCGTGGCGGGTCAGGCGGCTGCTGACCACGGCGCAGCGGTTTTCCTGGCTGGCTCGGCACAGCACGTTGGTCAGCTCCATCGGGTTGCGGCCCAGGGCACTGATCAAGAGGAATTGTTCGCGGGGCGGGGTGGTGGACATGCAGCATTCCTAAAACGAGGGGAGGGCGGCCAGGGCCGCGCTGTTCAAACAGGGAAGGTTAGCGAAAAGCGTCGCCGAGGGAAATGCCGCAACCGCCTGACGGCGCTTGCGTTCACCTTGTGCAAGGCCAGAGCCGACAGTACCATTACGGCTCTCTTTTTCCGGCAGGAGCGGTTGCATGATTGCGGGCAGTATGGTGGCACTGGTTACGCCCATGGATGCGCAGGGTCAATTGGACTGGGACAGCCTCTCCAAGCTCGTTGACTTCCATCTTCAAGAGGGCACCAACGCCATAGTCGCCGTCGGCACTACGGGCGAGTCCGCCACGCTGGATGTCACCGAGCATGTCGAAGTGATCCGCCGAGTGGTCGACCAGGTCAATGGCCGGATCCCGGTGATCGCCGGTACTGGTGGCAACTCCACCCGTGAGTCGGTCGAACTCACCGCTGCTGCCAAGCGAGTCGGCGCCGATGCCTGCCTGCTGGTGACCCCGTACTACAACAAGCCGACCCAGGAAGGCCTGTACCAGCACTTCCGCCACATCGCCGAAGCCGTGGCCATCCCGCAGATCCTCTACAACGTACCGGGCCGCACCGTGTGCGACATGCTGCCGGAGACCGTCGAGCGCCTGTCGAAGATCAGCAACATCATCGGTATCAAGGAAGCCACCGGCGACCTGCAGCGCGGCCAGGAAGTACTGAACCGCGTCAGCAAGGATTTTCTCGTCTACTCCGGTGACGACGCCACCGCCGTCGAGCTGATGCTGATGGGCGGCAAGGGCAACATCTCGGTAACCGCCAACGTCGCTCCGCGCGCCATGGCTGATCTCTGCGCCGCAGCCATGCGTGGCGAGGCCGAAGCCGCCCGCGCCATCAACGACAAGCTGATGCCGCTGCACAAGGCTCTGTTCATCGAGTCCAACCCGATCCCCGTGAAGTTCGCCCTGCACGAAATGGGTCTGATCCCGGACGGCATCCGCCTGCCGCTCACCTGGCTCAGCCCGCGTTGCCACGAGCCTCTGCGTCAAGCCATGCGCCAGACCGGCGTACTGGCCTAATTCCAAGGAAACAATCCGCATGAAGCGACTGGCCGGACTCTCCGCACTCGCCCTGATCATTTCCAGCACCAGCGGTTGCGGCTGGCTCTGGGGCCAAGATGGCTACTTCCGCGACCGCGGCAGCGACTATCTCGAATCGCGCCAGACTGCACCCATGCAGCTCCCGCCGAATGTCGACGCCAAGCGTCTCGACCCGTTGCTGCCGGTGCCGATGAACGTCGCCGCCAGCCGCGCCGAAGGTGAATTCGAAGTACCGCGCCCACAGGCACTCCAGGCCAAGGGCGAAGTCAGCGACTACAGCCTGCAGAAGAGCGGCGACTCCCGTTGGGTAGTTGCCCAGCGCGTGCCGGCCGAAGTCTGGCCGGTAGCTCGCCAGTTCTTCGAAGACGGCGGCTTCCGCATCGCCGACGAACGTCCGCAGACCGGTGAATTCAGTACCGACTGGCAGCGCCTCGACCAGCTCTCCGGTCCCCTGGCCCGTCGCCTGGGCAGTCGCGTCAGCGGTGTCGAGCCGGACAGCGAAATCCGCGCCCGTGTGCGTATCGAGCCGGGTGTGCAGCGCAATACCAGCGAAATCTTCGTCCTGACCACCTCCCGTCCGGCCGGCAGCACCGCCGACACCGGCTGGCCGAGCCGCTCCGACAGCCCGAGCCTGGAAGCCGCGCTGCTGGATGAAATGCTCGCCAGCATGGCGCGCAGTGCCGAACAAGGCGGTTCCGTGTCCCTGCTCGCCGCCCGCGACTTCGACGCTCCGAGCCGCGTGACCCTGTCCGAGGACGGCAACGGCAACCCCATGCTCAGCCTTGGTGCCGACTTCGACCGTTCCTGGTCCAGCGTCGGCCGCGCCCTGGAAACCGCCGACGTTCGCGTCGACGACCTGAACCGCAGCCTGGGCGTCTACTACATCAACCTCGCCGAAGGCGCCGTGAAGAAAGACGAGAAACCCGGCTTCTTCGCCAGCCTCTGGGGCAGCGACCCCAGCGAGGAGGAGATCGAAGCCCGCGCCGAGCGTTACCAGGTTCGCCTGACCCGCGTTGGCGAGAGCGTCCAGGTCACCGTGGAGAAGGACATCAACACCGTGGCTCCCGCCGATGTGGCGCGCCGCGTGCTGACCCTGATCCAGGAAAACCTCGGCTAAGAGCAAGAGGTACGCCGCACCGCGGCGAATCGTGGAAACAACAAGGCGAAACCCCCGGGTTTCGCCTGTTTCGTTTGATAAAGGCGGAAAACGACATGAGCACACCCACCACCCTCAGCCTGAAGAAGATCTACTCGGGTAAGGTCCGCGACCTTTACGAAATCGACGACAAGCGCATGCTGATGGTCGCCACTGATCGCCTTTCCGCGTTCGACGTGATCCTCGAGCAGCCGATTCCCGACAAGGGCAAGATCCTCACCGCCATCTCCAACTTCTGGTTCGACAAGCTCCAGGACGTCGTGCCCAACCACTTCACCGGCGACAAGGTGGAAGACGTGGTTCCCGCCGCCGAACTGCCCCTGGTGGAGGGCCGTGCCGTGGTCGCCAAGCGCCTGAAGCCCGTCGCCGTCGAAGCCATCGTGCGCGGCTACATCGTCGGCTCCGGCTGGAAGGAATACCAGAAGACCGGCACCGTCTGCGGCATCCAGCTGCCGGCTGGCCTCAAGGAAGCCTCCAAGCTCCCGCAGCCCATCTTCACCCCCTCGACCAAGGCCGCCGTCGGCGACCACGACGAGAACATCTCCTTCGAGCAGTGCGAAGCCATCATCGGCAAGGAACTGGCCGCCAAGGTCCGTGACACCGCCATCGCCCTGTACACCACCGCCGTCGAATACGCCGCCACCCGCGGCATCATCATCGCCGACACGAAGTTCGAGTTCGGCATTGACGAAGACGGCACCCTGACCCTGATGGACGAAGTGCTGACCCCTGACTCCAGCCGTTTCTGGCCGGTGGAAAGCTACGTCGAAGGCAAGAACCCGCCGAGCTTCGACAAACAGTTCGTCCGCGACTGGCTGGAGTCCACCGGCTGGAACAAGGAACCTCCGGCGCCCGCCGTACCCGCCGAAGTCGCGCAGAAGACCGCCGACAAGTACCGCGAAGCCCTGACCAAGCTGACGTCCTGATCGCTCCACCCGCAATTCGCCCCTCCCTGTAGGGGCGAACTCATTCGCCAAGGATCGCGCAGCGATCCCTCTCGCACCGCAACCATCTGAAACCACGCGAAAAAATCTCCCCGACGGGCTTCGCCAATGGCCTTTCAGCTGGTATCATGCGCGCCGTTCGGGAAGATGCCGGAGTGGCCGAACGGGACGGATTCGAAATCCGTTGTGTCAGCAATGGCACCTAGGGTTCAAATCCCTATCTTCCCGCCATATCCAGAAAAGCCCCGCAGACCTTGGTCTGCGGGGCTTTTTGCTTTCAGTGGCTCAGGAGTTGGAGCACATTATCGCCGCATTGATCAGCCGGCCCTTGTCCTGCCATGCGTTGCGCTGGAAGACGGAGAACTGCTTCTGTCCCTGGCTGTCGGAGAGTTCGACCAGCCCCGAGGCCTTGTCGGGATCGGTGCTGCCGACGAAGAGAAGGGTCTTGCCGTTCTCTTCCGAGGTGAACGTCTGGGCGTCGTGCCGAATGCCACCTTTCACGCAATCCACGTAGTCGGAATTGGCTCGGCTGGTGATGCCGGACGTACCGTCCCGGCTGCTTCTGATATCGGGGTTCTGCGCACAGCCTGTTGCGATCAGCAGGGTGGAAAGGATCAGGACACTGCCGCCGAGGAATGAAGCCGAAGGGTGGCCAGGGTGGATTGTTTTCATGGCTGTTGCTCCAGGCAGGTGCATTTGGCTACCCGGCTTGTCGTCGGTTAGCCGTTGGGGCAGGGCGCCTGGGAGCGGAGGCCGTCGACGAAGGGGGCGGGAATCCTCCCCCGGTTGGCCGCTGCCTGTGCGGAACAAGTGTATGCCGGCATCGGGCGAACGAAAGGGCGCTGGTCTTGAAGAGGTCCGTTTGTGGGGCTGCAAATGCCGTTCACCGGATTTCTCGTTCCCGGCTGGCGAGCTTGAAGTTGGTACGCTATTGCTAATCATGTGCATCTGGAAGCGTGATGCACCAGGAGCGATTCGTGATCGAACCGGTTTACTGGGCGGAGCTGCGCCGGCTCTCGCTCAATGTTTCTGCCGCGCACATCTCAATGGTGGCTTTCCTGGAAGAAGCAGCAGTCCCTTGGTCGGATGACCAGATGATGGAGTTCGAGCGGCTATTGGTGGCTGAACGGATAGCCATCAGCGCGTACACGACCCTCTATTCGTATATCGACGTGCGAACGTCGACGCCCGCCCGATTGCGATTGGTGGCAGGCGAGTAGAACACCTTCGGCGGGCAGGCACCTTCAGAGGCTTGGCTCGGCAATCGCCTCGATCAATCCCTCGTCATCGTTCTGTGCACTGTTCACCCGTGTGGAAACCGCGTGCCCGGTGAAGTCATCGCGTGCCTGGGCGATGACCTGCTGCACCTGTTCGCCCGGCGTTTCGGGGTCCAGCCACAAGGCGAACTGTTCCGGCGGCAGTATCACCGGCATGCGCTGGTGGATGGCGCGAATGGCCGGTGCGGCTTCCCGTGTGAGCAGGGCGCACGAGGTGATGGCCTGTCCTTCCGGGCCGGTCCAGGTGGCCCACATGGCGGCGATGGCCAGGAGCCGGTCGTTCGGGCTGTAGAGGTAGTAGGGCTGGTGGACCAGGCGGCCGCTGGCGTTGCGTACCTGTTGATTCGGGTTCCATTCGTACCAGCCATGGGCGGGCATCAGGCAGCGGTGGCTGCGCAAGCTCTGGCGCCACAGGGGCTTGCCGGCAGCCTCTTCACTGCGGGCGAAGAAGGACATGGTCGGCGGCTTCGCCTCTTTCCACCAGGAGGGGATCAGGCCCCAGCGCGCCGGCACCAGTTCCAACCCCCCTTGTTCATCCAGGCGCAGCATCGGCACCTGGCTGGTGGGGGCCACATTGAAGCTCTGGATCCAGCGCCCCGATTCCCGTGCGCCGATGTGCCAATAGTCTTCGATGGCGCGATCGGAGGGGCTGACGTAGCGGCCGCACATGGCTGCTTCCTGTATCGGGGGATGCCTTCAGCATAGAACCTACGCACCTGCCGTACGGGCTGGTGATATGAGGTGGCCATCTTTTTGATGGCTATTCAGTGGCCTATCTCCGTCAATTTGCTGCGAAAAAGGCGACAAAGTGCACGTTTTTTACACATGCCCGGAAGAACCGAATGACCTTGCGCCAGTCTGTTCTCTCAGGCCTGTTCCCGAGGATGCCGTACAGGACAGTGGCGCAATGCCACGGCAGGCCGCCTACAACCACTTCAAAAGGATTGAAGTCATGACCCACAAGAACAACGTCAGACGTGTTGTTGGTTCCCTGGTTCTAGCCGTTTCCACTTCCACCCTTGCCGCCCCGGCGCCCGAAGGCGATGCCTTCGGCGATTACTGGAGTCCCGGCAAACCCAACCCCGCTCTCTGCAAATCACCGGTGCTGGTTGGCACACCCGTGGGACTGCCGCGGTGTCTGCAGGCGAGCAACGTGATGCACCGCCTGCAGGAGCTGCAGGACATCGCCACCCTCAACGATGGCAATCGCGCTGCCGGTCTGCCGGGCTACCAGGCCTCGATCGACTACGTGAAGCAGACCCTGGAGCGCGCCGGCTACCAGGTGCGGGTACAGCCGTTCCCCTTCACCGCCTACTTTCCCAAGGGACCGGGCACCCTGCAGGCATTGACGCCGCAACCGGCGGAATACGTCTGGGAGGAGGACTTCAACTACCTGTCGCAGACCGATGCCGGCGACGTCAGCGCCCCGGTGGTACCGGTGGACCTGTCCCTCGGCGCCGGCAATACCTCCACCAGCGGCTGCGAAGCGGAGGATTTCACCGGATTCCCCAGTGGCGCCATCGCCCTGGTCCAGCGCGGCAGCTGCAACTTCGAGCTGAAGGCGGAGAACGCCGCGGCGGCGGGTGCGGCGGGCGTGATCATCTTCAACCAGGGCAATACCGAGGAGCGCAAGGGCCTGGAAAACGTCACCCTGGGCGACACCTACGAGGGCGGCATCCCGGCGCTGTTCGCCACCTATGACAACGGCGTGGCCTGGTCCCAGACCCCCGGCCTGCAATTGCGCATGGTGGCGGATGTGATCCGCGAGAAGACGCAGACCTTCAACCTGGTGGCCGAAACCCGACGCGGTGATCCGAAGAACGTGGTCATGGCCGGCGCACACCTGGATTCGGTGTTCGAGGGCCCCGGCATCAACGACAACGGCTCGGGCAGCGCGGCGTTGCTGGAGATGGCCGTGCTGCTGCGCAAGGCGCACCCGCAGAACAAGGTGCGTTTCGCCTGGTGGGGCGCGGAGGAGTCCGGGCTGGTGGGCTCGACCTTCTACGTCAACAGCCTGAGCGATGAGGAACGCAAGAAGATCAAGGCGTACCTGAACTTCGACATGATCGGTTCGCCGAACTTCGGCAACTTCATCTATGACGGCGACGGCTCTTCCTTCGGCCTGCAGGGCCCGCCCGGCTCGGCTGCCATCGAGCGTCTCTTCGAGGCCTACTTCAAGCTGCGTGGCGAGCCTGCCGAAGGCACCCAGATCGACTTCCGCTCCGACTACGCGCAGTTCTTCGAAGTGGGCATTCCCTTCGGTGGCCTGTTCACCGGCGCCGAAGACATCAAGAGCGAAGAGCAGGCGCAGAAGTACGGCGGCGCCGCCGGCCAGCCCTTCGATCCCTGCTACCACCAGGGCTGCGACACCACCGCCAACATCGACCTGAACGCCCTGGAGATCAATGGGGACGCCATGGCCTTCGCCACCAGCTGGCTGTCGCTGTCGACGAAGATCATCGACGACGAGATCGCCGCTGCCGCCGAGCAGGCGAAGGGTGCCAAAACCCTGCGTGTGCAGTCGGTGCGCCAGGCCGAGCGCTGGGGTAATCACTTCGTGAAATGACGGAAGGGCGGCGGGCCTGCGGAGTTTCGTGCTTTCGCAGGCCTTCCGTCTTTTCTGAATTGACCGTAGGAAGTCTCTGCGATTTACTGTATATAAATACAGTATCCGTAGGATTTCCCCTGATGGCCTTGATGATTGTTCCTGGCCCTTTCGGCAGCCCCGCCCCGGGGCTGCCGTTTTTCTCTTCCGCTAACGGGCCGAGCTGATGGGCGCCGTCGTAGCCCTCGATGCCCTGCTCAACGAACGGCGGGTCTGGAAGGGACAGCCCGGCGCTCTGCTGGCTGGCAGCGAGCAGCCCACCGGCCTCGACGTCCTGGACCGGGTCCTGCCCGGCGGTGGCTGGCCTGAGGCCGCGCTCAGTGAAATCCTCGTTCCGGCCGCGGGCCTGGGCGAGTTGCGTCTGCTCTGGCCCACACTGGCACGGCTGACCGCCAGCGCCGAGCGTGTGGTGCTGGTGGCGCCGCCGCATATCCCTTATCCACAGGCCTGGCAGGCTGCCGGCGTTGACCTGCGCTGGCTGGCGCTGGTGGAGGCCAGCGGCCGCGATGCCCTCTGGGCGGCCGAGCAATGCCTGCGCTCCGGCAGTTGCGCAGCGGTGCTGTGCTGGCCGCAACAGGCCGATGATCGTGCCCTGCGTCGCCTGCAGGTGGCCGCCGAAACCGGCCAGACCCTGGCCTTCGCCTACCGTCCGCTGGATGCCGCCCTGAACCCCTCGCCGGCGGCCTTGCGCATTGCCGTCGACGGCTGGCCGGCGCAGCTGCGGGTGCTCAAGTGCCGGGGCGGCCTGCCACCCGCGGCGCCGATCGCCCTGTCCCGGTGATGCCGTCATGCGCTGGGCCTGCATATTGCTGCCGCAGTTGGCGCTGGATGGCGTGCTGCGCGTCCATCCCGACCCCGAAGCGCCCCTGGCGCTGGTGACGGGCACGCCCCAGCGCCGCGTGCTGCGTGCCCTCAACCCGACGGCCAAGGCCCTGGGGCTGCGCCCTGGCCAGTCGCTGACCGCCGCCCACGCCCTGACTCGTGATTTCACCCTGGTGGAGTACGACCCGGCGCGGATCGAGCACTGGCAGCAACTGCTGGCCGCCTGGGCCTATCGCTTCAGTTCCCAGGTCAGCCTGCGCTATCCGCGCTGCCTGCTGCTGGAGGTGGAATCCAGCTTCGCCCTGTTCGGTCCCTGGCCACGCTTCGAGGCCAGGTTACGGCGGGAACTGGCAGCCCTGGGCTTTCGTCATCGCATCGTCGTTGCGCCCAACCCGGCGGCGGCGCGGGTGCTGGCCAACGCCTACGACGGCCTGGCGGTGGCGAATCAGGGTGAACTGCGTGAAGCCCTCGGGCGCATGCCGGTGGATCGCGCCGGCCTGGCCCGGGAGGCCGCCACCGCCTTCGCCCGCATGGGCCTGCGCCACCTGGAACAGGTGCTGCAGCTGCCCCGCGAGACGGTGGCCAGGCGCTTTCCCGCCGAAGTGCTGCAGCACCTCGATACCTTGCTGGGCGACCGTCCCCTGGCGCTGGAGTGTTATCGGCCGCCGGATGAGTTCGACCTGCGCATCGAGCTGAACTTCGAGGTGGAATCCCACCAGGCGCTGCTGTTCCCCCTGCGCCGTCTCACCGCTGACCTGGCCGCGTTCCTCGCCTGCCGTGACAGCGGCGTGCAGCGCTTCACCCTCCATCTGGAACACCGCGATCTGCCGGAAACCCGGGTGCCGGTGGGGCTGCTCAGCGCCGAGCGCGAGGCGGCCATGCTCTTCGAACTGGCCCGTGGGCGCCTGGAGCAGTTGCAGGTGCCGGCCCCGGTGCGTGCCTTCCGCCTGCAGGCGCGGGACCTGCCGGCCTTCGTCCCGGAGCGGCGCGAGCTGTTCGACGAGCGCCCGCAGCAATCCCTGCCCTGGGAGCAATTGCGCGAACGCCTGCGGGCACGTTTGGGAGACGACGCGGTGCACGGCCTGGCTGCCCGTGCCGATCACCGTCCCGAATGCGCCTGGCAACTGGATGCACAGGGCCCGCAGGCACCGCTCCTGCCTGGTCCGCCCCGCCCCGGCTGGTTGTTGCGTGAACCGGTGCCCCTGCGGGACTCGTCCGTCCGCATCCTCGCCGGCCCCGAACGCATCGAGTCCGGCTGGTGGGATGGCGGCGACGTGCGTCGCGACTACTACCTGGTGGAAACCCGCGCTGGCCAGCGTGGCTGGGCCTTCCGCACAGTGAACGGGGAGGGGCCGCTGCTGTTGCACGGCTGGTTCGCATGAACGCCTACGCCGAGCTGCACTGCTTGTCCAACTTCAGCTTCCAGCGCGGCGCCTCCAGTGCCGAGGAGCTGTTCATGCGCGCGAAGGATCATGGCTACGAAGCCCTGGCGATCACCGACGAATGCACCCTGGCCGGCATCGTCCGCGCCTGGCAGGCCTCGAAGAAGAGCGGGTTGCCCCTGGTGATCGGCAGCGAAGTGCGGGTCGAGGGCGGTCCGAAGCTGGTGCTGCTGGTGGAGAACCTGGCCGGCTACCAGCGCCTTTGCCGGCTCATCACCCAGGCCCGGCGACGGGCGAAGAAGGGCGAGTACCGCCTGTTGCGCGACGACCTGGCCGAGCCCACGGATGGCCTGCTGGCCCTCTGGGTGCCGGACCGGGAAGACGACGACCGCGAAGGCCCCTGGCTGCGCCAGTGCTTCTCCGAACGCCTGTGGCTGGCGGTGGAACTGCACCAGGGGCCGGACGATGCCGGCCGCCTGGAGCGCCTGCTGGCCCTGGCCGAGCGCGTCGGCATCCCGCCCGTGGCGACTGGCGATGTGCACATGCATGCCCGTGGCCGCCGCGCCCTGCAGGACTGCATGACCGCCGTGCGCCATCACTGCACGGTGGCCGAGGCCGGGCTGCGGCTGTTCCCCAATGGCGAGCGCCACCTGCGCCGTCGTGAGGTGCTGGCTGGCCTCTACCCGGCGCAGCTGTTGGCCGAATCGCTGTGCATCGCCCGTCGCTGCGAGTTCAGCCTGAGCCAGCTGGATTACCAGTACCCCCGCGAGCTGGTGCCGGAAGGGCATAGTCCCAGCACCTGGCTGCGTGCCGCCACCGAGAAGGGATTGCTGCGACGCTGGCCCGACGGCGTGCCGGCCAAGGCGCGGGCGCTGGTGGAAAAGGAACTCGCGCTGATCACCGAACTGGGCTACGAGAGCTACTTCCTCACGGTGCACGACATAGTCGAATTCGCCCGCCGCCAGGACATCCTCTGCCAGGGACGCGGCTCGGCGGCCAACTCGGTGGTGTGCTTCGCCCTGGGGATCACCGAGCTGGATCCCTGTGTCTTCACCGAACTCCTGTTCGAGCGCTTCATGTCGAAGGAGCGCAACGAGCCGCCGGATATCGACGTCGACTTCGAGCACGAGCGCCGCGAGGAGGTCATCCAGTACCTGTTCCGCCGCTACGGGCGGGGCCGGGCGGCGCTCACGGCGGTGGTCAACACCTACCACGGCGCTGGCGCGGTACGCGATGTGGCCAAGGCGCTCGGCTTGCCGCCGGACCAGGTCAATGCCCTGGCCGATTGCTGCGGCGGCTGGAGCGACAAGGGGCCTTCGGCGGAGCGTCTGCGGGAAGTGGGTTTCGACCCGGAAAGCCCGGTGCTGCGCCGGGTCGTGACGCTGACCAACGAGCTGATCGGCTTTCCCCGCCACCTGTCCCAGCACCCCGGCGGCTTCGTGATTTCCGAAGCGCCGCTGGACAGCCTGGTGCCGGTGGAAAACGCCACCATGGCCGAGCGCACCGTCATCCAGTGGGACAAGGACGACCTCGACCTGGTGGGGCTGCTGAAAGTGGACGTGCTGGCGCTGGGCATGCTCAGCGCGCTACGCCGCTGCTTCGCCCTGATCGAGCGCTATCGCGGCATCCGGTGGACCATCGCCACCCTGCCCAAGGAGGACGAGGCCACCTACGACATGATCGGTCGCGCCGACACCATCGGCGTATTCCAGATCGAGTCGCGGGCGCAGATGTCCATGCTGCCGCGACTGAAACCCAGGGAGTTCTACGACCTGGTGATCCAGGTCGCCATCGTCCGTCCGGGGCCGATCCAGGGGAACATGGTCCATCCCTACCTGCGTCGGCGTAAGGGAAAGGAAGAGGTGACCTATCCCAAGGACGAGCTGATCCCGGTGTTCGAGCGCACCCTGGGTGTGCCGCTGTTCCAGGAACAGGTGATGCAGCTGGCCATAGTCGCCGCCGACTACACGCCCGGCGAGGCGGACGAACTGCGCCGCAACATGGCTGCCTGGAAGCGTCATGGCGGCCTGGAGCACCACCGTCAGCGGCTGACGTCGCGGATGCTCGCCAAGGGCTACGAGCCGGACTTCATCGAGCGGATCTTCGAGCAGATCAAGGGCTTCGGCAGCTACGGTTTCCCCGAATCCCATGCCGCCAGTTTCGCCCTGCTCACCTATGCCAGCTGCTGGCTGAAATGCCACGAGCCGGCCGCCTATGCCTGCGCCCTGATCAACAGCTGGCCGATGGGCTTCTACAGCCCCGACCAGGTGCTGCAGGATGCCCGCCGCCACAGGATCGTGGTGCGTCCGGTGGATGTGCGTCATTCCGACTGGGATTGCTCCCTGGAGCCGGCGGGCGAGGAGGGCGAACCGGCCATTCGCCTGGGGCTGCGGATGGTGCGGGGGTTTCGCGAGGACGATGCCAGGCGCATGGAGACCCTGCGGCAGGCCGCCCCCTTCAGCAGTGTCGGTGACCTGGTCCAGCGTGCCCATCTGGACGCCCGCGCCCGCGAACTATTGGCCGACTCCGGCGCCCTGCGCGGCCTGGCCGGGCACCGTCACCGGGCACGCTGGGCGGTCGCCGGGGTGGAGGTGCAGGCACCGCTCTTCGCCGGCCTGCCGGAGCAGGAAGAAATGCAGGTGGCCCTGCCGCTGCCCAGCGTGGGCGAAGACATGCTCACCGACTACGCCACCCTGGGCACCACCCTCGGGCCGCACCCCGTTTCCCTGCTGCGCGCGGCCTTGCGCAAGCGGCGCTGCCGCAGCTCGCGGGAGCTGCTGGCGGTGGATCACGGACGGAACCTCAGCGTCGCCGGCCTGGTGGTCGGGCGCCAGCGCCCGCAGACCGCCAGCGGGGTGATCTTCGTCACCCTGGAAGACGAACACGGCATGGTCAATGTGGTGGTCTGGCACGACCTGGCCGAACGCCAGCGCCGGGTACTGGTGGGCTCCCGGCTATTGCAGGTGGACGGTCGCCTGGAGTCGGTGGATGGCGTTCGCCACCTCATCGCCCGCCGCCTGCACGACCTGACGCCGCTGCTGTCGGGGCTGGACGTGAGAAGTCGGGATTTCCACTAGATCGAAGAAGATCGCCACCCATTGGCAGCGAAAGATGGGTATCGCAGGCTCAACCCACCCTACGGATTGCGCGCGTACTGGACGGCGTTTGCGGACTCTTCGATCGAACATCAACCCCCGTGGGAGCGAATTCATTCGCGATTGAAATCGCTCCCACAGGGACAGGTGAGAACCGGAAGCTCCAGCCTGCTTACGACGAGACCTGTTTCACCGAAAATGCCTGCGCATTGGCGAATCTTGTAGGGACGAATTCATTCGCCAAGGGGCGCGTCGCGCCCCCCAGCTCTACAAGGAGTTCAGTGCGGGACAACCGGTGCGTTCTTCGCCTTGTGCCGTCGGAACGAGCGGGAAGAGTGGGGGGGCGAAGACCGGCCGTGATGGTGGTGGTGATGGTGGGAGATCCTGAGCATGGCCCACAGCAACGCGACCGCTGCCAGCAGCCAGCCCATGATCATCAGGGCTATGAAAATTTCGGGACCCATTGCGAACCGCCTCTGGCGCCGAAGTGGAGGGCGCACGACATGAGTCTAGCCGGGCCAGTGTGACGGCCAATTGAAGCCGGCTGCCTTTGGTCGGCTGGCACACTGGAATCAGACGAGGTGCGCCTGCTAACCACACTCCTGTGCCATGTTGCGCTTGGCCTTCTCGGTCGGCGCGTTACGGTATTGCTCGGTCCAGAACTGGCACTTGGTATCGCTCAGCCGGCGCTGTTCCTCCAGCCGCTCCTGGCGCTCGTTGTCCGCGCGCTGGGCGGCGTTGTAGTTTTCCTCGTACTTCTGCAGGCGCTCTTCGCCTGTGCTCGGCGGCGCGGGCGCCGGTTCCGCTTGCGGTGGAGCAGGGGGCGGGATGAAGACCTCCGCCACCGGTGCCTTGTTGCCGCCTGCGTAGAGCTGGTAACCGAAGTAGCCGGTCAGGCCGATGGCGATGAAACCGAGCCAGACCCCCAGGGCGACGCTGAGGGTCAGGACCAGAGGATTGAAACTGATGCGCAGGATGCGACGTGGGCGAGCCATGGAGCCTCCAGAACGGTGTGGCGGCAGGTATTCAGTGTACCTCCAGCACCTCGAAGGTCTGCTGGCCGTTGCCGATGGTCAAGGTCACCTCGGCGCCTGCGGCCTTGCCCAGCAGCGCCTGGCCCAGGGGTGAGCGCGGGCTGATCACGGTGATTTCCTCGCCTTCCTCGACCACTTTCAGGCCGGCGGCCTCGGGGCCGAGGAACAACCGCTGTTCACTGCCATCCTCGGCTGCCAGGAGCACCAGCGCGCTGAGCTGAATACCGCGCGCCGGGTCGAAGGGGCGCAGGTTGAGGCTCTCGAACAGCCCCAGTGCCTGCCTGATCTCCGCGGCACGGCGCGCCTGGCCGGTGGCCAGGTAGGAGGCTTCCAGGCCGAGGGTGTCGTACTTGTTCTCGGCGATGTTCTCCTCGTGGGTAGCCGCCTCATAGGCGGTCTGCGCAGCGCGTTGCAGCAATTGCAGGTCGGCGGCGAGCTTGTCGAGGATCAGGCGATGGATGCGGGCTTTGTCCATGGGCAGAAGGGGTCGAAGGGCCGGATCCGGCATTCTAAAAGCCTTCCCGTGCGGGAGGAAAACGGGTTCGTACAAGAGGAGGACGAACTTGTGCACAGTGTTGGCGCAGAAGGACGTTAGTACCAGCTTCCGGAGAGTGCCCGGAGCGCGTTTTTCATGCCATTCGTCGCCGTCTGGAACGCACGTGCAACACAGGTTCCAGGCGCTTTTCAGAGCAAAATGCCCCGCAACGGGGCGCGTAGGGGCTTGACAGTTTCAAGTTGTGCACAGTTGCGATGCAGCCTCGCAAAGCGCTGGTGAAATACCCCGTAAGCGCTTGATTCTCAGCGATGATTTCGTAACTACATGAAAAATAAGGATTTTTATAATTGGTGAAAAAATCATCAGTTTGAGCGGAGGCCACGAGCCATGAGCACTCGGTGACGTTTCGAGCATCTTCTCAACAGAGTTATCCACAGGTTCTGTGGATTTGTCCTGAGCACTTGCTCTAGAACGCCACCTGCGGCAATTGCAAGACTTTACCTGCCACGAAAAAGGAGTAGAGTTGCGCGCCTTTCCGGCCACCTGCCCTTTTTCATGAAGTTCCGCGTCCCCGCTGAGTCCGTTTCCAGCCAGCAAACCCTGCCCACCCGCGTTGCCCTCTGGCTGCTGGACAGCCCGCGCCTGGGACAGGCGCAGAGCGTGAAGCGGATCGCTGGCAAGTTGCTCAAGCAGCCGGCACGGGAAGGCGTGGTCGTGGCGCAAAGCCGCCTGGGGCAGATGCTCTGCCGCGACTGCGGCAACCAGCGCGACCGCCGCATCGGCCTGGACATGCTGCGCCAGGCCGCCCGCGCCGGCGACCGCCGTGCACAGCTTGAATTGGGGCGCCTGTGCAGTCAGCCCCGCGTCAACGAACCCGAGCAGGCCCGCCACTGGCTGGAACAGGCCGCTTCCCAGGGTTCCCACGAAGCCAAACGCCTGCTCAGCCGCCTTCCTCAGCATTCCTGATCGCGCCGCGCGCCGCTGGGTATACTCCCGGCATTCCAGCGCGGAGCCGCTCATGCCCCTAGATATCCCCAACCTGTTGATCGGCCTGCTCGCCGCCGCCGTCCCCCTCCTGGGCCTGGCCTGGCAGCAGCAGCGCAAGCTCACCGCCTTGCAAACCGAACAGACCCTGCTCGAAGAGCGCCTGGCCAATGCCCAACTGGCCCAGGACGGGCTCGCCGTCCAACTGGACGACAGCCGCGAGGAAAATCGCGAGCTCAACCATCTCAATGCCGCCCAGCAGGCCGAACTGGCAGCCCTGCGCCGCGAGGCCGAGCTGCTCGGCGTAGAGCGCCAAAGCGCCCGGGAAGCCTTGCTGGCCTGGAACCAGGAGCGCGAGCGCAAGGACGCCGAGCTGCGCCGCCTGGATGCCGACCGTGCCAGCCTGGAAGCCGAGCTGCGGGAGCAGCGCGAGTCCCACGAGCAGCGCATGACCGACCTGCAGGCGGCTCGTGACGATCTGCGGGCGCAGTTCGCCGAACTGGCCGGGAAAATCTTCGACGAGCGCGAGCAGCGCTTCGCCGAAACCAGCCAGCAGCGCCTTGGCCAGTTGCTCGATCCGCTCAAGGAACGCATCCAGGCCTTCGAGAAGCGGGTGGAAGAGAGCTATCAGCAGGAAGCCCGCGAGCGCTTCTCCCTGGGCAAGGAGCTGGAGCGCCTGCAACAGCTCAACCAGCGCCTGGGCGACGAAGCCACCAACCTGACCCGCGCCCTGAAAGGCCAGAAGACCCAGGGCAACTGGGGCGAGCTGGTGCTGGAGCGGGTGCTGGAGCATGCCGGCCTGGAGAAGGGCCGCGAATACCAGACCCAGGTCAGCCTGAAGAGTGCCGAGGGCGAGCGTTTCCAGCCTGACGTACTGATCCAGCTGCCGGGCGACAAGCAGGTGGTGGTGGACGCCAAGGTCAGCCTCACCGCCTACCAGGCGCTGATCGCCGCCGACGACGAAGCTGCCCGTAACCAGGCCCTGAAGCAGCACGTGCTGTCCTTGCGCAGCCACCTCAAGGGTCTGTCGGTAAAGGACTACCAGCGTCTGGATGGACTGCACAGCCTGGACTTCGTGCTGCTGTTCGTGCCCATCGAGGCCGCCTTCGCCGCCGCCCTGCAGGCCGATCCGGGGCTGTTCCAGGAAGCCTTCGAGCAGCACATCGTGATCGTCAGTCCGACCACTTTGCTGGCCACCCTGCGGGTGATCGACAGCCTCTGGCGCCAGGAGCGGCAGAGCCAGAACGCCCGCGAGATCGCCGAGCGAGCCGGGGCGCTGTACGACAAGTTCGTCGCCTTCGTCCAGGACCTGGACGAGATGGGCAGCCGCCTGCAACAGCTGGACAAGGCCTACGCCAACGCCCGCAACAAGCTGGTGGAAGGCCGTGGCAACCTCATCGGCCGGGTGGAAAACCTCAAGCTGCTTGGCGCCCGCGCCAGCAAGAGCCTGCCGAACGACCTGCTGGAAAGGGCAGCGGGGTTGCCGCTGCTGGATGAGCAGTTCGAGGGGTGAGTCATGGGACAGGCCTGCGGCCTGCCTGGCGAATGAATTCGCCCGTTCGGGATTGTGCCGGGGGTGGGCCGGGGGGTGAGGGCCAGCCACCGGCTGGCTCGGTGCTCTGCCATTTCGCGAATGAATTCGCTCCTACCGGGAAGTGCCCAGGCTAACGCCGGTACGGACGGCTCACTCTCCCTCTGGGGCGCAGAGCGGCGGCCGGGGTAGAAGAGGGCGGACTTCTCGGCCACACCTCCCTCCCCATCGCGCACAAATTCATCCCACCAACTTCAACCCGCCGCCTCCGCCGCAGCCCGCTGCGCGGCAGGGGAGCTTGCCAGGTAATCCAGCGCCACCCGCAGGTCGCCTTCGGTGCGGGGATGGAAGCCCGGCCGGAAGTAGCGCAGCACCGCCACGCCGATGCTGCCCATGGGCGGCAGCATGTCGCGCTTGCCCAGGGCGTGCCAGAGGCGGAGGAAGCCCCGGTGGTAGCGGGTGGACGGGTCCTGGCGCATCAGCGTGCGCATGGACTGGCTGAACAGGAAGATCAGCGCACCGCTGGCCACCAGCATGTAGAACCAGCGCATCAGCAGGTTGCCTTTCAGGTGCACGTGCAGGTCGTGGGCCACGCAGCGGTGTTCCACCTCCTCGGCACCGTGCCAGCGCAGCAGGTCGAGCATCACCGGGTCGGCGTCGTCCAGGCTGCGGGTCGTGATGATCCAGTTGCCCAGCACGCAGGTGAAATGTTCCACCGCGGCGATCAGGCCAACCCGCTGGCGCAGCCACCAGGGCTGCAGCCAGCGGGTGAAGGCGTTTTCTCCCAGGGGGTAGTCGCACAGCACCTTCTCGAACAGCCAGTAGATGCCCCTGGTGAAGGGCGTCGGGTCGATGCCGTGGCGTTCCAGGTAGGGGGTGAGCGCGCTGTCGTGGGCTCGGGCGTGCTGGGCTTCCTGGCGCACGAAACCGCGCACATCCTCGCGCAACTGCTCGTCGGTGATCAGCGGCAGGGCCTTGTTGTAGACCCGGCAGAACCAGAATTCCCCGGCCGGCAGGATCAGGTGCAGGGTGTTCATGATGTGCGAAGCCTCCGGCTCGCCGGGCACCCAGTGCAGCGGCGTGTCGGCGAAGTCGAAGCGCACCTTGCGCTGTTCGAGGCGGTGATGCTCTTGGCTCATGGACAGGTCCTCAGGCAGACAGGTTGAGGCGCGCCAACAGGCGCGACAGCCAGGGGGCGAAGCGCCATTGGGCAACGCTGAGATGGGCCTCGCTCCCCACGGCCTGCACCGGCTTGTTGCGCTCCACCGCATCGGCGATGCGGGTGGCGACGGTTTCGGCGGTGAGGTTGCGGCGCTGGTAGAGGCGCTGCACCTTGGCCTTGCGCCTGGCTTCGGCTTCCCCGTCCAGGCCGTTGAAGCGGGTGGCCTGGATGATTCCGGTATTGACCAGCCCCGGGCAGATCGCGGTAACACCGATGCCCTTGCCGGCCAGTTCGGCTCGCAGGCATTCGCTGAGCATCAGCACCGCGGCCTTGCTGGTGGCATAGGCGGCGTAGTTGCGCGAGGGCACGAAGGCGGCCGCCGAGGCGACGTTGACGATATGCCCGCCCTTGCCGGCCTCCAGCATCTGCCGGGCAAACAGCCGGCAGCCGTCGATCACGCTCCACAGGTTGACCCGCAGCAGGCGTTCCCAATCCTCTGGGCGGGTGTCGAGCATGGCGCCGGCCATGCCGATGCCGGCGTTGTTGACCACCAGGTCCGGGCTGCCGAACGCGTCCCGCACCCAGGCGGCGAAGGTCTCCATCTGTGCGCTGTCGCTGACGTCCAGCCGCCTGGCCCAGGCTTCGGCGCCCAGGGCCCTGGCCAGCTCCGCGCTGCGCTCGGCGGCGGCCAGGTCGATATCGGCGGCCAGCACGCTAGCGCCGCGCTCGGCGAATTCCAGCAGCGTGGCGCGGCCGATACCGCCGCCGGCACCGGTCACCAGTACGAGCTTGCCGGCGAAGCTGCCACTGCCGGGGCGTACCTTGGCCAGTTGCAGGGCGCGGCTGGCGTCGCCTCCTTCCAGGTGATCGACGAACTCGCGGATCCAGCCGGCCAGGCGGCTCGGATCGGCCATCAGTTGCCAGTGGCCGGCGGCCACCTCTCGGCGCCACAGGCGCGGTACCCAGCGATCGAGATCCTGGAACAGCTGCGGACGGACGAAGCGGTCGCGGGTGGGCACGATCAGTTGCACCGGCACCTCGGTCGGGCGCTGGCGCGGGCGGAACAGGCTGGTGATGAAGTTGGCGCGGTAGAGCTTGACCCCGTGGTGGCCATCGGACGCCTGGGTCGGATTGGGCCGTGATTCGCGGACGCCTTCCAGCCGCCGCAGCAGGGTCGGCCAGGCGCGGGCCAGCCCGGCGCGCCAGAGCAGCTCAGGCACCAGTGGGGTATGGAAGAAGCCGATGTACCAGGAACTGACCAGTTGCCCGATGACCTGGCCGAACGCACGCGGGCGCTTCTCCTTCAGGCGGGCGCGCATCCAGTGGCCGACATGATCGAGGCAGGGGCCGGAAATCGTGGTGTAGGAGGCCAGCAGCGGCTGGATGCGGGGTTCGGTCACCGCTTCCCAGGACTGGATCGAGCCCCAGTCGTGGGCCACCAGGTGCACCGGGCGATCGGGGCTGACAGCCTTGATCACCGCTTCCAGGTCATTGGCCAGCTTCTCCAGCCGGTAGTTGCCGGTCTTGCGCGGAATGTCCGAGGCGCCGGCGCCACGTACGTCGTAGGCGATGATCTGGCAGTCGGCGGCCAGCTCGCGGATCAGCGGCAACCAGACCTCGTGGTTATCGGGATAGCCGTGGACCAGCAGCAGGGTCGGGCCGGCGGCGTTGCCCCAGCGGTAGGCGGCCAGTTCGACGCCATCGCCCTTCACGGCGAAGCGCTGGGGTTCCAGCATCAGCGGCGCGTTCATGCGGCCACCTGCTTGCCCTGCTGGCGGGCCTGCCAGCGGCGCACGTGGGGCAGGTCGTCATCCAGCCAGAAGGCGCTGTCCCCGGTCACCACCAGAAGTTCTTCGAACTTGGCGCCGACGCCACGGAAGCCCAGGTGCGGTTCCACCGCCCAGAGGCCGGGTGTTGGCGGATGTTCCGAACGGCTGTTGCTCGACCACAGGGGCGACCAGCCTTCGCGGCGGCCGGTGATCAGCGCGTTGCGGGTCAGGGTGTAGATGTTGCGCACGCCGAAGCGGGCGATGGACAGGCCCTGCTTGCGCTCGCCGAGCTTCTCCACCCGGTGGGCCAGCACCTCGAACGGATAGGCCTTGTGCCGGGGCAGGGTGCCCTGGCGGGCGCAGAGGCTGTCCACCGCCTGACTGACCCGGGCCAGCGGCTGGCGCTGCTGCACGAGGTCGAGGATCAGCTGGCGATGCTCCATCAGGTCGTCCATCAGGCGCTCGACGACGAGGTTGCTGCCCAGGGCACCGGAGTAGCCGATATCCGCCGTGTAGGCGCCCAGGGTAGGCGCGCAGTCGAGGATGAACGGCATGCCTTCCTCCAGTCGCTGCTTGCCGGGGTAGAAGGCCAGGTTGAAGCCGCCCAGGTGGCGCAATCCGTCGAAGCCCTTGAAGGCGGTGCGTGGACCGAACCAGGCGAAGGGCTGGTGGAACCAGTCGCGCACACCGTGATCCTGCAACCAGGTCTTCATCAGGGCGGCGGCTTCCTTTTCGCTGATGCCGGGTTTCAGTTCGGCGGCGATGGCTTGTGCGCAGCGGTAGGCCAGTTGCTGCACATTGCGGAACTCGGAAAGGTCTTGGGCGCTGAGGGCAGGGGCGGGCATGGGAGTCTCCGTGTCGTGACTGTTACATCAGTCAATGTCACGGTCATTCTTGAACAGGAATTCCGGCCCTGGCCATAGCTTGCCGGTGCTTGGAGCTACCGCTGTTACCGCGTTACCGAATGGTTGCAGGGCTTGAAATAGAGCGCCTGCGACGGCGTTTTTCCATCGCCGCGAATGCTGTCCCATGACAAGTCCAGCCAATGGTTGGGCCAATCCGGAGGCTGTTGTTGGCGGAAGAGGGGCGGCGATATGATCCGGCCCATGAAAAATGTCCCCTCCTTTCTCAGCAGGCTCCTCAACCAGGCCGCCGAACCGCCGGCGGTGCCGGACGCCGAATACACGGTGGACGAACTGGCCCTTGAGGCCGGCACCACGGTACGCAACCTGCGCGCCTATCAGGATCGCGGCCTGCTGCCGCCACCGGAGCGGCGCGGAAGGGTCGGCATCTACAATGGCGAGCACCTCGCGCGGCTACGGCTGATCGGCCAGTTGCTGGAGCGCGGCTACAGCATCGCCAGCATCCGCGAACTGCTGGACGCCTGGGAACAGGGCCGGGACCTGGCTCACGTGCTGGGGTTGGAGCAGGCCATCGTCGGCGCCTGGAACCTGGTGGAACCCACTCGCCTGGGCTTCGACGAAGTACAGGCACTGTTTGGCGCCGATCTCACCGACGACAATATGGACCTCGCCCGCGAACTGGGCCTGATCGAGTTCGCCGGCGACCACCTGCGGGTGCTCAATCCGCGCGTGTTCAGCGCCGGGGTTCAGCTCTACCGCTCCGGGATTCCGCTGGACGTGCTGCTGGCCCAGTTCGTCGCCATCCGCCGCCAGGTGGAGCCGGTGTCCGCCGGCATCGTGCGGATGATCGTCGAGCACCTGGTCAACCCGCTGCTGTCCGGCAGCCTGCCCCATGTCAGTGAGCTGGATGACCTCAATCGCCAGCTGCTGGCGCTGCGTCCGCTGGTGGAACAGGTGGTGGACAGCGAACTGGCGCGTGGCCTGCAGCTCTCGGCCAACCAGGAACTGGGCGAGCGGGTGGGCGAGCTGTTGAAAGGCTTCCTCAAGCGCTGACGCCAACGGGAACCCATTCATTCTTTTCGGGACCGGGCTGCGCACGCCGAGGCGGTGCGAGCAGCGCACCCTACGCGATTGCCGCGAGCGTCATGCCTACAGCCCCAGGCTTCCTCTCACCGCCGGCAGCGCCTGCGCCCCGTCATAGGTCGTCACTCCCGCCAGCCACTGCTCCAGCACCTCTGGATTGGCTTTCAGCCAGGCTTTTGCAGCCGCTTCGGGTTGTTCCTTGTCATCGAGAATGGCGCCCATGATCTGGTTCTCCATGGCCAGGCTGAACTCCAGGTTCTTCAGCAGGGTGCTGGCCAGGCCCGTGGTGGCGGAGATATCGGCCCAGCCGACCTCCGCCATGCGCACGGTCTGGCAACTGGCGGGCTCGGCCGCTGGCGTGGTCAGCGAGTAGCTGGTGAACAGGGATGCAGCGAGCAGGCACAGGACGTTCTTCGACATGGTTGACGCTCCTATCGGGCGGCGATGGCAGAAGTCAGCGGGATGCTGCGGGGCTCTTCGGGCCCCTTCGCCTGCCCGAGCATAGGGAGGGCTGAACCGGCCACTTGATAGGAAACGACATCTTCTGCCGCAGCCAGGAACGGCGGGGGAGGGTGTTGATCTTTTGCGCTGGCAACTCGTCGCTTGACGTCAATTCCGCCCATTTTCGCTCCCCTAGATTGGCTCCCGAAGCAGGCCGCCGAGCCGCACGAACACCACCTGGGAGGAGTACCGATCATGCAATCCGTCGAAGCCATCAAGCTGCAAACCTCCATCGAAGGCTGGGCCGAACAGGACCCCGAAACCGCCTTTACCCTGCCGTCGCGCTACTTCTTCGAGGAGAGCCTGTTCAAGGCCGAACGCGACCGCATTTTCATGCACGCCTGGCATGTGGCCGGGCACAAGAGTGAGTTCCGCGAGCCGGGCCAGTACGTGGTGGTGGACCTGTTCGACCAGAGCGTGGTGGTGGCGCGCGGCATGAAGGGCGAGATCCGAGCCTTCCACAACGTCTGCCAGCACCGTGGCAACCGCCTGCTGGAAGGCCGTCGCGGCACCACCGGCGGCGTGGTGCGCTGCGCCTACCATTCCTGGTGCTACGAGATGGACGGCAGCCTGCGCAGTGCCCCCCGTTGCGAGCGCATGAAGGACTTCGAGCTGCAGCAGTTCAATATCCCGCAGGTGCGGGTGGAGGAACTGGGTGGCTTCATCTACTTCAACCTCGATCCCAAGGCGCCGTCCCTGGCCGAGCTGTTCCCCGGCGCCGACGAGGAGATGCACCGGGTCTTCCCCGACCTGGACCGCATGCGCCTGATCGAGGAGCAGGACGTGATCGTGCCGGCCAACTGGAAGGTGATCATGGACAACTCCATCGAGGGCTATCACTTCAAGCTGTCCGGTCCCTGCCACATCGACCTGGCCAAGCTGATCGACTTCAAGGGCTACCGCCTGACCAGGCGCGACAACTGGTGGACCTACATCGCCCCGGCCAACCTCCAGGCCGGCGAAGCCTACGGGGTGAAGCTGCGGGAAGACCTGAACCCGCACGAGTGCTTTTTCAACATCGGCATGTGGCCGAACAACACCTTCTACACCTTCCCGTTCTCCGAGTTCCTCGGCACCTTCATCATGATTCCGCTGGATGCCGAGCGCTCCCTGCTGCGCTTCGGCTACTACAGCTCGAACGAGGAGACGGCGGAAGTCAGCAAGGCCTGCATGCGCTGGATGAACGAAGAGCTGGGGCCGGAAGACATCGAGCTCAACATCACCGTGCAGAAGGGCCTGCATTCCCTCGGCTACGACCAGGGCCGCTACATGATCGACGCCCAGCGCAGCAACGAGAGCGAGCACCTGGTGCATCACTTCCATCGCCTGGTGTTCCAGGGCATCCACGGCGAGGAGCGGGCCTGAGCCCGCTTCCGGAGGACGCGCCATGTCCGAGTTCGATTACCTGATCGTCGGCGCAGGCTCGGCCGGCTGCGTGCTGGCCAACCGCCTGGGCGCCGAGCCCGGCGTGAAGGTGCTGGTGCTGGAAGCCGGTCCGCTGGACCAGAGCTGGACCATCGACATGCCTTCGGCCGTGGGCATCGTCGTCGGCGGCAGCCGCTACAACTGGAGCTACAGCAGCGAACCCGAGCCCTGGCTGGACAATCGCCGCATCGGCACGCCGCGCGGGCGAACCCTGGGTGGTTCCTCGTCCATCAACGGCATGGTCTACATCCGGGGCCATGCCCGCGACTACGACAACTGGGCCGAGCAGGGCTGCCACGGCTGGAGCTACCAGGAAGTGCTGCCCTACTTCATCCGCGCGGAGAACCACGAGCACGGCGCAAATGCCTACCACGGCGACGCCGGGCACCTGCACGTGACCGCAGGCAATATCGATACGCCGCTCTGTTCCGCCTTCGTCCAGGCCGGCGTGGAAGCGGGCTACGGGCAGAGCCGTGACCTCAACGGCTTCCGCCAGGAAGGCTTCGGCCCGGTGGACCGCACCACCCGCAAAGGCAGGCGCTGGAGCACCGCCCGTGGCTACCTGGCCGAGGCGCTGCAACGTGGCAATGTCACGGTGGCGACCGGCGCACTCAGCCTGCGCATTCTCTTCGAGGGACGCCGCGCCTGCGGCATCGAGTACGAGCAGAACGGCGAGGTGCACCAGGCCCGCGCCCGCCGCGAGGTGATACTCGCCGCCGGGGCGATCAACTCGCCGCAATTGCTGTTGCTGTCGGGCGTCGGCCCGGCCGAGGAAATTCGCACCCATGGCCTGCCGCTCGTGCATGACCTGCCCGGCGTCGGTCGGCGCCTCAACGATCACCCCGACACCGTGGTGCAGTACTTGTGCAAGCAGCCGGTGTCCATCTACCCCTGGACCCGTGCGCCGGGCAAATGGTGGATCGGTGCGCGCTGGTTCGTCAGCCACGATGGCCTGGCCGCCAGCAACCATTTCGAAGCCGGCGCCTTCATTCGCTCGCGGGCGGGCGTCGAGCACCCGGACCTGCAACTCACCTTCATGCCGCTAGCGGTGCAACCGGGCAGTGTCGATCTGGTGCCGGCGCACGCCTTCCAGATCCATATCGACCTGATGCGCCCCACCAGCCTCGGCAGCGTCACCCTGCGCGGCGCCGACCCGCGACTGTCGCCACGCATCCAGTTCAACTACCTGAAGAGCGAACAGGACCGTGCCGATATGCGTGCCGGCGCGCGGCTGGTACGGGAAATCATCGAGCAGCCGGCCATGCGTGCACTGAAAGGCAAGGAGCTGGTACCGGGGCCGGAGAACCTCAGCGACCAGGCCCTGGACGCCTGGGCCCGGCGCGTGACCGAAACCGGCTACCACGCCAGCGGCACCTGCAAGATGGGGCCGGCGTCGGACCCGGAAGCGGTGGTCGATCCACAGCTGCGGGTGCACGGGCTGGAAGGCCTGCGAGTGGTGGACGCCTCGATCATGCCGATCATCGTCAGCGGCAACACCAATGCGCCGACCGTGATGATCGCGGAGAAGGCCAGCGATATGATCCGGGGCCAGGCACCCCTGCCTGCGGCCGGGGTGCCGGTGTGGACCCATTCGGATTGGCGTGGACAGCAACGATAACCAGAGCACTCAAGAGAGGTGCCGAGTGGAAGACCTGAACTCCCGGGAACGCCCGCTGCGCGTCGGCCTGCTGCTGTTGCCGTCGTTCCCCAGCCTGGGGCTGGCGGCGGTGGCCGAGCCGTTGGCCATCGCCAACTGGCTGAGCCAGAAACCGCTGTTCCAGTGGACCCTGTTGTCGCTGGACGGCCAGCCGGTGCAGGCCAGCAATGGCCTGTCCAGCCAGGTGGAGGCGGGCATCAGCCCGGAGCAGGAGTTCGACCTCTGCTTCGTCATCGCCAGCTTCGATGTGCACCGGCACTGCCGCAACAACCTGCTGAAGAGTTGGCTGCGCAAGCAGGCACTGTTCGGCGCCGTGCTGGTGGGCGTGGAAACCGGCACCGAGCTTCTGGCCGCCGCCGGCGTGCTGGACGGCTATGACGCCGCGGTGCACTGGGACAACCTGCCGGGCTTCCAGGAGAGTTATCCCAAGGTGCGCTCCCGCGCCCAGCTCTACTGCCTGGACCGCCAGCGCCTGACCTGCGCCGGCGCTGCCGCCATCCTCGACATGATGCTGACCTGGCTGGGCAGCCGGGTCGATGCTGATCTCGCCCGGGAGATCGGCATGCACCTGCTGGTGGGGCAGGTGCGTGCGCCCACGGAGAGCCAGCTGGACGATGGCCAGCAGGGCGAACCGCTGCACGAGGGCAAGTTGCGCCGCGCGGTCAGGCTGATGGAGCAGACGCTGGAAGAGCCCCTGGACTGCGAGGCCATCGCCAGCCGCGTCGGCCTGTCGCGCCGGCAGCTGGAACGCCAGTTCAAGCAGCACACGGGGCTGTCGCCGCTGAAGTACTACATCGCCCTGCGCCTGGCCCGCGCCCACAACCTGCTGCAACAGACCAACCTCAGCGTCGCCCAGGTGGCGGCCAGTTCCGGCTTCGGCTCCCTGGAACATTTCTCCCGCGCCTACCGCGCCCGTTTCGGCTGCCCGCCCAGCGAAGACCGCAGCCAGACCTGGACCGCCCCGGTGATGCGCCAGCCACTGACCCGGCAGGGGGCGTAGGGAAGGGCGGATCTGCGATCCGCCCGGCGATTGAAATTGCCCCCACAGGAGGAGCACCAGCCCTGCAGGCGCGAGTCACCCCTCGCCCGCTTGCGGGAGAGGGGCCGGGGGTGAGGGAAGTGGGCCTCGCTCGAATCCCGATGGCAGATCTACGATCCGCTTTCGCGACTGAAGTCGCTCCCACAGTGAAAGCCCCGAAACTAGGGATAGCGATTTCCCTGCTCGATGTTTCCGTAGGTTGGGCAGAGCGACGCCCAACAATCCTGGGTTCATCCCCTGTCGGGCTTCGTGAAACTCAGCCACAACCCACGGCAGCACCGAGTTCCACCGGGCTACAACCGATACTCCACCTCCTCCCGATCCAGCATCCGCCTGAGCGCCGCGAAGTGCTTCTCGGCGAAGTCCGGATACTCCAGCCATTGCCGCGCCGTCTTGCGCGCTACTTCGTCGCTGGCGATGCGCAGCGGCCGGCCGGTGGCCAGCGCGGTCATGTAGGTCTCGCAGGCGCGCTCGAAGTAGTAGAGGTCGTCGAAGGCCTGGGCCACGCTGGTGGCGGCGACCATCACGCCGTGGTTGCCCATCAGCAGCACCGGCTTGCCATCCAGCAGGCGGCTGACCCGTTCCGCCTCGTCACCCAGCCCCATGCCGTCGAAGCCTTCATCGATCGCCACGCGCTCGAAGAAGCGCATGCAGTTCTGCTCGATGGGCGGCAGCCGCGAGTCGGCCAGGCAGGCCAGCGCGGTGGCGTATTTCGAGTGGGTGTGCAGCACGCAGCGGGCCCGGGGCTGGTTGCGGTGCAGGGCCCCATGCAGGGCCCAGGCGGTGATGTCCGGGGCGTCGGGGCGGTCGAGGGTGCTCGGGTCGTCGGCGTCCACCAGGATCAGGTCGCTGGCGCGGATTTCCGAGAAGTGCTTGCCGTAGGGGTTGATCAGGAACTGCCGCCCATCGGCGGATACCGCCAGGCTGAAGTGGTTGGCGATGGCCTCGTGCAGGCCCAGGCGCGCGGCCCAGCGGAAGGCGCAGGCGAGGTCGACCCGCGCCTGCCAGTGATCGAGCTTGTCCATGGGGACTCCATGCGGGGTGGGTTGCTGGTTCCGAGTCTAGGGAGCCGGAGCCGGGCGACTTGATGTGGAGCGACCTCCCCTGGCGCGTTCGTTCAACCGATGCAATGCGCCAGCGTTTCGCCGCATTCCGTCAACCGCACGCCAGCGGCCTGGCCGACAGTGACGCCACCTTCAATCCGAACCCAGGAGATGCCCATGGCGACCCACCAACTCTTCATCGATGGCCAGTGGCGTGACCCGGTCGAGCCCCGGCTGCGGCCGGTGATCAACCCAGCCAATGAGGATGTGCTGGCACAGGTGGCGGTAGCCGGTGCGGCGGATGCCGAGGCCGCCATCAGCGCCGCGCGCAGGGCCTTCGACCAAGGCGACTGGCCGTGGCTGGGAGTCTGCGAGCGGGCCACGATCCTGCGGCGCATCGCCGAGGCCGTCGAGGCCGATGGCGAGCATCTGGCACGCCTGGAAACCCTCAACGCTGGCAAGACGCTCGGCGAAAGCCAGGGCGACGTGGCAAACGTGGTGGCGACCTTCCGCTTCTACGCCGCCTTGCTGGAAGGCGAGGGCGGGACGACCAACACCTACGCGCCGGCCCATGTCATCAGCCTCAACCAGCGCGAGCCGGTGGGTGTTTGCGCGCTGATCGCGCCCTGGAACTATCCGTTGCTGCAACTGGCCTGGAAGGTCGCCCCGGCATTGGCTGCGGGCAACACCCTGGTGGTCAAGCCGAGCAGCCTGACGCCGCTGACGGCCTTGCGCCTGTGCCAGCTGGTCGAGCAAGTCGGTTTGCCGGCAGGGGTATTCAACCTGCTCACAGGGCCCGGTGAGATTGGCGAGCGGCTGGCCGCCAGCCCGGAGGTCGACCTGGTGTCCCTGACCGGAGGCGCAACGGCCGGCGGCAAGGTGATGCGTGCGGCCAGCGGCAACTTCAAGCGGGTGGCACTGGAGTTGGGCGGCAAGAACCCCAACATCGTCTTCGCCGACGCCGATTTCGATGTGGCGCTGGACCAGGCGCTCAACGCCGTTTACTTCAACGCCGGCCAGGTCTGTTCGGCGGGCTCGCGGCTGCTGGTGGAAGCCGGCATCCATGACGATTTCGTCCAGGCCCTGGCCGAACGGGTGAGGCGCATTCGCCTGGGTGACGGGCTGGCCGAGGCTACGCAGATGGGGCCGGTGATCTCCGCCGGCCAGCGCAATCAGGTCCTGGGCATGGTCGAGGGTGCGCTGGCCGAAGGCGCCCGGCTCCTGGCCGGTGGGCGGGTACCGCAGGGCGAGGGGTTCGAGCGGGGCTTCTGGCTGGAGCCGACCCTGCTGGGCAATGTGCATGCATCCATGGGGATCGCCCGCGAGGAAATCTTCGGCCCGGTGATCACCGTCGAGCGATTCGAGGGGGAGGCCGAGGCGCTGCAACTGGCCAACGGCACGCCCTTCGGCCTGGCTGCCGGTGTCTGGACCCGCGATCTCGCCAGGGCCCATCGCGCGGCCCGCCGGCTGCGGGCCGGCACGGTGTGGATCAACGACTACAACGCCGCCTTCCCCCAGGCGCCCTGGGGCGGCTACAAGTCCAGCGGCATTGGTCGTGAGTTGTCGCGGGCCGGGCTGGAGGAGTTCAGCGAGCTCAAGCATCTCTACCTGAACACCAGCCCCGCGGCGTTGAACTGGTTTGGCGTGTGAGCCTCAGCCGGTTAGCGCCGCACGCCGTCCACGCTCCAGGCGCACGCTGGCCAGGAGCAGCAGGCCGATCACGAAGTAACTGCCGGTGATCAGCATGGCCAGGCGGTGGTCGCCGCCGGAGAGCCAGCTGGCCAGGCCGTAGGTCATGGGGCCGAGGATGGCGGAGAGCTTCACCGCCTGGCCCCAGAGCCCGAAGAACTCCGCCAGCCGCGTGGGCGGGGCGAGCAGGCCGACGATGGCGCGCCCTGCCGACTGGCTGGCACCCATGCACAGGCCGGCGATATTGGCGGCGGCCCAGAACAGGGCCGGGCCGCTGGCCAGCCAGATCATCCCCACCATGGCCAGCCAGCCCAGCAGCGTCAGCGCCAGGGTCGGGCGGTGGCCGATGCGGTCCTGCAGCCAGCCGAACAGCACCGCACCGATGGAGGCGGTGATGTTGACGATGAAGATCAGCAGCAACGTGTCCTGGGTGGTGAAGCCCATCACCTGGTCGGCGTAGATGGCCGCCAGGCTGATCACCGCGGCGATACCGGCCTGGTAGCAGACGGTGCAGGCGAGGAAACGCATCAGGTCGCGGTAGCGTCCGGCCTCGCGCAGGGTCCTGGCAAAACGTGCCCAGGCGCCGCCCGCCACGGCCGGTTGCGGCTGGCTGCGTTCCTTCAGGTAGAGGAAGGTCGGGGTGCTGGCGAGGGCGAAAAGCAGGGCGGTGATGACCACGCAGACCGGCACGAATTGCGCGGCTGTCTGTCCCTGCCCCTGGGCCCAGCTGACATAACCCAGGCAGGCGCCGAGGCTGACCAGCCCGCCGATGTAGCCCAGTCCCCAGCCCCAGCCGGAGACACGGCCCAAGGCGTCATCACGGGCGAGTTCCGGAAGGAAGGCGGCGATCAGGTTTTCCCCGGTGCCGAAGCAGAAGTTCGATAGCACCACGAAGAGCACCGCCACAGCGATGGCGCCCGGTCCGGCCAGGGCCAGCGCAGCGGTGAAGATCACGCAGCCGAGGGCGCTGAACAGCAGCAGGCGTTTCTTGCGTGCGGTGGCATCGGCATAGGCGCCGATCAGTGGCGCGGTGAGGATCACCAGGGCGTAGGAGAGGGCGAGGGTACTGGTCCAGGCCAGGGTGCCCCAGGATTTCCCTTCGGCCACCACTGCGACGAAGTAGGCGTTGAAGACGGCGGTGATGATTACCGTGGTGTAGCCGGAATTGGCGAAGTCGAACATCGCCCAGGCCCAGATTTCCCGGCGCGTCACGCCGGAGGCGAGGCTGGATCGCATGGCGCTTTTCCCCCTGTCGAGCGTCCCGGAGAGACTAGCCCCGCTGGCGGGAACTCGCGACCGTGGGCAGTTCGGAGCGCATCCGCCAGCGAGCCTGCGGGAGCGAATTCATTGGCGATCGCCCGGAAGGCGTGAAACCCTCCATCGCGAATGAATTCGCTTCCACATTGCAATCCCTCATTGCAGCGGCATTACCCGGCGAGCTTGGCTACCTCGCCCTGCACCACCCGATAGCAGGGCTCATAGGCCGCGCCGCCGGGCAGTTTCATCCGGTGCTGGCGAACGAAGGCCTTGAGCAGCTCGTCCAGTGGCTTCATTACCGCGGCGTCGCCGTGGATCTCGTAGGGACCGTGCTGCTCGATCAGGCGAATGCCCTTGTCCTTCACGTTACCGGCCACGATGCCGGAGAACGCCCGGCGCAGGTTCGCGGCCAGCTGGTGTGGCGGCAGGTCGCGGCGCAGTTCGAGGCTGGCCATGTTTTCGTGTGAGGGTTCGAACGGGTGCTGGAAGCTCTCGTCGATCTTCAGCAGCCAGTTGAAGTGGAAGGCATCGGCACGTTCGCGGCGGAACTGCTTCACCGCCTTCAGGCCCTGGGCCATCTCGATGGCCACAGCGGCCGGGTCGTCGATGATGATCTTGTAGCGGCTCTGCGCGGCCTCGCCGAGGGTGTCGCCGACGAAGGCGTGCAATTGCTCCAGATAGGCCGCCGCGCTCTTCGGCCCGGTGAGCACCAGGGGGAAGGGCAGGCTGTGATTGTCCGGGTGCATCAGGATGCCCAGCAGGTAGAGGAACTCCTCTGCCGTACCGGCGCCGCCCGGGAAGATGATGATGCCGTGGCCCACGCGCACGAAGGCTTCCAGGCGTTTCTCGATGTCCGGGAGGATCACCAGTTCGTTGACGATGGGGTTGGGGGCCTCGGCGGCGATGATGCCCGGCTCGGTCAGGCCCAGGTAGCGACCGCCGTGGATGCGCTGCTTGGCGTGGCCGATGGTGGCGCCTTTCATCGGGCCCTTCATCACGCCCGGCCCGCAACCGGTGCAGACGTCCAGGCTGCGCAGGCCCAGTTCGTGGCCGACCTTCTTGGTGTACTTGTATTCGTCCGTGCTGATGGAGTGGCCGCCCCAGCACACGACGATCTTCGGCTCGACGCCGGCGCGCAGGGTGCGGGCGTTGCGCAGCAGTTGGAAAACGTAGTCGGTGATGCCTTCGGAGCTGTCCAGGTCGAAGCGGCGGCTCTTCAGTTCGTTCTCGGTGTGGACGATGTCGCGCAAGGCGCTGAACAGCATCTCGCGGGTGCCGGCGATCATCTCGCCGTCGACGAAGGCGTCGGCCGGAGCGTTGATCAGCTCCAGGCGTACGCCACGGTCCTGCTGGTGGATGCGGACTTCGAAGTCCTTGTAGGCGTCGAGGATGGTCTTGGCGTTGTCGCTATGGGCGCCGGTGTTGAGGATGGCCAGGGCGCACTGGCGGAACAGCTGGTACATGCGGCCGGAACCGGCTTCGCTGAGCTGCTGCACTTCGAATTGGGAGAGGGTGTCGAGGGCGCCCTTGGGGCTGACCTGGGCATTGATGACTTGTCTTCTGGGCATTCGGAATTTCCTTGCAACGATGCCGGAGGGCCGGTCGACCCGACGCGGCGGAATGCTGGGCGCCGATTTCCATGGCGCAGGTTGAGGCGGTGTTTGTTATCTGGGCACTACGAAGTTACGGATATATTGCGGGAAAATCTTGGCGGTCATGGATCAGCGTAATAGCGAGATTACTCCCTGTCTGACAAGGACTTTTTCGGAGTTGTTCAAGGCGGTGAGCGGTGGGCGGTTCGAACGCCGCCCACCGGCGGCTTCACTTGCGCGCTTCGAGGATCAGGTTGAACGGCGTTTCCGTGGCGCGGCGGAAGCTGCTGAAGCCGGCCTCCTCGAACACCTTGCGCAGGCGCGCTTCGCCAGCCTGGGCGCCGAGGCCGAGACCGACTTCCTGGGACAGTGAGTTGGGTGTGCAGATGAAAGTGGAGGCCGAGTAGAACAGGCGTCCCACCGGCGTCATGTTGTCGTCGAGATGATCGTGGGCGAAGGGCTCCACCAGGAGCACGGTGCCGTCGGGCTTCAACGTCTGGTAAGCGTGCCTGGCGGCGCCCACCGGGTCGCCCATGTCGTGCAGGCAGTCGAAGTAGCAGATCAGGTCGAAGCCGTCGCCGGGGTAGTCCTTGGCACTGGCCTGGACGAAGGTCGCGCGGTCCGCCACGCCGCCCTCCTGTGCCCGCCGGTTGGCGGTCTCGATGGAGGGGCCGTGGTAGTCGAAGCCGATGAAGCGCGAGGCGGGAAAGGCCTGGGCCAGGATCACGGTAGATGCGCCGTGGCCGCAGCCGACGTCGGCGACCTTGGCGCCAGCCTGGAGCTTGTCCACCACGCCGTCCAGGGCCGGCAGCCACTCGGCCACCAGGTGGGCGCGGTAGCCGGGACGGAAGAAGCGCTCGGTGCCGCTGAACATGCACGGGTGGTGGTCGCCCCAGGCCAGGGCGCCATCGCCGCGCATGGCTTTCACCAGCTTGTCCTTGTCGTGGAACAGCGCGGCGATGACCGAGGCACCGCCGGCCACGTACACCGGGGAGTCTTCCACGGCCAGGGCGAGCGCCTGTTCTTCCGGCAGTCGGAAGCGCCCGTCGTCGTGCTCCATGTAGCCGGAGGCGGCGTGGGCGCTCAACCATTCGCGCAGCAGGCGCGCATTGCAACCGGTGCGGCTGGCGAGCTCGTCCGGGCTCACCGGCTGGCTGTCGGCCATGGCGCGATACAGGCCGAGTTCGTCGCCGACGATGATATTGGCGAGCATCGCTGCGCCGCCCATGTCGGAGACCAGCTTGCCCATGAACTCGTTGAGTCTCGATTCGTCCATTGCCTGTCCTCCTTCGACGAGCGGGCAGCCAGCGAAAAGCGGCGGAGAGCGTGGAGAGTCTGTGGAAGGGGCCGCGGCAGCCGAGTCGTGTGTAGCTGGAGTGCCCCCTCCGAGTCCCGCAATCACGGGACACTTTCAGTTTAGTGGCCAGCCGATGGCTTATTTCCGGCCAGGCGGGCCAGCCGATGAGCGGCCGGCAGTCAGCGGCCAGTGGTCAGACGTAGATGCTGACCCCGCCCCTGGCCTGCAGCCAGTCGCGGTAGGTGGTCAGGGAGTTCGTTTTCTTGTCGCCGTCGTAGCCGACGAAACCGAGGCCGCTGTCCTTTTCGTCGAAGCCGGCGTCGATCAGCTTCTGCACCTTGTCCTTGAGCTTCAGGGCCTCGTCGCGGTCCAGCTCGGCGACATCCGGCAACTGGATCTTGTCGGCGCCGCCAGATGACGGGGGCGTCTTCGCGGACTGGCTGCCACTGATCTGGCTGCCGCCAATGGCATTGCCCCCGCCGCTCATGGCGCGGAACAGGCCGCCTCGGCTCTGGGCGATCAGGGCGCTGGCATAGCGACGCAGGTCGGCCACCGGGTCCTGGGTGGCGGTCGATTTGTCTGCGGTCTTGGACTCGGTCTTTTCCGTGCCGCTGCTGGTGCTGCCGTTGTTGCTTCGGGAGGCGAGGCCCAGGTAGCTGGAAATGGCCGAGTTGGTGGATATGGTGGTCATGGCAGTTCCTCTGCGCGATCTGACCACCTGATCAGCATTATTCGGGCCAGTTTGCTGAAAGGCCCGAGGTTGCCAGGGCTTTGAGCACTGGCGTACCAGTGCTGCGGCAGGGGCTTGCCGCCGACAGGCAACGGTCTGCCGGAAAGGGCGGCGACCATCGGTCCGTCCCCCTTGAGCGGTGGTTGCAGGCCAACCATAGTGGGAACCATGACCTCGACCCGCTCATCCACAGCGGCCGCGCTGGAGCGTTTCCATCCCGCCGTCACCGCCTGGTTCCGCACCCGCTTCCCCGCGCCGACGTCGGCCCAGGCCCGTGCCTGGCCGACCATACGCGGCGGCGCGAGCACCCTGGTGGCGGCGCCCACCGGCTCGGGCAAGACCCTTACCGCCTTCCTTTCCGCCATCGACGAACTGGTTCACGAAGGGCTGGAGCAGGGCGGTCTGCCGGACCGCTGCACGGTGGTCTACGTCTCGCCGCTGAAGGCGCTGTCCAATGACATCCGCATCAACCTGGAGGAACCGCTGGCGGGCATCCGCGCGGAGCTTTCGCGGCTGGGGCTGGAGGATGTGGATATCCGCACCGCCGTGCGCACCGGCGACACGCCCCAGGCCGAGCGCGACGCCATGCGCAAGCGCCCGCCGCACATCCTGGTGACCACGCCGGAATCCCTCTACATCCTGCTCGGCTCCGAATCGGGCCGCGCCATGCTGGCCGGCTGCCGCAGCCTGATCATCGACGAGATCCACGCCATCGCCGGCAGCAAGCGCGGCAGCCACCTGATGCTCAGTGCCGAGCGCCTGGAAGCCCTGTGCGGACGCAGCTTGCAGCGCATCGGCCTGTCCGCCACGCAGAAGCCCATCGGGCGTGTGGCGGAGTTCCTCATGGGCCAGGGCCGGGGCGCCTGCACCCTGGTGGACGTGGGCTACAGCCGCGAACGCGACCTGGCCCTGGAAGTGCCGCCGGTACCGCTGGAAGCGGTGCTGGGCAATGAGGCCTGGGAGAAGGTCTACGACCGCCTCGCCGAGCTGGTCGCCGAACATCGCACCACCCTGGTTTTCGTCAACACCCGGCGCCTGGCCGAGCGCGCCACCCGCCACCTTTCCGAACGCCTGGGCACCGCCGCCGTGGCCGCCCACCACGGCAGCCTGGCGCGGGACCTGCGCCTTGACGCCGAGCAGCGCCTCAAGCGCGGCGAGCTCAAGGTGCTGGTGGCTACCGCCTCGTTGGAACTGGGCATCGACATCGGCGACGTGGAGCTGGTTTGCCAACTCGGTTCGCCACGCAGCATCGCTGCCTTCCTGCAGCGGGTAGGGCGCTCCGGCCACAGTGTCGGCGGCACGCCCAAGGGGCGGCTGTTCCCGCAATCAAGGGACGACCTGATCGAATGCGCGGCCCTGCTGGATTGCGTGCGCCGCGATGAGCTGGACGCACTGGTCATCCCCCATGCGCCGCTGGACGTGCTGGCCCAGCAGATGGTGGCCGAGGTGGCTTGCCAGGAGTGGGGCGAGGATGAGCTGTACTGCATGATGATCCGCGCCATGCCTTATGCGGACCTGGCGCGGGACCGCTTCGATGCCCTGGTGAGGATGCTGTCCGAAGGCTACAACGGTCGCCAGGGCGTGCGGGGCGCCTACCTGCATCGCGATGCGGTGAATCGCCGCCTGCGCGGCCGGCGTTCCGCGCGCCTGACGGCCATCACCTCCGGTGGTGCGATTCCCGAGACCGCCGACTACGCGGTGGTGCTGGAACCCCAGGGCGTGCCGGTGGGCAGCGTGCACGAGGACTTCGCCGTGGAGAGCCTGGCCGGCGACGTGTTCCAGCTGGGCAACCAGTCCTACCGCATCCTCCGCGTGGAGCCGGGCCGCGTACGGGTGGAGGACGCCCAGGGCCAGCCGCCGAATATTCCGTTCTGGCTGGGAGAAGCGCCGGGGCGCACTGATGAGCTGTCGGCGGCGGTGGCGAGGTTGAGGGCGCGAGTTGATGCGTTGTTGGGAGAGTCCGAGTCGGCCGATGCCACCCTCGGCCCCGGCCCCTCTCCCGCAAGCGGGAGAGGGCAGCAGAACGAGCGGGCGATCGAGGCATTGCGCGAGGAGATTGGCCTCAGCGAAGCGGCGGCGCGGCAGATCGTCGAATACCTGGCGCGGGCCAGGGCTTCTCTGGGGGCGTTGCCGACCCAGCGGCGGCTGGTGATGGAACGCTTCTTCGACGAAACCGGCGGCATGCAGCTGATCATCCATTCGCCCTTCGGCAGCCGGCTCAACCGCGCCTGGGGCCTGGCGCTGCGCAAGCGTTTCTGCCGCAGCTTCAACTTCGAGTTGCAGGCGGCTGCCACCGAGGATGCGCTGATCCTCTCGCTGTCCACCAGCCACAGCTTTCCGCTGGACGAAGTCTGGCGCTACCTGCACTCCAACAGCGCCGAACATCTCCTGATCCAGGCCATTCTCGATGCGCCGCTGTTCGGCGTGCGCTGGCGCTGGAACGCGTCTGCCGCGCTGGCCCTGCCGCGATTCTCCGGCGGCCGCAAGGTTGCGCCGCAGATCCAGCGCATGCGCAGCGAGGACTTGCTGGCCAGCGTCTTCCCCGATCAGGTGGCCTGCCAGGAGAACCTGGTGGGCGAGCGCGATATTCCCGATCACCCGCTGGTGGCCCAGACCCTGGACGACTGCCTGCACGACGCCATGGACACCGAAGGCTGGCTGGGGTTGTTGCGGCGGATGGAGCGCGGCGAGGTGGAACTGGTCGCCCGCGACCTGCCGGCGCCGTCTGCCCTGGCTGCGGAAATCCTCGGCGCGCGCCCCTACGCCTTCCTCGACGATGCACCGCTGGAAGAGCGTCGCACCCAGGCCGTGCAGCAACGCCGCTGGACCGACCCGGAATCCGCCGCCGACCTGGGCGCGCTGGATGCCGACGCCATCACAGCGGTGGCCGAGGAAGCCTGGCCTCAGGTGCGCGACACCGATGAAATGCACGAAGCCGTGCTGGCCCTGGCCTGCATTACCCAGGCCGAAGTGGAGGCCAATGAGGGCTGGAACGGCTGGCTGGCGCAACTGGCCAAGGCCCGTCGCGCCACCTGCCTGCAATTGGATGGCAAGCCGGCCCTGTGGCTGGCGGCCGAGCGGCTGGAACAGTTTCGGGCCCTTTTTCCGGATGCCGTTCTCGAGCCGGCCATTGGGGCGCCCGAGGGCTTCACCGCCGAATGGCCAGTGGAGGCGGCGCTGCTGGAAGTGGTGCGCGCCCGGCTTGGCGGTTTCGGCCCGTTGACGTTGGCGAAACTGGCCGCTGATCTGTACCAGGCGCCTTCGGACCTGAGCTTCGCCCTGGCCAGTCTTGAACGTGAAGGCCAGGTGTTGCGAGGCCGCTTCACCCCCGGAGCGGCGGAAGAGCAATGGTGCGAGCGCCATCTGCTGGCGCGCATCCACCGCTACACGGTCAAGCGATTGCGCCGGGAGATCGAACCGGTGGAGCGCGCCGACTTCATGCGCTTCCTGTTCGACTGGCAGCGCGTCGCCCCCTCTGCCCAGGTGCGCGGTGCCGAAGCCCTGGCCACGGTGCTGGGGCAGCTGGAAGGCTTTGAGGCAGCGGCCGGCGCCTGGGAAAGCGAGATATTGCCCAGCCGCGTGGCCGACTACGGCATCAACTGGCTGGATGACCTGTGCCGCGCCGGCCGGCTGGTCTGGTGCCGGCTGGGTGGGCGCGGCAAGGTGGCCGCGGGGCCGGTGCGCAGCACGCCCATCCTGCTCTTGCCGCGCAAGAGCCTGGGCCTCTGGCGGGCCTGCCTGCAGGGTGCACCGACTCCGGAACCGTCCCCGCGCGCCGAGCGGGTGCGCCAGGTGCTGGCCAGCCAGGGTGCGCTGTTCTTCGACGAGCTGATGGACGAAGCCCACCTGCTGCGCAGTGAGCTGGAGGATTGCCTCGGCGAGCTGGTGGCGCTGGGGCTGGCCAACGCCGACAGCTTCGCCGGCCTGCGTTCCCTGCTGCTGCCGGCCGCGCGTCGCAGCCGCCACGACCGCCGTGCCCGCCTGGCACTGGCCAACATGCAGGATGCCGGCCGCTGGGCATTGCTGCGGGGCAGGACGGAGGAGGGCAATGGCAAGGTTCCGGCCGAGAGCCTTGAACATGTGGCGCGCACCCTGCTGCGCCGCTACGGAGTGGTGGGCTGGCGCCTGCTGGAGCGCGAAGCCGACTGGCTACCGCCCTGGCGCGACCTGCTGCGGGTCTATCACCGCCTGGAAGCGCGCGGCGAGATTCGCGGCGGGCGTTTCGTGGCCGGCGTCTCTGGCGAGCAGTTCGCCCTGCCGGAAGCCGTTGGCCTGCTGCGGGAAGTCCGCAAGCGTCCGCTGGACGGCACCCTGGTCAGCCTCGCCGCCTGCGATCCGCTGAACCTGCTGGGCACCTTGCTCGCCGGCATCAAGGTGCCGGCCGTTGCAGGCAATCGCCTGCTCTTGCGCGATGGCGTACCGGTGGCGACCCTGGTGGCGGGCAAGGTGCACCTGCTGCAGGACGCCGATCCGGCCACCGCCAATGCATGGCGCGCGGCGTTGATCCGCCAGCCGGCGGCAACGCCGCTGGGGCAGCAGTCGAGGCGGGCGCGGATGCCGGGTTGAACACGGAGGGCCGGGGGTAAGGGTGGCATCAGCGGCGCAGCCGCCCTAACCACTTGAAACCGCTCAGAAATTGACCCGAGGCGTGTAGCCCCGCGCGATGCCTGGCCCCTGACCATCTCCCGACAGGTTATCCACAGCTTCATCCACCGTTTTTGTGGGTATGCGCCGATCAGGCCTCGTTGGGCTTATCCACAGCCATCAAGGGGGCGAGCAAGGTGCACATGCTGCGCCAGTGGGAACCTTCCCAGTACAGGCGATCGCAGGCGGCGCAACTGAGGAAGCGTGAATAGAGCGCGCCGATGCGCGGTGGCAGGCGCGGGCGGGCCAGTTCGGGGGCGATTTCCTGCAGTGGCTGATTGCAGTGCAGGCAGAGGCTGAAGGGGTTGGCGCTACGGGCCAGGTCCAGGCGCTCGAACAGCTCGCGCAGTTGCAGAGAGGGTTTCAGGGCGTGCACGTAGCAGCCGTGAGTGATGATGCGGCGCTTGAGCAGCTCGCGGTCGCGGGTCAGCACGATGCGCCCTTCATGGGCGGCGATTTCGGCAATCTGGCCGTCCTCGAAGCGGTTGTCGTAGAGCGTGTCGAAGCCGCACATGCGCAGCAGGCTGGCGAGGCCACCCAGGTGTGCGTCGGCGACGAAGCGCAGCACCCGCAGCGGCCGGCTGCGGACCTTGAGCAAGGGGCTGATGTCCAGCGTCTCGAACTTGGGATAGACCGCCACCCGGTCGCCATCGAGGATCACCCGCTCGAAGCCCACGGACTCGCCGTTGAGCAGCACCAGTTCGACCTCGGTGTGGGGCACGCCCAGGGCTTCGATCATGTGCTTGACGGTGGCCGCCCGGGCGCAGGCGCAGGTGAAGGCCTGTCGGCGCCTTCCGGCCGGCAGGAAGTCGTTGAGCTCTTCGTAGAAGCGGAATGTTGCCCTGACCATGCCGGACAGTATGGCAGGCCGTGGCGCGCCCCCCGAGGAGGGCGCGCGAGCGGTCATTTCGGCTGGGCGACGACCCGCAGGTAGGGCTTCAGGGTCTTGTAGCCGTCGGGGTACTTCTTCTTCGCGTCTTCGTCGGATACCGAGGTGGGAATGATCACGTCGTCTCCCGGACGCCAGTTCACCGGCGTCGCCACCGTGTGCTTGGCGTTGAGCTGCAGCGAGTCCAGCAGGCGCAGCACTTCGTCGAAGTTGCGGCCGGCGCTCATGGGATAGATGAGCATGGCCTTGACCTTCTTGTCCGGGCCAATGATGAACACCGAACGTACCGTGGCGTTGTCCACGGCGGTGCGCGGGCCGGCGCTGGCATTGGGGTGGATCATGTCGTAGAGCTTGGCCACCACCAGGTTCTCGTCGCCGATCATCGGGTAGTTGACCGCGTGCCCCTGGGTTTCCTCGATATCACCGACCCATTTGCGGTGATCGCTGACCGGGTCCACGGAGAGGCCGATCACCTTGGTATTGCGCTTGTCGAATTCGGGCTTGAGCTTGGCCATGTAGCCCAGCTCAGTGGTGCAGACCGGAGTGAAGTCCTTCGGGTGGGAGAACAGGATGGCCCACTGGTCACCGATCCACTGGTGGAAATTGATCGTGCCTTCGGTGCTGTCCACGGTGAAATCGGGCGCTTCATCACCAATGCGGATTGCCATGTACGTCCTCCTTTGTGTCTGGCTGTCGGGAGCTACCGCGAGGGCAGCGCAGATCGCGGCGAGCCTTGTGGCCTGCCGGGGCTAACAGTATAGGCCGGGGTTTCGAGGCTGCCCGGAAGGCGGAAGATCAGCGGTCATGCACCGGCTCCCGGGGGTGCTATTCCTACCCGAAGGAGGTCGTCGGAAGCATGTTTGTCGACAGGGCCCGTGGCGGGTCGCGCCTGGTGGGCATGCATGGCTGGAAGAATGTCGGCCTTCTTCCGATGCAGTGGCTTCCGCAATCGGACCGTCGCTCTGCAACGCAAGAGGAGCGAAGACATGGCTACCTTCATCACGCTGGCGACCTTCACGGATCAGGGCATTCGCAACGTCAAGGATTCCCCGGATCGCTTCGTAGCCTTCAAAGGGTTGGCCGAGCAGCTTGGCCTTTCGGTCAAGACCGCCTACTGGACGGTGGGCAGCTATGACCTGGTGCTGATAGTGGAGGGGGACGAGGCGGCGGCGACCACGCTGCTGCTCAAGACGGGCCAGTTAGGCAATGTCAGGACGCAGACGCTGCGTGGCTACTCGGAGCAGGAGTTCCGGCGCCTGCTCGGCGGCCTGTAGCAGAACCCGCCCACCAACGGGGAGCAGCCGGATGGCCGCTCCCCCTGGGTTCAAAGCGCGGCAGCGGCCTTGAGCACGTACTGGCTGGTGGGGAGTACGTCGAGTTTGTCGAAGTCGATGAAGCGATTGCAGCTGTCCATCATCGCCGCGAGGTTCTGCTGGAACTTCGCCTCGTCTCCCGGCGCATCGAAGAAGGCCATGGGATCGGTCATGGCGGCCGGGGGGAAGGCTTCCTCGACTATCGCGTCCACCGGCGCGGCGCCGTGGGTGAGGGCGCGCACCACCAGGTTCTGCACGTAGAGGAAATTGTCCTGGGTGTCGATGGCGACCCGGGTGTGGTGGTTGCGCCAGATATCCAGCCAGGCGTCGCGGGTCAGGCGCGGTGGGCAGCTGAGGAAGGCGATCTGCGAGAAGCCATGGGTGCGCTGGCCTGCGTGGGCGGGGAAGCGGGTATTGCGAATCACCACCGATTCGCTCACCAGGTAGGCCGCCAGGCGGCTGGAAACCGCCTTCAGGACATCATCGAACGGGCGGCGCACGTCGGTGTTGGCGCTGTCGGCCCAGAGCGACAGGGTGGCGTCCGGCAGCGGCCGGTTGTTTTCCTGGCGCAGGCCGGCGGCGGGTGCGACGTCGGCGTCGGCCAGGTTCACCTGCAGGCCCCGGGCGCCCAGGGTGAAGAGTTGCTCGGCGACCACGCCACGCAGGCGCTGGGAGAAGCTTTCGAGGCTGTCCTGCGGGTCGCGCCACAGGGTGTAGATGATCTTTTCCACGGTAAGGTCCTTCGGCTGTTGTTGAGTGCGCTCCAGAACATGCGGTCTGGCCGGTGGCCCTGCATCGTCCGCCCGGACTAGCGGATGAGCGGCCGGTGGAGCGGGCGAGGCGGTGCTAGCGTTAGTGAAGGGGACACGCGGCCTTGGGGGCTGCCATTCCCTTGCAGCACGGCCATTCGCCCACAACCCTTGTATCCGAACCCGGTGCCGCTGGCACCGCTGGCGAACGTGCGGCCCTGCCATAACCCATAACCCGCACGGAGGTGATCGCCATGTCCCGTACAACTCCCATCAGCCATTACCGCAACATCGGCATAGTGGCCCATGTGGACGCCGGCAAGACCACCACCACCGAACGGGTCCTCTACTACACCGGGGTCAACCACAAGATGGGCGAGGTGCACGACGGCGCCGCGACCATGGACTGGATGGTCCAGGAGCAGGAACGCGGTATCACCATCACCTCGGCGGCCACCACGGCCTTCTGGAGCGGCTCGCGCAAGCAGCTCGACAAGTTCCGCATCAACATCATCGACACCCCCGGCCACGTCGACTTCACCATCGAGGTGGAGCGCTCGCTGCGGGTGCTGGACGGTGCGGTGGTGGTGTTCAGCGGTGCCGACGGGGTGGAACCGCAATCCGAGACGGTCTGGCGCCAGGCCGACAAGTACCACGTGCCGCGCATCGCCTACGTGAACAAGATGGACCGTGCCGGCGCCGACTTCCTGCGGGTGGTGGAGCAGATCAGGAAACGCCTCGGCCACACCCCGGTGCCGATCCAGTTGCCGATAGGCCAGGAAGAGAACTTCAACGGCCAGATCGACCTCATCCGCATGAAGGCCATCTACTGGAACGACGCCGACCAGGGCGCCAGTTTCCGCGAGGAGGAGATTCCCGCCGCCTTGCAGGATGACGCCCGCCGCTGGCGCAATGTGATGGTGGAGGTCGCCGCCGAGGCCAACGAGGAGCTGATGACCAAGTACCTCGACGAGGGCGACCTGAGCGAAGAGGAGATCAAGACCGGCCTGCGCATCCGCACCCTGTCCTGCGAAGTGGTGCCGGCGGTGTGCGGCTCCTCCTTCAAGAACAAGGGCGTGCCGCTGGTGCTGGATGCCGTGGTCGAGCTGCTGCCGGCGCCTACCGAGATTCCGTCCATTCGCGGCACCCATCCGGACCACCCGGAGAAGGAGGACGAACGCCACGCCGACGATAGCGAACCCTTCTCGTCACTGGCGTTCAAGATCGCCACCGACCCCTTCGTCGGCACCCTGACCTTCGTCCGCGTCTACTCCGGCGTATTGAACTCGGGCGATGCCGTGCTCAATTCGGTGAAGGGCAAGAAGGAACGCGTCGGCCGCATGGTGCAGATGCACGCGAACCATCGCGCCGAGATCAAGGAAGTGCGCGCCGGAGATATCGCCGCGCTGATCGGCATGAAGGACGTCACCACCGGCGACACCCTGTGCGACCTGAACAAACCCATCGTCCTCGAACGCATGGATTTCCCCGAGCCGGTGATCTCCATCGCCGTCGAACCCAAGACCAAGGCCGACCAGGAAAAGATGGGCATCGCCCTTGGCCGGCTGGCGCAGGAAGACCCGTCGTTCCGGGTGAAGACGGACGAGGAGACCGGGCAAACCATCATCTCCGGCATGGGCGAACTGCACCTGGACATCATCGTCGACCGCATGAAGCGTGAATTCGGCGTCGAGGCCAACACCGGCAAACCCCAGGTGGCCTACCGCGAGACCATCCGCAAGACCTGCGAGATCGAAGGCAAGTTCGTTCGCCAGTCCGGCGGCCGTGGCCAGTACGGCCATTGCTGGATTCGCTTCGCGCCGGCGGACGAAGGCAAGGAGGGGCTGGAGTTCGTCAACGAAGTGGTTGGCGGCGTCGTGCCCCGCGAATTCATCCCGGCGATCCAGAAAGGCATCGAGGAGCAGATGAAGAACGGCGTGCTCGCCGGTTATCCCCTGATCGGCCTCAAGGCCGCCGTGTTCGACGGCTCCTACCACGATGTGGACTCCAGCGAGATGGCCTTCAAGATCGCCGCCTCCATGGCCACCAAGCAGCTCTCGCAGAAGGGCGGCGCGGTGCTGCTGGAGCCGGTGATGAAGCTGGAAGTGGTGACCCCCGAGGACTACATGGGCGACATCATGGGCGACCTCAACCGCCGCCGGGGCCTGATCCACGGCATGGACGACGGCGTGTCCGGCAAGATCATCCGCGCCGAGGTGCCCCTGGGCGAGATGTTCGGCTACGCCACCGACGTGCGCTCCATGTCCCAGGGCCGCGCCAGCTTCTCCATGGAGTTCGCCCGCTACGCCGAAGCACCGGCGAGCATTGCCGAGGCGATTGTGAAGAAATCGGGCTGAGGTCCACAGGAAGAGCCCCCACCGTTGACCAGCGCAAAAGAAAAACGGGCCCGAAGGCCCGTTTTTCATTCCTCACTCCGCTGCTCAGGTCAGTCCTTCTGTTTGCGGAAGTAGGGAATCACGTGCTCGCCGATGTTCTTCAGCGTCTCGAGCTGCGCCCACTGGGGCACGGTGCCCATCTGGCAGATGAAGAGGATTTCGTCGGCGCCGGCGTCGATCAGGCGCTGCACGTAGCCGATGCAATCCTTCACGGTGCCGTAGGCATGGTTGGGGTTCATCATCGCCATGGTCGGGTCGGAGAAGTCGACCTTGACCTCCTCGGAAGCGAAGCGCGACCTGATCACCGCCTGGCCGTTGCCGTCGACGAAGGTGTCGTCCTTCCACTTTTCCGGGTCCGGGCGTTCGCCGCCGGCGTACCAGTACGCCAGGGATTCCATGAAGTAGCGCTGGCCACGGATGCCGATGTGGCGGGCCTTCTCGTTATCGTCCAGGACAATGGCCGGGCACAGTGCGGCGATGTGGCGATTGGGGCGGAAGCCCACCTGGTTCTTCTCGTCACGGTTGTCCCAGGCCTCGTGGTACACGGCGACCTTCTTGGCGATTTCCTCGGGGCCGCCGAAGCCCAGCACCAGGGCGCCCATGCCACGGCCGCCGGCGTTCTTCAGCGACTCGGTGTTGGTGCAGGCCAGGTACATCGGCGGGTGCGGGTCCTGGTAGGGCTTGGGATGGATCGGACGTTTGGGGATCTTCACGAAGTCGCCGTTATGCTCGATCTCGTCCTGCACGAACATCTTCGGGATCAGGTACATGGCTTCGTCGATCTGCGGCTGCAGGGTGGCCAGGTCATAGCCGAAGGTGCCGGCCTCCTGCTGGGTGCCGCCCTTGCCCACGCCGAAGTGCACGCGGCCCTTGGACAGCAGGTCGAGGGTGGCGATGCGCTCGGCCACCTTCACCGGGTGGTTCATGGCCGGCGGCAGGCAGACCACGCCATGGCCGATGCCGATGCGCTCGGTCTTGCCGGCGACGAAGGCGAGCATGGTTTCCGGTGCCGACATGTGGGAGTAGTTGGTCAGCGCGGTGTGTTCCACGCACCAGAAGTTGTCGAAACCGAGCTTGTCGGCGAGTACGGCCTGCTCGACGGTTTCGTCGAAGATGCGACGGTCGCCTTCGCGGCTGGAATCGATCGTCTGTGCCTCGTATATCAGGGAGAATTTCATGCGCTTGGCCCTTCTTGTTCTTCGTTCGGTCAACCCGTAGATGTCGGGTCTTGAGCGCATGGTGTGGGATCGAAAACTGCACTGAATCCCCCAAAGGGACTAGTCATCTTGAAGCCCCGCACAGCATGACGCCCGCGCGGGGCGGGCGTCGTGGCGAGGCGGGTTCGCCAGCAAGCTGGCTCCTACGCAGGAGCGTGCTTGTCAGAGGAAGAAGTCGGTGCTGTCCAGGCCCATCCCCACGCCGCCCAGGTTGAGGGCGTACTTGCCCGGGCAGTTGGCCACGTGGGCTCGGCCGGTGTGGATATCGCGGAAGGCGCGGTTGATGCCGTGCTGGCGGAAGATGGTGGAGGCGCCGCTGTTGTACATCAGCGCTTCCACCGCCTGGGCGCACTTGTCCGGGACGATGGCGGAGTCGTAGCGCATCTTCACCCGCTCAGGGATGGTCAACGCTTCGCCCGCCCTGGCTCGCTGCATCATCAGGTCGAAGTTGCGCAGGAGCACCGTGCGGCATTCGTCCACCGTGACCATGGCGTTGGCCAGGGCGGTCTGGGCGCCGGGGTCCTGGATGATCCTGCGGCCATCGTTGACCCCGACGCGGCCCTTGTTGGCCTCGACGAACAGGTCGATGGCGCCCTGCAATGCACCGATGGTGGACGACGACACCGCCCGCACGAAGATCTGCCCGAAGGGCAGGCGGAACAGCGGGGCTGTATTCACTGCGTTGCCCGGGCTGTTCTGCAGGAAGCCGTCGATGGAGCGGTGGGTGCGGTGTTCGGGCACGAATACGTCCTGCACCAGCACGTCGTGAGAGCCGGTGGCCTCCAGGCCCATCACGTCCCAGTTGTCGACGATGCTGTAGTCGCTGCGCGGCACCAGGAAGGTGCGGTAGTCCGGCCCGTCGCCCTCCTTCTCCGGCGGCACCATGGCGCCGAGGAAGGCCCACTGGCAGTGCTTGCTGCCCGATGAGAAACCCCAGCGGCCGCTCAGGCGGAAACCGCCTTCGACGCGGGAGACCTTGCCCACCGGCATGTAGGAGGAGGAGATCAGCACGCTCGAATCCTGGCCCCAGACATCCTGCGCCGCACGGTCGTCGAACAGTGCCAGCTGCCAGTTGTGGATGGCCACCACGCCCAGCACCCAGGCCGAGGACATGCAGCCCTCGGCGAGGGTCATCTGCACTTCGAAGAAATCACGCGGCTCCAGCTCGTAGCCCTCCCAGCGCGCGGGCTGGAGGATGCGGAAGAAGCCCGCTTCCTGGAAATCGCGGATGGTCTCTTCCGGCAGCTGGCCGTTCTTCGCGGCCAGTGGCGCGCGTTCGCGCAGCACGGGCACCAGCTCTTTGGCACGTTGTTTCAGGCGTTGGCGGATCAGGTCTTGGTCGAGCATGTTGTTGTTCTCCTGTTGAAGGCTTTTCCACCTATCGCCGGGCATTCAAACAACGGGCAAGCGGGGCGGCATCCTTCAAACGGACCATATGCCCCATCTGTGCAGGGGGCCTGCTCTTTGTGGGGGCGAATTCATTCGCGAATGGCAGCGCAGCTGCCACCTGCAGGGCCGCAGGGCAGCCCTTCGGCCTGCATAGCGAATGAATTCGCCCCCACAGGTGAAGAGCCCCATGTACCGGCGTTCTGACTAGTCCCCTCGGACGATGTTGCCCGCCGGGCCCTGGCGAAGAATCGGCTCCACTTGAGAACAACAAGAGGGCAGTGCGATGAGCCAGGCCGATCTGAAAGGCGAGATGCTCCAGGCGATGCGTCGTCTGGCGAAGTCCGTGACCATCATCACCACCAGCAACGGCCAGGAGCGGTTCGCCATGTCCGCCACGGCGGTGGATTCGCTTTCCACCGAGCCGCCGTCGCTGCTCATCTGCGTGAACAAGACCGCGTCGCTGCACGCCGTGCTGGATGCGGGGGCGGATTTCTGCGTGAACATCCTCGGCCTGGAACAGGAGGAACTGTCCCACCTGTGCAGCGGCCCGGTGAAGGGCGAGGCGCGCTTCCAGCGTGGTGACTGGCGCAACAGCGAGGGTGGGATTCCATACCTGGGCGATGCCCAGTCCGCCATCCTCTGCCAGCAGGACGGCAAGTTCAGCTACGGCACCCACACCATCTTCATCGGCCGCATCGTGGAGATCCACAACAGCGCCGAGATCAGTCCGCTGGTCTACCTGAACGGCGCCTACACCACTACCGCGCCGTCGCTGGCCGCGGCCAGCTGAGGGCCTGCCATGACGGCCATGGAGCAGACCCCGGAAGCGCCGCTGCGTGTGCGTGATGCCGCGCAGCTGGCCTGGGACGACAGCGCCGACCTGCTGGTGGTCGGCTTCGGTGGCGCCGGCGTGTGTGCTGCCATCGAGGCCGCAAGCCAGGGTGTGTCGGTACTGGCCCTGGATCGTTTCCAGGGCGGCGGTGCCACGGCGCGCAGCGGCGGTGTGGTCTACGCCGGCGGCGGCACATCGCAGCAGGCCGAAGCGGGCGTGGAAGACACAGTCGCGGCCATGTACGACTACCTGCGCCAGGAAGTGGGCGAGGCGGTTTCCGCCGAGACGCTGCGTGGCTTCTGCCAGGACAGCCGCGCCAACCTGGCCTGGCTGGAGCAGCAGGGCGCGGCCTTCCAGGGCAGCGTACCGCCGCTGAAAACCTCCTACCCCAGCGACCAGTACTACCTCTACTACTCGGGCAACGAAGCGGTGCCGAGCTACGCCGCCCAGGCGCGACCGGCCCCCCGTGGCCACCGTGCGCTGGGTTCCGGCATGTCCGGGATCGCCCTGTTCCGTCCTTTGGCCGCCACGGCCCTGCGCAAGGGCGTGCGCCTGCGTCGCCAGTGCGAGGTCCGGCGCCTGGTGCTGGACGATGCCGGCACCGTACTCGGCGTCGAAGCCTGGGAGCTGCCTGCCGGCAGCCGTGCCGCCAAGCGTCACGCACGGCTGAGCCGCTGGACCGATGCCATTCACCCCTATGCACCGGCCATTGCCGAAGGCTGGCGCCGCAAGCTGCGTGAGGTGGAGCTTGCTCACGGGCAACGCCGACTGATCCGCGCGCTGCACGGGGTGCTGCTCAGCTCGGGTGGATTCGTCTTCAACCGGGCCATGCTCGCCAATCATGCGCCGCGCTATCTCGACGGCTTGCCGCTGGGCACCAGTGGCTGCGACGGCAGCGGCATCCGCCTTGGCCAGAGTGCCGGGGGCCGCACCGCACGCATGGAGCGGGCCAGTGCCTGGCGCTTCATCAATCCGCCGCTGGCCTGGGCTCGCGGGCTGATCGTCAACGCGCAAGGCCAGCGCTACTGCAACGAAGAGGTCTACGGCGCCAGGCTCGGCCACGCCATGGTGGAAGAGCAGGGCGGTCGCGCCATCCTCATCCTCAATCGCGCGCTGATGAAGGAAGCCTTCGCCCAGGTGGGGCCGGGCAAGGTCTGGTCCTTCCAGCGCCTGCCGGCCGTGCTCAACATGCTGTTCAACGCCCGCCGTGGCCGCAGCCTCGCCGAACTGGCGGAGCGCAGCGGCTTGCCGCAGGCGAACCTCGAACGCACGGTCGCCGCCTACAACGCTGCGGCGCGGGGTGACCGCGACGATGAACTGGGCAAATCGAAGGCGTTCCTCGCGCCTCTGGATGAAGGCCCCTGGTATGCCCTGGACCTCTCGTTCGACAGCAAGCTCTTCCCCTGCCCGGTGATCACTCTCGGCGGCCTGACCGTGTGCGAACGCAGCGGCCAGGTGCTGGGGGAAGACGGCCAACCCGTTCCCGGCCTGTTCAGCGCCGGCCGCAATGCGGTGGGCGTGGCCTCCAATTTCTATGTGTCCGGCCTGTCCCTGGCCGACTGCGTCCATTCCGGACGACGGGTCGGCGCGCATGTGGCGGAACTGGTTCGTGCCGCTCTGGCTTCCCAAGGAGAACAACAATGAAACGAGTCGAAGGCAAGGTTTGTATCGTCACTGGCGCCGCCAGCGGCGTTGGGCGCGAAGATGCGCTGCTGCTGGCCAGCGAAGGGGCGAAGGTGGTACTCACCGACCTCAATGAAGAGGCCGGCCGTCAGGTGGCCGCCGAGATCGGCGCCAATGCGATCTTCGTTCGCCAGGACATCGCCAGCGAGGCCGATTGGCAGAACGTCATCAAGCTCACCCTGGAGAAATTCGGCCGTCTCGACGTGCTGGTGAACAACGCCGCCATCCTGGCCATGGCCAGTGTCGAGGACACCAGCCTGGAGCTGTGGCAGAAGGTCCAGCGTATCAACAGCGACGGCTACTTCCTCGGCTGCAAGTACGCCATTTCGGCGATGAAGGACAGCGGCGGTGGCTCCATCGTCAACATGTCCTCGGTGGCGGCCCTGGGCGGCATGCCGGCCTTCTGCGCCTACTCCGCTTCCAAGGGTGCGGTGGCTGCGCTGACCCGTACGGTGGCGCTGCACTGCAAGGAGCAGGGCTACCGCATCCGCTGCAACAGCGTGCATCCGGACGGCATCAACACCCCCATGACCCAGGCCCTGACCGGTGGCCAGGCGATTCCCCAGGACGTGCTCGACCAGAACCCGAAGAACCGCATGTGCGCGCCGCGCGACATCGCCAACCTGGTGCTCTTCCTCGCCTCCGACGAGTCGCGCTTCATCAATGGCAGCGAGCTGCGCATCGACAACGCGCAGACCGTCAGCGGCCTGCTTTGACCCGGAGAAGGCCATGGGCAGCGCACAGTCACTCATGATCGAGCCCCAGCAATCCGGCGCCTTCCAGCTGGAAGTGGCCGAGGTGATAGCCGAGACCCACGACAGTCGCTCGCTGGTGCTGCGGATACCCGCAGGACTGGAAGAGCGCTTCCGCTACAAGGCGGGGCAGTACCTCGGGTTTCGCGTGGTGCTCGGCGGCAAGCGGCTGACGCGCTGCTATTCCATGTCCAGTTCGCCGGATTGCGACACCCTGCCCAAGGTCACCGTCAAACGGGTGGACGGCGGCCGGGTGTCCAACTGGTTCAACGACCAGGTACGCCCCGGCGACCTGCTGGAGGTGCTCCCGCCTGCCGGGCACTTCCATCTGCGCCCCGGCGAGCATGACCTGGTGCTGTTCGGTGGTGGATCGGGGATCACCCCGGTGTTTTCCATCCTCAAATCGGCGCTGAAGACCACCGGCCGCCGGATCAAGCTGGTGTACGCCAATCGTGACGAGGCTTCGGTGATTTTCCGCGACGAGCTGAAGGCACTGGCCAAGGCCCATGTGGAGCAGCTGGAAGTGGTGCATGTGCTGGATTCGGTGCAGGGCTTCCTCAGCCAGGGCGAGGTGCGCCAGTTGGTGCGCGGCCACGCCGGTGCGGAGTTCTACATCTGCGGGCCGGGGCCCTTCATGGACACCGTCGAAGGTGCGTTGCTGGGACTGGGGGAGGCGCGCGAGCGCATTCATGTGGAGCGTTTCGTCTCGCCGCCCGATCCGGATGCCCAGGAGACCGTTCAGGCTGCCGCAGGCGTTGAGGCGGAGCAGTTGCTGGTTGAACTCGACGGCCAGCTCAGCGAGGTGCCGGTGCAGTCGGGCGAGACCCTGCTGCAGAGCATGCGCAAAGCCGGCCTCGACGCGCCTTACTCTTGTGAAGAGGGTTTCTGTGGCGCCTGCATGTGCAAGGTGGAGGAGGGCGAAGTGGTGCTCTCGCGCAACGATATTCTCAGCCCCGCCGAACTCGCCGAAGGCTGGACCCTGGCATGCCAGGGTCGTCCCGGCAGCGCGCGGCTGAAACTGAAGTTTCCGGGGTGACAGCCGGGAGCTACCGCCCTTGCGGGTGGTATTGAGCGTGTATGTCTGTGCCTTTACACCCGGCTTCGGCCGGGTTTTTTATGGGTGCGGGGTACATACGATTCTGTGGGAGCGATTTCAATCGCGAATGAATTCGCTCCCACATCATGAGGTCTTCCACCTCCAGAGCTGGCGGGAAGCGTAGTCTCAACGGACGATCACTCCCGTTCATTCCGGCGGTAGACTCCGCCGAAAAACCCATTCCAACAACAAGACATCGAGGTTTGCCATGGCGCGTCTGTCCAACAAGGTTGCGGTCATCACGGGTGCCGCTTCGGGTATCGGTCTGGCCTGTGTTCGTCGTTTCGCCGCCGAAGGCGCGCAGGTGGTCGGGCTGGATGTGGGTGAACCCCGCGCGGATGTCATCGCCAGCCTGGAGGGGCTGCAGCCGGCGCCGCTGTTCATGACCCTGGACGTGCGCGACGAGGCGCGGGTGCAGGCGGTCATGGAAGAAGTGGCGAAGCGCTTCGGACGCATCGATGCCCTGGTCAACGCCGCCGGCATCGCCAGCCGTGGCAGCATCACCGAGACCAGCACCGAGGAGTGGCGCAGGGTCCTGGATATCCACCTGACCGGTTCCATGCTCACCAGCCGCTACGCACTGCAGCAGATGCTCGCCCAGCGCAGCGGCTCGATCATCAACTTCGGTTCGATCTTCGGCCTGCAGGGTTGCGACGGCAACGCCGCGTACAACACCGCCAAGGGCGGCATCACCCAGCTGACCCGCTCCATGGCCATCGACTACGGCCACGCCAATATCCGCGTCAACGGCCTCTGCCCGGGGCTGATCGACACGCCCATGACCCAGATGGTCAAGGAGCAGAAGGAATTCCACGCCTACTTCGCGTCCCAGCACATGCTCTGCCGTGCCGGGCAGCCGGAAGAGGTGGCCAGCGTGGCGCTGTTCCTCGCTTCCGACGACGCCTCCTTCGTCAGCGGGCAGATGATCGCGGTGGATGGCGGTTTCTCCGCCGGCCGCCGTTTCGCACCGCCGCAAGCCTGATTTCCCATCCATGCCACGGCCGGGTTCATCCGGCCGCTGCCCCGTCGCGCCCCGAGAAAAGCCCATGACCGACCTGGAAAGCATCCTGACCATTCCTCAGCTGCTGGCCGCCACTGCGACCCGCTACGGCGAATCCATGGCCATCGAGGACGACAGCGTCCACATCAGCTACCACCGGCTCGACCAGTTGCGCCGCCAGGCCGCACGGGCCCTGCTGGCGCTGGACATTCAGGCCGGCGAGCGGGTGGCGATCTGGGCGCCCAACGTCCACGAGTGGATAGTCGCGGCCATCGCCCTGCAAAGCGTCGGCGCGGTGCTGGTGCCGTTGAATACGCGGATGAAAGGCAGTGAAGCGGCCTTCATCCTGCGTGAGAGCGGCGCCAGCCTGCTGTTCGTGATCGGCGAGTTCCTTGGCACCGACTACCCGTCCCTGCTGTCCGGTGAGGCGCTGCCAGCGCTGCGCATGCGCATCTGCCTGCGCGGCGCGGCACCGGATTGCCTCGGCTGGGACGATTTCATGGCGCTGGCGGATGAGGTGTCCCCGGCGGAGCTGGTGGTGCGCGAAAGCCAGGTGGACCAGCACAGCCTGTCGGACCTGCTGTTCACCTCCGGCACCACCGGCAAGCCCAAGGGCGTGATGACCGCCCACGGCCAGAACCTGCGCATCGTCCGCGACTGGAGTGCCATGGTCGGCCTGCGCCCGGGTGATCGCTACCTGATCGTCAATCCGTTCTTCCACAGCTTCGGCTACAAGGCCGGCTGGCTGGCGGCGCTGATGCGCGGTTGCTGCATCCTGCCGCAGCAGGTGTTCGATGTGCCGGTGATGCTCGAACGCGTCGCTCGCGAGCGCGTGAACGTGCTGCCGGGGCCGCCGACCCTGTACCAATCGATCCTGGCCTTCCCCGAGCGCGGGCGTTTCGACCTGTCCAGCCTGCGGGTCGCGGTCACCGGTGCGGCCTCGGTACCGGTGGAAATGGTGCGGCGCATGCGCAGCGAGCTCGGCTTCGAAACCATAGTCACCGCCTACGGCCTCACCGAGGCCTGCGGCTTCGTCACCATCTGCCGGCCGGGGGATTCGGCCGAGCGGGTGGCGACCACCTCGGGCCGCGCCTTCCCCGATGTGGAAGTGCGCTGCGTCGATGCCAGCGGCAATCCGCTACCGCCGGGGGAACCGGGCGAGCTGCTGGTGCGCGGCTACAACCTGATGCAGGGCTACTTCAACAACCCTGAAGCCACCGCTGAAGCCATCGATGCCGAGGGCTGGCTGCACACCGGCGACATCGGCGTGCTGGATGAGGACGGTTACCTGCGCATCACCGACCGCATCAAGGACATGTTCATCACCGGCGGCTTCAACGTGTATCCGGCGGAGATCGAGCAAGTGATCCTGCGCTATCCGGGCGTGGCCCAGGCGGCGGTGATCGGCATTCCCGACGAGCGCCTGGGCGAAGTGGCCATGGCCTTCCTCCTGCCCGCGTCCGGCCAGCAACTGGATACCGGCGACTTCCTCGCCTGGTGTCGCGAGCAGATGGCCAACTACAAGGTCCCGCGCCGCGTCCAGGTGGTGGATGCGATGCCGTTGAACGCCGCGGGCAAGGTGACCAAGGACACGTTGCGGCGATTGGCGGTGTAGGGGGGCTGAAGCCCACCCTAACGTGCGGTGCCTCAGGATGGGTGTGGGAGCGAGTTCATTCGCGAAAAAAACTTACCCCAGCCCTCTCCCAGAGGGAGAGGGAGCAATTCGTGCAGTGGTTGAGCACCGCGCGCGGCCGTGCCGCGATTGCCACGGAATGCGCCTCACGCCAACGAAGCCACGCTATTGAGCAGGGTCTTCACCAGTTGCGCCTGGCGCGTGGCGCCGGTCTTGGCGAACACGCCGCGCAGGTGAGCGCGTACGGTGTTGCGTGATACGCCGAGGCGCTCGGCGCTTTCGTCCAGGGTCAGGCCATCCATCATCAGCATCGCCACTTCGGTTTCCGTGCGGGTCAGCTGGAACAGGCTGCGCAGCAGGCATCGCGAGGCTTGCGGCGAGTCGCCCGGGTCGCGGATGAACACCGCCACCGCTGGCCGCCTGGCATTGCCCTGGCTCTCGTAGTTCAGGGCGATGGGACGCAGCAGCAGGTTGAGCGGCACCTCTCCGGTGGGCCGCGCCAGGGTCAATACCTCGATGCAGTCGTCCCGGCCGTGCTGGTGGTGCTGCAGCATGGTCTGGATGTTGCGCTGCAGGTTGCGGTTGTCCTGGCCGGCGAAGGCCCGCAGCTTGTCCTGGTGGCATTCGAGGCCATCCCGCGCGGCGAACAGGCGCTGGGCGGCCTGGTTGCTGCTGATCACCTTGCCGGTCTGGTCGAGGATGGCGGCGCCCACCAAAAGTCGGTCGATGGTCACGGCATAGAGGCGGCGCTCGGAGTCCAACTGGTCCACCGTCGAGTGCAGGTCCACGGCCTGTTGCAGGTGCGGCAGCAGCAGGCGCACCAGGGCCGTTTCCGCGGCGTCGAAATCCTGTCCGGCATGCCCTCGGCACGCGAACAGGGCGCAGTGCATGCCGGCGGCCGTCTGCATGTTGGCCACCAGCACGTAGCGCAGGTCCAGCGGGCGCAGGTAGCTCTGGTAGAAATCGTGGGCCAGCCAGTGTTCGGTCCCTAGCACCTGGTCGGCGCTGGCGACCTGGTCGGCGGGCCAGTCGAGGAAGGGGCAGATGGCGTAGTAATGCTCGCTGTAGGAGGGCTCGCCGGGCAGGTATGGGCCATGGACCGAGGCATTGACGATCAGCCCCGGCCGCTCATGGGCGGGATTGCGCAGCACCAGGGTCAGGTAGCTCGCGTCGAAGCGCTGGCGCAGCGCTTCCAGCAGGCTGGCCCAGGGCGTGGGTTCCTGCGGTCCGCGGTAGTTCAGTGCCAGCAGTTCGCTGAGTTCGGCGGCACTGATCCCCGCCAGTTCATGGGCATGTCGAAGGTCGTCCATCCTCGCCTCGCTTGTTGTGGTTGTCGGGCTGGATCGGCTGAGTATTGGTGGCGCCCGCTGGGGATAAATCGTCCGTTCGGCCTAGTGGCGGCAGGGATCGATTCGTCTGGCCGGCAAATCCAGGAGCGAGCTCTGCTCGCGAACTTCCGAGTACGGGACATTCGCGAGCAGGTTCGCTCCTACGGGTCAGGCCCGCCGAGGACGCGGGGTCAGAGCGCCAACAGGTGTTCGACGATGCGCTCGGCGGCGGCCTCCGCCGATTCCCGTGCCGTATCGATGTGCAGGTCCGGCGCCACTGGCGGCTCGTAGGGCGAATCGATGCCCGTGAAGTGCTTCAGCTCGCCGCGCCGGGCCTTCTGGTAGAGGCCCTTGGGATCGCGGCTCTCGGCCAGCTCCAGGGATGCGTCGATGAAGATCTCCAGGAAGGCACCGTCGCCCGCGAGGCTGCGTGCCAGTTCGCGTTCAGCGCGGAAGGGGGAGATGAACGACACCAACGTGATCAGCCCCGCATCCAGCATCAGCCGCGCCACTTCGGCCACCCGGCGGATGTTCTCCACCCGGTCGGCTTCGCTGAAACCCAGGTCGCGGTTGAGGCCGTGGCGCACGTTGTCGCCGTCGAGCAGGTAAGTGTGCCGGCCCAGGGCATGGAGCTTGCGCTCCACCAGATTGGCGATGGTGGACTTGCCGGCTCCGGAGAGCCCGGTGAACCAGAGGATGCGCGCTGTCTGGCCCTTCAGCGTGGCGCGGGACGCGCCGTTCACGTCGATAGCCTGCCAGTGCACGTTCTGCGCGCGGCGCAGGGCGAAGTGCAGCATGCCCGCGCCAATGGTCTGGTTGCTCAGCCGGTCGATGATGATGAAGCCGCCGGTGTCGCGGTTTTCCCCATAGGGATCGAAGGCGATCGCCTGGTCCAGGCTCAGGTTGCACACGCCGATCTCGTTGAGCTCCAGGGTTCTTGCCGCGAGCTGTTCCAGGTTGTTGACGTTGACCTTGTGCTTCAGGGTCGCGCAGCTCATGCCGAGGGTGCGGCAGCCGATCTTCATCAGATAGGGACGGCCGGGCAGCAGGGGCTCCTCGCCCATCCACACCAGGGTGGCTTCGAACTGGTCGGCCACGGCGGGAGGCGCGTCGGCCCGGACGATCAGGTCGCCACGGCTGATGTCGATTTCGTCTTCCAGGGTCAGGGTCACGGCCTGGCCGCAGATGGCTTCTTCCTGTGCGCCGGCCATGCCGAGAATGCCGGCGACGCGGCTCTGCTGGCCGGACGGCAGGACGCGGATGCGTTCGCCGACACGGATGGTCCCCGCCGCGACGTTGCCGGCGAAGCCACGGAAGTCCAGGTTCGGCCGGTTCACCCATTGCACCGGCAGACGGAAGGCGGCGCCGGAACGGACCGCTTCCAGGGGGGCGTTCTCCAGGTGCCGGAGCAGGCTCGGGCCCTGGTACCAGGGCATGTTGGCGCTGCCTTCCAGGAGGTTGTCGCCCTTGAGCGCCGACATCGGTATGCACTGGATATCGGTAAGGCCCACTTGCGCGGCGAAGGCGCGATAGTCGGCTTCGATGCGGTTGAAGACCTCTTCCGAGTAATCCATCAGGTCCATCTTGTTCACCGCCACCAGCACCTGGCGGATGCCCAGCAGAGACACCAGGTAGCTGTGCCGGCGCGTCTGTGGCAGCAGGCCCTGGCGGGCGTCGATGAGGATCACCGCGAGGTCTGCAGTGGAGGCGCCGGTGACCATATTGCGGGTGTACTGCTCGTGGCCGGGCGTGTCGGCAACGATGAACTTGCGCTTGTCGGTGGCGAAGAAGCGGTAGGCGACGTCGATGGTGATGCCTTGCTCGCGCTCGGCCGCCAGGCCGTCCACCAGCAGGGCGAAATCCAGTTCGCCGCCCTGGGTGCCGAGCTTTTTCGAGTCCGCCTCCAACTGGCCGAGCTGGTCTTCGAAGAGCACCTTGGTTTCGTACAGCAGGCGACCGATCAGGGTGCTCTTGCCGTCGTCGACGCTGCCGCAGGTGATGAAGCGCAGCAGGTCCTTGTGTTGTTGCTGTTCGAGGTACTGGTCAAGTTCGATCCTGGCGTTCATCAGAAGTAGCCCTCTTGTTTCTTCTTCTCCATGGAACCGGCCGAATCGCTGTCGATCAGCCGACCCTGGCGCTCGGAGGTACGGCTCACCAGCATTTCCTGGATGATTGCCGGGAGGTTGTCGGCGTCGCTGTCGATGGCACCGGTCAGGGGGTAGCAGCCAAGGGTGCGGAAGCGCACCTTGCGCAGTTCGGGGCTTTCGCCGGGGAGCAGCGGCAGGCGCTCGTCATCGACCATGATCAGGGTGCCGTCGCGGCTCACCACCGGGCGCTCCCGGGCGAAATAGAGCGGCACGATGGGAATGCCTTCGAGGTAGATGTATTGCCAGATATCCAGCTCGGTCCAGTTGGAGAGCGGGAACACCCGCAGGCTTTCGCCCTTGCGCTTGCGGGTGTTGTACAGGCGCCAGAGTTCGGGGCGCTGCTGCTTGGGGTCCCAGCGGTGCTGTTCGGAGCGGATCGAGAACACGCGCTCCTTGGCCCGGGACTTCTCTTCATCGCGCCGGGCACCGCCGAAGGCCGCGTCGAAGCCGTACAGGTCCAGGGCCTGCTTCAGCCCCTGGGTCTTCCAGATATCGGTGTGCAGTGCAGAACCGTGGGTGAAGGGGTTGATCCCGCGTTCCTGGCCTTCCGGGTTGATGTGCACCAGCAGTTCGAGGCCCAGGCGTTCGGCGGTCTGGTCGCGGAAGGCGATCATTTCGCGGAACTTCCAGGTGGTGTCCACGTGCAGCAGGGGGAAGGGCGGTTTGCCCGGCGCGAAGGCCTTCAGCGCCAGGTGCAGCATCACCGCACTGTCCTTGCCGATGGAGTAGAGCATCACCGGGTTTTCACACTCGGCGACCACTTCGCGGATGATCTGGACGCTTTCGGCTTCCAGGCGTTGCAGGTGAGTCAGCATCGCTTGCCTCCTTGGGTGGGGCCGGCTCCACGCGGGGCGAGCCGGCTTTTTTCCACGGTAGGGAATGCGCTGCCGGGGGTTCTTCGTCCGAGCAGACGAAGTTTCAGCGGCTCTCGGCGAACAGCGCTTCGGCGCGTGCCTTGACCGCCAGGGCCACCGCGTCGAAGCCCTGCTTGACCCAAGGGCCGTGCAGTTCCATCACCTGGTCGGCAGTGGCGCCGAGGAACAGGTCGGTGGTGTGGTAGCGGCAACTCTGGGCCCCGGTGGCTTCGATCAGCTGTTCACGGCGCGCGGCGTCGGGATTGTTCGCGCTGGCGTGCATTTCCCAGGCCAGCAGGCGCGGCGGTTCGAAGCTGGCCAGTTGCTCGACCACATGGAGCAGCTCGCCGGGACTGGCGGGGTTGGGCAGGTACAGGTTCACCGGCTCGCCGAGGCGCAGGCTCGACTCCACCCTCACGGTGAAGGGGTTCCATTCGGGGTAGCGCGCAAGGTCCACCAGCACCGACCAGACCAGCTCGGCGGGGGCGGCGATATCCACGGTCAGCGACCGCACCAGGTTCTTCTCATCAGCCATCGGGGATTCCTCGGGAGTCAGGCACCGCACCGTGCGGCGCCGATCCGGCCGATGCTCCGCGCCCGCTGCCGCCAGTTCCTCGTCCGGGTGGACTAGGGCTGGGGCTACGGAGCTGTAGGAGCCAGCTTGCTGGCGAATGTTGCGCTCCGCTTTCGCGAGCGAGCGCGCTTCTACATCCAGAAGCGAGCCAGCCGGTGATTTAGTCCGCCCGGACGAAGAATCCGTCCTGTCCATCTCCCTAAGGTTTCCGCAGTGGCGGGCTATCCGCCGGACCAGAGGAGACCGAAATGGCCACAGATGGAGTCGAACAGCAGGTGCTGACCGGGCAGGTCTGGAGCGATTTCTGCGACCAGCTCAAACGCAGTGGCGAGCAGATCCTGCGAAGCGAGGCACCCGGCGATGCGCAGACCCGCGCCGAGGGTTTCCGCTACCTCACTCGCCTGCTGCGCATCGCCCTGGAAATGCACCTGGAGTTCGCCGATCCGGACTTCCCCGGCTTTTTCTCACCGTCCCACGAGACCGCGAAGATCGGCGCCGACAACCCGGACAACCTCTACCAGTACGCCCGCCTCAACGGCGCGAACCAGTACCGCGTCAGTGGCCGCCGGGGGAGTGTGTCCTACCTCAGTTTCGGTACCCAGAAGGGCGGCTACGAAAGCGACGGCAAGATGATCCAGACCGGCTTCATCGACGCCAGCCAACTGCAGCTCGCCGCTGACGGCAGTTTCGAAATCACCCTCAGCCGGGAACCCGTGAAAGCCGGCAACTGGCTGCGCCTGGAGCCCGAGAGCAATGCGCTGATCGTCCGTCAGACCTTTCTCGACCGCGCCAGCGAGCAGCCCGCGCAGCTGCGCATCGAACGCCTGGACAGCCAGCAGAAGCCCGAACCGCTGAGCGCGGAACGCCTGCAGCAGAGCCTGGGGCGGGTCGCCAGCTTCGTCGAGAACACCGCGCGGCTGTTCGCCAACTGGGCCCAGGGCTACCAGGCCCATACCAACCAGTTGCCGCCGGCGGACCAGGCCCTGTGCCAGTCGGTGGGCGGCGACCCGAACATCTTCTACTACCACGGCTACTGGTCGCTGGCGGAGGACGAGGCGCTGCTGATCGACGTCGACCAGGTGCCGGACTGCGATTTCTGGAACCTGCAGATCAACAACTACTGGATGGAGTCCCTCGACTACCGCCATCACCGCATCTGCCTGAACAAGCATTCGGCGCAGCCGGACGCGCGCGGCGGCGTGCGCATGGTGCTGAGCCACCGCGACCCGGGCCTGCCCAACTGGCTGGAAACCGCCGGCCACGCCGACGGCACCTTCTGCCTGCGCTGGGTCGGCGCCGCGCGTCCCTTCCACCCCGTTACCCGCGTGGTCAAGCTCGACCACCTCAAGGAGTTGCAATGACCCGTCCCATTTCCGCCGGTGACGATTTCTCCCCGGACAGTCTGCTGGCCGACGCCAGCCGCTGTGCCGGCGGGCTCGACGACTTCGGCCCCGGTGACTACCGCCAGGCCCTCGCGGTGCTGGCCGATGCCTTGCACACAGAGGCCAGGCTGTCCGCCCAGGGCCGGGTGCTGCTCCGGGAAAAGCTGGTGGCGCAGCTGGTCAACCGCCTGGTGATCGAGGCGCACTGCAAGCGTCACCCGGAGATTCTCCAGCAGCCCATCGACGACCCGCTGGTGATCGTCGGCCTGCCGCGCACCGGAACCACGCTGCTGCAACGGCTGCTGTCGGTGGACCCGCAGTTCAGCAAGGCGCAGTGGTGGGAAACCCGCTACCCGGCGCCGCTGGAGGGCGAAACCCTGGAACGTCCGCAGGTGCGGATCGAGCGGGCGCGCGCCGAGGTCGCCGCGATGATCGAATGCGTGCCGCAGATCCTGGCGATCCATCCTCTGGACGCCGAGCAGCCGGATGAGGAGTTCATGCTCATGGAGCACTCCTTCCTCTGCGCCATGGATTCCTACGTCAACGTGCCGGCCTACACCGCCTGGCTCGATCGCCAGGACCAGACCCAGGTCTACGCGTACCTGAAGAAGATGCTGCAGTTCCTGCAATGGCAGCAGGCGCGTCGCGGCATCGCGCCGGGGAGCCGCTGGCTGCTCAAGAGCCCGCAGCACCTGCACACCCTGGAGATCCTGCTGAAGGTCTTCCCGAAGGCGCAGGTGATCCTCACCCATCGCGACCCGGGCAAGACCATCCCGTCGCTGGCGAGCTTCATCCACACCCTCTGGCAGATCTACAGCGACCAGGCCGACCCGGCCCAGGTCGGCGAGCAGTGGAACAGCCGTATGGCCCGCGCCCTGCGCCACAGCATGGCGGTGCGCGAAGGCCTGCCGGACGGCGCGTTCTTCGACCTGCACTTCGAGGACACGGTGACAGACCCGCTGGGCGTGGCCGAGCGCATCTATCGCTTCGCCGGCCTGGAACTGACGCCTGAGGTCCGTGCGGCGATGGCCGGCTGGCTGTCGCGCAATGGTCGCGAGAAGCGTGCGGCGCACCAGTACGACCCGGCCACCTTCGGCCTCGATGACGCGCGCCTGCAGCGCGACTACGGCGACTACCGCGCTCGTTACCTGACCGTGTAGGAGCGAGGGGGACGCCTAGTTCTTGCTCGCGAATGGGGACTCCCTCTTCGCCAGCCGCTGGCTCCTGCGAATAGCAGAACAACAAGAACAAGAGGAACTGAACATGCTGCTGAGCAACAAGGTTTTGATGATCTCCGGCATCGGTCCGGGCATGGGTATCAAGCTCGCCCTGGAGGCTGCGCGCGAAGGCGCACGTGCCGTGGCGATCTGTGCTCGCAATGAAGAGCGCCTGCGCGAGGCGGAACAGCGCATCCAGGCCCTGGGCACCGATTGCCAGGTGCTGTGGATGCCCACCGACGTGAGCGACGCCGACGCCTGTCGCCGATTCGCCGAGGCAACGGTGGAGCGCTTCGGGCGCATCGATGCCCTGGTCAACAGCGCCTTCGCCCACGGTGGTTTCGAGTCCCTGGAAAGCTGTAGCGACCAACTGATGCAGGAAGCCCTGGAGGTGAACCTGTTCGGCTCGCTGAACCTGACTCGCGCCGTGTTGCCGCAGATGAAGGCGCAGCGCTCCGGCGCCATCGCCATGGTCAGCACCCTGGGCGTGTTCAAGCCTTACGCCGGGGGCGGCGCCTATGCGATCTCCAAGGGCAGCCTGGCGGTGGCGGTGCGCTACCTGGCCGCTGAGCTGGCTGGACAGGGCCTGCGGGTGAACGGCCTGGCCTGTGGCTGGATGTGGGGCGAACCGGTGCAGGCCCATGTGCGTGAGGCCGCCGCTGCGCGCGGTGTCAGCGAAGAACAGGTGCGTGCCGAATTCAGCCAGGGAATTCCCGGCGGACGTATGCCGGGCGACGAGGAATGCGCCCGCGCGGCGTTGTTCCTGGTCTCCGACTACGCCAGTGCCATCAACGGTGCGCAGCTGGACGCCAACGGCGGCGAGCTGATGCGCTGAGCGCGGAGGATGAAGATGCTCGATCATTGCGCCTTCAACGGCGACGCGGACGGACTCTGCGCCCTGCAGCAATTGCGCCTGGCTGGTGAACTCGCCGCAGGCGTGCGCCTGGTCAGCGGCGTGAAGCGCGACATCGGCCTGCTCGACCGGGTGCAGGCCGACCCGGGCGAGCGGGTCACGGTGCTGGATATTTCCCATGAACAGAATCGGACGGACGTCGCGCGCCTGCTCGATTCCGGTGCCCGAGTCCGCTACTTCGACCACCACTTCGCCGGTGAATTGCCTGGGCATCCGGCGTTCGAGTCCTTCATCGACCCGGCAGCGGACGTCTGCACCAGCCTGCTGGTGGATCGCTACCTCACGGGACGATTCCATCGATGGGCGGTGGTGGCGGCCTTCGGGGATGGCATGGCCGGGCCGGCCCGGGCGTTGGCCGAGCGTCATGGCCTGGACGCGGCGGATATCGACGCGCTGGCAGAGCTGGGCGAGCTGCTGAACTACAACGCCTATGGCGACAGCCTGGACGACCTGCATTTCGATCCGCTGGCGCTGGCGGCGGAGCTGGCGCCCTACGACGATCCGCTGGACTTCATCGGGCAGAGCCCCAGCTTCGCCCGCTTGCGTGAGGGATACGGCGCCGACATGGCGGCTGCGGCCCGACTCGAGCCCTGGCTGGTGGGGGAGGGCGCCACGCTCTATCGCTTGCCGGCGGAGCCCTGGGCGCGGCGGGTCAGCGGGGTGCTGGCCAACCAGCTGGCAGCGCGGGACCCGCGGCGGGCACTGGGCCTGCTGAGCGCGCGGGCCGATGGGGATTGGACCTTCAGCCTGCGGGTAGCGGCGGACGCCAGCCTGGAAGCGGACGCCTTCTGCCGGGGCTTCGCGACCGGGGGTGGGCGCAAGCGCGCGGCTGGCATCAACCACTTGCCGGCCGGGGCGTTGCAGGAATTCGCCGATACGTTTCTGGGCAGCTACCAGTAGGTAGGGTGCGTTGCGCGCACCAATCGTGGGTTTCGGCCTGGCGCGATGTTCAAGCACCGGTGCGCAAGGCGCACCCTGAGAGGAGGCTCCGTAGTTACAACACGAAGCCTTCCCGCGCCATGCGTGCCAGCAGGCCCTGCCAGAACGGCAGTTCGGCTGTGCTGCCGACGCGTTTGAACGCGCTGCCTTTCATCGCATAGAGCCCCTGGGCGTCGAAGGCGTAGCGCAGGGCGAGGTCCTGGCGGCGGTAGGTGGGGAGGATGTCGTCCACCAGGTTGTCGAGGACCAGGGGCTCGGCATCCGGGGTTTCGTGATAGGTCACCACCATGTGCGCCTGGTTCAGCTCCAGGGCGCGGGCATAGGTGATGCGCAGCTTGTCCGGGGCAACGCCCAGTTGCAGCAGGGTGAAGTACTTGGCCAGGGCGAAGTCCTCACAGTCCCCGGCACCCTTGGCCAGGGTTTCCACGGGCGTGGCCCAGTAGTCGCGGCGCTGCCAGAGCTCGCTGTCGTCGCTGAAGCGCACCTGGCGATTGATCAACTGGTTGACCGCCTGCAGCTGCTGCCGCTCGCCCAGTTGGCGGCCGCTCTCCAGCAATTCATGCCAGGCGTGCAGGCGCTCCTTGGCGGGCCCGCTGCGGCCGTAGCGCTTTTCCGCCTTGCGCAGCACCGGATCGACACTCCAGGCGGCCTTGGCGCTGCCGGCACCGAACAGCAGGCTGCCACCAAAAAGCAGGAGGGCGAGGAAATGCCAGGACAGGGATAGGCCGAAGCGGCGGGAGACAGGCTTCTGCAACGGGTTGACTCTCCAGGGAATACGGCCGGCGCCGGGTTCTGCGGTGGATCAATCCGTTGAGCGAATCACCGGCATAGAGGTATCCCTCCGCCGGTTCGAGGATGCGCAAACACTAGGATCGGTGCGCCCAGCGCTGCAAGGGGCAGGAGACGCGCGGCACGGCTGCGGGCGGGGCAGGAACTGGGGAACGGCTCTGGGATGGGCTCCGGCAGGGCTGGCCGGTTGTCGGAAAGTCGTCAGGATGCTGCCCGCCGGGTGCGCAGTAATGGGTGCGCATCCGACGGGCGGTCACTTCGGGTCATTTTCCGAATTCGACCCTTTGCTTGTGGATCGGCGACTGGTACTGCGGGATTTGCCGCCCACTGGACCGCATGTCGTCATCCTGGGTTTGTTGCCCGGCAGCGGTCGGCTGTTGCTCGACCATGCGGGTAAAGCTCTCGCTGGAATCCTCCTTCATCTGAATGATTTGCTGGTTGCGTATCCGATAGTCGTTCAGGCGATCGCTTCCATTCTCTGCGAAGACCGGTCCTGATCCCGCTGTCGCTGCGAGGGCCAGAAGCAGGCCGCCGAGGGCCGTCGTGCTGAATGTCGATTTCATGATCCGTACCTCTTGTTTCCCACTCTCGTTCCCCAACGAGTGGATCAACAGGATCGGTCATTGTTACAGGCAGCGGTGAGGGACTGACGGATGGCAGGAAAATGGACCGGCGGACTCTTGCAAGGCATTGACTGGCATGGATATTTCCGCCGTTTCTGCCCGAATTTGACGCGTCGTTGCAGGGCGTGGACCCGGAGAAGCGGCGAGATGAGGATGCCTGCCACGCCCGTCGGCGGGACAAAAAATACGCCCCGCCAAGAAGGGCGGGGCGCCGCGTGGATTCCTCGTCCATGAGGATTGGGGAGTCGCGGATCAAGCGTTCGGGGAGGTTTCCCCCTGTTCCTTCCAGCCGCCACCGAGGGCCTTGTACAGGTTCACTTCGCTGGCCAACTGGTTGAGGCGGTCACTGATCAGTTGCTGACGGGCGCTGAACAGCTGGCGCTGCGCGTCCAGCAGGGTCAGGTAGCTGTCGACGCCGGTGCGGTAGCGACGCTCGGCGAGGCGGTAGTACTCCTCGGTGGTTTTCACCAGGGAGCGCTGGGAGTCCAGTTGCTGGTGGTAGGTGGTACGTGCGGCGAGACCGTCGGCGACTTCCTGGAAGGCCACCTGGATGGCTTTCTCGTACTGCGCCACCTGGATGTCCTTTTGCAGCTCGGTGTAATCGAGGTTCGCCTTCAGACGGCCGGCGGTGAAGATCGGCAGGCTGATGCTCGGCTGGAACAGCCAGCTGCCGGAGCCTGCGTCGAACAGCCCGGAAAGCTCGTTGCTCATGCTGCCCGCGTTGGCGGTCAGGCTGACGCTGGGGAAAAAGGCCGCGCGTGCTGCGCCGATATTGGCATTGGCCGATTTGAGCAGGTGCTCGGCCTGGACCACGTCGGGGCGGCGTTGCAGCAGGTCGGACGGCAGGCCCGGCGGCACTTCGGCCAGCAGGTCGGCGTCCAGCGCGAGCCCCCTGGGCAGGTCGGCCGGAATGCCGGTGCCCACCAGCTGGGTCAGGGCGTTGCGGTCCTGGGCCACCAGGCGGGTGTACTGCGCCAGGCTGACCTGGGCGCTCTCCACGGCGGTGCGCGCCTGGCTCAGGGCCAGGGCATCGGCTACGCCCACGTCAAAGCTGCGCTTGGTGAGGGCGTAGCTTTCCTGGTAGGTCTTCAGGGTGTCCTGGGTGAGTTGCAGCAGGGCCTGGTCGGCCTGCCAGTCCAGGTACGCGGTGGCCACCGAGGCCACCAGGCTGATCTGGGTGCTGCGCCGTGCCTGTTCGGTGGCGAAGTACTGTTCCAGGGCCTGTTCGTTGAGGCTGCGCAGGCGGCCGAAGAAGTCCAGCTCCCAGGCATTGGTGCCGAGGGTGGCGCTGTAGCTGCTGCTGGTGTCGGCCTGGCCGCTCTGGCTCATGATGCCCGGCGTGCGCTGGCGGGTGGCGCCGCCGTCGGCCGAGATGCTGGGGAACAGCTCGGAGCGCTGGATGCGGTAGAGCGCGCGGTAGGCCTCGACGTTCAGCGCGGCGGTGCGCAGGTCACGGTTGTTGTCCAGGGCGAGCTGCACCAGTTGGCGCAGCGCCGGGTCCTGGAAGAATCCCTGCCAGTCGAGGTCGGCCGCGGCGGTGTTCACCTGGGCCGCGCCCTGGCTGTACGCCTCGCCCTCGGGCCAGGCGTTTTCCACCGGCGCTTCCGGGCGCTGGTAGTCGGGGATCATGGAGCAGCCACCGAGCAGGGTCGCGGCGATGGCCAGGGAAATCAGGGATCGCCTCACTGCAAGGCCTCCTTCTTGATCGCGGCCTTGCTCGCCTTGTCCTTGAACAGCGAGCAGACCAGCACGTAGAACAGCGGCACCCAGAAGATGGCCAGGACGGTGGCGGTGAGCATGCCGCCGATCACGCCGGTACCGATGGCGTGCTGGCTACCGGAGCCGGCACCGTTGGAGATAGCCAGGGGCACCACGCCGAGGATGAACGCCAGCGAGGTCATGACGATCGGGCGCAGGCGCATGCGGCAGGCTTCCACGGCGGCGTCGAACAGGCTCTTGCCCTGTTCGTGCAGTTCCTTGGCGAACTCGACGATGAGGATCGCGTTCTTCGCCGAGAGGCCGATGGTGGTGAGCAGGCCGACCTGGAAGAACACGTCGTTGGACAGGCCGCGCAGGCTGGTGAACATCAGCGCGCCGATCACTCCCAGTGGCACGACGAGCATCACCGAGAACGGAATCGACCAGCTCTCGTACAGTGCCGCCAGGCAGAGGAACACCACCAGCAGCGACAGCGCGTAGAGGGCCGGCGCCTGGGAGCCGGACAGGCGTTCCTCGTAGGAGAGGCCGGTCCAGGAGTAGCCGACGCCTGCCGGCAGCTGCTTGGCGATTTCTTCCACCGCGGCCATGGCTTCACCCGAGCTGTGGCCCGGAGCCGCCTCGCCGAGGATTTCCACCGCCGGCACGCCGTTGTAGCGGGCCAGCTTGGGCGCGCCGTAGGTCCATTCGCCACTGGCGAAGGCGCTGAACGGCACCATCTGGCCCTGGTCGTTGCGCACGTACCACTTGCTGAGGTCGTCCGGGTTCATCCGCGCTTCGGGCTCACCTTGCAGATACACCTTCTTCACCCGGCCACGGTCGATGAAGTCGTTGACGTAGCTGGCGCCCCAGGCGATGGAGACGGTGTTGTTGATGTCGGCGAGGGAGATGCCGTGGGCGCGCGCCTTCTCGTCGTCGATCAGCAACTGGTACTGGGGCTCGTCGCGCAGGCCGTTGGCACGCACGCGGTTGAGCACCGGGTTCTTCGCCGCCAGTTCGAGGAACTGGTCGCGGGCGGCGTTCAGCGCTTCGTGGCCGACGCCGGCGCGGTCCTGCAGGAACAGGTTGAAGCCGGTGGCGTTCCCCAGTTCCATTACCGCTGGCGGGGCGAAGGCGAAGACCATTGCATCGCGGAAGCTGAAGAAGTGCTGCTGCGCACGCTGGGCCAGGTCGAACACGCTCTGGCCGGCGCCGGTACGCTCTTCCCACGGCTTGAGCATGATGAAGGCCATGCCCGAGCTCTGGCCGCGGCCGGCGAAGTTGAATCCGGTCACGGTGAACACGGATTTAACGGTGTCCTTTTCCTGGTCCAGCAGGTACTCGCGCATCTGGTCCACCACCACCTGGGTACGCTCGGCGCTGGCGCCGGACGGGGTCTGCACCTGGGCGAAGAGCACGCCCTGGTCTTCCTCGGGGAGAAAGGCGGTGGGGATGCGGGTGAACAGCCAGCCCATGGCGACGATGATCAGCAGGTACAGGGCGAGGTAGGGCACCTTGCGCTTGAGCACGCCGCGCACGCCTCGCTCGTAGCTCTGCACGCTGCGGTCGAAGGTGCGGTTGAACCAGCCGAAGAAGCCGCGCTTCTCGTGGTGCTCCTTGGCAATGGGCTTGAGCAGGGTGGCGCACAGGGCCGGGGTGAAGATCAGCGCCACCAGCACCGACAGGGCCATGGCCGAGACGATGGTGATGGAGAACTGCTTGTAGATCACGCCCGTGGAACCGCCGAAGAAGGCCATCGGCAGGAACACCGCCGAGAGCACCAGGGCGATGCCCACCAGCGCCCCCTGGATCTGGCCCATGGACTTGCGCGTGGCTTCCAGCGGCGACAGACCTTCCTCGGCCATTACCCGCTCGACGTTTTCCACGACCACGATGGCGTCGTCCACCAACAGGCCGATGGCCAGCACCATGGCGAACATGGTCAGGGTGTTGATGGTGAAGCCGAACATCGCCAGCACGCCGAAGGTGCCCAGCAGTACCACGGGTACGGCGAGGGTCGGGATGATGGTGGCGCGGAAGTTCTGCAGGAACAGGTACATCACCAGGAACACCAGGACGATGGCCTCGCCCAGGGTGTGGATCACGCCTTCGATGGAGGCGGAAACCACCGGGGTGGTGTCATAGGGGAAGACCACTTTCATGCCGGCGGGCATGAAGGGTTCCAGTTCGGCGATGGTGGCGCGGATCGCCTTGGCGGTATCCAGGGCGTTGGCACCGGTGGCCAGCTTGATCGCCATGCCGGACGCCGGCTTGCCGTTGAACTGGGCGCTGATGCTGTAGTTCTCGCCGCCCAGCTCGATCTTCGCCACGTCGCGCAGGCGTACCTGGGAGCCGTCGCGGTTCACCTTGAGCAGGATGGCGCCGAACTGTTCGGGGGTCTGCAGGCGGGTCTTGCCGATGATGGTGGCGTTGAGCTGGGTGCCGGGAGATGCGGGCAGGCCGCCGAGCTGGCCGGAGGAGATCTGCACGTTCTGCGCCTGGATGGCGGTCTTCACGTCCACCGGGGTCAGCTGGTAGTTGTTCAGCCGCGCCGGGTCCAGCCAGATGCGCATGGCGTACTGGGCGCCGAATACCTGGAAGTCGCCCACACCCTTGGTCCGCGAGATCGGGTCCTGGATGTTGGAGACGATGTAGTTGGCCAGGTCGTTCTTGTCCATGCTGCCGTCTTCGGAGACGACGCCGATGACCAACAGGAAGTTCTTCACCGCCTTGGTCACGCGGATGCCCTGCTGCTGCACTTCCTGCGGCAGCAGCGGCGTTGCCAGCTGCAGCTTGTTCTGCACCTGCACCTGGGCGATGTCAGGGTTGGTGCCCTGCTCGAAGGTGGCGGTGATGGTCATGCTGCCGTCGGAGTTGCTCTCCGAGGAGATGTAGCGCAGGCCGTCGATGCCATTGAGCTGCTGCTCGATGATCTGCACCACGGTGTCCTGCACCGTCTGCGCCGAAGCGCCGGGGTAGCTCACCTGGATGCCCACCGCAGGCGCGGCGATGCTTGGGTACTGGTTGATCGGCAACTTGAGGATGGACAGGCCGCCGGCGAGCATGATCACCAGCGCGATCACCCAGGCGAAGATCGGGCGATCGATGAAGAATCTCGACATCTATGGGCTCCTCAGTGGCTCTTGGCCAGGTTGTCACCCGCGGGTTGCTGGGCTGCCACGTTGGTCGCCGGTGCGGCATTCACTTCCACGCCCGGACGCACGAACTGCAGGCCTTCGGTGATCAGGCGGTCGCCGGGGTTGAGGCCCTCGCTGACCAGCCAGCGGTCGCCGACGGTGCGTTCGGCTTTCAGGTGGCGCAGTTCCACCTTGTTCTCGGCATTCACCACCAGGGCGGTGGCCTGGCCCTTGAGGTCGCGGGTCACGCCTTGCTGCGGCGCGAGGATGGCTTCCTGCTTCACCGCCGAGCCCAGGCGGGCGTGGACGAACATGCCCGGCAGCAGGGTGTGCTCCGGGTTCGGGAAGACCGCGCGCACGGTCACCGAACCGGTGCCTTCGTCCACCGAGACTTCGGAGAACTCCAGGCTGCCCTTGTGCGGGTACTCGCTGCCGTCTTCCAGCAACAGGGACACCCTGGCGCCGCTGGCACCGGCCTTCTCCAACTGGCCCTCGGCCATTTCCCGACGCAGGCGCAGCAGGTCCTTGGTGGACTGGGTGACGTCGACGTAGATCGGGTCGAGCTGCTGGATGGTGGCCATGGCCAGGGTCTGGCCGTTGCTCACCAGGGCGCCTTCGGTGACCGCCGAGCGGCCGACTCGGCCGGAAATCGGCGCCAGCACCTTGGTGTAGCGCAGGTCGATGCTGGCCTTCTCCAGTGCGGCCTCGGCCTGCAGGCGGGCGGCCTGGGACTCGTCATAGGCCTGCTTGCTCACTGCCTGGTCGCTGACCAGGTCCTCGTAGCGCTCCGCCAGGGACCTGGCCGACGCCAGGCTGGCCTGGGCGCTCTTGTAGGTGGCGGTGTAAACGGACGGGTCGATCTGGTAGAGCTGCTGACCGGCCTTGACCTCGCTGCCTTCGGTGAACAGGCGCTTCTGGATGATGCCGTCCACTTGCGGCCGCACCTCGGCAATGCGGAACGCCGCGGTGCGGCCCGGCAGTTCGGTGGTCAGGGTGAAGCTCTGGGGCTGGAGGGTCACGACGCCGACCTTGGGCGTCTGGGCGGGCGGCGGAGCCGAGGCTTCCTGGCAGCCGGTCAGGGCGAGCGTGGCCAGAGCGATGGCGGAAACCAAGGCGGCAAAGGCTGGCTTCATGGGCATCTGAAGGGACCTCATTTTTTGGGGGTACAGCTTTCTGACGGAAAGCTGGGCGCAGGGCAGGTTCTGGATTCTTGCGAAGGTGTACGAATATACTTACATGCGTGAATGTTTGTAAATTGAATCTTCTGTTGCCGATGTCAGAATTTATTACGGCGCAAAGACGATTTTTCCTTTGAGAGCAATCAGATAGGTCCCAGCCGCGAATGGCCAGACGTACCAAAGAGGAAGCTGAAGAAACCCGCGTGCAGATACTCGACGCCACTGAACGGGTATTTCACGAGAAGGGGGTTTCCCGTGCTTCGCTGGCGGAAATCGCGGCCGCCGCCGGAGTCAGCCGAGGCGCCATCTACTGGCATTTCGAGAACAAGAACGACCTGTTCCAGGCCATGCTCGAGCGCATCCATACGCCGCTGGAAGAGCTGGCCCGCGCCAGCGAGAGCGAGGATGAGCCCGATCCCCTCGGGCGCATGCACCAGTTGATGGTGCGCCTGCTCCGGCGCGTGGAGCTGGACCCGCAGAGCCGGCGCATCCACGAAATCCTCCGGCACAAGGTGGAATACACCGAGGAACTGGGCGACCTCCGCCAGCAGATGGAAGACCAGAGCGTCGACTGCGACCAGCGCATCGCCAAGGCCCTGCGCAATGCGGTGAGCCGCGGCCAGTTGCCCGACGACCTGGATTGCCGCCGTGCCGCGATCAGCGTGCATGCCTACCTGGAAGGCATCCAGACCAACTGGCTGCTGGTGCCGGCGAGCTACTCCCTGGCCGACGAGGCCGAGAACCTGGTGAACAGCCTGATGGACATGCTCAAGTCCAGCCCGGCGCTGCGAGCCAGGGCGAACTGACCCCACGGTGGGTTGCGCGCGAGGGTGGGCTGCCCTGGCGGGGTGCGCCGCGCGCACCCGCGGTGTTTCCGGTATTCGCTCTTCATCCACCGGGCACTGAGCCCGGGGCGCATGGCGCCCCCTGCGCTTGGCCGTGGCCCAGGATGCATAGAGCGACGCTATACATCCTGCGTCGATCATATCGTTGGCGCTATACGTCATTTATCCGGCGCCAGTTTCGCCTTTTGGGCGCCTTCCTCGCTCGACCAGATTTTCCCCAAAAGTGGGTAAAACTGCTCTAGAACGGGTGTTTCGGCTCTTATGAGAAGCACTCTCGCCTGAGTGCCCCATGTCGCTGGTCGGGGTTAATCCCGCAGCCGTCTGGCAGGAGGGGTCCGGCTCTGGCGGTGCGTCGGAGTCTTGACTAAGCATGTCTGTAGGCTTCTGTGGGGGCAGCGGCGAATTGCTCCAGGGGCTCGAACTATAAGAGGCGGCCGGGCCACGGCCGAACCGATCACTCAGCCAGTGGAGCGCCGAGATGAAGAATTTCTCGCAGCCCCGTACCGAGTTGTCCGAAGCCCTGAGTCGCCTCCGTCATACCTTCTATGTGGTGGGTGGCTTCAGCGGCATCATCAACCTGATGATGCTCGCGCCCGCCCTCTACATGCTGCAGGTCTACGACCGGGTGCTGGCGAGCAGCAACGTCACCACCCTGGCGATGCTGACGGTATTGATGCTCGGCCTGTACGTGCTGATGTCGTTGCTCGAAGTGGTGCGTTCGAGCGTGCTGATCCGCCTTGGCAACCGGCTGGACATGAGCCTGAACAAGCGGGTGTTCAATGCGTCCTTCGAGCGCAACCTGCGCCGCGCCGGCGGCAACCCGGCCCAGGCGCTGCAGGACCTGTCCCAGGTGCGCCAGTTCCTCACCGGCAATGGCCTGTTTGCCTTCTTCGATGCCCCCTGGACGCCCATCTACCTGCTGGTGATCTTCCTCGTGCACCCGCTGCTGGGCGTCATCACCCTGATCGGTTCTGCAATCCTCTTCGCCCTGGCCCTGCTCACCGAAGTGGTGACCCGCGGCCCGCTGATGGAGGCCAACCAGGCGGCCCTGGCCTCCGGCGCGTTCGCCAACAACAACCTGCGCAATACCGAAGTGATCGAAGCCATGGGCATGCTGCCAGCGATTCGCGAGCGCTGGTTCGGCAGCCACCAGCGCATTCTCGAGAAGCAGACCCAGGCTTCCGACCGCGCCGCCTACATCAATGGCGCCAGCCGCTTCGTGCGGGTCACCCTGCAGTCGGTGATCCTCGGCGCCGGCGCACTGCTGGCGATCAAGGGCGAGATCACTGCGGGGATGATGATCGCCAGTTCCATCCTCAGTGGCCGCGCCATGGCGCCGGTGGAGCAGGCCATCGGTGTCTGGAAGCAGTTGCTCTCGGCCCGCGGCTCCTGGGAACGGCTGTCCAAGCTGCTGCAGGACTTCCCGGCGCGCAACACCGCCATGGCCCTGCCCAAGCCCCAGGGCGCGCTGTCGGTGGAACAGGCCATGACCGCGGCGCCTGGCGGCGTCGTCACCATCCTGCGCGGGATCAACTTCAGCCTCTCGCCCGGTGAAGCCCTCGGCATCATCGGCCCGTCGGCCTCCGGCAAGTCCACCCTGGCGCGCCTGCTGGTGGGCGTATGGCCGGCGCAAGCGGGCAAGGTGCGCCTGGACGGTGCCGATATCTTCCAGTGGAACAAGGAGGAACTCGGTCCCTGGATCGGCTACCTGCCGCAGGACGTGGAGTTGTTCGAAGGCACCATTGCCGACAACATCGCCCGCTTCGGCGAGATGAACAGCGAGGAGGTGATTCTCGCCGCCAGGCGTGCCGGGGTGCACGAGATGATCCTGCGCTTCGAGAAAGGCTACGACACACCGCTCGGCGTGGATGGCAGCCCGTTGTCGGGCGGCCAGAAACAGCGTATCGCCCTGGCCCGGGCCATCTATGGCGACCCCTCGATGATCGTGCTCGATGAGCCCAACGCCAACCTCGATGACCTGGGCGAAGCGGCGCTGGTGGAAGCGATCCTCGACCTGAAGAAGCGTGGCAAGACGCTGGTCCTGATTTCCCATCGTCCCAGTGTGCTCAGCACAGTGGACAAGGTCCTGCTGATGCGTGACGGCGGCGTGCAATTGTTCGGTCCTCGTGAAGAGGTCTTCGCAGCATTGCGCCAGGCCAGCGTCATGCCCTCCGTGGGCACGCCGAACCTGGCATCGATGCGGGCCAAGGAGTAATCGATCATGCAAGCGGCAAGCGAAAGCAAGGCCCTGGTAAGGGTCGAACAACCGACGGTGGTGGACCTCGATGACAGCCGCCCGGCCCGTTGGGGCGTGTGGATGGTGCTGGCCGGATTCGGCGGCTTCCTGGCCTGGGCCATGTGGGCTCCGCTGGACGCCGGCGTGGTGGCAAACGCCACGGTCAACGTCACCAATGCCCGCAAGACGGTGCAGCACCTCACCGGCGGCGAGGTGGATGCCATCCTGGTGCGCGAAGGCGACAAGGTGCGCGCCGGCCAGGAGCTGGTGCGCCTGGACCCGACCCAGGCGATCGCCGAGCAGGGCGCCCTGAGTTCCCAGTACATCGTCGCCAAGACCGTGGAAGACCGCCTGATGGCCGAACGCGATGGTGCCGACACCGTCACCTTCACTCCGGAACTGCTGGAGCGCTTCGGCGGCGACCCACGGCTGCAGGATGCCATCGCCCTGCAGCAGCGGCTGTTCCACACCCGGCGCAAGGCCCTGCTGGGGGAAATCAGCATCCTGCATGAGAACCTCAATGGCGCCGAGGAGCAGCTCAAGGGCCTGCGCCAGGTGCAGGCCACCCGTTCCAGCCAATCGAAGTTCCTGGGCGAGGAACTCGACGGCGTGCGCAGCCTGGCGGCGGAAGGCTATATCCCGCGCAACCGCATGCTGGAGCTGGAACGCAACGCATCGGAACTGAACGGTTCCATGGCGCAGAACATCGCGGATATCGGGCGTACCCGGAACCAGATCGCCGAACTCAAGCTGCGTATCCTCCAGCGCGAGCAGGATTTCCAGAAGGAAGTGGAATCCCAGCTCACCGATATCCAGAAGGAGTCCACCTCCCTGGCCGAGCGCCTGCGTTCGGTGGACTACCAGGTGGAAAATACGGTGATCCGTTCGCCCATCGACGGCATCGTCCTCGGCCTGACCATCACCACGGTCGGTGGAGTGATCCAGCCCGGTGCGCGGCTCATGGACGTGGTGCCGGACAGTGAGCCCCTGCAGGTGGACGCCCAGGTGCCGGTACAGGCCATCGACAAGATGGTCCCGGGCCTGTCGGTGGATATCACCTTCCCGGCCTTCAACCATGCGCAGACGCCGAACATTCCCGGACGGGTGCTGACGGTCGCCGCCGACCGGCTGGTGGACGAAGCCAGCAAACAGCCCTATTACTTGACCCAGGTGGAAGTGACCGAGGAAGGCATGAAGATGCTCGGGCCGAACAACATCCGGGCAGGCATGCCGGCCACCGTAACCATCAAGACCGGTGAGCGCAGCCTGATGAGCTACTTGATGAAACCGCTGCTGGGCCGTGTCGGTAACGCATTCAAGGAGCAGTGAAATGAGAGCCCGGATGGCCATGGCCGGTTTTCTCGGAGCTGTCGCCCTGCCCGCGACAGCCATGGACTTGAGCGAAGCCTGGAACGTCTACCAGAACCAGGGGCCGACCTATCTGGCCTCGGTGCATGAGCGGCAGGCCGGCCAGGAATACAAGGAACTGGGCAAGGCCGGCCTGCTGCCGAACATCAACGCCACCGCCTACTGGAAACGGGTGGATGGCACCAGCGAACAGGACAACATCTTCGGACGCTCCGTGGAGAGCGACCTGGAGTACGACTCAAAGGGGGCGGTGGTGGAGTTGCGCCAACCCCTGTTCAACAAGCAGAGGATGGCCGAGTACCGCCAGGGCAATCAGCGCACCCTGTTCAGTGACGCGGTGTTCGACGCCAAGACCCAGGAGTCGGCGGTCAGCCTGGCCAGCCGTTATTTCTCGGTGCTGCTGGCGCTGGAAACCATCGATCTGGCCAAGGTGAAGCTGAAGAACCTGGAACAGCAGGTGCTGGCCGCCAAGCGGCGCTTCCAGCTCGGCGACGGTACGGTGATCGACGTCGACCAGGCCTCCGCCCGGCGCGACCTGGCCCAGGCCGAGCTGATCGAGGCCGAAGACAGCCTGCTGGTGGCGCGGCGTCTTTTGCAGGAGCTGCTTGGCGTGCTGCCCGAGGAAATGTCCACCCTGCGCACCGAGTTCCCCACGCCGCCGCTGGAGCCGCCGACCCTGCAGGACTGGATCAGCGACGCGCGGGCCAACAACCCGACCATCATCGCTCGCAGCCGCAGCCTGGACATCGCCGACGAAGAGGTGAACCGGGCCAAGGCCGGGCACTGGCCAACCCTGGATTTCGTCGCCGCCTACAACGACGCGGAAAGCGACTCGGTCTCCACCCAGAACCAGACGAACAAGTACGGCTCGGTGGGTGTGGAGTTTCGCATGCCGATCTTCGCCGGCGGCGCCACCAACGCCCAGGTTCGCCAGGCGAGCGCCAACCGGGAGCTGGCCAACGACCAGCTGAACTCCAGTCGCGAAGAAGTGCTGTCGGGCACTACCCGCGAATTCCGCGGCGTACAGAGTGGCGAACAACGGGTACGGGCACTGGAGAAGGCGGTGGTATCCAGCGAGCGCGCCCAGGACTCGGCCCGCAAGGGGTTCCAGGCTGGCACCAGCACCAACCTGGATATCCTCAATGCCGAGGAACAGGCCTTCATCGCCCGCCGCGACCTGCTGGAGGCCAAGCTGCGCTACCTGCTTTCACGCCTGCGCCTGGCGGCTGCGGTGGGGTCGTTGGGGGAGGATGATATCCAGCAGGCGAATGCCTACCTGGGGCCGTCGCTTTCGATGCATCCGTGAAGTTATTGAGGGGGCTTGAGTCTTGATTTCCCAGCTAATAACGCTGGCTTCGGGTCTCTGTTTCGCCCCCCGGCGAGTCACTTCTTTCAAACGCCAAAGGAGTAACCAAGAACGCTTGCCCCTCCATCCGGGTCCGGCTTCGCCGGACTCCCCTCCCTCCATCGTCGCTCCAGGGGCCCGGCGAGAGGGGCCATCCATGGCCCCGCACGCCTCTCGCGGTATCCATGCCGCTCGTCCCCCTCTGCAACGATTCCGTTCGGCCTTCTGACGGGGCGGAGTCGCTGCCCCACCTCTTCAGCAAACTTGCGGATCATGAGTCGGCTTCAGGATCGATTCGTTACATCAGCCGCGAGTCACCCCTCTCCTCTTCAGGGAGAGGGGCCGGGGGTGAGGGCGTGACAGGCCGGCACTGAAATCGGAGTTACTACCGCGCCGCACTCACCCCTTCGAGCGTCGCAAACGAGGTGTCCTTCGCTGTCAGCAGGAAGTCGCGCATGAAGGGCGCGTCCAGCATGTCGGCGCGGATCGCCGCGTAAAGCGTGCAATACAACCCTTTCTCCCCCAGGCGCTTGGCAGTGACGTAGCCCCGCGAGCTGTATTCGTGCAGTGCCCAGTTGGGCAGGCAGCAGACCCCGCGGCCGCTGGCCACCAGCTGCATCATCATCACCGTGAGTTCGGAAGTGCGTACCTGCGCCGGTTCCACGTCGGCGGGTTCGAGGAAGCGGGTGAAGACGTCCAGGCGGTCGCGTTCCACCGGGTAGGTAATCAGCGTCAGGCTGGCCAGGTCTTCGGGCACGATGAAGGGCTTGTTCGCCAGGGCGTGCTGGTTATCCACCGCCAGCAGCGCCTCGTAGGTGAACAGCGGTACGTAGGTGATCCCGGCCAGGTCCACCGGGTCGGCGGTCACCACCAGGTCCAGGTCGCCACGGGCCAGGGCGGGCAAGGGAGCGAAGGAGAAGCCCGACGCCAGGTCCAGCTCCACTTCCGGCCAGGCATCGCGGAACTGGTCGATGGTGGGCATCAGCCACTGGAAGCAGCTATGGCACTCGATGGCCATGTGCAGCCGGCCGGCGGTGCCGCCGGCCAGGCGCGCCAGGTCGCGCTCGGCGCTGCGCAGTTGCGGCAGGAGGCTGTCGGCCAGCTGCAGCAGGCGCAGGCCGGCGCTGGTGAAACGCACGGGCTTGGTCTTGCGCACGAAGAGTTGCATGCCGAGGCGTTCCTCCAGTTCCTTGAACTGGTGGGACAGAGCGGACTGGGTCAGGTGCAGGCGATCGGCCGCTTCCACCAGGCTGTCGGCTTCGCGCAGGGCGTGCAGGGTCTTGAGATGGCGCAGCTCGAGCATGGCGGCCCTCCATGAATGGAATTTGAGATCAACACGAATTTGTTGAGTTTGTCTCAAGTGCCCGGGACTGTCGACAATCGCTCCATCATTTGTATGGAGATTTTCAACATGGCCCTGTCCCATTCCCTCGGGTTCCCGCGCATCGGCCGCGACCGTGAACTGAAGAAGGCGCTGGAAGCCTTCTGGAAGGGCGAACTGGATGAAGCCGGCCTGCGTGTGGTCGGCCGCCAATTGCGTGCCGAGCACTGGCAGTTGCAGAAGGACGCCGGTATCGACCTGCTGCCGGTGGGCGATTTCGCCTGGTACGACCAGGTGCTGACCCATTCCCTCACCTTCGGCGTCATTCCCGAGCGCTTCCGCCCCCACGACGGCAAGCCGGGCCTGCAGACCCTGTTCGCCATGGCCCGTGGTGTCAGCAAGGGCTGCTGCGGCGGCGCCCATGCCCAGGAAATGACGAAGTGGTTCGATACCAACTACCACTATCTCGTCCCCGAATTCACCGCTGACCAGCAGTTCGCCCTGAGCTGGGAGCAACTGTTCGAGGACGTGGATGAAGCCCGCGCCCTTGGCCACAGCGTCAAGCCGGTGCTGATCGGTCCGCTGACCTACCTCTGGCTGGGCAAGGCCAAGGGAGGCGACTTCGACAGGCTCGACCTGCTGGAGCGGCTGCTGCCGGTATATGGCGAGATTTTCCAGCGCCTGGCTGCCCAGGGGGTGGAGTGGGTACAGATCGACGAGCCGATCCTGGTGCTGGACCTGCCCCAGGACTGGAAGAACGCCTTCGAACGCGCCTACAACCTGCTGCAGAAGGAACCGCTGAAGAAGCTGATCGCCACCTATTTCGGCGGCCTGGAAGACAACCTCGGCCTGGCTGCCAGCCTGCCGCTGGACGGCCTGCACATCGACCTGGTGCGCGCGCCCGAGCAGTTCCCGACCATCCTCGATCGCCTGCCGGCCTACAAGGTGCTGTCCCTTGGCGTGGTGAACGGCCGCAACGTCTGGCGCTGCGACCTGGAAAAGGCCCTCGACGTGCTGCGCCATGCCCATGAGCGCCTGGGCGAGCGCCTTTGGGTCGCGCCGTCCTGCTCGCTGCTGCACAGCCCGGTGGACCTGGCCCGGGAAGACAAGCTGGATGCCGAGCTGAAGAGCTGGCTGGCCTTCGCCGTGCAGAAATGCGAGGAAGTGGCATTGCTGTCCCGCGCCCTGAGCGAACCCGAAGCGCCGGCCGTGCTCGACGCCCTGGCCGCCAGCCGTGAGGTGCAGGCCAGTCGCGCCGCCTCGCCGCGCATCCACAAGGCAGAGGTGCAGGCCCGCGTTGCCGCGCTGAAACCGGAAGACAGCGAGCGTTCGTCACCCTTCGCCGTGCGTATCGCCAGGCAGCGTGAGCGCCTGTATCTGCCGGCCTTCCCCACCACCACCATCGGCTCCTTCCCGCAGACTTCGGCCATTCGTCTGGCGCGACAGGCCTTCAGGCAAGGCAAGCTGTCGGCGGCCGAGTACACCGAGGCCATGCACAGCGAAATCCGTCATGCGGTGGAGGTGCAGGAGCAACTGGGCCTCGATGTACTGGTGCATGGCGAGGCCGAACGCAATGACATGGTGGAGTACTTCGCCGAGCAACTGAACGGCTATGCCTTCACCCGTTTCGGCTGGGTGCAGAGCTACGGTTCCCGCTGCGTGAAACCGGCGGTGATCGTTGGCGACCTGAGCCGTCCGCAGGCGATGACCGTGGAGTGGATCCGCTACGCCCAGGGCCTGACCGCCAAGTGGATGAAGGGCATGCTGACCGGGCCGGTGACCATGCTGATGTGGTCCTTCCCGCGTGAGGACCTGTCTCGCGAGGTGCAGGCCCGCCAACTGGCGCTGGCCATCCGTGATGAAGTGGTGGACCTGGAGGAAGCCGGCATCCGCATCGTGCAGATCGACGAGGCGGCCTTCCGCGAGGGCCTGCCGCTACGCCGGGCCGAGTGGCAGCACTATCTGGACTGGGCCAGCGAAGCCTTCCGCCTGACCGCCAGCGGCGTGCGCGACGAGACTCAGATCCATACCCATATGTGCTACAGCGAGTTCAACGATGTGATCGAGTCCATCGCAGCCATGGACGCCGACGTCATCACCATCGAGACCTCGCGCTCGGACATGGAGCTGCTGGATGCCTTCGAGGCCTTCGCCTATCCGAATGAGATCGGTCCGGGCGTCTACGACATCCACTCGCCGCGCGTACCGGACAGCGCCGAGATGGCCGCGCTGCTGCGCAAGGCCGCCGAACGCATTCCCGCCGAGCGCCTGTGGGTCAATCCCGATTGCGGCCTGAAGACCCGCGCCTGGCCGGAAACCGAAGCGGCCCTGGTGAACATGGTGGCGGCGGCCCGGCAGTTGCGTGCGGAGTTCGCCTGAGGGAAACGCCAGGCAAGCCTTCGGCCTGCCCGGCGAATGAATTCGCCCTACAGCGTTACGCGCAGGCGGTGAACCGAGAGTCACCCCCTCTCCCTCCGGGAGAGGGGCCGGGGGGCAGGGGCGTTGAGTCATGGCTCGGTGCCGTGTCATTTCGCGAATGAATTGGCTCCCACAAACAACTGGGCGCCTTCCTTATCGCTCAGCCGATCTTCTTCCCGTGTACCTGCTGGTCAGCGTGGTACGAGGAGCGCACCAGGGGACCTGCCGCCACGTTCGAAAAGCCCATCCCGGCGCCTAGTTCGGTGAAACGCGCGAAGGTGTCCGGGTGCACGAAGCGCTGCACCGGCAGATGGTTGCGCGATGGTTGCAGGTACTGGCCGAGGGTCAGCATGTCGATGTCGTGTTCGCGCATGCGCTGCATGACTTCGATCACTTCGTCGTCCGTCTCGCCCAGGCCCAGCATCAGGCCGGACTTGGTTGGCACATGGGGCATGCGCTGCTTGAAGTTCTCCAGGAGGTCCAGCGACCACTCGAAATCCGAGCCCGGACGCGCGGCTTTGTACAGGCGCGGCACCGTTTCCAGGTTGTGATTGAACACATCCGGCGGCTCCTGCTCGGTGATGGCGAGCGCTACGTCCATGCGGCCGCGATAGTCCGGCACCAGGGTTTCCAGCTGAATGCCCGGGGATAGCTTGCGGATCTCGCGCAGGCAATCGACGAAGTGCCGGGCGCCGCCGTCGCGCAGGTCGTCGCGGTCCACCGAGGTGATCACCACGTATTTCAGGCGCAGGTCGGCGATGGCGATGGCCAGGTTCTTCGGCTCATCCGGGTCCAGCGGCTTCGGCCGGCCGTGGCCGACGTCGCAGAACGGGCAGCGACGGGTGCAGATGTCGCCCATGATCATGAAGGTGGCGGTACCGCCGGAGAAACACTCGCCCAGGTTCGGGCAGGAAGCTTCCTCGCAGACGCTGTGCAGCTTGTGCTTGCGCAGGAGTTGCTTGATCCGGGCCACCTCCGGCGAAATGGCGATGGGGACGCGGATCCAGTCCGGTTTGCGCGGCAGGTCCTCGGTGGGAATGATCTTCACGGGAATGCGCGCGACCTTCTCGGCGCCGCGCAGTTTTACGCCGGCCTGCAACGGCTGCGGACGCGGGGTGATCTGGGTTTCGGTCATGTTCTTGCTCCGAAGGCTCGGCGTTTTTCGTAGGAGCGGGCTCTGCTCGCGAACAGCTTCGTGAGCAAGCTCGTTCCTACGAGAGCAACAGCTCTCAGCCGCGGTAGTAACGCTGCGGCACGAAGGGGGTCTTGGCCACTTTCATGGCCACGCGCTTGCCGCGCACCAGGGCCCAGACCTCGCTGTCCAGGGCGGCGTGGCTGGCGGTGACGTAACCCATGGCCACCGGGGCACCGAGGCTGGGGCCGAAGCCGCCGCTGGAGACGCGGCCGATCACTGTGCCGTCGGCATCGACGATCTCCGCGCCTTCACGCACCGGCACGCGCTCCTGTGGCAGCAGGCCGACGCGCTTGCTCGGCACGCCGTCGCGCTGCTGGGCGAAGACCTGGCCGGCGCCGGGGAAGTTGCCGGCACGCAGGCCATCGGCACGGCGGGCCTTGGAGATGGCCCAGCCGAGGCTGGCCTCCACCGGCGTGGTGGCGGTGCTCATGTCGTGGCCGTAGAGGCACAGGCCGGCTTCCAGGCGCAGCGAGTCACGCGCGCCGAGGCCGATCGGCTGGACTTCCGGCTGGGCCAGCAGGGCGCGGGCCAGGGCTTCGGCCTCGGCCACCGGCACGGAGATCTCGTAGCCATCCTCGCCGGTGTAGCCGGAGCGGCTGACGTAGCAGGCCACACCCTGCAGGTTCACGCTGGCGAACTGCATGAAGGTCATCGCCCGCACTTCCGGGGCGAGGCGGCCGAGCACCGCGGCGGCGGCCGGCCCCTGCAGGGCGAGCAGGGAGCGGGACTCGAACAGCGACTCGATGGCGCACTGTTCGCCAAGGTGCTTCTGCAGGTGCGCCAGGTCCTGCTCCTTGCAGGCGGCGTTGACCACCAGGAACAGTTCGTCGTCGGCGAGACGGGCGACCATCAGGTCGTCGAGGATGCCGCCGTTCTCGTCGGTGAACAGCGCGTAGCGCTGGGTGCCGATCGGCAGGTCGAGGATGTCCACCGGCACCAGGCTTTCCAGGGCGCGGGCGGCGTTGGCGCCACGCAGGAGGATCTGGCCCATGTGCGAGACGTCGAACAGGCCGGCCTGCTCGCGGGTGTGCAGGTGCTCCTTGAGCACGCCGAGCGGGTATTGCACCGGCATGTCGTAACCGGCGAAGGGCACCATGCGCGCACCGAGTTCGAGGTGCAGGGCGTGCAGCGGGGTTTGGGCGAGGGTTTCAGTAGTCACGCGGAATCTCCAGTAAGGTGCGCCAGGCGCACCGATGAACGTCTGTGGTGCGCGCGGCGCACCCTACGGACGATTGATCAGCATTCGATGATGTTCACGGCGAGGCCGCCGCGGGCGGTTTCCTTGTACTTGCTCTTCATGTCGGCACCGGTCTGGCGCATGGTGCGGATCACCTTGTCGAGCGAGATGAAGTGCTGGCCGTCGCCGCGCAGGGCCATGCGCGCGGCGTTGATGGCCTTCACCGAGCCCATGGCGTTGCGCTCGATGCAGGGCACCTGGACCAGGCCGCCGACCGGGTCGCAGGTCAGCCCGAGGTTGTGCTCCATGCCGATCTCGGCGGCGTTCTCCACCTGCTGCGGGGTGCCGCCGAGGACTTCGCAGAGCGCGCCGGCGGCCATCGAGCAGGCCACGCCGACCTCGCCCTGGCAGCCGACCTCGGCGCCGGAGATGGAGGCGTTCTCCTTGTAGAGGATGCCGATGGCGGCGGCGGTGAGCAGGAAGCGCTCGATGCCGTCGTCGTTGGCGCCGGGCACGAAGCGGCTGTAGTAGTGCAGCACCGCCGGGACGATGCCGGCCGCGCCGTTGGTGGGCGCGGTGACCACGCGGCCGCCGGTGGCGTTTTCCTCGTTCACCGCCAGGGCGTAGAGGTTGACCCAGTCGAGCACCGACAGGCTGTCGCGCAGGTTGGCCTCCGGTTGCTCGCTGAGCTGGCGGTACAGCGCGGCGGCGCGGCGCTTGACCTTGAGCCCGCCGGGCATGATGCCTTCCTTGCGGCAACCGGCCTTCACGCAGTCCTGCATCACCTGCCAGATCTTCAGCAGGCCGGCGCTGGTGTCCTCCGGGGTGCGCCAGGCCTTCTCGTTCTCGCGCATCAGGCCGCTGATGGACAACCCGCTGGCGGCGCACTGGGCGAGCATCTCCTTGCCGGTCTTGAACGGGTAGGGCAGCGGCGTGCGGTCTTCGACGATGCGGTCCAGCCCGGCGGCTTCCTCGTCCACCACGAAGCCGCCGCCCACCGAGTAGTACTCGCGGGAGCGGATCTGGATGCCGGCGTCGTCGAAGGCGCGGAAGATCATGCCGTTGGGGTGGTAGGGGAGCGGCTTCCTGATCAGCGCCAGGTGCTCCTTCTCCACGAAGGGGATCGGCCGCTCCCCCAGCAGGTTGATGGACCCGATTTCCCGAATGGTCGCCAGGCGAAGTTCTACCGTGCTGGTGTCCACCAGGTCCGGGTGTTCGCCTTCCAATCCGAGCAGCACGGCCTTGTCACTGCCGTGACCCTTGCCGGTGGCGCCGAGGGAGCCGTAAAGCTCCGCCCGGATGCTGGCCACCCGCTCCAGCAGGTGGTCCCGTTTCAGTCCCTCGGCGAAACGCGCGGCAGCGCGCATCGGTCCCACGGTGTGGGAGCTGGAGGGGCCGATGCCCACCTTGAACAGATCGAAAACGCTGAGCGACATATTTCGAATCCCGGAAAAGGGATCAGGCCGGGTACACCGGGAAGCGCGCGCAGAGCGCCGCGACCTGGCGCGCCACCTGGGCCTCGACATCGGCATCGCCGAGGTGGTCGAGGATGTCGCAGATCCAGCTCGCGAGCGCGCGGCACTCCGGCTCCTCGAAGCCACGGGTGGTCACCGCCGGGGTACCGATGCGCAGGCCCGAGGTCACGAAGGGCGACTGCGGGTCGTTCGGCACGGCGTTCTTGTTCACGGTGATGTGGGCGCGGCCGAGGGCGGCATCGGCATCCTTGCCGGTGATGCCCTGGCGGATCAGGCTGACCAGGAACAGGTGGTTGTCGGTGCCGCCGGAGACCACGTCGTAGCCGCGCTCGACGAATACCCTGGCCATGGCCTGGGCATTCTTGATCACCTGGGCCTGGTACTCCTTGAAGCCGGGTTCCAGCGCTTCCTTGAAGCATACGGCCTTGGCGGCGATCACGTGCATCAGCGGGCCACCCTGGGCACCGGGGAAGACGGCGGAATTCAGCCGTTTCTCGATCTCGTCATTCTTGCGCGCCAGGATCAGGCCGCCACGGGGACCGCGCAGGGTCTTGTGGGTGGTGGTGGTCACCACATCGGCGTAGGGCAGCGGGTTCGGGTACAGGCCAGCGGCGACCAGGCCGGCGACGTGGGCCATGTCGACGAACAGCAGCGCCCCCACCTTGTCGGCGATGGCACGGAAGCGCGGGAAGTCGAGGGTCTTGGAGTAGGCGGAGAAGCCGGCGACGATCATCTTCGGCTTGTGTTCGACGGCTAGGCGCTCGACTTCGTCGTAGTCGATCAGGCCATTGCCATCGATGCCGTATTGCACCGCGTTGTACAGCTTGCCGGAGGACGACACTTTGGCGCCGTGGGTCAGGTGGCCGCCGTGGGCCAGGCTCATGCCGAGGATGGTGTCACCGGCGTTCAGCAGGGCCAGGTAGACGGCGCTGTTGGCCTGGGAACCGGAGTGCGGCTGGACGTTGGCGTAGTCGGCGCCGAACAGCTGCTTGGCGCGGTCGATGGCCAGCTGCTCGACCTTGTCGACGAACTCGCAGCCACCGTAGTAGCGCTTGCCCGGATAGCCTTCGGCGTACTTGTTGGTCAGCTCGCTGCCCTGGGCCTGCATCACCTGCGGGCTGGTGTAGTTCTCCGAGGCGATCAGCTCGATATGGTCTTCCTGGCGCTGGGCCTCGCGGCGGATGGCGTCGAACAGGGTGGGGTCGAAGTCGGAGAGGGTCAGGCTCTTGTGGAACATGGTCGGTTTCCTTCTTGTTCGGGCTGACTGTGGGAGCGAATTCATTCGCGAATGAATTCGCTCCCACAGGTGATGATTCCCACTGGTGGCGGGCTGGATCAGGCGTCCTGATAGGCCTCGATGGACGGGCAGGCGCAGACCAGGTTGCGGTCGCCGTAGACGTTGTCCACGCGGCCCACCGGCGGCCAGTACTTGCCGTCCACCAGGCTGGCGGTGGGGTACACGGCGAGTTCGCGGCTGTAGCGGTGGGTCCACTCGCCGACCAGCTCGTGGGCGGTGTGCGGGGCGTTCTTCAGCGGGTTGTCGTCCTTGTCCAGCTCACCGGCCTCCACCGCGCGGATTTCCTCGCGGATGCGGATCATGGCGTCGCAGAAGCGGTCCAGCTCTTCCTTCGACTCGCTCTCGGTGGGCTCGATCATCAGCGTGCCGGGCACCGGGAAGCTCATGGTCGGGGCGTGGAAGCCGTAGTCGATCAGGCGCTTGGCGACGTCGTCGACGCTGATGCCGCTGGTCTCCTTGAGCGGGCGCAGGTCGAGGATGCACTCGTGGGCCACCAGGCCGTTGCTGCCGGTGTAGAGCACCGGGTAGTGCTCCTCCAGGCGGCGGGCGATGTAGTTGGCGTTGAGGATCGCCAGCTGGGTGGCGCGGCGCAGGCCGTCGCCGCCCATCATGCGGATGTACATCCAGGTGATCGGCAGGATGCTGGCGCTGCCGAAGGGCGCCGCGCTGACCGCGCCGTCCTGGCGGGCCAGGTGCGCGTGGCCGGGCAGGAAGGGCGCCAGGTGGGCCTTCACGCCGATCGGGCCGACGCCCGGACCGCCGCCGCCGTGGGGGATGCAGAAGGTCTTGTGCAGGTTCAGGTGGGACACGTCGCCACCGAACTGGCCCGGGGCGCAGAGGCCGACCATGGCGTTCATGTTGGCGCCGTCGATGTACACCTGGCCGCCGTTGGTGTGGATGATCTCGCAGATCTCGCGGATGCCTTCCTCGAACACGCCGTGGGTGGACGGGTAGGTGATCATCAGCGCGGCGAGGCGCTCCTTGTGCTCCTCGGCCTTTGCCTTGAGGTCGGCGATGTCGACGTTGCCGCGGGCGTCGCAGGCGGTCACCACCACGCGCATGCCGACCATGGCGGCGGTGGCCGGGTTGGTGCCGTGGGCCGATTGCGGGATCAGGCAGATGTCGCGCTGGTCGTCGCCGCGGCTCAGGTGGTAGGCGCGGATCGCCAGCAGGCCGGCGTATTCGCCCTGGGAGCCGGCGTTGGGCTGCAGGGACACGGCGTCATAGCCGGTGGCCTTACACAGCATGGCTTCCAGCTCGGTGGTCAGTTCCTGGTAGCCCTGGGACTGTTCGGTGGGGGCGAAGGGGTGCAGGGCGCCGAACTCGGCCCAGGTCACCGGGATCATCTCGCTGGCGGCGTTCAGCTTCATGGTGCAGGAGCCCAGCGGGATCATGCTGCGGTCCAGCGCCAGGTCCTTGTCGGCGAGCTTGCGCAGGTAGCGCATCAGCTCGGTTTCCGAGTGGTAGCGGTTGAACACCGGGTGGGCGAGGATCGCGCTCTGGCGCAGCAGGGCGGCCGGCAGGCGGCTGGCGACGGTGGCGGCCAGGTCGGCGAAGGCCGGCAGGGCCTGGCCGTCGGCGAACAGCGCCCAGAGCTGCTCGACGTCGGCCTGGGTGGTGGTTTCGTCCAGCGACAGGCCGAGGCGGACAGCATCCACTTCGCGCAGGTTGAGGCGCTGGGCGCGGGCCGCGGCGTGCAGATCAAGGGTGCGGGCGCCGGTGGCCAGGGTCAGGGTGTCGAAGAAGTGCGCCTGCTCGACGGTCACGCCGAGCTGGCTCAGGCCTTCGGCGAGGATCGCGGTCAGCTGGTGCACGCGGTTGGCGATGCGGGTCAGGCCCTGCGGGCCGTGGTAGACGGCGTACATGCTGGCGATGTTGGCCAGCAGCACCTGCGCGGTGCAGATGTTGCTGGTGGCCTTCTCGCGGCGGATGTGCTGCTCGCGGGTCTGCATGGCCAGGCGCAGGGCCGGCTGGCCATGGCGGTCGACGGAGACGCCGACCAGGCGGCCGGGCATGTCGCGCTTGAAGCTGTCGCGGGTGGCGAAGTAGGCCGCGTGCGGGCCGCCGAAGCCGAGCGGCACGCCGAAGCGCTGGGCGCTGCCGAGGGCGACGTCGGCGCCGAACTCGCCGGGCGGGGTCAGCAGGGTCAGGGCCAGCAGGTCGGCGGCGACCGCGACCAGGGCGCCGGCGGCGTGGAAGCGCTCCACCAGCGCGCGGTAGTCGAAGACATCGCCGTTGGCGGCGGGGTACTGCAGCAGGGCGCCGAAGTAGGCGCTGGCGTCGCTCAGCTCACGCTCGTCGCCGATCACCACCTCGATGCCCAGCGGCTCGGCGCGGGTGCGCAGCACGTCGAGGGTCTGCGGGTGGCAGTGCTGCGAGGCGAAGAAGGCCTGGCTGGCCTTGTTCTTCGCCAGGCGCTTGCAGAAGGTCATGGCTTCGGCGGCGGCGGTGCCTTCGTCGAGCAGGGAGGCGTTGGCCACCGGCAGGCCGGAGAGGTCGCTGACCAGGGTCTGGAAGTTCAGCAGCGCTTCCAGGCGGCCCTGGGAGATTTCCGGCTGGTAGGGGGTGTAGGCGGTGTACCAGGCCGGGTTTTCCAGCAGGTTGCGCAGGATCGGGCTGGGGGTGTGGCAGGGGTAGTAGCCCTGGCCGATGTAGCTCTTGAACAGCTGGTTCTTCGCGGCGATGGCCTTGATCGCGGCGAGGGCTTCGGCCTCGCCCTGGCCGGCGGGCAGGTCGAGCACGCTGGTGCCCTTGATGCTGTCGGGCACCACGCTGGCGGTCATCGCGTCCAGGCTGTCGAAGCCGAGCAGATCCAGCATGGCGTCGGTGTCGGCCTCACGTGGACCGATGTGGCGCGGGACGAACTCGTTGCGCGTGTCCAGGGGGAATTGGGCGAGGCTCATGGCGGCTTCTCCGGTCAGGCGTGGTCGGCGAGGAAGCGGTCATAGGCGGCCTGGTCCATCAGGCTGCCGAGGGCTTCGGGGTTGTCCGGGCGGATGCGGAAAAACCAGCCGTCACCCATGGGGGCCTCGTTGACCAGTTCGGGGCTGTCGGCCAGGGCCTGGTTCACTTCCAGAACCTCACCGGTGAGCGGCATGGTGATGTTGCTGGCGGCCTTCACCGATTCCAGCACGGCGACTTCTTCGCCCTGCTCGAAGCGGCCCGCGTCGGGCAACTGGACGAACACCACGTCGCCGAGGGCTTCCTGGGCAAAGCTGGTGATGCCGACGGTGACTTCACCGGTTGCTTCGATACGCAGCCATTCGTGCTCGGGAGTGAAACGCAGGATGGTCATGGATGTTCCTCTTGTTATCAGGTTGGGTTCCGAGCGTTTGGCTCGGCTGGTGGAACAAGAGCAAGTAGGATGCCAATTCTTTAAAAGTCTTAATTTCAATGACTTGAATGATTTTAAGCGCCGGCCAGGCTCTTTCTGTGGAGCGATATCGCTCCACCACGGGAAGAGTCTTTCAGCTGCTCTGAATGAGGAAAGGCCCGGAAGCCGGGGTTCTGAAGGAGATTGGAGCGAAATCGCTCCAGTGGAATGGAATCGAACCGTCGGAAAAGAATCACGGGGAGGCAGTGTGGGAGCGAATTCATTCGCGAATGAATTCGCTCCCACAAAAGCGCTGTCCCTATCGGGAAATACCGTACTTGCGCAGCCGCTGCCCGATGGCGGTGTGGGAAGTATTCAGCCTGGCCGCCAACTGCCGGGTGGAGGGGTAGGCGGCGAAGAGTTGCTGCAGCAGGTTCCTCTCGAAGCCCTGCACGGCGTCTTCCAGGCTGGTGACTTCCATGGGGTCGGCCTGGGGAGCGCCGAGGGCCGTGCCGGCAAGTTCCAGGCTGTCGCAGTCGATCAGGTCGCCTTCGCTGATGGCGGCGGCGCGGAAGATCACGTTCTGCAACTGGCGCACGTTGCCCGACCAGCGATTGCCCAGCAGCAGCGGGTAGGTGGCCGGGGCCAGGTGGCACGGTGCGCGCTGGATCTGCGCGCAGGCCTGGTCGAGGAAGTGCTCGGCGAGCAGGAGGATGTCCTGGCCGCGCTCGCGCAGGGGCGGCACGTCGAGGTTGAGTACGTTGAGACGATAGAACAGGTCCTCGCGGAAACTGCCCTCGCTGACCATGCGTTCCAGGTGCCTGTGGGTGGCGCCGAGCACGCGGACATTCACATGGACTTCCCGGTCCCCGCCCACCCGGCGGAAGCAGCCGTCGCTGAGAAAGCGCAGCAGCTTGGCCTGCAGGTAGGGCGACATCTCGCCGACTTCGTCGAGGAATACCGTGCCGCCGTCGGCCAGCTCCAGCAGGCCCGGTTTGCCGCCACGCTGGGCGCCGGTGAAGGCGCCGGCCGAGTAACCGAAGAGTTCGCTTTCGGCCAGGCTCTCAGGCAATGCCGCGCAGTTCAGTGCGAGGAAGGGCGCATCCTTGCGATCGCTCAGGGCGTGGCAGGCGCGGGCCACCAGCTCTTTGCCGGTGCCGGTTTCGCCGCGAATCAGCAGGTGCGCATCCAGCCGAGCGACCTTGTGCAGGCGTGCCTTGAGCTGCTTGAGGGGCGCCGACTTGCCCAGCAGGGTCTCCAGGCCTTCGCCGCTTTCCGGGCGCAGGGAGGCCAGGCGCGAGCCGATGCGGCTCGGCGGGTAGAGGGTCAGCAGGCTGCCGGCCAGGTCCTGTGCCCCGGCGTCCGCGCCGCCCGTGATGGGGGTGGCGTCCAGCAGCAGGGCCAGGCCCTTGAAGGTCACTTCGCACATGGGCAGGCGGAAGCTCCGCTCGATCAGGGTCTGCGCCAGGCCGGGATCATCGAACAGGCTCGACAGGGGCTCGCCCGTCGGGTCGCGGCCGTAGAGGCCGACCAGCGAAGGATTGGCCAGTAGCACGTGGCCGCTGGCGTCCACCGCCAGCACCGGGTCGCTGACGGCGGCGAGGAGGGCGTCGAGCTGCAGGCGGCGACGCTGGCCGGGGAGGATGTCGACCACTGTCACCGCCTGCACGCCCCGCACTCCATGCAAGGCTTCGCGCAGTTCTTCCAGCACCTCCGGACCGAGGCTGGGGGCGTCGATGTAGACGTTCGGCGGAATCATCTCCACCGCTTCCAGGTTGAGGTTGCGACCGCCGAGCAAGGCCAGGACTTCCTGGGTGATGCCGACGCGGTCGATGAAGGTGACGTGTATGCGCATGGGGAATTCGCCTGCTGGCTGGTCAGCCCTTGGTCAGACCGCCGGAGCAGGCGGTCAGGTCTTCGAGGAAGGCGCTGAGGATCGGTGGTGCCGCGCCGCGACGGGTGATCACGTCGAACTGCGATTCCAGTTGGTCCCGGAAGATGGGCAGGTGGCGCATCTCGCGGGTGCTGACCCACTGTTCGGCGACATGCGCCGGAAGCAGGCCGATGTAAGCACCCGAAATGACCAGTATCGCCAGGGCCTCGATGTTATCCACAGTGGCCGCCGCCTTGCTCACGCCGAGCACATCGAGGTCGTACTGCTGCATGTAGCCGCGTACCGCGATACGGCTTGCGGCAATGGCCTCGTGCAGTGCCTGCCCGGTCAGGTTGCTGGCGAACAGCGGGTGGTGACGCCCGCAGTACAGGCCCAGCGCCTCCTGGTACAGCGGTGAGTAGTCGAGGCCGGGAATTCTCGCGGGAAAGTGACCGATGGCCAGGTGCAGCCGGTTGTCCAGCACCCGCTCTTCCAGTTCCGCCGGGGTGCCGACGTAGACGCTGAGGTGAACGTCGTGCCCACGGGAGACGAAGCGCTGGGTGGCGCGGGGCAGGGGAGAGGCGCGATCGGTGAGCGTGCTGTCGATGATGCCGAGGTTGAGCTTGCCGCTGATGCGCTGCTTGAGCACGTCGGCGTCCATGCAGAAGGTCTCCACCGCCGAAAGCAGGCGCTGGGTCGCCTCGTGGATCGCCACGCCCTGCTCGGTCAGTCGAAAGCCGCTGCGGCCGCGCTGGCAGAGCTTGACCCCGAGGCGGGTCTCCAGGTGGCTCATCTGTTCGCTGATGGTGGACTGACCGGCATTGAGGGCCGCCTGGGCAGCGGAAAACCCCCCGCATTTGACGATCGTGGCGAAGACCCGAAGCAGCTTCAGGTCGACATCATGCAACTGGATCACGTGGGCCTCCCGCTCGACGAATTACATCGTTACTTGCGATATGAGCATCTGATGTTTTGCATTTTTACAAAATAAATCTGCGCACATATTCGCTGCAACGGCGAATTCGAAGCCGGTTCGCCGACCACTGAAAACAAAAAAGCGAGGCGTGCGACTATGTCGAAGAATGCTTATGAATCCGGGCGGTTGAACCTGCCTTTCGTAGGTCACTGTACGTTTGCCAAGTCCCCGATCTGCACCGATTGGGATGCCATCAACGCGGACGTGGCCGTGCTCGGCGCTCCCAATGACATGGGCACCCAATGGCGCTCCGGGGCACGCTTCGGACCGCGCAGCATTCGCGAAGCCTCCACGCTCTTCTCCTTCGGCCATTCCGGCGCCTACGACCACGAAGACGATGCCCTCTACCTGACCGAAGACCAGGTGCGCATGGTGGATGTCGGCGATGCGGACATCGTCCACACCGACATGGCCTCCAGTAATGACAACATCGAATTCGCCGTACGCAAGATCCTCCAATCCGGTGCCATGCCGGTGGTGCTGGGTGGCGACCACTCGATCCATGCCCCGGTGATCAAGGCCTTCGAGGGCCACGCGCCCATCCATATCGTGCATTTCGATGCTCACCTGGACTTCGTCGATGAGCGCCACGGTGTGCGCTACGGCCACGGCAACCCGCTGCGCCGCGCCTCCGAGCTGGACCACATCGTCGGCATGACCCAGATGGGTATCCGCAACGTGTCCTCCTCCAACCGCGATGACTACGACGCGGCCCGCGCCGCCGGTTCGCAGATCCTGTCGGTGCGCGACGTGCGCCGCCTGGGCACCGAAGGCGTCATGGCGAAGATTCCGGAAGGCCTGGACTACTACATCACCATCGACATCGACGGTTTCGACCCGTCCATCGCCCCCGGTACCGGCACGCCCAGCCACGGCGGCTTCCTCTACTACGAAGTGCTGGAAATCATCCAGGCGCTGGCCAAGCGCAGCCAGGGCCGGGTCGTCGGCATGGACCTGGTGGAAGTTGCACCGGCCTACGACCCCACTGGCGCCACCTCGATCCTCGCGGCGCAACTGCTGATGAACAGCATCGGCTTCATCTTCCACGAACGTGCCCGCAACCGCTGACAGGCCAGGAGGAACAGAGAGTGGACATCAAGGTTAAAGACTATCTGCAGAAATTCGGTGTATCCGAGGCGACCCAGCGTTTCCTCGGCAAGGCGCAGAACATGTTCGTTGGCGGTGCCTGGCTGGAATCGGCTGACAACGCCGAGGTGATCGAGCCGTCCACCGGCGGCGTGCTCACCCGCATTCCCATGGGTACTGCGGACGACCTCGACCGCGCGGTCCAGGCTGCCCGCGCGCAGTTCGACGGCGGTGCCTGGAGCCAGCTCAAGCCCCTGGAGCGCGAGCGCCTGCTGCATCGCCTGGCCGACCTGATCGAAGCCAATGCCGATGAGCTGGCGGAGATCGAATCCATCGACATGGGCAAGTCGGTCGCCCAGGCGCGGGTTGTGGATATCCAGGGCACCATCGACACCTTCCGCTATTTCGCCGGCTGGGCCAGCAAGATCCACGGGCGCACCGTGGAGCCGTCGCTGCCCGGCAACTACCTGGCCTATACCCGCAAGGAGCCGGTCGGCGTGGTGGGCGTGATCGTGCCCTGGAACTTCCCGCTGCAGACCATGGCCTGGAAGCTCGGCGCCGCGCTTGCGGTGGGCTGCACAGTAGTCGTGAAACCAGCGGAGCTGACCTCCCTGTCGGCCCTGCGTTTTGCCGAACTGGTGCAGGAGGCGGGCATTCCCGATGGCGTGGTGAACATCGTCACCGGGCGCGGCAGCGTGGTCGGCTCGGCCATGTCCAGCCATCCGGGCATCGACAAGCTGAGCTTTACCGGATCGACTCCGGTGGGCTGCTCCGTTGGCAAGGCGGCCATGGACCAGATGAAGCGCCTGACGCTGGAGCTGGGCGGCAAATCCCCGGTGATCGTCTTCGCCGATGCCGACATCAAGGCCGCAGCCCAGGCGGTGGCCAACGGTGTGTTCTTCAACTCCGGCCAGGTCTGCGATGCCGGTACCCGTGCCTATGTCCATCGCAGTGTCTACGCCGAGTTCCTGCGGGAGCTGGCGGCCTACACCGCGACACTGAAGATCGCCCCCGGCCTGGACCCTGACTGCTTCATCAGCCCGATGGTGTCGCGCCAGCAACAACAGCGCGTGCTGGAGTACATCGAGACCGGCAAGGCCGAAGGCGCGGAGCTTTACTGCGGCGGCCAGCCCGTCGAAGGCCCCGGCTTCTTCGTCCAGCCGACCGTCTTCGCCAACTGCCGCAATGACATGCGCGTCGTCCAGGAGGAAATCTTCGGCCCGGTGCTGGTGACCGCGCCCTTCGACGATGAAGAAGAAGCGCTGGCCCTGGCCAACGATTCGCCCTTCGGCCTGGCAGCGGCGCTCTATTCCAACGACCTCGGGCGGGTCCACAGCCTGATCCCGCGCCTGCGTGCGGGCACCGTCTACGTCAATGCCCATAGCACCCTCGATCCTTCCATGCCCTTCGGCGGCTACAAGCAGTCGGGCTACGGCAAGGACCTTGGGTCGGAACAGCTGGATTACCTGCTGGAAACCAAGGCGGTGTGGATCACACTGCCCTGAGGAGCTGGGCGGAAGCGCGCCGTCGCCTTCGGGCGGCGGCCTGATTGGCCGGGATGCATCGAATTTCAAGAACAAGAACCCTTAGAGGTGATGCCCAGATGAACAGCCAACCCGATATCGAGCGTGCGCAAGAGCTGGAAAGGCGCATACGCGTCTATGAACAGCTCGAAGAAAGCAAGGAGTGGCCGGGGGCGTTGAACGCCGTCGACTACATCGCAACCATCCTGATGACGCTGGTCCTGGTCGTCGGCTTCTACCTCTGGGGGTACTGAGCCATGACCAAACACGAACCCGTCAATCACAGCCTTGAAGCAGAGCGGGGCGATACGCCGCTCCTCCCCTCGGAACGCATGTGGGGCTTCTGGGAATTCACCTACGCCAACTCCGCCCTGGCCATCGCCACCTGGGCCTTCCTCATCGGTGGTGCCACGGCCCTGTTCGTCGGGCCGATGCAGGGCATCGCCGCCATCGTCATCGGTAACATCCTCGGGGTGTTGCTGACGACCTTCGCCACCTGCGTACCTTGCGGCAAGTACGGCACCGAGCAGTTCACCTTCCTGCGCAGCATGTTCGGCGGTAACGGCAGCCGGATGGTCTACGTGCTGGCGGTGGTGTTCCTCACCATGGGTTGGCTGGCCGTGTTGGGCCTGATGTTCGGCCGCTCCATCGACGGCCTCAGCGCCCTGGTTTCGGAGCACAAGACCGATGCCAATGGCTGGCTGGTACTGGCATCAGGCTTCTTCGCCGTGGTGCTGACCGGCTTCGTGGTCGCCAAGGGGCCCACCTCGATCAAGGTGTTCAACACCATCGTGGCGCCGGCCCTGGTGGTGATCATGGGTGTGATGTTCTACATGATCCTCAGCGAGCATTCCTTCTCCGAACTGATGGCGATGCCAGCGCTGGATGCGCCCTTCGATGACAAACGCGTCAACTTCATGATCGCCGTCGAGGTGAACATGGCCGCGGGCTTCTCCTGGTGGCCCTATGTAGGCAACCTGGCTCGCCTCTCGAAGAACCAACGGACCTCCTACTGGCCGAACCTCATCGGCATCTTCGGCGCCGCCGCCCTCGGTGAAGTGGTGGGCCTGCTGGCCGCTGCCGCGCTGGGTGACAGCGATCCCACGGTGTGGATGACCCGGATCGGCGGCCTGACCTTCGGCGTCATCGCCCTGGGCTTCGTGGCCTTCGCCAACGTCACCAGCATGGTGAACATCCTCTACACCTCCATCGTCGGCCTGCGCCAACTGGCGGGGCAGAAGCTGCGGGGGTTCAGCTGGGAATGGCTGGTGGTGCTGTTCTGCGTCGCGCCGGGATTGATCGTGCTGTTCGCGCCGGGTATCTACGACGGCTTCTTCATCTTCCTGGTGTGGACCTCGGCCCTGAACAGCGCCCTGGCAGGCATCGGCATCGCCGACTACTTCTTCCTGCGCCGCCAGCGCCTGAACCTGCGCCACCTGTACGCCCACGGAGCGAACGCGCCATTCCATTTCTGGCACGGCTTCAACCCGGCCGCCGTGGTCGCGTTGGTCGCCGGCTTCGCCATCTACGTGGTGGTGTTCAACCCGCAGACCCTGGCCAACACCACGTTCTTCACCTTCGCCACCGCCTCCCTGCCGTCCTGCCTGCTGGCCGGGCTGGTCCACTACGGGCTGACCCGCGTGCTGGCCACCCGCATGGGCTGGGGCGCCTACCCAAAGCGCAACGAATGCAACGCCGAGGCCCTGGGCCTCACCGCAAAGGGCTACAGCAATGAATAAGCGATACGACTACATCATCATCGGCGCCGGTTCCGCCGGCTGCGTCCTGGCCAACCGCCTGACCGAAGATGCCGGCACATCCGTGCTGGTCCTGGAATTCGGCGGCAGCGACCGCAGTGTGCTGATCCAGATGCCCAGCGCCTTCTCCATCCCGATGAACACCAGGAAGTACAACTGGCGCTACGAGACCGTGGCCGAGCCGCACCTGGATGGCCGCCGCCTGCACTGCCCGCGCGGCAAGGTGCTGGGCGGTTCGTCCTCGATCAACGGCCTGGTCTACATCCGTGGCCATGCCTACGACTTCGACGAGTGGGAAAGCCTGGGCGCGAAGAACTGGGGCTACCGGAACTGCCTGCCGTACTTCAAGCGCGCGGAGAACTACAAGTTCGGTGGTGACGACTATCGCGGTGGCGCTGGCCCGCTTTCCACCAACAACGGCAACAACATGCAGAACCCGCTCTACGGCGCCTGGGTGGAGGCCGGCGCCGAGGCCGGCTACATCAAGACTGACGACTGCAACGGCTACATGCAGGAAGGTTTCGGCGCCATGCACATGACGGTAAAGGACGGCGTGCGCTGGTCCACGGCCAACGCCTACCTGCGCCCGGCCATGGAGCGCCCCAACCTGACGGTGGTCACCCATGCGATGACGCGCCGCATCATCCTCGATGGCAAGCGCGCCGTGGGCGTGGAATACGACCAGGGCGGCCAGACCCATGTCGTGCATTGCAATCGCGAAGTACTGGTGTCCTCTGGCCCCATCGGCTCGCCGCACCTGCTGCAGCGTTCCGGCATCGGCCCGGCGGCGGTCCTGAAGAAGGCCGGCATCGAGGTCCGTCACGACCTGCCGGGCGTGGGAGAAAACCTCCAGGACCACTCCGAGATCTACATCCAGTACGCCTGCAAGGAGCCCGTCACCCTGAATGGCAAGATGAGCCTGTGGGGCAAGGCGCTGATCGGCTTGCGCTGGCTGCTGTTCAAGGATGGCCTGGGCGCCAGCAACCACTTCGAGGCGGGTGGTTTCATTCGTTCCGAGAAGGGGCTGCGCTGGCCGGACATCCAGTTCCACTTCCTGCCGGCGGCGATGCGCTATGACGGCGACAAGCCGTTCAAGGGCCATGGCTTCATGGTGCTGACCGGCCCCAACAAGCCGAAGAGCCGGGGGCATGTCCGTGCACTGTCGGCTGACCCGTACCAGCACCCGGAGATCCGCTTCAACTACCTGGAGAGCGAGGAGGACCGCGAGGGCTTCCGTCGCTGCGTGCGCCTGACCCGCGAGATCATCGGCCAGCCAGCCATGGACCGTTTCCGTGGCGAGGAACTGGCACCCGGTCCCCAGGTGCAGACCGATGAGGAAATCGACGCCTTCGTGCGCGCCAACATGGAAAGCACCATGCATCCCTGCGGCTCCTGCCGCATGGGTGAAGACGATATGGCGGTGGTGGATTCCGAGCTGCGTGTGCGGGGCATCCAGGGGTTGCGGGTGATCGACTCGTCGGTCTTTCCCACCGAACCCAACGGCAACCTCAACGCGCCTACCATCATGCTCGCCGAACGCGCCTCGGACCTGGTGCGTGGCCGCAGGACCCTGGCACCCGAGGAGATGCCCGTGGGGCTGGCGGCCAATTGGGAAACGGCCCAGCGCACTCATACCCCGGTGCGCCAGGTGGGAGTCTGAGGCTGCTCTGCTTATCCAAAAACCTTCGTGCCTGCTGACGCAGCCTTCATCCGAACGCGGCCCGCCCCGCCCCTCTCCAGATGGGCGGGGGGACTCGCGCCGGCGAGGCAGAGGTCATCCTGGTGCTCCCACTGGCCTGAAGCCGGATAGATGAGGTGGGGCAACGACCGTTCGGCGCCGGTCATCAAACTGTCACGGTTCTGTGGCAGAGCGGCGTACGGAAATTCATCAGAATTGCGTTCGACTGGGGTTTTGCGTTCTGGATTTCCGACATGCGTGTGCTGATCCTGCTCGCCGCGCTCATTTGCGGCCTGCCTTCATTTGCTTTCGCCAACGCTCGCTGCGATGTGACCGTGCCGACGGAAACCGTCGACCTGGGCGAGGTGCGTCTGGCGTACCAGAGCGTGGGGCGCGAGCGCGATCCGGCACTGCTGATGATCATGGGGCTGGGTGGGCAGTTCATCCACTGGCCCGATGAGGTGGTACAGCGCCTGTGCGAGAGCGGCTTCCGGGTGATTCGCTTCGACAATCGCGATGTCGGGCTGTCCGCCTGGATCGGTCCCGCGCCTTCGGCAAACCTGCCCTATGAAGTAGTGCGCTATCGCCTGGGGCTACCGGTGTCTGCGCCTTACCGCCTGCGCGACATGGCGCGCGATTCGCTGAACCTGCTGGACGCGCTGCATATCCGCCAGGCCCACGTCCTGGGCGCCAGCATGGGCGGGATGATCGCCCAGCACCTGGCGGACATGGCTCCGGAACGGGTGCTCAGCCTGACCCTGGTGATGACCAGCTCCGGCGCCCAGGGCTTGCCGGCGCCGAGTGCAGCCTTGCTCGCCCTGCTGGCGCGACGCGAGGCGCCGAGCCGTGACGTGGCCATTGAGCAACAGGCTGACCTGCTGGCCGCGCTCGGCAGCCCGGAGGTCAGCGATGATCGTGAGCAACTGGTCGAACAGGCCGCCCGTGCCTATGACCGCTCCTTCAATCCCGAAGGCGTGCAGCGGCAGATCCTGGCGATTCTCGCCGAGCCCAGCCGGGTCGACATGCTCAACCGCCTGCGAGTGCCGACCCTGGTGGTGCACGGCACCGCCGATCCGCTGTTGCCGGTGATGCACGGCGTGCATGTGGCGGCGCATATCAAGGGGGCGGAACTGAAGCTGATTCCCGGCCTGGCCCATCGTTTCCAGGAAGCCTTCAAGGAGCCGCTGCTGTCGGCGGTACTGCCGCACCTGATGGCCCATCGTCGCGCCGAGGGGCATGTGGCGCAGCTCTGATCGGGTCGCTTCGATAGGCTTTCTCTGAATCGGTGGGAGCGAATTCATTCGCGAATGAATTCGCTCCCACGAAAACGTTCCCGCTATCACCTACGCCGCATTCACCCGCGGCCGGCGCGGATGTTCGTGCTTCAGATACTGGGCCAGGCGCGCCTGCTGGGCCGCACTCATGAACAGGCCGAGCTTGGTACGACGCCAGAGGATGTCCTCGGCACTGGTCGCCCATTCTTCCTGGCAGAGATAGTCCACTTCCCGCGTATAGAGGCCGGCGCCCAAATGCTCGCCAAGGTCGGCCAGTTCGCGGACGTTGCGCAGCAGGTGCCAGCTGCGGCTGCCATAGAGGTTGGCCCAGCGCCGGGCGATGTGCGTGGGCAGCCAGCCGAAGCTGGAGCAGAGCGCCTCCACCAGGGCGCTGCGGCTTTCCATCTGTTCACCACCCGGCAGCGGCGAGCTGGCGGTCCAGGGCCCCTTGGCGAAGGGGAACCAGGGTACGAGCTGCTGCAGGGCGGCTTCGGCGAGTTTGCGGTAGGTGGTGAGCTTGCCGCCGAACACCGAAAGCAGGGGCGCATCGCCGGGATGAGAGGAGAGGGCCAGGGTGTAGTCGCGGGTCACCGCAGACGGATCGTCCGACTCGTCGTCGCACAGCGGACGCACGCCGGCATAGCTGTGGAGGATGTCCTGCTCGCTCAATTGGCGCTTGAAGTGGCGATTGACCACATCCAGCAGGTAGCGCGTCTCTTCGGCGGTGATCGCCACCTCGGCCGGATCGCCATGGTATTCACGATCGGTGGTGCCGATCAGCGTGAAACGCTCCAGGTAGGGAATCGCGAAGACGATGCGGCGATCCTCGTTCTGCAGGATGTAGGCCTGCTCGCCGTCATGCAGGCGCGGCACGATGATGTGGCTGCCCTGGATCAGCCGCACGCCGTAGGGGGCCGTCTGCTTGAGATCCTGTTCGATGAAGCGTGCCACCCAGGGCCCGGCGGCGTTTACCAGGGCGCGGGCGCGAATCGACAGCAGGCTGCCATCGGCACGCTCCAGGTGGATATGCCAGAGGCCCTTGCTGCGGCGGGCGCTGACACAGCGGGTGCGGGTATGCACATGGGCGCCGCGTTCGCGGGCGGCCATGGCGTTGAGCACCACCAGGCGGGCGTCGTCGACCCAGCAATCGGAGTATTCGAAGCCTCGGGTGATCTCCGCCTGCAGCGGGCTGCCGGCGCCGAAGCGCAGGCCACGGGAGGCGGGCAGGCGCTTGCGCTTGCCGAGGTGGTCGTAGAGGAACAGGCCGGCGCGGATCATCCAGGCCGGACGCAGGTGCGGCCGGTGGGGCAGGATGAAGCGCAGCGGCCGGACTATGTGCGGCGCCTTGGCGAGCAGCACTTCGCGCTCGGCCAGGGCTTCGCGTACCAGACGGAATTCGTGGTGTTCCAGGTAGCGCAGGCCGCCATGGATCAGTTTGCTGCTGGCCGATGAGGTGTGCTGGGCGAGGTCGTCCTTCTCGCAGAGGAACACCGAAAGGCCCCGGCCAGCCGCGTCGGCTGCAATGCCGACGCCATTGATGCCGCCGCCGACGATGGCGAGGTCATAGACCTCGGCGATTGGGGAATGGTTGTGGTTCATGGGCAGGCACCAAGGTCGAAACTGAACTTTTAATGTTCATTTCCGAAAATAGCCTAGATGAGAGCGAACAAAATGACCAGCCCGATGCGCGGTTTCGCGCCGGGTGGTCATGGAAAATTCATGCAGGAGAGGGCGGGTCAGACCCGTTCGAGGTGGACCTTGTGTTCGGCCAGCAGGCGGCCCAGAGCGGGGGAGGGCTGGTGGTCGGTGAACAGACGATCCACCAGGGCGATGGAACCCAGGCGAACCACGGCGTTGCGGCCGAACTTGCTGGAGTCGGCGGCGAGGAACACCTGCCGGGCGTTTTCGATGATGGCCTGGGAAACCCGCACTTCCTGGTAGTCGAAGTCCAGCAGGCTGCCGTCTTCATCGATGCCGCTGATGCCCACCAGGGCGTAATCCACCTTGAACTGCTGGATGAAATCCACCGCCGCCTGGCCGACGATTCCGCCGTCGCTGCGTACTGTGCCGCCGGCCACCAGTACTTCGAAGTCCGGCTTGTCCGCCAGTTGCGCGGCCACGTGCAGGTTGTTGGTGATCACCTTCAGGCCCTTGTGGCCCATCAGGGCACGAGCGATGGCTTCGGTGGTGGTGCCGATGTTGATGAACAGCGAGGCGTGGTCGGGGATGTACTCGGCCACCGCATCGGCGATGCGCTGCTTCTCGTCGCGGTTCTGCCCGGCGCGCATGGCGTAGGCGGTGTTCTGGATGCTCGACGCCTCGCTGGCCGCACCGCCGTGGGTGCGCCGCAGCAGGCCGTGCTCGGCGAGCTGGTTGATGTCGCGGCGGATGGTCTGCGGGGTGACGGCGAAGGCCTGGGCCAGCTCGTCGATGCTGACGTAACCGCGTTCGCGGGCGAGGTCGAGGATGTCTTGTTGCCGTGGGCCCAGGTTCATGCTGGCTCCTTGTTTTGCGCGGCATTATAGCGGTGGGCTGTCGAATCTCCGCTTTTCCGCTAAGGTACGCCGAATCTGTCGCAGGATTTTCACAATCGAACATGACTCCCGCCATCGATCTGCTGAAGAAAGCCAAGGCTGAGCACAAGGTGCACAGCTACCACCACGATCCCAAGGCGCCTTCCTACGGGCTGGAGGCTGCCGAAAAGCTCAACCTGGACCCGGCGCGGGTGTTCAAGACGCTGCTTGCCGCCACCGAGAAGGGCGAACTGCTGGTGGCCGTGGTGCCTGTGGCAGGCACCCTGGACCTCAAGGCCCTGGCCCATGCCGCCGGCGCGAAGAAGGCCGAGATGGCCGACCCCAATCAGGCCCAGCGCAGCACCGGCTACCTGGTGGGTGGCATCAGCCCGCTGGGGCAGAAGAAGCGCCTGCGCACCTTCATCGACGGCAGCGCCCGCAACTTCGACACCATCCATGTCAGCGCCGGCCGGCGCGGGCTGGAGGTCGAACTCTCGGCCGACACCCTGGCGACCCACACCCAGGGAAGCTTTGCCGACATCGGTCGCCCCTGAGGAATCGCCCACGATCCGCCGCTCAGGGTTGGCGGGAGGGTGGGCAGGCTCGAAACTGACAACAAGAACGCCAACAAGGAAGCATTCCCATGGCCCAATACCTGCTCGCCATCGACCAGGGCACCACCAGCAGCCGCGCCATCGTCTTCAGCGCCCAGGGCCTGCCGGTGGCGCGCGCCCAGCAGGAGTTCAAGCAGTACTTCCCCAAGGACGGCTGGGTGGAGCACGACGGCGAGGAAATCTGGCTGACCACCCTCAAGGTCTGTCGCGAGGCCATCGAGCAGAGCGGCCTCAACCCTGCTGACATCGCCGCTATCGGCATCACCAACCAGCGTGAAACCACCCTGGTCTGGGACTCGGTGACCGGCACGCCCATCCACCCGGCCATCGTCTGGCAGGACCGCCGCACCGCGGACTATTGCGCCTCGCTCAAGGCCGCCGGCCACGAGGCGGATGTAGCCAATCGCACCGGCCTGCTGATCGACCCCTATTTCTCCGCCACCAAGCTGCGCTGGGTCTTGGAAAACGTGCCGGGCGCCCGCGAGCGTGCCGAGCGTGGCGAACTGCGCTTCGGCACTGTGGATTGCTTCCTGCTGTGGCGCCTGAGCGGCGGCAAGGTACATCGCACCGACGCCACCAACGCATCGCGGACTCTGCTGTTCAACATCCACAGCCAGCAGTGGGACGCGGAGCTGCTGCGCCTGTTCGACATCCCCGAAAGCCTGCTGCCGGAGGTGCTGGATTGCGCCGCGGAGTTCGGCGATACCGACGCGGCACTGCTGGGCGCCAGCATTCCGGTACGCGGCATGGCCGGCGACCAGCAGGCGGCGCTGATCGGCCAGGCCTGCTTCCAGCCGGGCATGGTGAAGAGCACCTACGGCACCGGCTGCTTCATGATCCAGAACACGGGCGACCAGCCGGTGGTTTCGCGCAACCGCCTGCTGACCACAGTGGGTTACCGCCTGAACGGCAAGGTGAGCTATGCGGTGGAAGGCAGCATCTTCGTCGCCGGTGCCGCCGTGCAGTGGCTGCGTGACGGCATCAAGCTGATCAGCCACGCCCGCGATACCGAGGCCCTGGCCGAACAGACCGGCGATGCCTGCGGCGTGTACCTGGTACCGGCCTTCACCGGCCTCGGTGCTCCCTACTGGGACCCGCGCGCGCGTGGCGCCATCTTCGGCCTGACCCGCGATACCGGCATCAAGGAAATCGTCACCGCCGGGCTGCAATCGGTCTGCTACCAGACCCGTGACCTGCTGGAAGCCATGGCTCAGGATGGGGCCGCCGCGCCCAGCGCCCTGCGCGTGGACGGCGGTATGGTGGAGAACAACTGGGTGATGCAATTCCTTTCCGACATCCTCGGGGTGCCGGTGGAGCGCCCGGAAGTGACCGAAACCACGGCTCTGGGTGTGGCCTACCTCGCAGGTTTGCAAGCCGGTCTCTATCGCGATCTGGACGAAGTGGCCAGCCACTGGCATCGTCAGCAACGCTTTGCCCCGCGCATGGCCGGAGAACATCGCAAGAAGCTCTATGAAGGCTGGCTGGATGCCGTCAAGCGGGTGCGCAGCGGGGCTTGAGGTTGCCACAGCGACAGGAGGCGCAATGGGGAAAGGGCGAGGATGGCTGAAACGCCGCTGGCAGCTACTGGCGCTGCTGGCCGCTCCTGTGCTCTTTCCTTCTGCTCGTGCTGAAACCCTGGTGATCGCCGGGGATATCTGGTGCCCGATCAATTGCCAACCCGGCTCGTCACGGCCGGGCATCTTCGTTGAACTGGCGCGGGAAATCTTCGGTGAGGCCGGCATCGACGTGGAATACCGCGTGGTGAACTGGGCCCGCGCCGTCCACGACACCCGTGGAGGCCGCCTGGATGCGCTGATCGGCGCCGGTCTGCAGGACGCCCCCGACTTCATCTTCACGCCCACCGCGCCCGGCGTATCGCGCATGTGCTTCTACGTCGCCCCAGGCAGCCAGTGGCGCTATCGGGGCCTGGAGTCCCTTGCCGGGGTACGGCTGGGCAGCATCAACAGTTACAGCTACGGCCAGGAGCTCGACACCTACATCCGCATCCAGCGCGACGATCCTGCGCGGGTGCAGGTGGTATCCGGCGACCAGGCCCTGGACATGAACGTGGAAAAGGTTGTGTTGGGGCGTATCGACGCCACCATCGAAAACGCCTGGGTGATGGATGCCTACCTGGCCAACAGCGGGCAGCGCGGCAAGCTGGTGAAGGCGGGTTGCCGCACGCCGGACGTGCCTATCTACCTCGCATTCTCGCCGGCGCTGGAAGCCAGCGTGCATCACGCTGCGGTATTCGAGGCAGGGCTCAAGCGCCTGCGCGAATCCGGTCGGATGAACGCGTTGCTGCAGCGCTATGGCCTGCCTCCACTAGACTGACATCGGCTGTACTCCCGATAAGAGCCGGCCGCTGTACGGCGCGCGGGACGCTGACGGCTGGCAAGCTGGTTCTTCCTACCCCGCTTCAAAAGGAGCTTGTGATGCAGCTGGAATTCCATCAGGTCGACGCCTTCACCCAACGCCCCTTCGGTGGCAATCCGGCGGTGGTCTATCGCCTCGACGCCTGGCTCGATGACCAGCTCATGCAACGCATCGCCGCGGAGCACAACCTGTCGGAGACCGCTTTCCTGGTGAAGGAGGGCAGTGCCTGGCACATCCGCTGGTTCACCCCCAAGGCCGAGGTCCCGCTGTGCGGCCATGCCACCCTGGCGAGCGCCCATGTGCTGTTCGAGCTCTATCAGGAACCGGGCGACCGCCTGGAGTTCATGAGCAAGTCCGGTGAATTGCGGGTGAGCCGCGAGGAAGAGGGGCGCCTGGCCCTGGACTTCCCCGCCCAGGTTCCCCGCGAGGTGGGCGTCACCCTGGAGCTGGAACATGCCCTAGGCGTTGCTCCGGTGGATGCCCTGGGGGCCAACTTCCTGCTGGCGGTGCTGGATTCGGAACAGGCCGTGCGCGAATGCACGCCGGACTTCAAGGCGCTGGCGAAACTGCCCTGGTCGGGGGTGATCGTCACCGCGCCGGGGATGAAACATGACTTCGTCTCGCGCTTCTTCGCCCCGTTGATCGGTATCGACGAAGACCCCGTGACCGGCGCGGCCCACTGCGCGTTGATTCCCTACTGGGCGAATCGCCTCGGCAAGCGCGTGCTGCGCGCCGAACAGTGCTCCGCGCGCAGCGGCGATCTCTGGTGCCGTCTCGACGGCGATCGGGTGAGCATCGCCGGACATTCGGTGCTGGTGGCCAGCGGGCGGCTGTGGATCTGATCTGTAGGACCGAGCTTGCTCGCGAAGGATCGTGCTCGGGCTGTTCGCGAGCAAGCTCGCTCCTACACGTTCTTCGAACTTGGAATTTGAGTTCAGAGTGCGCCGCTGATGCGGCGTACGCCGGAGTCCTGGGGCGTGAAGTGGGCGGCGACGCTGCCCTGGGCCGGAAACACCACCAGGTGATCGGCGGCGATGCGGATGCCGACTTCCTGTCCGGGCTGGTGGTCGGCATGGCTGGGGAAGATCGATTCCAGCTGGCTGCCGGTGGCCAGCTGCAGGCGGTAAAGCGTCGCGGCGCCGAGGAAGGTCTTGCCGATCACCTTGGCGCGCAGCTCGCTTTCCGGCGCATGCACGATGTCATCCGGACGCAGCAGCACGTCCACCGCCGAGCCCTGCGGCCAGGTGTAGGCGCGGTTGCCGCGGATGGTGCCCAGTTCGGTGTTCACCGAATCGGCCGAAACCAGCTGGCCACGGATGAAGTAACCCTGGCCGACGAAGCTGGCGACGAAGGGGGTCAGGGGCTCGTGATAGAGGTTGTAGGGTGTATCCCACTGCTCCAGCAGGCCGTCCCTGAACACGCCGACATGGTCGCTGACCGCGAAGGCTTCTTCCTGGTCGTGGGTCACCAGGATGGCGCTGGTGCCGCGAGCCTTGAGGATCTCGCGGACCTCCTGGCTCAGGCGGCGGCGCAGTTCGCCATCGAGGTTGGAGAAGGGTTCGTCGAGCAGCAGCAGGCGCGGCTCGGGCGCCAGCGCGCGGGCCAGCGATACGCGTTGCTGCTGGCCGCCGGACAGCTCGTGGGGATAACGCTTGGCCAGGTGTCCCAGCTTCACCAACTCCAGCAGTTCGCCAACCTTGCCCTCGAAGCCGGGCTCCTTGCGGATGCCGAAGGCGACGTTCTCGGCCACGGTCAGGTGCGGGAACAGGGCGTAGTCCTGGAACACCATGCCGATGTGGCGCTTCTCCGGCGCCAGGGTGAAACCGGCGCGGGAGATGACGTCACCGGCCAGCTCGATTTCGCCCTCCAGCACCGGCTCGAAACCGGCGATGGCGCGCAGCGTGGTGGTTTTGCCGCAGCCCGAGGGGCCGAGCAGGCAGCCGATGTCACCGGCATTGAGATGAAGGTTCAGGCCCCGCACAACCTGCTGGTCGTGATAACCGCAAGTGAGGTTGCGCAGGTTGAGGAGCATTTCGCGATTCATGCGTGATGGGCGTGTTCTACCAGCAGTTCGAGCAGGGCTTTCTGGGCGTGGAGACGGTTTTCCGCCTGGTCCCAGGCCACCGAACGCGGGTCGTCGAGCAGGTCGACGCTGATCTCTTCGCCACGGTGGGCTGGCAGGCAGTGCATGAATATCACGTCCGCCGCCGCCAGGTCGAGGAGCGCCTTGTTCACCTGGTAAGGGGCGAACAGCGCCAGGCGCTTGGCGGTTTCTTCTTCCTGGCCCATGGAGGTCCAGACGTCGGTGCTGACCAGGTGCGCGCCGGCCACGGCTTCGCGCGGGTCACGCACGACCTTGACGCGGTCGCCGGCCTGGGCGAGGAAGGCGGGATTCGGTTCGTAGCCTTCAGGGCAGGCGACGCGCAGCTGGAAGTCGAACTGGATGGCTGCCTCTATGTAGGTGTTGCACATGTTGTTGCCATCGCCGATCCAGGCGACGGTCTTGCCCTGGATGCTGCCGCGGTGTTCGAGGAAGGTCTGCATGTCGGCCAGCAGCTGGCAGGGGTGCAGGTCATCGGACAGGCCGTTGATCACCGGCACACGGGAGTGGGCGGCGAACTCGGTCAGCGTGCTGTGGGCGAAGGTGCGGATCATCACCGCATCGAGCATCCGCGACATGACGATGGCGCTATCGCTGATGGGCTCGCCACGGCCGAGCTGGGTGTCGCGCGGGGACAGGAAGATGGCCTGGCCGCCGAGCTGGATCATGCCGGCCTCGAAGGAAAGTCGGGTACGGGTGGAGGCCTTCTCGAAGATCATGCCCAGCACACGGCTTTTCAGAGGTTCGTAACGCACGCCTCGGTTGCGCAGATCCTTCAGCTCGGTGCCTCGACGGATCAGGCTGTTCAGCTCCTGGGGAGTGCAGTCCATCAGGGAGAGAAAATGCCTAGCGCTCATGGTTACTACCTTTCTTCTTTTGTCACTGGCCGCATGTCCTGGCCGGGTGTTGCGGGAACAAAGCAGGCGGGACGGGCGGTCGAAGCCGCACGTGGCGACGATTTAGGGGGAAGGCGCGATCTTATAAGGAAATGTCGCGCTTTTCCAATATGCGCTGGAGGCCGCGTCGTTCGTGGCTATGCGCCTGACGGGGCGGCACTGGCCGGGGCACTCCGGTGCTATCGGAAAGGCCGCTCTAGCTCGCCATTCGCGCCGGGGCGGAGGTTGTACAACGACCTCGGGGGTGACGGCAATCACCCATAGTTCCAGATTGTCTCGACCCAGGCGCTTGTCTAAGGTGTGTCCAGACGCAGGCAGCGAGGAGTATGCGGATGGCCGGAACCGGTCCGGAGCCCGTTCAGGACAATCCGGGAACTCGACGTTCCCTGTGGCTGGCCTACGCCTTGCTGCTGGTGGCCGGGCTGGGCGCCATTCTGGTGAACCTGGCGCAGGTCCTGGACTCCAAGCAGCTCTATCTGCGGGAGGCGGACAAGGCCAATGCCAACCTGGCCTACTCCATCGCCCAGCATGCCCAGGAGTCCATAAAGGAAGCCGATATCGTCCTCAGCGCCCTGGTTCCCCTGCTGGAGCGCGGTGAGACCAGTGCCGATACCATCGATCAGTTGCTGCTGACCTTCAAGCAGCGCTCCCCGCAGCTCGCCGGAGTGTTCGTCTACGACGCCGAAGGGCGCTGGCTCCACTACACCAACCCGCCGCCTGCGGCGGACGCGAACAACTCCGATCGCGCCTATTTCCAGCATCATCGCTATTCGGTGAGCCGTGACACGGAGGTGAACAGTCCGTTGCGCAGCCGTTCCACCGGCGAGTGGATCCTGCCGGTTTCGCGCCGCTTCAATGACAAGGAAGGCCGCTTCGCCGGTGTGGTGCTGGCGAGCATCCGCGTCGATCACTTCCGTGAGTTCTACAAGCACTTCGACATCGGTGCGCAAGGCAGCATCCTCATCACCATGAACGACGGCACGATCATCTATCGGCGGCCGGAGGACGTCGGGGGTACTGGAGAGAGCATGGCCGGCAGCTACATGTTCCAGTACGACCTCAAGCGCTCGCCCGTGGGTGTCGGGGGGAGCATTTCAACGCTCGACGGGGTGGACCGGGTCTACGCCTACCGTGCCCTGGATCAATTCCCGCTGGTGACGGCCGTGTCCATGTCCCGCCAGGAAGTGCTGGCCGAATGGGGGCGCAAGGCGGCGATGGTCGGCAGCCTGGTTGCCGTTCTGGTGCTGGCGCTCATCGGTGTCGGTGGCGGGCTGGTGGCGCGGATGCGCAAACGCATGGCTGTCGCCCAGAGCATCGCGCAGGAGAACCGCGAACTCTTCCACCTGGCCAACCGCGACAGCCTGACCGGCATCGCCAATCGCCGGCAGTTCGATCAGGCCCTGCAGGTCGAGTTCCACCGAGCCGCCACAGTAGGTTCGCCCCTGGCGTTGGTGATGATCGACGTCGATTACTTCAAGGCCTACAACGATCGCTATGGCCACCAGGCCGGCGATGCCTGCCTGAAGGCGGTAAGCGATGTGCTACGCCGCTTCAAGGTGCGCGCCGGCGATACGGTGGCGCGTTACGGCGGCGAAGAGTTCACCGTGTTGTTGCCGCACACCGATCTGGCCGGCGCGCGGCTGGTGGCGGAGCGGATTCGCCAGGCGGTCTACGAGCGAGGGCTTACCCATTCCGACAATCCCGTCGGCGTGGTGACGGTGAGCGTGGGCGCACACAGCCTGGTGCCCAATCCCGACGACCGTCCCGAGCAACTTCTGGAATGGGCCGACACCGCCCTCTATCGCGCCAAGAGCGGTGGCCGCAATCGGGTCTGCCTGCTTGAGCCTACGTCCTGAGGTAATTCGGGGCGGAGAGAGCGGGAAAGTATCTGAGTACCCTTTAGGAATGCATGAACTGATGCTCCAAGCCGTCGGTTGATAGGTTTGCGCGTCCCCGGAATCGAGTGGTCCCGGGGACGGCTCCCGCATATGGAAAACCTGCGGAGTCGCTCAGACTTTCAACGATCCATGGAGACTCCAATGAAGAAGTTCCTCGTTCCCGCTGCCCTGGCCGCCGCCCTCGCTACCCTGACGGGTTGCAGCAGCTACAACGTCAGCCAGCCGAGTTCGCCGCTGAATGGCAGCGTGACGACTGACCTCAAGGCTGACATCGCCGTTGGCGAGCCGATCAGCGGGCAGTCCGAGGTGAACGTCCTGTTCAGCCTCCTGCAGTTCGGTGGAGACTCCGAGTTCGCGGACGGTGTGGCCTATGGCGTCGATGGCGGCACCGGCCTGCCTTTCGGTCCGGATCCCGTTTCCGCCGTGAAGGCTGCAGCCGTCTACAAGGCCGTCAAGGAATCCGGTGCCGACCTGATCGTCGCTCCGCGCTACGAGCTGAGTGTGCAGAACTACGTGGTGTTCAAGAAGGTCACCGCCAAGGTCACCGGCAACAAGGGCACCATCAAGTCCATCCGCTGACCACGTTGGCGAATCGGCAGGCCTGATGCCTGCCGATTCATGGCGCTGACGCTGCTGGCTGTTCGGCCGATATGGCTCCATAGTCTTCTCCTTGCGACCCGACCGGTCGTCTCGAACAAGAACATGAGGCCAGGCCATGACCAAGACCCTCCATCACCGCGCGTGCCATCTCTGCGAGGCCATCTGCGGCCTGACTATCGAGACTGAAGACCAGGAAGACGGCAGCCGCCGTATCCTTTCCATCAAGGGCGATGCGCAGGACAGTTTCAGTCGCGGCCATATCTGCCCCAAGGCCGTGGCCCTGCAGGACATCCAGAACGACCCCGACCGCATTCGCCAGCCCATGCGGCGCGCCGGCAGCGAATGGCTGCCCATCGAATGGGATGAAGCCTTTGCCCTGGTTGCCGAGCGGCTGGCCGATATCCAGGCGCGCCATGGCAAAAACGCGGTGGCTGTGTATCAGGGCAACCCGAGCGTGCACAACTATGGGTTGATGACCCACAGCAACTACTTCCTCGGCCTGCTCAAGACCCGTGGACGCTTCTCCGCCACCTCGGTGGACCAGCTGCCCCATCACCTGATCAGCCAGCAGATGTATGGCCATGGCCTGCTGATCCCGATCCCGGACATCGACCATACCTGCTTCATGCTGATCCTCGGCGGCAACCCGCTGGCCTCCAACGGCAGCATCATGACCGTGCCGGATGTGGAGAAACGTCTGAAGGCCCTTCAGGCGCGGGGCGGCAAGCTGGTGGTCGTGGACCCGCGGCGCAGCGAAACTGCCGCCATGGCGGACCAGCACCTGTTCGTGCGTCCGGGGCAGGACGCGGCACTGCTGTTCGGCCTGCTCAACACCCTGTTCGAAGAGGGATTGGGACGCGCCACCCATCTTGAGGTAGAGGGGCTGGAGCAGGTTCGGGCGGCCATCGCCCATTTCACCCCGGAAGCCATGAGTCAGCGCTGCGGCATCCCGGCGGAGCAGATTCGCCAGCTGGCGCGGGACTTCGCGGCGGCCGAGAGTGCGGTCTGCTATGGCCGCATGGGCGTTTCCACCCAGGCCTTCGGCAGCCTCTGCCAATGGCTGATCCAGCTCATCAATCTGGTCACCGGCAACCTGGACCGGGTCGGCGGCGTGCTCTGCACCGAGCCGGCGGTGGACCTGGTGTCCGCGACCTCCGGCGGGCATTTCAATCGCTGGCAGAGCCGCGTATCAGGCCTTCCCGAGTACGGTGGCGAACTGCCGGTGGCCGCCCTGGCCGAAGAAATGCTCACACCCGGCGAAGGGCAGGTGAGGGCGCTGGTCACGATCGCCGGCAACCCGGTGTTGTCCACGCCCAATGGCCGCCAACTGGAACAGGCACTGGACGGCCTGGAGTTCATGCTCAGCATCGATCTCTATATCAACGAGACGACCCGTTACGCTGACCTGATCCTGCCGCCCACCGCGCCGCTGGAACACGAACACTACGACACCACCTTCAATCTCTTCGCCGTGCGCAATGTCACCCGCTTCAATGAGGCCGTGCTGGCCCGGCCGGCCGGGGCGATGCACGACTGGGAAATCTTCGTCGGCCTGGCCAAGGCCTTTGCCGCGCGTACGGGCATCGAGCTCAAGCCCACCCTGGCACCGGAGCAGATGATCGACCTTGGTCTGCGCGCCGGTCCCTATGGCGATCGTTCCGAGCACAAACTGTCCGTGGCGCGGTTGCGCGAACATCCCCACGGCATGGATCTGGGAGCGCTGAAACCCAACCTGGGCGGACGCCTGAAGACGCCCAGCGGCAAGGTGGAGGCCGCCCCCGCGATCCTGCTGGGCGATCTCGATCGCTTCGCGGCGCAGCCCGCGCCCCGTGAGGGGCAGCTGGTTCTGATCGGCCGCCGTCATGTACGCAGCAACAATTCCTGGATGCACAACTACCACCGTCTGGTGAAGGGCAAGCCGCGCCATCAGTTGCTCATGCACCCGAACGACCTGGAAGCTCGCGGGCTGGTGGATGGCCAGCGGGTCAAGGTGCGTTCGCGGGTGGGCGTGATCGAGGTAGAGGTCGGCGCCAGCGACGACATGATGCCCGGCGTGGTCAGCCTGCCTCACGGCTGGGGTCATGCGCGCCCCGGGGTTCGCATGGGCATCGCCAGCGAGCAGCCCGGCGCCAGTGCCAACGACCTCACCGACGAGCGCCATCTGGACGCGGTCTCCGGCAACGCGGCGCTCAATGGCGTTCCCGTGGAAGTGGTGGCCGCCTGAAGGCATGGAGAGTCCGAGCGCACCGCTCGGCTTTCCGTTACAATGCCGCCATCCTGCCGACTCGCCAGTCGGAAAGTTCAGCCGAGGTGCCCAATGGATATCATCGAAACCATCAAAGAGCAGATCGCCAACAACACTGTCCTGCTGTACATGAAAGGCTCGCCGAATGCTCCGCAGTGCGGCTTCTCGGCCCGCGCCGCGCAAGTCCTCATGGCTTGCGGCGAAAAGTTCGCCTACGTGGACATCCTGCAGAACCCGGAAATCCGCGCCAACCTGCCGAAGTACGCCAACTGGCCGACCTTCCCGCAGCTCTGGGTAGCCGGTGAACTGGTTGGCGGCAGCGACATCATGACCGAGATGTTCGAGAAGGGTGAGTTGCAGACCCTGGTCAAGGATGCCGTGAGCAAGGCCAGCGCCTGATCCGTCATTCAATGAAAAGCCCCGCCAAGTGCGGGGCTTTTTCATAGGGGCCCGGAAAAGCAGTAGAGGGGCACTGCGCGCATCAGTGCTGTGCCAGTCAAGGAAGTTGAGTAATGGATGGCGTATGGAAGTTCATGTGGGGAAGTTCGGTCCTATTTCCCGCTGTTATCTGCCAATTGGAAATATTCCCGTTTTTCCATTATTTCGAAGACCAATAAAAAGCCCCGCAATTGCGGGGCTTCTTAATCACGCCGGATTACTCGTCCATCTGCGACTGCAGGTAGTTTTCCAGGCCAACCTTCTCGATCAGGCCCAGTTGGGTTTCCAGCCAGTCGATGTGTTCTTCCTCTGATTCGAGGATCTCCTCCAGCAGTTCGCGGCTGCCGTAGTCGCCCACGCTTTCGCAGTAGGCAATGGCGGCCTTCAGGTCCGGCACCGCCTGCAGTTCCAGCTTCAGGTCGCTGGAGAGCATTTCCTTGGTGTTCTCGCCGATCATCAGCTTGCCAAGGTCCTGCAGGTTGGGGAGGCCTTCGAGGAAGAGGATGCGCTTGATCAGCTTGTCCGCATGCTTCATCTCGTCGATGGACTCGTGGTATTCGTGATCGCCCAGTTTCTTCAGGCCCCAATCTTCATACATGCGGGCGTGCAGGAAGTACTGGTTGATCGCAACAAGTTCATTGCCGAGGATCTTGTTGAGATGCTGAATGACTTTCTTGTCGCCTTTCATGTGGAGTCCTGCCGTAGGTGGGAGATTTTTGAATTCTGATCCGTGAAACTTGGTGTGTCAAATCTAAGTCATTGAATTTCAAATGAATTCGAATATTAATAAGAATGTTTAACTTCTACATTTGAACTCTAAATAGTTGAAAAACAGACACAAAAAAACCGGACGCTGAGGTCCGGTTTCCTGTGTTCCCGCCGAATGGTCAGGCGATAGCGTAGGCAGCGGGGTAGGCGAGGGCTGCCTGGCTGCTCTGTACCTCGGCGAGGGTCTCCTTGACCACCTGCTTGGCCAGGCATGCGCACTTGCCGCATTGGGTACCTACTTCCAGAGCGTTGCGTACTTCGCGATAACTGCAGCAGCCTTCGTAGATGGCTTCGCGAATTTGACCGTCAGTGACACCCAGACAGAGACAGACGTACATGGCGACTTGGGACTCGGGGGAGTGATTGAATGGAAGGGATACTAATAGTAATGAGAATGATTGTCAAAGATATGTTCGAAACGCCCGGACCAGAGGCCTTCGCGCCTTCCCGGACGGTGATCTGCCGACATTGACCCGCTAGTCGAAAGCGGTGGGCGGGGCTATCTGCCGAGTGTATTATTGCCCGTTCTTTTGGAAGCGGGTGTCATGGCGCCGCCACATTGGTTGGCCAGGCTGTGACCCCCGGCGCATTGATTACTCATGACAACTCAGGAGACATGGAATGAGCGTTCTCGTAGGCAAGCAGGCTCCGGACTTCACCGTTGCCGCCGTTCTGGGCAATGGCGAAATCGTTGACAGCTTCACCCTGTCCGAAGCCATCAAGGGCAAATACGGCCTGGTGTTCTTCTACCCGCTGGACTTCACCTTCGTCTGCCCGTCCGAGCTGATCGCCCTGGACCACCGCATCCCCGAATTCAAGGCTCGCGGCGTGGAAGTGATCGGCGTGTCCATCGACTCCCACTTCACCCACAACGCCTGGCGTAACACCCCGGTGGACAAGGGCGGCATCGGCCAGGTCAAGTACACCCTGGCTGCCGACATGAAGCACGAAATCGCCAAGGCCTACGACGTCGAGTCCGAAGGTGGCGTGGCTTACCGTGGTGCCTTCCTGATCGACAAGAACGGCGTCGTGCGTTCCCAGATCGTCAACGACCTGCCGCTGGGCCGTAACATGGACGAGCTGCTGCGTCTGGTCGACGCCCTGCAGTTCACCGAAGAGCACGGCGAAGTCTGCCCGGCCAACTGGAAGAAGGGCGACAAGGGCATGACCGCTTCTCCGGAAGGCGTTGCGCAGTACCTGGCCGAGAACGCTTCTTCCCTGTAAGCGTTTCCAGGTAAAGAAAAAGCCCGGCAGATGCCGGGCTTTTTCATGTCTGGGTGCTTGTAGGAGCGAGCTTGCTGGCGAAGCTCGCTCCTGCAACTGGATGCCGAGGTCAGTCCTCGTCGTCGATCCAGCCGCCCATTTCCCTCCAGCGGTTGACGATGCCGCAGAACAGCTCGGCGGTCTTCTCGGTGTCGTAGCGCGCCGAGTGCGCCTCGCGGCCGTCGAACTCGATGCCGGCGGCCTGGCAGGCCTTGGCCAGCACGGTCTGGCCGTAGGCGAGGCCGGCGAGTGTCGCGGTGTCGAAGCTGGAGAAGGGGTGGAAGGGATTGCGCTTTAGGCCGGTCCGGTTCACCGCGGCATTGAGGAAGCCGAGGTCGAAGCTGGAGTTGTGGCCGACCAGGATGGCGCGCTTGCAGCCGTTGGCCTTGATCGACTTGCGCAGGCCGCGGAAGATTTCCGTCAGCGCGTGCTCCTCGCTCACTGCCATGCGCAGCGGGTGGTCCAGCTTGATCCCGGTGAACTCCAGCGCGGCCTGTTCGATGTTGGCGCCCTCGAACGGCTCGATGCGGAAGAAATGGGTGTGGTCCGGATAGAGGAAGCCCTGTTCATCCATGGCGACGGTGGTCGCGGCGATTTCCAGGAGGGCGTCGGTGGCGGCGTTGAAACCGCCGGTCTCCACGTCCACCACGACCGGCAGGTAGCCACGGAAGCGTGCCGCCATCGGATGGCGCGGGCCGGACGGCAGGCTGCCGTCCAGTTCGTCGTCGTAGAGGTCCTCGCTCACGCTTGCTCCTCCAGCAGACGCCAGCGCAGCTTCTCGCCGGCGCGCAGCGGTACCACCACCTGCTCGCCCAGTGGCAGGGTGGCCGGGACGGTCCACTCCTCGCGCACCAGGGTGATGCGGTCGGTGTTGCGTGGCAGGCCGTAGAAGTCCGGCCCGTGGAAGCTGGCGAAGGCCTCGAGCTTGTCCAGCGCGTTGCGCTGTTCGAAGGCTTCGGCGTACAGCTCGATGGCCGCGTAGGCGGTGTAGCAGCCGGCGCAGCCGCAGGCGGCTTCCTTGGCGTGCTTGGCGTGGGGCGCCGAGTCGGTGCCGAGGAAGAACTTGGCGCTACCGCTGGTGGCGGCGTCCAGCAGGGCTTCCTGGTGCACGTTGCGCTTGAGGATCGGCAGGCAATAGAAGTGCGGGCGGATACCGCCAACCAGCATGTGGTTGCGGTTGTACAGCAGGTGATGGGCGGTGATGGTGGCGCCGACGTTGGCCGAGGCCGATTGCACGAACTGCACCGCGTCGCCGGTGGTGATGTGTTCGAACACCACCTTCAGGGTCGGGAAGCGCTGGACCACACGGGTCAGGTGCTCGTCGATGAACACCTTTTCGCGGTCGAACACGTCGATTTCGCCACGGGTCACTTCGCCGTGGACCAGCAGCAGCATGCCGACTTCGGCCATGGCTTCGAGGGCCGGGAAGATCTTGTCGATGCTGGTAACGCCGGAGTCCGAGTTGGTGGTCGCGCCGGCCGGGTAGAGCTTGGCGGCGTGGACGAAGCCCGAAGCCTTGGCCGCGCGGATGTCCTCCGGGCTGGTGCGATCGGTGAGGTAGAGCACCATCAGCGGCTCGAAGCGGCTGCCGGCCGGGCGGGCAGAGAGGATGCGCTGGCGATAGGCGTCGGCTTCCTCGGCATTGCGGACCGGGGGCACCAGGTTGGGCATGATGATGGCGCGGCCGAAGGTGCGGGCGGCATCGGCGACGGTATGGGCCAGGACGGCACCATCGCGCAGATGGATGTGCCAGTCGTCGGGACGCAGGAGGGTCAAACGGTCGGACATGAGGGGCTTCCAGGCGGGCAGAACTGGGCGGACATGCTACCGGAAAAGCCCTTCCGGGGCACGCAGGGCAGGAGCCGGCGACCGCCTTGCAGGCAAATCCCCGCTCAAGTTTTTCCGCTTGGCACCGATATCCAGCAGGAACGCCGTAATTCCCCGTGGAGCCCGCCGTGCGCCAGCGCTATCTCGTCTTCCTGAGCTTGTTCGCCAGCCTGCCGGCCATGGCCATTACCTTCCAGACTCGCCTGGAGAAGGTGGAGTGGAAGGTCGAGGGGGACAAGTTCGAATGCCGGCTGTCGCAGCCCATCACCGACTTCGGTTCCGGGGAGTTCGTGCGCCGGGCCGGCGAGCAGGCCACCTTCCGCCTGAAGGCGCGGGAGCGCTGGATGGGGACCGGCTCGGCGACGCTGCTGGCAGCGGCGGCGCCCTGGCAGCCGGGGAGGGGAGATATCAACCTCGGCGTGGTCAGCGTCGGCGGCGGTGAAGTGCCTTTCAGCAGTTCCCAGCAGCAGGCCGGGCGCCTGCTCACCGGCTTGCTGGAAGGTCGCAGCCCACTGGTTCGTCACCGTACCCTGCAAGGCGGCGATTCCATGGAAGTACGCCTGCTGCCGGTAAAATTCAACCGGGCCTATCAGGATTACCTCGCCTGCACTGCCAAGTTGCTGCCGGTGAATTTCGACCAGGTCAAGCATGTGCAGGTCGGCTTTCCGGGCGGCGGCATGGAGCTGGACGAGATGGCGCGGGCGAAGCTGGAAATCATGCTCGACTTCATCAAGGCCGATCCCAGCGTCAATCACATCGAAATCGACGGTCACTCCGACAACAGCGGCAACCGCCTGACCAACCGCGACCTGTCGCGCCGCCGTGCCCTGGCGGTGTTCGACTACTTCAAGGCCAACGGCTTCCCCGAAGCGCAGATGGTCATGCGCTTCCATGGCGAGCGTTACCCGTTGGCGCCGAACAACAGCCCGGCCAACCGGGAGAAGAACCGTCGTGCCACCGTGCAGTTGTCCCGCGTTGATCTGCCCGTCGAAGCGCCCGCCGCACCGGCAGCAGCGCCAGCCCCGGTTCCGACGGAGGCGCCGGCCCCCGCCGCGCCTGGCGTTCCAGCCACTCCGGCTGCGCCGGCCACCGCTCCCGGTGTCCAGGGCGCTGCTGCCGATTCCCAGCCGCGGACCGGGTCCTGATCCCGCCGTTCGTCGCGCGACTGACAGAAACTGTCGCCTCGTCGTCATAAGCTGTCGCGACACTGTAATTTGGCCGCCAGGGTCAGTAGAATCACGGGTTTTTCGTACAACCCCCGTGGAGTTGATGGCATGGCGGACGTGAAGAAGGTTGTCCTGGCTTATTCCGGTGGCCTGGACACCTCGGTGATCCTCAAGTGGCTGCAAGATACCTATAACTGCGAAGTGGTGACCTTCACCGCTGACCTCGGCCAGGGCGAGGAGGTCGAGCCGGCCCGCGCCAAGGCCCAGGCGATGGGCGTCAAGGAAATCTACATCGATGACCTGCGCGAAGAATTCGTCCGCGACTTCGTGTTCCCGATGTTCCGCGCCAACACCATCTATGAAGGCGAGTACCTGCTGGGTACCTCCATCGCCCGTCCGTTGATCGCCAAGCGCCTGATCGAAATCGCCAACGAGACCGGCGCTGACGCCATCTCCCACGGCGCCACCGGCAAGGGCAACGATCAGGTTCGCTTCGAGCTGGGCGCCTACGCCCTGAAGCCGGGCGTGAAAGTGATCGCCCCCTGGCGCGAGTGGGACCTGCTGTCCCGTGAGAAGCTGATGGACTACGCCGAGAAGCACGCCATCCCGATCGAGCGCCACGGCAAGAAGAAGTCCCCGTACTCCATGGACGCCAACCTGCTGCACATCTCTTATGAGGGCGGTGTGCTGGAAGACACCTGGACCGAGCACGAAGAAGACATGTGGCGCTGGACCAAGTCTCCGGAAGCCGCGCCGAACACCCCGACCTACATCGAGCTGACCTACCGCAATGGCGACATCGTTGCCATCGACGGCAAGGACATGACCCCGGCCCAGGTGCTGACCGAGCTGAACCGCATCGGCGGCGAGAACGGCATCGGCCGCCTCGACATCGTCGAGAACCGCTATGTCGGCATGAAGTCCCGCGGCTGCTACGAGACCCCCGGCGGCACCATCATGCTCAAGGCCCACCGCGCCATCGAGTCCATCACCCTGGACCGCGAAGTGGCCCACCTGAAAGACGAGCTGATGCCCAAGTACGCCAGCCTGATCTACACCGGCTACTGGTGGAGCCCGGAGCGTCTGATGCTGCAGCAGATGATCGACGCCTCCCAGGCCAACGTGAACGGCGTGGTGCGCCTGAAGCTGTACAAGGGCAACGTCATCGTGGTCGGCCGCAAGTCCGACGACTCCCTGTTCGACGCCAATATCGCCACCTTCGAGGACGATGCCGGCGCCTACAATCAGGCTGATGCTGCTGGCTTCATCAAGCTCAACGCCCTGCGCATGCGCATCGCCGCAGGCAAGGGCCGCAAGCTGTTCTGATAAGCTTGTAAGCGTGAGCCCACGGACCCCGGCCAAAAGCCGGGGTTCGTCATTCAAGAGCCCGCGAAATACGGGCAACCGATGAGGAAGTATCGATGAGACTGCTGCATACCATGCTGCGAGTCGGCGACCTGGACAAATCCATCGCCTTCTACACCGAAGTGCTGGGCATGACCCTGCTGCGCCGCAAGGACTACCCGGACGGTCAGTTCACCCTCGCGTTCGTCGGCTACGGCGACGAGGCCCACAACAGCGTGATCGAGCTGACCTTCAACTGGGGTGTGGACAAGTACGAGCTGGGTAACGCCTACGGCCACATCGCCCTGGAAGTGGACGATGTCTACAAGGCGTGCGAAGACATCCGCGCCCGCGGCGGCAAGATCACCCGCGAGCCGGGGCCGATGAAGCACGGCACCAGCATCCTGGCCTTCGTGGAAGATCCCGACGGCTACAAAATCGAATTGCTCTCCCCCTCTCGCAACGACTGACGCTCTATGCTGATATGAATCCGGGGCGCTCTCGCCCCGGTCCGGAGGCGTGGGTCTATGGATGGTTCCGCTGTCAGCTACGAACGCAATCTCGAATGCCTGGTTCGGGCCATCCAGGAGCTTTCCCTGGCCCGTGATCTCGACCGCATCGCCGAGATCGTGCGCAGTGCCGCGCGAGAGCTGGTGGGGGCCGATGGCGCCACATTCGTCCTGCGCGATGGCGACCGTTGCTTTTACAAGGACGAGGACGCCATCTCGCCGCTGTGGAAGGGCCTGCGCTTCCCCATGGAGACTTGCATCAGCGGCTGGGCCATGCTCAACCGCGAGCCCGCGGTGATCGAAGACATTTACCAGGACCCGCGCATTCCCCACGACGCCTACCGCCCGACCTTCGTCAAGAGCCTGGTCATGGTGCCCATCCGCAGCATGGCCCCGGTGGGGGCGATCGGCACCTACTGGGCCACTCCGCGCCTGGCCAACGTGCGTGAAGTCGGCTTGCTCCAGGCCCTGGCGGACTCGACCTCGGTGGCCATGGAGAACGTCCAGCTCTACAACGAGCTCGAACAGCGGGTCATCGCCCGTACCCAGGAACTGGTGGCCGCCAACCGCCTGCTCTACGACGAAGCCTGTGAGCGCGAGCGGGTCGAACAGGATATCCAGCGCTTCTCCATGACCGATGAACTCACTGGCCTGCACAACCGCCTCGGCTTCCTGCGCCACGCCGCCGAGAGCCTCGAAACTTCACGCCAGCGCGACACGCCCTGCCTGCTGCTCCACCTGCAGGTGGAAAGCAACGACAGCGGGCCGGCCGAGAACCTGCCGCTGGTAGCCGCGCGCATGTTGCGGGCACAGTTCCGCCGGGATGACCTGATTGCACGCCTCGGTGGTGGAGAGTTCCTCGTACTGACCACCGGTTATGGCGATCCGCACGCCGTGCTGCAGCGCCTGCGCGCCGGCCTGGGGGCCTTCAATCGTGCGGCGGAGCAGAGCCTGACCCTGCGCATCGGCCATGCCGAGTCGAGCCGAGGGCAGGACCTGGAACAGCTGCTGCAGGAAGCCGATAACGCCTTGCATCGGGCTGGGCCTGGGTGGAGCAGCGACTGATTCTGGCTGGCTGTAAAACTTCGCTATATAGTTCGCCATACAGCGAAAACTGATCATTCGGCCAACCCATGAGCTTCCCCCTCGACCGCACCGACCTGGCCGCTATCTGGCTGACTCTCGAACTGGCGACCCTGACCACTTTGCTCCTGCTCGTGGTGGGCACGCCCATCGCCTGGTGGCTGGCGCGTACCCGTTCGCGGCTGAAGGGGCCGGTGGCGGCTGTGGTCGCCCTGCCGCTGGTGCTGCCGCCTACCGTCATCGGCTTCTACCTGCTGGTGAGCATGGGGCCCCACGGCTTCATCGGCCAGTTCACCCAGAGCCTCGGCCTTGGCACCTTGCCCTTCACCTTTGCTGGCCTCGTGGTGGGTTCGGTGATCTACTCCATGCCCTTCGTGGTGCAGCCCCTGCAGAGCGCCTTCACCGCCATCGGCGAGCGCCCGCTGGAGGTGGCCGCGACCCTGCGCGCCAGCCCCTGGGACACTTTCTTCTCGGTGGTGCTGCCCCTGGCCAAGCCGGGCTTTGCCACCGCCTCGATCCTCGGCTTCGCCCACACGGTGGGTGAGTTCGGCGTGGTGCTGATGATCGGGGGCAACATTCCGGAGAAGACCCGCGTGGTCTCGGTGCAGATCTTCGATCACGTCGAAGCCATGGAATACGCCCAGGCCCATTGGCTGGCCGGCGGCATGCTGCTGTTCTCCTTCCTCATCCTGCTGGCACTGAACACCAGCCGACGCCTGAAACCCCGTTGGACCTGAGCCATGCAACAGATTCGCGCACGTTTCAACCTGCGCCACCCGGACTTCGTCCTGGAGGCCGATCTGGCTCTGCCGGGACGCGGCGTCAGCGCCCTGTTCGGCCATTCCGGATCGGGCAAGACCAGCCTGCTGCGCTGCATCGCCGGCCTGGAACGGGCCGCCGAGGGCTTCCTGGAAGTGAATGGCGAGGTCTGGCAGGACAGCGCCCGGGGCCACTTCCTGCCCACCCACAAGCGGCCGCTGGGCTATGTGTTCCAGGAGGCGAGCCTGTTCGAGCACCTCTCGGTGCGACGTAACCTCGAGTTCGGTCAGCGGCGTGTTCCCGCGCAGGATCTCCGGGTCGAGCTGGACCATGCGGTGGAACTGCTCGGCATCGGCCACCTGCTGGAACGTATGCCGGGCTACCTTTCCGGCGGCGAGCGCCAGCGTGTCGGCATCGCCCGCGCCTTGCTGACCAGCCCGCGCCTGCTGCTGATGGATGAACCCCTGGCGGCGCTGGATCTCAAGCGCAAGGGCGAAATCCTTCCCTACCTGGAGCGCCTGCATGACGAACTGGACGTTCCGCTGCTCTACGTCAGCCATTCGCCAGATGAAGTGGCGCGCCTGGCCGATCACCTGGTATTGCTGGACAACGGCCGGGTGCTGGCCAGCGGGCCGCTCGACCAGACCCTGTCACGCCTCGACCTGCCCATCGCCCAGGAAGACGAAGCGGGCGTGGTGATCGAAGGTTGCGTGCAAGGATTCGATCCGCGCTACCAGTTGCTGACCCTGGCCTTGCCCGGCAGCTCGCTGAGTGTACGGGTGGCCCATTCTCCGGTTGCCGAGGGCCGCGCGCTGCGCTTCCGGGTGCTGGCGCGGGACGTCAGCCTTAGCCTGGAGAAGCAGCGCGACAGCAGTATCCTCAACCTGTTGCCAGCACGGGTGGTGGAAGAGTTTCCGGCCGCCAACCCGGCCCATGTGCTGGTGCGCCTAGATGTGGACGGTGCGCCCATGCTCGCGCGCATCACCCGCTTTTCCCGTGATCAGTTGGGTCTCTACCCGGGGCAGTCGATCTGGGCGCAGATCAAGTCCGTAGCATTGCTGGCCTGAGGTTGGCCAGTTCTTACAACGGAACGGGGAATTGGGGATTGTGGGAGCGAATTCATTCGTGAATGAACTCGCTCCCTCCGGATCACAACGCGTCGTGATTTCCCGAAGGCTCCACGCATACGCAATTGCGGCCGGATTGCTTGGCCCGGTAGAGGCCGCGGTCGGCGCGGCCGATCAGGCTGTCCAGGGAATCGTCCGGGTGCATCTCGGCGAGGCCGATGCTGGTGGTCACCTGCAGGTTCACCCCCCTGAAGGGATAGCGCTGCGCGGCCACTTCGCCACGGACTTTCTCCGCAAGCTGGTGGGCCGTGGCGTTGCCTGTATCTTTCAGCAGGATGATGAACTCCTCGCCACCCCAACGACAGACGATGTCCGATTGGCGCAGGCCGTCGCGCAGGTTCTGGGCGAAGCCCTGCAGCACCTGGTCGCCGGCCTGGTGGCCGTAGGTGTCGTTGAGCAGTTTGAAGTGATCCAGATCCAGCAGCAGCGCCGTCAGCGGCTTGCGGTCGCGTCGGGCTTCCTGCAGCGCCTGGCCGGCGAGCAGCTCGAAGCCTCGCCGGTTGGGCAGGCCGGTCAGGCTGTCGGTGGTGGCCAGAGCGGCGATGCGGTGCTGGTAGCGGCGCATCAGGCGAGTCACCAGGACCAGTATGATGGCGGTCACCAGCAGGCAGATCAGCAGGTTGAGGTAAAGCGTATTGCGCAGGCCCGCGAGCAGGCCGCCCTCGTGCTTGTCGACGAACAGGTACCAGTCCAGCTCGGGGATGTAGCGCACATTCAGGTAGTGGTCGCGACCGCGTTCCTGATACGCGAACTTGCCTGTCTGCGGGCGTCCCAGTCTGGCCTGCAGGTCCTCCAGCCCGGGCACTTCTGACAGCTTCTGGCCGACCCGCGCTCCCAGCGGGCCGCCGTTGGCTCCGGTCAGGACGATACGCCCGCTGGTGTCGACGAAGTACACGCTGCGATCGTAGCGGCGCTGGTATTCGTCGATCAGCTTGATCACCGCGTCCACCGTCAGGCCGACGCCTGTGGCGCCGAGAAACTTGCCGTCGTAGTCGAACACCTTGTAGTTGATGAAGATGGTCAACCGGTCCTGGTTGGCCATGTCCACATCGACATTGATCTCGTACGGCTCCTTCATGTCCCGCACGCGGAAGTACCAGATGTCCCGTGGTTCCTTCGGGCTCACCTGTTTGAGCACGCCCTTGGTCTGGTAGTAGGTGAGGGTGCGGTCGGAAATGAAGAACGAGGTGAAGGCACCGTAGTGCTCCTGCACTTCGCGCAGGTAGCGGGTCATGGGCTCGGCGTTCTTTTCACCTTGCATCACCCAGTCACGCACGAAGGTGTCGCGGCTCATCATGGAGGAGATCAGGATGGGCCGAACGAGATCCTTCTGGATTTCCGAGTAGACGTTGTCCGAGGTCAGCGGCAGCTCGGTGTTGATGATGGTGTTGCGAATGGACTTGAGCGACGCCTGGTAGCTGACCAGGGAAGTGGCCAGAAAACCGCAGCCAAGCAGCAGTACCAGTGTGATGACCAGCAGGCGGTGGCTTTGCTTGGTGTGTTCTTGTAGCGGCATCGGACAACATGGCCTCGGTGTGGTGGCGCAATGCTAGCGTGCAGTAACACAGGCGTCACGGACGGGTACTTGACGCCAGGCTATCGACGTCGTCGGGCGTTCCTTGACGGCCGCGGCGCTGAAACTCGGGCGCCGAATCGATCCAGGGTTCCAGCCGTTGGCCGATGCTCATCCACAGTCGGAAGCGCGGGGGCGATTCGCTGTGGCGGTCGCGCGCCAGCTCCTCACCCAGTGCTTCGCGCCAGGCATGGGGTACGTTGATTTCGCTGATGCGCAGGCTGCCGATCTGGCCGGTGAGCTGTCCGTCGCGAACCCAGGCGTTGACGCTGCCGCGCACGATGGCGTAGCGGCTGCGATCGGCGTGACGCACGCGCAGGGCTTCTCGATCCAGTCCCACGTCTACCGCAAACAGGCGGCTGTCGCGTTTTTCCTCCTGCTCAAGATAGTCGCGGGCGGCGCGTTCGGCGTCCTGTCTGCGCTTGTCCGCAGGCTTTGCGCGCAACTCGCCTTCGGCCTCCGTCAGGCGCTGCCGGGCGCGCTCCAGTTCGGCCTTGCGCGCGGGGCCGTCCAGTTCGAGTACCACCAACACCTCGCGGTTACGATTATCGAAGCGCAGCCCTTCGCGGTCGCCAGCGGTGAAGCCCAGTTGCTGCAGCTTGGCGTCATCGAGCGGCAGACGCTGGTAGAGATCGTCGCTATTCGGGTCGCTGGGCAGTCGCCAGTCCAGGCGCAGGGCAAGGCCGCTGTTTTCGCGCAGGGTCCAGTCGTGGTCGCGGTGCAGTTCGCGTTCGGAAAGCAGCAGGCGGCTGTCCGGTTCGCCACTGCGGTTGAACCAGACGCCGCCCAGGGCGATGGCGTTGGTCAGGCCGATCAGCGCGAGGCCGCTGAGCAGGGCAGTGCGGGCTTTCATGCGTGGTGTCCCCCCTTGTGGGCTCGGCGCAAGCGGCCGAGTACCAGCAGGATGAGCACGGCGACCAGTCCGAGGATGAGGAAGAACAGGTACTTCGGCATGACCTCCCACCACCAGTCGAACAGCTTGATGAAGAGGAAAAGCACGAAAAACAGCAGGCCGGTATGCATCACGTCAGGCCAGTCGCGGCGATTGCCGAGCCAGATGGCCAGCGCCGCGCCGGTGAATCCCACGATCTGGTAGAAGCCTTCCACCAGGTCGCGTGGCCAGGGCAGATAGCTGCCTGCCGCCCAGTTGGCCAGCACCAGCAGTGGCACGAACAGCCCGAGCAGGCCCATTACCCGGTAGATCGCGGCGAAGCCGCTATAGCGCGCCTGGGAAATGAACTGCGGCACCAGGAAGATCAGCAAACCGGCGGGCAGCAGGTGTTCCGGCCGTTCGGTGCAGTCCAGCCAGAAGAGCCCGCTCCAGCTCGTCAGCCGGGTGGCGATGAAGGCCATGCTGCAGGCCAGGCCGGCCGCCAGCAGCAGACGTACTTCGCAGGCATAGGCCAGCAGCAGGGCATAGGCGGCCCAGGGCAGCAGTGCCTTGTCGCTGGGGGTGATGTTGAAGATTTGCCCGAGCATGACCACGTTGAGCACGAAACAGGCGAAGGCCAGGACTGCCGCCAGCCCGGCGAAATAACCGGACGAGTCGCGTCGGCGCAGCAGCAGGGTCAGCAGCAGGCTGCCCACCGAGAAGCCAGCGAGAACGCCCACCTGGGCGGTTTCCGGGAACCAGCCCCAGAACTGATAGAAGAAGAACAGCAGGCTGGCCGCCAGCGCGAGGGCACCCAGCAAGGATGCGATGCGCATGCCGAGGGAGAGGCGTCGGGCCTGGGCATCCGGGTCGATATCGAAGGCGTCTCGATAGTCTGCCAGCAACTGGCGATGGTGTTCGTCCAGTTGGTCGATCTGTTCGGGGGAGAGCAGCAGGGTCTGCTCTTCATGCAAGCGCTCCACCTCCCGGTAGAAGGCCTGGATATCGTCGGCGCGGCGTTGCGCCTGGTCGCGGCTGAGCGGCGGCATTGCGGGTCCTTTTGCGTGCGGTGCCGCTTGAACTGTAGGGCTGCGGAACGGCGTGGGCAAACGGACGGCAGCGACTGTGAAAGGAGGATGGATTGCTCGTGGGGGCGAATTCATTCGCCAAACGCAGCGCATCTGACCCCCTTGACTCTCCGTGGCAGACCTGCGGTCGGCATAGCGCTTGAAATCGTCCCACGGGATGTCCCCGGCCTTCACGCTGGTGACTTCCTTCACCTGCACCCGCCAGAGGGTGCCGGCGATGTGGCTTTCCACCGCACGCAACAATTGGAAACGGACTTTTCCGACAGATGTCGCGCGCTGTTTTGTAGGACGCGTTGTCCAACCAAACGGGAGAAATCCCAGTCGCCGACATCTGTCTGCGCCGTCCCTAGCGGTCGAAGGAGGCCGCCATGTCCTACCGATCATTCTTCCTTGCCGTACTGAGCCTCACCCTGGGCGGCTGTGCCGTCTATGACTACGACAACGATTATTACGGTCGCCGCTACTACGACGGCGACTACCCAGTACATCGCAGCTACTACTACGACGTCCCGAAGCGGAACTATTACATCGTCGATCACCGTGACGACGGCCGTTATTACGATCGCCGCTATTACGACCGTCGCGACTATGACGGCCGCAAGGACTACTACAAGTCCGACAGGCGTTACTACGACAAGCGCTTCCACGACAGGGACCGCAAGTTCCATCACCCGCGCCGCTACTACCAGCAGCCCTATGACAACTTCCAGGAGCGCCGCCACGACTACACGCCGCGCCTGCAGACCTGGGGCAAGAACAATCCTCAGCCGGGCTACCGCGAGTCCAGCTATCGGCAACAGAACTATCACCGGCAGAACTATCGCCGGCAGAACTATCAGCAAGCTGACTATCAGCAACAGCCTCATCGGCGGCACGGCGTTCGCCAGCAGTACCGGGTAGAACCGGGCTACGAGGCACGGCCGCACAATCCGCGCTACAACAACCGCAGTGACTGGTCCATGAAGGACCGCCGCTAGATGGCGGAGAAGTCCCGGTCCTCTTCCAGCAACAGTTCCTTCAACGCCCGCGCAGCCGGAGACAGGCTGCGCGCGGCATGGGTGACGACGCCATAGGCCGATAGGGTCCTGGTGCTGGCAATCGGCTCCAGCATGGCCAGTCGACCGGCCATGACGTCCTCGGCGACCACATCCCAGGGGGCCATGCTGACCACATCACTTCCGGCGACTACCGCCTTCAGCACCATGAAGTTGTCGCACTCGATCGCCAGCGGTTTTTCATTGCCGGCAAGCTCGCCGATGGCGCGGGCCACTTCCACGGGCAGTTGCGTGCCGGCCAGTGCATAGGCGGCAAGGTCAGTCAGTCGCACCCGGTCCCGCGCCAGCAGAGGGTGGCCGGGGCGGCAGAACAGGGTGCCGGGATGGCGGCGCAGGGGAATGATGTCCAGCAGGGGATCGCCGTCGAACTCGCGGATATCAGCGACGAACAGCTCGATGGCGTCGTCCAGCAGACGCTGGCGCAGGCTGTGCCAGTTCTCCAGGGTGAGTTGCACGCGAACGCCAGGGTGGCGGCTGGCGAAACGTCCGAGAGCTCTGGGAACCAGGCGTGCGGCGGGGTAGGGGCCGGCACCCAGGCGCAGTTCGCCGCTGTCGAGATTGTCCAGCTGGGTCACCGCGCTGTGCAGGGCGCGGCTGCCGTCCAGCAGGCGCCGGGCATGCTCGAGCACCAGCCGGCCGTGGGCCGTCAGGCTGATCTGGCGTGGCGCCCGGTCCAGCAGGCTGCAACCCAGGCTGGCCTCCAGGGCCTGGATACTGCGGCTGAGGGCGGGCTGGCTGAGATTCACCGCTTCCGCCGCGCGGGCGAAGTGGCCATGCTCGGCGAGGGCGACGAAATGGCGGAGCTGGCGAAGGTCGTTCATGCGTGCCTTGCATCGAATATGGGAAAAGAATGCATTGGAATTATTAGCAGGCGACTGCCAGCCTGTCTCGGCCAAAAACAACAATCCCGAGCGAACCATGCGCATCACTACCCGATTCAGCGGCCTGCTCCTGGCCGCCGCGCTGCCCCTGGGCGCCGACGCCGCACTGCCGGAAGAGTCCATCGAACCGAGCATCAATGCAGAACTGGCCGAGCACACCCGGCACTTCGACGAGAAGGTCTACAAGATCGCCGACAACGTGTACTCGGCGGTGGGCTGGAACCTCGCCAACAGCGTGATGATCGTGGCACCCGAAGGGCTGGTCATCGTCGACACCGGTGAGTCGGCCGAGCAGTCGCGCAAGGTGCTCGCGGAGTTCCGCAAGATCAGCGAAAAGCCGATCAAGGCCATCGTCTACACCCACTTCCACCCGGACCACATCAACGGTGTGAAGGGCTTCGTCAGCGAGGAACAGGTGAAGGCGGGCGAGGTGCAGATCTACGCCCAGGAAACCCTGCTGGAGAACGTGGTGACCCAGGGGGCGCTGGTCGGCCCGATCCTCGGCATGCGCTCGGGCTACAGCTTCGGTGCAGCGCTGCCGGACGCCGACAGGAAGGACATGAACGCTGGCCTCGGCCCCCTGGCCCATGAAGCTAAATCCACCTTCATCGCGCCCACCATCACCTTCAAGGACAAGCTGGACACCACCATCGCCGGTCTGCCGGTGCAGTTCCTCCACGTGCCCAGCGAGGCACCGGACGAGATCGTGCTGTTCCTGCCGCAGAACAAGGTACTGATCAGCGCCGAAGTCACCCAGGGCCCGACCCTGCCGAACATCCATACCCTGCGCGGCACCAAGTTCCGCGACCCGGTGGTGTGGGTGAACAGCCTCGACAAGCTGCGTGCCTACCAGGCCGACTACATGGTGCCGCTGCACGGCCAGCCGGTGAGCGGCAAGGACAAGGTGGAGGAGGTTCTGCGCATGACCCGCGACGCCATCGCCTACGTCCACGACCAGACCGTGCGCTGGATGAACAAGGGCCTGACACCCGACGAACTGGTCGAGAAGGTCCAGCTGCCGCCCTACCTGGCCGGATACACGCCCTACCTGCGGGAGTACTACGGCACCGTGAAGCACAGCGTTCGGCAGATCTATCAGGGCTACCTGGGCTGGTTCCAGGGTGACCCGGTGGACCTCGACCCTGTCCCTCCCGTGGAGAAGGCCAAGCGCCTGGTGGAACTGATGGGCGGTCGCGAGAAAGTGCTGTTAGCCGCCGGCGACGCCTACCTCAAGGGCGACTACCAGTGGGCTGCCGAACTGGCGGGCTACGCCATCCGCATCGATCACGACGACCAACTGGCCCGAGAGATCAAGGCGCGCAGCTTCCGTCGCCTGGGCTACGCCAGCATGAACATCAACTGGCGCAACTGGTACCTGATGAGCGCCATGGAGCTGGAGGGCAAGCTGGATGGCGACGCCTCGCTGCAGCTGTCCCAGACCATGCGCAATGCCTTCCTCTCGCCGGACATGCTGAAGAACCTGCCGGCGCGGATCTTCCTGCAGAACTGGGTGACACGCCTGGACCCGGAAAAGAGCGCTGACGTGAACCTGACCCTGGGCTTCGTCTTCCCCGACATCAAGGAAGAGTGGGCGCTGGAAGTTCGCCGTGGCGTGGCCGAGCTGCACAAGGGGATTCCCGAAGGCACCACGCTCAAGCTGACCTTCGACAAGACCTACCTCGATACCGTCATCAGTGGCGAGAACGGTCTGCTCAAGGGTGCCCTGCTGGGCGACGTGAAGGTGGACGGCAACCTGCTGGACATCAAGACTTTCCTCGGCTGCTTCGACTTCGAGGAAACGCCCATCGCCCTGACCTTGCGCTGACCCGTCGCCTGCCGCGCTGCTTTCCAGCCTAAAGTGCGGAAGGCAGTCGGCGCAGCGAGCGGCACACTGCGGGGCCAACCCTCGAATGGAGACCCCGCAATGCACTTCCTGTCCTTTGCCAAAGGCGCGCTGGCGATGTTCTGGCTGGTGGCCCTGCTCAACCTCGCCTACCCCTTCGGCGAGCCGCTGCATCGACCCTTGCTGCTGGCGGCCGGCGCGATCCTGCTGGCCCATGTGGGCGAGGCGGTTCTGTTCAATCGCAAGCTGAAGGCACGCCCGTATCCCTGGCTGGAGCGTCTGCAAGTGCTGCTGTTCGGTTTCCTCCATCTGCGCGGGCTGCGCTGAACCCAGCAGGTAGGCTGCGCTGTTGTCAGTTAGATGGCGGCAGAATGCCATTGTCTTTTTCCGGACCAGCCCGCACCATTCGCGCCGTGTTCCATGGGGCCGATGGCCTCCGAGGCGGGATGGTGGATGGTCCGAGGTAGCGTGCAGGCCTGGCGTGCTTGGCGGGGACGGCGTAGGCCAGCCCTGGCGGCGGCGTTGCTGGCGGCACTGCTGGCCGGCGCATTGCAGGCGGACTGGGATTTCACCCTGATCAGTCGCCGCGCCGAAAACCTCTACGGCCCCCTTGGCCCCGGCAAGCAGCGAATCGATGACTGGCAGGCGACCCTGGGACGCCTTGCCGGTGCAGACGAGAAGATGCAACTGGAAGAGGTGAACCGCTTCTTCAACGCCAGATTGCGCTTTCGCGACGACCGCGAACTCTGGGGCGAAACCGATTACTGGGCGACTCCCGTGCAGGCCCTGCGCATAGGCGCCGGGGACTGCGAGGACTTCGCCATCGCCAAGTACTTCAGCCTGCGCCAGCTCGGTGTGCCCAGCGAGAAGCTGCGCATTACCTACGTCAAGGCGTTGCGCCTGAACCAGGCGCACATGGTGCTGACCTACTACGCATCTCCGGATGCCATGCCGCTGGTGCTGGACAACCTGGTCGGCATCATCCGTCCTGCCAATCAGCGTACCGACCTGATGCCGGTCTACGCCTTCAACGCCGAGGGTCTGTGGCTGGCTGGAAGCGGCGGCGGCAAGCAGGTGGGGGATGCCAAGCGGCTGTCACGCTGGCAGGAGTTGCTCAAGAAAATGAATGCTGAGGGCTTCCCCGTGGGGCCCGCCCGATAGGAGTCGAGATGTCTCTGTTCAAACAGTTGTTGATCGCCATCTGCCTGTTCCTGGTGGTCGCCTTCAGCGGCAGTTTCACGGTCGGCCTGGAGAGTTCGCGCGAGCAGTACGTCAATCAGCTGCGCTCCCACGCCCAGGACGCGGCGACCGCCCTCGGCCTGTCGCTGACCCCGCATATCGACGATCCGGCGATGGTCGAGCTGATGGTCAGCTCCATCTTCGACAGCGGCTATTACGAGAGCATCCGGGTCATCGACCTTGCCAGCGGCCAAGTGCTGGTAGAGCGCACCGGCGTACCCGACGCGGCTGGCGCCCAGGTGCCGCAGTGGTTCGTCAGCCTGATCGGCCTGCAATCGGTCGGCGGCGACGCCATCGTCAGCCGTGGCTGGCAGCAGGCGGCGCGGGTGGAGGTGAAGAGCCATCCGCTGTTCGCGCTTGCCCGGCTCTGGCAGAGCGCACTGGGCAGCCTTGGCTGGCTGCTGGCCTGTGGCCTGGTCAGCGCCGGCCTCGGCGCCTTCCTGTTGCGACGTCAGCTGAGGCCCCTGGATTACATGGTGGAGCAGTCCCACGCCATCGCCCGTCGTGAGTTCCTCAGCCTGCCGGAATTGCCGCGTACCCCTGAGCTGCGCCGTGTGGTGCAGGCGATGAACCAGATGGTGGAGAAGCTCAAGGCGCTGTTCCAGGAACAGGCCGAGCGCAGCGAACGGCTGCGCGACGAAGCCTACAAGGACAGCCTGACCGGGCTGGCCAACCGCCGCTACTTCGAAATGCAGCTGCAGGCGCGCCTCAGCGCCGAGGACCATGCCAGTGCCGGTTACCTGTTCCTGCTGCGCCTGCACGACCTCGCCGGACTCAACCAGCGCCTGGGTGGCCAACGCACCGACCAGTTGTTGGTGGCGGTGGCCGAGTTGCTCCGGCAGGTGGTGGCGGGGCAGGGCGCGGGCCAGTTGGTGGCACGCAGCCGGGGTGGCGACTTCGCCCTGCTGATACCCGGCCTGGTGGCCGAAGAGGCCGAGCTGTTGGCCCAGCGTCTGGATGCCGGCCTGGCGAACCTGGTGACCACGGGGGCCGCCGATGCGTTGCCGGTGGCCCATATGGGGCTGGTGCCGTTCAGTCCGGGCGAAGCGCTCGCCGACCTGTTGCGTCTGGCCGACGAGGCCCTGGCCAAGGCGGAAAGCCAGGCGGAGCGGACCTGGGCCAGCCTGACCCAGGGTGATGCGCCCAGCGTGGGCGACGAGCGCCATGCCTGGCATCAACTGCTGGATCGGGCACTTGGCCAGCGTCAGTTGCAGCTCTATTTCCAGCCGGTGGTGGATAGTCGTGATCGTTCGCGGGTGCTGCACTACAAGGTGCTGTCGCGCTTGCGCGACGAGCGTGGCGAGAACATACCGGCCGGTCGCTTCCTGCCCTGGCTGCAGCGCTTTGGCTGGATGGCGCGTCTCGACCTGCTGATGCTGGAGTTGGTCCTGCAGCAGATGGCCGGCCACGGCGAAACCCTGGCACTCAACCTCTCCGGTGCGCTGTTGCGCGAGCCCCGGGCGTTGGAGAAAGCCTTCGAGCTGCTCCGCAAGCACTCCCAACTGGGGCCGCGACTGGTGCTGGAGCTGGAAGAGGATCAACTGCCGGAGCAGGCCGTGCTGGAGCAACTCACCCGTCGTCTGCGAGACCTGGGTTTCAGCCTCAGCCTTCAGCACTTCGGTGGCCGCTTCAGCATGATTGGCAACCTGGCCCGCCTGGGCCTGGCCTACCTGAAGGTGGACGGTAGCTATATCCGCGCCATCGACCTGGAAGCCGACAAGCGCCTGTTCATCGAAGCCATGCAACGTGCCGCCCACAGCATCGACCTGCCGCTGATCGCCGAGCGCGTGGAAACCGAAGGTGAACTGCTCGTGCTGCAGGGGATGGGCATCCGGGGCGTTCAGGGCCAGCTGTTTGGTGCGCCGGCGCCCTGGCGCTGATCGATGGGCTGTAGGAGCGAATTCATTCACGAAGCAGGTCGAAGGCCTGCCCTGCGATGCCTGCTGGGGATTGCGGGAAATTCGCGAATGAATTCGCTCCCACACACAGCGAGCAAAGGCTCCGGCTGGTTCAGATGAGCCCTGATCCCGCTTCTTCTTCCTCTTCGACGATCAACCGCGAGATGCCACCCAGGGCTTCCCGCGCCTGGTTCCGGCTGAGCAGCTTGGATTGGGCCGCTGGCGGCAGGTCGGTGATGCGGATCAGACCCTTGGTCATCAGCACCGTGATCAGGTCGTCGAGTACCCGGATCATGTCCAGGTCGCTCTGTTTCAATTGCAGCAGGCTGCTCTGCATCGCCAGGTTGGCGTACCAGCCCTGAATTTCCTGGTCGTCAGCCGGCAGTGTGCCGGTCATTTGGTCGAATTCGGCTGCTTCGACGCGAATCAGGTTTCCGTCTTCATCGCGCTGGATATAGAGCATGGCGAGTCTCCCTTGAGGACTGCCGCGAGCATGAGGGCAGATGCCTCCCGTCCGCAACCACCGGAGTGGTCGCGGACGGTGAAACATCAGTTCTGGTCGACCTTGATGGTCGGGTCGGCACCCGCGATCAGGGAGTTGATGGACTGTCCGCTGAGCTGGGCTGCCGCACCCTCCAGGGTGATGGACAGATCGGCGTGGCTGGCGGCGGTACCACCGGCATCGTTCAGATGGCCGTCCTTGCTTACCAGCAGGGTGGCGTTGCCGGTGCCGTTATCGACGATCAGCTTGAGGAAGTTGTCGATGGTGCTGCTGGTTTCCCCTTGCAGCAGGTCGCTCAAGTTGAGCTTGTCGCCCTCGCTCATCTTGAAGTCCTTCACCACATCCTGATCGGGGCTGCCCACGACGCCGGAGTCACCGGCTTTCCACACGAAGGTGTCGTTGCCGCTGCCACCCCATAGTGTGTCGCTGCCTTTGCCGCCGGTCAGGGTATCGGTACCGGTGCCGCCAAACAGGATGTCATTGCCGTTGCCGCCGATCAGCTGGTCATTGCCGCCCTGGCCATAGAGGATGTCGTTGCCGTCACCGCCCTGGAGCAGGTCGTTGCCGCCACGGGTATCGCCATCCACGTTGAAGGTCGCGTGGTTGTTCTTGATGTAGCTGTACAGCTCGTCCGAGGTAGCGACGTGGCCGTTCTTCAGCTCAAGGAAACTCTGCAGCGCCTTCATGCCCGACCCTGCCGGCAGGTCGGCCGGCTTGGCCGGGTTACCGTTGAGACCCCAGGGCAGGTTATCTGTGTTGATGACGTCACCGAAGATGATGTCGTCGCCGGCACCGCCACTGATGGTGTCGTGGCCCACGGCGACCGGATCGGTACTGCTGTGGCCACCATTGAGCGCACTGGTCAGGTCGCCGGCCTGCTGAACGATATCCACTTGGCCGGTGGGGCCGGTAACGGTGTTCTTGCTGGTGACGGCGATGTTGTCGATACGAACGATGGCGTCGGCGCTTCCCCAGAGCCAGTGGGTGCTGCCATCGTTCAGCGAGAATGCGAGCTTGTAGGTGCCGTCGTTCAGTACCTTGGATTCGACGGTCGCACTGGTGCCAGTGGTCCGGGTGCCCGAGTCCTCCACTGCCCAGGTCGTGCTGCCATTGGCTCCCGTGACTTTCTTCAAGAGAGTCCAGGTGAAGGTGTCGCCGCTGCTGAACTCGGTTCCCTGATAGCTGAAGGTCAGCTTGCCGGCATTGTTGGCGCTGACGTTGAACTCTGGGCTGGTGGTGGCGGTGGCGCCGTTGTTGTAGGCGTCGGTGATCTGCAACTGGTCGTCATAGCTGCGGCTTACGCTGCCGGGGCCGGTAGTGGTCCAGTTGCTGGGCCGGTTGATGCCGCCATTGCTGTTGAAGTTGGCAATGGTCGTACTCGTGGTACCGAAGTCCAGGGAGCTGGTGCCGGTCACGTTGGTGTCGTCGAAGAACTTCAGGTAGTTCTCGTTGACGCCCGGGCCGATTCCGATAGCGCGTACGGTGCTGATGTCGCTCAGGTCCCGGAAGGTGTTGATTGACTGAGTGAGTACGCTGTAGTCGTCACTGGCGCCACTATTGGTGGTGGTGGGGTCGCCGTCGGTGAGGAACAGCGTCAGGTTCTCGTAGCCGTTTTGCTGACCATTGAACCAGCTTGTGGCCTCCTCGAAGGCGTCCTGGTAGTTGGTGCTACCAGTGGCACTCAGGCCCTCGTTCTGGCTGCGGCCGATCGCGGCCAGCAGTTGCTCGATATTGCTATCGCTGAGATCGGTGATGGTGATCTTGGTAGTAGCAGAGCCAGCGAAGCCGATCAGGGTGATGTTGATATCCCCATCGTGGTTCTTCAGCTGGTTGGCCAGGTTCAGCAGGGCGTCCTTGACCAGCTTCATCCGGGAGTCAGCGTAGCTGACGCCGCTTTGTCCTTGCAGGCTGTAGGCCATGGAGCCAGAGGTATCGACGATCAGTGCTACGTTGTAGCTGGTCCCCGGCTGGGTAGTGGTCAGAGTGCCGCCGGTATCGCCAAGGATCACGTCGTCGCCACCGCCACCGATGATGTCGTTATCACCGTTCGGGTTGGTCGGGACTTCGACACGGCCGATGTTCAGCGTGAAGTCATGATTACCCGAGGTATTGACCCCGCCGTTGGCGGTGCCGCCGTTGTCCTGTATGGCGAACTGGAAGGTTGTCTGATTGCCGGAAGCGCCCGGCTGGTAGGTCAGCTTGCCCTGGGCGATATCGCTGGCGCTTACCGACGTGTTGGCGTTGATGGCCACGCCGTTGAGCAGCAGGGTACCGCTGCCCGGCAGTGCCTTGACGATCACGCTCTGCAGGCTGTGGGTCTGGCCGGTGGCAGCGTCGATGCTGTCGCTGAAGCTGAAATCCGACACCTTGAAGGTGTAGGTGCTGCCGGCATTGACGCTGGCGGCGCCGTTGGCCGAGGTCGGCGCATCGTTCACCGGGTTGACGGTGATGGTGCCCTGGGCCGGGGTGGCATCCTGCAGGCCTGCGTTGTCCACCGCGCTGTACTGGAAGTTGGTGTTGCCGTTCCAGTTGCTGTCCGGGCGGAAGTAGATGGTCGCGCCATTGCTCACGGCCGTGATCACGCTGGCCGCGGTAATGGCGATGGTGCCGGCGGCGTCGCTGTAGAAGGTGCCGTGCTGCGGCATCGAGGTGATCTTGAAGCTGGCGATCGTACCGTCGATGTCCGAGCCACTCAGGCTGATGGCGACCAGGCTGTCTTCATTGCCGGAGGCGCTGGCAGTGTTGGTTTCCGGCGCATCGTTGACCGGGGCAACGGTGATGGTGCCAGTGGCCGGGGTGCCGTCTTCCAGCCCCTGGTTATCCACCGAGGCGTACTGGAAGTTGGTGGTGCCATTCCAGTTGGCGTTCGGCACGAAGGTGACACTGGCGCCGTTGCCACTGGCCGGCACGCTGTCACCAATAGTCAGCGTCACGCCATTGAGTTGCAGGATGCCGTTGGCCGGCAGCGACTTGATCACGAAGCTGGCAATGGTGCCGTCCGCATCGGAACCGCTGAGGGCAACCGGGATACCGGCCGAGTCTTCATCACCCGAACCACTGGCCGCATGGGTGTCTGGCGCGTCGTTGACCGAGGCAACGGTGATGGTGCCGGTGGCCGGGGAACCGTCTTCCAGGCCCTGGTTATCCACTGCGGCGTAGTCGAAGCTGGTGCTGCCGTTCCAGTTGGCGTTCGGCACGAAGGTGACACTGGCGCCGTTGCCGCTGGCCGGCACCACGGAGCCGATGGCCAGGGCGACACCGTTCAGCAGCAGGGTACCGTTGGCCGGCAGCGACTTGATCACGAAGCTGGCGACGGTGCCGTCGAAGTCCGAGCCGCTGAGGCTGACCGGGATACCGGCGGAGTCTTCGTTGCCGGAACCGCTGGCCGCATTCGTGTCCGGCGCGTCGTTGACCGAGGCGACGGTGATGGTGCCGGTGGCTGGCGTGGCGTCTTCCAGGCCCTGGTTGTCCACTGCGGCGTAGTCGAAGCTGGTGCTGCCATTCCAGTTGGCGTTCGGCACGAAGGTGAGGCTGGCGCCGTTGCCACTGGCCGGCACGTTGTCGCCGATATTCAGCGCCACGCCGTTCAGCAGCAGGGTGCCGTTGGCCGGCAGCGACTTGATCACGAAGCTGGCGACGGTGCCGTCCGTATCGGAACCGCTGAGGCTGACCGGGATACCGGCGGAGTCTTCGTTGCCGGAACCGCTGGCCGCATTCGTGTCCGGCGCGTCGTTGACCGAGGCGACGGTGATGGTGCCGGTGGCCGGGGAACCGTCTTCCAGGCCATCGTTATCCACCGCGGCGTACTCGAAGCTGGTGCTGCCATTCCAGTTGGCGTTCGGCACGAAGGTGACACTGGCGCCGTTGCCACTGGCCGGCACGCTGTCACCAATAGTCAGCGTCACGCCATTGAGTTGCAGGATGCCGTTGGCCGGCAGCGACTTGATCACGAAGCTGGCGACGGTGCCGTCGAGGTCCGAGCCGCTGAGCGCAACTGGGATACCGGCCGAGTCTTCGTTGCCGGAACCGCTGGCCGCATGGGTTTCCGGCGCATCGTTGACCGAGGCGACGGTGATGGTGCCAGTGGCCGGGGTGCCGTCTTCCAGCCCCTGGTTATCCACTGCGGCGTAGTCGAAGCTGGTGCTGCCATTCCAGTTGGCGTTCGGCACGAAGGTGAGGCTGGCGCCGTTGCTGTTCGCTGGCACGACCGAGCCGATTGCAAGCGGCACGCCGTCGAACATCAGGGTGCCATCGGTGGGCAGAGTCTTGATCACGAAGCTGGCGACGGTGCCGTCGAAGTCCGAGCCGCTGAGGCTGACCGGGATACCGGCGGAATCTTCGTTGCCGGTGGCACTGGTGGTATTGGTTTCCGGCGCATCGTTGACTGAGTTGACGGTGATGGTGCCGGTGGCCGGGGTGCCGTCTTCAAGCCCCTGGTTATCCACTGCGGCGTAGTCGAAGCTGGTGCTGCCATTCCAGTTGGCGTTCGGCACGAAGGTGACACTGGCGCCGTTGCCACTGGCCGGCACGTTGTCGCCGATATTCAGCGCCACGCCGTTCAGCAGCAGGGTGCCGTTGGCCGGCAGCGACTTGATCACGAAGCTGGCGACGGTGCCGTCCGTATCGGAACCGCTGAGGCTGACCGGGATACCGGCGGAGTCTTCGTTGCCGGAACCGCTGGCCGCATTCGTGTCCGGCGCGTCGTTGACCGAGGCGACGGTGATGGTGCCGGTGGCTGGCGTGGCGTCTTCCAGGCCCTGGTTGTCCACTGCGGCGTAGTCGAAGCTGGTGCTGCCATTCCAGTTGGCGTTCGGCACGAAGGTGAGGCTGGCGCCGTTGCCACTGGCCGGCACGTTGTCGCCGATATTCAGCGCCACGCCGTTCAGCAGCAGGGTGCCGTTGGCCGGCAGCGACTTGATCACGAAGCTGGCGACGGTGCCGTCCGTATCGGAACCGCTGAGGCTGACCGGGATACCGGCGGAGTCTTCGTTGCCGGAACCGCTGGCCGCATTCGTGTCCGGCGCGTCGTTGACCGAGGCGACGGTGATGGTGCCGGTGGCCGGGGAACCGTCTTCCAGGCCATCGTTATCCACCGCGGCGTACTCGAAGCTGGTGCTGCCATTCCAGTTGGCGTTCGGCACGAAGGTGACACTGGCGCCGTTGCCACTGGCCGGCACGTTGTCGCCGATATTCAGCGCCACGCCGTTCAGCAGCAGGGTGCCGTTGGCCGGCAGCGACTTGATCACGAAGCTGGCGACGGTGCCGTCCGTATCGGAACCGCTGAGGCTGACCGGGATACCGGCGGAGTCTTCGTTGCCGGAACCGCTGGCCGCATTCGTGTCCGGCGCGTCGTTGACCGAGGCGACGGTGATGGTGCCGGTGGCCGGGGAACCGTCTTCCAGGCCATCGTTATCCACCGCGGCGTACTCGAAGCTGGTGCTGCCATTCCAGTTGGCGTTCGGCACGAAGGTGACACTGGCGCCGTTGCCACTGGCCGGCACGCTGTCACCAATAGTCAGCGTCACGCCATTGAGTTGCAGGATGCCGTTGGCCGGCAGCGACTTGATCACGAAGCTGGCGACGGTGCCATCGAGGTCCGAGCCGCTGAGGCTGACCGGAATGCCTTGCGCGTCTTCGTCACCCGAACCACTGGCCGCATGGGTGTCTGGCGCGTCGTTGACCGAGGCAACGGTGATGGTGCCAGTGGCGGGGCTAGCGTCTTCCAGCCCCTGGTTATCCACTGCGGCGTAGTCGAAGCTGGTGCTGCCATTCCAGTTGGCGTTCGGCACGAAGGTGACGCTGGCGCCGTTGCCGGTCGCCGGCACGCTGTCACCAATAGTCAGCGTCACGCCATTGAGTTGCAGGATGCCGTTGGCCGGCAGCGACTTGATCACGAAGCTGGCGACGGTGCCGTCGAGGTCCGAGCCGCTGAGCGCAACTGGGATACCGGCCGAGTCTTCGTTGCCGGAACCGCTGGCCGCATGGGTTTCCGGCGCATCGTTGACCGAGGCGACGGTGATGGTGCCAGTGGCCGGGGTGCCGTCTTCCAGCCCCTGGTTATCCACTGCGGCGTAGTCGAAGCTGGTGCTGCCATTCCAGTTGGCGTTCGGCACGAAGGTGAGGCTGGCGCCGTTGCCACTGGCCGGCACGTTGTCGCCGATATTCAGCGCCACGCCGTTCAGCAGCAGGGTGCCGTTGGCCGGCAGCGACTTGATCACGAAGCTGGCGACGGTGCCGTCCGTATCGGAACCGCTGAGGCTGACCGGGATACCGGCAGAGTCTTCGTTGCCGGAACCGCTGGCCGCATTCGTGTCCGGCGCGTCGTTGACCGAGGCGACGGTGATGGTGCCGGTGGCCGGGGAACCGTCTTCCAGGCCATCGTTATCCACCGCGGCGTACTCGAAGCTGGTGCTGCCATTCCAGTTGGCGTTCGGCACGAAGGTGACACTGGCGCCGTTGCCACTGGCCGGCACGTTGTCGCCGATATTCAGCGCCACGCCGTTCAGCAGCAGGGTGCCGTTGGCCGGCAGCGACTTGATCACGAAGCTGGCGACGGTGCCGTCCGTATCGGAACCGCTGAGGCTGACCGGGATACCGGCGGAGTCTTCGTTGCCGGAACCGCTGGCCGCATTCGTGTCCGGCGCGTCGTTGACCGAGGCGACGGTGATGGTGCCGGTGGCCGGGGAACCGTCTTCCAGGCCATCGTTATCCACCGCGGCGTACTCGAAGCTGGTGCTGCCATTCCAGTTGGCGTTCGGCACGAAGGTGACACTGGCGCCGTTGCCACTGGCCGGCACGCTGTCACCAATAGTCAGCGTCACGCCATTGAGTTGCAGGATGCCGTTGGCCGGCAGCGACTTGATCACGAAGCTGGCGACGGTGCCATCGAGGTCCGAGCCGCTGAGGCTGACCGGAATGCCTTGCGCGTCTTCGTCACCCGAACCACTGGCCGCATGGGTGTCTGGCGCGTCGTTGACCGAGGCAACGGTGATGGTGCCAGTGGCGGGGCTAGCGTCTTCCAGCCCCTGGTTATCCACTGCGGCGTAGTCGAAGCTGGTGCTGCCATTCCAGTTGGCGTTCGGCACGAAGGTGACGCTGGCGCCGTTGCCGGTCGCCGGCACGCTGTCACCAATAGTCAGCGTCACGCCATTGAGTTGCAGGATGCCGTTGGCCGGCAGCGACTTGATCACGAAGCTGGCGACGGTGCCGTCGAGGTCCGAGCCGCTGAGCGCAACTGGGATACCGGCCGAGTCTTCGTTGCCGGAACCGCTGGCCGCATGGGTTTCCGGCGCATCGTTGACCGAGGCGACGGTGATGGTGCCAGTGGCCGGGGTGCCGTCTTCCAGCCCCTGGTTATCCACTGCGGCGTAGTCGAAGCTGGTGCTGCCATTCCAGTTGGCGTTCGGCACGAAGGTGAGGCTGGCGCCGTTGCTGTTCGCTGGCACGACCGAGCCGATTGCAAGCGGCACGCCGTCGAACATCAGGGTGCCATCGGTGGGCAGAGTCTTGATCACGAAGCTGGCGACGGTGCCGTCGAAGTCCGAGCCGCTGAGCTCAACCGGAATACCTTCCGCGTCTTCATCACCCGAACCACTGGCCGCATTCGTTTCCGGCGCATCGTTTTCCGGAGTGACGGTGATATCCAGCGTGGAGCTGCTGCCAGTGTTGGTGACATAGGTCACCTGCGGCACTGAGCCGTTCCAGTTGGCATCCGGAGTAAAGGTGTAGTTGCCGTTGGCAACGATGCTCAGGGTGCCAACGCCGGCAATCACAGCGCTTGAACCGGCGGTGAAGGTGCCGGGCACACCACTGATGCTGAAGCTGGAAACGGTCAGGACGTTGTCCACATCGCTGTCGTTGCCCAGCACGTTGCCGGTGGCCGGGTTGTCCTCGGCCACGGTCTTGGTATCGGCGACCAGGACCGAAGCGTCGTTCACCGGGGCGACGTTGCCGAAGCTCAGCTCGGCGGTGTCGGTGGTGGTGCCGTCGCTGACGGTGTAGGTCGCGGTCGGTACCGGGCCGTTGTAGTTCAGCGCCGGGGTGAAGGTGAAGCTGCCGTTGCTGTTGATCACCAGGGTGCCGACGCCGGCGAGGGTCGCGGTCTGGCCGGCGGTGTAGGTGCTCCCGCCTACTTCGAATTGAGTGACGGTCAGGGTGTCGTTGTCGACATCGCTGTCATTGGTCAGCACGTTGCCGACCGCCGCGATGTCTTCGATCACCGGTACCGGGCCGTCGTTGGACGCGATCGGCGCATCGTTCTCAGGCGTGACGGTGATGTCCAGCGTGGCGCTGCTGCCGGTATTGGTGGTGTAGGTGACCTGGGGCACCGAGCCGTTCCAGTTGGCGGCCGGGGTGAAGGTGTAATCACCGTTGCTGCCAAGGGAGAAGGTACCCACGTTGGCGAGGGTGGCGGTCTGGCCGGCGGTGAAGCTTCCGGGTACGCCGTTGATGCTGAAGCTGGCAACGGTGAGGGTGTTATCCACATCGCTGTCGTTGCCCAGCACGTTACCGGTGGCCGGAGTGTCCTCGGCCACGGTCTTGGTATCGGGCGCCAGGACCGAGGCATCGTCCACCGGGGTGACGTTAATGGTGCCGGTGGCCGGACTGGCGTCTTCCAGGCCATCGTTATCCACCGTGGCGTACTGGAAGGTGGTGCTGCCATTCCAGTTGGCGTTGGGTACGAAGGTGAGGCTTGCGCCATTGCTGTTCGCTGGCACGACCGAGCCGATTGCAAGCGGCACGCCGTCGAACATCAGGGTGCCATCGGTGGGCAGAGTCTTGATCACGAAGTGATCAACGTTGCCGTCGATGTCCGAGCCGCTGAGCTCAACCGGAATGCCTTCCGCGTCTTCGTTACCTGAACCACTGGCCGCATTGCTCTCCGGCGCATCGTTCGCCGGGGTGACGGTGATATCCAGCGTGGCGCTGCTGCCGGTGTTGGTGACGTAAGTCACCTGGGGCACCGAGCCGTTCCAGTTTGCCTCCGGGGTGAAGGTGTAATCACCGTTGCTGCCAAGGGTAAGGGTGCCGACACCGGCGATGGTGGCGGTCTGGCCGGCGGAGAAGCTGCCAGTGACGCCAGCCACGCTGAAGCTGGCGACGCTCAGGGAGGTGTCCACATCGCTATCGTTGCCCAGCACGTTGCCGGTGGCCGGGTTGTCCTCGGTGACGGTCTTGGTATCGGCGACCAGGACCGAAGCGTCGTCCACCGGGGTGACGTTGCCGAAGCTCAGCTCGGCGGTGTCGGTGGTGGTGCCGTCGCTGACGGTGTAGGTCGTGGTCGGCACCGGGCCGTTGTAGTTCGGCGCCGGCGTGAAGGTGAAGCTGCCGTTGCTGTTGATCACCAAGGTGCCGATGCCGGCGAGGGTCGCGGTCTGGCCAGCCAGGTAATTGCTCCCGTCGACGCTGAAGCCGGTAACGGTTAGGGCATCGCCGTCGGCATCGCTGTCGTTGGTCAGGACGTTACCGGTGGCCGGGGTGTCTTCGGTCACCGGTAACGGGCCGTCATTGATGGCGACTGGCGCATCGTTGACCGGGTTGATGGCGCCGAAGCTCAGCTCGCCCGTATCGGTGGCGGTGCCGTCGGTGACGGTATAGGTGGCGGTGGGCACCGGACCGGTGTAGTTCGGCGCCGGGGTAAAGATGTAGGAGCCGTCGCTGTTGATCACCAGGGTGCCGACGCCTTCGAGAATGGCAGCCTTGCCGGCGATGTAGGTGGTCTCGCCCACGGTGAACTGGGTGACGGTCAGGGAATCGCCGTCGGTGTCGCTGTCGTTGGTCAGGACGTTGCCGGTGGCCGGACTGTCTTCGGTTACCTGGACCGGGCCATCGTTGGCGGCAACCGGGGCGTCATTCACCGGGGTGACGCTGATGTTCAGCACGGAGCTGCTGCCGGTGTTGGTGGTGTAGCTGACCTGGGGGACCGTACCGTTCCAGTTGGCATCCGGGATGAAGCTGTAGTCGCCATTAGTGGCAATGGTCAGGGTGCCGACGCCGGCAATGGTGGCAGTCTGGCCGGCGGTAAAGCTGCCCGTGACACCGGCAATGGTGAAGCTGGACACGCTGAGGCTGTTGTCGACGTCGGAGTCGTTGCTCAGCACGTTGCCGGTGGCCGGAGTGTCCTCGGCCACGGTGTTGCTGTCGGCGGTGAGGACGGACGCGTCATCCACCGGCGTTACATCCGCAAAGGTCAACGCACCGGTGTCGGTGGCCGTGCCATCGGTCACGGTGTAGGTGGCGGTGGGCACTGGACCGGTGTAGTTCGGCGCCGGGGTAAAGGTGTAGGAGCCGTCGCTGTTGATCACCAGGGTGCCGACGCCGCCGAGGGTGGCGGTCTGGCCAGCGGTGTAGGTGCTGCCGCCCACGGTGAACTGGGTGACGGTCAGGGCATCGCCGTCGGTGTCGCTGTCGTTGGTCAGGACGTTGCCGGTGGCCGGGCTGTCTTCGGTTACCTGGACCGGGCCATCGTTGGCGGCAACCGGGGCGTCGTTCACCGGATTCACACCAATGGTGACGGTGATGGTGTCGCTGCCGCCCTTACCGTCACCGACGATGACCGTGAAGCTGTCATTGCCGTTGTAGTTCGGATTGGGCGTGTAGGTATAGGAGCCGTCCGGGTTGATCACCACGGTGCCGTTTCGCGGAGCGTCGCCCGGGGTGTAGGAGAGCGGGTCGCCATCGGGGTCGGTAGCGCCCAGCTGTCCCTGGACCGGGATGTCTTCGTCGGTGGTGATGCTGGTGTCCTGGCCTTGCGGGGAACTGTTGGGGATATCCGGTACCGGTACGGTGTCATCCGGCAGGCCGGTGTCGGCGGGCAGGGTGGCCTCCGTATCCGGCGTCGCGTCTTCCTCCACCAGCGCTTCAGTGGCCAGGGGAGCATTGCTGGTGGCGAAACCGATGGTCGGATCGACCTGGCCCGCTGTGGCATCCAGCATCACAAAACTGTGCCCACCACCGGCGGCACCACCGCCTGCGCCACCGGCGCTCGGGCCGGCCGCAGTGGCTTCGAGTGCCTGGGTCGGGTCGACGCCGGCCTCGATCGCCTTCTGCAGTTGCGCGACGTCGTCGGCGGGCGTCGGGGCGGCCGGCTGGGAAGTCTGGGTTTCGGCGCTGGCCACGACCTGGGATTCGCTCCACTGACTGTCGCGGCCGAGGTCGACCGTGCTGCCATCGGCGAGTTCGAGAGTCACCATCCCCTCAAGGCCGGTCTGCAACTGGTCGCCTTTAAAGAGTCTGTCGCCCTCGACTAGGAGCCGCTGGAACCCTTCCGGAGACATCGCGAAGACCTGACCAACAATGCTTTTGACGACCGCAATAACACTGCTCATGGGGTGACTCTCCTGAAGATGGCTCTCAGCTGGCTTGTCGTCGCTGGGGTCGAATTTCGATGACCAAGCGCAGGACTGACATTCCCTTTCTATAGTTAATACATGGCGTAAAGGCGGCGCCAATTAATTGGCTTATTACAATTGGCTATTGAGAATATGCCAAAGTATTGACCAATTGACTCCCATCCTAAACAATCGATTTCATGCTGTCACTTTGATATTTGCGTCGCCGTCCAGCGCTTTGAAATGCGATCTCGTTCACGAGCCGCAGTGCTCACGGAAAGCAAGCCCCGGTGCAGTTTCCGGACCTCCAATTCAACGAAAAGGATGCCAAGAATATGCGTCTGAGATTCTCCGCCGTTCTCCCTTTCGCCCTGGCTGCGAGCCTTCCCACGCAGGCCCAGAGCCTGTCTGAAGCCATGCAGCACGCCATGGATGTTCACCCGGAAATCCAGGCGGGGGTTAACAGCCGTCTGTCGGCCGACAAACAGTTGAGGGCGGCCAAGGGCGGTTACCTGCCGTCCGTCGACCTGCTGGGCGGTTATGGTCGTGAGGGCACCGACAACACCACCACTCGTGCCAACGGCGACGACCACTGGAAAACCATGACCCGTGGCGAGTCCAGCCTGCGTCTGCAACAGATGGTGTTCGACGGCTTCGCCACCCAGAACGAGGTGGGTCGCCAGCAGGCCACCGTGAACTCCCGCGCCTACTCGTTGCTCGGTACTTCCGAGCGCACTGCGCTGGATGTGGCCCAGGTCTATATCGACGTGCTGCGTCGCCAGGAGATGGTGCGTCTTGCCGAAACCAACCTGCGCAGCCACGAACGCATCTTCGACCAGATCAGCCTGCGCAGTGAGCGCGGGGTAGGGCGCCTGGCCGACCAGGACCAGGCCGAAGCGCGTCTGGCCCAGGCCCGCAACAACCTGATCACCGAGCAGACCAACCTGCGCGACGCCCGCACCAACTTCTACAGCGTGGTGGGCATGGACCCGGTGGACCTGAGCGAGCCGGCCGGCCTGCGTGGACAACTGCCCGAATCCCTCGAGGCTGCCCGCGGCACCCTGCTGGCCAACAGCCCGGTCCTGCGTTCGGCCGAGTCCGACGTGGCGGCTGCCGAGAAGCAGTACGACGCGGCGAAGTCCTTCTTCTATCCGCGCTTCGACGCCGAATTGTCCCGTGGAGCGGACAATGACCTGGACGGCGAAGACGGCCACGTGAACGATTGGCAGGCAATGTTGCGCATGCGTTACAACCTGTTCGCCGGCGGCAGCCACAAGGCCGACCTGGAGTCCAAGGCCTACCAGATCAACGAAGCGCTGGACATTCGCAACAACGCCCTGCGTGTACTGAACGAAGAGCTCGGCCTGTCCTGGAACGCCCTGGACAACGCCCGCGAGCAAATTCCGATCGCCCAGCAATACGTCGACTACAGCACCCGCGTACGCGAGTCGTACCAGCAGCAATTCAGCATCGGCGAACGTACGCTGCTCGACCTGCTGGACAGCGAGAACGAGCTCTTCACTGCCTCGCGTCGCCTGGTGGACCTGCGCTACACCGAGTTGTTTACTCAGTACCGCATCAAAGCGACCATAGGCGAGTTGCTGAAGAGCCAGGGAGTGGTGGCGCCGATGGCTACGGTCGTACAGACCGAGCTCAAGCCCGAGGCAACCCTTCCCGGCCTGAACTAGGTACCTGATTCGGATCCACGCGGCGCAGGAGGGCGTCCCCTCCCTCCTGCGCCGTCGGGGTCCGGCCTAGGCCCTGCCTTCCGTAGAACCCAGAGCAGAGAATCCAGGCGTGGATCCAGAAGTCAGCCGTTTACATGTCAATACCGATCCACGCGGGCAGCACGACGACCCCTTGCTCGATTCTCTGTTGTCCTTGTGCGTCCTGCACCACAAGCCTGCCAACCGCGCCATGCTCACCAGCGGCCTGCCGCTGCCCAAGCAGCGCCTGACCGCCGATCTGCTGCCCCGCGCCGCTGCCCGCGCGGGCCTGCAGGGCCGCCTGATGCAGCGGCGCCTGGAGCAGATTCCGAAGATCGCCATGCCGGCGCTGCTGCTGCTCAAGGAAGGCCGCTGCGCGGTGATGCTCGGCTGGGGCGACGACGGCAAGGCGCGCCTGCTGCTCAGCGAGAGCGACGGTGGTGAGGTAAAGGTCACCCGCGAGCTGCTGCAGGAGGATTACAGCGGCCAGGTGTTCTTCGCCCAGCCGCAGCACAAGTACGATCTGAACACCGGCAGCCTGATCCCGCGCACCGAGTCCTGGTTCCGCGACACGCTGAAGCGCTCCCGCTGGCTCTATACCGATGCGGTGGCCGCCAGCCTGCTGATCAACCTGATCGGCCTCGGCGCCCCCCTGTTCGTGATGAACGTGTACGACCGCGTGGTGCCCAACCAGGCGGTGGCCACCCTCTGGGTGCTGGCCGTCGGCATCTCCGGGGCCTACATCTTCGATCTGTTGCTCAAGACCGTGCGCGGCCTGTGCCTGGATCTCGCGGGCAAGAAGACCGACCTGATCATCTCCGCGACCCTGTTCGAGCGCATCGTCGGCATGGCGATGAAGTACCGCCCGATGCGGGTCGGCAGCTTTGCCCAGAACATCCACGAGTTCCAGACGCTACGGGACTTCCTCGCCTCCCTGACCCTCACCAGCGTCATCGACCTGCCGTTCACCCTGTTGATCCTGCTAGTGATCGGGTTGCTCGGCGGGCACCTGGTCTGGGTGCCGGTCCTGGCGTTCCCGCTGGCCATGGGGATCAGCTGGCTGTTGCAGAAACCGCTGGTGGCGACCATGGACCGCACCATGGCGCTGGCGGCGGAACGCCAGTCGAGCCTGATCGAGACCCTCGGGGGCCTCGACGCGGTGAAGGTCAACAATGCCGAGAGCGACCGCCAGTACCTCTGGGAGCAGACCATCGGCACCCTGGGCCGCCTCGAACTGCGGGTGAAGATGCTCTCCAGCCTGGCGATGAACCTGACCCTGATGATCCAGCAGCTGGCGGGCGTGGTGATGATCGTCGCCGGCGTCTACCTGATCATGGCTGGCGATCTCAGCATGGGCGGCCTGATCGCCTGCTACATGCTCAATGGCCGTGCCCTTGGCCCGCTGACCCAGCTTTCCGGCCTGCTCACCCGCTATCAGCAGGCGCGCCTGACCATGAAGTCCGTCGACCACATGATGGACCTGCCGCAGGAGCGTCAGGAGGGCGAGCAGCCCCTGGTCCGCACCAAGCTGCAGGGCAGCCTCGAACTGCGCCAGATCAACTTCACCTACCCGCACCAGCAGACCCCGGCCCTGAGCGAGGTGAACCTGATCGTTCGTCCGGGCGAGAAGATCGGCATCATCGGCCGCAGCGGCTCCGGCAAGAGCTCGCTGGCCAAGCTGATCGTCGGGCTCTACCAGGCCGATTCCGGCAGCCTGCTGGTGGATGGCACCGACATTCGCCAGCTCGACGTCAGCGAACTGCGCCACAACGTCGGCTACGTGCCCCAGGACATCCAGCTGTTCAGCGGCACCCTGCGCGACAACCTCATGTCCGGTGCCCGCTACGTGGAGGATGAACTGGTGCTGCAGGCGGCCGAGCTGTCCGGTGTGCACGAGTTCGCCCGGTTGCACCCCCAGGGCTATGAACTGCAGGTGGGCGAGCGGGGCCAGAACCTCTCCGGCGGACAGCGGCAGAATGTCGCCCTGGCGCGCGCTTTGTTGCTCGATCCGCCGATCCTGCTGCTCGACGAACCCACCAGCTCCATGGACAACCCCGGCGAGGAGCGCCTCAAGGAACGTCTCACCGGGATGATCGGCAACAAGACCCTGCTGCTGGTCACCCACCGTGCCTCGATGCTTTCGCTGGTGGACCGCCTGCTGATCGTCGACCGTGGCCGGATCATTGCCGACGGTCCGAAGGAAGCGGTCATGGAAGCGCTGAAGAAGGGGCAGATCAGTGTCGCATAAGGGCCTGGGCGCGCTGCGCCAGTACTTCAAGGGCGGCGATTCGCTGTCCGACCAGCCGCTGCCGGAGGTCAACAAGGCCCTGGTGGAAGACGCGCCCCGCGTGGTGCGCCTGACCATCTGGACCCTCATCGGCTTCACCCTGTTCATGTTGCTCTGGGCCAACTTCGCCCAGGTGGACGAGGTCACGCGCGGCGAAGGCAAGGCGATTCCCTCATCCAAGCTGCAGAAGGTGCAGAACCTGGAAGGCGGCATCATCTCCGAGCTGTTCGTCCACGAGGGCCAGGTGGTGGAAGTCGGTGATCCGCTGCTGCGCCTGGACCCGACCCGCTTCGAGTCCAACGTCGGTGAAACCGAGGCGGACCGCACCGCCATGCAGTTGCAGGTCGAACGCCTGAGCGCCGAGGTGGATGACCGACCGCTGCAGATCTCCGACGAGCTGCGCAAGCTCGCGCCGGAGCAGGCCAATAGCGAAGAGGCGCTTTATCGCAGCCGCCAGCAGCAATTGCAGGAAGAGGTGGCGGGCCTGGAAGAACAGCTGGTGCAGCGCCGCCAGGAACTGCAGGAATTCATCTCCAAGCAGGGCCAGTACCGCAATAGCCTGCAGCTGCTGCGTCAGGAGATTTCCATCTCCGAACCGCTGGTGGCCCAGGGGGCGATTTCCAAGGTAGAAGTCCTGCGCCTGCGCCGTGCCGAGGTGGAGAACCGTGGCGAACTGGAAGCCACCAGCCTGGCCATTCCCCGTGCCGAATCGGCGATCAAGGAAGCCGAGCGCAAGATCGCCGAAACCCGTTCGCGCTTCCGCAGCGAGGCGTTGGCCCAGCTCAACGAGGCGCGCACCGAACTGAACAAGGCCAATGCCACCGGCAAGGCCCTGGAAGACCGCGTCAAGCGCACCCTGGTCACCTCGCCGGTGCGGGGCATCGTCAAGCAGCTGTTGGTCAACACCATCGGCGGCGTGATCCAGCCAGGCAGCGACCTGGTGGAGATCGTGCCGCTGGACGACACCTTGCTCGTGGAAGCGCGCATCCGCCCGCAGGACATCGCCTTCCTGCACCCCGGGCAGAGCGCCATGGTCAAGTTCACCGCCTACGACTACACCATTTACGGCGGGCTGAGTGCCGACCTGGAACAGATCGGCGCGGACACCATCACGGATGAAGAAGGCAACAGCTTTTACCTGATCAAGCTGCGCACCAAGAAGAGCCACCTGGGGACGGAGCAGAATCCGCTGCTGATTATCCCCGGCATGGTCGCCTCGGTGGACATCATGACCGGCAAGAAGAGCATCCTGAGCTACCTGCTCAAGCCCATCATCAAGGCTCGCGCCGAGGCACTGCGCGAGCGCTGATCCTGTTCGCGGTACGGCGGCCGGGCCGGGCGCCGTGCGGGAGCGATTTCAATCGCGAATGAATTCGCTCCCACATGGCGGCCTGTATCAGGGCTTGCGTGCGATCAGTACGGCGCGGGCCGGTGCCGGGAGGCCTTCGATGGTGCGGCTGTGATCGGCAGGGTCGAGGAATTCGGGCAGGGACTGGAAGCGCATCCAGTCGGTGCTGCGTTGCTCTTCCACGCTGGTGTAGCTGACATCCACGCAACGCACATCCACGTAGCCCGCGCGGCGCAGCCACAATTCCAGTGCCGGCACCGAAGGCAGGAACCAGACGTTGCGCATCTGCGCGTAGCGGTCCTCGGGCACCAGCACCTGCTGGGCGTCGCCTTCCACCACCAGGGTTTCCAGCACCAGCTCGCCACCTCGGCGCAGACAGTCCTTGAGGTCGAACAGGTGGTCGATGGGCGAGCGGCGATGGTAGAGCACACCCATGGAGAACAGGGTATCAAAGCCTTCCAGCTTCGGCGGCAGTTCTTCCAGCGCCAGCGGCAGGTGCCAGGCGGGGAGGTCGGGCAGGAAGCGCTTCATGGCCAGGAACTGGCAGAAGAACAGCCAGTTGGGATCGATGCCCACCACGCAATCAGCGCCTGCGCCCAGCATGCGCCACTGGTAGTAGCCATTGCCGCAGCCGACATCCAGCACGCGGCGGCCGCGCAGGTCCAGATGCGGCGCGACCCGCGACCACTTCCAGTCCGAGCGCCACTCGGTGTCGACGTGCACACCGAACAGTTCAAAGGGGCCTTTGCGCCAGGGAATCAGCCCCTGCAACGCGGCTTTCAGTGCGGCTCGCGTGGCATCGTCGCAGGGGCCGTCGAGCAGGAAGCGCTGTGCCAGTTCCACCTGCTGTGGTTGCAGGGGCGGCAGGGCATCGACCGCCGCGCCCCAACGCTCGAGGTCGCCGTGGCCGACCGCCAGCTTGGCGTCGAGTTGCGCGGGCAGGTCGGCTGCCCAGTCCTGCAGGTTTGTGCCCGCCAGTCGTTGTTGCAGGGCGTCGAGGTCCAGCGTTCGAATCATGGCAGGGCGATCAGCGAAGCGAAGTTGAGGCACTGGAACCAGGGCACGACCTTGGAGAATCCCGCTGCCAGCAGGCGCTCGCGGTGTTCTTCCAGGCTGTCCGGGTGCATGACGTTTTCCAGCGCGCTGCGTTTCTGGGCGATTTCCAGCTCGCTGTAGCCATTGGCGCGCTTGAACGCGATATGCAGCTCGGTGAGCAGTTGGTGCTCCTCGGCATCTTCGAAGCGCAGCTTCTCGGAGAGGATCAGCGCGCCGCCAGGCATCAGCGCCTTGTGGATGCGGGAGAGGAGTTCGACGCGGTGCTCGCGGGGCACGAATTGCAGGGTGAAGTTCATCGCCACCAGCGAGCAGGGCTGGAAGTCCAGGGCGAGGATGTCGGCCTCGACCACCTCCACCGGCAGCAGCTCCTGGAACATGGCGTCCTGGGCATGCAGGTACTCCCGGCAGCGTTCCACCATGGCGCTGGAGTTATCCACAGCGATGACCTTGCAGCCGTCGGTTTTCACATGGCGGCGCAGGGCCTGGGTCACGGCGCCGAGTGAGCTGCCCAGGTCGTACAGCGGCGTATTCGGCTGGGCGAACTGCGCAGCCAGCACGCCGATGTTCTCGACGATGGTGGGATAACCCGGAACCGAGCGCTTGATCATGTCCGGAAAGACCCGGACCACGTCTTCATTGAAGGCGAAGTCGGCGACTTGGGCCTGGGGATTGGCGTAGATGCGATCGGGACTTTCGGTCACGGGCCGGTACCAGCAAGGGAAAAGGCCGGCATTCTAACGGACTGCGCGACGCGGCCAAACCTCCCTCACTTCAGCTGATCGGAAAAGAACTCTCCCGCGCCCTGCAATGGCCCCAGCGGGTTGCGCTTGACCTCGTGACGGCGGATGTTCGGCTCGCCGTTGCTCACCTTGTGCACCAGTACGTCATCCACCAGCACGAACACCGCGCGGAAAACCCAGCCCTGGAGCTCGCGGTTCTTGCGGAAGTTGAAGACGTCCGCCCAGAAGTTGCCCACCCGCTGGGTATCGGTCTTGGTGAACTCGAAGGCGTAGCCGATGCAGCGATCCTTGGCTTCCAGGCACTTCATCAAGCCTTCGGGCAGGTAATCGATAGGCACGTTGGGCTGGACGAACATCAGGCGCACGTCGATGAACGAGAGCATCTTGCCATTCCCCTCGATCAGCGGATCGAAGCCCAGGGAGAACAGCTCGGGGCGTGTCGTTCGGCCCGGTACCGCCTGTGAATAGCGGGCTTCCGCATCGGAGTAACTGCGAAAGGGCGACAGGACTTCAGCTCGTTCGCTGGGCAGCAGACTACCGCAACCCGCGATAGCAACTGCACAGCACAGCAAGCACCACAGTCGAACCAGGTTACCCATCACGCCCTCCCCATTTGAGTGCCCGCCTATTTGCTATAGCCGATTTCCCGGGATGGCGCTGACGGTTTTTTTGGGGATGTCGGGGTGGTCAACATGGCCACCACGGAGGCTGCGATTGCCCATTGACCCAACCAGTAGCTGAGGATGATCAGGTAGCTCGCGCCACTGAAGGGGGAGACGAAACGGTTGATGCCGATCAGGCTGTCCGACACTACGAAGAGAGCCGCCCCGCCCGCTGCCAGCAGTGCCGATTGGCGGTCGAGATCATGACCCAGGCGGGCTAGGGCGCGCCAAAGCATTGCGCTGATGGCCAGCGCGTAGCAGGCGACTGGCACCAGCAGGGCGCCAAGCCCGCCCGAGGCGAGCAGGGTGAAGATGGCAGTTCCGCAGCCGGCGGCCACCAGCAGTGAGAGTGGGGCCAGACGGCGGGTGTCCTGCAGGTAGGCGCGCAGGTAGGCCAGGTGGGCGAGGAGGAAGGCGCCGAGGCCGAACACGAACAGGTCGGCCGGCCATTCCAGCAGCATGTCGCCCACTACGGAGAATGCGAGGCCGATGGCGATCCAGCGGCGATAAGCCCCGACAGGTGTGCGACGCAACCAGATCAGTAACGCGATGACAGGGATTGGTTTGCTGATGAAGCACAACCAGTCGAGGTCCAGCGCGAGTCCGCTGAGAAAGGCCAGTGCGCCGGCGAGTCCGAAGAACAGGGTTCCCATGAATGCTCCTGCGAGTCCGTCAGGGCATCACTATGGAAAGGCGCCGCCGCACCCGCCAGGCGGCGGACGCCAACGGCGCAGTCATTTGGCGCTACTTGACGCTGATCTGGCAGTCGAAGCTTTCCACCGGGGCCACGTCGGCTTCCCAGGGGCGCTGGTAGTCAAGGTGCAAGCGACCTTCGCCGGGCTGGCTGGCCTTGAAGCGCCAGGTGGATTGCCCGGCGCTGCCCACGAGACCTGCATCCTCCGGCGTCGAGTAGACCTCCGGGCCGAGGCTCCGCAGCACGTTGGTGGCGGCATCGCGCATCACCCAGCGGAAGCCGGTGGTGGGATTGCTCGGCAGGGTCAGCACGAGGGGTTGGCCCTGGCTGAGGGACAGCGGGCAATCATCCTGCTGGTCCTGGACCACAACCGGGCCGGTCTTCTGTTGGGCGCAGGCGGCCAGCAGGGCGAGGGCCAGGGGCAACAGCAGGCGAGGGGAGGGGACGAGGGACATCGGCGGCTCCATCGGTCAAGGGCGGGGGTCAGCATAACGGCTGACCCCGCCCTTGCGTAGGGCCTGTCAGTCGAACAGCACCTTCGCCACATCGCTGAAGCGCCGCGCGAAGTGCACGGTAAGGTCTTCCTTGAGGTAATCCGGCAGCTCCTCGAAGGAACCCCGATTGGCTTCCGGCAGGATCAACTCGTGGATCTTCTGCCGGCGCGCGGCGATGACCTTCTCGCGTACGCCGCCAATGGGCAGGACCTGGCCGGTCAGGGTCAGTTCTCCGGTCATGGCCACGCCCTTCTTCGGCGCCTGGTTGCGCGCCAGGGAGAGCAGTGCGCTGGCCATGGTGATACCGGCGCTGGGGCCATCCTTGGGCGTGGCGCCTTCCGGTACGTGGAGGTGGACGAAGGCCTGGTCGAAGAAGCCCGCGTCGCCGCCATAGCGCTTGAGGTGCGAGCTGATATAGCTGTAGGCGATCTCGGCTGACTCCTTCATCACGTCACCCAACTGGCCGGTGAGCTTGAAGCCGCGATTCAGCGTGTGGATGCGCGTCGCTTCGATGGGCAGCGTGGCCCCGCCGAGGCTGGTCCAGGCCAGTCCGGTGATCACGCCGACGCCCGCCAGCAGCTGTTCCTTGCGGAATGGCGCCAGCCCCAGGTAGTGCTCCAGGTCCTTCTGGCCGACCTTGATCTTCGCCTCGGGCTCTTCCAGCAGGCGCACGACGGATTTGCGGATGATCTTGCCGAGCTGCTTCTCGAGTTGGCGCACCCCGGCTTCGCGCGCATAGCCCTCGATCACCGAGGTCATTGCGCCGTCGGTGATGGACAGGCGCTCCTTCGGCACTCCGGTGCGCTCCAGCAGGCGTGGCCAGAGGTGGCGCTTGGCGATGGCGTGCTTCTCTTCGGTGATGTAGCCGGACAGGCGAATGGTCTCCATACGGTCCAGCAGCGGGCCGGGAATGGAGTCCAGGGTGTTGGCGGTGCAGATGAACAGCACCTTGGACAGGTCCAGGCGCAGGTCCAGGTAGTGGTCGAGGAATTCGACGTTCTGCTCCGGGTCCAGGGTCTCCAGAAGCGCGGAGGCCGGGTCGCCCTGGTAACTGGCGCCGAGCTTGTCGATCTCGTCGAGCATGATGACGGGGTTCATCACCTCCACCTCCTTCAACGCCTGCACCAGCTTGCCGGGCAGGGCGCCGATGTAGGTGCGGCGGTGACCCTTGATTTCGGCTTCGTCGCGCATGCCGCCGACGCTGAAGCGATAGAAGGGGCGGCCCAGGGATTCGGCGATGGATTTGCCGATGCTGGTCTTGCCCACGCCGGGCGGGCCCACCAGCAGCACGATGGAACCGGAGATTTCACCCTTGAAGGCGCCGACCGCGAGGAACTCGATAATGCGGTTCTTCACGTCGTCCAGCCCGGCGTGGTGCTTGTCCAGCACCTTGCGGGCGTGCTTGAGGTCGAGCTTGTCTGTGCCGTAGACGCCCCAGGGGACCGAGGTGGCCCAGTCCAGGTAGTTGCGGGTGACCGCGTACTCCGGCGACCCGGTCTCCAGGATCGACAGCTTGTTCATCTCTTCGTCGATGCGCTTCTTCGCCTGGTCGGGCAGCACCTTGCCTTCCAGGCGCTGGGCGAACTGCTCGCTGTCGGCGCTGCGGTCGTCCTTGGTGATGCCCAGCTCCTGCTGGATCAGCTTGAGCTGCTCCTTGAGGAAGAATTCGCGCTGGTGCTGGCCGATCTTGCGGTTCACCTCGGCGGAAAGCTCGCTCTGCAACCGCGCCATTTCCACTTCCTTGCGCAGCAGTGGCAGCACCTTCTCCATGCGCTTGAGGATCGGCACTGTGTCCAGCACCTCCTGCAGTTCCCGGGCGGGCGCAGTGGTCAGCGCGGCGGCGAAGTCGGTCAGCGGCGATGGATCGTTGGGGCTGAAGCGATTGAGGTAGTTCTTCAGTTCCTCGCTGTACAGCGGGTTGAGCGGCAGCAACTCCTTGATCGCGTTGATCAGCGCCATGCCATAGGCCTTGACCTCGTCGCGCGGGTCCTGGGGGCTCTGTGGATAATCGACCTCCACCAGGTAGGGCGGACGGTGGCGCTTGAGCCAGCCGCGAATACGCACGCGGGACAGGCCCTGGGCCACGAACTGCAGCTTGCCGCCTTCGCGGCTGGCGTGGTGCACCCGCACCAGCGTGCCGTGTTCGGGCAAGGTGCTGGGGTCGAAGTGGCGCGGGTCTTCCGGCGGGTTCTCCATGAAGAACAGTGCCAGGCAGCGATGGTCGGTCTTGGCCACCAGCTCCAGGGTCTCGGCCCAGGGTTCTTCGTTGACGATCACCGGCAGTACCTGGGCCGGGAAGAACGGGCGGTTGTGGATGGGAATGATGTAGACCTTGTCGGGCAGGGTCTGGCCGGGCAACACCAGGCCTGTCCGCTGGCTTGAAGTGGCTTCTTCGACGATGTCGGCGTTGATGTCCTGATCGCTCATGGGGGCACCTGGCAGTTGGCTTACCCAGGCTAGATGGGGCGGAGCGGAAGGCTTTTCAACCGCTCGCCGAAGTGCGCCTCTGCCGGATGGCGCTGTGCAACCCGGGTTGCGACGGCTAGAATGAGCAAATTTTGATCAAGCCGTCCCATGTTCGAAGCTCGTCTCCTGCGCCTGGACGATCAGGCCCACCACCACGCCCATGACCATCACCAGTTGGTGATGTCCCTTGCCGGCCGCGCCGAGTTCGAGGTGGATGGCCGTGGCGGTGAGGTTTGCCGCATGCGTGCGTGCCTGGTGCCGGGGGATGCCGGACACGAGTTCGCCGGCGTAGGCGAGAACCGCATGTTGATCCTCGACCTGGATGAGCAGGGCACCTCCGCCGAAGACCAGGAGCTGCTCGGCCGCCTGTTCGAGGCGCCGCGCTATCCGGAGCTGGACGCCGACTTCCAGAACCTGCTGAGCTACGCCGGCGCCGAACTCGCGCGCTACGGCAGCGACCCGATGCTGGCCCGGTCCCTCGGCGGAATCCTGCTGCGCGCCCTGTACCTGCGGCTGTTTGGCGAGGTGAAGCGACGGCCGGTGGGCAGCCTCGATGTCGAGCGTCTGGACGGCTACATACGGGAAAACCTGTCGCGGCGGATCAGTGTGGCGGAACTGGCCCAGGCGGCCTGTCTGAGCCCGAGTCACTTCCATGCCCAGTTCAAGGACAGCCTGGGCCTGACGCCCCACCAGTATCTGCTCAAGACCCGCCTTGATCGCGCCGCACGCCTGCTACGGGAAAGCGACCAGCCGCTGGTGCGCATTGCTGAAGAGTGCGGTTTCTCCAGCCAGAGCGCGCTGACCACTGCCATGCGCCGCTACCTCGGGCTTACCCCCAAGCGACTGCGCGGCAACGAATAAATCCCCTTGCCAGCCACTGCAGCGGGTCGCCAGGGCGGCCGGTCATCCATTTCTCGAAGTTGCTGTTCGGGTGCAACCGTTTTATCCATGCTCGGGCTGGTTGTACCTGCTTGGCGCAACCGGCATTTATCGATTCACCTGCGGGATTTTGCTGAGTGTGCGATTTCATGGGCTTGGCGCCGGGTTGCACCTTTTGGCGGAAAGTTCCCTCAATCAGAGTTTTCCGCAAATAAATCAGAGAATCTGACAAGAAAGGCGGAGTGCCATATCTCTAAATTCCGCACTCGCCTTCCGGGGTCCAAATGGGAATCGTTCTTGCGAGCCCGGGTGGATGTACTAGACCGAGCATTAGCGCTGTTTGCAGATGTGCCGGGAGCGTCATGGATTCGTGCGATGGGCCAGGTCCACCGGGGCTGGTCCGTCGTCGCATTGGTGGGACCGGATGCCCAGCGTCAATTGCCCGATCGGGATTGCACCGGCCCCCTGGCCGAGGTGGTCGGGAAGTAAACCGGTGGTCGCCACGAGCGTCCGCCAAATAGCAACCAAGGGAGCGGACTACCCGCCGCCCCCGAATAAAAACAATCGAGCAGGGGAGACCCCCATGAGTATGAGCAACCCGATGCTGATCACTTTCGTGATCTATATCGCGGCCATGGTGCTGATCGGCTTTGCCGCCTATCGCTCCACCAATAACCTTTCCGACTACATCCTGGGTGGCCGCAGCCTCGGTAGCTTCGTTACCGCGCTGTCCGCCGGCGCCTCCGACATGAGTGGCTGGCTGCTGATGGGCCTGCCGGGTGCCGTCTACCTCTCCGGTCTCTCCGAAAGCTGGATCGCCATTGGCCTGATCATCGGTGCCTACCTCAACTGGCTGCTGGTTGCCGGCCGTCTGCGTGTGCAGACCGAGCACAACGGCAACGCCCTGACCCTGCCGGATTACTTCACCAACCGTTTCGAAGACAACAGCCGCATCCTGCGCATCTTCTCCGCCGTGGTGATCCTGGTGTTCTTCACCATCTACTGCGCTTCCGGCGTCGTGGCCGGTGCCCGCCTGTTCGAGAGCACCTTCGGCATTTCCTACGAAACCGCCCTGTGGGCCGGTGCCGCCGCCACCATCTGCTACACCTTCGTCGGTGGTTTCCTGGCTGTGAGCTGGACCGACACCGTCCAGGCCAGCCTGATGATCTTCGCCCTGATCCTCACCCCGATCATCGTGATGATCGCCACCGGCGGCATGGACACCACCTTCATGGCAATCGAAATGAAGGACGCGGCCAACTTCGACATGCTCAAGGGCGCCAGCTTCGTCGGCGTGGTCTCCCTGCTCGCCTGGGGCCTGGGCTACTTCGGCCAGCCGCACATCCTGGCGCGCTTCATGGCTGCCGACTCGGTCAAATCCATTCCGAACGCCCGCCGTATCTCCATGGCCTGGATGATCTTCTGCCTGGCCGGCGCCGTAGCCGTGGGCTTCTTCGGTATCGCCTATTTCTCCGCTCACCCGGAACAGGCTGGTGCCGTTACCGCCAACCACGAGCGCGTGTTCATCGAGCTGGCCAAGATCCTCTTCAACCCGTGGATCGCCGGCGTGCTGCTGTCCGCCATCCTGGCTGCGGTCATGTCCACCCTGAGCTGCCAGCTGCTGGTGTGCTCCAGTGCCCTGACCGAAGACTTCTACAAGGCCTTCTTCCGCAAGAACGCCAGCCAGGCCGAACTGGTCTGGGTCGGCCGCGGCATGGTGCTGCTGGTGGCCGTGATTGCCATCGCCATCGCCGCTGACCCGGAAAGCAAGGTACTGGGCCTGGTGTCCTACGCCTGGGCCGGTTTCGGCGCTGCCTTCGGCCCGGTGGTGATCCTGTCCCTGATCTGGAAAGGCATGACCCGTAACGGCGCCCTGGCCGGCATGATCCTCGGTGCCGTCACCGTCGTGCTCTGGAAGAACTTCTTCGGCTGGACTGGTCTGTATGAAATCGTTCCGGGCTTCATCCTTTGCACCCTCGGCATCCTGATCTTCAGCCGCATCGGCAATGGCCCGTCGGCCGCGATGATCAAGCGCTTCGACGAGGCCGAGAAGGAATACCAGGACGCCCACGTCTGACACTGTGCGGCACGCGGCCGGTCGTCCGCGTGCCGTGCTCCGGGTCGATCCCGGGCTCTCACCAACGACCCGATAGTGCTTCACCGGCCCATGTCCCTGGATATGGGCCGGTTTTTTTTGCGCTGTGGATAAGTGATCGCGAGCCTGGCCGGCAATACGCGATTTTCGCTGCTTCGACCATAGTCCGGGTTTGGTAAGACCATGGTCGAATGGCCCTACAGAAGGGCGGGGGATACAAAAGGCGCCATACAAAAACAACTACCCACCGAGGTAAGACCCATGAGTGCTGCTTCTCTGTATCCGGTCCGCCCTGAAGTGGCCGCCAAGTCCCTCACCGACGAAGCGACCTACAAAGCCATGTACCAGCAATCTGTCATCAACCCCGATGGATTCTGGCGTGAACAGGCCAAGCGCCTGGACTGGATCAAGCCTTTCACCAAGGTGAAGCAGACCTCCTTCGACGATCACCACGTCGACATCAAGTGGTTCGCCGACGGCAGCCTAAACGTCTCCGCCAACTGCCTGGATCGCCATCTCGCCGAGCGCGGCGACCAGCCGGCGATCATCTGGGAAGGCGATGATCCGGCCGAGCACGAAGTCATCACCTACCGCGACCTTCACGAGCGCGTCTGCAAGTTCGCCAACGCCCTGCGTGGCCAGGACGTGCACCGTGGCGACGTGGTGACCATCTACATGCCGATGATCCCGGAAGCCGTGGTCGCCATGCTGGCCTGTACCCGCATTGGCGCCATCCATTCCGTGGTGTTTGGCGGCTTCTCCCCCGAAGCCCTGGCCGGCCGCATCATCGACTGCAAATCCAAGGTGGTGATCACCTCCGACGAAGGCGTGCGAGGTGGCAAGAAGGTGCCGCTGAAGGCCAACGTCGATGACGCCCTGACCAACCCCGAAACCTGCAGCGTGCAGAAGATCGTCGTGGTCAAGCGCACCGGTGCCGACATCAAGTGGAACCAGCATCGCGACGTCTGGTACGAGGACCTGATGAAGGTCGCGTCCAGCCACTGCGCCCCGAAGGAAATGGGCGCCGAGGACCCGCTGTTCATCCTCTACACCTCCGGCTCCACCGGCAAACCCAAGGGCGTGCTGCACACCACCGGCGGCTATCTGGTCTACGCCTCGCTGACCCATGAGCGCGTGTTCGACTACCGCCCGGGCGAAGTCTTCTGGTGCACCGCCGACATCGGCTGGGTGACCGGTCACACCTACCTGGTCTACGGCCCTCTGGCCAACGGCGCCACCACCCTGATGTTCGAAGGCGTGCCGAACTACCCGGATGTCACCCGCGTGGCGAAGATCGTCGACAAGCACAAGGTGAACATCCTCTACACCGCGCCAACCGCCATTCGCGCCATGATGGCCGAAGGCAAGGCCGCGGTCGAAGGTGCCGATGGGTCCAGCCTGCGCCTGCTGGGTTCGGTGGGTGAGCCGATCAACCCGGAAGCCTGGCATTGGTACTACGAGAACGTCGGCCAGGGCCGTTGCCCGATCGTCGATACCTGGTGGCAGACCGAAACCGGCGCCTGCCTGATGACCCCGCTGCCGGGGGCCCATGCGCTGAAGCCGGGCTCCGCCGCGCGTCCCTTCTTCGGCGTGCAGCCGGCGCTGGTGGATAACCTGGGCAACATCATCGATGGGCCGGCCGAAGGCAACCTGGTGATCATCGACTCCTGGCCGGGTCAGGCCCGTACGCTGTTCGGCGACCACGACCGCTTCGTCGACACCTACTTCAAGACCTTCAAGGGCATGTACTTCACTGGCGACGGCGCCCGTCGCGATGAAGACGGCTACTTCTGGATCACCGGTCGCGTGGATGACGTGCTGAACGTCTCCGGCCACCGCATGGGGACGGCCGAAATCGAGAGCGCCATGGTTGCTCACTCGAAGGTGGCCGAGGCTGCGGTAGTAGGCGTGCCGCACGATATCAAGGGGCAGGGCATCTACGTCTACGTCACCCTGAATGCCGGCGAGGAAGCCTCCGAGCAGTTGCGCCAGGAACTCAAGGCCTGGGTGCGCAAGGAGATCGGTCCGATCGCCACCCCGGATGTGATCCAGTGGGCTCCGGGCCTCCCGAAGACCCGCTCGGGCAAGATCATGCGCCGTATCCTGCGCAAGATCGCCGTCGCCGAATACGACGCCCTCGGCGACATCTCCACCCTGGCTGATCCCGGAGTGGTGCAGCACCTCATCGATACTCATCGCACCATGCAGGCCGCCTGATCGGAGCCTGTCGCAAAACCCCGCCCCGGCCACAAGCCGCGGCGGGGTTTTGCATTTCCGGCGTTATTGAATTCGCGATGCAGTTTGTCCACTTCCGACGGCAAATGCCGAATTCGTATCGGATTTCCGGTGGGCGAGGAGGGGGCAAGTAACAGGTGTGGTTACAACGCGCACTGAACTGGTTCCATCGGGAACGACTCGCGCTCATTCAAGGCGTTTTTCGCGCGCCCGGGAACAAGATGAAATTCGCCAGGCCTCGAGATAAAAGGCTTCAGTAATTTATGGTCCGATAATTGCCTTGTTTATTGGTTCTGTGCTTGATCTTCCCGGCACTTTTCTCGGTGCCTGTCAATCCTGTTTCTCCCTCTCTCCGGTCCTTCTGTAATTTGTTGTCGCATTGAAGAAATATCGACTTAAGGGGTGTGGCTAGAATGCCGCACACCCAGTCGGAGCCTTTTGCGCACGGCCTTCAGCCAGCAAAGACGACGACTCTTTCTACAATTTCGTGGACCGTCTGGGCGAACTCTCACGCTGCCAACAGAAGCCATATCCCTTTGAAGGAGTCATAACATGAAGAAGATTGCACTTCTCGGCGCCATGGCGCTGTCCCTGTTGTCGCCGCTGGCTGCTATCGCTGACGACGCCAAGCCCCTGCGCATTGGTATCGAAGCCGCTTACCCGCCCTTCGCCTTCAAGACTCCGGACGGCAAGATCACCGGCTTCGACTACGACATCGGCAACGCCCTGTGCGAGGAGATGAAGGTCAAGTGCCAGTGGATCGAGCAGGAGTTCGACGGCCTGATCCCGGCTCTGAAAGTACGCAAGTTCGACGCCGTGCTCTCCTCCATGACCATTACCGAAGAGCGCAAGAAGTCCGTGGACTTCACCGGCAAGTACTACCAGACCCCGGTCAAGCTGGCGATGAAGGCCGGCACCGTGATCAACGACCCGCTGGTGGACCTGAAGGGCAAGAAGGTTGGCGTGCAGCGCGCTTCCGTCTACGACCGCTACGCGACCGATGTCTTCGCACCCGCCGGTGTCGAGGTGGTGCGCTACAGCTCGCAGAACGAGATCTTCCTGGACATGACCGCCGGCCGCCTGGATGCCACCCTGGCCGACGCCGTGAACATCGACGACGGATTCCTCAAGACCGACGCCGGCAAGGGCTTCGCCCTGGTGGGGCCGGACTACACCGAGCAGAAGTACTTCGGTGAAGGCGCCGGTATCGCCGTGCGCAAGGGTGACAAGGCCCTGGCCGACAAGATCACTGCTGCCATTGCCGCCATTCGTGCCAATGGCAAGTACAAGGAAGTACAGGACAAGTACTTCACCTTCGACGTCTACGGCGAGTAATCGCTTTTCCTTGAAAGTGGCACAAACTTCAGATTGCGGTTTGTGCCACTTTTTCGTTGTGGCGGTGCCGCCTGGTGCAACCCGGCGCGCTGCATGAGGATCTGATCATGCTCAACGGCTACGGCTCGACCATTCTCGATGGTGCCTGGCTCACCCTGCTGCTGGCCCTGTCTTCCATATCCCTGGCGGTGGTGCTCGGCCTGGTGGGTGCGGCCTTCCGGCTTTCCCCGGTCAAGTGGCTGGCCCTGATGGGTGAAGCCTATGCCACCGTGATTCGCGGTATTCCCGATCTGGTGCTGATCCTGCTGATTTTCTACGGCGGCCAGCAGCTGGTGAACGTCGTGGCTCCCATGGTCGGCTATGAGGACTACATCGACCTCGATCCGTTCTGGTCCGGTGTCTTCACCCTCGGCTTCATCTTCGGTGCGTACCTGTCCGAAACCTTCCGTGGCGCCTTCATGGCGATTCCTAAAGGGCAGGGCGAGGCGGGCCTGGCCTACGGCATGAGCGGGACCAAGGTGTTCTTCCGCATCCTGGTGCCGCAGATGATCCGTCTGGCGATTCCCGGCTTCACCAACAACTGGCTGGTGATGACCAAGGCCACTGCGCTGATCTCGGTGGTCGGCCTGCAGGACATGATGTTCAAGGCCAAGAGTGCAGCGGACGCGACCCGTGAACCCTTCACCTTCTATCTCGCGGTTGCCGCGCTCTATCTGGTGCTGACCAGCATTTCCCTGCTGGCCCTGCGCTTCATGGAGCGGCGCTACTCCGTAGGCATCAAGGCGGCTGAACTATGATCTTCGACTACAACGTGATCTGGGAGAGCCTGCCGCTCTACTTCGGTGGCGTGCTGGTAACCCTCAAGCTCCTGGCGATTTCCCTCGCCCTCGGCCTGGCTGCGGCCGTGCCGCTGGCGCTTATGCGGGTGTCGAAGCAGCCGTGGGTGAACCTCCCCGCCTGGCTCTACACCTATGTGATCCGCGGCACCCCGATGCTGGTGCAGCTGTTCCTCATCTACTACGGCCTGGCCCAGTTCGAGTGGGTGCGCGAGAGCGCGCTCTGGCCCTACCTGTCCAATGCGACTTTCTGCGCCTGCCTGGCCTTTGCCATCAACACCAGCGCCTATACCGCAGAAATCCTTGCCGGCAGCATCAAGGCCACGCCTCACGGCGAAATCGAAGCGGCCAAGGCCATGGGCATGTCCCGCGCCAAGCTCTATCGCCGCATCCTGCTGCCGTCGGCCCTGCGCCGTGCGCTGCCGCAGTACAGCAACGAAGTCATCATGATGCTGCACACCACCAGCCTGGCGTCCATCGTCACCCTGATCGACATCACCGGCGCCGCGCGTACCGTGAACTCGCAGTACTACCTGCCGTTCGAGGCCTTCATCACGGCCGGTCTGTTCTATCTCTGCCTGACCTTCATCCTGGTGCGCCTGTTCAAGGCCGCCGAGCGCCGCTACCTGGCCTACCTGGCCCCGCGCAAGGCCTGACTTTCCACGAATCGCACAGAGAGCCCCCACCATGTACAAACTGGAAGTCCAAGACCTGCACAAGCGCTACGGCAGCCACGAAGTGCTCAAGGGCGTGTCCCTGGCGGCCAAGGCCGGCGACGTCATCAGCATCATCGGCTCGAGCGGCTCGGGCAAAAGTACCTTCCTGCGCTGCATCAACATGCTGGAGCAGCCCCACGGCGGCAAGATCCTCCTCAATGGCGAGGAGCTGAAGCTCGTAGCCAACCGCGACGGCGGCCTGAAGGCGTCCGATCCCAAGCAGCTGCAGCGCATGCGCTCGCGCCTGGCGATGGTGTTCCAGCACTTCAACCTGTGGTCGCACATGAGCGCCCTGGAGAACGTGATCGAAGCGCCCGTGCATGTGCTCGGCGTGCCGAAGAAGGAAGCCATCGAAAAGGCCGAGCACTACCTGGCCAAGGTGGGCGTGGCCCATCGCAAGGATGCCTACCCGGCGCACATGTCCGGCGGTGAGCAGCAGCGCGTGGCCATCGCCCGTGCCCTGGCCATGGAGCCGGAGGTGATGCTGTTCGACGAACCCACCTCGGCGCTGGACCCGGAGCTGGTGGGCGAAGTGCTGAAGGTGATGAAGGACCTGGCCGTGGAAGGCCGCACCATGGTTGTGGTGACGCACGAAATGGGCTTTGCCCGTGAGGTGTCCAACCAGCTGGTGTTCCTGCACAAGGGCCTGGTGGAAGAGCGCGGTTGCCCGAAGGAAGTGCTGGCCAACCCGCAATCCGATCGCCTCAAGCAGTTCCTCTCCGGCAGCCTGAAGTGATCCACGACGCGGCGGCCCCAGGGCCGCCGCACCGCATTCGAAACCCTGTTTCGCCTTGTCCCTTTCCTTTTGCCGGGGTCTGCTAAGCTGCCTGCCATGACTGCCCATCGAATCACCTTTCTCCTCTGGCCCGGTACCAAGGCGCTGACCCTGGCGCTGGCCGAGGAAGCCCTGCGTGTCGCCCAGCGACTGCATCCGGAAGTGGTTTACGAGATCTCCTTCCTGCAGGCCGAACCGGCTGCCGAAGGTGCCTGGCGCCTGCCGGGCGAGGCCTGGGCCGGCAAGCTGGATGGCCTGCAGCGCCTGTTCCTGGTGGCCGACGAGCCGCCAGCGCAGATATCCCCGGCCCTCTCCGCGGCGATCAAGCATTCGGTGCGTGCCGGTTGCGTGGTTGGTGGCCTTTCCGCTGGCGTGTATCCCCTGGCGCACCTGGGGCTGCTGGATGGCTATCGCGCGGCAGTGCACTGGCGCTGGCAGGACGATTTCGCCGAACGTTTTCCCAAGGTGATCGCCACCAGTCATCTGTTCGACTGGGATCGCGACCGTCTCACCGCTTGCGGTGGCCTGGCGGTGCTCGACCTGCTGCTGGCCGTACTGGCCCGCGACCATGGCGCCGAGTTGGCGGGTGCGGTCTCCGAAGAGCTCGTCGTGGAGCGTATCCGTGAAGGCGGGGAGCGCCAGCGCATCCCGTTGCAGAACCGTCTGGGTTCCAGCCATCCGAAGCTGACCCAGGCCGTGCTGCTGATGGAAGCCAATATTGAAGAGCCGCTGACCACCGACGAGATTGCCCAGCACGTCTGTGTGTCCCGTCGCCAACTGGAGCGCATCTTCAAGCAATACCTCAATCGCGTGCCCAGCCAGTACTACCTGGAACTGCGCCTGAACAAGGCGCGGCAGATGCTGATGCAGACCAGCAAATCGATCATCCAGATCGGCCTGTCCTGCGGCTTCTCTTCCGGCCCGCACTTCTCCAGCGCCTACCGCAACTTCTTCGGCGTCACCCCGCGCGAAGACCGCAACCAGCGCCGCGGCGTCAGTCCCTTCGAAACCCAGCAGCCGGCGCCGGTGGCGGAGCGGGGCTAGAAAAACGCTTCCTTCCCTTGTGGGAGCGAATTCATTCGCGATTGCAGGGGGTGGTCCTGCGTCTGGTAACCCAGGACCGCTATGCGGTCCTTTCGCGAATGAATTCGCTCCCACGATCTCCTTCCTCTTCCTCTTCCTCTTCCTCTTCCTCTTTCGATACCCGCCAGTCACCCCGTGGAGAAAATTTCCCGACGGGTGCGTAGCGGCGGCGATCAGCGTTTAAACTGCGCCTTCCCGACGCTTTCTGTCGCATTTCCATAAGCGCCGGTTTTCGCGGGGGTGGCGCTGTAAGAAGTTGTCGCATGGCGGCAATGCCAACCCCGAATCAGTCCCTACAATCCTTTCATCACTAGCCGTTCATGGCAGGAGAAACTGATGTCCGTTGAGCATGCGCAGGTCGAGCGCGCCGATTTCGACAAGGTGATGGTTCCCAACTACGCCCCCGCCGCTTTCATCCCGGTGCGTGGCCAGGGTTCCCGAGTCTGGGACCAGTCCGGTCGCGAGCTGATCGATTTTGCCGGCGGTATCGCAGTGAACTCCCTGGGCCATGCGCACCCCGCGCTGGTCAATGCGCTGACCGAACAGGCCAACAAGATCTGGCACGTATCCAACGTCTTCACCAACGAGCCGGCCCTGCGCCTGGCCAAGAAGCTGGTGGACGCCACCTTTGCCGAGCGCGTGTTCCTCGCCAACTCCGGTGCCGAGGCCAACGAAGCGGCCTTCAAGCTGGCCCGTCGTTATGCCCATGACGTCTATGGCCCGCAGAAGCACGAAATCATCTCCGCCACCAACAGCTTCCACGGTCGTACCCTGTTCACCGTGACCGTTGGCGGCCAGCCGAAGTACTCCGACGGCTTCGGTCCGAAGATGGAAGGCATCAGCCATGTGCCCTACAACGACCTGGAAGCCCTGAAGGCGGCCATCTCCGACAAGACCTGCGCCGTGGTCCTGGAACCCGTGCAGGGCGAGGGCGGCGTGCTGCCGGCGGACAAGGCCTACCTGGAAGGCGCGCGCAAGCTGTGTGACGAACACAACGCGCTGCTGATCTTCGACGAAGTGCAGAGCGGCATGGGCCGTACCGGCCACCTGTTCGCCTACGAACACTACGGCGTGACCCCGGACATCCTCTCCAGCGCCAAGAGCCTGGGCGGCGGTTTCCCCATCGGCGCCATGCTGACCACCACCGAAATCGCCAAGCACCTGTCGGTAGGCACCCACGGCACCACCTATGGCGGCAACCCGCTGGCGTGCGCCGTAGCCGAGGCCGTGCTGGATGTGATCAATACCCCGGAAGTGCTGAGCGGTATCAATGCCAAGCATGACCGCTTCAAGACCCGCCTCGAGGCCATCGGCGCCAAGTACGGCATCTTCACCGAAGTTCGTGGTTTGGGCCTGCTGATCGGCGCCGTCCTCTCCGATGCCTGGAAGGGCAAGGCGAAGGACGTGCTGAACGCCGCCGAGAAGGAAGCCGTGATGGTTCTGCAGGCCAGCCCGGACGTGGTGCGCTTCGCGCCCAGCCTGGTGATCCCGGATGCGGACATCGACGAAGGCCTGGACCGCTTCGAGCGTGCCGTCGCCAAGCTGACCCAGGCGTAAGCCTCTGCTGGACGCAGCGCAGGGAAGCGCTGCGCTGCGATCCCAGGGACGGAACAGATTCACGCATGAGTGCGGGCCATTGGGGCCCGGCTTTTCTCCGGATGGAACCACTGGTTCGTTCGGAGTTTTCAACAAGAAAAAGGAGTGACCCCCATGTTGGTGATGCGCCCCGCGCAAATGGCCGATCTCGCTGAAGTCCAGCGTCTGGCTGCGGATAGCCCCGTGGGTGTCACTTCGTTGCCGGATGACGCCGAGGTGCTGGGCGAGAAGATTGCCGCGTCCGAGGCGTCTTTCTCCGCCGAGGTGAGCTTCAACGGCGAGGAGAGCTACTTCTTCGTCCTCGAGGACACCGCGACCGGTCGCCTGGCGGGTTGCTCGGCGATCGTCGCTTCCGCCGGCTTCTCCGAGCCCTTCTACAGCTTCCGCAACGAGACCTTCGTGCATGCCTCTCGTTCGCTTTCGATCCACAACAAGATCCACGTTCTCTCGCTCTGCCACGACCTGACCGGCAACAGCCTGCTGACCAGCTTCTATGTCGAGCGCGACCTGGTGAACACCCCCATCGCCGAGCTCAACTCCCGTAGCCGCCTGCTGTTCATGGCCAGCCACCCGGAGCGGTTCGCCGATGCCGTGGTGGTGGAGATAGTCGGTTACAGCGACGAACACGGCGAGTCGCCGTTCTGGGATGCCGTGGGGCGCAACTTCTTCGACCTCAATTACACCGAGGCCGAGCGCCTGTCCGGCCTGAAGAGCCGCACCTTCCTCGCCGAACTGATGCCGCATTACCCGATCTACGTGCCGCTGCTGCCGGATGAAGCCCAGGAGTCCATGGGCCAGGTGCACCCGCGTGCGCAGATCACTTTCGACATCCTGATGCGTGAAGGCTTCGAGACCGACAACTACATCGACATCTTCGATGGCGGCCCGACCCTTCACGCCCGTACCTCGAGCATCCGCTCCATCGCGCAGAGCCGCATGGTGCCAGTGAAGCTGGGCGAGCAGGGCAAGGGCGGTCGCCAGTACCTGGTGTGCAACGGCCAGTTGCAGGATTTCCGCGCCATCGTCGCCGAACTCGACTGGGTTCCCGGCAAGCCTGTGGTGCTCGGCGAAGAAGCCGCCGAGGCCCTCGGGGTTGGCGAAGGCGCCAGCGTCCGCCTGATCGCGGTTTGAGTCTTTGACCCTCCTCCCGCCGGGAGGAGGTGGCCCCTGGTGGGGCCGGATGAGGGCACGGCCCTCTCCCTGGCTGCCTTCCCGGACGGAAGGGAGCGAAATTTCTGGAGGCACTATGATCGTTCGTCCCGTACGCAGCGCCGACTTACCGGCCCTGATCGACCTGGCGCGCAGCACCGGCGCGGGCCTGACCACGCTGCCGGCCAATGAGGCGCGCCTGTCGCATCGCGTCGGCTGGGCGGAGAAGGCATTCCGTGGTGAGGCCGAGCGGGCCGACGCGGATTACCTCTTCGTGCTCGAGGACGACGATGGCACCGTCATCGGCATTTCCGCCGTGGCTGGCGCCGTGGGCCTGCGCGAGCCCTGGTACAACTACCGGGTCGGCCTGACTGTCAGTGCCTCCCAGGAGCTGCACATCCACCGCCAGATCCCCACGCTGTTCCTGGCCAACGACCTGACCGGCAATTCCGAGCTCTGCTCGCTGTTCCTGCATGCCGGCCACCGCACCGGCCTGAAGGGGCGTCTGCTGTCCAAGGCGCGCTTCCTGTTCATCGCGGAATTCCCCGAGCTGTTCGGTGACAAGGTGATCGCCGAGATGCGTGGCATGTCCGATGCCAATGGCGTTTCGCCGTTCTGGGAAAGCCTCGGCCGGCATTTCTTCAAGATGGAATTCTCTCGCGCCGACTACCTCACCGGCGTCGGCAACAAGGCGTTCATCGCCGAACTGATGCCCAAGTTCCCGCTCTACACCTGCTTCCTCTCCGAAGCCGCGCGCAATGTCATCGGTCGCGTGCACAGCGACACCGAGCCGGCACTGGCGATGCTCAAGGGGGAAGGATTCAGCTACCAGGGCTACGTCGACATCTTCGACGCCGGCCCGGCCATCGAATGCGAAACGTCGAAGATCCGCGCCGTGCGCGATAGCCAGAACCTGGTCCTGGCCGTCGGCACCCCTGGCGAAGACGCCACGCCTTTCCTGATCCACAACCGCAAGCGCGAAGACTGCCGCATCACCGCTGCTCCGGCCCGCCTGGCGGCCGGGACCCTGGTGGTGGATGCGCTGACCGCCAAGCGCCTGAAACTCTCCGCCGGCGCTTCGGTTCGCGCCGTACCGCTGTCGGCCAAGGAGTCCGTCTAAATGAGCACCCATTTCATCGCTGGTAACTGGCAGGCAGGGCAGGGCGAAGCCTTCGATTCGCTGAACCCGGTAACCCAGGAGGCCGTCTGGTCCGGCCGTGGCGCCAATGCCGCCCAGGTGGACGAAGCCGTGAAGGCCGCCCGTGCCGCTTTCCCGGCCTGGGCCCGTCGCCCGCTGGAAGAGCGCATCACCATCCTCGAGCAGTTCGCAGTTACCCTGCGCAACCATGCCGACGAACTCGCTCGCTGCATTGGCGAAGAAACCGGCAAGCCCTTGTGGGAGTCGGCCACCGAAGTGACCAGCATGGTCAACAAGGTCGCCATCTCCATCCAGAGCTACCGCGAGCGCACCGGCGAGAAAAGCGGACCGCTGGCGGACGCCACTGCGGTGCTGCGCCACAAGCCCCACGGCGTGGTGGCCGTTTTCGGTCCCTACAACTTCCCGGGCCACCTGCCCAACGGGCACATCGTGCCGGCGCTGCTGGCGGGCAACGCGGTGATCTTCAAGCCCAGTGAGCTGACCCCGAAGGTCGCCGAGCTGACGGTGAAGTGCTGGGTCGAGGCCGGTCTGCCGGCTGGCGTCTTGAACCTGGTGCAGGGCGCTCGTGAAACCGGCGTGGCCCTGGCCGGCAATCCGGGTATCGACGGCCTGTTCTTCACCGGTTCCAGCCGCACCGGCAACCTGCTGCACCAGCAGTTCGCCGGCCGTCCGGACAAGATCCTCGCCCTGGAGATGGGCGGCAACAACCCGCTGGTGGTCGACCAGGTCCAGGACGTGGATGCCGCTGTCTACACCATCATCCAGTCCGCCTTCATTTCCGCCGGCCAGCGCTGCACCTGCGCCCGCCGCCTGCTGGTGCCCGAAGGCGCCTGGGGCGACGCCCTGCTGGCGCGCCTGGTGAGCGTCGCCAGCACCATCAAGGTCGGCGCGTTCGACGCCCAGCCCGCGCCCTTCATGGGCTCGGTAATTTCCCTGGACGCCGCCCGTCACCTGCTCAAGGCTCAGGAACACCTGATTGCTGGCGGCGCGGTGGCACTGCTGGCCATGTCCCAGCCGCTGCAAAATGCCGCGCTGCTGACCCCGGGCATCCTCGACGTGACCGCCGTTGCCGATCGTCCGGACGAAGAGTTCTTCGGCCCGCTGCTGCAGGTGATCCGCTACCGCGACTTCGATTCCGCCATCGCCGAGGCCAATGCCACCCAGTACGGCCTGGCCGCCGGCCTGCTGTCGGACTCCGCCGAGCGCTACCAGCAGTTCCTCATCGAGAGCCGCGCCGGCATCGTCAACTGGAACAAGCAACTGACCGGCGCCGCCAGCAGTGCGCCCTTCGGTGGTGTCGGCGCCTCCGGCAACCATCGCGCCAGCGCCTACTACGCCGCTGATTACTGCGCCTACCCGGTGGCCTCGCTGGAAAGCGAAACCCTTGCCCTGCCTGCAACCCTTACTCCAGGAGTCAGCCTGTGAACGCCTATGAAGTGAACTTCGACGGACTGGTCGGCCCGACCCACAACTACGGTGGCCTGTCCTACGGTAACGTCGCCTCGCAGAGCAACAGCCAGGCGACCTCCAACCCGAAGGAAGCCGCACTGCAGGGCCTGGGCAAGATGAAGGCGCTGATGGAAATGGGCTTCAAGCAGGGCGTGTTCGCCCCGCAGGAGCGTCAGGACGTCGCCGCCCTGCGCAGCCTGGGCTTCTCCGGCACCGATGCGGAAGTCATCGCCAAGGCCGCCAAGGAAGCCATGCCGCTGCTGGCTGCCTGCAGCTCGGCCTCCAGTATGTGGACCGCCAACTCCTGCACCGTCAGCCCCAGCGCCGACACTGCGGACGGCCGTGTGCATTTCACCGCTGCCAACCTGAATTGCAAGTTCCACCGTTCCATCGAGCACCCGACCACCAGTCGCGTGCTGGGCGCCATGTTCGCCAACGACAAGTTCTTCGCTCACCACGCAGCCCTGCCGGCGGTCGGCCAGTTCGGCGACGAGGGTGCTGCCAACCACACCCGTTTCTGCAACGGTTACGGTCAAGCCGGTGTCGAGTTCTTCGTCTTCGGTCGTAGCGCGTTCGACGCCCGCTACCCCTCCCCGCAGCGCTACCCGGCACGGCAGACCCTGGAAGCCAGCCAGGCGATCGCCCGTCTCCATGGGCTGGGCGCGGAAGGCGTGGTCTACGCTCAGCAGAACCCCGCGGTGATCGACCAGGGCGTGTTCCACAACGACGTGATCTCGGTGGGTAATGGCGAAGTGCTGTTCTACCACGAGGATGCCTTCCTCGAGACCGACAAGGTGCTGGCCGAACTGGATGGCAAGCTGGGCAAGCGTGGCGGCCGCTTCCAGGCGGTGCGTGTGCCGCGCAGTGCGGTGAGCGTGGAGGATGCGGTGCGCTCCTACCTGTTCAACAGCCAGCTGCTCAGCCGCGCCGACGGCAGCATGCTGTTGATCGTGCCGGAAGAGTGCCGTGCCAACGCCAACGTCTGGAGCTACCTGAACGAGTTGACCTCCGCTCAGGGTCCGATTCGCGAAGTGAAGGTCTTCGACCTCAAGCAGAGCATGCAGAACGGCGGTGGTCCGGCTTGCCTGCGCCTGCGCGTGGCACTGAAGGAACATGAGCTGGCGGCGGTGAACCAGGGGGTGATGATGACCCCGGAGCTCCACGCCACCCTGACCGCCTGGGTCGAGAAGCACTACCGTGACCGCCTCAGCGAATCCGACCTGGCCGACCCTCAATTGCTGTCGGAGTGCCGGACGGCATTGGATGAACTGACGCAGATCCTTAAACTGGGCGCTGTTTATCCCTTCCAGCTCAACTGAGAACCCTGAAATGTCCGACGCCCTGCAACTCATCCTCGAAGATACCGACGGCACCCAGCTCGAAACCTCCTGCACCCGGTTTGCCGTCGTCTGGCAGGGCAAGGAAGTCTGGATCCAGCAGGCTGGCAACGGCCAGCTGCTGATCGGCGTGGACGTCGAGGAAGACGACACCGAGTACGCCAACCTGCTGCTGCGCCCGCTGGCCACCAACCTGGTCAGCTTGCAGCTGGAGATGGAACCGGCTGACGCCGACGACGACCATGTGCATGGTCCCGACTGCGATCACGATCATTGAGGTAACAGGATGCTAGCCCTCGGAAAACTGCTTGAACTGACCCTCGCCGGCCGTGAGCCGACCGAGAAGATCCAGCTGACATCCGGGGGCGTGCGCCTGCACTGGCTGGGCGAGGGGGCGCTGGACGTCACCCCGCCGGCCGCCGAAGACACTGGGCTCGACCTGCTGCTTTCGGCCGGGGTGCACGGTAACGAAACCGCTCCGATCGAACTGCTGGACCGCCTGCTCCAGGCCATTGCCCGTGGCCAGCTCAAGCCGCGCGCCCGCATTCTCTTCCTGCTGGGCAACCCCGAAGCCATTCGTCGCGGTGAGCGCTACGTCGAGCAGGACGTCAATCGCCTGTTCAATGGTCGCCACGCCGAATCCAGCGGTTTCGAAGCCATGCGCGCCGGAGAGCTGGAGCGCTACGCCGCCGCCTTCTTCAGCAAGCCTGATCGCGCCCGCCTGCACTACGACCTGCACACTGCCATCCGTGGCTCGAAGATCGAACAGTTCGCCCTCTATCCCTATGTGGAAGGCCGCGAGCATTCGCGCCAGGAACTGGCTCGCCTGCGGGACGCCGGCATCGATGCCGTGCTGCTGCAGAACAAGACCGGCATCACCTTCAGTTCCTACACCTACGCAAGTCTGGATGCAGAGGCCTTCACCCTGGAGCTGGGCAAGGCACGGCCTTTCGGCAGCAACGAGGAGGTCAATCTCGACCGCCTCGAAACGCGCCTGAAGGCGCTGATCGAAGGGAGTGAGCCGAAGACCGACGGTGACAGCCTGGACGGGCTGCAACTGTTCTCGGTATCGCGCGAGATCATCAAGCACAGCGAATCGTTCCAACTGCACCTGGCGCCTGATATCGAGAACTTCAGCGAATTGCCCGTGGGCTACCTGCTGGCCGAAGACATCGCGGGCACCCGCTGGGTCGTGGAAGAGCAGGGCGCCCGCATCATCTTCCCCAATCCCAGGGTGAAGAACGGTTTGCGTGCCGGGATTCTCATCGTTCCCGCCGACGTCTGAAACCTATCCAGGATCTGCTGCGCGTCGGCCCTGCTCCATTGAAAGCGGGCTGGAGCACCGGCCCGGTCGGAATGCTCATTTACAGCTCGCAAACTCCGCTTCCTCGCCAGCCTTGATTCGCTGGCGCTCACCCTTTGGGTCAGCCTTCGGCTGTTTCTCCCGTTGCTCGTTGCGCCTTGCATGGCGCTGGCTCGCAAGACCGTGAACAGATTCTGCGCCTTTATTTCTTTCTGTACCTGTACCCGTATGGCGCCGGGCTTTAGGATCGGGCTCTTCGCCCATCCAAGGAGCCCGGAATGAGCCTGATCGACCTGCGCAGCGACACCGTCACCCAACCCACCGCCGGCATGCGCGAGGCCATGCAGCGCGCCGAGCTGGGCGACGATGTCTATGGCGAAGACCCCACCGTGAACCGCCTCGAGGCGAGCCTGGCCGAGCGCCTGGGTTTCGAGGCGGCGCTCTTCGTGCCGACCGGCACCATGAGCAACCTGCTGGGACTGATGGCCCACTGCGAGCGTGGTGACGAGTACATCGTCGGCCAGCAGGCCCACACCTATAAGTACGAAGGTGGCGGCGCCGCCGTGCTGGGGTCCATCCAGCCCCAGCCCATCGACGGCGAAGCCGACGGCAGCCTGGATCTCGGTAGGGTCGAGGCCGCCATCAAGCAGGACGACTTCCACTTCGCCCGCACCCGGCTGCTGGCCCTGGAAAACACCATGCAGGGCAAGGTCCTGCCGCTGGAGTACCTGGCGGCGGCGCGCGAGCTGACCCGTCGTCGCGGCCTGGGCCTGCACCTGGACGGCGCCCGGCTGTACAACGCGGCGGTGAAGCAGGGGGTGGATGCCCGCGAGATCACCCGCCACTTCGACTCGGTTTCCGTCTGCCTGTCCAAGGGCCTCGGTGCGCCGGTGGGTTCTGTGCTCTGTGGTAGTGCGGCGTTGATTGCCAAGGCTCGGCGGCTGCGCAAGATGGTCGGCGGCGGCATGCGCCAGGCCGGCTTGCTGGCAGCGGCCGGACTTTATGCGCTGGATCACCAGGTCGAGCGCCTGGCGGAGGATCACGCCAATGCCGAGCGCCTGGGATCGGGGTTGCGGGAGCTGGGCCATGACGTCGAGCCGGTGCAGACCAACATGGTCTACGTGCAGGTCGGCGATCAGGCACGTGCCCTGGGCGAGTTCCTCGCCAGTCAGGGTATCCGTGTCAGCCCGGCCGCGCGCCTGCGCCTGGTTACCCACCTGGATGTGCAGGCCGCCGATATCGCCCGGGTGATCGAGGCTTTCGCCGCGTTCCGCCGCGCCTGAATCGGCGGCGTGCATAAATAGCCGCCATCTATCGCACAAAGAGACTATCCCGCTGGCGCAGGGCCGATATAATGCGGCCCTTTGCCGGTGATTCGTATGCCTGTCGCCAGACGGCTGCGAGTTTCGCGTGCAATGTTGGAAATAGGCGGGAACTGCCGGAATTTTCTTGAAAACCTGCTGCTTTTTCGCCGATTTCCACTTGCCGTCCTTCGCCGATAACGATTTGCACCGCCGTCGTGGCCGCAGTTTCCGTGGAAGAACCTATGAAAAGCGCAGAAATCCGTGAAGCCTTCCTGAGCTTCTTCGAAGAGAAGGGGCATACCCGTGTCGCTTCCAGCTCCCTGATTCCGGGCAACGACCCGACCCTGCTGTTCACCAACGCGGGGATGAACCAGTTCAAGGACTGCTTCCTTGGCCTGGAAAAGCGCGCCTACACCCGTGCCACTACCAGCCAGAAATGCGTGCGTGCCGGCGGCAAGCACAACGACCTGGAAAACGTTGGCTACACCGCGCGCCACCACACCTTCTTCGAAATGCTGGGCAACTTCAGCTTCGGCGACTACTTCAAGCGCGACGCCATTCACTACGCCTGGGAATTCCTCACCGGCGACAAGTGGCTGAAACTGCCGAAAGAGAAGCTCTGGGTCACCGTCTACGCCAGCGATGACGAGGCCTACGACATCTGGACCAAGGAAGTCGGCATTCCCCACGAGCGCATGGTGCGCATCGGCGACAACAAGGGCGCCCCTTACGCTTCCGACAACTTCTGGGCCATGGGCGATACCGGCCCCTGCGGTCCCTGCACCGAGATCTTCTTCGACCACGGTCCGGAAATCTGGGGCGGCCCGCCCGGCTCGCCGGAAGAAGACGGCGACCGCTACATCGAGATCTGGAACAACGTGTTCATGCAGTTCAACCGCACGGCCGACGGTGTGATGCACCCGCTGCCGGCACCCAGCGTGGACACCGGCATGGGGCTGGAGCGCATCAGTGCGGTGCTGCAACACGTGCACTCGAACTACGAGATCGACCTGTTCCAGAGCCTGCTCAAGGCGTCCGCCGAAGCCATCGGCTGCGCCAATGACGACGCCCCGTCGCTGAAAGTGGTGGCTGACCACATCCGTTCCTGCAGCTTCCTCATCGCCGATGGCGTACTGCCGTCCAACGAAGGCCGTGGCTATGTGCTGCGCCGCATCATCCGTCGCGCCTGCCGCCACGGTAACAAGCTGGGCGCGACGGGCAGTTTCTTCCACAAGATCGTCGCCGCCCTGGTGGGCGAGATGGGCGAGGCTTTCCCCGAGCTCAAGCAGCAGCAGGCGCATATCGAACGCGTGCTGAAGACCGAGGAAGAACAGTTCGCCAAGACCCTGGAGCAGGGCCTGCGCATCCTCGAGCAGGATCTGGCTGGGCTGTCCGGCACGGTCATCCCGGGTGATGTGGTGTTCAAGCTCTATGACACCTACGGCTTCCCCATGGACCTGACCGGCGACATCGCCCGTGAGCGCGGCCTGACCCTGGACGAGGAAGGCTTCGAGCGCGAGATGGAGAAGCAGCGCGAACTGTCCCGCGCCTCCAGCGCCTTCGGCATGGACTACAACGCCCTGGTCAAGGTCGACGTCGATACCGATTTCACCGGCTATGTCTGCACCCACGGTGAAGGCAAGGTGATCGCCCTGTTCAAGGACGGTCAGGCCGTCGAGCAGCTCGCCGAAGGCGAGGAGGGCGTGCTGGTCCTGGATCGCACCCCGTTCTACGCCGAGTCCGGCGGCCAGGTGGGCGACTGCGGCTTCATCGCCGCCAGCGGCCTGCGCTTCGATGTACGTGACACCACCAAGGCCGGCGGTGCCTTCCTGCACCACGGCGTGGTCGATCACGGCACCCTGCGCGTCGGCGCCGCCGTTACCGCCCAGATCGATGCCACGGTCCGTCAGGCTACAGCGCTCAACCACTCCGCCACCCACTTGCTGCACGCCGCCCTGCGCCGCGTGCTGGGCGACCACGTCCAGCAGAAGGGCTCCCTGGTGGACAGCCAGCGCCTGCGCTTCGACTTCAGCCACTTCGAGGCCATCAAGCCCGAACAGCTGAAGGCCCTGGAAGACATCGTCAACGCCGAAATCCGCAAGAACAGTGAAGTCGAGACCGAAGAGACCGACATCGACACCGCCAAGGCGAAAGGCGCCATGGCCCTGTTCGGCGAGAAGTACGGCGACCAGGTCCGCGTGCTGACCATGGGCGGCGATTTCTCCGTAGAGCTCTGCGGTGGCACCCACGTGTCCCGTACCGGCGACATCGGCCTGTTCAAGATCACCAGCGAAGGCGGCGTGGCCGCTGGCGTGCGCCGCATCGAAGCGGTGACCGGCGCTGCAGCGCTGACCTACCTGAACGGTGCCGAAGAACAACTGAAGGAAGCCGCGGGCCTGGTCAAAGGCAGCCGCGACAACCTGCTGGACAAACTGTCCGCGCTGCTGGAGCGCAACCGCCAGCTCGAGAAGGAGCTGGAACAGCTCAAGGCCAAGGCGGCGAGCGCCGCTGGCGACGACCTGGCTGCTTCCGCCATCGATGTGAAAGGCGTGAAGGTGCTGGCTGCGCGCCTGGACGGACTGGACGGCGACGCGCTGCTGGCGCTGGTCGACCAATTGAAGAACAAGCTCGGCCGCGCAGTGATCCTGCTCGGCAGTGCGCTGGAGGGCAAGGTGACACTGGTCGCCGGCGTCACCCAGGACCTGACCGGCCAACTCAAAGCCGGCGATCTGATGAAGCAGGCCGCGGCAGCGGTTGGCGGCAAGGGCGGTGGTCGCCCTGACATGGCGCGCGGCGGCGGTACCGACGCCGCGGCCCTGGAGCAGGCTCTGGCCCTGGCCGCACCGTTCGTCGAACAGGGCCTCTGAGGCCCGCCGCCAGCGGTCCGCCCCACGCCCGGCGGACCTTGGCAGTGTTCTGCGTTGATTGTTTAATGGGCGCCCTTCACGGGATTAGGCGGCTTTTGAAATGGCTTTGATCGTACAGAAGTTTGGGGGGACCTCGGTCGGCACTGTCGAGCGCATCGAGCAGGTGGCCGAGAAGGTGAAGAAGTTCCGCGAAGGCGGCGATGACATCGTGGTCGTGGTTTCCGCCATGAGCGGCGAAACCAACCGCCTGATCGATCTGGCCAAACAGATCAGCGAGCAGCCGGTACCGCGCGAACTGGACGTGATGGTCTCCACCGGCGAGCAGGTGACCATTGCCCTGCTGGCCATGGCGCTGATCAAGCGCGGCGTGCCGGCGGTTTCCTATACCGGGAACCAGGTGCGCATCCTCACCGACAGCGCCCACAACAAGGCGCGTATCCTGCAGATCGACGACCAGAAGATCCGCGCCGACCTCAAGGCCGGCCGCGTGGTCGTGGTCGCCGGCTTCCAGGGCGTGGATGAGCACGGCAACATCACCACCCTCGGTCGCGGCGGTTCCGATACCACTGGCGTGGCCCTGGCTGCGGCGCTGAAGGCCGATGAGTGCCAGATCTACACAGATGTAGATGGCGTCTACACCACCGACCCGCGTGTGGTACCCCAGGCCCAGCGCCTGGACAAGATCACCTTCGAAGAGATGCTGGAAATGGCCAGCCTCGGCTCCAAGGTGCTGCAGATTCGCTCGGTGGAGTTCGCCGGCAAATACAATGTCCCGCTGCGCGTGCTGCACAGCTTCCAGGAGGGTCCGGGCACCCTCATTACCCTTGATGAAGAGGAATCCATGGAACAGCCGATCATCTCCGGCATCGCCTTCAACCGCGACGAAGCCAAGCTGACCATCCGTGGCGTGCCGGACATCCCCGGCGTGGCATTCAAGATCCTGGGCCCGATCAGTGCCGCCAATATCGAAGTGGACATGATCGTGCAGAACGTGGCGCACGATAACACCACCGACTTCACCTTCACCGTCCACCGCAACGACTACCAGAACGCCCAGCGCGTGCTGGAGCAGACCGCTAGCGAACTCGGTGCTCGTGAAGTGATCGGCGACACCAAGATCGCCAAGGTCTCCATCGTTGGCGTTGGCATGCGCTCCCACGCTGGCGTTGCCAGCCGCATGTTCGAAGCCCTGGCCAAGGAAACCATCAACATCCAGATGATCTCCACTTCGGAAATCAAGGTTTCCGTGGTGATCGAAGAGAAATACCTGGAGCTGGCGGTCCGTGCACTGCACACCGCCTTCGAACTGGACGCCCCGTCTCGACAGGGCGAGTAAGGCAAATTCCAAAAGGCGCGGCTCATCCCGCGCCTTTTGTCGTTTTTGGCCGCTACGGTGGAACTTTCCTTTTGCCGGGGCTGGTCAATACTTGGGTGTAAGCTCCAGCGGCAGTTCCGTGCCGGGGCCGTAACCATTTCTTTTTTGCAGACTGTTGTCCCGAAACGAATCCGTAAGGAGAAAGGAATGCTGATTCTGACTCGCCGGGTCGGAGAGACCCTGATGGTGGGTGACGATGTCACTGTGACCGTGCTTGGCGTGAAAGGTAATCAGGTGCGCATTGGTGTCAATGCTCCCAAGGAGGTTGCCGTGCATCGCGAAGAAATCTACCAGCGCATACAGAAAGAGAAAGACCAGGAACCAAGCCACTAATTTTTCTGCATTTTTTGCTTTGCAAACGGGGAAAACATGGATATCATGCGCCCCGTGTTGCGGAGAGGTGGCCGAGTGGCCGAAGGCGCTCCCCTGCTAAGGGAGTACACCTCAAAAGGGTGTCGGGGGTTCGAATCCCCCCTTCTCCGCCATATTTCGTGTTGTAGGGTGGTCAGTGGTAGATCGATAAGTTATTGAAACTTCTCGAAAAAACAGTTGACCAAGGCTGAAAATTCCCTATAATGCGCGCCCACAACGCACTCATAGCTCAGCTGGATAGAGTACCCGGCTACGAACCGGGCGGTCGGAGGTTCGAATCCTCCTGAGTGCGCCATTTTCTGAACATTTGGCTTGGGCTGGATGGTTGGAAAACCAGAGGTGATCTGGTCTAAAAACACCACACGCACTCATAGCTCAGCTGGATAGAGTACCCGGCTACGAACCGGGCGGTCGGAGGTTCGAATCCTCCTGAGTGCGCCATACCGAAAGGGCCTGCAGAAATGCAGGCCCTTTTCTTTTTCTGTTCAGCGCCCGCTTTTCACGCAGCCGTCCTCGTCGAACGCCACTTGCTGGCCGGCGCCTTGCTTCGCCTTGTAGTGGTACCGGACCTGGCCATTGGTGCCGCTGATGCGATCCGGCTTGCCCAGTGCACTTTCGACGTCGGCGCGGGTCATGCCCTTGCGGACCTGCTTGCGAATGATCGCCTTGCGCCGCTCCTGCGGCGAAATCAGGTTGCCGCAGACTTCTGCTCGTTCACCGACAACTACTATTTCCGTGGAGCGTTCAGGGCTTTCCCAGTTCTGACTCGGAAAGTACCGGCTGCCGTTTTCCTCCGGTATCGGCTCGCTGTTCAGCAGGTTCAGCGTCCTGGTGCGTTGATATTCGACTTGGCTGTCCGGCGGGCAGCCATGCTGGTTGAAGCTGACGTTGCCTTCGGCGTCGCTGCAGCGGAAGACGGATGCCGCATTCAGTGGGGATTGCGGCAAACAGGGCAGGGTGACGAGAGCGAGGATCGAGAGTCGTTTCATGGTGCCTTCTCCTTGGCATGGGCTCTCGAGCGTATCCGGTGAATTTCTTTGCGTGGGCGTGTCCTACAGAAGGTTGCTTTCGTCGCACCAAGGTGAGGGCAATCCCAGCTATGCGATGCAAGCGATTGTTCTTTCCACGATTTTGTAACGCGTGAGTCGAATGGCGGTGTTATCATTGCGCGGTCAGCCCCGCCGGGGCATTCGGACAACCATCATGGACTTACCCAGTAGTTACTCAGAATCCCGATTGCACAATCGCGAAATGACTGTCTGACCCCATTTCGGCGCGCCCCGCCGCTGGGGGTGGAGCGCGCTATATGACTGAAGTAGAAGCCAAAAAGCCGCAAGAGAGCCTGCAGGACCGCCTGGCCCAGGTAATCGATCTGCTGCATCGCCACAAGCTGGTAGAGGACCTGACCCACCGTCAGGAAGGCCAGCATCGCGACCTCGTTGAAAACCTCGTTCACCGGCAGAATCTTGCCGAGCTTCAGCGCAAGCTGGACGAGTTGCACCCTGCCGACATCGCCCACATCCTCGAAGCCCTGCCGCTGAATGACCGCCTGACGGTCTGGCAGCTGGTCAAGGCGGAGCGCGACGGCGACATCCTCCTCGAAGTCTCCGACGCCGTCCGGGAGTCGCTGATCGCCGACATGGACGATCACGAGCTGCTCGCCGCGGCCAAGGAAATGGATGCCGACGAGCTGGCCGATCTCGCGCCCGAGTTGCCGAGAGATGTGATTCACGAGCTGATGGAGTCCCTCGATGCGCAGCAGCGCGAGCGCGTTCGCTCCGTGCTGTCTTATGAGGAAGACCAGGTCGGCGCGTTGATGGACTTCGAGATGGTCACCATCCGTGATGACGTGGCCCTGGAAGTGGTGTTGCGCTACCTGCGCCGCCTCAAGGAACTGCCCGGCCATACCGACAAGCTTTTCGTGGTGGATTACGACGGTGTCCTCAAGGGCGTCCTGCCCATCAAGCGTCTGTTGGTGAACGATCCGGACAAGGAAGTGGCCGAAGTAATGGCCACCGACCCGGTGAGCTTCCATCCGGATGAGGATGCCTACGATGCCGCCCAGGCGTTCGAGCGCTACGACCTCGTGTCGGCGCCGGTGGTGGACAAGAACGGCAAGCTGATCGGCCGTCTGACCATCGACGAGATGGTCGACTTGATCCGCGAGGAGAGCGAAAACGAAGTCCTCAATATGGCCGGTCTGCGCGAGGAGGAAGACATCTTCGCCTCGGTCTGGAAATCGGTGGGCAACCGCTGGGCCTGGTTGGCAGTCAATCTGGTCACCGCCTTCATCGCCTCCCGAGTAATCGGCCTGTTCGAAGGTTCCATCGAGAAACTGGTGGCCCTTGCCGCGCTGATGCCCATCGTCGCCGGTATTGGCGGCAATTCCGGCAATCAGACCATCACCATGATCGTCCGCGCCATGGCGCTCGACCAGGTCGGGACGGGCAACACTTCGCGCCTGCTGCGCAAGGAGTTGGGCGTGGCGCTCATCAACGGCCTGATCTGGGGTGGGGTGATTGGCCTGGTGGCCTACTACCTGTACGGCAGTTGGTCATTGGGTGCGGTGATGACGGGCGCCATGACGCTGAACCTGTTGCTCGCGGCGCTCATGGGGGTGCTGATTCCCATGACCCTGACGCGCATGGGGCGCGACCCGGCCATGGGTTCCAGCGTGATGATCACGGCCATGACCGACAGTGGCGGCTTCTTCATCTTCCTTGGGCTTGCCACCCTGTTCCTGCTCTGACCCGCGCAGACAAATGAAGAAGCCGCCTTGCAAGGGCGGCTTCTTCGTTTCTGCGGCGGCAGGAATGCGGGCGCCGCTCCGAACCTCGAATCGGAGGCATGAAAAAACCGGCAATTGCCGGCTTCTTCAATCAGTGCGGGGCAGTCTCACGACTCCTCGGCAGCCAGTTCTGCATCGTGGGCGATCAGCGCAACCAGTGCGTTTTGCTGGCGCCGGGAGAGCTGGCGGAAACGCTGCAGCAGTTCGCGTTCGTGCAGGCTCAGCTCCGGGCTGTCCAGGCGCATGGAAACGCCTTCGTCCAGGGCGCCTTCCTGGAGCATGCTTTGCTCGAGGCGGGCGATGATCTCGGAGTTCATGCTGCGATGGTGGTTGCGGGCCACGACAGCAATGCGCTCGCGCATACCCTCGGGGAGGCGAACGACGAATTTGTCAGCCGTACGACTGGAATAGATAGCCTGTTTCATAGGGCGCATACATTCAACCGGTTAGTTCAGGAAAGCGATGCTGGCAATGAGCTGCAAGATTGTCACCGGTTTGACTGTTCTTGGCAGCAATTGTTCAGCCAGTTTCGCGATTCGAATCGGTATGACCCTAAGGTCAGCAAAACGTTTCCTTGACGTCAAATTGGTGTCGGATTGTGATCGTTATAGCGGCTTTTGGCCAGCACCAATTGTCCGAATTGCGAGTGGCTGAACACTTTCCAGACAATTCCCAAATGCTGCTTCCACCGCTCTAAATCCCTCATTGAGCACATTCCGACAGCCGCATTGCTCCTCGAAGCCCCATTCAAGGTCCATGAAGGCATCATGATGCTGTCTGGCCATCACTCTAAAGGGTAGCTGCAGTTGTCAGACCACGCCCTTCGCAAAAGAATCCTTTGCGCTGCCATAAAAGCGGTTCAAAATTTTCAAACCAGCTTCCACGGCTCCCCTCCGTGACCATCGTTCGCAACTCACTCCTACCAGGTGCATTCATGACAGGCAGGCTCATCTATCTCATCGGCCCGTCCGGTTCCGGCAAGGACAGCCTCCTGGATGCCGTGCGAGAGCGCCTGGGCGGGCAGGGCTGCCGTGTTGCGCGCCGGGTGATCACGCGTTCTGCAGAGGCCAGGGGCGAGCTGGCGGAAGCTGTCAGTCCCGAAGTGTTCGCCGAACGCGAGGCCCGTGGTGACTTCGCCATGAGCTGGTTCGCCAATGGCCTGTCCTATGGCATCCCCCGAGTGATCGACGACTGGCTTGCTGCGGGCGACGACGTGCTGGTAAACGGCTCCCGTGGCTACCTGCCGGAAGCGCGTCGACGTTATCCACACCTGTTGGCCGTGCTACTGACGGTGGAGGACAGCGTCCTGCGTACACGCCTGCATGCCCGTGGCCGTGAGTCGGCGGAAGAAATCGAAGCCCGCCTGGCGCGCAATGCCGGATTTGCCGACACCCTGCTGGCTGGCGAGAACGCCGATCTCCGCCTGCTGGACAACTCCGGCTCCCTCGCCGAGACCTGCCAGCGCCTGTTGCAGCTCATCGAAGACCACCGTCCCCTTGCCTGGCCCGACTCCGCCTGATCCTCAATCCAGCGGCAGCTCCGTGGTGCGCTTGACCTCGCTCATGGCGATGTTCGAGTGCGCTTCCAGCACGTGGGGGCGCTGCAGCAGCTGGTCCCGCAGGAAGCGCTCATAGCTGGCGATGTCCTTGGCCACCACCTTCAACAGGTAATCCGAACCGCCGGCCATGGTGTAGCACTCCAGCACTTCCGGATAGCCAACGATCGCCTCCTCGAATTCCGTGAGGTTGTTGCGCCCGTGGGCGGACAGCTTGATGTTCACGAAGACCGTGATCGAGAAACCCAGCAGCCTGGGGTTGAGCAGGGCGACTTTGCGCTCGATCAGACCTTCCTCCTGCATGCGGTGAATACGCCGCCAGCAGGGGGACTGGGACAGTTCCACCTTCTCGGCCACCTCGGCGGCGGACAGGTCGGCGTCGTGCTGCAACAAGCGCAGGATCTTGCGGTCGATGGGGCTAAGCGGGTTTTGCATGAATCAGTCCGAAATCTTGTACTTGTTGGAAGGATCATGCGCAAGTCTGGCGTTGGAACGCGAAAATAGAAAGAAAAAATCAGCACCGTCCGGTCATAGTCTTGGCATGTGTCCGACACAGCGATCCTGCGTCGGGCTGAACAAGAGATGGCACTCACCGTTGCCATCTAGGTCGCCATAAAAATAAAAGGAGCGCCCGCATGTCTCTGGCCGAGATCCGCCTGGATGACAAATACCGCCTCGAAACCGGTCACCTCTACCTCACCGGCACCCAGGCACTCACCCGCCTGCCGATGCTGCAGAAGCAACGGGACAAGGCCCACGGCCTGAATACCGCCTGCTTCATCTCCGGCTACCGGGGCTCGCCGCTCGGCAACCTCGACAAGAGCCTCTGGGAGGCCAAGTCCTTCCTCAAGGAAAACCACGTCCACTTCCAGCCCGGCGTCAACGAAGAACTGGCCGCCACCGCCTGCTGGGGCAGCCAGCAGACCAGCCTGTTCCCCGGTGCCCGCTACGACGGCGTGTTCTCCATGTGGTACGGCAAGGGCCCGGGTGTCGATCGCTGCGGCGACGTCTTCAAGCACGGCAACTCCGCCGGCGTATCGCCCCACGGAGGCGTCCTGCTGCTGGCCGGTGACGACCACGGCTGCAAATCCTCCAGCATCGCCAACCAGAGCGAGCACGCCTTCATCGGCGCATCCATTCCCGTACTGAACCCGGCCAACGTCCAGGAAATCCTCGACTACGGCATCATCGGCTGGGAGCTGTCGCGCTACAGCGGCTGCTGGGTGGCGCTCAAGACCATCGCCGAGAACGTCGACTCCTCCGCCGTGGTGGAAGTGGACCCGCTGCGGGTCGAGGTGAAGATTCCGCAAGACTTCGTCCTGCCGGAAGACGGCGTGCATATCCGCTGGCCCGATCCGCCCCTGGCGCAGGAAAAGCGCCTGAACATGTACAAGATCTACGCCGCTCGCGCCTTCGCCCGCGCCAACAATCTCAACCAGGTGATGCTGGACTCGCCCAACCCGCGCCTTGGCATCATCACCACCGGCAAGTCCTACCTCGACGTGCGCCAGGCCCTCAATGACCTGGGCCTGGACGAGGAACTCTGCGCCAAGGTCGGCCTGCGGGTGCTCAAGGTCGGCATGAGCTGGCCGCTGGAGCCCGTCTCCGTCCACGAATTCGCCGAAGGCCTGGATGAAATCCTGGTGGTAGAAGAGAAGCGCAGCGTCATCGAGGACCAGGTCACCGGCCAGCTCTACAACTGGCCTGTGGACAAGCGTCCGCGCGTCGTGGGCGAGTTCGACGAAGAGGGCGTATCGCTGCTGCCCAACCTCAGCGAACTGACCCCGGCAATGATCGCCCGCGTCATCGCCAAGCGCCTGGCGCCCATCTACTCCAGCGAGCAGATCGAATCCCGCCTGGCCTTCCTCGCCGCCAAGGAAAAGGCGCTCGCCGCGCCCAAGCACACGACCACCCGCACGCCGCACTTCTGCTCCGGCTGCCCGCACAACAGCTCCACCAAACTGCCCGAAGGCAGCCGCGCCCAGGGGGGTATCGGCTGCCACTACATGACCCAGTGGATGGACCGCAACACCGATACCTACACCCAGATGGGCGGGGAGGGCGCCACCTGGATCGGCCAGGCGCCGTTCACCGATACCCCGCACATCTTCCAGAACCTGGGTGATGGCACCTACTTCCACTCCGGCCAGCTGGCCCTGCGCGCGGCCGTCGCCGCTGGGGTCAACATCACCTACAAGATCCTCTACAACGACGCCGTGGCCATGACCGGCGGTCAGCCCATAGACGGCGAGTTGCGCGTCGACCAGCTCAGCCAGCAGGTCTTCGCCGAAGGCGTGAAGCGCATCGCCCTGGTCACCGACGAGCCGGAGAAATACCCGACCCGCGATACCTTCGCGCCCATCGTCACCTTCCACCATCGCCGCGAACTGGATGCCGTGCAGCGCGAGCTGCGCGAGTTCAAGGGCGTGTCGGTGCTGATCTACGACCAGACCTGCGCCACTGAAAAGCGTCGTCGCCGCAAGCGCGGCAAGCTGGTGGACCCGGCCAAGCGCGCGTTCATCAACCCGGCTGTGTGCGAAGGCTGCGGCGACTGCAGCGTCAAATCCAACTGCCTGTCCGTGCTGCCGCTGGAAACCGAGCTGGGGCGCAAGCGCCAGATCGACCAGAACGCTTGCAACAAGGACTTCTCCTGCGTGGAAGGCTTTTGTCCGAGCTTCGTCACCGTGCATGGCGGCAGCCTGCGCAAGCCCGAGGCCGCCGGTGCCAAGGCGCTGTTCGTGGCCCTGCCGGAACCGCGCCAGCCGAGCCTGGAGCGTCCCTGGAACATCCTCCTGCCGGGCGTTGGCGGCAGTGGCGTGACCACCGTTGGCGCGCTGCTGGGCATGGCCGCGCACATCGAAGGCAAGGGCTGCACCGTACTCGACCAGGCCGGCCTGGCGCAGAAGTTCGGCCCGGTGATCACCCACATCCGCATCGCCGCCAAGCAGGACGATATCTACGCCGTTCGCATCGCGGCCGGTGAGACCGACCTGCTGCTGGGCTGCGACCTGGTAGTAGCCGCCAGCGAGGAAGCGCTGGCCAAGCTCAACGACCGTATCGCCCACGCGGTGGTCAACAGCCATGAGGCCGCCACCGCCGAGTTCACCCGCAACCCCGACGCCCAGGTCCCCGGCCAGGCCATGCGCGACGCGCTGGTTGAGGCGGTTGGCAGTGCCAAGACTCACTTCGTCGACGCCACCCGCCTGGCCACCCGCCTGCTGGGCGACAGCATCGCCACCAACCTGTTCATGCTGGGCTTCGCGTACCAGCGTGGCCTGGTGCCGATCTCTGCCGAAGCCATCGAGAAGGCCATCGAGCTCAACGGTGTCTCCGTCACCCTCAACCAGCAGGCGTTCCTCTGGGGCCGCCGCGCCGCCCACGATCTCGTGGCGGTGGAAAAGCTGGCCAAGCCGGCGGAAGTGGAAGCGCCGCGCTGCGAAACCCTGGAAGAGATCGTCCAGCATCGCGCCGATCACCTGCGTGCCTACCAGAACGCCGACTATGCCGAGCGCTACCGCGCCCTGGTGGAGCGCGTGCGTCAGGCCGACAGTGGCGAAGACAAGGCCCTGAGCCGCGCCGTCGCCCGCTACTACGCCAAGCTGCTGGCCTACAAGGACGAGTACGAAGTGGCGCGCCTCTACAGCGACGACGCCTTCCGCAAGCAGCTCGAAGCCCAGTTCGAGGGTGACTTCCACCTGGAGTTCTACCTGGCGCCGTCCTGGCTGGCCAAGCCCGACCCGGTCACCGGCGAACCGCGCAAGCGCCGCTTCGGACCCTGGATGCTCAAGGCGTTCGGCGTGCTGGCGCGCTTCAAGTTCCTGCGTGGCACCGCCTTCGACCCCTTCGGCCATAGCGAGGAGCGCAAGGTCGAGCGCGAGCTGATCGCCGGGTACGAAGCCACGGTCGACCTGCTCATCAAGGAGCTGAAGCCGAGCAACTACGCCACCGCCGTCGCCCTCGCGGAACTGCCGGAGCAGATCCGTGGCTACGGCCCGGTGAAGGAGCGCGCCCTGGCCAAGGTCCGCGAGCAGGAGAAGCAGCTCCGCAACCGCCTCACCGCCAGCGACATCCAGGTGCTGCACCTGTTCGACCCGGCTGCCTGAGTCCAAACCCCTTCAGCCCTTCTCCTTTCCTTCGGGAAAGGGGAGGGCGCTCTTCGACTTGAAACACGCCTACACCGATTCGAGGTACATCCATGTCCGTCTTCACCCATGTCGAGTTCGATCATCACGAGCAGGTGGTCTTCGGCCACGACAAGGCCACCGGTCTCAAGGCCATCATCGCCGTCCACAACAGCAACCTCGGTCCGGCCCTCGGCGGCTGCCGCATGTGGCCTTACCTGAATGACGAGCAGGCCCTTCGCGATGTGCTGCGCCTGTCCCGTGGCATGACCTACAAATCCGCCCTGGCCAACCTGCCGCTGGGCGGCGGCAAGGCCGTGATCATCGGCGACCCGCACCGCGACAAGAGCGAAGCGCTGTTCCAGGCCATGGGCGATTTCGTCGACAGCCTGGGTGGCCGCTACATCACCGCCGCCGACTCCGGCACCGGCGTCACCGAGATGCGCATCATGGCCGAGCGCAGCCGCCACGTGGCCGGCGCCGGCACCCGCGAGGCCCTGGGCGGCGGTGTGCGTGACGGCAACCCCTCGCCGTCCACCGCCTACGGCACCTTCGTTGGCATCCGCGTGGCGGCCAAACATCGCCTCGGCCGCGACGACCTGACCGGCCTGCGCGTGGCCATCCAGGGCGTCGGCCAGGTCGGCTTCAGCCTGGCCCAGTACCTCAAGGAGGCCGGAGCGCAGCTCTGGGTCTGCGATATCCACGAAGCCAACGCCCGCAAAGCCGCCGAGCAGCTGGGCGCCCAGGTGGTGGGGCAGAACGAGATCTATGGTCTGGACGTGGACGTTTTCGCGCCCTGCGCCATGGGCGGCATCATCAACCCGCAGACGCTGGAAGCCCTGCGCGCGCCCATCATCGCCGGCGCCGCCAACAACCAGCTGGCCGACGCCGGCCTGGCCGAGGAACTGCGTCGTCGCGGCACCCTCTATGCACCGGATTACGCCATCAATGCCGGCGGTATCATCGACGTCTGGTACGAGCGCAGCGGCGGCAGCGAGGCCGAATTGCGCAAGCACGTGGAAGGCATCGGCGAGACCCTGCGGGAAATCTTCGTCCGCGCCGACAGCGAAGGCCGCACCACCACGGCCGTGGCGGACCGCCTGGCCGAAGAGCGCTTCGGACGTTGACGGAAGTGCCTCGCGGGGCGAGTGTTCCGCGAGGCATGACAAATTGCGCGGACGTCGCTAACATGCCGGCCGTCCTCAGGACCTCGCCCCCCCTGGCGAACCCGCCGCGTCCCAGTAGCTCAATTGGATAGAGCATCCCCCTCCTAAGGGGAAGGTTGGTGGTTCGAACCCACTCTGGGACGCCATTTTCCCTGCACCTTCATGACTCCTCATCGCCCCATGCCGCTTGCCGCCTGTGCTTGCGGGGCCTTGTGCTGCACGCTTGACTGAAAGATGGGGGACTCACCTCTCGGGAGAACTCAGATGCTCAAGCGCTTGATCCCCTTGGTAATGGTGGCGTTGTTCATCGCGATCAGTGGCTCGACTTGCGATGGCGGCAACGGTGGTGGCGGTGGCTCGCAGCAGAGCGAGCCCATGGGCGGCGGAGGCGGCGGTTACTAGTAGGAACGAGCCCCGCCTGGTGTGCGGCTTTTCATGTCCCGCGCCCGTTGCAGGCGTCTACCCCGATCACATGCTGGTGGATGAAAGCCGCGGCAGTGAGCACCGCTTGCGTTCACGGGAGGCCGAGGTCATGCACGGGCGGCACGTGGATCGCGCCATCGCCCGGATGAGGCAACTGATGGCTTCGGCCAACGGCGCTGACGAACTGTCTGAGGTGGTCGGCATCAGCCGCCGCCAGCTGGACCGGCTGTTCCAGGCCAGCCAGGGGGTGACGGTGAAGGCCTACTGGACCGAGATGCGGCTGAACCATGCGAGGTGACGCCTGCTGAGTTCCAGCCACATCCTTGCGCTGATCGCCGAAATTGGCGCGGTGGATACCCGCCACCTCGCAAGGCTGTTCCGCAAGCGCTTCGGCCTCTCCCAGGCCGCCTTCCGGCAGCAGGCCCAAGTGCGCGGATACTGTTGTTCCGACGGCTTTTCCTGCAAATAGCTTCACCAGCGCTGCGCCAGCCGTGCCGATCAGTCCTGGAGCCTTGCCTGTTCGCTGAGCGTCCGAGGACGGGCAGGACTGTGTCCAGCATCGCGAATGAATTCGCCCCCACAGCTATCGGAGCTGTCCTGCTGTACGGCTAGAATGCCCGCACTTCCCCGTTCCGAGGTTCCGTCGCCATGCTCAGCGCCGAGCTCAAGGCCTTCTACATGGTCGCCCGCCTGGGCAGCATCACCCAGGCGGCGAAGAAGCTTGGCCTCAGCCAGCCGACCGTGACCACGCAGATCCGCAACCTGGAAGGCCAGTACGGCGTCGAGCTGTTTCATCGCGGCGGGCGCCGCCTGACGGTGAGCGAAGAGGGCGCGAAGCTGCTGCCCATGGTCAAGGTGCTGCTGCAGCAGGAGGCCGACATCGAGTTCTTCCTGCGCAATTGCGGGCAGATGCAGGGCACCCTGCGCATCGGCGCCACCGCGCCTTACTACATCCTCGACCTGGTGCGCAGCTTCCGCGAACGCTTTCCGCAGATCGACGTTTCCCTGGATATCGGCAACTCCCAGCAAGTGGTCGAAGCCCTGGAGGAATATCGCGTCGACCTCGCCGCTTCCTCGCAGAAACTGGACGACGCCCGCCTGGTGCGCATGGTGCTGGGCAGCGACCCGCTGGTGCTGGCCGTGCACCGTGAACACCCCCTGGCGCGACGCAAGTCGGTGAGCCTGGAGGACCTGAAGGGCCATTGCCTGCTGATGCGCGAACCGGGCTCCACCACCCGCCAGCTCACCGAGGACATGCTCAAGGACGCGGGCATCGCCATCGGCCCGCTGCTGGAAATCGGTAGCCGCGAATCCATCCGTGAAGCGGTGATCCGTAACCTCGGCATCAGCATCATCGCCCGCCATGAAGTGCCGGATAACCCGGAGCTACGGGTTATCGAACTCAAGGGCGCGCCGCAGATAGACGAATACCTCTACTGCCTCAAGGAGCGGCGACAGGCGCGTCTGCCGGCCGCATTCCTGGCGGTGGCGCGGGAAACGGCTGACCAGCCGTAGGCTGGCGCTGTAGGCGCGAATTCATTCGCGAAGCGGGCCGAAGGACACGTCCTGCGTGTCTCAAGGAAACGGGAAGCGGAGCTGCCCTTCGCGATTGAAATCGCTCCCATGAGGATTGCGCAAACGCCGATCCGGGGCACATCCAAAATCCGCCAATGACACTATCGGCGTAATTTGCCCAAACGCCATCTGGCGTTCGCATTGCCTCCCTAGCATCAACCTCGTCGAGTCGTGCCCCCGTGCACGCCAACTGCTCAACGAGGTACCGCCATGTCCCATTCCGACCAGCACGCCACCCATATGCGGGTGCGAGATATCCACAAGCGCTTCGGCCAGTTCACCGCCTTGGGCGGAGTGTCCCTGGATATCGCCGAAGGCGAGCTGGTGTGCCTGCTGGGGCCGTCCGGTTGTGGCAAGACCACGCTGCTGCGCTGCATTGCCGGCCTGGAGCAACAGGACAGTGGCACGCTGCATATCGGCCAGCGCGACATTTCGCGCCTGCCGCCGCAGGCCCGTGACTACGGCATCCTGTTCCAGTCCTATGCGTTGTTTCCCAACCTCACCGTCGAGCAGAACATCGCTTACGGCCTCTCTGGCAGCGGCCGCGAGCAGGTGCGTGCCCGCGTGGCCGAGATGCTGGAGCTGGTGGGCCTGGCAGGTAGCGAGAAGAAATTCCCCGGCCAGCTCTCCGGTGGCCAGCAGCAGCGCGTGGCCCTGGCCCGCGCACTGGCGCCGGCACCGTCCCTGCTGCTCCTCGACGAGCCGATGTCGGCGCTGGACGCCCGCGTTCGCGAGCATCTGTGCACCGAGCTGCGACAGCTGCAGAAGAGCCTCGGCATCACCACGCTGATGGTGACCCACAACCAGGACGAGGCGATGCTCATGGCCGATCGCATCGCCGTGATGAACCAGGGTCGCGTCGAGCAGTACGGCACCCCCCGGGACATCTACCGCCAGCCCGCCACGCCCTTCGTCGCCGAGTTCGTCGGCCAGGGCAACTGGTTGCCCTTCGAGTCGCGCTTCAACGGTCACGCCCGTGTCGGCAGCCTGGCGCTGCGCCTGCCGGAGTCGGCCAATGGCGCCGCCAGCGGCCGCCTGTTCTGCCGCCCCGAGGCCGTCGCCATCAACCCCTCCGAGCAGCAGGACAATCGCTTCCGCGCCCAGGTACGGGAGATCACCTTCCTCGGCAACCGCTGCCGCATGAGCTTCGAGCTGGAGCAACTGCCGGGCCATGCGCTGCTGGCCGAGCTGGACCCGGAAAGCCTGCCACGTCTCGGCACCCCGGATATCTGGGTAGCGCTGCCCTCCCGCAGCCTTCAGGTGTTCGCCTGAGATGGAGGCGGTGATCAAGCTGGACAAGATCCCGGCCAGGGACGCTGCGCGCGGCGACCTGGGCGACCGCCTTTTTGTACAGGGTGGAAAATACCTGTTCCTCGGCCTGCTGATCCTCGCGGTGCTGCTGCCACTGCTGGCGATCTTCTGGCGCGGCTTCAGTGGTGACGCGGGGCAGGGCGGCGGTTTCGTCGCGGCCCGTGAGCTGTTCGCCAGCGCCAACTTCCACTGGCTGCTGGGCAACAGCCTGAAGGTGTCTTTCAGCGTGGCCACCATCGTGGTGCCCTGCGCCTACCTGTTCGCCTATGCCTTGCAACGCACCCTGATTCCGGCCAAGGGCCTGTGGCGGGGGATTTCCCTGCTGCCGCTGTTGGCGCCGTCGATGCTGCCGGGCATTGCGCTGATCTACCTGTTCGGCAACCAGGGCCTGCTGCGCGACTGGCTGCCGGACAATATCTACGGCTTCTGGGGCATTGTCCTCGGTGAAGCCATCTACACCTTCCCTCATGCGCTGATGGTGCTGCTCTCGGCCCTGGGCGTGGCCGACGCGCGCCTGTTCGACGCCGCCGCCAGCATGGGCGCCGGCCCCTGGAAGGCCTTCCGCAGCATCACCTGGCCGGCCACCCGCCAGGCGGTGTTCGCCGCCTTTTGCCTGGTGTTCACCCTGACCATCACCGACTTCGGCGTGCCCGTGGTGGTGGGCGGCGACTATCAGGTGCTGGCGTTGGAAGCCTACAAGGCGGTGGTCGGCCAGCAGCAGTTCGGCCGTGGCGCGCTGATCGGCATGGTGCTGCTATTGCCCGCGCTGCTCAGCTTCGGCGTCGATGCCTGGCTGCGCCGCCGCCAGGGCGAGGCCATGAGCGGCCGAGCGCAGGTTTTCCACCCGGCGCCGTCGAAGGTCCGCGATGCCTGCTTCCTGGCGCTGGTGCTGGTGGTCTGCGCCATCCTCCTGCTGGTGCTGGGGATGGCGGTGTATTCGTCGCTGGTGAAGTTCTGGCCGTACAACCTGTCGCTGTCCCTGCGTCACTATGCCTTCGAGGAAACCGCCGGCGGCGGCTGGCTCGCCTATCGCAATAGCCTGACCCTGGCCACCTGCACCGCGATGTTCGGCGGCGCGCTGATCTTCACCGGTGCCTACCTGATGGAGAAAACCCGTGGCCAGCAGTGGCTGAACCAGACGCTGCGCCTGCTCAGCTTCGTGCCTATGGCCGTGCCGGGCCTCGTGCTCGGCCTTGGCTACGTGTTCTTCTTCAACCTGCCGGGCAACCCGCTGCACGCCCTCTACGGCAGCATGACCCTGCTGGTGATCTGCTCCATCGCCCACTTCCTCACCACCGCGCAGATGACCGCCAGCACCGCGCTGCGCCAGCTGGACGGCGAGTTCGAAGCCGCCGCGCTGTCGCTCAAGGCTCCGCTCTGGCGCCACTACCTGCGGGTTACGGTGCCGATCTGCCTGCCGGCGCTGCTGGACATCATTCGCTACCTGTTCGTGTCGCCCATGACCACGGTGTCCGCCGCCATCTTCCTCTACAGCCCCGACAGCGTCCTCGCCGCCGTGGCCGTGCTGAACATGGACGACGCCGGCAACGTCGGCGGTGCTGCCGCCATGTCCACCCTGATCCTGCTTACCTCGGCCGGCGTATCCCTGCTGCTGGCCTGGGCTTCGCGCGGCCTGCTGCGCCGCTCGCAGGCCTGGCGCCAGGGCGTGCCGGGCACCCACTGAACAACCACAACCCCAAGCCATTACCGACAAGGAGCTTTCCATGTTCAAACGCCTCGCACTCGCCGCCGCCGTTGCGGCCGGATTCAGCTTCCAGGCCCAGGCCGCTACCACGCTTACCGTGTACACCGCCCTGGAAGCCGAGCAGCTGTCGGCCTACAAGAAGGCCTTCGAAGCGCAGAACCCGGATATCGAGATCAAGTGGGTGCGTGATTCCACCGGCATCATCACCGCCAAGCTGCTGGCCGAGAAAGACCGCCCGCAAGCCGACGCCGTGTGGGGCCTGGCCGCTTCCAGCCTGGCCATCCTCGATGCGCAAGGCATGCTGGAGAAGTACGCACCCGAGCACCTGGAAACCATCGGCGCCAACTACCGCGACGCGGCCAACCCGCCGGCCTGGGTGGGCATGGACGTGTGGGCCGCGACCATCTGCTTCAACACCGTGGAAGCCGAGAAGCAGGGCCTGGCCAAGCCCGGCAGCTGGGAAGACCTGACCAAGCCCGAGTACAAGGGCAAGATCGTGATGCCGAACCCGGCGTCCTCCGGTACCGGCTTCCTCGACGTCAGCGCCTGGCTGCAGACCTTCGGCGAGAAGCAGGGCTGGGCCTACATGGATGGCCTGCACCAGAACATCGGCCAGTACGTCCATTCCGGCTCCAAGCCTTGCAAGCTGGCCGCCGCCGGCGAGTTTCCCATCGGCATCTCCTTCGAATACCCGGCCGTGCAGCTCAAGCGCCAGGGCGCACCGCTGGACATCGTCCTGCCGAAGGAAGGCCTGGGCTGGGAAATCGAAGCCACCGGCATCGTCAAGGGCACCGACCAGATGGAAGCCGCGAAGAAACTTGCCGACTTCTCAGCCAGCCCGGCGGCCATGGAGCTGTACAAGGAAAACTTCGCCGTGCTCGCCGCCCCCGGCATCGCCAAGCCGCAGACCGAACTGCCGGCTGACTACGAGCAGCGCCTGATCAAGAACGACTTCGCCTGGGCCTCGCAGAACCGCGACCAGATCCTGGCCGAATGGCGCAAGCGCTACGACGGCAAGTCCGAGAAGCTGCCGCAGTAACCCGAGGTATCAGCCAGCGCCCTTGCTCTTTCCGCCTCTCCCTCTGGGGCCAATAGGCACGCTTTTGGACGCACGGCTTCCAGTGCCTGTGAGCGTCTGGGCGCGAAGCGGGGCCAGGGTGAGGGAATCTGGACGGCACGAGCTTTCAAGGAGAACCCCATGCCCCTGCAAGACACCGACATCGCCATAGTCGGCGCCGGCATCCTCGGCCTTTCCCACGCGTACGCCGCCGCCCGGCGCGGCTTGCGCGTCAGCGTCTTCGAGCGCAGCACCACGCCGCTGGGCGCGTCGGTGCGCAACTTCGGCCAGGCGCTGGTCACCGGCCAGCCGCCGGGCCCCATGCATGCGCTGGCTCGCGCAAGCCGCGAAATCTGGGCTGGCTGGGCCGAGGCCGCCGGCTTCGACATCCGCCGCAATGGCTCTCTGCTGTTCGCTCGCACCCGCGCGGAAGAGGAACTGCTGGAAGCCTTCTGCGAAGTGCGCGCCCCCGAGCACGGCTATCACGTCGAATTGCTACGTGGCGAACGCCTGCACGATCTCTACCAGGGCCAGTTCAGCCATCACCGCGCCGCGCTGCTGGGGCTGGATGACCAGCAGATCCATTCCCGCGAGGCGATTCCCGCACTGGTGGACTACCTGCGCCGCGAGCATGGCGTCCAGTTCCACTTCTCCACCCTGGTGCGCGATGTCGAACCGGGGATTATCCACAGCACGAGAGGCAGCTGGCGCGCCCAGCAGATCGTGGTCTGCTCGGGGCACGACTACCAGACGCTGCTGGCCGAATACATCGTCCCGCTGCAGCCCCAGGTCTGCCGTCTGCAGATGCTGCGCGTACGCCCGGAGCGCGACTTCGGCCTGAACCAGGCGGTGCTCACGGGACTCTCCTGCGTGCACTACGGCGCCTTCGCCGACCTGCCGGAGGCCGAAGCCATCCGCGAGCAGATCCAGAACGAGCAGCCGGAGCTGGAGGAACACGGCATCCACTTGCTGGTCAGTCCGACGCCCTATGGCGAGCTGATCGTCGGTGATTCTCACCACTACGGCAGCGATGCCTCGCCCTTCAACGCCGAAGCGGTGGACGACATCATGCTGGCCCTGGCCGAGCACACCCTGGCTACCCGCCTGACGGTGGTGGAGCGTTGGCAGGGCGTCTACGGCGCACGAGGGCCGGGCCCGTTCTCGGTGCTCAAAGCCGCGCCGGGGGTGACCGCCGTGCTGATGCACAGCGGTGTCGGCATGAGCGTCGGCCCGGCGCTGGGTGAGCGGACCATGGCGGGGTTGCTGGGCTGATTCTGCAGGGGCGAGAGACCGCAGGTTGGTCCGAGGGACGAGGCCCGACGCAATGGTGCCGGGCCGTGGATCGTTGGGTTTCGCTTCGCTCAGTTGTGGGAGCGAGTTCATTCGCGAATGAATTCGCTCCCACAAGAGCAAGTCGGCTGATGGAGTTCAATCCAACCGCTTGTGCACCCGCATCACCGCAACGGTGAGCATCACCAGGGCGAACACCACCAGCACCACCAGTTCCAGCCAGAGGTCGGCCAGGCCCGCGCCGCGCAGCATGATGCCGCGGGTCAGGCGCAGGAAGTGGGTCAGCGGCAGGATTTCCGCTATCCACTGCGCCGCATGCGGCATGCCGGCGAAGGGGAACATGAAGCCCGACAGCAGGATTTGCGGCAGGAAGGTGAAGAAGGCCATTTGCATGGCCTGGAACTGGCTGCGTGCGAGGGTGGAGATGAACACGCCCAGGGTCAGGCTGGCGAAGATGAACACCAGGGATGCGCCGTAGAGTTCCAGCAGCGAACCGCGCACCGGCACCTCGAACAGCCACAGCCCCACCAGCAGGATCACCGTCACCTGCACCAGGCCGATGCCGACGAAGGGCAGTACCTTGCCCAGGGTCAGTTCCCAAGGGGAAACCGGCGTGGTGATCAGCAACTCCATGTTGCCGCGCTCGCGCTCGCGCACCAGGGCGATGGCGGTGAAGAGCACCATGGTCATGGTCAGGATCACCCCGATCAGCCCCGGCACCGTGTTCAGCGGCGCCAGGCGTTCCGGGTTGTAGAAGTTCACCACCTGCACGCCGGTGAGGTTCGGCCAGCCGGGCAGGGGATAGGCCGCCAGTTGCCGGGCCGAGGCCTGCACCACCTGGTCGGCGCCATCCACCACCAGTTGCAGCGGCGGGCGGTCCTTGCGTTGCAGGCGCGCTTCGAAGTCCGGCGGTACCACCAGGGCAGCGCTGATGCTGCCTTCGCGCAGCAGTTTGTCCAGTTGCTGCGGGGTGGCGAGCTGGTAGCGGAAGTCCAGCACCTGGCTGGCCCCGAGTTCGGCCACCACTTCGCGGGAGCGGGCGGTGTCCGCCTGGTCCAGCACGGCGGCGTGCAGGCCGCGCACGTCCATGTTGATGGCGTAACCGAAGAGCACCAGCTGCATGATCGGGATGCCGACGATCATGGCGAAGGTCAGGCGGTCGCGGCGCAACTGGCGCAGTTCCTTGAGGACGATGGCCCCCAGGCGGCGCAGGTTCATGACGAGGCTCCGGCCCGCTCCAGCGGACGGTGGGTGACGGCGACGAAGACGTCCTCGAGGTTGGCTTCGGTGGGCTTCACCGTGGCTTCGATGCTTTGTTCGGCCAGGCGCCGGGCGATGCGCTCGTGGGCATCGTCGACGGCGCTGAGCACCCGCAGCGTGGCGCCGATCTGGGCCATGGCGATGACTTCCTCGGCACCTTGCAGGGCACGCTGGGCCTGGCGTGGCTGGGCGCACTCCACCACCAATGGGCGGCCGGGCAGGGCGGCCATCAGTTCGGCGGGGCTGCCATCGGCCACCAGGCGGCCGGCGTCGAGAATGCCGAGGCGGGTGCAGCGTTCGGCTTCGTCCATGTAGTGGGTGGACACCAGCAGGGTGGTGCCGGCTTCGGCCAGTTCGAACAGTGAATCCCAGAATTCCCGGCGCGACTGCGGGTCCACGGCGCTGGTGGGCTCGTCGAGCAGCAGCAGGTCGGGCTTGTGCAGCACCGCGCCAGCGAGCGCGAGGCGCTGTTTCTGGCCGCCGCTCATGGTGCCGGCGAGCTGCTTGCGGCGGTCCGCCAGCCAGTAGCGTTCCAGCAGTTCGTCGATGCGCTGGCGGGCTTCGCGGCGATCCAGGCCCTGGACGGTGGCGAGGAATTCCAGGTTCTCTCCCACCGTCAGGTCCTCGTAGAGGGAGAACTTCTGGGTCATGTAGCCGATGTGCCGCTTCAGCGGTTCGGCGTCCTGGGGGATGCGGCAGCCGAGCACTTCGATTTCGCCAGCGCTGGGCAACAGCAAGCCGCAGAGCATGCGGATGGTGGTGGACTTGCCGCAACCATTGGGGCCGAGGAAACCGAATACCTCGGCGCGGTTGACGCGCAGGTTCAGCCCATCAACGGCGGTGAGCTGGCCGAAGCGCTTGGTCAGGCCGCTCGCGCGGATCACCGCATCGTTACTGTTCATGGCTCATTCGCTCCGCCTGCACCGGCAGGCCGGCGGGCAGCCTGCGCGCCGCCTCGCCCTTGAGCACCAGCTCGGCGCGGTAGACCAGGCGGCTGGCGTCTTCGCCGGTCAGGGCGAAATAAGGGGTGAAGCTGGACTCGCTGGCGATGCTGCGCACGGTGGCCTCGAAGGGCTCGTCCACACCTTCCACTTTCACTCTGAGGGAGTCGCCGATGGCGATGTTCGGCCGCACGGAGGCCGGCACGTAAACCCGCGCGTAGGGCGCATCGCCCACCAGCAGGCTGACCAGTTCGGCATTCAGCGGCGGCTGGTCGCCGGGCTTGAATGGCAGGGCGTCGACCCTTCCGGCGCGGGGTGCGCGCAGGCTGAGGTGTTCGCGGGTGACCTTCAGTTGCGCCAGGCGGCCCTGGGCGGCCTGGAGCAGTGCGGTGGCCTGTTCGATCTGCTCCGGGCGGGTGCCGTTGGTGAGTTCGCGGAGCTGGGCATCGGCGTTGTTCACCGCGGCGCTGGCCTGGTCGCGGGCGGCGCGGGCGCGGTCGAGTTCGGCGATGGCCACCTGGCGGCGCTGATAGAGGGAGGCGATGCGCTGGAAGTTGCGCTCGGCGTCGGTCAGCTCCGCGCGGTTGCGATTGAGGGTGGCGCGGGCGGCATCCACGGTCTCGCTGCGGGCACCGTTGCTCAATTCGTCCAGGCGCGCCCGGGCCTGGCCGACATCGCCTTCGGCCTCGGTGACGCGGGCGTCGAGACGGCGCGGGTCCAGTTCCAGCAACAACTGGCCTTCCTGGACCTGGTCGCCCTCGGCCACGCGCCAGGCGAGGATCGTTTCCGAGGCTTCGGCGGGCAGGCCGATGCGGTCCCATTCCAGTGTGCCGAGCAGCGCCTGTTGGGCAGGGTCTTCACAGCCGGCGAGCAGGGTGACGGCCAGCAGGCAGGGGAGCAGGCGTTTCATGGCTTCACCTCCAGGCCCCGTTCGAGCAGCGCCAGTATGTGTTTCACCATGGCTTCGTCGCCCAGTTCCGGGCTGGCGAAAATGCCGCGCCAGATCGGGCCGGCGGCATAGGGCAGCATCACCATGCCCACCAGCGAGACCACCAGCAGGCGCGGGTCGATGTCGGGGTTCAGGCGGCCGCCGGCCTGGGCCCTGGCGAAGCGCTCGGCCAGCAGGACCGGCACCATTGGCGCGAAGCGGCTGGCGAGCATGTCGCGCAGGGCGCCGCCTTCGCAGAGCACTTCACGCACCCACAGCGGCGGCAGCCAGGGATTGCGGCTGAGGTTGGCGCTCATGCCGCGCACGAAGGCGCTGACCAGGTCCAGTGGATCGTCGCCGACCTGATGCAGACGCTCGGCCATGCCCTGGAACAGGGGGAGCAGGCGCTCTTCCACCAGGGCATCCACCAGGCGTTCCTTGTTGCCGAAGTAGTAGTTGACCAGGGCAGGGGTCACGCCGGCCTGCTGGGCGATGCCACGCAGGCTGGCTGCGTGGATGCCGATGTGGGCGAAGGCGTCGGTGGCGGCGTCCAGCAGGCGTTCGCGCTGGAGCTGGGAATCGCCCGTGGGGCGGCCTGGGGAACGAGGGCGGGTCACGGTAACCATCTCCGGGCAGGTGGGGATGATTTATTTAAATAGCCATTTAATTAATTAACAACCGGAAGCCGACGAACGTAAAAGCCGCCTCTGGACGGCCTAATGTTAGGAAGCTAATAATAAGCCTTGTGTATAGCCTGCCGACTCCGACGGGCTATCTTCAATTTCACACTCACCATCCCTGGACCTTGCCCGTGCGCGAAACCTTGCGTGCCTTCGTGGCGCCCGACATCCCGGCGCTGCAGTTCGCGATCAAGACCCTGCTGGGCGGCGCGCTCGCGCTCTGGTGCGCCTTTCGTTTCGACCTACAGCAGCCGCAGTGGGCGCTGATGACGGCGTTCATCGTCGCCCAGCCGCTGTCCGGCATGGTGGTGCAGAAGGGGCTGGCGCGGTTGCTCGGCACTCTGGTTGGGACGGTGATGTCGGTGACCATCGTCGGTCTCTTCGCCCAGACACCCTGGCTGTTCCTGCTGGCGCTGGCGACCTGGCTGGGCATCTGCACCGCCGCGTCCACCATGATGCGCAGCGCCTGGTCCTATTCCTTCGTGCTGGCCGGCTACACGGTCGCCATCATCGGCCTGCCGGCCATCGCCCACCCGTTGACGGTGTTCGACCAGGCGGTGGCGCGCTCCACGGAAATCTGCCTGGGCATTATCTGCGCCACGCTCACCAGCGCGCTGCTCTGGCCGCAGCGGGTGGAGCGCCAGTTGGCCCGCCAGGCGCGGGATGCCTGGCAATGCGGCATCCAGGCGTCGCTCTCGGCCCTGAAAGGGGAACGCCAGGAGCGCCAGGGCCTGCTCGGCGTGCTCGGCCGCATAGTGGCCGTGGACGCCCAGCGTGAACACGCCTGGTTCGAGGGCAACCGTGGCCGCCAGCGCGCGGTGGCGTTGCAGGTGCTCAGCCGCGATCTGCTCAGCCTGTTGCGCCTGGCCCGTGGCGTGGCACGCCAGTGGCGTCAGCTTGGGGAGGGCGAGGCCGAACGGTTGCGGCCCTGGCTGGAAGAGGTGGAACTGGCCCTTGCCGAACCCGACCCCGCTCGCCTGGATGACTTGCGTGACCGCTTGCTGGCGGCGTCCGAAGACGAGGCGCTGACCACCGTGCAGCAGTATTGCCTGGGCCGCATGGCGATGGTGATGCGCCAGGCTTCCTCCGCCGTGACCGCCATGCACGCGGTGGAGCAGGGACAGGCCCCGACGGATGCGCCGCCGCCGCTGTCCACCCACCGTGATGTGCAGACCGCCGCCATCTACGGCCTACGCAGCGGCCTGGCCTTTCTCGGCCTGTCGGCCTTCTGGCTGGCTACTGCCTGGACTTCGGCAGTCGGCGCGCTGACCCTGACTTGCGTGATCTGCGGTCTGTTCGCCAGCCGCGAGAACGCCGAGCAGATCGGCATGATGTTCCTGCGCGGAATCGTCTATGCGCTACCGGTGGCCTTCATCGTCGGCCAGGTGTTCCTGCCCCAGCTCAGCGGCTTCCCGATGCTCTGCATGGCCCTCGGTGTGCCGCTGTTCTTCGGTGCTCTGGGCATGGCCAAGCCGGCGCTGGGCGCGACTGCCACCTCCTTCTGCCTGCATTTCATCGTGCTCTGCGCGCCGCAGAACCTGATGCGCTTCGACGTCGGACTGTTCTTAAACGAGGCCATCTCCATGCTGCTGGGCGTGGGCTTCGCGGTATTCACCTTCCGCCTGATTCCGCTGCGCAACCCGGTGTGGCACGGCCGGCGCCTGCTCAAGGCATCGCTGTCCGACCTGGCGCGCCTCACCGGTGTGCGGCTGGCCGGTGCGGAGAACTGGTTCGGCGGCCGCATGGCCGACCGCCTGCTGCAACTGGCGCGGCTGTATCCGGTGTTGCCGGAGCAGAGCCGCAGCCGCTGGGACGACGGCATCGCCAGCCTGGACCTGGGCGACGAACTGCTGCACCTGCGGCGCTGCCTGGCGGCGGCGGACCGATCACTGGGCGTCTCCGAGGACCGCTTCCTGCGCAACCTGGAGCGTGTCCTGATGCAGGGGCCGGCGCCCGGTCGCGCCCAGGCCCTCGACGAACCCGTCGGTGATTTGCTGGAGGCCCTGCGTGGAGCGGGTCGCAGCATCGACCGCCGCCTGGCCCAGGCGGCGCTGTTGCAGTTGCAGCAGAGCTGGCGGCAATGGTGTGAACAACAGGAGGCGAGCCATGGGCTTGCGTGAATGGTCCCTGGGCGGCGTGTTGCTCAGCCCTTTCCTGCTTTATGCACTGCTGGCCCTGCTGGTGACCGGCGTGCTGCGCATTGGTCTGGCGCGAGTCGGGCTGGCGCGCTGGATCTGGCACGAGGCGTTGTTCGATTGTGCCCTGTATGTCTGTGTACTGGCCGCGCTGGTCGCGCTGACCGGACACTGGTGAAGGAGAGAATGATGCGTTCGATGTTACGCGTGCTGGTAACCCTCACCCTGGTCGTGGTGGCCCTGGTGGCCGGCTATGGTCTCTGGCAGCACTACATGCTTGCGCCCTGGACCCGCGATGCGCGGGTGCGTGCCGATGTGGTGGTGATATCGCCGGACGTATCCGGCTGGGTCATGGAACTCAAGGTCCAGGACAACCAGCAGGTGAAGGCGGGCGACCTGTTGCTGAGCATCGACCGCGAGCGCTACCAGGCAGCCCTGGAGAAGGCTCGCGCGGTGGCCGACACTCGCCAGCACCAGTTGCGCCTGCGTGAACACGAGGCGTCCCGCCGCGAGCACCTGGGGCCCCAGGCCATCAGCGCGGAACTGCGCGAGAACGCCCTGATCACCGCCGAAGTGGCCCGCGCCGAGTTCCGCGAGGCCCAGGCGGAAGTGAAGGTGGCCGAGCTGAACCTGGCCCGCAGCGAACTGCGCGCGCCCCGCAATGGCCAGGTGACCAACCTGCGCCTGGCCCAGGGCAACTACGTCGGCGCCGGCCAGCCGGTGATGGCGCTGGTGGACGATGGCTCCTTCTACGTCCAGGCCTATTTCGAGGAAACCAAACTGCCGCGCATCAAGGTCGGCGCGCCGGTGAAGGTCTGGCTGATGAGCGCGGGCGAACCGCTCGCCGGCAAGGTGGAAAGCATCAGCCGCGGCATCACCGACCGCAACGCGATTCCCGATACCCAGTTGCTGGCGAACGTCGAGCCGACCTTCAACTGGGTGCGCCTGGCCCAGCGGATCCCGGTGCGGATCAAACTGGACAAGGTGCCGGATGATGTTCAGCTCAGTGCTGGCATGACGGCCAGTGTGACGGTGGAGGAGTAGGGCGGGGCGGTCTTCGCGAATGAATTCGCTCCCACAGGGAGCGTGCAAAGCTTGTTGGGCCTCGTTCCCCGGACCAACCTGCGGCAGGACTGCGTCCTGTAGGGGCGAATGAATTCGCCCCTACAGGAAAAGCGGATGACTGCCCCCTCTCCCGCAAGCGGGAGAGGGGTGGGGTGAGGGCAGACGAATGCCCAACAAAAAAGCCCGGATTCGATCCGGGCTTTTTCGTGTCCAGCGCAATCAGCCGATGGTGATCGGCGGCAGTTCCGGCAATTCCACGGAGAGCTGCTGCTTGGGCGCCAGTACTTCGGCTTCGCCATCCACCACCTGGTCGGAGTTCTGGTTGAACACACGGGTCGCGATGCGCACACGGTTCTTCGGCAGCTTCTCGAGGATTTCCAGTTCCACGGTCAGGGTGTCGCCCAGCTTCACCGGACGGGTGAACTTGAGCTGCTGGCCAAGGTAAATACTGCCCGGGCCGGGCATTTCGCAGGCGATGGCCGCGCTGATCAGGGCGCCGGTGAACATGCCATGGGCGATGCGCTCCTTGAACAGGGTGGTGGCGGCGTATTCAGCGTCCAGGTGCACCGGGTTGCGGTCGCCGGAGACGGCGGCGAATAGCTGGATGTGACGCTCTTCGACGGTGGTGGAGAAGGTGGCTTTCTGGCCGACTTCCAGGGCGTCGTAAGTGAAGTTGGTTACCTGGCTCATGCGGTCTCCTTGGCTTGCGTTGGGTGATGCCGGCTGTGGGCGAGGGCCTGTTCCAGCCAGTCGATCAGGTCGTTGGTCACCTCGTCGCGGTTGCTCTCGTTGAGCAGCTCGTGGCGGGCGTCGGGGTAGATGTTCAGTTGCACGTCCCTGATGCCGGCCCGGCGCAACGCCTGGGCCAGATCCTGCAGGCGGCGGCCTTCGCTGACCGGGTCGCGCTCGCCGCCGATCACCAGCAGCGGCAAGTCGGGGTCGATCTGCGCCAGGTGCTTGGGCGGGGTGATGTTCTGAAGCCCGCCGAGCAGGTCGAGCCACAACTGGTTGGTGCAGCGGAAGCCGCAGAGCGGGTCGCCCACGTACTTGTCCACTTCCGCCGGATCGCGGCTCAGCCAGTCGAAGGCCGTGCGGTTGGGCTTGAAGGCCTTGTTGAAGGAGCCGAACGAGAGGAACTCGATCAGCGCGCTGCGGCCTTCCTTGCCCTGGCGCCAGCGCTCGAAGCGGGCCACCAGTGCGGCCACCTTGTACAGCGCCACCGGCTGGTAGTTGGAGCCGGACAGGATGGCGCCCTGCAGGCTGGAGCTGTGCTGCATCAGGTAGGCCTGGCCGATGTAGCTGCCCATGCTGTGGCCCAGCAGGAATATGGGCGCCTGCGGGTGTTGCTGGCGGATATGGTGGTTGAGGCTGGCCAGGTCTCCGATGACCTTGTTCCAGCCGTCATCTGCAGCGTACTGGCCGAGGACGCCATGCTCGGCGCTGCGGCCGTGGCCGCGCTGGTCCAGTGCGTAAAGCTCGAAGCCGGCGGCCACCAGCGCCTCGCCCAGTCGCGCATAGCGGCCGCCATGTTCGGCCATGCCGTGGGAGAGCATGACCACCGCCCTCGGCGGGGTTTCGCCGGACCAGTGGTTGACGTACAGGGGCACTGCATCGCTGGCGTCGAGCCAGAAGGCATCGTGGCGCATGGCCGATCCTTTTGCCGGGGAATCGGCGCATTGTGCACGGGCGCGGGAGTGGCGCAAAGCGTCCGAGCGTGACCGACGGGTTCTGCAGGGCGCACGGCTTGAGCGGCAAGATTCACATCGTCAATGACGTGTTCCGGAGTATTTGCGCTACGCCGGGGAGCTGCTAAGTTCCGGGCAGTCCCGCAGCGCGGGCCAGACAATTTCAGGGCTTAGAGGATAAGAACAATGCAACCTGATTTCTGGAGCGACAAACGCCCGGCCGGCGTGCCCAACCAAATCGATCTGGCCGCCTACAAGTCAGTGATCGAGGTGTTCGAGCGATCCTGCAAGAAATTCGCCGACCGTCCCGCCTTCAGCAACCTGGGCGTGACCCTGACCTACGCCGAGCTGGATCGCCTGTCCGCCGCCTTCGCCGCCTACCTGCAGAAAAACACCGATCTTGCGCCCGGCGACCGCATCGCCGTACAGATGCCCAACGTCCTGCAATACCCGATCGCCGTGTTCGGCGCCCTGCGCGCCGGGCTCATCGTGGTCAACACCAACCCGCTGTATACCGCCCGCGAGATGCGTCACCAGTTCAAGGACGCCGGGGTGCGCGCGCTGGTCTACATCAACCTGTTCGGCAAGCTGGTCGAAGAGGTGCTTCCCGATACCGAGATCGAATACCTGATCGAAGCGCGCATGGGCGACCTGCTGCCGAGCCTGAAGGGCTGGCTGGTCAATACCGTGGTGAAGTCGCTGAAGAAGATGGTCCCCGACTACCACCTGCCCCAGGCGGTCCACTTCAAGGACGTGCTGAAGCAGGGGCAGGGCCATGCGCTGAAACCAGTGCGCGTGGGCCTGGAAGACATCGCCGTGCTGCAGTACACCGGCGGCACCACGGGCGTTGCCAAGGGCGCGATGCTGACCCACGGCAACCTGGTGGCCAATATGCAGCAGGTGGACGCCTGCCTGTCGCAGCTCGGCCCGGATGGTTCGCCGCTGATGAAGCAGGGCCAGGAGATCATGATTGCGCCGCTGCCGCTGTACCACATCTATGCATTCACCGCGAACTGCATGTGCATGATGGTCAACGGCAACCACAACATCCTCATCACCAATCCGCGCGATATCGGCGGCTTCATCAAGGAGCTGAAGAAGTGGCGCTTCTCCGCGCTGCTGGGCCTGAACACCCTGTTCGTGGCGCTGATGGACCACCCCGAATTCAAGAACCTCGACTTCTCCAACCTGAAGGTCACCAATTCCGGCGGTACCGCGCTGGTCAAGGCCACCGCCGAGCGCTGGCAGTCCCTCACCGGTTGCTCGGTGGTGGAAGGCTACGGCCTGACCGAAACCTCGCCGGTGGCCAGCACCAACCCCTATGGCAACCTGGCGCGCCTCGGCACCGTGGGCATCCCGGTACCGGGCACCGCCTTCAAGACCATCGACGACGCAGGCAACGAACTGCCCCTGGGCGAACGTGGCGAGCTGTGCATCAAGGGGCCGCAGGTAATGAAAGGTTACTGGCAGCGCCCTGAAGCGACCGCCGAGGTGCTGGATGCCGAGGGGTGGCTGAAGACCGGCGACATCGCCGTCATCGATCCCGACGGCTTCGTGCGCATAGTCGATCGCAAGAAGGACCTGATCATCGTCTCCGGCTTCAACGTCTACCCGAACGAGATCGAGGACGTGGTGATGGCTCACCCGAAGGTGGCCAACTGCGCGGCCATCGGCGTGCCGGACGAGAAGTCCGGCGAGGCGGTGAAGCTCTTCGTGGTGCCGCGCGAGGGCGGCGTCAGCGTCGAGGAGCTGAAGGCCTACTGCAAGGAAAACTTCACCGGCTACAAGGTGCCCAAGCACATCGTGCTCAAGGACGCCCTGCCGATGACTCCGGTGGGCAAGATCCTGCGTCGCGAGCTGCGCGACATCGCCTGACCGGAAAGGGCAGGGCGGTCCGCCGTCCTGCCCTCGCTTTTCCCCCTCCCGCGACTCGCATCCCCTGCCGGCATCACCCTCAGCACCCGCGAAAGCCCCGGTCTACGCCGTTTGTCGGCATTTTAGAGCTCGGACTCCAAAAGTGACCGATGCTGAGGCTTTCGGTCATTATTTTGACTGATTGGGGCTGGTTTGGTGCTGGTGAGCCTGTTTTAAAGCTGCTACTCTCGGCGCGTTTTTTTGCCCGTTCGGGCGCACAATCGCACAGAACACAACAAACAACTGTCCCTTGGAGGACAGTGAAATCAGCTGTTGCTTAGGAGTGGGCCTCCATGACCGAAAACTTCTGGAAGGACAAATATCCAGCGGGCGTTCCTGCCGAGATCAACGCCGACCAATACCCCAACGTCCAGGCGGTATTGAAGGAGTCCTGCCAACGCTTTGCCGACAAGCCCGCATTCAGCAACCTGGGCAAGACCCTCACCTACGGTGAGCTCTACGAACTTTCCGGTGCCTTCGCCGCCTACCTGCAGAATCACACCGACCTCAAGCCCGGCGATCGCATCGCCGTGCAGCTGCCGAACATCCTGCAATACCCGGTAGTGGTCTTCGGCGCCATGCGTGCCGGCCTGATCGTGGTCAACACCAACCCGCTGTACACCGCGCGGGAAATGGAGCACCAGTTCAACGACGCCGGCGCCAAGGCGCTGGTCTGCCTGGCCAACATGGCCCACCTGGCCGAGGAAGTGCTGCCCCGCACCGGCGTGAAGCACGTGATCGTCACCGAAGTCGGCGACCTGCTGCCGGCCTTCAAGCGCCTGCTGGTCAACGCCGTGATCAAGCACGTGAAGAAGATGGTGCCGCCGTTCAGCCTGCCCCAGGCGGTCAAGCTCAACGATGCCCTGGCCAAGGGCCGTGGCCGCGCCGTCCGCGAAGTCAGCCCGCAGAGCGGCGACATCGCCGTGCTGCAATACACCGGCGGCACCACTGGCGTGGCCAAGGGCGCGATGCTGACCCACCGCAACCTGATCGCCAACATGCTGCAGTGCAAGGCGCTGATGGGCGCCAACCTGAACGACGGTTGCGAGATCCTGATCACCCCGCTGCCGCTCTATCACATCTACGCCTTCACCTTCCATTGCATGGCGATGATGCTGACCGGCAACCACAACATCCTCATTTCCAACCCGCGCGACCTGCCGGCCATGACCAGGGAACTGTCGAAGTACAGGTTCACCGGCTTCGTCGGCCTGAACACCCTCTTCGTCGCCCTGTGCAACAACGAGGACTTCCGCAAGCTGGACTTCTCCGCCCTGAAGCTGACCCTGTCCGGCGGCATGGCCCTGCAACTGGCCACCGCCGAGCGCTGGAAGCAGGTCACCGGTTGCGCCATCAGCGAAGGCTACGGCATGACCGAGACCAGCCCGGTGGTATCGGTGAACCCCTTCCAGAGCATCCAGATCGGCACCATCGGCATCCCGGTCCCGTCCACCCAGTGCAAGGTGGTGGACGAAGAGGGCAAGGACGTCGGCCTGGGCGCGCCCGGCGAGCTGTGCGTGAAGGGCCCGCAGGTAATGAAGGGCTACTGGCAGCGCCAGGAAGCCACCGACGAAATCCTCGATGCCGACGGCTGGCTGAAGACCGGTGACATCGCGGTGATCCAGGACGACGGCTTCATGCGCATCGTCGACCGCAAGAAGGACATGATCCTGGTGTCGGGCTTCAACGTGTACCCGAACGAACTGGAAGACGTGCTGGCGACCCTGCCGGGCGTGCTGCAGTGCGCCGCCATCGGCGTGCCGGACGAGAAGTCCGGCGAGGCGATCAAGATGTTCGTGGTGGCCAAGCCTGGCGTCAGCCTGACCAAGGAGCAGGTGTTGGAGCACATGCGCAGCAACGTCACCGGCTACAAGGTGCCGCGCGCCATCGAGTTCCGTGAAGCGCTGCCGACCACCAACGTCGGCAAGATCCTGCGCCGCGAACTGCGTGACGAAGAGCTGAAGAAGCTCAAGGCGAAGCAGGAGAAGGCCCAGGCCTGATCCCGCCGAACCACCAGACAAGGCCCCGCACTCGCGGGGCCTTGTCGTTTCAGGCGGTCTACGGCGCTGATGGGGCGGTTCACCTGTAGGGGCGAATGAATTCGCCCCTACAGGTCCAAGCCCGCGCCGGGGGAAATCTGCGACAATTCCGCCCTTGCCGAAAACGACAGCAGAATCAGCGGAACCGATGAGCGAGCAATCCCCCAGCCCCGAACAACTCCTGCAACGCCTCGACCAGGCCATGGGCGCCGACCGCCATCGCCTGCGCCGGCAGCTCCATGAACTGCGCAAGCAGCCGGATGCCACCAAGCTGGCGCAGTGGGCCGAGCGCTTCCAGGCCTCGGTGTCGCGGGCGGAGGCGCGGCGTGCCAGCGTGCCGGTAATGCGCTACGACGATGCCCTGCCCATCGCGGCCAAGCGCGACGAGATCAAGGCGGCCCTGGAAAAGCACCAGGTGCTGGTGATCGCCGGCGAAACCGGTTCGGGCAAGACCACCCAGTTGCCGAAGATCTGCCTGGAGATCGGTCGCGGCACCCACGGCCTGATCGGCCATACCCAGCCGCGCCGGCTGGCGGCACGCAGCGTCGCCACGCGGGTGGCCGAGGAAATCGGCAGCCCCCTGGGCGAGCTGGTGGGCTACCAGGTGCGCTTCGAGGACCAGTCCAACGAACGCAGCCTGATCAAGCTGATGACCGACGGCATCCTGCTGGCCGAAACCCAGCACGACCGCTTCCTCGAACGCTACGACACCATCATCGTCGACGAGGCCCACGAGCGCAGCCTGAACATCGACTTCCTCCTCGGCTACCTCAAGACCCTGCTGCCGCGCCGGCCCGACCTCAAGTTGATCATCACCTCGGCCACCATCGACCTGGAGCGCTTTTCGAAACATTTCGGCGATGCGCCGATCATCGAGGTGTCCGGCCGCACCTACCCGGTGGAAACCTGGTACCGGCCGCTGGCCGCCGAGGTGGACGAGGATGGCGAGGCGCTGTTCGACGACCTGTCCGTGGACCAGGGCATCCTCCGTGCCCTGGACGAGATCGCCGCGCATGAACGCGAAGTGGGCAAGCGCCCCGGCGACGTGCTGGTGTTTCTCCCTGGCGAGCGGGAAATCCGCGACTGCGCCGAAGTGCTGCGCAAGGCTCAACTCAAGCACACCGAAGTGCTGCCGCTGTACGCGCGCCTGACGCCCGCCGAGCAGCAGAAGATCTTCCAGCCCATGCCGGGCCGCAAGATCGTGCTTTCCACCAACGTCGCGGAAACCTCGCTGACGGTGCCGGGCATCCGCTATGTGATCGACAGCGGCACCGCGCGCATCAGCCGCTACAGCTACCGCGCCAAGGTTCAGCGCCTGCCGGTGGAAGCGGTGTCCCAGGCCAGCGCCAACCAGCGCAAGGGCCGTTGCGGCCGGGTCGAGCCCGGCATCTGCGTACGCCTCTACAGCGAGGAGGATTTCCTTTCCCGCCCGACCTTTACCGATCCGGAGATCCTGCGTACCAACCTCGCGGCGGTGATCCTGCAGATGCTCCACCTGCGCCTGGGCGATATCGAAGCCTTCCCCTTCATCGAGCCGCCGGACGGCAAGGCGATCAAGGACGGCTTCACCCTGCTGCAGGAGCTTTCGGCGGTGAATCGCGAGAGCCAGCTCACCCCCATCGGTCGCCAGTTGGCGCGCCTGCCCATCGACCCGCGCCTGGGGCGCATGGTGCTGGAAGGGGCTCGCCAGGGCAGCCTGGACGAAGTGCTGGTGATCACCGCCGCGCTGTCGGTGCAGGACCCGCGTGAACGGCCGATCGAACGCCAGCAGGCCGCCGACCAGGCGCACGCGCAATGGAAGGATGTGGATTCCGATTTCGCCGCGCTGATCAACCTCTGGCGCGGTTTCGAAGAACAGCGCCAGGCGCTGGGTTCCAACGCCCTGCGCACCTGGTGTCGGAAGAATTTCCTAAACTACCTGCGTCTGCGCGAATGGCGCGACGCCCACCGCCAACTGGTGCTGATCTGCCGCGAGCTGAAGCTCTTCCCCGTGGCCGGCAAGGGCGAGAGCACCGAAGCTGCCAAGCCACAGAAAGACGCCAAACCACGTCCGCAGCCGGCGCCCGGCAAGGCGGGTGAAGCCCCCGAGCGCAGCATCGATTACGCCAAGGTGCACAAGGCGATCCTCTGCGGCCTGCTGAGCCAGATCGGCCAGAAGACCGAGGACGGCGACTACCTCGGCGCGCGTCAGCGGCGCTTCTGGATCCATCCGGGCACTGCCATCGCCAGGAAGCGCCCGCAGTGGGTGATGACCGCCGAGCTGGTGGAAACCACCAAGCTGTTCGCGCGGATGGTCGCGAAGATCGAGCCGGACTGGCTGGAACCCCTGGCCGGTCACCTGGTGAAGAAGAATCACCTGGAACCGCACTGGGAGAAGCGTCGTGGCCAGGTCGTGGCCTTCGAGCAGATCACCCTCTACGGCCTGATCATCGTCGGCCGCCGCGCCGTGCACTATGGCCCGGTGGACCCGGAAGTCTCCCGTGAGCTGTTCATCCGCGAAGGCCTGGTACGCGGCGAAATCCACAGCAAGGCGAAGTGCCTCGCCGCCAACCGCCAGTTGCTGGAGAAGCTCGACGAACTGGAAGCCAAGGCCCGCCGCCGTGACATCCTCGCCGACGAGGAAACCCTGTTCGCCTACTACGCGGCGCGCCTGCCGGCGGACATCTACCAGACCGCCAGCTTCGAGAAATGGTACGAGCGCGAAAGGGCGAACAACCCGAACCTGCTGATCATGCGCGAGGAAGACGTGCTGGCCCGTGAAGCCAGCGAAGTCACCGCCGCGCAGTACCCGGACAAACTGCGCCTGGGCGAGCTGCAGCTGCCGCTGACCTACCACTTCGAACCCGGCCACCCGCGTGACGGCGTGACCCTGCGGGTGCCGGCGCCGCTGCTGCCGCAACTGCCGGCGGAGCGCCTGGAATGGCTGGTGCCGGGTCTGCTGGAGGCCAAGTGCGTCGCCCTGGTGCGCAACCTGCCCAAGGCCATCCGCAAGAACTTCGTACCGGTGCCGGACTTCGTGAAGGCGGCGCTGGACAAGATTGTCTTCGGCCAGGGTTCTTTGCCTGAATCCCTGGGCCGCGAACTCACCCGCATGACCGGCGCCCGCGTGCCGGAAGAAGCCTGGGTCGAGGCCGCCGTGCAGCTGGAAAACCACCTGAAGATGAACCTCGAGGTGGTGGACGCCCGTGGCAAGTTCCTCGGCGAAGGACGCGACCTGGCCGAGATCACCGCGCGCTTTGCCGAAGCCAGCCAGGCCGCCCTGGCCATTCCGCAGGCGCAGCAGGAGCAGAAGCCGGTGGAGGCCAAGGGCTTCGCCCAGGTGGCTTCAAGCACCCAGCAGAAGGTCGCCGGCCTTTCCATGACCGTCTACCCCGCGCTGGTGGAGGAGGGTGGCAGCGTCAAGGAAAGCCGCTTCCCGACCCAGGTCGAAGCTGACTGGCAACACCGTCGCGCCCTGCAGCGCCTCTTGCTGCAGCAACTGGCGGAAACCGCCAAGTTCCTCCGCGGCAAGTTGCCGGGCCTTACCGAGCTGGGCCTGCTGTATCGCGACATGGGCCGCGTCGATGCGCTGGTGGAAGACATTCTCCTGGCCAGCCTGGACAGCTGCATCCTCGACGGCGAAGCCAGCCTGCCCCGCGACGGCGCGGCCCTGGCCTCGCTCGCCGAGAAGAAGCGCGGCGCCTGGGCCGAGCATGCCGAACGCCTGGCGCGCCTGACCCTGGAAATCCTCAAGCTCTGGCATGCCCTGCAGAAACGCTTCAAGGGCCGCATCGACCTGGCCCAGGCGGTGGCGCTCAACGACATCAAGGCGCAGCTGGGCAACCTGGTCTATCCGGGCTTCGTCCGCGAAACCCCGGCGGAATGGCTGAAGGAACTGCCGCGCTACCTCAAGGCCATCGAGCAGCGTTTCGACAAGATCGCCGCCCAGCTGCAGCGCGACCGCGTCTGGTCCGGCGAGCTGGCCGGCTACTGGGAGCAATACCAGGCCCGCCTGGCCAAGCACGCCCAGGAAGGCAAGCGCGATCCGGAGCTGGTGCTCTATCGCTGGATGCTGGAGGAATACCGCGTCTCGCTGTTCGCCCAGCAACTGGGCACGAAGATGGCGGTATCCGACAAGCGCCTGAACAAACAGTGGAGCCAGGTAGAAGCCTGATGAGCGAGTCCTTCGAAATCCGCCCCATGAGCCCCGAGCTCTACCGCAAGCAGACCCGCCGCATCACCCTGGTGGTCGCGGCGATCTTCATCGCCCTGGCGCTGCTGATGTCCACCTTCTGCGTGCAGGTGTTCGGCACGCCCGGCGGCGACAATTTCCGCTGGAACCTGATCGGTGTGCTGGCCGGGCTGGCGATCACCGTCGCCGTGGTGCGCATCCAGCTCTGGCCGCGTCCCTGGATGGCGCCGGCCGTTTACGGCTGGCAGCTCAAGCGCAGCCTGATGCGCGTTACCAACGTCATGCACAAGGTCAAGGCGGGGGTGGCGGCGGGTGATCCGGCGGCGATGAAGCTGCTGCGCTTCTACCACCTGGGCCTGACCCAGATGCACCAGCTGGACGGCAACAGCGCCGACCTCAGCCATCACGTGCGCGAGATCGACCAGCACCGTGAAGCGATGGAGGCACAGGGTCTGGAAGTGGAGCAGAACCGTCTGGAGCTGAGCTGGCTGGAGGCGGTGAAGGGATACGGTAAGTAGCTCCGCCACCTTCCTACTTCCGGGAGAGCGGCTGATGGCACGGAGCTGCGCAGGGAAATGTTGGGCTTCGTTCCTCAGCACCAACCTACGGCAGAACTTCGTTCTGCCTGGCGAATGAATTCGCCCCCACAGGGCTCCTGCCAGGGCAGGGTGGTTGGCCAGCGCGACGCCCCTATCGCCCCCCCAACCTCAAGCTGTACTCCGCCACTGCCTTCTCATCCGCCGCCACGCGCTCCGGCAGGAATTCACGGAGGAATTCCACCCAGGTGCGGATCTTCGCGTCGAGGAATTGCCGCGACGGGTAGAGGGCGTAGATGCCCAGGGGAAAGAGGCTGTGGTTGGGCAGGACGCGCACCAGGCTGCCGTCCCTCAGGCCGCTGATGGCTGAGTACACCGGCACCACGCCAACCCCTATGCCGGCCTTGATGGCTTCGGTCATGGCGTCGGCGGTGTTCACCTGGAAGGGCGTCTGGTTGACGCTGACCATCTCCTGGCCGTCCGGTCCTTCGAACAGCCACTTGTCCAGGGACATCACGTTGTTCACCAGGCGCAGGCAGCGGTGCTTCGCCAGCTCAGCGGGCAGGCGCGGCGCGCCGTGCTTCTCGATGTAGCCGGGCGATGCGCAGAGCACGCTGTAGGTGGTGCCGAGCTGCTTGGAAATGAACCCCGAGTCCGGCAGTTCCTGGGCGATCACCACCGAGATGTCGTAACCCTCGTCGAGGATGTCGGTGGTGCGGTTGGCCAGGGTCAGGTCGAAGCTCACGTCCGGGTACTTCTCGCTGTACCCGGCGATGGCCTTGATCAGGTAGTGCTGGCCGATGCCGGTCATGGCATGCACCTTCAGATTGCCCACTGGGCGTGCATGAGCCTCGCTGGCCTCGGCTTCGGCCTCTTCGATATAGCCAAGGATCTGCTCGCAGCGCAGCAGGTAGCGCTGGCCGGCTTCGGTCAGGGCGATGCGGCGGGTGGTACGGTGCAGCAGGCGGGTGCGCAGGTGGGTTTCGAGGGTGGCGACGGCGCGGGAAATGTACGAGGTGGTGAGGTCCATGCGCTGGGCAGCCGCAGTGAAGCTGCCGGTTTCCGCCACGCAGACGAAGGCGCGCATGTTGAAAAGGATGTCCATGTAGGGTCCTGGCCCGGAAGGGAGCCGAATTTTGTCACGAAGTATGTCGGTGGATTATGGCTGATTCAGTACACAATCCTTTATCTATCCGTCGCCTTATCGCCGAGAGTGCCCAGTTCTAGAATCGCCGCCGTTCCAGGCATCAGCCCTGGTTACCCAGCATTCAGGATATGCCGCAGTGCACCGCAACCCTTGGCCCGGCGTCGCCCGCGCCAGTCTGTTCTCCGTCGTTTCGCTCCTCTGCGCTTGTATCGATAGTCAGGGCATAGCCCCCCAGGCCGAGCGCCTGGACGCCAGCCAACTGGACCCCGGTTCGGCCATTCGCCGCGCCGAGCGCGATGCCGCCTGGCCCAGCGCCCAGTGGTGGCGCGCCTATGGCGATCCGCAGTTGGACGTCTGGATGGAGCAGGCGCTGGCGGGCAGTCCCAGCCTGGCCATGGCCGCCGCCCGCGTGCGCCAGGCCCGCGCCCTGGCCGGGGTGGTGGAGTCGGCCGAGCAGCCCCAGGTCAACTTCGATGCCAACCTGCAGCGCAAGCGCTGGCCCGACGATTACTTCTACGGCCCCGGCGAGCTCGCCCGCACCACCAGTTGGAACAACACCAGCCTGCTGGGCTTTTCCTACGACCTCGACCTCTGGGGCCGTGAGCGCAGCCGCAGCCACCAGGCCCTGGACCAGACCCGCGTAGCGGTGGCCGAGGCGCGCCTGGCCGCGCTGGAGCTGCAGGGCAACCTGGTGCGCAGCTACATCCGGCTGGCGCTGTTGCACGCGGAGAGGGATATTGCCCGGGCCAATCTTTCCCAACAGGAACAAGTCCTGCAGCTGGCTGAGCGTCGCCTGCGCGACGGTATCGGTACGCGCCTGGACGTCAGTCGCGCCGAAGCGCCCCTGCCGGAAAGCCATCGGCAGATCGACGCCCTGGACGAGTCCATCGCCCTGACCCGCAACCAGCTCGCCGCCCTGGCCGGCAAGGGGCCGGGGGAGGGCGAACGCTTGCAGCGTCCCACACTCGATCTGCAGAACATGCCCGGTCTGCCGGCGCAGCTGCCGCTGGAACTGCTCGGGCGCCGGCCGGACCTGGTGGCCAGCCGCTGGCAGGTGGCGGCGCAGGCGCGCGGCATCGAAGTCGCCAAGGCAGGCTTCTACCCCAACGTCAACCTGCTGGGCGGCATCGGCTCCAACGCTACCCAGGGCGGTGTGCTGGATTTCCTGCGCTACGACAAGCTCACCTACAACCTCGGCCCGGCCCTCAGCCTGCCGGTGTTCGATGGCGGCCTGCGCCGGGGCGAGCTTGGCGCTGCCGCTGCCGAGTACGACCTGGCGGTGGAGCAGTACAACCAGACCCTGGTCACCGCGCTGCAACAGGTGGCCGATGCCCTGGTGCGCATCAAGTCGCTGCATCAGCAGCAGGCACTGGCCGCCGAAGCGGTGGCCGCCGCGCAGAAGACCTGCGACCTCGCGTTGCTGGCCCAGCAACGCGGCCTGACCGGCTTCGATACGGTGCTGGAAACCCAGCCCGATCTGTTCCAGCGCCAGCTCCAGCAACAGCAGGTACGCGCGGCGCTGCTCGGCGCCCAGGCCGACCTGCTGCTGGCCCTTGGCGGCGGCGTGATGCCCGAGGCGGGCGGCCCTTCCGATGCCGGCCTGGCACCGCAGGCACCGCGCCTGCGCTTTCTTCCCAAGTCCTGAGGTCCCTTCATGGTGCAAACCTTCAACCGCGCGCTGGCCGACTGGGCGCGCAGTGACGGCCTGACCTGGGCCTTCATCTTCAAGGCGCTGCTCACCGCCTTCCTTGCGCTGTGGCTGGCCTATCGCCTGGAACTGCCGCAGCCGGGAACCGTGCTGGTGACCGTGTTCATCGTCATGCAGCCGCAGAGCGGGCAGGTCCTGGCCAAGAGCTTCTACCGCATCATCGGGACCCTGCTGGGGCTGACGGTGATGGTGGCGCTGATCGCCCTGTTCAACCAGGAACGGGTGCTGTTCATGCTTTGCCTGGCGGTCTGGATCGGCCTGTGCACCGCTGGTGCCGCGCGCTATCGCGATTTTCGCGGCTATGCCTGCGTGCTGGCCGGCTACACGGCGGTGATGATCGGCCTGCCGGCCACGACCCACCCCGACGATGCCTTCATGCTCGCGCTCTGGCGGGTGCTGGAAATCAGCCTGGGCATTCTCTGCACCGGCCTGGTCAACGGGCTGATCCTGCCGCAGAGCACCCGTACCGACCTGCGCAACACCCTGCACGGACGCTTCCGCGACTTCGCCGCCTTCGCCTGCGAAGGGCTGGCCGGCGGCCTGGATACTGCGCGCTTCGACGCCAGCACCGCGCGCTTTGCCGCCGCCGCCGTGAGCCTGGAGAACATGCGCAGCGCCACCGCCTTCGAAGACCCGCACATGCGCATGCGCAGCGGGCGCCTGGCGCGGCTGAACAACGAGTTCATGGTGCTCTCCACCCGTTTCCACGGCCTGCACCAGTTGCTCCGGCGCCTGGCCAACGCGCCTGCATCTGACGTAGGAGCGAGCTCTGCTCGCGAGACCTCAGAGGACTCGATGTCCGCCAGCAGGGCTGGCTCCTACGGCGGGATCGTGCTCGCTGCATTGCAGCCGTGCCTGGCCGAAGTCTCCGGTCTGCTCGCGCCACTGCGCGATCGCCTCAGCAGCGAAGCCGATGCGGCGCAGCTCGCCATCCGCCTGGAGGCCTGCAAGCAGGAACTGATGCAACTGATCCGCAGCGGTCGGGCACAGCTCGCCATGCAGCACCCCAGCGAAGCCCAGAGCCTGGACTACGACACCGCCGCCGAGCTGCTCTATCGCTTCGCCGACGACCTGCACAACTACGCCCAGACCCACGCCTCGCTGCTGGACGACCACCACGCCCGCGAGCAGTGGAAGGAGAACTTCCGGCCCCGCGCCAATGCCGTGGCCGCCGCCGTGGCGGGACTGCGCAGCAGCCTGCTGATCCTGGTGCTCAGTGTGTTCTGGATGGCCACCGCCTGGCCCAGCGGCGGGACCTTCGCCATGACCATCGGCATGGTTTCGGCCCTGGCGTCGTCCTCGTCCAATCCCCGGCGACTGTCGCTGCAGCTCACCCTGGGCGCTTCCGCTGGCGCTTGCCTCGGCATCTTCATGACCTTCCGGGTGTTGCCCGAGATCGACGGATTCGCGCTGCTCTGCTGTGCATTGGCACCGGTGGTCGCCCTGGGCGCCTGGATGCTCGCGCGGCCGCAAGTGGCCGGTGCCGGCCTGGGCCTGCTGGTGTGGTTCGCCATGACCTCCATGCCGGGCAACCAGACCCTGTTCGACCCCCATCGGGTGCTCAACGAGTACCTCGCCTCGGTGCTGTCCATGGCCTTGGCCACTGCGGCGGCTGCCGTGCTGCTACCGCCCAACCGGCCCTGGCTCTGGCGTCGCCTGGAGCATGATCTGCGCATGTGCGTGGTACGCGCGGTGAGCGGCCGGATGAAGGGGCTGGTCTCCGGCTTCGAAAGCGGCACCCGCGACCTGCTGAACCAGGCTTACCTGTATTCCGCCGGCCGCCCGGATGTGCAGCGCCAGCTGTTGCGCTGGATGTTCCTGGTGCAGGAGGTGGGGCATGCGGTGATCGAGCTGCGCCTGGAACAGGCGCGCCTGCCGGCGCTGTCCTGCTACGCCGAATCCATGCCCTGGCGCAATGCTATCCGCGCCATGGGGCGTGCGCTGGTGCGGCTGTTCATCCAGCCCTCGGAAGCCAACCGCCAGCGCGCCCTGGCCGCCGTGGAACAGGCCATCGACAGCGTGCGCAGCACCGCCGAGCCCTGCGCACCGCAGTTCGATACATCCCCCCTGCGCAGGCTGCAGAGCTACCTGCACTTCATCCGCACGTCCCTGCTGGACCCACAGACCCCGCTGGCCGGCGACGCCATGCCGGCACGCCTGCAAGGAGCCGCCCATGCCGCGTGAGATCGTCCTGCACGGCGTCTATATGCCGAGCCTGACCCTGCTGTTCCTGGCGGCATTCCTGCTCGGCTGGGGGCTGGACCGCCTGTTCGCCTGGTGCGGCCTCTACCGCCACGCCTGGCACCCGGCGCTGCTGCGCGTCGGCCTGTTCACCTGCCTGTACTGCGCCCTGGCGCTGACCATCTACCGTTGAGGCCCCCATGTCCCTGAAACGCATCATCAGTGTCGGCGCGACCCTGCTCATCCTCACCGTGGCGGTCGTGCTGGTGCGCACCCTCTGGCTGCATTACATGGATTCCCCCTGGACCCGCGACGGCCGGGTGCGCGCCGACGTGATCAACATCGCCCCGGACGTGGCCGGGCTGGTGGCTGATGTACTGGTGCGGGACAACCAGAAGGTGAAGGCCGGGGACCTGCTGCTGCGCATCGACCCCGCGCACTACCAGGTGGCGGTGAAACAGGCCGAGGCCCTGGTGGCGGCGCGCAAGGCCGCATTGGACATGCGCAAGGTGAATGCCGACCGCCGCGCCGACATGGACGACCTGGTGGTCTCCCGCGAGAGCCGCGAGGATGCCGGTCACCTGGCCGCCTCCGCCCTGGCCGAATACCAGGAAGCGGTCGCCGCCCTGGACGCCGCGAAGCTCAACCTCGCCCGCAGCGAAGTGCGCGCGCCGGTGTCCGGCCATATCACCAACCTCAACGTCTACAAGGGCGACTACGCCGCACGCGGTGAAGCGAGCATGGCGCTGGTGGATGACAGCTCCTTTTACGTCAATGGCTACTTCGAAGAGACGCGCCTGCCGCACATCAAGGTGGGCGATCGTGCCGAGCTGCGCCTGATGAGCGGCGAGCACCTCAGTGGTCACGTGGACAGCATCGCCCGCGGCATCTACGACCGCGACAACCCGCAAAGCCGCGAGCTGATCGCCGATGTGAACCCCACCTTCAACTGGGTGCGCCTGGCCCAGCGGGTGCCGGTGCGCATCCACCTGGACGAGGTGCCTCAGGGCGTGCTGCTGGCCGCCGGCATGACCTGCACCGTGGTGATCGGAGAAGAGGGCAGGGAACCGGAAACGTCGGGCCTGCTCAACCGATTGTTGTTCGCGCACTGATTCCGGAACCCTACTAACTGTTAGGTAAGATTTATTTTTTAAAAATTAATCGCTTACCAGATTTAACTTTTTTCGAGTTTTTTGTGCAGAGCGTGTCAGCCTACAGGAGGCCACGCGCTAACGACTGGCGGTGAAAGCTTCCGGGCAAGGTAAGAGCGGTGGTAATTTCAGGCGTTTTTACGTGCTGGTCTCGATCAGATACTGGGGCTACAGCTCTGACATCTGAGGCAGAAGAGAGGATGGGTCACAGGCAAGCTCGTTGGCGATCCGATATAGCTTTTCGACGGTAATGTTTACTTCACCCCGCTCGATCCGTCCCATGTAGCTGCGGTCGATACTGCAGGCCAGCGCTAGAGCATCTTGCGAAATCCGGGAGGCCTTCCTCTGTGCCCGGATGCGTCCCCCTAACGCTTTCGCCAAGTTGTCCATGACCGTCTCAATTTCACTTGAGGCGGAACTATCGTGCGTTTGCGGACGAACAGGCCACGGATTATAATCCGTATTTCTTTCGCGTTAACTCTTGTGGTTCCTCGATGAAAACGGCCTCGTTTACCTTCGACAGGCGTCTGTATGAGCTGCTTCAGGAGGAAGCGCGGGCAAGGTTCACAACACGTGAACTGCGTGATGCCTATGCCAAGCGCTTGGGTGGCATGACTTTCCGTATCGGCGATCTACGTCGCTATGTGTACGAGCAAATTCGCCGAATGCTGCGCATCGGCTGGGTTGTACTCGACGAGGAGCGTCGGTCGCGGGGACAGGTCTACTGCCTGCAACCCACGCCGGCCCATCTGCAGCTGGAGCTGATCGACAATGGGTTCGAGAACAGTCTCAAAACTGCATCTGAGCCCATGCAGGAATCTTCAGGTCCTGATGTTCCGCCTAAACAGCTGGAACCTTCATCCGATGCGGAGCAGCACTTAGAAGCGCTCCACAACGAGATCCGGTTGGACTTCCTGTCGTCGATGGGCGAGGCGGAGCGATACAAGCTGCTCCTGGATGAGTTGCCGCATCTGCGTGACAAGGTCGAAGCCGAGTACCTGGAGGCTAGAGACCGCAGTTCACGCCTGCTGGGGCATCTCCGGGCTATCGAGAAGACACTCAAGACGCTTGCTGCTGCACGATGACTAGATCGCTACGAGACTGGCAGTTCAGTTGCATCAAAAGGGCGTTGGAGCACTTTACCGTCACGCCGCACTTCTTCTGCCAGGCAACGCCGGGTGCCGGCAAGACGCGTATGGCGGCAGAGCTGGCCGGCAGACTGCTTGAGCAGGACAAGATCGATCTGGTGTTGTGCTTTGCGCCATCTTGCCAAGTTGTTGAAGGCTTTCGCTCGACCTTTGCGGCGGTGCTCGGCAGGCGTCTGGATGGCCAGATGGGCGCAGTGGGAGCGGCGTTCACCTACCAGGCCATGGAGTACCGAGATGAGGGGTTCTGGCAGCTTCTTGATGACTATCGAGTGCTCGTGGTCTTCGATGAAATTCACCACTGTGCTGGTCATGACCCACTGCTCAGCAACGCCTGGGGTCAGCAGATACTCCGCCGGATACAAGACCGGGCGGCCTTCACCTTGGCTCTCTCCGGCACACCATGGCGTTCGGACGACAGGGCCATTGCACTGGCACGTTATTCGACGCCCGAAAGGCACTTGATATGCGACTACCGCTACGGCCTGAAAGAAGCCATCGCCGACGGAGTGTGCCGTTCTCCTCGCATTGTCCTGCTCGACAATCAGAAAGTGAAACTCACCGAGGAGGTGGGCACTGATAGCACTGTGAGGATGTTTCCCAGCATCGTGAAGCTGTTGGGGGAATCACCCGTTACCTACGAAGAACTGCTGCGGCACGACGAGGTGATCGAGCAACTGCTTGACCTCGGCTGCAGCAAACTGGATGAGCTTCGCCAGATCAAACCTGATGCGGCTGGTTTGGTGGTTGCCACCGATATTGAGCACGCCCAGCAAATTGCTCAAGCCCTGGGCGCCAGGGGTGAAGGCTGCCATATCGTGACCAACAAAACCCCCGATGCGCAGCAGATAATCAATGCGTTCAGGCACGGCGCCTGCCGGTGGATTGTCGCGGTTGGAATGATCAGCGAAGGCACGGACATCCCACGGCTGCAAGTGTGCTGCTATCTCAGCCGCATTCGTACCGAGTTGCACTACCGGCAAGTGCTGGGACGAGTGCTTCGGCGCACAGGCGAGTCCGATGATCAGGCTTGGTTGTTTATGCTCGCGGAGTTGACGTTGCAGGGTTTTGCGGAGCGCATTGCGGATGACCTGCCGGAAGACCTGGCGGTGCTAAAGGCGGTGCAGATACCAGCCTTCACCACGGATGCAAAGCCTGGTTCGATTGGTACTGTTGGCAATATCAGTGGACTAGAACGAAACATTGGAAGTAACTCCGATCAGCCTATTGGAACAGGCTCTGCGGGTATCGTTTCTCTTGGGAGCTTTATAGCCGAGGCAAGTTACCACGTGAGTTTTTCTCAGCATTACAGGCAGCAGCTACTCGCTTGCTTTTAATACCGCGACGCCTTGCTCAATTCGAGTCGTGTCCACTTTGGAGAGCGGACAAGATCGTCTACTCCATTGGTTAGCTAATGATCGGGAGAGTTGGGGAATCAAAATTCAGGCGCTAATGCTGTTTTGATTCCGCCGCGGGCCCTGATGCCTGCCCTCTGGCGATTTCGTGCTGTGTTACGGAGTATGGAAGTACGCCGGTAATGATGCCTGTTGTATTCCAATTGGGCTGACGGACTAACATGGGATAATGCGGAGTTATCTCATGTGAGAGCGCAATTCGACCCAATTCCGGCCTTGAGGCGGTATGCCAAGGCAGGGAGGCGCGATGAATGAGGCGGTGGAGCGCTATCTGCAGGCCGGTACCCGGGCCAACACCCGACGCAGTTACCAGCAGGCGATCGAGCATTTCGAAGTGAGCTGGGGCGGTTTCCTCCCCGCCACCAGCGACGCCATCGTGCGCTACCTGGTCGAGCATGCCGGCACGCTGGCCGCCAATACGCTGAAGCTGCGTCTGGCCGCGCTCGCGCAGTGGCACGTCGCTCAGGGCTTTCCGGATCCGACCAAGAGTCCCCTGGTGCGCCAGGTGCTGAAGGGCATCCGCACCCTGCACCCGAAGCCGGAAAAGCAGGCCGAGCCGCTGCAGTTGCGCGAGCTGGAGCAATGTGTCGCCTGGCTGGAGCGGATAGGGGAAGCGGCTCGGGTCGCGGGTGACCAGCCGCGCGTGCTGCGCTGTTGGCGGGACCGGGCCTTGCTGCTGATTGGCTTCTGGCGGGCCTTTCGCAGTGACGAGTTATGCCGACTGCGGGTCGAGCATATCCAAGCGCGAGCCGGGGAGGGCATGCAGTTGTTTCTGCCCTGGAGCAAGAGCGATCGTGACAATCAGGGCCAGTCCTTTAGCGCGCCAGCGCTCGCGCGCTTGTGTCCAGTACAGGCCTATCTCGACTGGATCGAAGTGGCAGAGATGACCGATGGGGCGGTCTTCCCGGGCATCGATCGCTGGGGGCATTTGAGCAAGCAAGCGTTGCACCCACATAGCGTGATTCCCCTGTTGCGGGCGGTGTTGCACGGCGCCGGGCTGCCGGCTGTGCTGTACAGCAGTCACTCGTTGCGTCGCGGCTTCGCCACCTGGGCGACGTGCAATGGTTGGGACATAAAGGCGCTGATGAGCTATGTGGGGTGGCGCGATGCCAAGTCCGCGTTGCGCTATGTCGAAAGCGTGGGGGCCTTCCCCGGGCAACTCCACCCATGGACGCCCGGTTTTGAGGCCGAGTTCAGGCCGGGCCTGCCGAACCTAACTACGCCGCCAGGTGGTTGATCGACTTTAGTGGTTTGGCTTTCTATCCCCTTTGGCCGACATACGGTCTGGCGAGGTGCGGGGCATCAGTTTGGCATCCGCGGGGTTGAGGGCTGGATCGCGCTGATGATGCTGTGTGGGCTGTTTTGACCGCGTAGCGGGATGGCTGCATTGTCGTCAGGTCGGTCATTAGAACGCTCTGCCAGCCAGTCAACGAAATACCTGCAGATGCGTACCCTCGTGCCTGTCTTAGCGGAATCTTCCATGGCGAGTTGGGTCTTTTGGAGCGAGTCGTCAGCCAGCAAATCTAGCCTTGTGGCCTAATCATTAGCCAAAACCCATGATTAGCTGGACAGCTAAACAAGCCTTTCGAGCTAAGAAAAGGCCACTGCTTGGATCTTGGCGGGTTGACCCGCTCGTCGTCCCCCGCTTCAGGGACGGCAGGTCAGATCAGGACTTCGGCGGTAACCCAGCGCGGATGAACCGCAAGGTCTTGTGCGCGAGCAAGGTGCGTCTACAGGCTGTCCTCCCGTAGTCAGCGGGCTATTTGCTGGCCCGTGGGGAGCGATCGTGTGGCCAGTCATTTCTGACAACTTAACAAGATGGCGGCCAAATTGCGGCAGAGCCTGTCCCGCCAGCGATCGGTTGGTCGGTACGTGGGCGTCGAAGCGAAAAATGGGGAAAGAAGAAGCTTCGCTGGGAGCCTTTCTTCGAGCAGGCCTTGCAGCAGGACTTCCGCCCGACTGGGGTAATGGCGTAGCAGCTGCGTGGCCATGCAGCGAACTTCCTCGCTTACCGACGCGTCTCCTTCCAATCGCTGCAGAAACGCATGGGTCTGAATGACGGCTCGGGTTCGCTCATGAGGCATTGTCATATGACAACCTCCTCTCAAGGATTGTGCGCAACAACCCAAAAACAAACCCCCTGGTGCGCAGTACGGGAGCGTCCCGCCCGAGGCGTGGGGGTTATGGTCAGCGGTCATCCTAACCGAGGATCGCTAGGCATTCTACCTACGGTGACCAGACGTTGCTCGCCGCAGGTTAACTGACCGCGTGAGCAACATGTTCAGCAGCCCTTCCATGACGTCGCGCTGTCGGACCTGAGCGGCCCCTGCACCCTGCTTGTCCCTGTTTCGGTACGGAGTCAAAGGCATGAAGTTCCAGCGTTAGTTCACCGAATCGTCCTTTCGGTTAATGACTGATGTTCTTGGTTCTGATTCGCCCGAGTCGCAAGGCGAGTCGGCTATCGATCTGCGGAAACCCCTGACAGCTTCTCCCAGGTCTCCGCCGAGGTGCCTCAGGCGTTTGCCGCCAAAAAGCACCAGTGCTATCAGAAAAATCACTGCCCAGTGTTTCCAATCAAATATGCCCATTCTTAATTCTCCACGGGTTGTGCGACTGATTTTTCCGGACCTTAGTACTGGCACGGCGATGACGTGACTGATGTCCGCAAAGCGAAAGCGACTCGACAAGGTCGGAGCTAAATCCTGTCTCCGACACTAAATGCCTACCAACACAGATCAGCCGATGGCCTGGGTTACTAGCGCGAACTGCCGGACACCACCAAGGGGTACGGGCGGCGTTCCTCGGGCCATCTGTGCGACGCTATCGACGTGCCGTAATCCCGCATCGCTCAACCAGTCGCCGAGACCGATGTCCGCCAAGACATCCAGGCGCACGAATTCCCCCTGGACGTGGTCAAGCAGCTCGGCGATCAGATGCTTGGCCTGTTCCGGCGTCTCCGCGACAATTGGGCCGATGACGTGGCCACGGCCGAAGGCGCGGAGCATCGCGAAGGCGCGCAATCGACCATCGCGCTCTATGACGGTCGTCCGCTCGATCGCGTCTTGGAGATCCTGGAATACACGGGTTCTGTCGAGGCCGCTGCCCGCATGGGCCAGTTCGAGTACCTGTGACCAGTCCTCGACGCAGGAATCTCTGCAGTGTTCGCCCGCCGCCAGGGCAGGGCGCGCAATGTATTGCACGTGACCTTGGTGCTGATGAATCTCGCCGAACTCGACAAAGCCCTGGCTGGCATACAGTGGCACGCCAGCGAGGGTGGCGTTAAGTATCGCAATAGTCGAACCGCAGGCCAGCAGAGCCTGCTCCATTAACTTGCGCCCGATACCTTGTCCCTGATACTCGTCGCTAACGATGACCAGGCCGATGGTGGCGTAGTCCCCTTGCCGGCAGGAGAAAGCCGTTCCGATTAGGCGACCGGCATCCTCCACAATGAACCCTTCAGCGACGCGTTGCAGCATGGCCCAGTCGTCCAAGCGATGCGGCCATTTGAGCTGCACAGACAAGGTATGGGCTGCCGGCACGTCGGCGGCAGTCATGGGGCGATAGGTATACCGATGATTCTGCGAGTTGGACATGACAGGTCTCCGTGGATGGGCCGCACGGCTTTGATTGCGGGTTAGATTGAGCCTGTATCCCACCTGCGCCGAAGCGTGGCAATAGGCTCCGGCCAATTCGGCATATTCGCCCAGCGGACAGTTCTGCAGGCCATAGTTGCTGCTCGAACGGGCGTAGGGATCAGCAGTAAATGCCGGGCGAGATTTTGCCTTGTAGCTCGTGGTTGTAGCTCTCCAGGAGGATATGGACTCACCTTCGATCGTGCCCGTGGCGAGCCATGATTCATCCATGATTGATACACGAGGCCTTCGTCGTCGAGGACATCCCTGCCACTCGACATTGGACTATTTGAATCAGCAGGGTGTTATCAGCAAGGAGGCGACAGCCGTGCGAATAGCCGCTGCCGTCACGCAACCACCTTCACAAGTACGGTTGGGCACAAAAAAGACGCCCGGTTGGGCGTCTGGAGGCAAAGGAGCGTGGAGGATGCCTTCGAAAAGAACTTGCCGATCCCTGGCAGAACAAGGCGATGACTGCGCTTACAGGATGCTCAATGGGTACTCGATGATCAGGCGTACTTCATCGACATCATTGTCGAACGAGCTGGAGCGATGGGTGGCCTGGCGCACGCGGAAGGACAGGTCTTTGGCCGCGCCTTCTTGGACCACATACTTGGCTTCCAGGTCGCGCTCCCAGTGATGTTCATCGTCCGCTCCGGCGCGGAAAGAGGTGCCAGTCGGATCAGCTTTGGTGAAGTCGATCTGATCGCCTTTGATGTAGCGCGCCATCAAGGTCAGGCCCGGCACGCCGAAGCTTGCCATGTTGAGGTCGTAGCGGATTTGCACCGATCGCTCGTTGGGGGCGTTGAAGTCCGAGTACTGAACGGAGTTGGCCAGCCAGATCGAGTCGACGCCGATGTAGTCGAAAGTTTCGTCACCGTCGATTTTCTGATAGGCCAGAGTCAGCTTATGCGGCCCGAAAGCATACGCGGCTTTGGCCGACCAACTGGTGGTGTCCAATTCACCGGCACGTGCTTCTCCTTCGTCACTGGTCTTGTACGCAGTCAGACCGAACGACAGGGCGTGTTGGTCGGCAAGTGGGAGGATGTACGATGCGCTGCCGAAGTATTGTCGCCAGACCTCCTCGGCTTCGCTGGCGTAGGCCATGAAGACGAGCCGGTCGTTGACCTTGTAGGAGCCTCCGAGAAAGTCAACGCTGTCCGCTTCTACGCCTCCGTACGTGGTTAGCAGCTTGTCGTCGGAGTTGGTCGAGTTTCTGCCGTTGTAAGCGGTGAAATGGCCAGCCTCAAAGAGGAGGTTGTCGAGCTCGCTGCTGGACAGTTGGAAGCCGGTGGCCACTTCCGGCAGCAGGCGGTTGTCACCCATAGCGAATACTGGTGCGGTCGGGCGCTGTTCGCCGTACTTCAGTACGGTGGAGGAGACACGCATCTTCACTGCGCCGCCGATCTCACCGAATGCATCCGGTACTTCAGCGTCAGCCGTCTGGTTGTTGCTGATCGGCAGCAGGCCAGCGCCGGCGCGGCCGCGACCGGTATCAAGCTTGACCCCGCCATAGGCGAAGGCATCTGTGCCGAACCCGACCGTGCCCTGCGTGAAGCCGGAAGTGAAGTTGAGCATGGCTCCGTGCGCCCACTCCTCACGATAACCATTGCGCTCGCTGACGGGCTTCGAGCGGTTGATCCCCTGGCTGTTACTGCCGCCGTGACGGAAATCTCGGTTCATGTAGAAGTTGCGGTTGAGCAGAGTGAGGCTGCTGTCTTCGATGAAGCCTTTGGCTTGTTCCTGGCCCGCTACGGCCAATTGCGAGACGGCGGTGATCGCCAGGGCGAGACAGCTCGGTTTAAGGGCGCTCATGGAGTACTCCATTGATCTTATTAGTGTTCATTGCCCAGATGGGGGACAACGCTTTTATGGCAGCTCAGATGAATCGCGTCGGTTCGAGGTGTGACGACGTTAGGTTCGTTCGGTCATTGAAATCGACTTAGAACGTGGCTGGCCGGCGAGGACCGAACCCGTCCTCCCCTCGAACGCGGTGGCTATATCTCAGCTGCAAATAAGGCCTGGCAAGGGGGGCGGATCAATTCGGTGGATTACATAAGTTTCGGATTTTCAGGCAGCAGCTAATGCTCGAGCGGGGTGGGAAGTCCGCAGCAAATATCGGGTGATATTTCCTAGCATGAGACCTGGCAGCGGAGCCCACCAAGCCGGTGCCACACCTTCTTTTCGACCTCCTTCATGAGTCGCCGATGCGCGCCTCGTCTACTCCCCATCATTGGAGACACTATCCATGTCACACCCTATTGCTTCGCTGCTGGTGCACGCCGACGGCATTCCCGCTGCAGAGTTTCCCCCCGCCTCCCTGAGTTCGTCCGATCCCTTCGGCGACGTTCGTCAAGTGGCCTATCAGGGCGACGATGGCATTTCCGCTGGCACTGTCCAGGCAAGTGGAGAGCTAGTCGTCGAGGATTACCCGCACACTGAAATGCTGGTCGTCCACTCCGGACAGGTCACGCTGCAGGACGAGCAGCAGATAATCGAACTGAGCGTCGGAGCCAGCGTGGTGATCGGTCGTGGCACGGCGCTGCGCGTGCGGGCGCAGGCTGGCAGCCTCTGGGCGTTCTTCGCGTTGAGCCAGGCCAGCGGTGAGCGCAAACCCGGCCTGACTCCACTCAATCCGCGTGCGGCGCTGAACCCCTCGCAAGGGCCGGATGCGCAGATCCTGATCAGCCCCGCCCCGCAATGCCGTTCCCATAACGCGTTCGTGGACAGTGCCAGCAATCTGCTCATCGGTGTCTGGGATTCGACGCCCTACACGCGTCACGCTCGTCCGCACAAGGTGCATGAGCTGATGCACCTGATCGAAGGCAGCGTCACCCTGCAGCTCGCCGACGGCGTCGAGCTGAAGGTCAATACCGGCGATACGGTATTCGTGACCCAGGGCACACCCTGCGCCTGGGAGAGCAGCGTCTACGTTCGCAAGCTGTACGTCGTCAAATAAGCCTTGGTGGTCGGCGCTTGCGCGATAGCGATCCGCAGGCGCTTTACCAGTTGGCCCCCGGCTCTTCTGCTCTCTTTATGGCGTAATTGTCCCGAGCGGCACGCCGGGGCTGCCGCGTTTCAGCCAACTGGATTGGATTGCAGAAGAGGGGCAGGGTTGCCCAAGGCAGTCCGATACTCGCTCACAGGTTCGAGCAGCTCGGTCGATAACGAAGGGGAGAAGAGGCGGGAGCGAGGCTCCCGCCAGAGCGGCGAGGTGCTCAGAACTCCGAGACCTTGCCCCAGACGCCTTTGTTCAGGCGTGCGAGGCTGTACTGGGTATGGTCCACGAACGGCGTCTGCCCCTGTGCCAGTTCGGCGATCAGGCGCCCGGCGCCGGGGCCGATGCCGAAGCCGTGACCCGAGAAGCCTGCGGCCAGAATGAAGCCAGGCAGGTTTTGCGCCTCATCGATGACTGGTACACCATCGGGGGTACTGTCGATATAGCCGGCCCAGCCTGCCTGAACCGGTACGCTGCCCAGAGCGGGCAGTAGTCGGCGCGCGCGGGCCAGCGTATCGCGCAGTATCGATTCCGACGGGCGCGGATCGAGGATGCGCACCCGCTCCATCGGTGTGGGCCGGTCGAGCGCCCATTTGCTGCGCGTCTCGTGTCCGTATTGCCAACCCTGCAGGTCACCCGGTGAGAGCATTTGCCAGCGCTTGGCGAACATCGGCAGAAAGTACGAGGAGAAGCGTAGTTGCTGTGGCGTCGGATCCACGCAGGCACGTCCGGAAATGGCCAAGGTATAGCCGCCGTCGCCCCGCCGAGTGACGGTCACCTCACTGGTATGCAGCGCATCTGGAATCCCCTGTATACCCGGCATAACCGAGAGAATGGAGGAGCGCACCGAGGCCTGAGGAAAGCGAATCCCAAGCTGGGCGCAGAAAGAGGAGGCCCAGGCACCGCCGGCCATCACCACCTGGCGGGTCTTGATCACGCCTTTTTCGGTGATGACTCCCGATACGCGGCCGGCCTCGGTCTCAACGCCGCGGGCGGCGCAAAACTGATGGATCGTGCCGCCATGCTTGATGACGCCCTTGGCGATCAGCGGTGCAGCCCGCGCCGGATCGGCGATGCCGTCGGATGGCGAGAATACCCCACCCAGCCAGGGCTTGCCGGTGGCCGCGCCACGTTGGGTGGCTTCGGCGCTGCTTAGCATATGGGTGGTGACTCCCTGGGTGATGGCGAAGTCGCGCCACTTGGCCCAGCCATCGAGTTCGGCCTGGTCATCCGACAGATAGAACAGCCCACAGCGGCGGAAACCGAGGTCTTCGCCGAGGTCGGCGCTGATCTCCTCCCAGAGCGCAAGGCTCTTGGTCGATAACGGCAGTTCGCGCGCATCGCGGTTCTGCTGGCGGCACCAGCCCCAGTTGCGGCTGGATTGTTCTGCGCCAATACGTCCCTTCTCCACCAGGGCAACACTCATGCCCTGGCGCGACATGAAATAGGCGGCGCATACGCCAATGATGCCGCCGCCGATGACGACGACATCGGCGCTTTTTGGCAGCTCCGGACTGGACTGCATGGTGATCAAGGGAGCCGGCATTCTGTTCTCCTAGCCTGGAACCTGTTGTTTTACGGCTTTGCAGAAATCGGTGCAGACCAGCGCTGCAAGGCCGTGTCGGCGCGCGCCGATTAAGTTGATCGATGCGCACCAGAGCGGATGATCGAAACTGAGATTCGGGTCTCCCGCCTTGTCGCTCGTTTCGGCGTGGCAGACCAGGCTCCGGCAGTCATCGATGCCGTTGCGCTGATCCTAATCTTAGGCATCACGCCCCGGCGGGGGCTGTCGTATTGGCCGTGTGCAATCGCAGAATCGGGTGTTTTCGAGGTTGCCCTCGGAAGTTTCTGCTGCGGTGTTGGGGGCGCCAGGTTCTGTAGCTACGGGAATGCCTGCTGCACGGCCTGGGGAGCGATGCGTGAGTTGCAGGAGTGGAGCGATAGCTTTCGCCGATGGCGATAAAAATGATCGGAAGTTGCGCAGTCGCCTGGTATCCGAAATTTTCTGCCGATTGCTCGGCGGCATACTGAGCGCAGCAGATAGGCACGGCACTCTCGAGTTATTTGCGCTGATCATGCCTGTACGAATCCCTGCCCCGATTAGAGAGCAACGAGATCCCGTAGATGAAAACACTGCTGCTCAGCAAAGAAGAAGTCGGCAGATTGATATCCATGAAGGAAGTCATAGGTGCTGTGGAAGAGGCCTATAAGGCTTTCAGCGGTGGGCAGGTGGAACAGCCCGATTACATAGGCATACATCTGCCGGAGCCGCGCGGCGAGATCGACTTCAAGGTCGGTTACTGCAAGACCAATGAAATCATCTCGATGAAGGCCTCGTCCGGCGGCTTCCTCGATAACCCGGACGCGCATGGTGTGCCCAACGGTATGGGTAGCGTTCTGCTGTTCGATGCCAGGAGCTGCGCGCTGATCTGCGTGATGGATGGAAGCCTGCTCACCGGCCTCAGGACGGGCGCGTCGGGCGCCGTCTCGGTCAAGGCGCTGGCGAGAAAGAACGCCAAGAAGATCACCTGCATAGGCACCGGCAACCAGGCGCGGATGCAGATTCGCGCCATCAGCCTGGTGATGCAGATCGAAGAGATCCATGCCTGGAGCAGAAGCCCGGAAACGCGCGAGCGCTTCAAGGCGGATATCGAAGGCGAGTTCGGCATCCCGGTGATCCTGGCGGACTCGAAGCAGGAGGCGGTCGAGCAGGCCGACATCCTCATCACCACCACCCGTGGCAAGGGCTCGCTGGTAGAGGCGAGCTGGGTGAAACCCGGCACTCATATCGTCGCCATCGGTACTGATATGAAAGGCAAGCAGGAGCTGGATCCCGAGATATTCAGGCACGCCAAGATAGTCAACGACTCGATCTCGCAGTGCATCGACAAAGGGGAAACCTGGCATCCGCTCAACCAGAAGATCATCGGTCTGGACGATATCCACGCCGAGCTCGGCGAGATCCTGCTGGGCAGAAAACCGGGCCGGGAGAACGATGATGAGATCACCATTTTCGACTCCACCGGCATGGCCATACAGGACAACACCACGGCCGAAAAAATCTATCGCAATGCGCTGGAAAACAACGTCGGAACCTTCTTCGCGTTCCTTTGAGACGTGATTTTCGGAAGTAGGAGAGAGGACATCATATGCGCGACCATCCGACCATTCAGGACATTCGAGAAGCCCAACAGCGGCTCAAACCCCATATCAAACATACGCCGCTACTGCGCGCGGAGAAGATAGAAAAAGCCGCCGGTTGCCAGCTCTATCTGAAGCCCGAAACCCTGCAGATCACCGGGGCGTTCAAGATTCGCGGCGCGTTGAACAAGACACTGTCGCTACCCAGGGAAGAGATCGCCAACGGCATCATCGCCACCTCGTCCGGCAATCACGCCCAGGGCCTTGCCTATGCTGCCCGCATGCTGGGCGTGAAAGCTATTCTGGTGTTGCCGGTGACCACACCCAAGATCAAGATCGCCAATACCGAAGCCCTCGGGGCGGAGGTCATTCTTTTCGATGGCGACACCGCTGCCCGCTGGAAAAGGGTGTATGAGATCGCCGAGGAGAACGGCTATGTGCCCGTCCATGCTTTCGAGGACCCGTTGGTGATGGCCGGCCAGGGCACCATCGGCTGCGAGATCCTCGAAGACCTGGCGGATGTCGATACGGTCATCATCCCCATGGGCGGCGGCGGCCTGATATCAGGCATCGCCACCGCCATCAAGGAAACCCGGCCATCGGTGCGCGTCGTCGGTGCGGAGCCGGCGCTGACGCCTAAGTACTACCACAGCCGGTTGAACAAGCAGCGCACCACGCTGCCCTTGAAGAACACTATCGCTGATGGATTGCGCATCAGCGTGCCGGGGCAGAACCCCTATCCGATCATCGAGCGCTACGTTGACGAGATCGTCCTGGTGGAGGACGAGCACATCGTCCAAGGCATGCGCGCCCTGGCCAAGGACGCGAAACTAATCGCCGAGCCCGCCGCCGCGATCGGTATCGGTGCGCTGCTGGCGGGTGTGGTCAAGGTCCGGCCGGATGAGAAGGTCTGCGTGGTGCTGACCGGTGGCAACTGGGACCTGTGCGACCTGGCCGAGGTCTACGCCTCTGCCTACGCAATGGACAGTCCGCATAGAAAACCGTGATGCCGCGTACTGCCGAACGCCCTTCCTTAATGGAGGGGCGTTTTGTTTTGCCAAGCAGGAAAAGAATGGGTCGCGCTGCCCAGAAAAACTTACTGGCCAACGCAGCTGCTACCCCCGTCTGAATGCGTGGGTGTGACGACGCCACGCCGGCCGATCACGGCCCTTCAAGGGAGGGCCGCAGATCCTGCCAGCATGCTCCGGATCAAGCAGGAATCTGCCTGAGTCACCCGGCAATAGAGCATTTCCGTAGGGCTGAGATTCATAGACTTGTAGTCACCAACCTGTCATCCACCTGTAGGAGATCGACCAAGTGACATACAAACCGAAATTCATCAGCTTCGATTGCTACGGCACGCTCATCAACTTCGAAATGGGCCCGACCGCGAAAAAGCTCTTCGAAGATCGCGTTCCGAGCGAGCGGATGCCGGCCTTCCTGGACAGCTTTCGCTTCTACCGTCTCGATGAGGTACTGGGTGAGTGGAAGCCGTTCTTCGATGTGGTGGAGAACTCCATTCAACGCACGTGCAAGAAGCACGGCGTGGAATATCGTGCATCCGATGCGCTCGCCCTGTACGAGGCCGTGCCGACTTGGCAGCCGCACCCGAACGTCGTCGAGACGCTTGAGGCAATCGCTCCGCATGTTCCGCTGGTAATTCTGTCGAACTCGATGGTCGATCTGATCCCGCACAGCGTCGCCCACCTCAAGGCGCCTTTCCACGCGGTCTACACCGCCGAAGAGGCTCGCGCCTACAAGCCGCGGGCGCAGATGTTCGAGTACATGTTCGACCAGCTCGGCTGCGGGCCGGAGCAGATGATGCACGTCTCGTCGTGCTTCCGTTACGACCTGATGACCGCGTCGGATCTCGGATTCATGGCCAAGGCCTTTATCGACCGCGGTCACGCGCCTGCCTGCGACGGCTATGGTGTCAACCGCCTGACGGATATTCGCCAACTTCCCGGTTTGCTCGGCCTCGATTGCCTAGCCCAGACCGCCCCGATGAAACGGGGCGAGTGATGGCAGACAATCGTCCGATGGCGGCAGCGGCGTTGAGCACGGCGGCACCCAACCTCGCCCCGAACGAGGTGCGGGCCTTGGTTCGCTGTCTCTACGGCATCGATGGCAGCGTTAAATCACTGGTGGGCGAACGCGACCAGAACTGTTGCGTGGAGACGGCCGACGGCAGGCGTTACGTCGTTAAGATCAGCAATCCATCGGAGCCGCTTGCGGTGGTGGATTTTCAGATCGCGGCGCTCGAGCACATCGCCCGCGTCGCGCCCGGCCTGCCGGCGCCGCGGGTGGTGCGCACGCTTGGCGGGCGTGCGCGCGACAGCGTAGCGCTGGCCGGCGGGGTGCAGACCAGCGTGCGGATGCTGACCTATCTCGAAGGCGTACAGATCCGCGAAACCCCGCGTACCGCCGCGCAGCGTCGGGCCATGGGACGATTGCTCGCGGAACTGAACCTGGCACTGCGTGATTTCAACCATCCTTCGGCGACGCACGATCTGCTGTGGAACGTTTCCGCGGCGCAGCGCCTGGCATCCAAGCTCGATGCCATCGAGGACGCCCCGCGCCGCGCGCTCGCCGAGTCGTTCATGACGCGCTTCACCGAGCATGTGCTGCCGCGTCTGCCGGCGCTCAGGTCGCAGGTCATCCACAACGATTACCACCTCTACAACGTGCTGGTCGCCCCAGAGGACCATCAGCGCATCGTGGGAATCATCGACTTCGGCGATATGCTGCATGCCCCGCTGGTGGGGGAGGTCGCCACGGCGGCGGCCTTTCACATGACTGGCAGCGCCGATCCGTTCGAGGGGGCGGCGCAGTTCGTCGGCGCTTATCACGCCACGCTGCCGCTCAGCGAAATGGAGCAGGAGGTCGTTACCGATCTCATGGCCACACGTCATCTGATCACCGTGTTGATTTCGGAGTGGCGGGCCAGGCGCTACCCGGAGAACCGCGCCTACATCATGCGCCACAACCCCGCCTCGTGGGAGGCGCTGTCGCTGATGGCCGACCTTTCCCGCGATCAGGCGCGCGACCTATTACTCACCGAAGTACGCAAAGGACAAACCAATGAAGAGCACCACTGACCTCAACATGGTCAACGCTTATATCCCTGGACGCGCCGAACTAAGCCCCGCAACCGCGGCGATGATCGAGCGGCGCGACGCTTTGCTCGGCCCGGCCTATCGGCTGATGTACGAGCACCCACTGCATATCGTGCGCGGCGAGGGCGTGTGGCTGATCGATCCGGAGGGGCGCCGTTACCTCGACGTGTACAACAACGTGGCCTCGCTCGGGCATTGCCACCCGGCCGTGACCGAGGCAATCTGCCGGCAGGTGCAGACGCTGGCGACCAACACCCGCTATCTGCACAATACCATTCTCGAACTGGCCGAGCGCCTGCTCGCCACGGTGCCCGAGACCGAGCTCGCGCATCTGATGCTGACCTGCACGGGTAGCGAGGCAAACGACGTCGCCTATCGCATCGCCCAGGTGCGCACCGGCGGCACCGGAGTGATCGTCACTGAGACCGCCTATCACGGCTTCACCGATGCGGTGTCGAAGTTCTCGCCTTCGCTCGGCGTGACGGTTGATCTCGGGGCCCACGTTCGCCTGGTGCCGGCGCCGCGTCTCTACCATGCCGAGGGTGCCGATCTCTGCGAACGCTTCACCCGCGATGTCGAGGTGGCGATCGCCGATCTGCAGCGTCACGGCATCAAGCCGGCGGCACTCATCGTCGATTCGCTGTTCACCAGTGATGGCATCCTGCCTGAGCCAGCGGGCCTGTTGAAGGGCGCGGTCGAGGCGATCAAGCGGGCCGGTGGCATTTTCATCGCCGACGAGGTCCAGCCTGGATTCGGCCGGACGGGCGAGCACATGTGGGGCTTCCAGCGTCATGGCGTGATCCCCGACATCGTCACCCTGGGCAAGCCGATGGGCAACGGGCAACCTATCGCGGGACTGCTGGCCACCGCTGAGGTGTTGGCGGAGTTCGGCAAGAACTCCAGGTACTTCAATACTTTCGCCGGCAATACCGTCTCTTGCGCCGCAGCGTTGGCCGTGCTCGATACGATCGAGAAGGAAGGCCTGGTGCAGCATGCCGCCAGGGTCGGGAAGATTCTGCGCGAAGGTATCGCCGCGCTTGCCGACCGGCACGAGGCCATCGGTGATGTACGAGGTGCGGGCATGTTCGTCGCTGTGGAACTCGTCGCGGACCGCACAACGCGAGCCCCCGACCGCGAGCTCACCACCCGGGTGGTCAATTTGATGCGCGACAAAGGTGTCCTGCTCAGCGCCTGTGCGATGGGACACAATGTGCTGAAGATTCGACCACCGTTGGTGCTGACGGCAGAGCAAGCCGGTATGGTGATCGAGACGCTCGACGCAGCGCTGACTGAAGCACAATCTGCAAAGGCGCGCTAACCGGCCTCGAAGGTAATCGACATGCGACCTACGGCTTCCCTCGACCTGTTCGATATCAAGATTCTTTTGCATCTTCAGCGCGAGGGGCGCTGTTCCAATGTCGATCTGTCGGCAGCCATCGGCCTCAGTGAGAGCCCGTGTCTGCTGCGCACCAAACGTCTGCAGGATACCGCCGTCATCCGCGGCTACCGTGCGGAGGTTGCGCTGGAGAAGCTGGGCAGCCACGTCGTGGTGTTTTCCGAGGTGACCATCAGCAGCCATCGACCCCGCGACTTCCGCAAGTTCGAAGCCGGGGTTGGCAAGTATCAGGAGATAGTCGAGTGCTACAACGTCAGCGGCGGTTACGACTACCTACTGAAAATCGTGGCACCCAGCATTACCTGGTTCCAGGCACTGATGGATCGGCTGCTGGATGACGAGATCGGCATCGAGAAATTTGCCAGCCGTATCGTACTGCGTGAGCCGCTCGATCGACGCGGGTATCCGCTGAACACCATCGCAACCGGAAAGCCAAGTTGGGACTGATCAAGCGTCACGTTGGCGCATGAATTTCGTCCTTGCAGCGCTATGAGTCTGCGGATGGAGTTTGTGTTCGGTCGTGCTTCTAACCTTTCGCGGCGGGCCGGATAAGGCGGCTATACGCAGCTGCTGCCATGTGCGATGAGGGATTTCGGTATATTGCGCAAATGGCGGCTCGACAAGCCGCAGCTACTGCTCAAATGGGGGGTAAGGTCGGCAGCATATATCGGGCAATGTTTCCTAGGATGGAGGCCTGGTCACGTACGCACCGAGCCGGTGCCAAGCCCTTATCCTGGAGTCCTTTATGAACAGCTTCGACCCTAGCATCGTCAAGGTCCGTAGTGCCCACTTCATTGGTGGCAGATACCGCGACGGCCTTCCGGGGCTGGAGGTGGCGCGCCCCTCCGATGGCCGTTATTACGCGCCGCTGCCGGTCGCCGATGTGGCATTGGTTGACGAGGCAGTGGAGAACGCCTGGCAGGCCTTTTGCCGCAGCGACTGGGCAACCCGTCCGCCGCGCGAGCGCTGCCGTGTCCTGCGCCGCTGGGCAGACCTGATCGAGGCCGATGCAGCCACGCTGGCGTCGATGGAGGCGGTCGGTTCGACCCGTCCGCATAAAGATGTGCTGGGCTGGGACATTCCCTATGTGGCTGAGGTGCTGCGCTTCTTCGCCGAGCTGGCGGACAAGCATGGCGGGCAGGTGGCGGCCACCCAGCGCGATCGTCTCGGGATGCAGATCGCCGAACCCTATGGGGTGATCGGTGCCATCGCTCCGTGGAATTTCCCGCTGAGCATGGCCAACTGGAAGGTCGCACCCGCCCTGGCGGCTGGTAATGCCGTCGTCCTCAAGCCGTCGGAGCTCACGCCATTCTCCATCCTGCGTTACGCCGAATTGGCAGTGCAGGCCGGCCTCCCGCCGGGCATCCTCAATGTGGTGCAGGGCGATGGCCGGCTCACCGGCGATGCACTGTGCCGCCATCCGCGAATCAGCAAAGTGACCTTCACCGGCTCCACCGCCACCGGCGCGAGCATCATGTCGACCTGCGCCAAGTTCGGACCCAAGCCGGTCACCCTAGAGCTAGGCGGCAAGAGCCCGCAACTGGTGTTCGCCGATGTTCCGGACCTGCGCAGGACCGCCCTCAGCGTTGCCAAGGGAATCACCGGAAACGCCGGTCAGGTCTGCGTCTCCGGTTCGCGCCTGATCATCGAGCGCTCAATTCTGGATCCCTTCGTCGAGTACCTGCGGGACTATTTCCGCGAACTGCGCCCCGGCCATACCTGGGCGACGCAGACGAGTCTGTCGCCGATCATCTCGCGTCAGCAGGCCGAGCGCATCGACGGGATCGTCCAGCGTTCACGCCAGGCCGGCGCCGAAGTTCTCGAGGGTGGTGGGTCGATCGACGGCCTAGGCGGCGCCTACTACCAGCCCACCCTGTTGGGCGTGGCGGACAGCCGCAACCCGGCGGTGCTCGAAGAAATCTTCGGCCCGGTGCTGACCATTCAGACCTTCCAAGACGAACAGCAGGCGCTGCAACTGGCCGAACACCCCACCTATGGCCTGGCGGCCGGGGTGCACACCGCCGACCTCAATCGCGCATTGCGCCTGATCCGCGGTCTCGAGGTCGGCACGGTGTGGGTCAATCGTTATGGTCGCAGCGACGACCATGTACTACCTACCGGAGGCTACAAGCGTTCGGGTATTGGCAAGGACCTTGGCAGCGAGGCCTTCGAGGCCAATTTGCGGCACAAAAGTGTGCTGATCGATATCGGTTGATTCTGCTGCGATGTGACTCACAAGGGCGCCCGATGGGCGCCCTTTGCGTTTGTGTGGACCTGTGAAAGGCGCATGGACCGTGGTTTTTCACGTTTTAAGTTCGATCCGCAAAGTCTGCTGAGGCGAGCCTGCAAAACGGTTTTTTGTATCGAGGGGGCGGCGCTTTTAACCTCATCTGCTGGGGTCACAGTGCTGTAATGATCAGGCAGTACAGCGCGACGTCAGAGTTTCTCCAGTGGAGTCGATGTTGACTGCAATAACTTCAACAAGACATCAGGACTGCGCCATGAGCTTTCTTCGACCCAAGTACATCACCTTCGACTGCTACGGCACTCTGACCAACTTCCAGATGGGCCCTTTGACCCGAGAGCTGTTCGCTGATCGCGTGCCGGCCGAGCAGATGGACCAGTTCGTTCAGGACTTCGCCGCTTATCGCCTGGATCAGGTGATGGGCGACTGGCGGCCTTATGATGAAATTCTGAAGACCGCCCTTGCTCGGGTGTGCAAGCGCTGGGGTGTCGAGTATCGCGGCGAAGGCCAGCTCTACTACGATGCCGTGCCGACGTGGGGGCCGCATGCCGATGTTACGGCCGGTCTGTCGAAGATCGCTGACAAGATCCCGCTGGTGATCTTCTCCAACGCGATGGACGAGCAGATCATGTCCAACGTCGACAAGCTGGGCGTTCCTTTCCACAAGGTCTTCACTGCCCAACAAGCCCAGGCCTACAAGCCTCGCCTGGCCGCCTTCGAATACATGCTCGACAACCTCGGTTGCGGTCCGGAAGACGTACTGCACGTGTCTTCAAGCTTCCGCTACGACCTGATGTCGGCCCACGACATGAAGATCAAGAACAAGGCCTTCGTCGCCCGTGGCCACGAACAGCCGGGTAATACCTGCTACAGCTACCACCAGATCTCCGACATCGGCGGCCTGCCTGCCCTGGTTGGGCTCTGATCGCCACTTCGCACGAGGAGCTGGAGATGCACAGCGATTCCTACTGGCTCGACACGGCGCCTGCATTCACTGGGGCGCAGACCGGATCGCTTCCGGCTCGGGTCGACGTGGTTGTTGTCGGCGGAGGTTTCACCGGTCTTTCGGCTGCCCGTTCTCTGGCCATGAAAGGGGCCAGCGTAGCAGTGCTGGAAGCCGGGCGGGTGATCGGCGAGGCGTCCGGGCGCAACGGCGGTCATTGCAGCACCGGGGTTGCTCATGACTACGTGGGGCTGGCCGCCAGCCTTGGAACCGAGCGGGCGCGCCGCTACTACCGTGCTTACGAAAGCGCGGTGCAGAGCGTGGTCGCGCTGGTCGAGCAGGAACGAATTGCCTGTGATCTCACCCGCAACGGCAAGCTCAAGCTGGCCGCCAAGCCTCATCACTACGAGGGGCTGGCGCGGACTTGTGAGGTGATCCGCCAGGAGGTCGATGCCGAGGTCGAGTTGCTGTCCGCCGATCAGGTGCGCAGCGAAGTCGATTCGGCCGAGTTCCATGGCGGTCTGCTGCAGCGCAACGGTGTGCAGATGCATATCGGCCGCTTCGGTATCGGTCTGGCGGAGGCGGCGGCGCGGCACGGCGCGTTGGTCTACGAGCAGACCACCGTGCAGGGCTGGAAGGCCGCCGCTGGTGGCTACCGGGTCGATACTAGCCGCGGCAGCCTTCAGGCCGGCCAGGTGCTGATGGCGACCGGCGCCAGCCAGCATGGCGGCCTGGGCTGGTACCGGCGTCGGATCGTGCCTGTGGGCAGCTTCATCATCGCCACCGAGAAGTTGTCCGACGCCATGATCGAGCAGATGTTGCCGCAGCGTCGCTCGTACGTCACCAGTCGCACCATCGGCAACTACTTCCGTCTTACCCCGGATAACCGTCTGCTGTTCGGTGGACGGGCGCGGTTCGCCATGTCCGGCGGAAGTTCCGACGTGAAGAGCGGCAAGGTGCTACAGGCGGCTTTGACGCAGATGTTTCCGCAATTGGCCCACGTAAAAGTCGACTACTGCTGGGGCGGGTTGGTGGATATGACCTCTGACCGCCTGCCACGCGCCGGCCAGCATGGTGGCGTGTACCACTCCATGGGCTACAGCGGCCATGGCGTGCAGATGTCGGTGCACATGGGCCAGGTGATGGCTGAGGTGATGGACGGCAAGGTCGAGGCCAATCCCTGGGGTGAACTGAGCTGGCCGGCGATTCCCGGCCATTTCGGCAAGCCGTGGTTCCTGCCGCTGGTGGGTGCCTATTACCGGGTCCAGGACTATTTGCATTAAGCGCATACGTGGTCAAGGAGAGCTATCCACACGAGCGAGACTGTTGATTCACCGTCGTTTGCGTTACCAGGTGGCTCCGCTCAACTGCGGGCATTCGAGCCTTCTCATTATCGACAGGTAGAACGATATGACTGACAACAAGAATAAAACCGAATCCCAGCTGATCAGCGGTTCGGAAAGCCAACGTATTTTCGAAGGACTCAATCGCGGTATGTCGCGGCGTGATGCGCTACGCATGCTGGGACTGGCCGGGGTGGCTGTCGCGGGCGCCAGCAGCCTGTTCGGCTCAGCCGGTCAGGTGTTCGCATCTACTTCTACCTCCACCGACACGGGCAAAGGCAAGCGCGGCGGCCGCATCAAGGTAGCCAGTGCGACCAGTTCTACCGCCGACACGCTGGACCCGGCCAAGGGTGCGAATTACACCGATTACTGTCGTCACAACATGTTCTACAACGGCCTGACCACGCTGGACGAGAAGTTGGTGCCGCGCATGGCCTTGGCAGAGTCGTTCGATACGAGTGACGCGATCTCCTGGACCGTCAAGCTGCGCAAGGACGTTGTGTTCCAAGATGGCAAGCCGTTCACCTCGGCGGATGTGGTCTATTCGTTGAACCGCCACAAGTTGCCTGAGCTCGGTTCCAAGGCACTGACAATCGCCAAGCAGTTCAGTGAAGTGAAGGCTGTTGGTCCCAATGAGGTGCAGATCATCCTGGGCAGTCCGAACGCGGACCTGCCGGCTATCCTCGGCACTACACACTTCCTCATTGTGCGAGACGGCACTACCGACTTCAGCATTGCCAATGGCACCGGGCCATTCAAATGCGTCGAGTTCCAGCCGGGCGTGCGTTCTATCGGCAAGCGCAACGACAGCTATTGGAAACCGGGCCTGCCTTACCTCGACGAGATCGAGTTCTTCTCCATCCCGGACGAGGCGGCTCGTATCAGTGCCCTGCTGGCCGGCGACGTGGACCTGATCAATCCGGTCAACCCGCGTTCGGTTTCGCGCCTTCTGGACAACCCCAAGGTCGCCTTGATGGAGACCAAGACCGGTGGCTATACCGACCTGGTGATGCGCGACGAGCTGGGCCCGGTGCAGAACCCGGACTTCGTCCTGGCCATGAAACACCTGCTCGATCGCAAGCAGATCAACCGGGTCGCCTACCGTGGCTACGGCACCATCGCCAACGATCAACCGATCGCCCCGAGCAACCGCTACTACTTCGCTGGTCTTCCGCAGCGTGAGTTCGACCCGGAGAAGGCCAAGTTTCACCTGCAGAAGTCTGGCATGACCGGGCGCTCCATTCCGCTGGTGGCCTCCGAAGCCGCTACCGGTTCGCTGGACATCGCCCAGTTGCTGCAGCTGTCGGGCCAGCAGATCGGGCTCAAGCTCGATATCAAACGGGTACCGGCAGACGGCTACTGGTCCAGCCACTGGATGAAGCACCCGCTGGGCTTCGGCAACGTCGGTACACGGCCGACCGCGGATCTGCTGTTCAGTCTGTTCTTCCAGTCCGACGCCAGCATGAACGAGTCGGGCTGGAAGAATGAGCAGTTTGACCAACTACTGCTTGCCGCCCGCGGCGAGACCGACGAGGCCAAGCGGAAACAGATGTACGCCGACATGCAGGTGCTGGTGCATGAGCACGGCGGCATCGGTATCCCGCAGTTCAACAGCAGCCTCGACGGCCACAACGCCAAGCTGAAAGGCCTTTCTCCCCATCCGCTCGGTGGGTTGATGGGCTACATGTTCGCCGAACACGTCTGGTTGGATGCCTGAACGCTGGTTCGATAACCAAGGCTCCGTCTGCAGGGCAGTGCAGGCGGAGCCATAGAAGAAAAGGGTTCAGTTATGAACAGCACCATTGCGCGCCTTGTGATTGGTCGGCTGGCTGTCGGCGTGCTGACGTTGCTTATTGTTTCGCTGGTGGTCTACTTCCTCACCAGCTTGCTTCCCGGCGATGCGGTCCAGGAGCAGCTCGGCCAGGAGGCGACCCCCGAAGCGGTGGCGGCCCTGCGTGCGCAGCTCGGCCTCGATCAGCCGGTCTACCTGCGTTACCTCTACTGGCTGGGCGGGCTGGTTACCGGCAACCCAGGTGTTTCCCTGGTCAACGGCATGCAGGTCGACTCAATGATCGCCAGCCGCCTACCCAATACCCTGAGGCTGGCCGTGATCACCGCGCTGGTCTCGGTGCCGCTGGCGCTGACCATCGGCATTCTCTCGGCAATGTATCGCGGCTCGATCTTCGACCGCTACAGCAACATGCTGGCGGTGTTCGCCGTCTCCGTCCCGGAATTTCTGATCGCCACCATCGCCGTGTTGATCTTCGCCGTGAAGCTGGGCTGGCTGTCAGCACTGTCGCGCAACGTCGATGTCCACACGTTCGGTGAGTTGGTGCGCGTCTACGCCATGCCGGTGCTGACCCTGTGCTGCGTGCTGACGGCGCAAATGGCGCGTATGACCCGCGCAGCAGTAATCGATCAGCTCAGTGCTCCCTATGTCGAGATGGCGGTGCTGAAAGGGGCTCGGCCGATCCGCGTGGTGCTGCGTCATGCACTGCCTAACGCCATCGGACCGATCGCCAACGCCGTGGCGTTGAGTCTTTCCTATCTGTTGGGTGGTGTGGTGATTGTTGAGTCGATCTTCAACTATCCGGGCATCGCGACGTTGATGGTGAACGGTGTGATTACTCGAGATATGCCGCTGGTACAGACATGCGTGATGATGTTCTGCCTTGGCTTTCTGGTGCTGGTGCTGCTGGCTGACCTCTGTGCAATTCTTTCCAACCCGAGGCTGCGTAAATGAAAGCGAACCGCAATACACCGAAACCAAACGGAACGCCTGATGGCGATAACGCATTGCCTGCGGAAGGACCGATGAAGGACCAGGCCTCTGCCGTTAAGCACCGCAAACGTTGCTTCTCGCTATCCGTTGGCGGCGCCATCGGCCTGCTGCTAGTACTGTTCTGGGCCCTGATGGCCTTTATCGGCCCGCTGATCGCGCCGCACGACGCCAACGCCCTGATCGGCGATGACTTCTTCGGCCCACTCAGCTGGGAGTTCCCGCTGGGCACCGATTACCTGGGCCGCGATATCTTGAGCCGGCTGCTGTACGGCGCGCCCTACACCATCGGCCTGGCCCTGGTGGCCACCCTGCTGGCCTGCACCGCCGGCGTGGTGCTGGGGTTGGTGGCGGCCGCCTCCGGTGGCTGGGTCGACGCGCTGATCAGCCGCACCCAGGATGCGCTGATCGCCATCCCCAACAAGATCTTTGCCCTGCTCATGGTCGCCTCGTTCGGCTCCTCGGTGCCGCTGCTGCTGGTGATGGCTGCCTTCGCCTACATGCCGGGTTCGTTCCGCATCGCCCGGGCCGTGGCGGTGAACGTGATGACCATGGACTTCGTCCGAGTCGCCCGCACGCGAGGTGAAGCCATGCCCTACATCATCTTCGTCGAGGTGCTGCCGAACATGCTGCGCCCGGTGCTGACCGATTTCGGCCTGCGCTTCGTGTACGTGGTGCTGTTGCTTAGCGCGATGAGTTTCCTCGGCCTGGGCATACAGCCGCCGGACGCCGACTGGGGCTCTCTGGTGCGCGAGAACATCGATGGCCTGGGCCAGGGCGCACCGGCCGTGCTGGCGCCGGCGGTGGCCATCGCCACCCTGACCATGGGGGTCAACCTGCTCATCGACAGCTTCGGCGGGCGGTCCAAGCGCGAGACGGAGAAGTGAGATGAACGAAATCGTCAGGGTAAGCGGTCTGCGTGTGGCCGCACGCAACGAAGAGGGTGTCGACGTACCGATCGTGCACGGTGCCGATTTCAGCCTGAACAAGGGCGAGGTGCTGGCGCTGATCGGCGAATCCGGCTCGGGCAAGAGTACGATCGCGCTGTCTCTGATGGGCTATGCGCGCGCCGGTTGCCGCATCGTCGGCGGCTCGGTGCGCATCGGCGACGTCGACGTGCTCAAGCTGTCGAACGCCGAGCTGGCCAAGCTGCGCGGCCGCACCGTGGCCTATATCGCACAGAGCGCGGCCGCGGCGTTCAACCCGTCGAAAAGCATCATGGAGCAGGTGATCGAAAGCGCGCTGATCCATGGCGTGCTGACGCGGCAGCAAGCGCAGGCCAAGGCCGTCGAGCTGTTCCGCGCGCTGGCGCTGCCGGAACCCGAGCGCATCGGCTCGCGCTATCCGCACCAGGTCTCGGGCGGGCAGCTGCAGCGTCTGATGGCGGCGATGGCGCTGATCACCGATCCGGCGCTGGTGATTCTCGACGAGCCGACCACGGCGCTGGACGTCACCACCCAGATCGAAGTGTTGCGCGCCTTCAAACAGGTGGTGCGTGAGCGCGATACCACGGCGATCTACGTGTCCCACGACCTCGCAGTCGTGGCGCAAATGGCCGACCGCATCATCGTTCTGCGCGACGGCCAGATTCAGGAAAACAGCAGCACCGGGCAGATCCTCGAAGAGCCGGAGCACCCCTATACCCGCAGTCTGCTGGAGGCGATGAAGCCGGCGGCGAACAATGTCGGTGAACAGGAGATCGCTCCCGCGGAAGAGGGCCTGCTGCTCGAGGTGCGCGGCCTAGAGATCTGCTACGGCACGAAGAAGGTGCTGCACGACGTCGATCTGAAGATCCGCCGCGGTGAAGCGGTGGGCGTGATAGGCGAATCGGGCTCGGGGAAAACCACTCTGGCGCAGGCCATCGCCGGCCTGGCCGAGCCGTCTGCCGGGCAGATCATGCTGGACGGCCAGCCGCTCAGCCGTTCGCTGGCCGGCCGCACTCGCGATCAGTTCCGTCGTGTGCAGTACGTGTTCCAGAACGCCGATACCGCGCTCAATCCGAAGCACAGCATCGAAGACATCCTCGGCCGTCCGCTGCGTTTCTACCACGGCATGAAGGGCGCGCAGCAGCAACGGCGAATCGCCGAGCTGCTGGAACTGGTGCAACTGCCGGCCAGCATCGCACAGCGCCGACCGGGCGAGCTGTCCGGTGGCCAGAAGCAGCGCATCAACCTGGCGCGGGCGCTGGCGGCGGAGCCGGACCTGATCCTCTGTGATGAGGTGACCTCTGCGCTGGACACTGTGGTTGGGGCCGCGATCCTCGAGCTGCTGCGCGATCTGCGTCGCGAGCTGGGGGTTTCCTACCTGTTCATCAGCCACGACATTTCCACCGTGCGTGCGCTGTGCGATGACATCGTGGTGATGTACAGCGGCCATAAGGTCGAGGCGGGCAACCAGCAGTCCTTCGCCCAGGTGCCTTTCCATCCCTACACCGACCTGCTGATCAATTCGGTGCCGGAGCTGCGCCAGGGCTGGCTGGAAAACTGCGGCGCCAACTACGGCGCGCTGCCGCGAATCGGCGAACCGGCCGCCGGGGTGAATCTCTGTCCGTTCCTCAACCGCTGCCCGATGCGGGTCGACGGCTTGTGCAATCGCAGCGCACCGCCACGCAACAGCATCGCCGGTGGCAGTGAGGTCCTCTGTCATCGCAGCGGCGCTGAGCTGCTAAAGGCGCAGCAGGGTGCGAACAGCTTGAAACTCGTGGGTACCTACGCATGAGCGGACGTTTCGTGCGGTTGGCCGAGCGTGACCGGTCAACGGTGAAGCTGATGGTCGATGGCGAGCCCATCGAAGCGTTACAGGGCGATACGCTGATGGTCGCTCTGCTGACCCGAGTGCCAGCGCTGCGCCAGTCGGAGTTCGTTCCGGGTAACCGCGCCGGCTTCTGCCTGATGGGCGCCTGTCAGGACTGCTGGGTCTGGACTCGCAGCGGTGAGCGTCTGCGCGCCTGTTCCAGCGAAGTCTGCGAAGGACTGGACATCGTCACCAGGCAACCGGAGGCGATATGGCCACTGCGCGGTTGAAAGACCTGCACAAGGAGGCCTGTCGGGTGGTGATCGTCGGTGCCGGCCCGGCCGGAACTCGCTGTGCCGAAGCTCTGGTTGCAGCCGGAATCCGGCCGATCCTGCTCGATGAGAACCGCCGCGATGGCGGGCAAATCTATCGCCGTCAGCCCGAAGGTTTCAGCCGCGACTACGCCACTCTATATGGCAGCGAGGCGGATAAGGCCAGGGCGCTGCACCAGACATTCGATCGCCTGCGCGGACAGATCGATTATCGGCCCGACACTCTGGTCTGGGGTTTGACGCCGGGCCAGTTGTGCTGCGTCAGCCAGGGCAGCCATTCGACAGTGGAATACGACGCGCTGATTCTCTGTACAGGCGCCACCGACCGGATAATGCCGATCGAGGGCTGGCAGTTGGCTGGCATCTACAGCCTGGGCGGGGCGCAGATTGCGCTGAAGGCCCAGGCGGTTTCCATCGGTCGCCGGGTGGTGTTTTTGGGCAGCGGGCCGCTGCTGTATCTGGTTGCCAGTCAGTACCTGAAGGCCGGCGCCAAGATAGCCGCAGTGCTCGATACCTCGCCGCTGCGCAGGCGCATCGCGGCCCTGCCAAATTTGCTAGCACGCCCTGGGGTGCTATTCGCCGGGATAAAGTTGCTGGCGCAGCTCCAGCGAGCCAAGGTTCCCGTTCATTTCGGTGTCGAGCCGCAGCGGATTCTCGGCGACGCCTCGTCGGGTGTCTGCGGCGTGCACGTGCGAACCGCCGCTGGCGATGATCTGCAGGTCGAATGCGATGCCTTGGCGCTGGGCTATCACCTACGGCCCGAGACGCAGCTGGCTGACCTGGCTGGCTGTCGCATGCGCTTCCATCAGGTTTCTCAGCAGTGGCTGCTGGATACCGACGAGCAGGGCCGCACCTCGGTCAAGGGCGTGTACGCCTCCGGCGACAGTACGCGCATTCGCGGCGCCGATGCTGCCGAACACGCCGGGCGCCTGACGGCGATGGCGCTGCTGCAGGACATGCGGCAACCCGTGAGTAGTGAGGCGCTCGCGCTTCACCGCCGCGCCTTGGCGGTGATGGAGCAGTTCAGTCAAGGCCTCTACCAGGCCTTTCCCTGGCCGGCGGCACAAGCCGGTGCGCTGCCGGACGAGGCGATCGTCTGCCGTTGCGAAATGATCAGCGCCGGAGAGCTGCGCGCCGCGGTGAGCGAGAAGGGTGCCTCCGAGGTCAACCGCGCCAAGGCGTTCAGCCGGGTCGGCATGGGCCGTTGCCAGGGCCGCTACTGCTCCCAGGCCGGTGCCGAAGTGATCGCCGCGGCCGCCGGCGTTGATGTCGAGCTGGTCGGCCGTCAGCGTGGCCAGGCACCGGTAAAGCCGCTGTCGATGTTGACCGAGGAGCTGAAGCCGGGCGAGGAGGTGGCGCTGTGAGCTTTGATCAGACCGATGTACTGATTGTCGGCGGCGGCCTCATGGGCGCGGCTTCGGCATTTTTCCTGCGTCAGCATGGGCGTTCGGTGGTCCTGCTTGAGCGGGACGTGATCGGCCAGTACGCCAGCGGGGTGAACTTCGGCAACGTCCGCCGCCAGGGACGTTTCCTCGGCCAGTTGGAGCTGGCCAACCACTCCTTCGCACTGTGGAAGCGCTTGCCGCAGCTGATCGACGATGACCTGGAGTTCATCACCAGCGGCCATATGCGGGTCTGTTATCGCGAGGACGAGATTGCTGAGCTGGAGGCCTACGCAGCAACCCCCGAGGCGCGCGAGCTGGATCTGCGCATCTATAGCGGGCGCGAGCTGCACACGCGTTTCCCGTTCCTCGGTCCTGAGGTTAAGGGCGGATCCTATGCGCCGCACGACGGCCATGCCAACCCGCGCCTCGCTGCACCCGCCTTCGCCCGCGCCGCGAGGCGTGCAGGCGCGATAGTCGAGGAGCGCTGCGAGGTGACCAGCGTAGAGAAGGTCGGCGGGCAGTTCCGGGTGACCACCAGCAACGGCCGCGAGTACCGCGCCGAGCAGGTACTGATCACGGCCGGTGCCTGGGGCGAGAAACTGTCCGCGCAGTTCGGCGAGCCAGTGCCCCTGATCACAAAGGGCCCGCAGATGTCGGTCACCGAGCCGGTGCCCTATGTCCTGAAGACTGTGATCGGCGTGTACACCAAGATGCCTGAAGAAGAGCTGTATTTCCGACAGATCCCGCGCGGCAACATCATCATCGGCGGCTGCAGTCACACCAAGCCGGACATGCTCAACCGACGCGCCCATTTCGATCCGCGCAGCCTCCTCAAACAGCTGCAGCAGATGCGCCGGCTCGTACCGGATATGACCAATCTGAACATCATCCGCACCTGGAGCGGTATCGAGAGCTATTTGCCGGACTCACTGCCGATCATGGGGCCGAGCGGCAAGGTCGAGGGTCTGTACTACGCCTTTGGCTTCAGCGGCCATGGTTTCCAGCTTGGCCCGGGCGTGGGCGACGTGATGGCTGAACTGATGAGTACCGGTGGCACCAACACTTCGATCGCGCCCTTCGGTATCGGCCGCTTCGCCGATTACACCGAGCAGCAGAGGAGGGCGTCATGAGACCCCGCGCACTGGAAATCCTCAAACGGCTGATTGCCTTCGATACCGTCTCCTCGGAATCGAACCTGGCGCTGATCGACTATGTCCGCGAGCTGCTGGCGAGTAAGGGCATCGAGTCGCTGATCGTCAAGGACGAGAGCGGGCGCAAGGCCAACCTGTTCGCGAGCGTCGGCCCGCGCGATGTGCCGGGCATCCTGCTGTCCGGACATACCGACGTAGTGCCGGCCGCCGGTCAGGCATGGACGGTGCCGGCGTTCCAGGCGACGGTGCGCGATGGGCGCATCTATGGCCGTGGCAGCTGCGACATGAAGGGCTTCATCGCCCTGGCCGTCGACGCCATGCTCAGCGCGACTGAAGCGCCGTTGACCCGGCCCCTGCAACTGGCCCTTTCGCATGACGAGGAGATCGGCTGCGTGGGTGTGCGGCGCCTGCTCGATGTGCTGCATCTGGCGCCTGTGAGGCCGATGCTGTGTGTCGTCGGCGAGCCGACCGAGATGCAGTTCGTTCTCGGCCACAAGGGCAAAGGTTCCTACCGCACTCTGTGCCGTGGCCAGGAGGCGCATTCCTCCCTGGCGCCGCGCTCGGCCAATGCCATCCACCTGGCGTGCGACTTCATCGCCGCGCTGCGCGAGGGGCAATGCCGCCTGCAACAGCAGGGCGCCCATGATGCGGCCTACGACGTGCCTTACAGCACCGTGCACGTCGGGCAGATCGCAGGCGGCAAGGCGCTGAACATCGTGCCGAATCTGTGCACCTTGGATTTCGAGGTCCGCAATCTGCCGGCCGACGACCTCGACCAGTTCATCGAGCAGATGCGCGAGCAGGCGCAGGTCATCGTCGCGGAGGCCAGGCGACTGTCCAGCGTCGCGGCCATCGAGATCGAAACCCTGAACGTCTATCCCGGCCTCGATACCCACCCGAGCGTCGAGGCCGTGCGCTTGCTGCAGGCGTTCGCAGCGCCGGGGACCGGCACCGCCAAGGTGTCTTTCGGCACCGAGGGCGGACTGTTCAACCAGCGCCTGGATGTGCCGGTGGTGGTCTGCGGCCCCGGCTCCATCGAGCAGGCGCACAAGCCCGACGAATTCGTCGAGTTGAGCCAGATGGACGCCAGCGAGCGTTTTCTTGATGGGCTGCTGGGCTCGCTGAAGGCGTAGCGCCGACGCTCTGCTACGGCCGCCTCGCGCCCGCAGCCGGGCCGCGCGGCTACGCAGGCGACAGTCGTGGGCAAAAAACTATAACCATAAAGCTGGACTGCTGAGGCTCCTCGTAGTCCCGAGCACTGCTGGAAACCCTGCCATGAAAGCTATGGAATACTTGTCCTTCTCCGCCAAGTTCGTCTTGCTCGGTGCATTGGCCTTCAGCCTGGTCCTGGTGCCGACCACTCTGTACTTGTTCGGCGCGCTGAAAAGCGGCCACCAAGCCGAGCGTGAATTGCATGGTGTTGTGCCGGTGCAGACGCTGCTGCAGCTGGTCGCGCTGACCCAGCAACATCGCGATCTGACCGCCAGCATGCTCGGCGGCGACAGCGGCCTGCAGCAGGCTCGCCAGGCTAAACAGGCCGAGTTGCAGCGTGCCTTCGAGGCGAGCGAGCAGGCGCTGCACGCAGCCGATGTCGAAGCCGATCTACTGGCCGCCTGGCAGCAGGTGCGTGAGCAATGGCGCACCCTTTCCGAGAAGATCGGCCAGGGCGATATCGGTGCCAGACAGAGCCTGCAACAGCATGCGCAGCTCATCGCGTCCAGCCTGCTGATTGAAGATGCCTTGCTCGATCACTTCGAGTTGGCGCTGGATCCGCTTCTGGACAGCGCCGCACTGATCAACTCAGCGCTGATCGAGATGCCGCAGACCGCCGAACTGTTCGGCCAGCTGCGTAGCTACGGCGCCCTGTATCTGGCACAGGGTCGCATTCTGCCGGAGCAGCAAGGCGCCCTGATGGGGCTCAGTGCCCAGGCGCTGGTCAGTGCCGAGAGGATGAGCCGCGCGTTCGCCAAGGCCTCTGCCGCCGATCCGGCGCTCGCGGCCATGCTGGAGGCACCGCTGGCTTCGCTGCGTCCGCAGATCCAGAAAGCCTTGGCATTGACCGACAAGGAGTTGATCTCGGCCATAGAACTGGATTTTGCCGGCGGTGGTGCCGGTTTGAAGCTGACCTACCCGGTGGCGGATTACCTGGCCGCTTATGCTCGGTCGATCGACGGCTTGCAGGCGATTGGCGACTCCGCCCTGATGGAGCTCGAGAAGAGGCTGGGCGAGCGGCGTGATGAACACCGCCGCCACACCCTGCTCATGTCCGCCGCTCTGCTGGCACTGTTGCTGATTGGTGGCACTGTCGCCGCATTGATCGTTATGCGTTTGCTCGCTCAGCTGAGAGAGGCCATGGCTGCCGCCGAGCGTATCGCCAAGGGCGACCTGAGCCAGCCGCTGGAAAGTGACGGCCGCGACGAAGCGGCTCGCCTGCTGCAGGCATTACACCGTATGCAAACCGATCTGCGCGTCACGGTCAGGCAGATTGTGTGTTCTTCAGAGCAGTTGGCCACGGCTTCGGGCGAGCTGAGCACGGTAACCGAGGGGGCCTCCTGTGGCCTGCAGCGCCAGTGCGAGGAGCTTGACCAGGCCGCTGCCGCCGTGACGCAGCTGACCACGGCCATCGAAGAGGTAGCGCGCAATGCGGTGTCCACCTCCGAGGTGTCGCTTTCGGCGGACCAGTGCTCGCGTCAAGGACACGACAGTGTTATCCGCACGGTTGATGCCATCGAGGCCCTAGCCGGCGATATCGAGTGCACCGCGCAGGCCTTACAGTCGTTGGCCGGTCGTATCGACGACATCGGATCGGTGTTGGATGTGATTCGAGCGATCGCCGAGCAGACCAACCTCCTGGCCCTGAACGCGGCGATTGAAGCAGCGCGAGCAGGCGAAAGCGGCCGCGGTTTTGCCGTGGTGGCCGACGAGGTTCGGGCACTGGCCCGACGCACACAGGATTCTACCCGGCAGATCGAAACCATCATCGGCGCGGTGCAACAGGGCAGCCAGGACGCTCTGCGGGCCATGCGCAGCAGCGATGGGCGAACCCGGGAGACCTTGGAGCTCGCCCGCGCGGCGGGTGTGGCACTGCAGCGCATCGTCGGCGCTATCACCGAGATCAACGAACGGAACCTGTGCATCGCCAGCGCCACCGAGCAGCAATCCCAGGTAGCGCGCGAGGTGGATCGCAATCTGCTCAATATCCGAGAGGTCGCCGCGCTGACTTCCAATGGAGCCGATCGGACTCAGCTTTCCAGCCGCCAACTCGCGGATCTCGCCGGGGAGATGAGCGATATGGTCAGACACTTCGTGATCTGATTCGGTACCTCGCGCGCCTGATTTGGAGTGCCGGCAGAGCCTGCCGTTGGTGGATGAATTTCAGCATCCGTCACCGCTCAAACCGCGCTTTCAGCATCCTCGTCTGCCTCGGCTCAATAGACTGAAGTCTGTCTCGGAACAGGACTCGACCATGTTGAAGAATCGTCTGAAAGATCCCAGCCTGTTGGTGGAACGTGCCTATATCGATGGCCAGTGGGTGAGCGCCGATAATGGCGACACGCTCGATGTCGTCAACCCTGCCAACGGCGAGTGTCTCGCCCGGATTCCAGCTCTGCAGGGCAGCGAAACTCGCCGCGCCATCGAAGCGGCCGAACGTGCCTGGCCTGCCTGGCGAGCACGGCCCGCTGCGCTGCGTGCTGCGCTGCTCGAGCGCTGGTATGAGGCCATGCTCGACAATCTCGACGATCTGGCACTGATCATGACCTGCGAGCAAGGCAAGCCGCTTGCTGAAGCCCAGGGCGAGATTCGGTACGGCGCCAGTTTCGTCAAATGGTTCGCCGAGGAGGCTCGCCGGGTGTATGGCGAAACCATTCCCGCGCCTAGTGGCGATCGTCGCCTGCTTACCCTGAAGCAGCCGGTCGGTGTGTGCGCGGCCATCACGCCGTGGAACTTCCCCAATGCGATGATCACCCGCAAGTGCGCGCCAGCCCTGGCAGCCGGCTGTCCTATGGTGGTCAAGCCCTCCGATCTGACTCCGCTGTCGGCGCTGGCGCTGGCAGTGCTGGCCGAGCGCGTTGGCATCCCGGCTGGCGTCTTCAACGTGGTCACCGGCATGCCGGCGGGCATCGGTGAGGAGCTGACCAGCAATCCGACCGTGCGCAAGATTTCCTTCACCGGTTCGACTGCCGTTGGCAGCTTGCTGATGCGCCAGAGCGCCAATCAGATCAAGCGCCTCAGCCTCGAGCTGGGCGGCAATGCGCCCTTCATCGTATTCGACGATGCAGACCTCGAACAGGCGGTCGCCGGGGTGATGCAGAGCAAGTTCCGCAACGCCGGGCAAACTTGCGTCTGCGCCAATCGAATCCTGGTGCAGGACGGTATTTATGAGCGCTTCGCTGCGCGCTTGGTGGAGGAGGTGGGCAAGCTCCGTGTCGGCGATGGAATGGAGTCCGCTACCACCATTGGTCCGCTGATCAATGCCGCGGCTGTGAGCAAGGTCGCCCGACATGTTGACGATGCCCTGAGTAAAGGAGCCCGTCTGCTCTGTGGTGGCGTGCCTGAGGACGATAGCCAATTCGTCAAGCCGACGGTGCTCGGCGAAGCTCGCGCCGACATGCTGCTGGCGAACGAGGAAACCTTCGGGCCAGTCGCGCCACTGATGCGCTTCAGAACTGAAGCAGAGGCCCTGGCTATCGCCAACGCGACTCCTTACGGCCTCGGCGCCTACTTCTTCACTCAGGACCTGCGTCGATCCTGGCGTTTCGGTGAGGCGCTGGAGTTCGGCATGGTCGGTCTGAATACCGGATTGATCTCGATGGAGGTAGCGCCGTTCGGTGGCGTCAAGCAGTCGGGTCTGGGTCGCGAGGGCTCCAAGTACGGGCTGGACGAATATCTGGAAATCAAGGCTTTCCATATCGGTGGGCTGCTGGGCGCCTGAGTCGACATCTAGGGGACTGAAGCATGAGCAAGACATACAGAATCGCCGCGATCGCCGGCGATGGCATCGGCAAGGAAGTGCTGCCCGAGGGGCTGCGCGTGCTGGAGCAGGCTGCGCGCAAGTGGGATCTGAATCTGAGCATCGAAGTGCTCGAATGGGCCAACTGCGATTACTACCTGGAGCACGGGCAGATGATGCCCGACGACTGGTTCGAGCAACTCAAGGGCTTCGACGCCATCTACTTCGGTGCCGTAGGGTGGCCGGACAAGGTACCCGATCACATCTCGCTGTGGGGCTCGCTGCTCAAGTTCCGCCGCGACTTCGACCAGTACGTGAACATCCGTCCTGTACGCCTGTTCCCGGGTGTGCCGTGTCCGCTGGCCGGTCGCGAAGCGGGCGACATCGACTTCGTGGTGATCCGCGAGAACACCGAGGGTGAATATTCCTCGGTGGGCGGCAAGATGTTCGAAGGCACCGAGCATGAGTTCGTGCTGCAGGAGTCAGTGTTCACGCGCCGTGGTGTGGACCGGATTCTCAAGTTCGCTTTCGACCTGGCGCAGACCCGACCGCGCAAGCAGTTAACCTCGGCGACCAAGTCCAACGGTATCTCGATCAGCATGCCGTACTGGGATGAACGCACCGAGCGGATGGCTGAGCAGTACCCTGAAGTGAGTTGGGACAAGCAGCACATCGACATTCTCTGTGCGCGTTTCGTGTTGCAGCCCGATCGCTTCGACGTGGTGGTGGCCTCGAACCTTTTCGGTGACATTCTCTCGGATCTTGGCCCGGCCTGCGCCGGCACCATCGGCATCGCGCCGTCGGCGAACCTGGATCCGGAACGGCGTTTCCCCTCGCTGTTCGAGCCGGTGCACGGTTCGGCGCCGGACATCTACGGACGCAACATCGCCAACCCCATTGCGATGATCTGGTCCGGGGCGCTGATGCTGGACTTCCTCGGGAATGGCGACGAGCGTTACCGGGCTGCCCACGACGGAATCCTCAGGGCTATCGAACGGGTCATCGCCGAAGGGCCGATCACCCCCGATCTTGGTGGGCAAGGTTCGACCCAGGATGTCGGTGCCGCAATCGTATCGGCGCTCTGAAATCCCTGTCTGATTAGCTAGTTTGTAACCCTCTTAGCCCGTTCACACTGCGGGCTTTTTTTTGCGTGAGATTCGGCTGGGCCGTGCCGTTCGAGGGACTGGATATGCGTAAGTTGTTGGTCGGGATGCTGGCGTGCTGGCTGAATGCTGGTAGCTGGGCGAGCCCGCCCATCGAGGTGACCATTCTCTGTGACGCCGGCTACCCGCCTTACAGCTATGCCGAGGGCTACCAGGCCAAGGGGCTCTACCACGATATTCTGCGGGCGGCCTTCGCCCGCATGCCCGAGTATCGCGTACAGATTCGCCCCTTGCCCTGGGCGCGCGCCCTCAGGGAATTGTCCAAGGGCCGGGCCTTTGCCCTGTATCCGCCGTACTACCGGCCTAGCGAGCGGCCGTGGATGGACTATTCGCGGCCCATACTGCAGGAAAAGCTGGTGGTCTTCTTGCGGGCCGAGGTCGCCCGGAAACTTTCGGACGAGCAGTTTCCGCAAGCCTACGGCGGCCTGCGCATCGGCCAGAACAGGGGCTTCATCAATGTCCTCAATCGGGATTACCAGCGCATGCTTACCAGTGGCGAGTTGCATCAGGTCTACGTCAAGGACAACCGAACAAGCCTGGCCATGCTTTATCGCGGTCGCCTGGATGCGTACATCAACGACCGCCGTGCAGTGCTCTGGGAGCTGGAGCAAATGCACAGCGACGGCGTATTCGGGCAGTACGGTCTTGACTGGTTGATCGAGGGCCCTTGGCTTTCCGGTGAGACTGGGCATCTTGGTTATACCCGCACCAACCCGCAGGCCTATCCGTACAAGCAAGATTTCAGGAAGCGTCTCGACGCTGTCCTGACCGATCTCGAGCGGGAGGGCGTTATCTATCGCATCGTCACTGGTTATGATGCGATCTATCCAATTCAGCTGCAGGCTGGCGGCATTTAGCTGCTCAGTTGGAAGGCGCTCGGATGACTCGTGCTTCCGCCGAGGCCAGGCGACTGCGCCTGGCCGTGCTTGAGCGAGCCGACCGTGTCGGTCAGAAGGTGTAGGCGATGCCAAACTGAACGGTGCACGGTGCGCCGGGGTACGCATAGAAATTGAACGCCCCTTCCTCGTACTCCTCGTTAAACAGATTCTTCACATCCAGGTTCAGTCGGACATCTTCATTGAGCTTGTAGAAGCTCAGCAGGTCGACCACGCCATAGCCTTGCATGTTGTAAGCGTTTGGCGGTGTACGGCCGTCGTGGCTTATGTAATCACCCAATGACGTTCTTGCCGAGGCGTAGCCCGCCTCGGCTTACGTCACAACGGGATGCACTCGCCTGGGGGGTAAGTTGTTCAAGCTGGGAGCTAGTAGCCCTGCTTGCGGTCGATCTGCCCGAGCATGGGTTCGCCGCGCTGATGACGACGGATATTCTCCAGCAGCACAGAAAAGGCGCTTTCCGGTTGGGTCATCGCAGCGATATGCGGGGTCAGCAGAATCTTCGGGTGCTGCCAGAACGGATGATCTGGCCCGGCAGGCTCCTGCTGCAGTACATCGAGCACCGCGGCGCTGAGTTGACCGCTATCCAGGGCTTCGAGCAGGTCCTCCTCTACCAGATGGCCACCGCGCCCCATGTTGATCAGCGCGGCGCCTTTGGGCAGCTGTTGGAACAGTTCGCGGTCGAGAATCCCCTGGGTCTGCTCAGTCAGCGGCAGGGCGCAGAGTAGGATGTCGCACTGGCCGAGGAAGACCGGCAGTTGATCGGGGCCAGCGAAGCAGTCGACGCCGGGGATGTGATGCAGGCTGCGAGCCCAACCGGACAGGGCGAATCCATAGGGCCTTAAGGTGGTGAGTATTTGTCGTGCCTGCAAACCAAGGCCCAGCACCCCGACCCGACGCTGGTGTGCCGGCACCAACCGGTGCGCCTGCCAGCATTTCTCGGCCTGTTGCTGACGGTAGCGCAGCATGTCTCGATGTAGCCCGAGCACGGCGAAACTGGCGTATTCGCACATGCCCTTGGTGATGCCTGGGTCGAGCAGACGAACCACAGGCAAGGACTGTGGCAGGCGGCCCAGGTCGAGTTGATCGACACCAGCTGATAGGGCGAAAAGCACCTGCAGATTCGGTAGCAATGAGTCGAGATTTTCCGGCGCCTGCCAGGCCGCTAGGTAACGGACGTCATGCGGGTCGCCGATATCCGGCCAGGCACGCCATTCAATATCCGGCGCCTGTTCAGCGAACAGCGCTTGCCATCTTTCGCCGCGCACCGGGTCAGCTTTGTAGAGCAGTGCCATGGGCATTTCTCCTGTATGCGAAGGCATCCAGTGTGCCGCAGCGTCAGAGCAGTAAATGTCGAAATGGCCTCGCTGAACGCAGCATGCCGAGTTGTCTCGGGCCGAATCCGGCAGATTCCATGCCGTGGCCGATTCTGCCGTTTGCCGGGAGGAAAACAGTTGATCCGAATCTCTCGGCGGCCAAGTTCGGCTTAGAACTTTGCCGCGAAGGCTTAACCTCATCAGCATCGCAGCCGCCTCCCGGTTGCTCGGCTCACTATGGGAGATGCCATGAACAGCAAATGCGAAGAAACCCCTTATCTGCTCCAACAGCGTGATCGGTTCGTGCCGCGTGGCCTGGTCACCGCCCATCCGCTGGTCATCGATCGAGCTCAGGGGGCGGAGTTGTGGGATGTTGACGGCAAGCGCTACCTCGACTTCGTCGGCGGTATCGGTGTGATGAACATCGGCCACAACCACCCGCAAGTGGTCGCAGCGGTACAGACGCAGTTGGAGAAGATTACCCATGCCTGCTTCCAGGTGGTGGCCTATCAGCCCTATCTCGACCTAGTACAGCGTCTATGTGAGCTGGTCGGCGGGTCCAGCGGCATTGCGCACAAGGCGGCGCTGTTCACCTCCGGTGCGGAGGCCGTGGAGAACGCGGTGAAAATCGCTCGCGCCCATACCAAGCGCCCCGCGGTGATCTCCTTCCGTGGTGGCTTCCATGGTCGCACCCTGCTCGGAACAACCCTCACCGGCATGAGCCAGCCCTACAAGCAGAACTTCGGCATGGCGCCCGAGGTTTTCCACACCCCCTACCCAAATGCCTATCGCGGCTTCACCAGCGAGTTGGCGCTGAACGCCCTCAACGATCTGTTCGCCACGCAAGTCGCGCCGGAGCGCGTCGCGGCGATCATCATTGAGCCGGTGCAGGGCGACGGCGGTTTTCTCACCGCGCCGCCGGAATTCCTCCAGGCGTTGCGGGCGCTCACCGAGCAGCACGGCATCGTCCTGATCCTCGACGAAGTTCAAGCTGGCTTCGGCCGCACCGGTACATGGTTCGGCTTCCAGCATGCCGGCATCCAACCTGACCTGGTCACCGTGGCCAAGAGTCTGGCCGCCGGTATGCCAATCTCGGGTGTGGTCGGCAGGGCGGAGATCATGGACGCGCCGACCCCAGGTGGCCTCGGCGGCACCTATGGCGGCAACGCTCTGGCTTGCGCCGCGGCCTTGGCGGTGATCGAGACCTACGAGCGCGAACAATTGCTTGCTCGTGGCGACCAGCTAGGCGAGCGCCTGCGTCAGGGACTGCTGCGCCTCCAGGCGCGTTATCCGCAAATTGGCGACGTACGCGGATCCGGCTTCATGCTGGCAATCGAGCTGGTCAAGGACGACGCGGCCCGCAGCCCCGACCCCGAGATCAATCAGAAAATCATCGATGAGGCCCGTAACGGCGGGCTGCTGGTGATCAAGTGCGGCGTGTACCGTAACGTGCTGCGCTTCCTCGCGCCTCTGGTCACCGAGGAGGCTCAGATCGATGAAGCGCTGGATATCCTCGAGACGGCGCTGGAGCGTGTTCTGAACTAAGCCCCAGCCTCGGTCGATGCGGGCAATGTGGCATCGACCGAGGCAACCAGGGAGTTCCTACTCATGAAACGCAGCGAGGGAGGCTTGATTGGCCATGGAACTGACTGACTATCGTGCACTGCTGGTCGACTGCGACGAGGTTCTGGTCGATCGAGATTCCGGCATCTGGGTGGCTTTGCAGCCATTGCTCGAGAATCACCCGGGCTCACTGAGCAAGGAGGAGGTACTGGCCGAGTTCAAACAAGTTGCCCAGTCGCTTTATCCACGCTTCGGCGAACTCGGCTTCGGCGGCCTGCTGTGCTTCGCGCACCGTCAGTTAGCGCAGCGCCTGGGGCTCGAAAGCAGCTGGGAGGAGGACATGACGTTTGCTCGCTCGGCTGGCGACTGGTCGCTGTTCGAGGACGCGCCCGGCGCGATGCTGTACCTGCGTAAGTTCTATCGGCTGCTAGTGTACGGCGATCGCGATAATGCCGACCGCGAAGCGCTCTGCGAGCGCCTGGGGATCCCCCCCGAGGATCTCTTGTCTTGGTCCAATCCGCTGTTGGATCCCGCCTGGCTATCAGCCAATGACTTGGAACCCAAAGATATCCTGCTGGTTTCCGCCCCGTCAGCTAACACGCCAGCGTCGGTTGACCTTTGTCTTATCCGTCGCGGCGAGACTGAGTACGCCCCACCGGCGAATGCGGACTTTTGCGCTAGCAGCATGGCCGACTTGGTGGCGCAACATCAACTGTCGTTGCGTCGTTGAATTTGCTAGAAAGATCTTATCGGTTACTCGAGAGGTAGGCGATGGAAGGTATAGTCAAGCTGGACCGGATCGACATCAACATCCTGGTTGAATTGCAAAAAGACGGCCGCATTACCAACGTCAGCCTGGCGGATGCAGTAGGGCTCTCAGCCAGCCCATGCTTGCAACGGGTCAAGCGGCTTGAGGCGGCGGGTTATATCTCTGGCTACAGTGCTCACCTGAATCTGGCCAAGATTACCGAGTCAGTAACGGTGTTCACCGAGATAACCTTGAGCGACCATAAGCGCGAAGACTTTGCGAAATTCGAGTCCAATATTCGACTGGTCGATGAGGTACTAGAGTGTCATTTGATCAGCGGTGGCTACGACTATCTGGCACGTTTCATGACCCGCAGTATTCAGCACTATCAGGAGGTTATGGAGGGCTTGCTAGACAAGAACATCGGCATATCCAAATACTTCAGCTATATCGTTATCAAATCGCCAGTGCTGAAGGATGGCGTACCGCTGCGCAAACTGCTGAGCCAGCAGTAATCGACCGACATCGGCTCGCGCGAATCTTTCAGTCCGTATAGCGTTGGATGATTCGGTCAACCTCCCCAGCGCGGCGCATCGCGTCGAGCGCCGTATCCAGTTGTGTGGCGAAATCCTCCTTGAAAGGGAAGCGGCCCTGGTCGCGATTGGTGTAGCCGACGTGTGCGGTGTCCTTGTTCAGAATCGGTCCTTCCACGATGCGCCCGTCCCTGGCCTCGTCGTAATCTCCGCTGCGCTTAAGCTCGGCTAATCCACTGAGAGTGGATATGCGGTCAAAGGCGAAACAGTCGATCCGTCCGCGCAGCATCTTGAGCAGGTTGGAGCGTGTTCCAGGAGCCTCCTCGACTTTGATCAGCTTGTTCGACTCCGCCTGCCAGAACGCTGTGCCTGCTGAGAGCGAGCCTAAGTTGACGCCGAAGCGCAGTCCCTGGAAATCTTCAGGCCAGAGCTGGCGTGGGCGCTCAGCAAATACCGAGTGGCGGCAGAACACCGCCACCTGTTCTTCCAGAAGTGGTGTCGAATAGCGGCCAATGAACGGCCGCTCCTGCGGCCGGAAAAAGGGCGGCACCACAGCCAGTGCTCGCCCAGCCTCGACCTCGGCCAATGCACGTCGCCATCGCGTGGGTTGTAGGCTCAAGCGGTAGCCGCGCAGCTGCGACTCAGCCGCACGAAGGATGTCCGGGTATATACCGGTGGCCGTTCCATCGGCTGCCCGGTAGGCATAAGGCGGGTAGTTCTCGTCGACCAACAAGGTTACCAGAGTTTCGCCCGGGGTGGAGAAAGGTGCCGCGCTCAGCAACGCCCCTATCCACCAGACCTTGGGTAGCCGGTGGTATAGGTAGTTGAACATCGCTTCCCCTCCGAGAACCGAATATTTTGCCCCGATGGAAAAGGCTTAACCATAATGCGGGGCCGTTGTTACGAAACTTGTGGACATCTGGCTTCCAGCATTCCACGTGCCTTTAGCTTCCTGTGCTGCTCAGTAAGTCTAGATGAAGCTTGTCTGGGCCAAGGAGAGTCTTTCGGGGCCGAATTCTCCCCCCTCGATTTCAACGACCGCTGAGAACCGGATAACCCGTCTTATGCTTGAGGTGCTGCTGAAGTCTCCGGGTATGAGAAAGAGGGCATGTAGGAGTTGTCTACGAAACTAGGGGCGATTCACACCCTTGACTGCCAGTAACCAGAAAGAGGACGGATTTACATTCTCGCAGATGTCTAAAAGCTAAGGGCCGATTCAAGCTGCTCGACGAAAGCCCCGAAGTTGGGGCTTCTGAGGCGTGACCATGCCGGCGATTAACTACCGAATGCCTACACCTTGACTACGCAATGCTAGCCCGCTTGCTGGTTGACAGTTGTAAGGGGCTGGGCTAATTACAAATCAGGATTTAACAACGCAAGCGATAAAGGAAATCGACCATGAGTATCAAGCCTGGCCCTAAAAGAACAAACGAAGATGGTACTCCGGACAAGAGGCAGAGAGTCACGCCCGAAAAGCAAAAGGATCATCCAGACCTGAAACCCCATAAGCATAAAAAGGGGGAGTAGGATCGAAAAGCAGCTCCCGAGAGCTGCTTTTTATTTGTGTACAAATTGACCTGTCCGTCATCACCGTCACGATGATTAATCGCGCCGTGTAGTGAACGAAAGAGACAGGGGATTAGGGGCAGCGCCTTATCCAAATGACAGCCTGACAGTCGATGGCAACGATCGCCACTCGGTTGGTTTCACCATCTCGAACTAAATGCCCTGAATCCGAACCGAAAGATGAACTCGGGGCTGGGCCGATCAAGCCGGCGCAGCTTGCGTCCACCTTTTGCTCAGTACCCATTTCAGCTGATAACTACTCGAAGCACTTATCACCGACTCGTAGTGAAAAATCCGCATGGAAGCGATCGCCGACAAAATCCGCCATTACCGACAAACGTTTCGTCCGCCGGTCTTCTACGCGCTCAACTCGTTGGCACTCTGGCTGTCCATCGGACTGGCGATGCTTATCCTGGGGCTTTTGTTCTTCGACCTGTACCTGCGCATTGCCACGAACACATATCTGTTGGGCAAGGTCGATCAGGCATGGCTAATCGTGTACGAGGTGCCCATGCTGTTCGGCCTGATGCAGGTCTATTTCCAAGGCGCCGAGCGTCGGTATCGCTTGCTTTATCCAACCGCAAGACGCATCCACTTCAGGACGCCGTATGCCATCTTGGCGAAAGAAAAGCACGCCTACCTCCGTACTACCTTCGCTCTCAACGGAGACCTGCGTGCACTGGCCAAGCACCTCATTGAAGAATGGGAATGGCGACGTGAGATCAAGACCCGTGCCCAGGAGCCCCTGTCCCGCCTTGCTACAGGTTTCTTTAAACTACCGTCACCGAGTAACTTCGCCGCGTACATGACAGGCCTCGTGGCGGTCTTGGCCGGTATCGTCATCGCTACATTATCTGGTGAGGCGCTCTTTGCCGATCTAGAGCAGTTCCTGATTGATACTTGGCATCTGATCGTTCAGCTGTGGCTCGCTATCGTGCTGCCATTCGCGGTTTGTGTGCTGCCGGCCGCGGTAGTTCTCGTTTGGATCAAGCAGATCGGTGAAACGCTCCTGGAGTGCGTGAACGATCAGTTCCTCAGCCATACCGCGTTCTACCGTTTCATCTCGGAAGTGCTTGAACTGCACGATAGGGGGGAACGTCTGCTGATGCGCAAGACGCGGGCATGGGCCTATTGGACGGTCCGACTAACCATAGCTCCGCTTGAAGACATTCCGCGTATATGGCGGTGTATCAAACGTGCCAAGGCCATAGCGCAGCGTAGTGGTAGGGTACGAGTACATGAATAAGTTTCGGTCCGCACAGTAGCCGCGTGCCCATGGTCTCGACGAGATCTTCGCACCCTTTATGCAACCGGCGGTCACAGGTTGAGGCCCTTGCTGCGCAAGGTGAAGAACCAGCGACAGCTGATCCTAGCGACGCACAATGCCAACCTTCGGGTAAACGCCGATACCGACCTCGTGTATGCCCTGGAGGTCGTGAAAGCCTACGATAGAGTCACGTGGCGAAGCTATGCGGGGCGCGGAGCAAACTAACTCAAACTAGGATCGTAAGGTCGGGCGTGGCCGACCTTACGCCGAGCAGCTTTACTGGATCCAAGACTTTACTGCTGCGGCACCATATTTAGCCTTCCAAGCGTTCAGCACCTTGTTGTTGCCGCCTTTTGTCTCGACGACTTCATTGGTGTGCGGATTCTGGTAGACCTTGACGGTGCGTTCGCGCCGTTGGACTTTTTGAGCAGGCAGCGGAGTGCGCGTGCGACCTGGATCAAGGATATTGATTACTGTCTTTAGCCCCAGGCCATATTCATCCAGCAGCGCTTTAAGTTTGGACTCAAACTCAATTTCTCGCTTGAGCTCCGTATCATTTTTGAGGTTGTCCAGCGCAGCGAGTTGCTCTGCCAGCTGTGCTTCCAGGCGTTTAAATTCAGCCAGTTTGCTCATTGGTTTCTCCTTAGCGTGATGAAAATAAGCTCCGCAGTTGACCGATAACGTCTGCAACTACTCTGACGGTTGCCATTGCAAACGATTAGCGTGCCAGGATCGCACCTGTTCAATGCTATCAGTCCAAATTCTCGGCTATGTACCTAACCAGCTTGAGTGGTTCGGCGCTGTCGATGATGGAGAACATCAAATCTCGCTTGCTGCGAGGAAGACGCTGGGCGCAGCGTTTTGCTGTGGCTTTGATAGCCTTGTCCGAGCAGTGAATCTGCGCGGTGAGCAAGAGGGCAATGGTGGCGTCCAATAGAGTCAAACTGCGGTGCCTTGTGTCAGTTAGCAAGCCAGTATTCGCCAACTCGTTGGGCTGTTCAAGCCGTCCAGTGAGTAGCGAGAGCATCGCTTTATAGCTGTGACTCAGGGGTTCTCTAGCTTCTCTGACGTTACAGTTGTCGCGTGGTGGCTATGGTGCTAAACCCCTTTGTTTTATCGCCATGTAGCCCTTTGCTGATGTCGCAGCTTTTCTCCGACGCTATCGGAAGTTTTGGCGTGCTACATGCAGGGAACACCCAGCCATCTCATCAAAAGTTCAGGTTATTCGGATGGCGGGAGGTCAGGCATGGGCGGCTTTCGGACACGGCTCAGTGCAGCGGAAATAGTGCACTGCTTTGATATGGTGCCGTGGCCAGTGGGGACTCATCTGGTGTCCGAACGGACAGGCTACCTCCACCATGGAATCTATGTGGGAAACGGCAGGGTGATCCATTACGCCGGCCTTTGTGAGTCCTTGCGGTATGGCCCCGTTGAAGAGGTTTCACTGAGCAGGTTTGCCGGACCTAATGATGTCTGGAGCATTGAAGACTGCGACTCTGAGTATCGCGCGCAGGATGTAGTTGCCAGAGCACGGAGCAGAATCGGTGAGTGCCGCTACAGACTGCTGACGAACAATTGCGAACATTTCTGCAACTGGTGCCTGTATGGCAAAGCATGGAGTGATCAGGTACGTCGATTTTGGAGCAATCCCATTTTTGCGACGAGACTGATACGTTTCGTCGTTCCAGCGTTGCTCGGTTGCGTATGGGGCAGATAGCTGCAGCTCCAACCTGTATTACGGTTCATGTCCCGTGAACTGAGAGCCGAGAGATTCAGGAGGAGAGGGGGAGCAGGCTGAATCGCCTGGTGAGGTAGTTGGAAGAGTCATGGGTGCCCTGGCTACCGCGCAAGGCACCCAAGCAACCAATCAAGCAATCGCTTCCAGCAAGCTTTCTTCCTTGAGACTGCGGTACCGGGCGATTTCATCGATCGTCAGGATCGGGAGGTCGTAGCGCTTCGCGTATTCCCGGATCTGCTCACCCTTGGCCATCGTTCCATCCGGGTTCATCAGTTCGCAGATGACCGCAGCCGGGCGCTGTCCAGCGAGGATGGCGATATCTACGGCTCCCTCGGTATGACCACGTCTGACCAGGACCCCGCCGTCTCGAGCGCACAGCGGGAAGACATGCCCGGGGCTAACAATCCGAACAATGTCAGGCGTGGAGTTCAGTGCCGCTTGGATAGTCGTGACTCGATCCGCAGACGAAACGCCAGTCGATACGCCCTCTGCAGCCTCAATGGTCACCGTGAAGGCGGTCGAATGGCGGGACTTGTTTACGGGCACCATCGGCTTGAGGCGCAGCATTTCAACTGTCTGCTCATCCAGGCACAGGCACACGATACCGCTGCCATCACGAATCATCATCGTCATGGTTTCCACCGAAAGGTTTTCTGCGGCGGCCACGATGTCGCATTCGTCTTCGCGATCATCGTCGTCCATGAGCAGAACGGGTTTGCCACAGCGATAGGCTGCGATAGCAGCGGCCAAACGGGGAAAATCATTGAAGTTGTTGTGATGGTTCATAACGCACACCTTGATGTTGACTGGAGAGGCCCCGCCGGAGAGGCCTGTCCTGGAGAGCCTCATTGGCCGGCAAAGTTGCTGTGGCAAACGGTGTTGCCTTTAGACTTTTTTCTGACAACGAGCCTGTGATCGACGAAGAAGTAGAGAGCAAGTACCAGCGGAAGCACAGCGAATAGCTCAAACGATTTCACGGCTGCATAGGCGTTGACTTTCAGCCACTCCGCCGAGTCCGGAACCAGCGCCTTAAATGCCTCGGCGCCGCCCGCGGCTTCAATCTTGAAACCGTCATAAAGTCCGCCAACCCAAGGCACGAATACGTAGCCTGAGGCCATGCCAGCAGCGCAAAGCATGCCGATGCCAAGGGCGCCGGTATTTGGGTAGCGTTCGGATGCAACGGCCAGCATGTTGGGCCAGAGGAGGGATCCACCAACACCGAGAAGAGCCGCGGCGAGGAGCGTCTGGACTGTGCTGTGTGAATGCGCCAGGCCAATCAAGGCCAATGAGATGGCGAGGCAAGCGAAGATCAGGATGGTAACCGCATGCACTTTCTTCAAGACATATTCGGCAATGCTGCGCGCGAAAAAGTAGGCAATAGCCACATAGATCAGAAGCCAAGTTCCCTTGATTCCAGATGTCTGGCCAACAACGATATCCAGCCAGTTCTGAGGCACGACCTCACAGGCCAAGGCCAGGAACATCACCCCTACAAGGACAAAGATGCCGGGCTTTAGCGCAACCTCTTTCCACATCCCCTTGAAGCTGACGCCGTTCGTGACCCGTTCGGTCGGCGGGAACTGAACGAAGAACATCATGATCAGCGCGATCGTTGCAGGCACGAAGGCCAGGGCAAACATGTAGTCCCAGCCGAACTCGTACTTTTCCAGAGTGATGGAGAGCAGGCCGGCAAGAATCCAGCCGAGCGGCCAACTGGTGTGCAGGCGGTTCAGCTTGGCTGCCTTGTCGTGCGGATAGAGGGAAGGTACGACCGGGTTGACTACTGATTCGATGCAACCCCAGCCGATACCGTGCAGAAGAGCACCAGTCCAAAGCACCTGATAAGCGCTTTCCGAGCCAGGAACGGCGGTGATCATGACTGCTATGCCTGCGTTGAAGATCAGCAGGCCGACAAACAGGACTCGCTTGATGTTCAGTGCGTCGATGAACGGAGGGAGCAGGGAGTTGCAGATGGCGAACCCAAGGTAGGTGATCCCCATGATGCTTCCAACCATCGCGGCGGATGTCAGGGGCGAGGTGGTATCAAAGAACACGGCCTTGAGCGTCCCAGACAGGCAAAGCTTGAGCATCATGGCGAAGCCTGCCGCGAACAATGCTATCCAGCAGACGACGAAGGCCCGCGCGATCATCGACGGGGTTGGTGCAATGACCGTTGTCTTGCTAATCATGGAGCTTTCTCTCTTGTTCTCGTTCTACGGGTGAAACTGACGATCAAAGCCGTGGGGGCCTCGTCTCGTATAAGTCTGGGCTATTGCCTAAAAATTGCTCAGTAACCGGCGTTGAAGTCGACCAGGCCATCAAGCTTCTCTCCACTCTGGAAGCGAGACAGGTTGTCCAGGAACATCTGAACCATCAGCTCAGGAATCTCTGGACCGGCGACATGGGGAGTGACCTCGATGTTTTTCGTGTTCCAGAACTGGTGGGTCTGGGGAAGAGGCTCTTTGCGAAAGACGTCCAGCACCGCGCCGGAAAGCTGACCAGACTCCACGGCTACGATCAGGTCGTGATCAACCACTGAAGTGCCGCGACCGATGTTGATGAAGAACGCCCCGCGCTTCACATTTTCAAAAAGAGCTGCCGAGTACACGTCTCTGGTGCACGGCGTATCGGGAAGGACGTTGATGATGTAGTCGGCCGATGCCACCGCCTGAGGAAGTTCACTAAGGGTATACACATGTTCGAAAGGCGGGATCGGTCGCTGATGGTTGGCCACACCCACTAACCGGCCGCCGAATGGTTGAATGAATCGGGCAATTTCTGTACCGATGCTGCCAGCGCCTACGATAAGCACGTTCTTCCCTCGAAGGGTCCCCGGCTTGCTTGGCGACCAATGGAATCTGCTTTGCTCGTCCCTGCGGTATTGCAGTTGCTGCTCGTTGGCCAACAGGTAAGACAGCACGTACTCCGCCATGACCTGGCCGTACACACCAACAGCTCGGGTCAGGAGATAGTCTTTGGGCAGGTCGCTCGGCATCAGCCTGTTGATTCCCGCCCAAGTGAGCTGCAGCCATTCCGGCTTGAAACCCTTCTGCAGAAGGACTGCCGCAATGTTCGGCTCGCCAAACCAGATCTTGCATTGCAGGAGTTTGGAAGAGGGCACGGTGGCATGCTCTTCAACTGGCACTGGCTCAATCCAAGGCGCTTGCGATTTCAGCAGCGAGGCGTAGTCGTAAGCGCGACTGTTCAGTACGAGGACTTTCGTACGCTGCATCTTTCCAGTCTCCAATAGCTATGGTGGGCGAGGGTTGGAGATAGATGAGCAAGAGGTGTGCCATCGTATTTTTTCACTTAAGCCACTGATATTGCTAGGTTTGATTGTGCTTTGTGTGAGGGCGTATCAGGGTTGAGATGATAAAGATCAGATTTGAAACCACTTGGCGCGGTAGCAACGAGTTGGGATAAACGGACACGAGGGCGGGGCTGAAAATGAGCAGGGGGCAGCAGAAGTTGCCTCTGCTGCCCCCCATCGGATGACAAAGTGTTGGACGGTTGCGTCTAGCTCTTGATGCCGTATTTCTTCAGCTTACGGTAGAGCGTTGCACGACTCATTCCGAGGGTTTTCGCCGCCTCCTCGACGTTGCCATCATTGGCTGCCATCGCTTCCGCAATGACCTTTCCTTCTGCCTCCGCGACCGCCATTTTGGCGGCGACAGAGGGTGACTCAAATCGATCAGAAGCCTCTTCGTAAGCACTTGGGCTCGGGAGTCGCAGCCTGTCCGTTGGCGGCGTTGATTCGTGGCGCTGGAATGGCAGCGAGATGTCCTTGGCGTCGATCACGCCGTCATCACAGAGCAGACTGGCGCGGTGTAGCACGTGCTTCATCTCTCGGACGTTGCCCGGCCAAGAGTAAGACAGCAACATTTCCTCGGCTGCCTTGGTCAGCTGGACTGCGTCGGATTTACGGCACAGATCGGCCAGCAAGGCTTTGATAATGAAGTCCTTGTCTTCCCGTTGGCGCAGGGGGGGCAGGTTCACAATTACGCCCGCCAGCCGGAAGAACAGGTCCTCGCGGAAGGAACCCTCTGCCACCTTGTCGTGCAAACGTTGGTTCGTCGCAGCAATAACCTGCAAATCGACATGTCGGGGTTTGCCAGAACCGAGCGGAGAGACTTCTCCCGACTCAAGCACGCGGAGTAGCCTGGTTTGCAGTACCAACGGCATGTCGCCAATTTCATCCAGGAACAGCGTGCCGCCATGAGCCTCTACCAGGCGGCCCTGGTTGCCTTCCCTGTTGGCGCCAGTGAAGGCACCTTTGCCATAGCCGAACAGTTCGCTGTCGATCAAGGATTCAGGAACGGCGGCGCAGTTGAAGGCAACGAAGGGGCCATCCCGTCGATCACTTTCCTGGTGGATAGCTTTCGCCAGCGTGTCTTTACCAACGCCGGTTTCGCCGAGCAGCATGATCGGCAGACCCTTGTTCATTATCTTCCGTACGAGTCGGACATTTTCCTTCATCTGCCTGTCATTACCCGCACACGCGTCCAGGGCGGTGGGCTTATCTGTCCGTGAGACGACGGGCTCGCCCCGATCAGGAATGTACAGATTCGGCCGGCCATTACGCTCATGGCGGCGCGCATCAAAGCGGATGATCGAAACTACTTCTCCCGAGTCCAACATCCTGACTTGGTCGGAGCTACGCAGCTGATCTATCGCGGCGCCCGACTTGTGCAGGTCGAAGATCTCCCAAATAAACCGTCGCCCCATATCCATTTGGCTCAGAGCAAAGCGTTTGCGCATCGCCATGCTAGCGCCACGAATCACCCCTAGTTCGTCGTAGGCAATCAGGAATGCTTGCGTGCTGACATTCCGAAAACGAAGAGACATGAAATCCTGGAAATGCTCGAGAAACAGCCGCTCCTCCAGCTGGACCGAACTCTGGCAGGCAAGTTTGTAGACGATATGGTGCGCATTGATGTCCAGGTACGGGTTGCAGGTGGTGAGGTTGAGGACACCTTGCAGATTTCCCATAGCGTCATAGAAGGGCGCCGCGACACAGGCCTGCGCTGCGAAGTCGTAATAGAAATGATCGTCTTTGAACACCGCTACTGGTCGCTGTTCGATAATCGATGTGCCAATACCGTTGGTCCCGCCGATCTCCTCAAGCCATATGCTGCCTAGCCTATCGCTCTCGCAGTAGTACTCTTGGGATGGCTTGACGCTCTCTGCAATGATCACCCCTTGCGAGTTTGCCAGGCTGGCTGAGTAGCCTACTTCGTTCACCATGGACATGAGGCTGTTGAGCTCTTCCAGGGCGTAGGAAAATATCCGGTGTCCGAACTCGTCCTGGAGTTGGCGCAGTTGGTTCTCGCCAACCTGGGGAATGGTGGCTCTACTCTTGGGGTCTAATTGGTGCTGTTCAACACAGCGGCGCCAGGATTCTTGATGGCTGTCTCGAACGATTAGGCCTTTGGAAGCGGAGGGGGCGACATCGGACGCAGGCTGTTCGACGCCGGCCAGAATGCGTGAGTTGTGCTCGTGAATATTCATAGAGTCCCATCCTGCAGCCAATCGAAAACAGCAGTACACCCTTGCTCAGGCAAGGAGCTTGCCAATTCCCTTTGATCGAAACGTTTGAGAGACCAGCGGCGGTGCTGGAGAGGCCGCTCTAGTAATGGGGATTTCAGAGGGCGCTGTCTCAGTGTTCTCGGCGCTGACCTATCCGCTGATGCTTTCGTAGTTACCAAGGACTAAAAGCTTGTCTTAAAGAGACAGCCTAGTCCTTGGATGGTGCCCATCCAACCCTTTTGTACTGGGCATTTTAAGCCTTGTGAAGACTCCGGTTCCGCTCGGAACCGGAGTCTCATGCAAAGCACGCAGCTGGGATTCAGCTTGCGCCGACGAAGGTGATGATTAGAAGCCTGCCCGGAACGACGACCATGCCTGGAGCCAGTCATCGTAAGTTGCGTATTGTTCCGAGGTACGGGGAGGCTGCCCCTTCAGCGGGGATTGCTTCAGGAAGCTGTCGACGTTGTCATAGTCGAACAGTGCGCGCACGGATGGTTCCATCAGCGGTACGGCGCGCCGGTTCACGACTGCGGAGCTGACGGCTTTGCTCATTTTGGCCTGTACCTGCGGATCCAGCGCCTGGTTGATGAACTCGAGCGCAGTATCGATGTTTTCCGCCGATGCGGGGATGAACCACGCGTCCGCCCAGACTGCCCCACCTTCTTTGGGGAATACGTACTTGGTGTCGACTCCCTGCTTTGCCGTTTCCAGCGTGGCTGCAGTCCAGGTGCAGAAGCATGCCGAAATTTCTTTCGCGACGAAGAGCGATACCACGTCACCGTTGCTGCCGGCGAACGTGCGGCATTGCTCGCGATACGGCTGCATAAGTTCGAATATTTCCTGAAGCTCGTCGGCGGTGACGTTGGGGAATTTGTCTCCGAAGCCGGTGATTCGGGCGACCAGAGGCCAGACGGTCAAAGGGTTGTCGAGGAAGGTAAGCTTGCCCTTGAATTCGGGGCGGAGAAGGTCCTTGAAGCTTTCGACGGGCTCAGTGGTCGATTTGGGGTCGTACACGATGGTGTCGACGCCCCAGGTCCACGGAATGGCGAACCGTTGTCCATCCCAGTACCACATCTCGCCGTCGTAGAAGTTGGTGTAGATGTCCGCTTTGTTGTAGTTCGGGATGCGGGACGTATCGATCGGCCTCAGCTGGTTCAGTTGCTTGTACAGCTCGTTGTAGCCGTTGGAGTACTCAGCCAGATCAAGGCGTACGCCCCCGCCCATAAGCTTGGCGGTCACATCATCCTGGTTGCTCATGATGCTGGCGTTGACGTTGATTCCGTTCTGCTTGATCCAATCCGTGGCTTCGCCCTGCAGCGTGTAGCCTTCCCAAGCCATGATGTCCAGCCGTCCACCCACTGCCGCTTCGGCGTTGGGAATCCAGCGACCCAGGGTAGCACCGGCAGCAGCAGCTGCGGCCCCCAGCATTAATTTCCGACGCCCGATGGGCGTATTCAAAAGATTCTGAATGGACGATTCGCGCGAAAAGCTTTGATCTTTTGACATTCAAGTCACCCGCATTCTGTGAATCAATATTGTTTAAATTGGCAGATTCAATCTGGGGAAACGCTTTCTTGGATCTTCTCTGGTGACTGCCGTTAGGTAAGCGCAGTACCAAGGCGGGCGAGGCAATTTCAATGCCAGTTGTTAAAAGGCAGTGATTCTGCTGGGTGGCGTCCAATAGTTTGGTGAGAATTTCTCAGGCCTGACCTAGAAATCTCACTCTCGCGAAAAAATCTCATCTTTGATATGGGGAGGGGTGATATTAGTTGCTGGTGGAGAGGTTTGATGGAAAGCACTCTTTATCTGCTTGTCTGGCGTCATCGCAGGGATGAAAAACTTTTCATCGCGAAGCTGAGAAACTCGTGAGACGAGAATGATCGTATAAAATAAAATCCTTAAAAAACAGATAGATAGAATGTTTCAAGGTCTTGGCATCCTCCTTGCTATTCCGGAAGTGCATCTAGCGATTTTGGAACCAGTGAAGCTGCTGGCCGATGAGCCCTAGCGGTACCCAGGTCCCTCTTCGTGTTATGCGTGGCTATTCACTGGTTTTGCCAGAAGCTCGGGCAGACACCAGCCGGTAAACAATAAAGGAGTCACTATGAAACTCGGTCTTTTCATGATGCCGCTGCATGATCCGCGGCGTAATTACACCGAAATGCTGCATCAGGATCGGCAAGCCGTTATTCTTGCCGATGAACTCGGTTACTCCGAAGTTTGGGTTGGCGAGCATTACAGCTGCAGTTCGGAGCCGATTGCCAACCCGCTGCAGTTCTTCGCATCCCTGATCGATCAGACCAAGAACATCAAGTTCGCCACCGGCGTGATCAACCTGCCGCAACATCACCCGGCCGCTGTCGCGGGTGACGTCGCTCAGTTCGACCATCTGTCCAAGGGCCGTTTCATCATGGGCGTTGGCCCGGGTGGCCTGGTTTCCGACATGGAGCTTTTCGGCACTCAGGAAATGAACCGTGCTGAGATGACCGTCGAGTCCGTCGAGATCATCCACAAGATCTGGGCTTCGGATCCGCCCTACCGTATTCAGGGCAAATACTGGAACGTGGTCCTCGAGAAGAACCTGATTCCGTCGCTTGGTTTCGGGCCAATGCTCAAGCCTTACCAGCAGCCTCATCCGCCTCTGGCTATCTCGGTCATGAGTCCGCACTCCAGTAGTGCCCGCCAGGCTGCCGAGCGTGGCTGGAGCATCGTGAGTGCGAACTTCATTCCGCCGGTGTACGCCAAGTCCCACTGGGAGCAGTACCTGATCGGTTGCGAGAACGCCGGCCGCCGCGCGGATCCTGAGCAATGGCGTGTAGCTCGCTCCATCCTGGTGACCGACACCGATGGCGAGGCTGCCGACTACCTGGCCAACCCGAGCTCGAGCTACGGCTGGTACTACGACTACATCATCGAGGACATGGCTGCATTCAACATGCAGAAGATCCTCAAGCCGAGCCCGGATATTCCTGACAGCGAAGTGACTCGCGAGAAATGCCTGGAATGGATGGTCATGTCGGGCTCGCCGAAAACCGTGCTGGATAAGCTGGTTGCGTTCGTGGATTACGTCGGCGCTCCGTTCGGCACTCTTCTCGCCACCCAGAAGGATTGGGAGCAGCCCAAGATCCACCAGCGCTCCATGCAGCTCCTGGCTCAGGAAGTTATGCCGAAGCTGAAGGACTACTGCGCTTCCCTGAAGCAGCCGTCCTAAGTGGTACGGCATGGGCCTTACCGGAAAGAGGCCCATGCCGGTTATCTGCAAAAAAGAACTCCTTACTAAACAAGAAAAGGACGCCCCCAAGTTTTTTGCGTCTGACATAGGAGAAACCTTGCATGTTCATGATTAATTCAGTTCCCATAATCTGCCCTTCACTTCTGATGCGATTGTGCTTCGCCACCGTTGATTCGGAAGTTTCCTGCGACTGCCAAAAATGAAGTTGCTGCCCTAGTTGGGGCGGTTGGCTATGGCTTTAACGTGGAAGGGGTGCTCTATGCGACTCAGTATTACCCAGCGCCAGAGGTTGTTGGGAGGCTATCTGGCCTCTCCGTCCATGGCGTTCATGCTGTTCTTCTTCATATTGCCCTGCATACTGCTGATTCTTTGCAGTTTCTGGACCGCCAAGTCCTTTGTCATCGATCCGACATTCAATATAAACAATTACACCAGGACGCTAGGTGCCGAGGGGTTCTGGAAGACCAGTCTGACTGGATTTCAAAATGGTCTTTGGACGGCGGTTGCCTCGGTTGTACTAAGTTTTCCCGCTGCCTACTACATCGTCTATAAAACGGCTAATAACAATGCGCTCTACCTGATTCTCTTGTCGTGGTTTTCAAGCTATCTGGTGAGAGTGTATGCCTGGCGAACAATCCTGGGCACTAATGGCCTGATCAATACCAGCCTAATGCAGATGGGGATTATCAGCGAGCCTATCGATTTCATCCTGTTCAGTCCATTTGCGTCTGTTCTAACACTTGTTCATATCATGTTTCCATTTGCACTTCTGCTCTTGGTCTCGGCGTTGCGCGATGTGAAAACGGATTACATCGATGCCGCGCGAGACTTGGGGGCATCTGGAGTCAGGGTGTTCACAAAGGTCATCATTCCCATGTCATACAAGGGGATTGTCTCGGCCTTTATGTTCACATTCATCCTGGCTGCGGGCGACTATATAACCCCACAACTTCTTGGCGGGCGGGATGGTGTCACCAGTGGACTGCTCATCGCCAACCAGTTTCGAAGTGCAGGAAACTGGCCCTTGGGTGCAGCTATGGCATTCATCACGCTGTTTCTCTTTGGTGGGGTGTATCTGATCTTTACTCAGATGCTCAGTGTTCTCCGACTTGCTCCTGGCCGTCGTTACCATGATCTTGATCAGGGGAGTAAAGAGAAATGATGCTGCGAGCATATCTTTGGTTATATCTGGCGTTTCTGTATGCGCCGATCTTCATCATTGCCCTGTTCAGTTTTCATAGCGTGCCTTCACTGGTGTTTCCGTTTGAAGGTTTCAGTCTCCGCTGGTACGAACAGATCTTCAGTAATCCCACATTCACTACTTCGCTCTGGAACAGCATCATCGTCGCCACAGCCGCTTCGATTGGCACAACTGTTCTCGGCGCGACAGTGGCGCTTGCCATGATCAGGATCAAGGGGCGAGCAAAGGCAGCCATCGCTGCGATCTGCTCCGTTCCAATCGGCCTGCCAGGGCTATTCCTCGGAATCTCCCTGATCATCTGGTTCGCCCAGGTTGGCATTGGGCGCTCTCTGGTCAGTGTGACCATTGCGCACATCCTGTATGCGTTGCCGTTCTTCGTGGCAACCATGCGTTCGCGTATTGAGTACTTCGACCAGTCTCTGGAAGAGGCTGCTCGAGATCTTGGTGCCACAACCTGGCAGTCGTTCCGCCTAGTGACCTTGCCCATATTGAGGCCCAGCATTTTGGGGGCCTCTGTACTCGTCTTCGCACTCTCGTTTGACGAGTTGATCATCACCGTATTTGTCAGTGGAAATGACACCACTTTGCCGATGATGGTCTGGTCAATGATGCGTCGGACGGTTGACCCGACTATTAACGCTGCCTCGATGGTCGCGTTCGCTCTTTCTCTTGTCGTCATCATGCTGGGAGGCCTGATTTATTGGCTTCAGCGTCGCGCAGCAATCAAGTCCAGAAAGTCTATTTCGAGGGTCGAAGAAGATGAGCAAGTACATCGTGGAACTGAACAGCGTTCGGAAAACGTTCGGCCCATTCACGGCTTTGAATGACGTCAATCTTAAGATCGAGAAAGGGGAGATTCTGACCCTGCTGGGACCGAGTGGTTGTGGTAAGACGACTTTGATGCGGATCATCGCCGGATTTGAAGAACCCACCAAAGGTGAACTTCTTATCGGTGGTGTGGATGCGACGCATCTTCCGCCGGAGCGTCGAAGTGTCAACATGGTCTTCCAGCGGTATGCGCTGTTTCCACACCTGGATGTGTTCGATAACGTTGCATTCGGCCTCCGCTTGAGAAATATGCCCGAAAAGGAAGTGAAGTCCAAGGTTCTGGCCATGCTTCATCTTGTTCAACTTGACTCCATGGCCAATCGCTGGATCAACGAACTGAGCGGCGGGCAGTCGCAGAGGGTTGCACTTGCGCGGGCGTTGGTGAACCACCCCGATGTATTACTTCTCGATGAGCCTTTGGCGGCACTTGATCTGAAGATTCGCCATCACATGCTCAAAGAGTTGCGTCGTATTCATGATGAAACCGGTACGACTTTTGTTTATGTCACTCACGATCAGGACGAGGCAATGATTCTTTCTGATCGAGTAGTGCTAATGAATAGAGGGCAGATCGAGCAGTTGGGGTCGCCACAGGATTTGTACGGCGCACCGGAAACTCTATTTTGTGCGAAGTTCTTTGGTGAGACGAATATTTTGGAGGGGCAGGTGACTGGTGTTAACGGTGGTGTAGCCGATATCCAGTCGTCTTCGATTCTAGTCAAGGGCATTGCAAGAAAGGTCAAAGAGGGCGAATCAGTCTCCCTCTCAATTCGCCCGGAGTCGGTGAATATTAGCGAGGTTTTGGATGGCAATGTTCATGGAGACGTGAACTCCATCGTTGGGACCCTTGAAGATGTCACGTTCATAGGAAGCCGTGTTGTCTATCAGGTAAGAACTGGCAATGCCAGCACTATAAATTGCCAGGAAACCCGTCCGGTTTCTGGTGTCCGTCATAAACCCGGTGAGCAAGTTCGTTTGAGCTGGTCGCCTGAAGCTGTAGTGGTACTCAACCAATGACTATAAATGAAGCGCCCCGTAACCTAGATTTAAGTCATGCAATGAACGTGAAGGAGAGCAAGGTGGTTGACTATATCGTTGTAGGCGGCGGTCCTGCTGCTTGCGCGGCAGCCTCCAGGCTTAGCGAGGATTCTGGTGTCAGCGTGACCCTCTTCGAGCAGGGGCCTCGGGACTGGAACCCTTACATTCACATGCCCGTGACCTACTTCAAGACCGCCAAGGGGCAACTGCTGAGTCGCTATACGCTGCAACCCCAGATTCACCAGGGCGGGATCACGCCGGAAATGGTCCAGGGGCGCGTCCTCGGTGGTGGCAGTTCGGTCAACGCGATGGTGTACATGCGGGGCTGCCCAGAAGACTACGACCATTGGGGCGAGTTGGGCTGCGATGGCTGGTCGTACAAGGACGTTCTGCCGTACTTCAAGCGTGCTGAAGACAATGAACGTTTCTCCGGGGAAGCGCACGGACAGGGCGGCCCCCTGGGTGTGTCTGATCAGCGCCATACCCACTACCTGACCAAGGCATGGCTGAAGGCTTGCCAGGAGAACGGGATCAACTACAACCCGGACTTCAACTCAGGCAAACAGGCGGGCTGCGGTCTTTACCAGGTCACCATGCGCGATGGACTGCGTTGCAGTGCAGCGGTTGCCTACCTGAACCCGGCGCGTGGCCGACGCAACCTGCGGATCGAAACCAATTCCAAGGTGCTCAGAGTTCTCGTCGAGAATGGCCGCGCTGTTGGCGTTGAGTACCAGCAGGGCAACCAGCGCAAAGTTCTCCGTGCAGAGCGAGAAGTCATCGTTAGTGCAGGTGCGATCGGTTCCCCGACTCTGCTGCTGCGTTCAGGCATCGGCCCGGCGGACCACCTGCGCTCGGTTGGTGTGCCGGTGGTGCATGACCTGAAAGGGGTTGGTGAGAATCTGCAGGATCACGTCGATATGTTCCTGATCTACGAGCTCACCGGTCCTCACAGTTACGACAAGTACAAGAAGCTTCACTGGCAGGCTTGGGCCGGTCTTCAGTATGCGTTGTTCCGTAATGGGCCCGTTACCTCGAACATCTGCGAAGGTGGCTTGTTCTGGTACGGCAAGGACGACGATCCGCTGCCGAATCTCCAATACCACTTCCTCCCCGGCGCCGGTGTGGAAGAAGGGGCTGACTCGGTGCCGAGTGGCAATGGTTGCACGCTCAACGTCTATCAGACCCGTCCGCGCTCTCGTGGAACCATTCGCCTGCGCGATGGCAACCCGAACTCCGCGCCGCTGGTTGATCCTAACTACCTGGCCGACCCTTACGACGTAGAGTGTCTGGCGGAAGGCGTACGCATTGGCCAGGAAATCATGCAGCAGTCGGCATTGAGCAAGTACGTTGCGCGCTCCTACCGCCCGCTCCAGCCGCTCAACACCCTGGAAGATCGCATGCGTTTCGTCAGGGAGACTGCGCAGGGCGCGCTGCATCCGTCTGGCGCTTGCAAGATGGGCACCGATGACATGGCTGTAGTGGATCCCCAGTTCCGCGTGCACGGCATTGAGGGACTTCGCGTCGCCGATACCTCGATCATGCCGACACTGGTTTCGGGTAACACCAACGCGCCGTCGATGATGCTGGGTGAGCGGTTGTCTGACTTCATTCGTGGCCGTTCCATCGCTGGAACCGGAGGCAAGTAGATGGATCTCCAGCCGGCGCTTCCCGGAGCGGATTCCCGCTTGTGGTCGTGGTGGCGTGAAGACGCCAATTACAGCTATGGGCCGGCCAGCACAGTGCTGACCGGCACCAAAGATGTGGACGTTGTCATCATCGGTGGGGGGTTTACAGGTCTCTGGACTGCTCTCGCGTTGCGTGAGCGAGCGCCTCATCTTTCAGTGGCGTTAGTGGAGGCATCGCGGGTCGGGGATGGGGCTAGCAGTCGCAATGGTGGGATGGTCCATGGCTACTGGGCATCCCTGAACAGCAACGTTCAGACCATCGGAATTGAGTCCGCGCTGGAAATCGCGCGCCTGGGCAGTGACGCCCAGGACGCGATTCGCAAATTTGCGAATCGGCCCGGCGTTGACGTGTGGTGGCGAGAGGAGGGGAGTATTCGCGTCGCTACCTGCCCGGCGCAGGAGCGCAAGCTGGTCGATTACTGGCGCGAATGCGACGAACTGGGTGCCGGTCGATTCATCCAGAAGATCAGCCAGTCCGAAACCAGGGAGATGATCGACGCCCCTGTGTTTGGCTCCTCACTGTACTTTCCCGAAGCGGCGAACGTGCATCCAGGTCGTCTGGTTCTGGCTCTTAGGGATGCTGCCGTGGCAGCAGGTGTCAGCATCTATGAGCAGTCGCCCGTGGGGCGCATTGATGAGGCACGGATCCATTCGGTGATAACCAAGCACGGACGACTCCGCGCTGGCCACGTGGTCCTGGCTACCAATGTGGGCCTCTCCGCCATTCCCGAAGTTGGAGCACGGATGAGTCTCTTCTCCAGTTTCGCGACCATGTCACGAGAGGTACCGGATGCCCTCTCGAGACTTGGTTGGAATCACGGTGTAGGGGCAAGCGACTTCAGGATGTTCCTGCACTACTTCCGGCGAACCAAAGACAATCGTGTGCTCATGGGATCCGGCTCTGGACCCATTGGCTTCGGCAGTCAGACGGCGAATCCACTGCTTTATGGGGACGAAGCGACCAAGGAGAGGGCGCGAAGAGGCATGGCCAGGCTATTGCCTGAGGTGGCACAAGCTGGGTTCGCGAAGAGTTGGGGGTGGCCAATCGATGTATCGGCGGACCGACTGCCATTCTTCAAGACCTTGCGACGCGGGATCTACTACGGAGGCGGCTATTCCGGTCATGGCGTCAACGCCACATGGATTGCAGGCCGATGCTTGTCGTCTCTGGTGCTTGGCGTTAAAGACCAGTGGAGCCAATCTCCATTCTGCGCTCGCAAAGTGCCTCGCTTGCCGCCCGAGCCCTTCAAGTACATCGGCGCTAACGCGATTCGCTGGGGCATTCTGCGATGCGAGGAGGCGGAGGAGGCTGAGCAGCGGTCAGATATTGCTGCACGAAGCCTTGCTGCGCTGCCAAAAATCCTCGGCTTGAGGATAGGGGTGCGATAGGCCGATAGCGGCAGGAGGTCTCCTGCCGCTTTTATACGCTCTGGTAGTCATGCGAATTCACGTTTCTTTCATCGATCGCGTGGGTATTACTCAGGAAGTCCTGGCACTCCTGGGTGCTCGCAATCTCAATTTGGACGCGGTGGAGATGATTCCACCGAACGTCTACATCGATGCTCCATCTCTCTCCCAGACAGTACTGGAAGAACTCCATCAAGCTTTGTTGCAAGTGGATGGGGTTAAGTCTGTGGAGCTCGTCGACATCTTGCCTGGCCAGCGCCGACGCCTGCAGCTCGATGCTCTGTTGGCTGCCGTGAATGATCCGATCCTGGCAGTAGATTCCCGCGGCCATGTGTTACTGGCCAATCCGTCACTGACCGGACTGTGTGGTCGTGAGCCAGCCGGCGAGCACTTGTCGGCACTTTTTGCTGAGCCGGACCTGGCTCAGAAGCTCGTCGAGAAAGGCTTTCGTCTGCCCATGTGTGAAGTGAGGTTCAAGGGGCAGGCCCTGCTGATGGATGCCACTCCGGTAAGCGGAGGGGGTGGGGGGTTACTCACGCTCTACCCGCCGAGCCGTATTGGCGAACGTCTTGCTTCGTTGCACCACGATCATGCTGAAGGCATGGAGGCACTCCTTGGCAAATCGCCGGAGCTCAAAGCGCTGAAGACGCGTCTCCGTAAGGTGGCCAACCTGGAAGCTCCGTTGCTGATTCAGGGCGAAACCGGAACCGGTAAGGAGTTGGTGGCCCGAGCTTGTCATGCGCTCAGTGCCCGTCGGGATGCCCCATTCTTGGCGCTCAATTGTGCTGCGCTCCCAGAAAACCTGGCCGAGAGCGAGCTGTTCGGCTACGCCGCAGGCGCGTTCAGTGGCGCCCAGCGTGGTGGCAAGCCGGGGCTGCTGGAGCTGGCCGACAGCGGTACGGTGTTCCTCGACGAAGTGGGGGAGATGTCGTCCTATCTTCAGGCCAAGCTGCTGCGCTTTCTCAGCGATGGCTCCTTCCGCCGTATCGGTGGCGACCGCGAGGTGAATGTGAACGTGCGGGTGCTCTGCGCCACTCACCGCAACCTGGAGCGCATGGTGGAGGAGGAGGGGTTCCGGGAGGACCTCTACTATCGGTTGAACGTACTCAACCTAGTGGTGCCACCGTTGCGCGAACGTGGGCAGGACATCCTTGTGCTTGCTGAGCACTTTCTCCGACAGGCCTGCGCCCAGATCCAGCGTTCCCCATGCCGATTGGCAACGGCCGCCAGTGCCGCACTTCTGGTGAATCGCTGGCCCGGGAATGTGCGGCAGCTCCAAAACGTGGTTTTTCGTGCTGCTGCCATTTGTGAGTCTGAGGTGATTGATTGCGACAGTCTGGAGCTGGCTGGTACGGCGCTTGGTAGCCAAGCAACAGAGCCATTGGAAGTCACCAGTCTGGAAGAGGCGATGCAAGGTTACGAGAAGAATCTATTACAAAGGCTCTTCACTGCTTATCCCTCCACCAGACAGCTGGCGGCGCGGCTGAATACCTCTCATACCGCTATCGGGCAACGTCTCAGAAAGTATGGGATTTCCTCCAAAGCGTAAGGCATGGATTTCCACACCATTCATCTCGCTCGAATCTCAACTTGGAAATCTAGAAATTGCGACAAAGTCCCAGCCGCTAGATTTAATTGAGATTCTGTTTGGCAGTTCTGTGTAAGCCTGGATCAATTTCGCTCCAGTGGAGCGTATTTAATCCATTTGGTCGGGAGCCTTCTACCACTTGGGTTTCAGCGGATTTGCTCCTTCTAAACTTCAATAGAGTCCGTAATGCTTTCGTTCCGCGTGGAGTATCTCAAGTCGACTCAAAGGGGACTTTGTTGGCTTGCAGCTAATTATTTTTTGTTGGCACTGCTCTTGCTCTTTCCTCGTTCAGCCGAGCCTTGATGGTTCGGAAAACAACTGATTACAAGAGGAAGATCCATGAGCATTCTGCGTTTTACCCCTGATCACGAATGGCTGCGTATCGACGCTTCCGGTGACGTAACCGTAGGTATTACCAGCTACGCCCAGGAGGCCTTGGGCGACGTCGTGTTCGTGCAGCTTCCGGATGCTGGTAGCTACGAGGAGGGTCAAGAAGTCGCAGTGCTGGAGTCGGTGAAGGCCGCCAGCAACATCACCATGCCGTTGACCGGCGAAGTGCTGGAGGTGAATCAGGCGCTCGCCGACACCCCCGAGTTGGTCAATGAGTCTCCCCTACAAGCAGGTTGGTTCTTCCGCTTTCGCCCGGAAAATCCTGAAGCTCTGGAGGCACTGATGGATCAGTCTGCCTACGACAGCTTCCTTGCCGAAAACGCCTGAGCCGGGGAATGCCATGAGCCAAGCACATCTTTCCCTGGGAACGAGCAACGAGTTCATCGCTCGTCATATCGGCCCACGTGAGGCGGATATCTCCGCCATGTTGGCGCTGACCGGCCATGATTCCCTGGAAGCGCTGATTGCCAGCGTCATTCCAGAGAGCATCAAGGGCACCAGCGTGCTCGACCTGCCGGCAGGGCAGGGCGAAGCCGAGGCCTTGGCCGCCATCAAGGCGATCGCCGCGAAGAATCAGCTGTTCAAGAGCCATATCGGGCAGGGTTATTACCCTTGTCACACCCCGCCCCCGATCCTGCGTAACCTGCTGGAAAATCCGGCCTGGTACACCGCCTACACCCCCTACCAGCCGGAAATCTCCCAGGGCCGCCTGGAGGCGCTGCTGAACTTCCAGACCCTGGTCAGTGACCTCACTGGGATGGAAATTGCCAATGCTTCATTGCTGGATGAGGGGACTGCTGCGGCGGAGGCGATGACCTTCTGCAAGCGTCTGGCGAAGAACAAGCGCAGCAACGCTTTCTTTGCTTCCCGCTATTGCCATCCGCAAACGCTGGACGTGCTGCGTACTCGCGCTGAACCTCTTGGTATTGAGGTGGTTATCGGTGACGAGCATGAGATTGATGACGCCAGCGCCTACTTCGGAGCGCTGCTGCAGTACCCGGCCACCGATGGCGACATCTTCGACTACCGCGAGCTGGTGGAGCGCTTCCATGCTGCGGGTGCCCTGGTTGCCGTAGCTGCGGATCTGCTGGCCCTGACCCTGCTGACCCCGCCCGGCGAGTTTGGTGCTGACGTGGTGCTGGGGAGTGCTCAGCGCTTCGGCGTACCTCTGGGCTTTGGCGGCCCGCACGCGGCCTACTTCGCCACCCGCGATACCTTCAAGCGCGATATGCCCGGCCGCTTGGTGGGCATTTCGATTGACCGCCACGGCAAGCCGGCCCTGCGCCTGGCCATGCAGACCCGTGAGCAGCACATCCGCCGTGAGAAGGCCACCAGCAACATCTGCACCGCCCAGGTGCTGCTGGCCAACATTGCCAGCATGTATGCCGTTTACCACGGCCCGCAGGGCCTGGCTGGCATCGCCCGCCGCGTGCACCGTTTGACCGCCATCCTGGCTCAGGGCCTGACTCAGCTTGGCCATCAGGTTGAGCAATACCATTTCTTCGACACCCTGAGCATCGTTTCCTCGACCACCGCCAAGGAAGTACATGCAGCTGCCCAGGCTACGCGCATCAACCTGCGGGTACTGGACGACGTGCGTGTGGGTATTTCCCTGGACGAGACCTGCGACGCCGCCAGCGTCGAAGCACTCTGGTCGGTGTTTGCCAGCCAAGGCCAGACCCTGCCTGACTTCAAGGCTCTGGCTGCCAGCACTGGCGATTGCCTGCCTTCGAAGCTGCTGCGTGAGTCTGCCTTCCTGCAGCACGAAGTGTTCAATCGCTACCACTCGGAAACCGAGCTGATGCGCTACCTGCGCAAGCTGGCCGACAAGGACCTGGCCCTGGATCGCACCATGATCCCGCTGGGTTCCTGCACCATGAAGCTGAACGCCGCCAGTGAGATGATCCCAGTGACCTGGCCGGAGTTTGGTGCCTTGCATCCCTTCGCGCCCGTCGAGCAGTCCCAGGGCTACCTGGAGCTGACCAACGAACTCGAGGCCATGCTGTGCAAGGCCACCGGTTATGACGCCGTATCCCTGCAGCCCAACGCTGGCTCCCAGGGCGAGTACGCCGGTCTGCTCGCCATCCGCGCCTACCACGCCAGCCGTGGCGAAGGTCAGCGTGACATCTGCCTGATCCCGCAATCGGCCCACGGCACCAACCCGGCCACCGCTCAGATGGCGGGTATGCGTGTGGTGGTGACCGCCTGCGACGCCCGTGGCAACGTGGACATCGCCGACCTCAAGGCCAAGGCCGAGGAGCACCAGAACCGCCTCGCCGCACTGATGATCACCTACCCGTCCACCCATGGTGTGTTCGAGGAGGGCATCCGCGAGATCTGCGAGATCATCCACGCCAACGGCGGCCAGGTGTACATCGACGGCGCCAACATGAACGCCATGGTCGGCCTCTGCGCACCGGGCCAGTTCGGTGGCGACGTGTCCCACCTGAACCTGCACAAGACCTTCTGCATCCCCCACGGTGGTGGCGGTCCGGGCGTGGGTCCGATCGGCGTGAAATCCCATCTGGCGCCTTTCCTGCCCGGCCATTGCCACATGGAGCGGAAGCTCGGTGCGGTCAGTGCGGCTCCCTTCGGCAGCGCCAGCATCCTGCCGATCACCTGGATGTACATCCGCATGATGGGCGGCGAAGGCCTCAAGCGCGCCTCTCAGTTGGCCATCCTCAGTGCCAACTACATCGCCCGTCGCCTGGAGGAGCACTACCCGGTGCTCTACACCGGCGAAAACGGTCTGGTCGCCCACGAGTGCATCCTCGATCTGCGCCCGCTCAAAGAAACCAGCGGCATCAGTGTGGAGGACGTGGCCAAGCGCCTGATCGACTACGGCTTCCACGCCCCGACCATGTCCTTCCCGGTGGCTGGCACCCTGATGGTGGAGCCTACCGAGAGTGAGTCGAAGGAAGAGTTGGACCGCTTCTGCGACGCGATGATCCGCATCCGCGAGGAAATCCGCGCGGTAGAGGCCGGCGAGTTGGACCAGGACGACAACCCGCTGAAGAACGCCCCGCACACCGCCGCGGAGCTGGTCGGTGAGTGGACCCATCGCTACAGCCGCGAACTGGCCGTGTACCCCACCGCCAGCTTGATCGATGGCAAGTACTGGCCGCCGGTGGGCCGCGTCGACAACGTCTACGGCGACCGCAATCTGGCCTGCGCCTGCTTGCCCATGTCGGCGTATCAGGACGCCTGACGCCTATGGCCCGGAGTTCTTCCGGGCCATACCTCCGCCCCGAATCTAAAGGATACGAACATGTTCCATAAGAGTGTCACCCTGTCCGATTTTGACCCTGCGCTCTTCGATGCTATTCGCCACGAGGCCCAGCGTCAGGAAGACCATATCGAGTTGATCGCTTCGGAGAACTACACCAGCCCGCAGGTAATGCAGGCCCAGGGTACCGAGCTGACCAACAAGTACGCCGAGGGCTATCCGGGCAAGCGTTACTACGGCGGCTGCGAGCACGTGGATGTGGTGGAGCAACTGGCCATCGATCGCGCCAAGAAACTGTTTGGTGCCGATTACGCCAACGTCCAGCCGCACTCCGGCTCCCAGGCCAACGCAGCGGTCTATCTGGCTCTGCTTCAGCCTGGCGATACCATTCTCGGCATGAGCCTGGCGCATGGCGGCCACCTGACCCACGGTGCCAAGGTGTCGTCTTCCGGCAAGCTGTACAACGCCGTGCAATACGGTATCGATGCCTACGGCTTGATCGACTATGCAGAAGTCGAACGCCTGGCCCTCGAGCATCAGCCGAAGATGATCGTCGCCGGTTTCTCGGCTTACTCGCGCGTGGTCGATTTCGAGCGTTTTCGTCGAATCGCTGACAAGGTCGGTTCCTACCTCTTCGTCGACATGGCTCACGTCGCTGGCTTGGTCGCCGCCGGCCTGTACCCGAACCCGCTGCCCCATGCCGACGTGGTCACCACCACCACTCACAAGACCCTGCGTGGCCCGCGCGGTGGCCTGATCCTGGCTCGCTCCAATCCTGACCTGGAGAAGAAGCTGAACTCCGCCGTGTTCCCTGGCGCTCAGGGTGGCCCGCTGATGCACGTTATCGCGGCCAAGGCCGTGTGCTTCAAGGAAGCGCTGGATCCCTCCTTCAAGGAGTACCAGGCACAGGTCATCGCCAATGCGCGCGCCATGGCGGAGGTTTTCGTCGGCCGCGGTTACGACGTGGTCTCTGGTGGTACCGACAATCACCTGTTCTTGCTCAGCCTGATCAAGCAAGGCCTCACTGGTAAAGATGCTGACGCAGCCCTTGATCGCGTGGGTATCACCGTGAACAAGAACGCTGTGCCCAACGATCCCCAGTCGCCCTTTGTGACCTCGGGCATTCGCATCGGTACTCCGGCGGTGACCACTCGAGGATTCCAGGTTTCGGAGTGCCGCGCCCTCGCGAGCTGGATCTGCGACATTCTCGACCACCTCGGCGATGCCGATGTCGAGGCTCAGGTAGCGCGCCAGGTTGCGGGGCTTTGCGCTCGCTTCCCGGTATACGCAGCCTGATCACCGAAGGGCTCACGGGAGTCGAGAAATGTCGCTAAGCGTTTTCGATCTGTTCAAGGTGGGTATCGGTCCATCGAGCTCGCATACCGTGGGCCCGATGCGAGCCGCAGCGGGATTTGCCCAGGGGCTGAAGTCCGATGGCCTGCTGGAACGTGTGGCCAGTGTTCGGGCTGAGTTGTATGGATCGCTGGGTGCTACGGGCAAAGGACACGGCAGTGACAAGGCCGTGTTGCTCGGCTTTGAAGGCGAGCAGCCGGATAGCGTGGATACCGAGAGTGTGGAAGGACGCCTGGCTGCGATACGTGTCGAAGGCAATATCAATCTGCTGGGCGAGAAACCTATTCGTTTCGTGGAAAAGGAGCATCTGGCGATGATTCGCAAGCCGCTCCCTTACCATCCCAACGGTATGGTGTTCCGCGCTTTCGATGACGCAGGCATCCAGCTTCGCAGCAGGGAATTCTATTCGGTGGGCGGTGGGTTCGTCGTGGATGAAGCCGCTGTTGGGGTTGATCGCATTGTCGAGGATCGCACGCCGCTACCCTATCCGTTCCGCACCGCCAAGGAGTTGCTGGATCAGTGCACCAGGCATGGGCTGTCTGTAAGCGAGCTGATGTGGGAGAACGAAAAGGTCTGGCGCAGCCCCGAGGAAACCAGTAGGGGCCTGCTGAAGATCTGGCAAGTGATGCAGGACTGCGTGAAGGCCGGCTGTCGCAAGGAAGGCATCATGCCCGGCGGGCTCAAGGTCAAGCGCCGCGCCGCCGCGCTCTACCGCCAGCTCAGCGAGCAGCCGGAAGCCAACCTGCGCGACAGCCTCTCCGTGCTCGACTGGGTCAACCTCTACGCCCTGGCGGTGAACGAGGAAAACGCCACCGGCGGCCGTGTGGTCACCGCGCCCACCAACGGCGCGGCCGGCATCGTGCCGGCGGTGCTGCACTACTACAGCCGCTTCATCACGGGCGCGGATGAGGAGGGCGTTAAGCGCTTTCTGCTCACTGCCGCCGCCATCGGCATCCTCTACAAGGAGAACGCCTCCATCTCCGGCGCCGAGGTCGGCTGCCAGGGCGAGGTCGGCGTGGCCTGCTCGATGGCCGCCGGCGCCCTCTGCGAAGTCCTCGGCGGCACCCCGCAGCAGGTGGAGAACGCCGCCGAGATCGGCATGGAGCACAACCTCGGGCTGACCTGCGACCCGGTCGGCGGCCTGGTCCAGGTGCCCTGCATCGAGCGCAACGCGATGGGCTCGGTGAAGGCCATCAACGCCGCGCGCATGGCCCTGCGCGGCGACGGCCAGCACTTCATCTCGCTCGACAAGGTGATCCGCACCATGCGCCAGACCGGCGCCGACATGAAGAGTAAATACAAGGAAACCGCCCGCGGTGGCCTCGCTGTGAACATCATCGAATGCTGAAGCCGTCGTACGGTGCCGTGCGTATCAACGAATCAACACTGGTGCGCGTGGCGCACCTTCTGGAGAGAATTACATGACCACTGAGAATCTTGCCAAGACTGCACTGCATGCGCTGCACCTCGAACTCGGTGCCCGCATGGTGCCTTTTGCTGGCTACGACATGCCGGTGCAATACCCGCTGGGCGTGCTCAAAGAGCACCTGCACACCCGTGAGCAGGCTGGCCTGTTCGACGTGTCCCACATGGGCCAGATCATCCTGCGCGGCGCTCAAGCAGCCATTGCTCTGGAAAGCCTGGTGCCTGTCGATATCGTTGATCTGCCTGTCGGCATGCAGCGCTATGCCCTGTTCACCAACGTCGAAGGCGGCATCCTTGATGACCTGATGGTCGCACGCCTGTCCGAGAATGAACTGTTCGTAGTGGTCAATGCTGCCTGCAAGGATCAGGACCTGGCTCACCTGGTGCGCCACATTGGTGATCGCTGTGTAATCGAGTCGCTGTTCAAGTCTCGTGCCCTGATCGCGTTGCAGGGGCCCCAGGCCGCTCAGGCGCTGAGTCGCTTGGCGCCGGACGTGGCCGGTATGACCTTTATGCAGTTCACCAAGCTCGAGTTGATGGGCGTGGATTGCTATGTCAGCCGCTCCGGTTACACCGGTGAAGATGGCTATGAGATTTCCGTTCCGGTTGAGCACGCCGAAGCCCTGGCTCGCGCTCTGCTGGAGCAGCCGGAAGTCCAGCCCATCGGTCTCGGCGCCCGCGATTCGCTGCGCCTGGAAGCCGGCCTGTGCCTATACGGTCACGACATGGACCAATTCACGTCCCCGATCGAAGCTAGCCTTGCTTGGGCCATTTCCAAAGCACGTCGCGCGGATGGTGTACGAGCTGGTGGTTTCCCGGGAGACGACATGATTTTCGCCCAGCAGCAGGAAGGAGTCGTCAGCAAGCGTGTTGGTCTACTGCCGCAAGAGCGTATTCCTGTGCGTGAAGGGGCGGAAATTGTCGATGCCGAAGGCACCGTAATTGGTCAGGTCACGAGTGGTGGTTTCGGCCCAAGCCTCGGTGGCCCGCTGGCGATGGGATATGTGAAAGCGCCTCACAACGCATTGGGCTCGGAAGTGTTTGCTGTTGTGCGCGGCAAGCAAGTCCCCATGCTTGTGGCCAAGACTCCTTTCGTTCCGCAGCGCTACTACCGCGGTTGATCGATCCTCGTCTGCCCCGAAAGCCTACTTTGCCGGCCCGGGGATTCAAGGCGGGGGGCAATCCCCGCCTTTCTTTTTTCATGGGGCTTACGCATGACTGCTACATCCCGGTCCGCCGTCGAAGTGGGCGTCAAACTGCGCGGCGCCGAGAAGGTAGCGCGCATCCCGGTGAAGATCATTCCCACCGAGGAGGTGCCGCGCAAACCCGATTGGATTCGCGTACCCATCGCGACCTCTCCTGAAGTGGCGCGCATCAAGCAACTGCTGCGCAAGCACAAGCTGCACAGCGTCTGCGAAGAGGCCTCCTGCCCGAACCTGGGCGAGTGTTTCTCTGGTGGTACCGCTACTTTCATGATCATGGGCGACATCTGCACCCGTCGCTGCCCCTTCTGCGACGTCGGGCACGGCCGGCCGAAGCCGCTTGACCCGGACGAGCCGAAAAACCTCGCGGTCGCCATCGCCGACCTGCGTCTGAAGTATGTGGTGATTACCTCGGTGGACCGCGACGACCTGCGCGATGGTGGCGCCCAGCACTTCGTCGACTGCCTGCGCGAGATCCGCAAGCTCTCTCCGGGTATCCAGTTGGAAACCTTGGTGCCGGACTACCGCGGGCGCATGGATGTGGCGCTGGCCATCACCGAGCAAGAGCCGCCAGATGTGTTCAACCACAATCTGGAAACCGTGCCGCGCCTGTACAAGGCCGCGCGTCCGGGCTCCGATTTCGAGTGGTCCCTGGACCTGCTGGAGAACTTCAAGCAGCGCGTACCTCATGTGCCTACCAAGTCTGGCCTGATGCTGGGCCTGGGCGAGACTGACGACGAGGTGATCGAAACGATGCAGCGCATGCGCGAGCACGAGATCGACATGCTGACCCTCGGCCAGTACTTGCAGCCCTCACGCAGCCACCTGCCGGTGCAGCGCTTTGTCCACCCGGACACCTTCGCCTGGTTCGCCGAGAAAGGCGCCGAAATGGGCTTCAAGAACGTAGCTTCCGGTCCGCTGGTTCGTTCCTCCTACCACGCCGACCAGCAGGTTCACGGGCAGACAATTCGATAAGCAGAACGGCAGAAGCGAAAAAGGCGACCTTGAGGTCGCCTTTTTCGCTGATGGGGCCGGTGATTCGCGACCGTAGAAAAGTGATGTCGGGTATCGAACTGTTAATCGCTTGGGAACAGCTCGCCTCTGAATTGAGAATGCCTGACTTTCACAAAGCTTGAGAAAAAGAGAAAAAGCAGCTCCGGGCTCATCTCAATACTGAGAATCCCGCTTTTCTGTTTGTCTAAGTATCTGATTATAAAGTGTTTTTCTTTGTGGCACCGAACTTGCTCAAGTCAGGCTAACGAGCAGTTCAGGGCCCACGGTTTCAAAGCAGCAAACCGACCGCGATTCCTGGACTGCATGCAAATCCAACGACCAACTGGCAGAGCCAGTATGAGAAGCGCAGGAGTTAGCATGGCTTATCCAGCAGTGAATTTGTTCATCAACGGGGTATGGCGCGAGGGTTCCGAAGGGCGCCGGGAAGATGTAGTCAACCCGGCTACCGGAAAGGTCATCGGAAGCGTTGCGCATGCGAGCCGTGCGGACCTCGATGACGTACTCGAGGCCGCTCAGGCCGGCTTCAAGGCTTGGCAGAACGTCTCCGTTTTTGAACGCAGTAAAATCATGCGTCGCGCTGCCACGCTGCTCCGTGAGCGCGTTGAGGAGATCGCCACGCTGATCACCCTGGAAGAGGGTAAGCCGCTGGCCGAAGCCCGCATGGAGGTCAACTCCGGCGCCGACCTGATCGACTGGTTCGCTGAGGAGGCGCGTCGCACTTACGGCCGTATCATTCCGGCCCGCCTGCCAGGTGTAACCCAACTTGCCAACAAGGAAGCCGTTGGGCCATGCATCGGGTTCACGCCCTGGAACTTCCCTGTCAGCCAGATTCTGCGCAAAGTCGGTCCCGCTCTGGCCGCGGGTTGCTCGATCATCATCAAGGGACCTGAGGAGACTCCTGCTGCTCCTGCTGCAATGTTCCGCTGCTTCGCCGACGCCGGCGTTCCCGCTGGTACGCTCGGCCTGATCTACGGGGTTCCTGCCGAGATTTCCTCGTACTGCATTCCGCATCCGATCATTCGCAAAGTGTCCTTCACCGGTTCCGTGCCCGTTGGCAAACATCTGGCTGCCCTTGCAGGTAGCCACATGAAGCGGGTCACCATGGAGCTGGGTGGACATGCTCCGGTGATCATCTGCAACGATGCAGACCTTCAAGCGGCGTGCCAGGCACTCATCGCGTTCAAGTACCGCAACGCCGGCCAAGTTTGTATCTCGCCGACCCGCTTCATCGTTCAACGCGGTGTACATGACCAGTTTGTCGAGATGTTCTCGTCGGCTGCGTCCGCGCTCAAGGTTGGTGATGGCCTGGCACCTGATACCCAGGTTGGTCCGTTGATCAACGAGCGCCGTCTGCAGGCAGTAGAGCGCCTGGTGAAGGATGCCGTTGCCAAGGGTGCCAGCGTGGCGGCTGGCGGTAATCGTATCGATAAGGAAGGTTACTTCTTCGAGCCGACAGTGCTGACCGGTGTCACCGCAGAAATGGCTGCCATGAGCGAAGAGCCTTTCGGCCCCGTTGCTCTGGTTCGCTCTTTTGATGAAGTCGAAGAGGCCTTGCAGGAGGCGAACCGACTTCCGTTTGGTCTGGCTTCCTACGCCTGGACTCGTACCCAGTCGGTGGCGGACACCCTTTCCCGTCGCGTCGATTCGGGAATGCTCACCATCAATCACCTGGGCCTGGCGCTGGCTGAAACACCTTACGGCGGCGTCAGGGATTCAGGTTACGGCTCCGAGGGCGGTATCGAAGCTCTCGACGGCTATTTGACCACCAAATTCGTCTCGTGCCTTAACCAGTGACGCTCTCGGCCCTGGTGGCATGTGCTGCTCGGGCCGAGCCCTTCAAACCAGAGAGGTATCTGCCATGTTGACTCAGGAATTTCGTGAAGCAATGGGCCGGTTTGCCGGCGCAGTGAATGCCATTACCAGTTTCGAGGGCGACAAGCCGGTCGGCTTGATTGCGACTGCGGTCTGCAGTCTGTCCGCTGAACCGCCGTCCGTCATTGTGTGCATCAACAAGTCGGCTTCGGCTCACGATGCGATTCTCAACCACGGCTATTTCGGTGTGAACCTGTTGTCCCCGCTGCAGGCGCACGTGGTGGACCGCTTCACCAAGAGCAAAGGGGCTGACCGCTTCTCCGAGTCCGATTGGGATCTGGAAGACTTTGCCGTGCCGATCCTGAAGGACGCTCCGGCCGGAATGGTCTGCAAGATCGGCAATTGCTTCGATGGTTTTTCTCACACCATCTTCGTGGGCATCATCGAGTCGATCAACCTCAGCGACCCCGAGCGCAATCACTGCCTGCTGTGGAAAGGGCGTGGGCTGCATCAAGCCGTGGAGCTGAATATCGCCAGCTGATGCTGAGGTCGGATTCGGCGGGGGTGGTGGCCCCCGCCGCGATCTGAGTAGGAATGAATATCCGAGGTAGCTAAGCGCGAGTCGAGGCACCTTGGACGGGTACGCAATACCAGAGGGCAGTATGCAAAGCAGATTCAATCGACTCCGGTCCTATGACAAGGATCTGTTCACTGCCTTGAGTGATGCCGCGTGGCGCGTCGAAAGCTGTCTGGATCTACGTGCCTCTGCCAACCATGTCAGCCCCCAGATCCTGGATGCACTTGGGGGAAGCTTCGATAGCGGATTATCTCTCATGGGGAGATGCGAGTTCGAAGCGCTGGCTGCAGATCGTGCTCGACAATTGTTCAATGCTGATTACGCCTGCGTGACACCCGCGTCTGTAGAGCAGGCAATTGCATCCATTTGCGACGCTCTGCTGGACATGGGGGATGGCATTCTCAGTGTCGGCTGGGTCGGCAATGGTCATGCCCTCCAAGCCGGCAAATTTGTCACGGCCAGGGCAGCCTTCAATTGTTCCCATCATGATGAGGTCGATCCCTCCGGCCTTGATCTCGACGTTATAGAGCGAAGGGTGCAGTTGCTGAGACCGAGGCTGCTGGTGGTAAAGGCCGCAGGCATTGGACGGAGAATCGACTACTTCAGGCTACGCGCGATAGCGGACAAAGCCAGGGCCTATCTGGTGGTGGACTTCACACTTATCGCCGGAATGGTAGCGGCGGGCCTTTGCTTGAGCCCTGTGCCTTTCGTGGATCTCGCCATCGCATCGACTGGTTCCACGTTGCGCGGCCCTGAAGGGGGGATGATTCTCGCCAAGGCAGACAGGTCGTTGCAGCAGATGCTCAATGCTGTGGCAGTTGAGCGGGACCCTATCGTGCGCATCTCTTCCGGTAACTTGGCTGCGAAAGCTTTGTGTCTCAAGGAGGCGATGTCCCCATCTTTTCAGAGTTATCAGGTCCAGGTGCTGGAAAACGTCCGTGCCGTCGCGGGTGCGTTTTCTTGTCGAGGGTACGAGCTGCGTTCGTGTTTGGAGGAGGGCGGCCCGGTATTGGTTGGATTGGCCGGGCGACCGCCTCAGTCGGTAGGGGTGGAGCAGGTGCTTCGCCGAAGCGGGATATGTATGGAGTCTGGTCGCTGGCCTGGTCACGGTGCTGAACCCGACTATCTGCGATTGGGTACTACCGCTATCACGACACGAGGCTTGGGACCGTCCCACTGTGCAGAGGTTGCTGGATGGATCTGCGACATCCTAGACAATCCCGGAGGCATTGAGGTCGAGGCGTTCGTGACGCGTCGCATCACGCGGATGTGCGCGAAGTATCCAGTTTACTCAGAGTTCCCCCTAATCCCTTTCTGAGTCGTCCCGGAGCGCCTCCGAACTGTACTCGGTATGGTCGTTACGCCTGGATCCGGGCGGACTCCAATGTCAGTAAATGGCGATGCAACTTCTTGCCTTCCGAGAGGTTGTGCTCTGAGGAGAGCTTTGCGGCCAGGTCAGCATCTCTAGCCAGAATGGCGTCCACGATCGGGCGGTGGTGATCGATGAATGTCTGGAAGTCAGGCGTGAGGGCATCACTGGACGCGATATAGACCCGGATCTGCTGCTGAACGATGCGATATTGCTGCTGCAGGCGCTTGTGTCGCGAAAGGGTCACGATCGTTTTGTGCAGCTTGAAGTCTGCCTCGGCTACTTGTGTTCGATCCTGTTTACGGCAGGCATTGGCCAGTTCTTCGAATGCCCGAAGCAGCTCGGTGGAGCTGCTGCTGTCCATGTTCTGGCTGGCCAGCGAAGCTGCCAACATTTCCAGGTTCGCTCTCAACGTATAGAGCTCCCAGGCATCTGCCGATGATATCGGCATGACTGCCCAACCACAGTACGGAATCTTCAAGAACAGCCCTTCTTGGGAGAGGTGGTGAAGTGCCGATCGGATAGCGCCACGAGATAGCGCGAACAGGTCGGCCAACCCGTTCTCAGTCACGCGCGATCCCGGTTCAAGCTCTGCCTGTAGGACTGATTTCCGAAGCACCTGTACTGCCTGTTCATCAGCCGGCTGACGCTTAGAAGCCAAGGTCTGATTTTCGATGGATTGCTTGCTCATTTGATTCGGCCTGCCCGACGTTCTTTTCGATCCTTGCTGCTGAAACTCATTCGGGTCCGCCGAAACTGAGTGATCTTGTGGTGTATTTAACATGAAATATTTGCAAGTTCTTGAGAGGGGAATTCTCAGCTTTTTCAGTTCTGTCTCACTCTTTGGTGGAGGGCGGTTATTCCCTGTTCACAATCGCAAGAATGAGACTCAAATAAGAGATGAATACATAGAATAATCAGTGCTTTGCGTGGTTTTTGGATTGTTGACAATGAGAGTGTTACTCCCTGATCTTCATTACACACCAACGGGCTGCCGATGGCGATATCCGGCACCAAATCAATGCGTCAGCTGAGGAACTACGGAGTACTCAACATGAAAATTACTTCTGCAAAGGTCTTCCTGGTCGAGAGCGGTTACGTCAAGCCGATCATCGTCGAACTCACCACCGACGAAGGCATCACCGGCATTGGCGAAGCTGCCATCGCCTACGGTCTGGGTGCGACCGCTGCAGCAGGGATGATCAAGGACCTCTGCGAGCGCCTCATCATCGGTAAAGACCCGTTCCGCATTGAGCAACTCTTCACCGAGATGTACGACCATTCCTTCTGGGCCAAGGGCGGTGGCGCCATCGTCTTCTCCGGCATCAGCGCTATTGAGCAGGCGCTGTGGGATATCAAGGGCAAGGCCACGAATCTGCCGGTATACGAGTTCTTCGGCGGCAAGGTCTTCGATGAGGTCCCGGTCTACGCCAACGGCTGGAACTACCATTGCGTGGATGCCGACTCCTGGGCCCATGCCGCTGAGCGACCGATCGCCGATGGCTATCGCGCACTGAAGTGCTATCCCCTGGCGACCCAGGACGAGAAAGGTCGTCTGCGTCATGTGACCCGTCGTGCCCATGATCGCGAATTCATGGAGCTGGCCTATCAGCGCGTGAAGAAGCTTGTTGAAGTGGCGGGTTCTGAGGTTGAGGTCTACATCGACCTGAGCGGCGGCCTTACCACTGATGAAAGCATCCGCTTGATCAAACGCTATGAGGATCTGGGTATCACCTGGATTGAAGAGCCTTGCGATGCCTTCGATGTCGGTGCAATGGCCAAGATCGCTGGTGCCACCAACACCTCCATGGCTGCAGGCGAACGTCTGTATACCCGCCAGGGTTTCCGTCGCCTGGTCGAGAAGCAGGTGGTCGACATTGTCCAGCCGGATGTCGGCAACACCGGCGGCCTGTCCGAGACCAAGAAGATCGCGGCAATGGCCGAGGCTTACAACATGCGTGTCGCACCTCATAACTGCGCAAGCATGCTGTGCACCGCGGCCACCCTGCAGGTGAGCGTGACCATGCCGAACTTCATGACCCTGGAGATCTACCCGTACTTCCCAGATTCGCCGAAGTATGTCCAGGTGCTGGAGAACCCGCTCGAAGACCGCATCAAGGGTGGCAAGCTGGTCGTGCCGTCCGACGTGGGTCTGGGTGTGACTTTGAACCAGAAGAATGTTGCGCCCTATCTGTGGGCCGAGTGCAAAGCCTGAAGGTTCAAGTCTGCGACGAGGGGCCCGTATGGGCCCCCGTTCTGACTGAAGACACTCCCATCACTTCACGAGGTAGTGGCGTTGTCCATTCAACGACTCCAGGTTCTGCCCGGGCGACTCAGTCATGCGCTCGTACACAACGGCACGGTTTACATCACAGGTCAGGTTCCTGAAGACATCACCCAAGACCTAGCTGGCCAAACAAAACAGGTTTTGGCCCGACTCGAGGCGCTTCTGTCCGAGGTCGGTTCAGATAAGTCCCGAATCTTGTTTGCCCAGATCTGGCTCAAGCATGCCGTCAGAGATTTCGACGCGATGAATGCGGTGTGGGAAGCCTGGATACCTCATGACGCATTACCTGCACGCGCTACGGTTGAGGCGAACTTGGCAGATGACGAGATCCTCATCGAGATTGCCCTGCAGGCTGCGGTAACGGCATGAGCGAGGAGGCGGATCATGCCGTCCTCATCATCGTTTTTTAACTTTTGGATTTCCCGCATGTCGATCATTCCGCATCCGATCAATGGCGAGCATGTGGAAGACGCCATGCAGTTGATCAACGACTACGAGTACGGCAACGGCGCCTGCATCTTCACCCGCGATGGTGAGGCTGTCCGCCTGTTCTGCGACGAGATCGAAGTGGGCATGGTCGGCGTCAACGTACCGGTGCCGGTGGCGTACCACAGCCTCGGCGGCTGGAAGCGCTCGCTGTTCGGCGACCTGCACGCCTACGGCCCGGACGGCGTGCGCTTCTACACCCGCCGCAAGGCCATCATCCAGCGCTGGCCGCAGCGTGCCAGCCACGAGGCGGCACAGTTCGCCTTTCCTGGCAGCGGCTGAATCAGTCAACAAGTTACACGGACGCATTGAGGGTCGACAGACGTCGGCATGAGGCCCTCATTGACTGTCCGGGGCCGTGGATCGCATGGGGCGATTCACGGCCTTTTTATTTCCGGGGATCGGAATCAGCTAACGACTCGAATCTAGTACTTCGCCCCACTGGGGGACACGAGTCTTGCGTAGTTAAACCGCAGTCCGACGCGTCAAGGAGAGAAGATGTACCTGTCAAAGCTATCTATAAAAACAAAAATCACGGTGCTGGCTGGACTATGCATGCTGGCTGTACTTGCAGTTCTCGTGGCGGTTTCGATCTTCCGTATCCAGGGGATATCGCAGGCGATTGACCAGTCCAGTTCAGCCGCCCTACAGGGGCAGGCTCTGCAGCACTTGTACAAGGTAGGTGAGGCTGAGGCCCAGGCCATCGCCAAGCGCTTTAGTGAAGGCGCAATCTTTGGTGAGACGTTGGCGCGGCAAATCCTTTTCATGAAAAAGCAGGCGCAGAGCAGGGGAGGGGACCCAGCAGAGCTGCGCAAGGACATCTTCAACATGATGCAAGAGCAGGTTGCAGCGAGCCCTGGAGTGCTCGGTGTCGGCGTGGCATTTGAGCCGAATTTGCTTGATGGCCAGGACGACCGATTCGTTGGACTCGGAGTTGGAGCAGGCAACGACACAGGCCGATTTGCTTCTTACGCGACGACGCAGTTGAAAAGCTACGCCATGCCCGAGAATGAGATGGCGGACGATGGCCAGGCGTCGACTTACTGGTACCGCTGTGCTCGGGACTCCAAGCGACTATGTGTAATCAATCCCTACACCTATACCACCTTGCAAGGCATCGATGTCTTGATGTCCACCATCTCTATCCCATTGGTGGAGGATGGGCGGGTGGTGGCTGTGATGAGCATCGACCTCGCGTTGAGCAGTCTGCAGGAAGTGGTGCAGGCCTCGAGCAATAGTCTGTACGGTGGTCGTGTTCAGATGAGTTTCATCAGCTCCGATGGCGCTGTGGCAGCCCGAAGTGGTGATAAGGAGTCGCTGGGTAAATCGCTGACGGCTACGGTGCCCAAGCTCGCGGGTGAGGTTCACAATCGGAGTCAGGCCGAGGCTGTCAGCCACGTAGAACTGGACGGCGAGATCACCGTCGTCGCGCCTTTCTCGCCACTTGTTGGTACTCCGCATTGGAGCGTAGTGATTCAAGTCCCGACCTCAGTTCTGATGGCTCAAGTGGGGGCGATGCGCAAAATCCTCGACGAGGCGAATAACGCTGCGACACGGACCCAACTGATCGTGGGTGTAGTGGGGGCAATGATTGGATTGGTCCTGATCTGGTTCATGGCTGCAAGCATTGCCCGTCCGATTTTGAACGTGGCCGAAATGCTCAAAGACATCGCAAGTGGTGAGGGGGATCTCACAAAGCGCTTGGTGCATGATGGGCGCGATGAAATAGGGCAGATGGCAGGTTGGTTCAACCGCTTCCTGGACAAGTTGCAGCCGATCATTTCGGAGGTGAGCGAGTCCGTTGATAACACTCGGCGCACGGCTGATCAGGCTGCGACCATTGCTAGCGAGACCAATGGTGGGATGCAGCAGCAATTCAGGGAGATTGAGCAGGTCGCAACAGCTGCTCAAGAGATGAGTGCCACCTCTCAAGATGTCGCCCGGAACGCCGCAATGGCTGCTGATGCGGCGCGGCATGTCGATGAGGCTGTGCGGGAAGGCACACAAACCATTGAACGAACCACCCACAGCATCAACAAGCTTGCGAGCGAGATGAATCTCGCGATGCTCGAGGTCGGCCAGTTAGCCGAGAGCAGCGAGCAGATCGGCAAGGTGCTCGTGGTGATTCGTTCCGTTGCTGAGCAAACCAATCTGTTGGCACTAAACGCCGCCATCGAAGCTGCTCGAGCTGGTGAATCCGGCCGAGGATTCGCTGTTGTCGCCGATGAAGTTCGTCATCTGGCTAAAAGGACACAGGATTCTGTGGAGGAGATTCAGGGGGTCATCCAGAACCTTCAGCACGGTACTAGAAACGTAGTTCTGACGATTCAGGCAAACCATGCCCAGGCCGACGCCAGCGTCCAGCAGGTAGACCAGGCTGTGCAAGCCCTTCAGAAAATCAGTAAGGCCATCGAGGTGATCGGTGAGATGAACCTGCAGATTGCGAGCGCAGCTGAAGAGCAAAGTGCCGTGTCCGAAGAGGTCAACCGCAACGTATCAGCCATTAGGGATGTCACCGAGCTACTGGCGACCCAATCGAAGGATTCAGCTCAAATCAGTCAGTCGCTAACCGATTTGGCGAATCAGCAGCAGCGCCTTATGGGAAGCTTCAGAGTGTAGATGGAGCCAATCTGTCCATCAGTAAAGCCTCCCTCGGGAGGCTTTTTTGTGCTCGATTGAGTCGTCTCGCAAGACGCAGGGGTGAGACCTTTCTCAGGCCTGAGCGTGAACCCGTACCAATACTGAGATGGTGCCCGCAGCAGGTAAGTGTACTTTTTGAGAAGTCCTTATAAAACAGTGTGTTGCGAAACATTATTTTGAGTGGCACTCATTTTGCTGATTCGGGTTGTCGCGAAGCTTTTCAGAAACAGCCAATCGCTTGCTCTATGAGATTACCTCTCTGCTTGTAACGGCATTTCCTACTTCGGTGGCGTCAAAGGACTAAAGCGGTTTTGTCGAGGGAATTCGTAGCCATCTAGCTACGAACGGGATCGTCGTGCGTTTGACTCCACAGCGACTCCACAGCGGCATTAAAGAGTCACTACAAGAACAATTAGCTCCAAGGAGTGCAACGTGCGAAACGCAACTGATACCTCCGATGCGGAACATCTGAAATCTCTAGGTTACGACCAGAAATTCGATCGATCGATGTCACTCTGGTCGAACCTGGCATTAGGCTTCCTCTACCTCTCACCGTTAGTCAGCGTGGTCGCGATGCTTGCGCAAGGACTGGCAACCGCTGGTCCGCCTTCCATGTTCTGGATCCTCATTGTTGGGGCTGGCCAGTTGCTGGTGGCTTTGGTGTTTGGTGAGATTGTTGCGCAGTATCCCATTGCCGGTGGGTTGTATCAGTGGGCGCGGCGACTTTGGAACGGGCAGTATGCGTGGATCCTTTCCTGGATCTATCTGGCTTGCGTAATCGTCGCCATCGCCACTACAGCAATGTTCGGTTCGAGCTTCGTGGCGAATTTGTTCACCGGAACCAGGGAGAGTGCTGGCGTACCGGTTACTCCTGGACTGAGCGCGTTGATCGCTGGCGCAATGCTGCTTGTTGGCCTCCTGTTGAACATGACGGGCACAAAGACCCTTTCACGAATCGCTGGTGCGGGCCTGGCGGCGGAACTAATTGGTGTAATCGCCGTGGGTCTCTATCTGCTCGTGTTCGAGCGGCACAATGATCTCTCCGTGTTCTTCGACACCATGGGTACGGCTCTCGATGGCGACTATTCGACTGCGTTCGTTGGGGCGGCGCTGGTTGGCATCCTGATGGTCTACGGCTTTGAAGCCTGCGGTGAGGTGGCTGAGGAAGTGCCCAACCCGGGCCGCCAGATTCCACGTGCAATGATCCTCACGGTCGTCGTTGGTTGCAGCTCAGCACTGCTGTCTTTCGCTGGATACGTTCTGGCTGCGCCCAACCTGGTCGAGATCGTGAATGGGAACGTTGCTGATCCGATTCCCGCGATCCTGAATGACTCCATCGGTTTCATCGGCACGAAGATCTTCCTCGTCATCGCACTCACGTCGTTCCTGGCTTGTGTGATGGGACAGCAGGCCTCTTCCAGCCGCCTAGTTTACTCCTTTGCGCGCGACAACATGTTCCCCGGCGCTCACATCTTCGCCAAGCTCTCCCAAAAGGGGCATGTCCCGGTGTGCGCGTTGGTAGGCGTCAATGCGCTCTCTGCACTGCTGCTGCTCTTCGTGTACCTAGTGCCTGACTCCCTCTATCGGGTAGCAGGCGGGCAGATGCTCGCGGGTTACGTGGCCTTCCAGATGGTGGTGGTAGCGGCCCTGCGTGCGCGGATGAAGGGTTGGAAACCTGCAGGTGCGTTCTCTCTGGGGCGCTGGGGATGGATCGTCAACCTTGGAGCCTTGGCCTACGGCATCTTCGCTTGCGTGATTCTTTCGCTGCCGTCCAGCAATGAGAGCCTGGGGCTGCTGGACCGCTGGATCGCGCTTGTGGGATTGTCGGTCGTAGTGGTAACCGGCTTGCTCTACATGTACATCGCCAAGCCTCATCGCAACTCCACCGCCCCCGAAGGCGATGCGGTCGAAGTTGCGAATGCCATGCGGCGGAGCGCCGGAGTCGCGCGTGCTGGGGGCACCTCTCGGCCAGGCAAGGTCGACGCGGGAACTGTGCGTGGATTGCCGGCTCGATAAGGGTCCAATCTCCTGAAGGTATATGGCTTGCACTAGTCACCTTGCGTGGCTAGTGCAAGCTATGACAGTTCGCACATCGTCGATTAGATGAGTTCGGTTCGGACCGTCTGCATGGAAGGCAATCCTGATGAATGATTCAACCCAATGGCGTTGGCTGAATGAGCCAGCGACTTGGCGACTTGAGGCTGATCGGCTAACGGTCGTCACTGATGCAAATACCGACTTCTGGCAGGAGACCTGGTATGGATTTCGCCGTCAGAGCGGGCACGTCTACGGATGCGATATCTCCGGCGACTTCACCTTCGAGCTAAAGGTCGAGGGCGATTTCACCGAGTTGTACGACCAAGCTGGCCTGATGCTCATGCTGGATGAGCGCTGTTGGCTCAAGGCAGCTATCGAGTTCAACGATTCGCAGCCGATGATCAGCAGTGTGCTGACCAATCCTTCCTCCGACTGGGCGCCCGGGATCTTCCCTGGAGACGCAGGTTGCTTCTGGCTTCGTTTGACACTGAAGGCCGGTTCATTGCGCCTGCAGTACTCCACGGATGGTTTGCATTGGCCCTTGCTCCGTCTTTGCGCATTTCCGTCAGAGAAGCGTTATTTCGTTGGCGCAATGTGCTGCACACCGGAGAGGCAGGGGCTCGCGGTCACCTTTTCGGAGATGCGAGTCTCGGCAGCGTCTGATAAGACTTTGCACGATCTCAGCTAGTGAATAGTGCTGGCATCGGCGTGGGGGCCTGAGCTGCATGAATGTCTATGCCGTTAATCAAGGTTTATGGTCGAGAAGCGAAACTGCCCACCCATGAAAAAGGGCCGGTGAGCATTGCTCACCGGCCCTTTCTCTTACTCCCTTCTACCCCAGTTCCTTTGGGGCTAATGGCCTTGCCCTGTTGCTACAGCCAGCCTTGGATGGCTAGCGCCGCTGCCCTCCCCAAGGCAGCGGTTCTGCACCGTCTCGGTGCATCCGTTTCAACATTCAGTGAAAAAGTTTCAGTGTTTGTTGAAAAACTACGCGACTCGCACTCAATCCCGGCTCAGCGCAGCGCCGGTCTGGTACTCGATGACGCGAGTTTCGAAGAAGTTCTTCTCTTTCTTCAGGTCCATGATCTCGGACCTAGGGAAGTGTGCCCGGGTACTTTTTGGGGCTTGGATTTTCACTCATCCTTCAGTTTGAAGGTCGAAGGACTAGTCACACCCACAGGCGGAGCCTACTCGCTAACTACCATGCCAGCGGTGATCGAAGACGCTATCCCTCGGATGGGTGCAATTGCGCACCAAGCATTTCGACCTATCCTTGCGGCTTCTTTGAAGCCAGTTGGACCACCTTAAGGTCGTCCAACTTAGCCTTGAGAACACGGTTATCCTCCAACAGCACCTCATTGATGGAGGCGAGATTGGAGACCTTGGCCCGCAACTCTTCGATCTCGTGACGGTAGCCAGCGGATTTTTTGCGCTCGGCAAGCAAGTCTTGGTGCTTCACATCTCGCATGGCGCGACTAGAGCGCCCCTGAACCTGGCGGATAGCTTCGGCAATGCTTGGGTAGTAGTTATGGATCAGTGCCTTCGATACGCTCGCCTCGCGGGCGACTGCGGCGATGGTAACCTTCGTTTCCCCTGTTTTGGCACGGCCCTTCTGGATACGGAGGAGGGCGAGCCTCAGATCCTTCTCCCGATCCTCGGCCGGTTTGTAGTTGGCTGCCTTTTCCTTGGGTTTCATGCGATCAGGATCTCCGGGTCGATGCCCAACTGGGTCAATACCTCACGGCAGCGCTTCAGGTCGCGCTCAACGCGCTGGCGGCCGCCCTCACCAATGTCCGTGCAGTGCAGCAGCTCTTTCAGATCCTCGTAGAGTCGTTTGTAAAAGGGCGTGTGAGGGCGTCCGATAACGGCATTGGTGCAGCCGTTGCCGCAACGGGTGCGCTCAAGGGTATTACCGACGCAGCCACCATCGTCCGCTGTACACCAGGCATGGCCGTTGCTGCGAATCGCAGTGCTTTCGGCAATGGACTTCAGCATCGAGGCGTGATCGTTGAAAATCAGCAGGTTCTGCGGGGCCCGCTGCCACTGCTTGAGCGCGCGACCATAGCCGCCTGCCAGGGGGTCGTCACCCAGCCAGTTATCAACGACGCCGAGCTTGATGTCGTCTAACTCCATTTGAATATCGGCGTACAGTTCAAGGTCCAGATGCTGTCCCCAACTGTCGTCCATGGCGTAGCCCAAGGTCATGTCCAGCGTCCAGTGCGCGAAATGCTCCTTGAGGTAGCGCAGATCACCGAAGCGACTATGCGCTGCGTAATTGGCAAACTTGCGGCGGAATTGGTGGCTGGCGAGGTTCCAGCTCAGCCCGCAATCCTTGGCAAATGCCTTTAGGTGTGAGTCCCAACTGCTTCTGGAAAGAGTGCGTACCTGATTGCCCTCATTCTTATATACGCCGAGAAAGAGTGCATGACGGTGCTGGTGCGCCTCGACAATCTGCGGATCGAGCGGGTTGGCACGGCGGCGCTGCACAATCTCGGCGGCGACCATGGCCTGGTAGGGCGCGGCCCAACGTTCCATCAGACGCAGGGCGCGTACTGCGACGTCGGGGATCATCCAGTCATGGATACCGGCATATGTCTTGTCCGACCGTGAGCGCATCCAGTGGTAGACGGTGCCCTCATCGTCCTCGGTGCGGTGGTGCGCGCCCCACTGCACGTTGGCCAGTTCGTGGTTGCGGCAGCCGGTGGTGCTGGCCAGGACAATGTAGCAGGCCGTGCGCAGATCGATCAGCGCATTGTTGAACGCATTCAGACCGTCCTCCCAGCCAAGGCCATTTAGGTAGCGGTTCTTGGTCACATAGACACCCCAATAACTCCGCCCCTTTAGCTGCTCAGTGATGTTTTCTAATTTATCGCGCATATCAAGAAGTTTCTGGCCGCGCTCGAGCTGTTGGTAGGCTCGCTCGAATAGAGTGCAGAACACATCGTCGGGAATCAGCGGTGTTTTACCTACCAGGGCTCCGCGGCCGGTTAGCCCCGCCAACGCTTTCGCGGAGGTTTCGAGCCAAGGATGCTGTGGCATCGGGTCATCGGTGTACTGGCTCAGTTCATGGAGCGCTTCGACGGCGATGAAACGGCGTACCAACCCACGCTTCGACAGCGGCTTGCCCTCATTTCGGCCGGTCTGCCTGTGCGCCTTGCAGGCAGTAACATAGGTCGAGCAGACCAGGGGCGTAACCGCGCCTAAATGATCGAGCTTGAGCGCCTCCAGATGGCGAAGAAATGGCATAGCACTAGAGAAAGTCTGTGTCAGTACTCCGCCTTTAGGCCGACCCCCCGAGCGACGCCCCCGCTGTAGGTAGCGGTACAGAATCTGCTTCATCAGTGCCCGAAACGCTGGTGGCACCTTGCGGAAGTCCACCCTTCTCCTGTTGGCCGGCACGTTGCTGGTGAAACCCTCGAGTTGCCAGATGTCGTCGCCGTAGCGGCTGCGGATGATCCACTGCCCATCGACCTGAATAGCGCTGATGATCAGGGCGTCGCGCTCGGCTTCGGGGAGCCCACGCACATCGCCAGGCTGGGCGGTAAGGGGGGGGTAAGGTAGCGTTGCCGAATGGGGAGCGCTCATGCAAAGACCTCCAGACTGTCAATCAGATCAACCGACCAGAATGGATGCGGCTGGGTGCGGGCGCGCTCACGGGCGGCGTCCACGGCTGCGGTCTTGAAGGTGCCGCGTCGCAGCCCCTCGGCAACGATGTAGTGGTCGATCAGACGGGGAATGTGGGCGTACTCCCGTGCCCAACGCCGCTTGTCCATGCGCGAGCGCTCGGCCAGCACGCGAAAGTAGAAGCTGAACAGCTTGTACAGATCCTCGGCGGTTACCGCGTAGTGCTTGCAGCGCAGGCAGTTCATGAAGTTCATGCAAGTTGCGCCCTCGAACTTCGGGGCGTACTGGCCGTACGCCGAGTCGGCGCAGTGGCCCAAAGGGGTGTCCTTGTGGGTCGCACCGATGGTCCGGGTCAGCAACTCCTCCACCAGTATCTCGCCCATGAACCGCCAGTTGCGACGGGCATCCTCGCCGGACGCCAGGTTGTGTTGGTCGGCCACTTGCAGGGTATTGCCAAGGGCCGCGGCGGTGGTCGCCAGGTCGCCGTCGGTCAGCTCGAATATTCGGTTGGCGAAGGTCTTGCGCAGGCGCGAGACGTTGATGCGCAGTGGCTGTCCGTTGCTGTCAGTCAGGCCGTACTTGGCTACGAGACGGCTTGTCGCCTGAGCTAACATTGCTCCACTCAACGACGTGACTTGGCCGGCAGCCGGGCCGCCGCGAATGCGATACAGCCATACGCGGCCACGGAGGTCGTCCGGGGCCTCTGCATCCAAGGGCTCGGTCAAGGACATCACGCGGCGGATGAGGCGCTCCACGTTGGTTCGCACGCTCGGCGTGGACTCTAGTAGGCGCTCGATGTCTGACTCGGCGCGCAGCGCCACTTTGCTGCTGGTGTAGCCGCGCCGCTTCCACAGCACCAGGAACACGGTGTTGTCCTTGGGGTGCGGGCGCAGGCAGTTGCGGCCCATTTCTAGCAGTGGCGTGGTATTGCGTCCGGTGTGCAGCGCCACGACCAGCAGGGCGAAGGCCAGTAGATCGGCGGTCAGAGGCGCATCGTCGGCCCAGATTGGCTTGATGACCTGCTTGAGCGCCACGGTGACAGCTTGCCGCTCGTGCTTGGACAGCGCCGTCTCGCCCTTGTACTTGCGGTTGCTGTTCGGGAAGGGATTGGTCGGGAAGGTGGCCGCATCGCCGGAGGTGACTAGGAGGATCAGCCCACGCCGTCCCAAGGCGTGTAGTACGGACTTGGTCTTCGAGTAGCGACTTCTTTGACTTGTAGGTCCCACGCCCAGCCCTGCCAGATGGGCGAGATAACCGTCAATCAGATCCCGATTCACATCGGCCAGGGCCAGGTCACGTTCCAAAGCCGCTGCCCGCAACATGCAACAGTCGAGGAAATGGCGCAGCCCATTTGTGCAGTAGCTAGCTACGGTGATGATCGTAACGTCGTCGTCCTGGCCGGCGAGGAAGCGCTCAATTTGGCGTTGGCAGGCGTAGGTGATGGGGTCAATGCCGACGTCGTACCAACGGGCAAAGTCGAAACTCCGACTGTGTGACGTGTTCCGCCCGAACTCGACCGTGGTGTTCGTCGGAGGAATGACATCAGGCAGAATGACCACATTGCCTGCCGAGTCATGGCTGTGCTCGACCTGAGGCACGCTGAGGTCGGTTTTGGAAAATACCTTGCGCTTGCCCATCAAGCCGCCTCCGCCAGTGCGTTCAACTCGTCGTCATAGGCCAGCACCGCCTGGTCGGCCATTTCGTTGACCAAATGCAGGTACACCATGGTCGTCTGAATCGAGCTGTGACCTAGTTGGTGCTGAACGAACACCAGGGGGTCTATCCCGCTCGTGCGATTGCGCTGAAGGCTTACCAGGGTATGGGTGGCATAGGTATGCCGGAGCATGTGCGTATGGACCTTGATTCCAACCCGCTTGCCCGCCTTGCTAATGATTCGGTTGAGGCTCTTGCCGTCCTCGCTATAGGGTTCCCCGAACTGGTTGAGGAACAGCGCCCTTTGTGGAGTCTTGCTCAGCGAGGCACGCTCGCCGCGAACCTTCGTCACATAGCGGTAGAGTTCGGCCATGAACTTGCGGCTAACGTGAATTTCTCGCGACTTGCTACCCTTGGTCGCCATGCCGCTGCCGTCGTACGCATCGAGGCAAATGGGGAAGTTGCGTTTGGTTCGTTCCTTCTTGTCTGGGTCGAAGACGTAGTCCAACGGGAAGGTGGCGATTTCCTCGCGGCGCAGACCCGTATGCAGCGCCAGGCGCATCATCATCCGGTGATGGGGGTTTTCCACTGCAGCCAGGAGCGCCTTGACCTCGACCATGCTCAGGTACTTGGGCAGGACCCTGGGTTTACGCGGCATCACATCGTTCGCCATGGCCTTGCCGCCGCTGGCATCGGTATGCGCAAGGAAACCTGCTTGGCGCCTCACGGTGCGTTCTTCATAGGTGAAGGGCAGGCGCCTCACCCACCCCTGCTTTAGCGCGAATTCGTAGAACGCGCAGATGTAATGCAGGCGCTGGTAAGTGGTGTTCGGTGCCAGTTCGCATGAGTCCAGGCAGTAGTCCCGATAGGCAGCCACAAGGGACTTGGCCTCGCCCCGATCAACGTCGTGCCAGTCCAGGTCATGGGCCTGGATGAAGCTAAAGAAGTCGTACAGAGCGCGTCCTGTGCTGGGCCAGGATCGCTTGGAGCGAACGGCTCCGCGCAGCAGGTAGTGACGAAAAAATTGATTGGCGGGTATGCAACTCTCCATTGAGTCCCAAAGCAGAATGGGGAACTCTGGATAGGGTTGCCCGGCGATCACAAAGTCTTTAGTAGCCCATACAAGCTCCATCTGTCGTCACCTGCGCTGGCCAGTCACCCGATTCCTTGGTCTGCACTGGCAGAGTTAGGGTGATTGGATAGGCCCATAGACCAACCATCCCTGGACTAGGTCTGTGAGCGTCTAAGTGTCTGCTTTGAAATTGGAATTAACGAAGAATTACGGCTGACGCAGCCCGTCCAGCGACCCGCGAATCGGCGCATTTCTATTAACTAATACCGTCACCGCGGGAGACTCGATACCGCGAAACTGCATTTACCTCATGGTCAGGTTGAATTCACCTGACCATGAGGTAAATGCGCGAGAATTTTCAGTGAGCAGCGGGCCCCCTGCAGCCCACTTGGTGCGCCGAGAGGACCTCGAAAAGGCAATTCGCTTATTGAAGATGCTGGTGGATAAAACAGACCAGTTGCCGCCAGCGCTTGCGCTAGCGAACGCGCAGGCCGGCTTCGCGCATCAGTCGAGCAACCTGGTGTCGACTACACGCCTGCCCCATGGCCGTCAATTCAGCCTTGATGGGCGATGGCCATAGATACCATTCACTTCATGGTGAATGGTGCGGATCTCTTTGCTCAGAGGCCGATTCGCCATGTCTCTCGCCGAAGGTGGTCGCTGTTGCCAGGCATAGAAACCGCTGCGCGATACCCGCAGCATTCGGCAAGTTGGTGCTACGGGGTAACGACCAGCCAACGCCTCGATGACGCGAAACTCACTTCGTGGGCTGCGAGAAGATGGCGAGCGCCTTCCTTAGAAACACCTTCAACCGCCTGTAGTGTGAAGCCGAATTCGGCTGCCCGACGGTGCAGGCCTTTGATCACGCGCTCGCGGTACCGCTGCTCATAGTGATCGGCACCAAGATCCTGATAGGCCATATCGAAACGCATCGCGTTGTAGAACGGGATGACGATCTTGCGCGCAGTGGCGGTCACGGCCTTGGCCAACCATTACCTCACGGCAAAGACCTCGTCAGGGACGATTTCTCAATAGAACGGGAATCTAACCTTTGTAAAGTACCAGATCAGTAAATAGTCCTTGTTGTATCTGGCGCTGTTTGCAAGGTTGGCCGGGCAATAAAATGATCCCGCCTCCCACGACGAGGCGCTTGCTGCCGTAAACATCACCGCAAGGTGTTGCGCTGTACCTTCGACCAGTTCGTGGAGAGCTGGTCGAAGTTCCAACTTCCAAACACTCGGAAAACTATCCAATGAAAGCTCTTGCCTTGCTGGCGCTCGCCGGCATGTCTGCCTTCGCCTTGGCCGAAGAACCGGTGGAAGTCGCTGTTACCGGGGAAACCGTTGTCGAGCAGTACCACTATGGAATGGAACTCGATATCGCCCGGGTCATTTCCCGCAGTGAAATCCCCGATGTCTGTGGAGTGGTTCCGGCTCATATGACTTACGAAGATCACCAGGGCAAAGTTCATCGCCTGGAATATGTTGTGTTCGGCCAGGGTTGCAGTAACGGTTAATGTTCTGATTCATGGGTTCGGATTGAATGCCCGGCTATTTGACGCCGGGCATCGTCGCTTCAGGAGAAAGGATTTCCGGGCCTCGTGAAGTTGGCCCGGCGGAATGAGTGGCGTTCGTTGCTGGCCCGGGCCTGCCGGCTGTCCTTCGTGGGTGGCGCTATGATCGGGGTATGGGAACGGAGCGCGCGTTCTTTCCGCCAGCCTTGGCAGCCGAGGTAGGGCCATGCCCAAGCCACAACATCTACAGCGTTACGATGGCCGCCTGGTCATGGTGGGGTTCGGTTGCATCGGGCAAGGTGTGCTGCCGCTCCTGCTTCGACACCTGGAACTCGATCCGCGCCGCTTGCTGGTGCTGAGTCCGGACCCGGCGGGAAGGGGCGTCGCCGAAGCACAGGGGGTGAACTTCCTGCCCATGACGCTGGAGCCGGGCAACTATCGGGAACTGCTCAGCCCGCTGCTGGGGCCCGGAGACTTCCTGCTCAACCTCTCGGTGGGCGTTTCCACCCGGGCGCTCCTGGAGTTCTGTTTCGAGCGCGACGTGCTCTACCTGGATACCTGCATCGAACCCTGGCTCGGTGGCTACACTGACCCGCGCCGCCCGCTGTCCCAGCGCACCAACCAGGCGTTGCGAGACGCCGCACTGGCATTGCGCCGCCCCGGTATCGACGCGCCCACCGCGGTGCTGACCCACGGCGCGAACCCCGGCCTGGTATCGCACCTGGTCAAGCAGGCGCTGTTCGACTTGGCGGCCGATGGTGGACAGGCCAAGCCCATGCCGCTCTCGCGTGAGGACTGGGCGGCGCTGGCCGAGGGGTTGGGTGTGCGCTGCATCCATATCGCCGAGCGCGATACCCAGCAGTCGTCGCGTCACAAGGCGGACGACGAGTTCGTCAACACCTGGTCCGTCGCCGGCTTCATCAGCGAAGCCTGCCAGCCCGCCGAACTCGGCTGGGGCTCCCACGAGAGGGGGTTCCCGGCGGATGGCCGCCAGCATGAGTGCGGCGGCCGGTCGTCGATCTACCTGCGCCGGCCGGGCGCCGTGACCCAGGTGCACACCTGGACGCCCGACGGGGCCACCCTCGGCTACCTGATCACCCATGGCGAGTCCATCTCCCTGTCCGACTATTTCACCCTGGGACCGGCCAGCAAACCGCGCTACCGGCCCACTGTGCTCTACGCCTACCATCCCTGCGACGACGCGGTGCTGTCCCTGCGAGAGCTGGCGGCGCGTAACTGTCAGCCGCAACGCCATGCCCGCCTGCTGCGGGATGACATCACCGGCGGCCAGGACGATCTCGGCGTGCTGCTGCTCGGCCAGGGGCGGCGGGCCTACTGGTTCGGGTCGCGACTATCCATCGCGCAAGCCCGCGAACTCTGCCCGTACAACAACGCCACCAGCCTGCAAGTGGCGGCCTCGGTGTTGGCCGGCGTGGTCTGGGCCATGCGCAATCCCAGGCGCGGCATCCTCGAACCGGACGAATTGCCTTACGCCGAACTGCTTGAACTGACCCGGCCCTACCTCGGTGAAGTGACCGGTTTTCATATCGATTGGAATCCGCTGCAGGGACGCGAGCGGTTGTTCGTGGAAGACCTGGATCGGGACGACCCCTGGCAGTTCGTGAACTTCCGCGCCTGAGCCGCCATCGGCCGAGGAATGTCCTGCCCGGCAACTGCTGGGGCTGCGTGGCCAGGGCCTGGACTAGGCTGGTTTGACAACCCCATTCGTTACGAGGTGTACGCCATGCACGCTCCAGGACAGCGGCTGCTCAACAAGGTCGCCATCATCAGCGGCGGTGCGGGCGGTTGTGGGGAGGCCGCCAGCCGGCTGTTCGCCGCCGAGGGTGCCAGGGTGGTGATAGTCGACCGCAACGCTGGTGCCGCCATGGAACTGGCCAGGCAGATCAAGGCAGAGGGGGGCGAGGCGATTGGCGTGGGGGCCGATGTTTCCCGCGCCGACCAGGTGCGGTCGGCGGTGGCGGCGGGGGAGGCCGCGTTCGGTGGTGCGGATGTGCTGTTCAATCACGCCGGTACGCTGATCGTGAAACCGTTCCTCGACGTCGAGGAAGACGAGTGGGACTGGTTGATGGCGGTCAACGTCAAGAGCATGTACCTGATGACCCGGGCCGTACTCCCGCAGATGCTGGCCAAGGGCAAGGGCAGCATCATCTGCACCTCGTCCATCTCGGCGGAGTACGCCACGCCCGGCGAGGTGGCCTACAACGCCACCAAGGGTGCCTGCCAGATGTTCGCCAGGGCCATCGCCGTCGAGTTCCGGGATCGTGGCATCCGCTGCAATGCCGTCGCGCCCGGCTTCATCCGCACGGCCCACGGGATTCGCGAGATGAAGGAGCTGCAAGCCATGGGCGTGGACGCCAGCGAGGCCGCCATCGCCGCGCAGCAGGGGCGCCTGTGCGAGCCGGAGGAAGTGGCGCGCGCCGCGCTGTTCCTGGCATCGGACGAAGCGTCCTTTGTCAGTGGCGCGCACCTCTTTGTGGATAACTGCTTTTCGTCGGTTTGAGGATGGAGGCAGGGCGTGGTGTCAACGCATTGGCTCCTTTGGTGTTGGCTGTTGCAATGTTGAAGCGATCTTTCTAGCGAGGGTTTTCCCCGACTCCGCGCCAGCCTGGTATAGCGCTCACCCCCGCCCCTCTCCCTGAAGAGGAGAGGGGTGACTCGCGCCGGCGAGGTCCAAACAATCCTGAAGCAGCTTGCGGCCTGAAACTGAGCAACCGAGGTGGGGCAGCGACTCCGCCCCTTCAGAAGGCCGAGCGGAATCGTTGCAGAGGGGGACGAGCGGCATGGATGCCGCGAGAGGCGTGTGGGGCCATGGATGGCCCCTCTCGCCGTGCCCCCGGCGCAACGATGGAGGGAGGGAACCCGACGAAGTCGGGCCGGATGCAGGGGCAAGCGTTTTTGGTTTCTTTTTTGGCGATTGAAAAAAGAGACTCGCCGGGAGGCGAAACTGCAAGTGTCCGCAGAACTCGGCAAGCAGCCTGGCTCAGGACTTTCTTGCAACACTCCACACAGAAATAGCCAAAGCCTTCAGCGCTCCTTGAGCCGGCGCGCCACACCGCGCACGCCGGGTTCGTAGCGCGCCTGTTCCACCGCCGCCAGGGCCAGTCCCAGGACCTGTTCGGCGATCAGCTCATGCTGCTGGTACATGGAGTTCACCGGCAGGGGCAGGAAGTCCAGCAACTGGGTGTCGCCGAAGGTGCCCACGCGCATCCGCAGGGGCCAGTCGCCGTGTTCGCGCAGGGCATCCAGCACGCCCGCCAGCAGCACGTAGGCGGTGGTGATCAGCACATCCGGCAGCTCGCCTCGTTGCAGCAGGTCGTCCATCAGGCGCCGGCCGCACTCGCGGCTGAACTCTTCGCCCTGGAGTTCCAGCGCCTCGCACCCGAGCCCTTGCAGCGCGTCGTGGAAGCCCGCGCTGCGCTCGGCGCTGATGGGCAGGTCCGGTCGCGCGCCGAGCAGGGCGACGCGGCGCGGCCGGGGTTCCAGCAGGCTGCGGGTGAGCTGCTGGCTGGCCTGGCGGTCATCGCTGACCACCGTGCAGAAGCGCTGCGGATTGCGCACCCGGTCGACGGCGATCACCGGCAGGCCTTCGTCCAGCAGATGCTCCAGGCTGTCGTCCTCCGGCGGCAGGCAGCTGGCGACGATCAGGGCGTCGCAGCGGCGCGCGCGGAACAGCTTGAGCAACTGCCGCTCGCTGTCCGGCTCGTCGTCGGAACTGGCGATCAGTAACTGGTAACCCCGCGCCCGCGCGCCCTGTTCCAGCAGCTTGGCCAGGCGGGCATAGCTGGGGTTTTCCAGGTCAGGGAGGATGAAACCCAGGGTGCGCGTCTGCCGGCTGCGCAGGCCGGCGGCCTGCGGGTTGGGCTTGAAGCCATGCTCGTCCACCACTTGCTGCACGCGCTCCACGGTCGCCGGGCTGATGCGCTTCTGCTCGGCCTTGCCGTTGATCACGTAGCTGGCGGTGGTCACCGAAACACCGGCCAGGCGGGCGATATCGCTGAGCTTCAAGTTGACGACTCCTGTTATGCGTATGTGTTTCATCGGGCGGGCTTCAAGAATCGAAGATTATCGAGTAACGTGCCTGCTCAGTTTAGTGAAACGATTCAGCAGGCGTTCTGTCTACGCTTTTGCCAATCGAGACGACGATTGGAAACGCTGCTGATGGCAGGTGACAACGATAAGAAGGGCGCAAGGCCCGGAGAGGTGATGCGATGCTCGAACTGACCGCAGGGCAGATTTCCATGGGCCTGGTGGCGGCGGACAAGGCGTCCGCGTTGCGCCTGCTGGCGGAACTGCTGGAGGGCGACGGACTGGTAGCACCGGGTTACCTCGCAGGCCTTGAAGCACGCGAAGCCCAGGGCAGCACCTTCCTCGGCCAGGGCATCGCCATTCCCCACGGCACGCCGCAGACCCGCGACCTGGTGATCACTACCGGCGTGCGCCTGATGCAGTTCCCAGACGGTGTGGACTGGGGCGGCGGGCAGATCGTCTACCTGGCCATCGGTATCGCCGCCAGGTCCGACGAACACTTGCGCCTGTTGCAGGTCCTCACGCGTGCCCTGGGTGAGGCCGACCTCGGCAGCGAACTGCGCCGCGCCGAAACCCCGGATGACATCCTCAAGCTGCTGCAGAGCGCCCCTCAGGAGTTGGCGCTGGACGACCAGTTGATCGGCCTCGGTGTACCGGTGGAGGACTACGACGAGCTGGTCCTGCAGGGCGGTCGCCTGCTGCGCCGTGCCGAATGCGTGGGGGGCAGCTTCGCCGCCGCCCTGTTGCAGGGCGAACCGCTGCCCCTGGGCGATGGCCTCTGGTGGCTGCACAGCGACCAGGCGGTGCAGCGCCCCGGCCTTGCCTACCTGACTCCGGAAAAGCCCCTGCGCTACCTCGGCCAGCCCCTCAATGGCCTGTTCTGCCTGGCCAGCCTGGGCGATGCCCACCTGGCCCTGCTGGAGCGCCTGTGCGCCTTGCTGATCGAAGGCCGGGGCCGCGAGCTGGCCCGCGCCACGCAGCGGCGCGCGGTGCTCGAAGCCCTGGGGGGTGAGGTCCAGCCCGACTGGCCCAGCCTGCGCCTGGTGCTGGCCAATGCCCATGGCCTGCACGCGCGTCCGGCCAAGGAACTGGTGCAACTGGCCAAGTCCTTCGACGGCGAGATCCGTCTGCGGGTGGCGGACAGCGCTGTCGCTGCCGTGTCCGCCAAGAGCCTGAGCAAGCTGCTGGGCCTGGGCGTTCGTCGCGGCCAGGTGATCGAACTGCTCGCCGAGCCGGCCATTGCCGACGCCGCGTTGCCGGCGCTCAAGGCCGCCATCGAGCAGGGGTTGGGCGAGGAGGTCGAACCCTTGCCGACCGCCGATGCGGCTGTGTCGCAAGAGTTGTGCGAAACCCCGCCGCCCACCGCGCCAGCCGCCGGTAGCCAGCTCCAGGCGGTGCCCGCGGCACCCGGCATCGCGGTGGGGCCGGCGCATATCCACCTGTGCAAGGAATTCGATTATCCGCTGCGCGGCGAATCCCCCGATGTCGAGCGCGAGCGGCTGCAACAGGCCATCGGCCAGGTGCGCGTCGACATCGAGGGCCTGGTGCTGCGCAGCGAGGCCAAGGCCATTCGCGACATCTTCATCACTCACCTGGAAATGCTCGCCGACCCGGAACTGGGCGACGACGTGGACGCCCGCCTGAAGCAGGGCGAAAGCGCGGCCGCTGCCTGGATGGCAGTGGTCGAAAGCGCCGCCACCCAGCAGGAGGGCCTGCACGACGCCCTGCTGGCCGAGCGCGCCGCCGACCTGCGGGATATCGGCCGCCGTGTGCTGGCGCAGCTCTGCGGCGTGCAAGAGGCCCCCGAACCGGCCGAACCCTACATCCTGGTGATGGACGAAATGGCGCCGTCCGATGTGGCGCGCCTGGACCGCAACCGCGTCGCCGGCATCCTCACCGCCCGTGGCGGGGCTACCTCCCACAGCGCCATCGTCGCCCGCGCCCTGGGCATTCCCGCGCTGGTGGGGGCCGGGGCAGGCGTGCTGCTGCTGGAACCTCGCACGCCGGTGCTACTGGACGGCCAGCGTGGTCGCCTGGTCGTCTGCCCGGACGAAGGGCAACTGCAACGTGCCCACCAGGAGCAGGAAAGCCGCCAGCGCCGGCTGCAATTGGCCGATACCCACAAGTTGGAACCGGCCCTGACCCGTGACGGTCATCGGGTGGAGATCTGCGCCAACCTGGGCGACAGCGCGGGTGCGGCCAAGGCGGTGGCCCAGGGAGCTGAAGGCGTGGGCCTGCTGCGTACCGAGTTCATCTTCATGTCTCTCCCGCAGGCGCCGGACCTGGCCACCCAGGAGACCGAGTACCGGCGTGTGTTCGACGCCCTGGACGGCCGCCCGCTGGTGGCCCGCACCCTGGATGTCGGCGGCGACAAACCCTTGCCCTACTGGCCGGTCGTGGAAGAGGAAAACCCCTTCCTCGGCGTACGCGGCGTGCGCCTGACCCTGCAGCGCCCACAGCTGATGGAAACCCAGTTGCGCGCGCTGATGCAGGCCAGCCAGGGCCGGCCGCTGCGCATCATGTTCCCCATGGTCGGCACGGTCGACGAGTGGCGCCAGGCGCGCGACATGGCGTTGAAGGTGGCAGCCGAGATTCCCCAGGCGGACCTGCAACTGGGGATCATGGTCGAGGTGCCTTCCGCCGCGCTGATCGCCTCCGTACTGGCACGCGAAGTGGACTTCTTCAGCATCGGTACCAACGACCTGACCCAGTACTGCCTGGCCATCGACCGCGGCCACCCGACGCTGTCCGCCCAGGCCGACGGTCTGCATCCGGCGGTGCTGCAACTGATCGACCTCACCGTGCGCGCGGCCCATGCCGAGGGCAAATGGGTGGGCGTCTGCGGCGAGCTGGCCGGCGACCCGCTGGCGGTACCGCTGCTGGTGGGCCTGGGGGTGGACGAGCTGAGCCTGTCTGCCGGAGGCATCGCCGAGGTCAAGGCACGGGTGCGCGAGTTCAGCCTGAGCGCTGCCCGCGAGTTGGCCCAGGACGCCCTGGCGCTGGAAAGCGCGGCTGCCGTGCGCGAACTGGCGGAGCGCTTCTGATGGCTCGCATCCTCACCCTTACCCTGAACCCCGCCCTGGACCTGACCCTGCGCCTCGACCGCCTGGAGCCAGGCCAGGTCAACCGCAGCCTGGCCCAGGTCAGCCACGCCGCCGGCAAGGGCGTGAACGTCGCCCAGGTGCTGGCCGACCTTGGCCACAGCCTCAGCGTTGCGGGCTTCCTGGGCGCGGACAACGCCGACGCCTTCGAAACGCTGTTCGCCCGGCGCGGCTTCGTCGATGCCTTCATCCGTGTGCCGGGCGAAACCCGCAGCAATATCAAGCTGGCGGAAGCCGATGGGCGCATCACCGACATCAACGGCCCCGGCCCGGAGATCGATACCGCTGCCCAGGATGAGCTGCTTGCGCGGCTGGACACCGTCGCGCCGGGCCATGACCTGGCGGTGGTGGCCGGCAGCCTGCCCAGAGGCATTGCGCCGGCTTATCTCGCCGAATTGATCACCCGGCTCAAGCGCCACGGCCTGAAGGTGGCGCTGGACACCAGCGGCGAGGCCCTGCGCGCCGGCCTGCTCGCCGCGCCCTGGCTGATCAAGCCGAATACCGATGAGTTGAGCGAACTCCGTGGCCGGGCCGTGCATGACATCGCGTCCCAGCGCGAGGAGGCCCGCAGGCTCCAGGCGCAAGGGATCGAGCAAATCGTCATTTCCCAGGGGGCCGCTGGCGTGAACTGGTTCGGCCCCGGACTCGCCCTGCATGCCCAGCCGCCACAGGTGCCCGTGGCCAGCACCGTAGGTGCGGGCGATTCCCTGCTGGCCGGCATGGTCCACGGCCTGCTCAGCGGCTGGCCGGTCGAGCGCACCCTGCGCCACGCCACCGCCATCGCCGCCCAGGCGGTGACCCAGGTGGGCTTCGGCATCAGTGATGCCGTGCAACTGCAACAGCTCGAAGGCGCCGTCGCGGTCCAGGCGCTGCCAGAACAACAAGAGGTGTCCCGATGAAACTCGCCATAGTCACCGCCTGCCCCAATGGCATGGTCACCAGCGTGCTCTGCGCACGCCTGCTGGATGCCGCCGCCCAGCGCCTGGGCTGGAGCACCAGCGTCGAAATCGTGGACCCGCAGCATCCGGAGAACGCGCTGTCCGCCTCCACCCTGGAGGCCGCCGACTGGGTGCTGGTGGTGAAGAGTGGCGCGCTGGACCTCTCGCGCTTCGCCGGCAAGCGCCTGTTCATCGCTAGCCCAAGCGAGGCCCTGCGCGACAGCGAGGCCTTCCTCCTGCGCGCTGCCGCTGAGGCCCGGGAGCAGCAGGTCGAGCCGGCTGTGCCCGCAGTCGTTTCAGGTGCCCGGCCGCGCATTGTCGCGGTCACCGCCTGCCCAACGGGCGTGGCCCACACCTTCATGGCTGCCGAAGCCCTGAAGCAGGCGGCCCAGCGCCTGGGGATGGACCTGCAGGTGGAAACCCAGGGCTCGGTGGGCGCGCGCGACCCGCTGAGCCCCGAGGCCATCGCCGCCGCCGATGTCGTGCTGCTGGCCACCGATATCGAGGTGGACACCGCCCGCTTCGTTGGCAGGAGGGTGTTTCGCTGCGGCACCGGCGTCGCCCTCAAGCACGCCGAGGCGACCCTCCAGCGCGCCCTCGACGAGGGCCAGTTGCTGGAGGCGAAAGCCGGCGGCGACAGCCAGGCCGGCAAGGCCAAGGTTGAACCCAAGGGTGCCTACAAGCACCTGCTCACCGGGGTTTCCTACATGCTGCCGATGGTGGTGGCGGGTGGCTTGCTGATCGCCCTGTCCTTCGTCTTCGGCATCGAGGCGTTCAAGGAGGAGGGCACCCTGGCCGCGGCGCTGATGCAGATCGGTGGCGAGGCGGCCTTCAAGCTGATGGTGCCGTTGCTGGCCGGCTACATCGCCTATTCCATCGCCGACCGGCCTGGCCTCGCTCCGGGCATGATCGGCGGGCTGCTGGCCAGCACTCTCGGCGCGGGTTTCATCGGCGGCATCATCGCCGGCTTTCTCGCCGGGTATTCGGCACGTGCCATCAACCGCCATCTGCAACTGCCGCAGAGCGTCGAGGCGCTGAAGCCGATCCTGATCATCCCGCTGCTCTCCAGCCTGTTCACCGGCCTGGTGATGATCTACGTGGTGGGCAAGCCGGTGGCCGGCATGCTCGCCAGCCTCACCCACTTCCTCGACAACATGGGGACTTCCAACGCCATCCTCCTCGGCCTGCTGCTGGGCGGCATGATGTGCGTGGACCTCGGCGGCCCCATCAACAAGGCCGCGTACGCCTTCTCCGTGGGCCTGCTGGCCTCCCAGAGCTACGCGCCGATGGCCGCCACCATGGCCGCCGGCATGGTGCCGCCCATCGGCATGGGCATCGCCACCCTGCTGATGCGCCGCAAGTTCGCCCAGAGCGAGCGCGAGGCCGGCAAGGCGGCGCTGGTGCTGGGGCTGTGTTTCATCTCCGAGGGTGCGATTCCCTTCGCCGCCAGGGACCCGCTGCGGGTGATCCCGGCCAGCATCGCCGGCGGTGCACTTACCGGCGCGCTGTCCATGTACTTCGGCTGCAAGCTGATGGCGCCCCACGGCGGCCTGTTCGTGCTGCTGATCCCCAACGCCATCAACCACGCCTTGCTCTACCTGCTGGCCATAGTCGCCGGCAGCCTGGTGACCGGGGTGATCTACGCCGCGCTCAAGCGCGGCGGCGAGCAGGAACTGGTGCTGGAGTCGCAGCGGGCCGCCTGATCCGGGGCTCACTCCAGCCCGTAGTCGCGCTCGACATGGGCCACCCGGGTACGGAATGCCCGGTACCAATCGGTCCTTCCGCGTCGCTGGGCTTCGCGGTGTTCGGCCTGGACGCGCCAGGCGCGGATGGACGCCTCGTCGCGCCAGTACGACACCGTGATCCCCAGCCCGTCGGCGCCCCGGGCCGATTCCACGCCGAGGAAGCCCGGTTGCTCGCGCGCCAGCTCCAGCATGCGTTCGGCGGTGACGGCGTAGTCCTGCTCGGTGTCGCTGCGCAGGGAGGTAAAGATCACCGCGTAGTAGGGCGGCTCGGGCGTGCGGGCAATCATTGGCCGTGCTCCTGGCAGGCGTTGACGAACGCCGCAACCAGCGGTGGCAGGCGGCCGATCAGGGCGGCGCGTTCCGGCTGGAACAGCGTGGCGACGAAGAACGGATGGCCCTCCAGTTCCACCGCCCTGACCGCACCGGCGGCGTCGGTGGCTGCGACCCTCAGCGGCCCTTGGGTGAGTGCTTCGCGAAAGGCCGGATTCAGGCCGTATCCGCAGTGGTAACCCTCGAAGGCTTCGGGCATGCCATAGGCCGCGGCCAGACGCGAGTCGGCGAGTAGCTGGATGCGCTCCAGAGTTTCCCGCAGGGCGCAGGGCAGGGGACTGATCACTGCACGCTGGGCATCCGGAGCGGTTTCGGCGTGTTCGGCATCGGCCCAGCCGAGCACATTGCGCGCATGTTCCAGCAGTGCGTGCTGGAAGCCGCCGCAGGTGCCGAGGAAGGGCAGGGCGGTGCGCCGTGCATGGGCGATGGCGCCCAGCGCGCCTTCGGTATCGCGGTAGGGGCTGCCGGGAACGCACCAGAGGCCGTGGAAGGCGTCGAGGCGAGTTTCACCGATGCGGTCCGTCGCCAGCCAGATGCCTTGCACCGCCCTCCCGGTCGTCAGGGCCGCGAGTTCCAGGGCGCGCGGAATGGCGCGGTGAGCGGTGATGCTGTCGTCCCTGTCGCCAACCAGGCCGATGCGCAGTTGCTTCATCTCTGTCCTCCGATGCGTGGCGCGGATTGCGCCGGCTCCAGCGGACTATATAGTTGCGCTGGAGCAATCAATATTGGCGATTCAGCAAGGTGGGATTGCGTTGATGCAATACGAAATCGACCACACGGACCTGGCCCTGGTGCTGGCGCTGGTCCGTGGCGGCACCCTGGCGCGCGCCGCCGAGCTGCTCAAGGTGGACGTTTCCACCGTGTTCCGTTCCCTGCGGCGGCTGGAACAGTCCCTTGGCAGCGTGCTGTTCGAGAAGAGCCGCGCCGGCTACCTGCCCAATGCGGCCGCGCAACTGCTGGCGCAACAGGCTGAACTGGCGGAGAAGGCGCTGGAGGCCGCGCGCCTGGGCCTGGAGCAGGGCCGCGAGGCTGTCAGCGGCACCCTGCGCCTGACCTGCACCGACGCGGTCCTCCACGGCCTGCTGTTGCCCGCCCTGGCGTGCTTCATGCCGGCCTACCCGGCGTTGGAACTGGAGCTGACCACCTCCAACGATTTCGCCAACCTCAGCCGCCGTGACGCCGACATCGCCCTGCGCCTGACCACCACGCCGCCCGGCCATCTCGTGGGACGCTGCCTGGGGGCCGTGTCCTATGTGCTCTGCGCGGCGGACAGCTACCTGGCTCGTTCGTCCGATACCGACCCGGCGAACATGGCCTGGATAGCCCCGGACGACTTCCTGCCCAATCACCCCAGCGTGGTCTGGCGCCGCCAGCGTTACCCGGAGGTGCAACCGGCCTATCGCTGCAACAGCACACTGTCGGTGGCGCAACTGGTGCGGGCGGGCCTGGGCGTGGCGGCCCTCCCGGCGTTCCTGGTGCGGGGCGAAACGCGCCTGCAGGTGCTGCAAAACGACCTGCACGGCTGTACCAGCGCCCTCTGGCTGCTGACCCGTCCGGACTGCCGGGCGCTGCGTTCGGTCACCACCCTGTTCGAGGAACTGGGCCGTCACATCAGGCTGCCGGGCACCGCTGCGCAGAGCGGCTAACCTTGTTCTGGCAGTACTGCCGATGTGCCAGTCCACCTGCCCGAGAGCCCCTGGAGGGCGCCATGCTCAAAGCCATCCTCGTCATCATCGTCGTCGCGATACTCGGCGTGCTGGGATACGCCGCAATCAGCCCGGATCACTTTCGCATCGAGCGTACGACCACCATTGCCGCGCCACCGGAAAAGGTCTTCCCGCTGATCAACGACTTCCGTCAGTGGACGGCCTGGTCACCCTGGGAAAAGATCGACCCCGCCCTCAAGCGCAACTACAGCGGACCCAACGAAGGCGTGGGCGCCGCCTATGCCTGGCAGGGCAACAACGAGGTGGGCACCGGGCGCATGGAAATCACCCACAGCCAGCCGGCATCCAAGGTGGAGATCAAGCTGGACTTCCAGATGCCCTTCGAGGCCCACAACACCGCAGAATTCCTCCTCCAGCCCCACGCCGGCGGAACCCAGGTCACCTGGGCCATGTACGGGCCTTCGCCCTACACCCACCGGCTGATGCAGGTGTTCTTCGACATGGATGACATGGTGGGCAGCAAGTTCGACCAGGGCCTGAACAACCTCAAGGCCGCCGCCGAGAAATAGCCTGAAACGGACCGCTCGACCCCTCGACGGGCAAGGTGACGCAGCGGGGCTATCCTGAACCCTTTCCTGCTGGAGCGAATTCATTGACGAATGAATTCGCGCCAGCAGGGCATGGTCGATCCTGATGAAGAAAGGAATTTTCCGCCGGCCCTGTCGATTCCCGACGCGGCCGTACGACCAATGGGTGTCAGTACCCCGCAGCCACCCGAGGAACCCATCATGAAATACCTGTGCCTGATCTATATCGAAGAAGCCAAGCTCGCCACCCTGACCGATGCCGACTACCAGGCCATCGCCGGCGAATGCGTGGACTACACCGAGCAGCTCACCGCCAGCGGCCATTACCTGGCATCCAATGCCCTGGAGTCGGTGCGCACCGCCACCACCCTGCGCATCCAGGGCGGGCGGGTGTCCATGACCGACGGGCCTTTCGCGGAAACCAAGGAACAACTCGGCGGCTTCTACCTGATCGAAGCCCGCGACCTCAACGAAGCCCTGCAGATCGCCTCGAAGATTCCGCCGGCCCGCCTGGGCTGCATCGAAGTGCGCCCGGTACGCGAACCCGAAGTGCGGCCGACCCTGGGCGTCGCCTCGTGATGCACGGGAGGGCCTGATGGAAGAGGCCGAACTGCGCCTGCGGGTCGAGTCGATCTACCGCAGTGACTCGCGTCGCGTCCTCGCCACGCTGATCCGCCTCCTGGGGGATTTCGACCTGGCCGAGGAAGCCCTGCACGACGCCTTCATCGCTGCGGTGCAGCAATGGCCGCGGGATGGCATTCCAGCCAACCCGCGCGCCTGGCTGGTATCGGCCGGTCGCTTCAAGGCCATCGACAGCCTGCGCCGGCGCGCCCGTTTCGACGCATCGAAGCGCCATCTGGTGGCCGAACTGGAAGAGGCCGCCAGCGCCTTCGAGGAGGGCGAGGATGTGGAGGATGACCGCCTGCGGCTGATCTTCACCTGCTGCCACCCGGCGCTGCCGGCGGACGCCCAGGTACCGCTGACCCTGCGTGAGGTCTGCGACCTGAAGACCGAGGAAATCGCCCGCGCCTTCCTCAGCACGCCGTCCACCATCGCCCAGCGCATCGTGCGGGCCAAGGCGAAGATCCGTGATGCGCACATTCCCTATCAGGTGCCGGCCCTGGCCGAACTGCCGCAGCGGCTGGATAACGTCCTGCGGGTCATCTACCTGGTGTTCAACGAAGGCTACTCGGCCACCTCCGGGGATTCCCTGACCCGCACCGACCTCTCCGCCGAGGCCATCCGCCTGGCGCGCTTGCTGCTGGAGCTGTTGCCGGACCCTGAAGTGATGGGGCTGCTGGCGTTGATGCTGTTGCACGACTCGCGCCGCACCGCCCGTGCCAACGCGGACGGCGAGCTGATCCTGCTGGACGAGCAGGACCGCACCCTGTGGGACCGGGCGCAGATCGCCGAGGGCCTCGCCCTGGTGACCCAGGCGCTGGCCAGCCGGCGTGTCGGCGTCTACCTGCTGCAGGCCGCCATCTCCGCCGTGCATGCCCAGGCGGCCGATGCGGCGAGCACCGACTGGGGGCAGATCGTCGGCCTCTACGACGTACTGCAACGCCTCGTGCCGTCGCCCGTGGTGGCCCTCAATCGCGCAGTGGCGGTCGCCATGCGTGACGGGCCGGAAGCGGGTCTGGCGGAAGTGGATGCCTTGCTGGAAAGCGGGGAACTGCGTGACTACCACCTGGCCCATGCCGCCCGGGCCGACTTCTGCCGGCGCCTTGGGCGCAAAGACGACGCGCGGGCGGCCTATCACGGCGCCCTGGCGCTGGCGCGGCAGGAACCCGAGCGGCGCTTCATCGAGAAGCGCCTGCGTGAACTGGAGGCATGACGGCACCGTTCGTCGGTCGTGGCGAAACGGATGTCGAAGCCGGACAACGGGCCTCGACCAGAGGTGAATCCACCGGCAAGCAGCCGGTGCAGCCCTGGCGAAAACCTGGAGACCTACCATGAGCAGCGAAACCCTGAAGGCCACCACCGAACTGGAAGTGCACGAAGTCTTCAACCAATGGCTGAAGGCGGCCCGTGCCAAGAACGTGGAAGCGATCCTGGCCTGCTACGCGGACGAGGTGATCGCCTACGACGCCATTCTCAAATTGCAGTTCAAGGGCCTCGATGCCTACGGCCAGCACTGGCGCTTTTGCATGGAGCTGTGTGCCGGCGACGGCATTTTCGAACCCGCCGAGCCCACCATCCACGCCGATACCGCCGTGGCCTTCGTGCACTGCCTGATTCGTTGCGGCGGCGAGCAGGATGGCGTGGTGAAGACCAGCTGGATGCGCGGCACCCAGGGCTACGTCAAGCGCGGCGACACGTGGAAGATCGTCCACGAACACTTCTCCGCGCCCTTCGATATGGAAAGCGGCAGCGCCCTGTTCGACCTGCAGCCCTGACCGCCGCCCCTGTAGGAGCGAACTCTGCTCGCGAAGACTCGCTCCTGCGTGGGGACGGATCACGCCCCAGTCGCGGCACCAGCTCCTCCAGCGTCACATGGCCCCTGAAGCCACCCCGGCTGATGGCCGGTTCGCCGTCCTCGATGCCACGGGCGAAGGTGATGGCCGGGTCGGCCTTGAGCCGCAGCAGGTAACGCTGCAGGTGGGGGAATTCCTCGCCCAGGTCGAACCGCTTAACTCTACCCACTGGTCAAGTCTGTAAACGACTAGATGCGACGCATGAGTTGAGGTTGCCGGCAGGTGTCACCTATTTCTCAAGGAAAAAACGTAAACAAAAGGCTGTTTTCTCAAGCTTTCGTTTACACGCCAATCCGAGTCGTCCCCCATAAGCGAAATCGGGCTCTCAGCCGAAATCCTTCCTGCGGACTTACCGAGTCGCCGAGCTTCATCCATTCGAGTAGCTTGGCGCTCTGATGGTCTTTCACTACTCGGGCGTTGTTCTCGCCGAGGCGCCTGCTCGCGTCGGACCCACCTTTTATTCATCTCTGTAAATCTGCAGGCATGGCCGCTCTTGACCCAAGCTACCGGTCTTAACCGGCAGAAATCGGCCAAAAGCAGTCGCTCACTCCGCCTGTGACCGCCAACCGCACTGCAAGTCTCTCGATAGCTCTTCCATATGTCTTTTCATATGATGCGCGAACACAAGATTTGGAATGTTTGGCGTGAAATCATCACCTAGAGGTGTTTCATCGGGTCAGGGTACGCAAGGCCGTGCCAAATGGGACCTGAGCGAAGCTGTAAACCAGCTCTCGTGGGACGATCTTCGAATCATCAAGACGCTCAGCGAGTCTGGCAATCGCGCCATCACTGCCAAGAAGCTCGGAATCAACGTATCCACCGTCTCACGCCGAGTGGCTCAGCTTGAGAAAGCACTTGGGATCGCTCTGTTCGATCACCGGCGCTCGGGTTACATGCTCACCACGGAAGGTGCCGAGTTGCGGGCCCTGGCCGAACGCGTCGAGCTCGATATCGTCAGCGTCGCTCGGCGCATATCACGTGCGGAGCACGGGCTTCTGGGCAAGCTGCGAATTACCACCAGTGACTCGTTACTCCTGTACTTCCTCACCCCCATCATTGCGGACTTCAAGGCGGTCAACGAAGGGATTACGATCGAGGTTCTGGTGGGTAACCAAACGTTGAGTCTTGCCCGAGACGAGTCGGACATCGCGGTAAGAGCGACCAAGAAACCTTCGGATAGCCTAGTGGGGCGGAAACTCGCAACAATCGCCTGGGCACCGTACGGCAATGTTAAAAGCGCGCCTGCTTCTGCGCCTTTCGCCGAAGGCCAGTCGTGGGTGTCGTATTCCGGTGGTCTTTGCGATCTGAAAGCCACCAGCTACGTCGACAACAGAGTGGATGCGCACTGCATTTCGTATCGAACCGACTCTGTCGCTGCAGCGAGTGTTGCAATCGCGGCGGGGCTCGGTTTCGGGTTCCTGCCCTGCATGCTGGGTGATATCACACCGGGGCTGAGGCGCGTCGGCCCGGTGGTGCCCGAGCTCAATGATGAACTCTGGCTGCTCACCCACCAGGACATTCGGAAGTCTTGGCGAGTCAAGGCCTTCATGACCTTCTGCGCCGCCGCAGTGGCGAACCAGAAGCCCCTCATCGAGGGGCAACTCGCGCAACCGGCCGAGTAGCTTCAGCCGGGAATCTCGCTTAATCGGCTCGCGAGCCGATAACTGCCTTGCAAGCGATTTCGATCAGTTGCGGACGCTGCGCCAATCTGGACACGCCAATGATATTGCTCGCGCACTGCGGACGTTCGGTGCCATAGGCTGCCTTGCGAACACTGCCCACCACGGCGAATGCCGCGTCCATGTCCAGGACATAAAGCGTCTCTTCGACTACGTCCTCAAGCGTGGCGCCGTAGAGAGCGAGCAGCTTGGAGATGTTGTCATAGGCGGTGCGCATCTGTTCTCCCATCGCGGAGAAATCACGAGGCTTCCCCTTGCTATCCAGCGGTGCGGGAGCAACTAGGTTGCCTTCTTCATCGTGGTTGAACTGGCCGGATACGTAGATCTCGTTCCCTACCTGCCTCGCCTGAGGGTAGCCATACCCCTCTTCCCAGGAAACACCCCAGTACGCGGTTTTTTGGCCATTGGGACGTGAAGCTGCCATTGCATTCTCCTTGTTCGGACTGGACGCGTTGATCGCGTCGATTCAGTTGGTGGAAGGCGGATGCTAGCAGCGCAGACGCGTTTCCAATGGCGCATTTATGCGCCATTGGAAACGCAAAAATGCACAAATCAATTACCAGTCGATCAGCTAACTTGGATTCGAGTTCAGGCCGCAGCTGCTCCGAAAGCCCCTGTAATGCCGGGTCGCTACGAAGCGAATGCGACCGCCGAGAACCACACCAAGACCTTCTAACCACCGACAGGTAACGACAATGAACAATCCGAAAACCGAAGTCCTGACTCCCCAAAACAGCCAACTGATCTTCATTGATCACCAGCCCCAGATGGCCTTCGGTGTCCAGAGCATCGATCGGCAAACTCTGAAGAACAACACGGTGGCTCTGGCCAAGGCAGCGAAGATCTTCGACGTCCCCACCACCATCACCACGGTGGAGACCGAGAGCTTCTCCGGCCATACCTACCCCGAGTTGCTAGCGGTGTTTCCCGACGCCCCCTTGCTGGAGCGCACCTCGATGAACTCCTGGGACGACCAGAAAGTTCGTGATGCCTTGAACAAGAACGGGCGCAAAAAGATCATCGTCGCCGGCCTGTGGACCGAGGTATGCAACACCACCTTCGCACTCTCCGCCATGCACGATGCCGACTACGAGATCTACATGGTCGCCGACGCTTCCGGCGGCACCACCAAGGAAGCACACGACTACGCCATGCAGCGCATGATCCAGGCTGGCGTAGTGCCGATGACCTGGCAGCAAGTGCTGCTGGAATGGCAGCGCGACTGGAAGAATCGCGACACCTACGACGCCGTCATGAACCTGGTCAAGGAACACTCCGGCGCATACGGCATGGGCGTCGACTACGCATACACCATGGTCCACAAGGCGCCTGAGCGCGTTGAGCACGGCCCGACTCTAGCCCCTGTCGCCGCCCCCATCTAAGCCTGGGCGCCCCCGGCTCTCGGGGGCGGCTCTTTCAACCGAATGACAGACGCAAGCCTATAGCCTCTCGGAGGTGGGCACGGCTGCGCGCGTTACCACGAGACAGCAAGGAACATGGCCGTGCTCGATCAGGAAACCTACCAACTCGCAATGGCATTCCAACGCCTCCGCAACAACATCGACGTCACCTTCGCACTGGTCGACAAACAAGGAGTATCCGCATGAATCGTCTCACCCTGCTCGCCTCGCTGCTGGCCCTGTCCACCGGCCATGCCCTTGCCGCCGGCAACCCCGGCGTGGAACACCACACCCAGGCCTTCCTCGAGGCCCTGGAAGCCGGCGGCGGCAAGCCGCTGGAAACCCTCAGCCCGCAAGATGCCCGCGCCGTGCTGGTGGGCGCCCAGGCCTCGGTCAAGGTCGATCTGTCCGGCGTGAGTGTGTCCGAGAAAACCATCCAGGCGGGCGGCCAGTCGATCCCGCTGACCATCGTCCGCCCCGAGGGCGTGAAGGGTGACCTGCCGGTATTCATGTTCTTCCACGGCGGCGGCTGGGTGCTCGGCGACTACCCGACCCATGCCCGTCTGATCCGCGACCTGGTGGTGAACTCCGGCGCCGTGGCCGTCTATGTCGGCTACACGCCGTCGCCGGAAGCCAAATACCCGACCGCCATCGACCAGGCCTTTGCCGCCACCCAGTGGGTCGGCGAGCACGGCAAGGAGATCGAGGTGGACAGCTCGCGCCTGGCCGTGGCCGGCAACAGCGTCGGCGGCAATATGGCCGCGGTGGTCGCGCTCAAGGCCAAGGAAGCGGGCACGCCGAAACTGCGCTTCCAGCTGCTGCTGTGGCCGGTGACCGATGCCAACCTGGAGACCGCTTCCTACAACCAGTTCGCCCAGGGCCACTTCCTGAGCAAGCCGCTGATGAAATGGTTCTGGGACAGCTACACCACCGATCCCAAGCAGCGCGCCGAACGTTTCGCCTCGCCGCTACAGGCCACCAGCGAGCAGCTCAAGGGCCTGCCGCCGACCCTGATCCAGACCGCCGAGTTCGACGTGCTGCGTGACGAGGGTGAGGCTTACGCGCGCAAGCTGGATTCCGCCGGCGTGACCGTCACCGCCGTGCGCTACAACGGCATGATCCACGACTACGGTCTGCTCAACCCGTTGGCCCATGTACCAGCAGTGCACGCCGCGATGCGTCAGGCCGGTCTCGAGCTTAAGCAGCACCTCAAATAGGAGGCGAGCCATGCCAGCGGACAACGTCAATAAAGTGGTTACTCTACTAATCCGCCATCGCGTGCGTCAGGGCCAGCTCGACTCCTACGAGAGCTGGTTGCGACGCATCGTGCAGACTGCCCAGGGCTACCCTGGGCACTTGGGCGTCGATGTGATCCACGGTAAGGAAGGCGACCACGCACTGTTCACCAGCGTGCTGCGATTCTCCAGCGCCGACCACCTGCAGAGCTGGTTGGACTCCGACGACCGCCGGCGCTTGGTCGAGGAAGTCACCCCACTGCTGGCCAGTGACGAGGACCTAGCATTGCACTCGGCTCGCGAGTTCTGGTTCGCCCCGGAGCATGTGCCTGGCCCACCGCCGCGCTGGAAGCAGGCCAGCATCACCTTCGCCGTGATCCTGCCACTCAGCCTGCTGGTACCGCTGATGTGGCAACCACTGTTCGCGATCCAACCCTGGCTCGGCGGCCACCTTGCCAGCAATACGCTGATCACCCTGACCATCGTCCTGCTGGTGGTCTACCTGTTCATGCCATGGGTCACCCGCTGGCTTGCACCCTGGCTCAGCAAACCATGAATTCGGAGGTCCCATGTCAAATGAACCTGCCAACAACCGACGCCGCTTTCTCGCTGCGTCTTCGGTCCTAGGCGCCGCCGGCGCACTTTGGCCCGTTCTACCAATCTTCGGCGCTGATAAAGGAGGCACCGTGCAACCTGACATGATCCTGTTCAACGGCCGTCTGCACACGGTCGACCGCGAGAAGCCCACAGCCAGTGCCGTGGCGATCAAGGACGGGCGCTTCCTCGCCGTCGGTAGCGATGCCGAAGTCATGGCCCTGCGCGGCAGCGCCACCCAGGTCATCGACCTGCAGAAACGCACGGTGATCCCCGGCCTCAACGACTCGCACCTGCACCTGATCCGCGGCGGCCTCAACTACAACCTGGAGTTGCGCTGGGAAGGCGTGCCGTCGCTGGCCGATGCCCTGCGCATGCTCAAGGAACAGGCCGACCGCACGCCCACCCCGCAGTGGGTGCGGGTGGTCGGTGGCTGGAACGAATTCCAGTTCGCCGAGAAGCGCATGCCGACCCTCGACGAGCTGAACAAGGCTGCGCCGGACACCCCGGTGTTCGTCCTCCACCTGTATGACCGCGCACTGCTCAACCGCGCCGCGCTGCGGGTGGTCGGCTACGGCAAGGACACGCCCAACCCGCCGGGCGGCGAGATCGTTCGCGATGCCAATGGCGAGCCCACCGGCATGCTGGTGGCGCGGCCCAACGCGATGATCCTCTACTCGACCCTGAGCAAGGGGCCCAAGCTGCCGCTGGAATACCAGGTCAACTCGACCCGCCAGTTCATGCGCGAGCTGAATCGCCTGGGCGTGACCAGTGCCATCGATGCCGGCGGTGGTTACCAGAATTATCCGGACGACTACCAGGTGATCGAGCAGCTGGCCAAGGACAACCAGCTGAGCATCCGCATCGCCTACAACCTGTTCACCCAGAAACCCAAGGAAGAGCTGGCCGACTTCCAGCAGTGGAGCAAGATCGTCAAACCCGGCCAGGGCAGCGACTTCCTGCGTCACAACGGCGCCGGCGAGATGCTGGTGTTCTCCGCCGCCGACTTCGAGGACTTCCTCGAACCGCGCCCGGACCTCGCGCCAAGCATGGAGCAGGAGTTGGAACCGGTCGTCCGCCACCTGGTCGAGCAGCGCTGGCCGTTCCGCCTGCACGCCACCTACGACGAATCCATCTCGCGCATGCTCGACGTGTTCGAGAAGGTCAACCGTGACATCCCGTTCAACGGCCTGCCGTGGTTCTTCGACCACGCCGAGACCATCACGCCGAAGAACATCGAGCGCGTCCGCGCCCTCGGTGGCGGCATCGCCATCCAGCACCGCATGGCCTTCCAGGGCGAATACTTCGTCGACCGCTACGGCAAGCAGGCCGCCGAGAAGACCCCGCCGATCCAGCGCATGCTGAGTGAGGGCGTGCCGGTCGGCGCCGGTACCGACGCCACCCGCGTGGCCAGCTACAACCCCTGGACTTCGCTGTACTGGATGGTCAGCGGCAAGACCGTCGGCGGTCTGGAGCTGTACCCGCAGGGCCTGCCGCGCGCCACCGCGCTGGAGCTGTTCACCCATGGCAGCGCCTGGTTCTCCAGCGAGCAGGGCAAGAAGGGGCAGATCAAGGTCGGCCAACTGGCCGATCTGGTCGCCCTGTCGGCGGACTTCTTCAGCGTCGAGGAAGAGGCGATCAAGTGGATCGAGTCGGTGCTCACCGTGGTCGACGGCAAGGTGGTGTATGGCGCTGGCGAGTTTGACAAGCTGGCGCCGCCGCCGGCTCCGGTACTGCCCGACTGGTCGCCGGTGGCCAGGGTGCCCGGCCACTGGAAACCCGGCGCGCCGCTGGTGGCGCAGGTGCACCAGTGCGTCGGCGCCTGCGCCGTGCATGCCCACAGCCACGACAAGGCGCGCCGCTCGGCGGTGCCGATCAGCGACTTCCAGGGCTTCTGGGGTGCGTTCGGCTGCTCGTGCTTCGCCTTCTGATGCGAAACCGCTCACGCGCCTGCCAACAACCCGGCGCGTGGGCACTATCTTGCTGGTCTCCAGCAACCCGCAGTATCGCAGTCTTGCTCCTTGAAGGGATGATGAGAGGCCGTACTGGCCGGCCCTGGGAGCACCCTGAGAGGTAATCAGGCTTTATTCCGCCCTAATTGATTTCCTTCCTGGAAAGATTTTTCGCGGAGCCTTGATCATGCCCAATCCCACCACCCGGGTGCTCGCCGTGCTGGAGCTGCTGCAGACCCATGGCCAGCTCAGCGGCAGCGAGCTGGCGCGGCGCCTGGAGGTGGACGGGCGCACCCTGCGGCGCTACATCGCCACCCTCGAAGAGATGGGTATTCCCCTGACCGCCGAACGCGGGCGCCATGGCGGCTACCGACTGGTGGCCGGCTTCAAGCTGCCGCCGATGATGTTCACCAATGAGGAAACCCTGGCGCTGTCCCTCGGCCTGCTGGCCGCACAGAACCTCGGGCTGGAACAGGCGGCACCGGCGGTGGCCAGTGCCCGCGCCTGCGCGCCCTGGGCGACGCCGCCACCCTGGACCTGCCCGGGCCACGGGCGGCCGCCAGCGAGCGCTGGCTGCTGGACCTGGCCGCCGCCGTGCAGGCGCGTCAACGGGTGCACTTCGTCTACAGCGCCGGCGACAGCAACAACAGCGAGCGCCAGGCCGATCCCTACGGCCTGGTCTATCGCGCCGGGCGCTGGTACATGAGCGGCCACTGCCACCTGCGTCGGGACCTGCGCAGCTTCCGCCTGGATCGCATGCAGGCGGTCCGGTTGCTGGAAGCACATTTCGAGCGGCCGCCGGATTTCGATGCCGCTGCCTTCCTGACCGGCAGCATTGCCCAGCTGCCGCGCTCGACCGCGGTGGAGGTGTTGCTCAGATGCGACCTGGCCCGTGCCGCCGAAGAACTGAGCAGCGGCATCGGCCTGCTGGAACCGGTGGAGGAGGGCGTGCTGCTGCGCACGCGCACCGACAGCATGGGCTGGTTCGCACGCCAACTGGCGAAGCTGCCCTTCGATTTCGAGGTGCGCGGGCCGGAGGCGTTGCGCGAGGCAATCCGTGCCGGTGCTGCGCGGCTGTTGAGGTTGGTAGAGGCGGGGACGCCCATTCGCGAATGAATTCGATCCCACACCTCGAGCCGCCGCCCGGTAAACTCGGCCAACCTTTCAGCACCCGAGCAAGCCCATGGATATCGACCTGGCGCGTACCTTCCTGGAGATCGTCCGCACCGGCAGCTTCGTCGCCGCCGCCGAGCGCCTGCATGTCACCCAGACCACCATCACCGCGCGGGTGCAGAACCTGGAGCAGCAACTGGATTGCCGGCTCTTCGTGCGCAACCGCGCGGGGGCGCGGCTGACCGCCGACGGCGAAGTATTCGTTGCCTATGCCAACAAGCTGGTGGAGACCTGGGAGGCGGCGCGGCGCGACCTGCCATTGCCGGAGGGCTACCGCGACGTGCTCAACCTCGGTGGCGAGGTGAGCCTGTGCAGTCCGCTGGTGCTCAGTTGGGTGATCCGCCTGCGCGAGCGCATGCCGTCCCTTGCCGTGCGCGCGGAAGTCGGCGAGGCCGGCCACCTGCAGCAGCAACTGCAGAGCAGCCTGCTGGATGCCGCGCTGGTCTACCGCCCCGATTACTGGCCGGGCCTGCAGGTGGAGCTGCTGATGGAGGAAAAGCTGATCCAGGTGCGTTCGGCGATCAACCCGGAGCCCTACATCTACAACGACTGGGGACCGGAATTCCGCCAGCGCCACGATGCCGCGCTCCCGGACAAGGCCAGCGCCGTGCTGGCCACCAACCTCGGCCCGCTGGCCCTGCATTACATCCTGCAATGCGGCGGCTCTGGCTACTTCCGCGCGCGCGTGGTGCAGGGGCACCTGGAAAACGGCGAGCTGGAGCGGGTGGAGAAGGCGCCGGAATTCACCTATCCCACGTACCTGGTCTATTCCCGCGAGAAGGACTCCCCGGCCCTGCGCCAGGCCATCGACCTGCTGCGAGAAGTCGTGGCCGAGGACATCGACTGGTCCCGGCGCTGGGACCCGATCTGAGTCGTAATGGTGGGAGCGACTTCATTCGCGATGCTCTTCTGTGGGGGCGATTTCAATCGCCAAGGGCAGCGCAGCTGCCCCATGCTGTGGATGAATTCGCTTTGCCAGCGCTACGTATTGCTGAAACGTCCTGAGCCAGGCTGCTTGCCGAGTTCTGCGGATGTCTCTGGTTTCGCCTCCCGGCGAGTCACTTCTTTCAAACGTCGGAATGCCGCCCACAAAGAAGTAACCAAGAACGCTTGCCCCTGCATCCGGCCCGACTTCGTCGGGTCCCCTCGCTGCATCGTTGCGCCGGGGGCACGGCGAGAGGGACCATCCATGGCCCCACACGCCTCTCGCGGCATCCATGCCGCTCGTCCCCCTCCACAACGATTCCGCTCGGCCTCCTGACGGGGCGAAGTCGCCGCCCCACCTCAGTTGCTCAGTTTCAGGCCGCTGGCTGCTTCAGGATGGCTTGCGCCGTGCCGACGTGAGTCACCCCTCGCCCGCTTGCGGGAGAGGGGCCGGGGGTGAGGGTAGTTGTGCTGAGCGTGGAATCCCAAGGGCAGTTCTTCGATCTACCTGGCGAATGAATTCGCCCCTACAGGTGCCCTGCCAGGCTCAACTCGCCAGCTGCAACGCCGGTTGCTGGTGCAGGTCCTGCAGCCAGTTGCGGTAGAGCGCGGCGATCAGGTCGCTCTGGCTGACGATGCCCACCACGCGGCCGCCGTCGTCCAGCACCGGCAGGCAGTGCAGGCCCCGGTCGGACAGCAGCGACACCAGTTCAACCACGGGCGTATCGACGGTCACGCAGCGCACCGGGCGGGTCATCAGGCGTGACACCGGCGCTTCGCGGCGTGCGCGGAAGCGGTCGGCGAGGCTGCGTGGTGCGGCGCTGGCGGCGTGGCCGAGCAGGTCGGAGAGGGTCAGGATGCCCACCAGATGCTGTTTGTCATCCAGTACCGGCAGGGCTTTCAGGTGATGCCGATCGAGCAGCTTCCAGGCTTCGCTGACCGGCGCATCCGGCGCGATGGTGCGCAGGTCGCGGGACATGATCCGCGCCGCCCGCAGGTCGCCCATGCTGCGCCGCAATGCATGTTTTTCCGTGAGATGGAGCAGGCGCTGGAGATCATCGCGGGTCACGTCGACGAAGCTGCCGAACTCAGCCAGCGCGCGGTCCAGATCAACCTCGGCGATGCCGTTGCGCTCGCCTGGCAAGGGATCGGCAGTCAGATGCGGGCCGGTGGCGGGATGCGCGATCTTGCGTGGGTAAGGGACACCGCTGAGATTGTTGAACAGCATTGCCGTGCCCACCAGGACCAGCGAACCCAGCAGTACCGGCAACAGCAAGTGCCAGCCGAACTCGGAAACCACGGGGCCGCCGAGGGCTGCACCCAGCGCCACCGCGCAGCTTGGCGGATGCAGGCAACGCAAGGCCTGCATAGCCACCAGGGTCAGGCCGAATGCCGTTGCGGCGGTCGCCAGCGGCGGCAGGCCCCAATGGCTGGCCAGCAGGCCGATGGCCGCCGCCAGAACGTTGCCGGCCACCACCGGCCAGGGCTGGGCCACCGGGCTGGAGGTCATGGCGAAGAGCAGCAGGGTGGAGGCGGAGAACGGGGCGACCAGACGTAGCGCCAGGTCGGTACCGAACAGCTGGCTGCAAGCGAGGGCGGCCAGGAACACGGCGAGGCAGCCGCCAACGGCAGCGCGCAGCCACTCCCGTGGCAGGGCGTTACTGGCGTCCGGGAGCAGGCGTTGCAGCCAGAGACGCAGAGGGTTCTGGGGCATGGGCACGACACTAGGCAGTTGATAAAGGGAGAGGCCGGAGGCGCTGTACGGAAAGTGCCGATACCGGACGGCTTTTCGTACAGGCCCCTGGTCCCCTCAATCCCACCGGAGTGGGGGCTCCATCCCTGGATATGGAAACGTCTTTTTCTCGCGCGCGGTTCCTCGGAGGGGGCTGCTCATGCAGACCCTCGCCGGGCCGGGCGTCGGGGATGAGGGAATGCTAAGGGGCGTAAAGATAGAAGACTAATGAATGTTATTGCAGTTTAAGTGCAATAAAGCCTGATTAAAGGCGCGACATTCCCCATGAGACGCTGAACGTTCTCGTGATGAATTCTTGACTCCTTTTTCACCTGCCGCTGCTTAGGGTTGGCGCGCAGGCAGATGCCTGATCGCTGGATACAGCCGTGCCGCGGGGGATAGGTGGAGCGTATCGCCAGCCGCAAGGGCGAACTCTTCTATTGGGTGGCCATCCTCTTCTCCAACACGCTGGGGACAGCACTGGGCGATTACCTGGCGGATGACTCCGGTCTGGGTTTTGCCGGAGGGGCCTTGCTGGTGGGCAGCCTGATCGCCTTGGTGGCGGTGGCCCGCTATGCCACGAAGATATCCCCGGTGGCGCTGTTCTGGATCGCGTTCGTCCTGACCCGGCCCTTCGGTGCCACCCTTGGTGATGTGCTGACCAAGATGCCGGACAAGGGAGGGCTGGGCTTTGGCACCGTCGGCTCTTCCGCGATCCTGGCTGCGGTGTTGCTGGTGATGGTGGTGGCCGCCATGCGCGGCGCTGCCCGGCACCGCACCCGCTCCGGCGAATGCGCAGCGGAAATGACCTGAGGTCAGGCAAGCCAGGTGTTGCTCCAGCAACACCTGGCCAGCAGGTTGCTTGCTTTATTCACCTCGAACTGTTTGTTTGAATTTATAAATTATTGATTTTTAAAGAAAAACTAAACTGGCACGGGTGCTGCTATGTCCTTCTGCAAGTGAGGCCGCGAGTGTTCGCGGCGAAACAGCAGTGCAGAGAGCCCCATGTCGCAAACCCCGATTTCCGCCCAATACCCCGTCGGCATTCCCGACGCCCAGATCATCCGCAGCGATGCGCAGGCCATCGAAGTGGCCCACCGCGTGGCGGCCTTCCTGCTGGAAGGCGACGCTGAGCGCGATCGCACCCGCCAGGTTCCTTCGGAAGTGGTGGATGTGTTTTCCAACAGCGGCCTCTGGGGCATCACCGTGCCCAAGGTGTTCGGCGGCGCCGAGGTGAGCTACGCCACCCTGGCTGAAGTGATCGCCATCATTTCGGCCGCCGACGCCTCCCTCGGGCAGATTCCGCAGAACCACTACTGCCTGCTGGAAGACATCCGCCTGCAAGGCACCTATGAACAGAAGCGCTTTTTCTTCGGCCTGGCGCTGAAGGGCAACCGCTTTGCCAATGCGCTGTCGGAAACCGGCGGCAAGAATGTCCAGGACATCCAGACCCGTATCCGCCGCGACGGCGACGCCCATGTCATCAACGGTCGCAAGGGCTACTGCACAGGTTCGCTCTACGCCCACTGGCTGGCGGTGCTGGCCGTGGATGAGGACGACAAGGCCCAGCTGGCCTTCGTCCCGCGCGGCAGCGAAGGGCTGGTGATCGTCGACGACTGGTCCAGCATCGGCCAGCGCAACACTTCCAGCGGCACGGTGCTGGCCCAGGACCTGCGCGTGCCGGCGGCGAACCTGTTCCCCACCTACCGCTCCTACGAGAGCCCGACCCTGGCCGGCCCGTTCGCCCAGATCACCACCGCTGCCATCGATGCCGGGATCGCCCGTGCGGCCCTGCGCGACACCATCGCCTTCGTCCGCGACCACGCCCGCCCCTGGATCGATGCCGAAGTGGAGAAGGCCAGCGAGGACCCGCTGACCATCATCCAGGTGGGCAACCTGGGGATTCGCCTGGAGGCTGCCGAAGCTTTGCTGGAACGTGCCGGCAAGGTGATGGACGCCGCTCGCCCGGCGCCGGACGAGGACAATGTGGCTGCCGCTTCGGTCGCCGTGGCCAAGGCCAAGGTGCTGACCACCGAAATCGCCATCGAAGCCTCCAACAAACTGTTCGAACTGGGCGGCACCCGCTCCACGTTGGCGCGCCACAACCATGATCGTCACTGGCGCAATGCCCGCGTGCACACCCTGCACGACCCGGTGCGCTGGAAGTACCACGTGGTCGGCAACTGGCTGCTCAACGGCGTGAAGCCGCCGCGTCACGACTGGTCCTGAGGCGCGCGACATGAGCAAGCAGATCCGCCTCAACGCCTTTGCCATGAACGCCGTGGGCCACCTGTCCCCCGGCCTCTGGCGCCATCCGCGCGACCAGGCGCGGCGCTACACCGATATCCATTACTGGATCGAGCTGGCGCAAACCCTGGAGCGCGGCAAGATCGACGGCCTGTTCCTCGCCGACGTGCTGGGCGTCTACGACGTCTACCAGGGCGGCCCGGAGCAGGCCCTGCGCACTGCCGCCCAGGTACCGGTGAACGACCCGCTGCTGCTGGTGCCGGCCATGGCCGCCGCCACCCGGCACCTGGGTTTTGGCGTCACTGCGTCTGTGTCCTTCGAACACCCGTACCCGTTCGCCCGGCGCATGAGCACGCTGGACCACCTCACCGGTGGCCGCGCCGGCTGGAACATCGTCACCTCCTACCTGGAGAGCGGCGCGCGCAACATCGGCCTCAAGCATCAGCTCAACCATGAGCAGCGTTATGCCCTGGCTGCCGAGTACCTGGAGGTCTGCTACAAGCTCTGGGAAGCCAGTTGGGACGAGGAAGCGGTGGTCGCCGACGTGGAGCGCTGCGTCTACGCGGACCCGGCCAAGGTGCACCCCATCGCCCATGAGGGCGCGCACTTCCAGGTGCCCGGCTTCCACCTCAGCGAGCCGTCGCCGCAGCGCACCCCGGTGCTCTACCAGGCCGGCGCTTCCAGCCGGGGCAAGGCCTTCGCCGCCGCCAATGCCGAGTGCGTGTTCGTCGCCGCGCCCACCCGCCACATCCTGCGCAACCAGGTGGCCGACCTGCGCCGTCAGGCCGAGTTGGCCGGGCGCAAGGGTAGCGACATCAAGGTCTTCAACCAGCTCACCGTGATCGTCGCACCCACTGATGCCGAGGCCCAGGCGAAATGGCGCGAGTACCGCGAGTTCTCCAGTCATGACGGCGCCCTGACACTGATGTCCGGCTGGACCGGCATCGATTTCGGCCAGTACGCGCCGGACCAGGTATTGCGCCAGGTCGAGAGCAACGCGATCCAGTCGGCGGTGGATGCCTTCACCGCTGCGGACCCGAGCCGTACCTGGACCACCGCCGAAATCGCCGACTACTGCGCCCTGGGTGGTGATGGCCCCTTGCTGGTGGGCTCGCCGAAAAGCGTGGCCGATGAGCTGCAGGCCTGGGTGGAAGAGACCGACGTGGACGGCTTCAACCTGTCCGGCATCGTCGCGCCGGAAACCTTCGTGGATATCGTCGACCTGCTGGTGCCCGAGCTGCAGGCCCGTGGCCTGTTCAAGCGCGAATACGAAGACGGCAGCCTGCGCCACAAGCTGTTCGGTGAGGGCGACCGCGTCGCCGAGCCGCACCCGGCTGCGCGGTTGCGCAGGAGGGCAGGGCGATGAACGAGCTGCTCGCCAACCTCGACTGGGTGGAAATCGGCCAGGCCAGCATCGATACACTGACCATGCTCGCCCTGGCGCTCGGCTTCACCGTGCTGCTCGGCCTGCCGCTGGGCGTGCTGCTCTATCTCACCGGCAAGAAGCAGATGCATGAGAAGCCCGGCTTCTACCGCTTCGCCTCGGCCGTGGTGAACATGCTGCGTTCGCTGCCGTTCATCATCCTGCTGATCGTGATGATTCCGCTGACCACGCTGCTCACCGGCACCTCGCTTGGCGTCGCCGGGGCCATCCCGCCGCTGGTGGCCGGCTGCTCCCCGTTCTTCGCACGGCTGGTGGAAACCGCGCTGCGCGAGGTGGACCGCGGACTGGTGGAGGCTACCCAGTCCATGGGTGCCAGCACCTGGCAGATCATCTGGCACACCCTGCTGCCGGAAGCCCGCACCGGGCTGATCGCCGCCATCACCGTCACCGCCATCGTGCTAGTGGACTACACAGCGATGGCCGGCGTGATCGGCGGAGGGGGCCTCGGCGACCTCGCCATCCGCTTCGGCTACCAGCGTTTCCAGACCGACGTGATGGTGGTCACCGTGGCTCTGCTAGTCCTGCTGGTGCAGGCCCTGCAGATGAGCGGCGACCGCCTCGTGATCCGCTACAGCCGCCGTTGAGATCCCGCCGCAGGGCAGCCGGCTTTCGCTGCCCACCCAAGGCCTCACGTTCACCCCACGACGGCCAACCCAATACTGCCCAGGAGCACTTGCAATGAAAAAGGCTATCGCCATTCTGGCCGCCGTCGTCGCCTTCTCAGTCCAAGCTGGCGAGAAGCTCGTAGTCGGCGCCACTCCGGTTCCCCATGCGGAAATCCTCGAGTTCGTCAAACCCACCCTGGCCAAGGAAGGCGTGGACCTGGACATCAAGGTCTTCACCGACTTCATCCAGCCCAACGTGCAACTGGCGGAGAAGAACCTCGACGCCAACTACTACCAGTACCGGCCGTTCCTCGATGAGTTCAACAAGAGCCGCCACACCGACCTGGTGCCGGTGGTGGGCATCCATATCGAACCCTTCGGCGCCTACTCCAGCAAGATCAAGAAACTCGACGAGCTGAAGGACGGCGCTTCCGTCGCCATCCCCAACGACCCGGTAAACACCGGCCGCGCCCTGGTGCTGCTGCACGAAGCCGGGCTGATCAAGCTCAAGGACCCGAGCAACACCCTGGCCACCCAGCGCGACATCGCCGAGAACCCGAAGAAACTGAAGATCCGCGAACTGGAAGGTGCGCTGCTGGCCCGTTCCGTGAGCCAGGTGGACCTGGCCTTCGTCTTCGCCAACTACGCCCTGGAAGCCGGCATCGACACCAACAGCGCGCTGATCGTCGAGAAAGGCAAGGACCTCTACGCCGAATTCCTCGTCGCCCGTCCGGACAACCTCCAGGACCCGCGCCTGCAAAAGCTGGCCAAGGCCCTGAACTCGCCGGAAGTCCGCCAGTTCATCGTCACCCGCTACAAGGGCCAGATCGCCCCGGCGTTCTGATTCCCCAGCCTCGTGCCGCTTGCCTCCCCTCGCCCTCAGGGAGAGGGGCCGGGGGAGAGGGCCAGGCGCAACTTTGCATTTGAAGGCCACACCCCATGACAAACGAAACCGCACACCACGCATTTCGTGATGAAGCCCCGTCACTACTCCCGGCGGCGCTGATCGAGAACGATGCACAGGCCCTGCAAGCCGCTCACGAGGTGGCGAAGCTGGCCAGGGAACATGCCGCACAACGTGACCGCGACCGCCTGCTGCCCTGGCGCGAGCTGGAACTCTTCACCCGCCTGGGATTGGGCGGCATCCGCATCCCGCGCCGATACGGCGGGGCCGAGGTCTCCTACGTCACCCTGGCTGAAGTGTTCCGCATCATCTGCGCCGCCGACCCGGCGCTGGGGCAGATTCCGCAGAACCAGTTCGGCCTGCTCAGCGTGGTCGAGAACGTCGGCAGCGAAGCGCAGAAGCTCAAGGTGTTCGGCGGCATCCTCGCCGGGCGCCGACTGGCCAATGCCGGCCCCGAGCGCAACACGAAGCACACCCTGGAGATCAGGGCGCGCATCACCCGTACCGGCGAGGGGCTGAAGGTCAGCGGCGAAAAGTTCTATTCCACCGGCGCGCTGTTCGCCCACTGGGTGGCGGTCAAGGCCATCGACGACAACGGCGTCGGCGTGCTCGGCCTCGTTGAGCGCGGTGTACCGGGGCTGCGCATCGTCGACGACTGGTCCGGTTTCGGCCAGCGCACCACCGCCAGCGGCACCGTGCTGCTGGACCAGGCGCCCGTCGCCGGCGACCTGGTGTTCCACAACAGCCGGCTGGCCGAGGTGCCGAGCATCCAGGGCGCGGTCTCGCAGCTGATCCAGGCGGCGATCGACGCCGGTATCGCCGAGGCGGCCATCGACGACGCCATCGCCTTCATCCGCGAGCGCTCGCGGCCCTGGGTGGATGCCGAGGTCGAACGCGCCAGTGAGGAGCTCTACACCCTCTTCGAGATCGGCCGCCTGAAGACCGAGCTGAATGCCGCCAATGCGCTGCTGGAGCGTGCTGGCCAGGTACTCGACGAAGTGGCCGCTGCACCCATCGATGACGAGTCCGCGGCCCGCGCCTCCATCGCCGTGGCCGAGGCCAAGGTGCTGACGACGGAGATCAGCCTGCTCGCCAGCGAAAAGCTCTTCGAGCTGGCCGGCAGCCGCGCCAGCCTCGCCGAGTTCAACCTCGACCGTCACTGGCGCAACGCCCGCGTCCACACCCTGCACGACCCGGTGCGCTGGAAGGTCCAGGCAGTTGGCGCCTACCACCTCAACGGCGCCAAACCGACCCGTCATTCCTGGATCTGAGGAGTTCTCCATGACATTGCCGCAACCCGCACCGGCCCTCAGCGTTGCCATCATTCGTGATGACGCCGAAGCCATCGAGGTGGCCCGCCGCATCGCCGCCGAGTTCAAACCCGGCGCCGCCGAGCGTGACCGCGACCGGCGCCTGCCCCATGAGGAACTCGACGCCTTCAGCCGTTCCGGCCTGTGGGGCATCAGCGTGCCGCGCGAATACGGTGGCGCTGGTGTGTCGCGGGTGACCCTGGCGCGGGTCATCGCCATCATCAGTGCCGCCGACGCATCCCTCGGACAGATTCCGCAGAACCATTTCTACGCACTGGAAGTGCTCCGGGTGAATGGCAGCAAGGCCCAGCAGCGGCGCCTGTTCGCCGCAGCCCTGGCGGGCCAGCGCTTCGGCAACGCCCTGGCGGAAATCGGCACGCGCACCGCCAATGACCGCAATACCCGGCTGATCCGCGAAGGCGCGGGCTACCGCATCAATGGCCGCAAGTTCTATTGCACCGGCGCGCTCTATGCCGATCGGGTGCCCACGCTCGTGGTGGCCGAGGATGGCCACCAGTACCTCGCCTTCGTCCCGCGCAATGCACCGGGACTGACGGTCATCGATGACTGGTCCGGCTTCGGCCAGCGCACCACCGGAAGCGGCTCGGTGGTCTTCGAGAACGTGCCGGTGCGCACCGAGGACCTGGTGTCCTTCCAGGCTGCCTTCGAGCGCCCGACCACTGTCGGCCCGTTCGCCCAGATCCTTCACGCCGCCATCGACGCCGGCATCGCCCGCGCCGCCTATGAGGACGCGCTGGAGTTCGTGCGCACCCGTTCGCGCCCGTGGATCGACTCCGGCCTGGACAAGGCCAGCGACGACCCGCTGACCATCCAGGAGTTCGGTCGCCTGGCCATCCGCCTGCACGCCGCCGAAGCGATCCTCGACCGCGCCGGCCGCTTGCTGGATGCCGCCACCGCCCAACCTGATACCGACAGCGTGGCCGCCGCGTCCATCGGCGTGGCCGAGGCCCGTGCGCTGACCACCGAGGTGTCGTTGGCCGCTGGCAGCAAGCTGTTCGAGCTGTCCGGCACCCGCGCCAGCCTTGCCGAACACAACCTCGATCGCCACTGGCGCAATGCCCGTGTGCACACCCTGCACGACCCGGTGCGCTGGAAGTACCACGCGGTGGGCAACTTCTACCTCAACGACAAGCTGCCACCGCGCCGGGGGACGATCTGATGGCGCGCAAGCAGATCCTCCTCAACGCCTTCAACATGAACTGCGTGGGGCACATCAACCACGGGCTCTGGACCCACCCGCGCGACCGCTCGGCCGACTATCGCAAGCTGTCCTACTGGACCGAGCTGGCGCAGCTGCTGGAGCGCGGACTGTTCGATGGACTGTTCCTGGCGGATATCGTCGGCGTCTACGACGTCTACCAGGGTAACGTCGACCTGACCCTCAAGGAGAGCATCCAGCTTCCGGTCAACGACCCGCTGCTGCTGGTTTCGGCCATGGCGGGCGTGACTCGCCACCTGGGTTTCGGCCTGACCGCCAACCTGAGCTATGACGCGCCGTACCTGTTCGCCCGGCGCATGTCGACGCTGGACCACCTCACCGATGGCCGCGTGGGCTGGAACATCGTTACCGGCTACCTGGAAAGCGCCGCCCGTGCCATGGGGCTGGCGCAGCAGGTGGAGCACGACCGCCGCTATGACCAGGCCGACGAGTACCTGGAGGTGCTCTACAAGCTCTGGGAGGGCAGCTGGGAGGAGGGCGCCGTGGTCAATGACCGGCAGCGGCGCATCTACGCCCAGGCGGACAAGGTGCACAAGGTTCGCCACCAGGGTGAATTCTTCAACGTCGAGGGCTACCACCTCTGCGAACCCTCGCCACAACGCACGCCGGTGCTGTTCCAGGCGGGGGCTTCGGCGCGCGGGCTGCGCTTTGCAGGCGAGCATGCCGAGTGCGTGTTCATCAGCGGCAACAACAAGGCCGCGACTCGCGCCCAGGTGGACAAGGTGCGCGCGGCGGCCCAGGCCGCTGGTCGCGATCCGCACGCGGTGAAGGTGTTCATGGGCATCAGCGTGATCGTCGCGCCGACGGAAGCCGAAGCCCGCGCCAAGCATGCCGAGTACCTGGCCCATGCCAGCGCCGAGGCGGGCGTGGCGCACTTCGCCAGCTCCACCGGCATCGACTTTTCCCGCTTCGGGCTGGATGAGCCGATTCCCTACGTGAAGACCAACGCCATCGAGTCCGCCACCAGCAAGCTCAAGGACAACAGCCTGACCCGCCGCCAGTTGCTGGAACAGCACGCCCTCGGCGGGCGCTACATCCTGCTGGTGGGCTCGCCCACCCGGGTGGCCGACGAACTGCTGAGCTGGGTGGACGAGACCGGCCTCGACGGCTTCAACCTCACCCGCATCGTCACTCCGGAAAGCTACGCCGACTTCATCGACCTGGTGGTGCCGGAGCTGCAGGCCCGCGGTGCGTACAAGACGGCGTATGCCGAAGGCACCTTGCGGCGGAAGTTGTTCGGTGCCGGCGACCGGCTGCCGGCAGGCCACAAGGGTGCCGCCTTTTCCGTGGGAGCGAATTCATTCGCGAAGGAGCGCGCAGCGCTCCCTGATTTTCCCCGGGGCGGCCCTTCGGCCCGCTCAGCGAGTGAATTCGCCCCCACAAAGTAACTGCCAAGCCATTTCCCTTTGCTCAAGGATCCAAGACATGCCCAAACACCTCCTCAAAACCCTCACCCTCGGCCTGCTCCTGGCCTCCGGTATCGCCCATGCCGCCGACTCCAGGGTCCTCAAGGTCGGCACCACCGCCGCCTTCGCCCCGCCACTGGAAGTGGCGGTGGAAGAGGCCGCGAAGAAAGGCCTGAACGTGGAACTGGTGGAGTTCACCGACTGGAACTCGCCGAACATCACCCTGGCTGCCGGCGACATCGACGCGAACTACTTCCAGCACACGCCGTTCCTGGAGAACGCCAAGAAGGAAGGGGGCTTTTCCCTCAAGCCCTTCGCGCCTGGCGTGATCAACAACGTCGGCCTCTACTCGAAGAAGTACGCGGGGCTGGCCGACCTGCCGGAAGGCGCCAAGGTGGCCATCGCCAACGACCCCATCAATGGCGGTCGTGGCCTGCAATTGCTGCAGAAGGCCGGACTGCTGAAACTCAAGGAGGGCGTCGGCTACAAGGCGACCCTGGACGACATCGTCGAGAACCCGAAGAAGATCGACATCATCGAGCTGGAGGCGGTGCAACTGGTGCGCGCCCTGGATGACGTCGACCTGGCCCAGGGCTACCCGCATTACATCCGCCTGGCCGGCACCATCGACCCCAACAGCGCTCTGCTCTTCGACGGCATCGAAAACCGCGAGTACATCATCCAGTTCGTCACCCGCGCCGATTACCAGGACGACGGCCGCCTGGGCGAGTTCGTGGATATCTACCAGCACTCGCCGCAGGTGCGCGCTGCGCTGGATAAGGCACACGGCAAGCTTTACCAGCCGGGCTGGGAATAAGCGGGCGGAGCCTGCTTTTTTGTGGGAGCGAATTCATTGGCGAAAGGAGCGCACAGCGCTCCCAGGAACCTAAATTGCGAATGAATTCGCTCCCACAGCACCGGACCTACAGGATTCAACGGAATTACGAGAGGCCCCATATGGTCAGTTTCAACCGCAACATCAGCCTGGACCTGCCGCATATCCGCCTGCAGGGGCTGGGCAAGGCCTATCAGGGCAGCAAGGGGCCGGTGCAGGCGCTGCAAGGCATCGACCTGGAAATCCGCCGGGGTGAGGTGTTCGGCATCATCGGCCGCAGCGGCGCGGGCAAGTCGTCGCTGATCCGCACCCTCAACCGCCTGGAAAACCCCACCAGCGGCCAGGTGGTGATCGACGAAGAAGACATCGGCCAGTTCGACGAGAAGCAGTTGGTAATGCTGCGCCGTCGGGTCGGCATGATCTTCCAGCACTTCAACCTGATGTCGGCCAAGACCGTCTGGCAGAACGTCGCGTTGCCGCTGAAGGTCGCTGGCGTCGCCAAGGCCGATATCGAGCGCAAGGTCAGTGAACTGCTGCAACTGGTGGGGCTGGCGGACAAGCGTGATGCTTACCCGGCGCAGCTCTCGGGCGGGCAGAAGCAGCGCGTCGGCATTGCCCGTGCGCTGGTGCATCAGCCGGAAATCCTGCTCTGCGACGAAGCCACCTCGGCGCTGGACCCGGAAAGCACCCAGGCCATCCTTGCCCTGCTGCGCGATATCAACAAGCGCCTGGGGCTGACCATCGTGCTGATCACCCACGAGATGGCGGTGATTCGCGAAATCTGCGACCGCGTGGTGGTGCTGGAGCGTGGGCAGGTGGTGGAGCAGGGCGAAGTCTGGCGTGTGTTCGGCGACCCGCAGCACGAGGTCACCCGCACCCTGCTGGGGACCCTGCGCCATGACCTGCCGGAAGACCTGCTGGCGCGGTTGGTCAACCAGCCCGCCGACGGCGCGAGCGACCTGCTGCTGGACCTGCATTTCACCGGCGCCAGTGGCCGTGAGCCGGACCTTCTGGCCATCGCCCAGGCGCTGGGGACGCGGGTGAGCCTGGTGCATGGTGGCATCGATCGCATCCAGGGTCGTGCCCAGGGGCATCTGCTGCTCAGCGCTTCACTGGCGGGAGCGGGCGGCCTGGCGCTGCTGGAGCGAGCACGGCCCCTGGCGGACAAGGCGGAGGTGCTCGGCTATGTCGCCCATGCTTGATCGCTTGCTGCAGGGCATCCTCGACACCTTGCTGATGATTGGCGCTTCGTCGCTGATCGTGTTCCTGGTGGGCATTCCCCTGGCCCTGGTGCTGGTCACCAGCGGACCTGGCGGCATCTTCGAGGCCCGCACGCTGAACCGCATGCTGGGCAGCGTGGTGAACGTGCTGCGCTCGATTCCCTTCCTGATCCTGATGGTGGCGCTGATTCCCTTCACCCGCCTGATCGTCGGGACCAGCTACGGGGTCTGGGCGGCGGTGGTGCCGCTGACCATCGCTGCAACGCCGTTTTTCGCGCGCATTGCCGAAGTCAGCCTGCGGGAAGTGGATTTCGGCCTGGTGGAGGCGGCCCAGGCCATGGGCTGCCAGCGTCGCCACATCATCTGGAATGTGCTGCTGCCGGAAGCGCGGCCGGGCATCGTTGGTGGCTTCACCATTACCCTGGTGACCATGATCAACTCATCCGCCATGGCCGGCGCCATCGGTGCGGGCGGGCTGGGCGACCTAGCCTATCGCTACGGTTACCAGCGCTTCGACACCCAGATCATGCTGACGGTGATCATCCTGCTGGTGGTGCTGGTGACCCTGATCCAGTTCGGCGGGGACCGCCTGGCGCGGTTGCTGAACAAGCGGGCGTAGGCCGCGCGCATCCGGACTCCCCACGCACGTTCGTAGGTTGGCGTAGAGCGAAGCGAAACCCAACAGCGCGAGGTTGAGCTTCACTTCGATGGGCTTCGCTGCGCTCGGACCAGCCTGCGGGCAACTGCGCGGCCATTCGCGAATGCATTCACGCCCACGGATCGGGGCGGGGCTTCCCCTCTCCTTTTGTGGGAGAGGGGGGGAATCTCAATCCATCACGTCCTGCAGCACTTCGTAGATGATCCCGGTGGCCACCGCGACCAGGATCAGGTCGGTGCCGGCACGGACCCAGTCGTAACCCTCGTAGTGGGGCAGGCGGTTGACCAGCCGGCCGTCGAGCTTCTTGGCGATCCCCGGCGGCAGCGGTTTGCCGCGTGCCAGGTTTTTCTGGATACCTGGTGGCAGGGCCTGGGCCGGACCCCAATAGTCACGATTGTTGTCGAGAATGACGCGGATGCCGCCGATATCCACCTGCGGGCCGCCGGACCAGTTGTTGCCTTGGGAGCTGGATTGGCCCTTGTCATGCCCCTTGCCTTTGCCGGGGTCCGCCAGCAGGGCGGGTGAGCCGGTGACGAGCGCAATGCTGGTGAGAGCGGCGATCAGGGTGCGGGTTGTAATCATGTCCTTGGCCTCCATGGGGCTTTTCCCTTTGCTGATGGACTGCGAATGCAGGGGCGAGTGCCGCAACTATTGCAGAAATTTCTCTGGCTTGACGTGTGCAGTTTTGCGATGACGTTCATGTTTTCCCCACCGGATGTCGACCGGACCTTCCGTTCGTCTCCCGGCGGCGAACCCGCGTGCGGGAAAGGAGTCACAGGGCATACCGAGGAATAACGCCTGTGGAGGCTCCAAATTGATCACTAAGAAAACCCTGTTGGCCGCAGCCACCTGTGCGATGGTCCTTGCGGCGGGTACCGTCCTGCCCGGCGGTGCATCCCTGGTTGATTCCGCCTACGCCCGAGGCAACGGGGGCGGAAACGGTGGAGGAAATGGTGGCGGCAACGGTGGTGGCCATGGCGGCGGCCATGGTGGTGGCTTCGGCGGTGGTATGGGTGGCGGCCATGCCGGCACTCACGATGGCAAGGGTCATGGCTACGGCAAGAGCGCCGATCACACCGGCAAGGCCACCCGCAATGGCGAAGACAAGGGCAATCGCTACGGCAGCCTGCGCAATGACGATAACGGCCATGGCTATGCCACGTCCGCTGTGGCCCGGGACAAGGACAGCCGCGGCCTGGCCAACGCCCGTGCGGTTGCCGATACCACGCCTGGCGACCACAACTCCGATGGCCTGGGCAAGGCGGGCGTTTCTTCCAGCAAGAACGACGGCAAGAGCCATCGCTAGAGCCATCGCTGGAAATGAAAGGGGCAACCGGTTGGTTGCCCCTTTTTCATTTCAGCGTGCCGCCAGCAACACGCCCCGGCATTCGCCGAAGCCGATGCCCGGATAGCCTTCCCGCTGGCAACGGGCGCGCAGGATCACTTCGTCGCCGTCCTCCAGGAAGGTGCGCTGCTCGCCGCCGGGCAGGGTGATCGGCTGCTTGCCGCCGAAGGTGCTCTCCAGCAGGCTGCCGAAGGCCTGCGGTTCCGGGCCCGAGAGGGTGCCGGAGCCGAACAGGTCGCCGGCCTGCAGCTTGCAACCGCCGACGCTGTGGTGGGCAACCATCTGCGCCACGGTCCAGTACATGTTCAGGGTGTTGCTCAACGCCAGACGATGGGGTGCCAGGCCCTGCTCGCGCATGGCGGGGGTGAGGATCAGCACTTCCAGTTCGATGTCGAAGGCGCCTTTGGCCTGGTCGGCGTCGTCCAGCAGGTAGGGCAGGGGTTGCGGGTCGCCTTCCGGACGGGCCGGCTGGGCGGCGCGGAAGGGTTCCAGGGCTTCAGCGGTGACCACCCAGGGGGACACCGTGGTGCCGAAGTTCTTCGCCAGGAACGGGCCGAGGGGCTGGTATTCCCAGGCCTGCACGTCGCGGGCGGACCAGTCGTTGAGCAGGCAGTAGCCGGCGATGTGCTGCTGGGCGTCGGCGATGGCGATGGACTCGCCCATCTCGTTGCCCTGGCCGATCCAGATACCCAGTTCCAGTTCGTAGTCCAGGCGCTTGCTGGGGCCGAAGGCCGGCACTTCGTTGCCCGGCGGCAGGGTCTGGCCCAGCGGGCGGCGTACCGGGGTGCCGGACACGCAAACGGTGGACGCACGGCCGTGGTAGCCGATGGGCACGTACTTGTAGTTGGGCAGCAGCGGGTTGTCCGGGCGGAACAGGCGGCCGACGTTGTTGGCGTGGTGGATGCCCACGTAGAAGTCGGTGTAGTCGCCCACTTTCGCCGGCAGGTGCAGCTGGCAGGTGGACGCGGCCGGCAGCAGGGCCTGGCCCATGGCTTCCAGGCGCTCCCGGGCGCTGCTGCCTTCGGCCAGCAGGTCCTGCAGCTGCGCCCGCAGGGCGCGGCGCGCCGAGGCGCCGAGGGCGAAGAAGGCATTCAGGCTGTCGCCGCAGGCGGAGCGGGCCGCTTCGGCGGCTTCACCGCTGAACAGGCCGGCGTCGCTGGCCACTTTCAGGTCGAAGATGGCGTCGCCGATGGCCACGCCGCCACGCGGCGTGGCGCTCGCCGGGCTGAAGACGCCCAGCGGCAGGTTCTGCAGGGGGAAGTCCGGGTGGCCGTTGGCGGAGGCGATCCAGCTACGGCGATTGTCTGTCTGGGTCATGTCAGATCCTGCCCTTGTCGAAGGTCTTGGCCATGCCGGCCCAGCATGCATCGTAGTCGCTCTGTAGCTGCGGGCATTCCAGCGCGTACTGGCTGGGGCGCAGCACGCGGCTGGTCTCGAACATGAAGGCCATGGTGTTGTCGATCTTGTGCGGTTTCAGATCGGCGGCGATGGCGGCGGTGGTGGTGGCGTTGTCCGGGCCGTGGGCGCTCATGCAATTGTGCAGCGAGGCGCCACCCGGGGCGAAGCCTTCTGCCTTGGCGTCGTAGGCGCCCTGAATCAGGCCCATGAATTCGTTCATCAGGTTGCGGTGGAACCACGGCGGACGGAAGGTGCTCTCGGCCACCATCCAGCGCGGCGGGAAGATCACGAAGTCGACGTTGGCCTGGCCGTGGGTGTCGCTGGGCGAGGTGAGCACAGTGAAGATCGACGGGTCCGGGTGGTCGTAGCTCACCGTGCCGATGGTGTTGAAGCGGCGCAGGTCGTACTTGTACGGCACGTTGTTGCCGTGCCAGGCGACCACGTCCAGCGGCGAGTGGTCGAGGGTGGTGCCCCAGAGTTCGCCAAGGAACTTCTGCACCAGCTCCACCTTCCCATCGATTTCTTCGTAGTGGGCGACCGGGGTGAGGAAGTCCCGCGGGTTGGCCAGGCCGTTGCTGCCGATGGGGCCGAGGTCCGGCAGGCGCAGGGCGGCGCCATGGTTCTCGCAGATGTAGCCACGGGCGCTGGCATCCAGCAGTTCGACACGGAATTTCATGCCGCGCGGGATCACCGCGATTTCCAGAGGCTCCACATCCAGCAGGCCCAGCTCGGTCGCGATGCGCAGGCGACCCTGCTCGGGAACGATCAGCAGTTCGCCATCGGCATTGAAGAACACCCGCTGCATCGAGGCGTTGGCGCGGAACAGGTGCACGCTGACGCCCGAGGCCTGTTCGGCGTCGCTGATGGCGGCGATGGTCAGCAGGCCGTCGATGAAGTCGGTGCGCTCGGCGGGAATGTCATGCGGGTTCCAGCGCAGGCGGTTGGGTGTCACCGGACCCAGGCGGCTGCCGGCGATCTGGCGTTCCAGGCGCTGGTACTGCGGATGGTTGGCCGAAGGCTTGATGCGGTACATCCAGGTGCGCCGGGCCTCGCTGCGCGGCACGGTGAAGGCGGTGCCCGAAAGCAGCTCGGCGTAGAGGCCGTAGGGCACTTTCTGCGGGGAGTTCTGGCCGACGGGCAGGGCGCCGGGCAGCGCTTCGCTGTTGAATTCGTTGTTGAAGCCGGACTGGTAGGTGAGCGGAGCAGGGGAGACCATGGTGACCTCGCAGTTTTTGTAATTAGATTACGCATAACGTAATTTGAAAGGAAAAAGGGGTCAAGCTATAACAGCGCCCTCCACACCGACCAAGGCCATGACATGACGAGCGAGAACGACAGCGCGGGCGCACCGCGGCGGCAGAAGGTGCAGGCCGCCGAAGTGGGCACTGACATCCTCAAGGGGCTGGCGGAACTGGCGCCGGCCACCTCGCTGTCGAAGCTGGCCGAGCACGTCGGCATGCCGGCGAGCAAGGTGCATCGCTACCTGCAGGCGCTGATCGCCAGCGGGTTCGCCGAGCAGGACGCCACCACCAATCACTATGGTCTCGGCCGCGAGGCGCTGCTGGTCGGATTGGCGGCCATTGGGCGGCTGGACGTGGTGAAGGTGTCCATGCCGCACCTGGCGGAGCTGCGCGACACGCTGAACGAAACCTGTTTCCTTGCTGTGTGGGGGAACAAGGGGCCGACTGTGGTTCACGTCGAACAGGCCCTGCGCGCGGTGACCCTGGTAACCCAGGTGGGTTCGGTACTGCCGTTGCTGGGTTCCTCCACTGGCCTTGTGTTCAACACCTACTTGCCCGAGGCCGAAACCGCCTTCCTGCGGGACGAGGAAATGGCCCAGCCAGGGGCGCCCGCCGCCGCAGGGCTGCAGGAACAGATGGCGCAGATCCGCGCCACCGGGCTGCACCCGGTGCATGGGCTGTTGATGCCGGGCGTGAATGCGTTGTCGGCGCCGCTGTTCGCGACCGGCAGCAAGCTCGCGGGGGTGATCACGGTAGTCGGGGCTGCCAGTGTGTTCAGCGCCGATACCGAAGGCTCCGCCGCCGAGCGCCTGCACCGGGCGGCCGAAGCCATCAGTCTGCGAATGGGTGGGCGGCAGCCGGCCTGAGCGATTCCCGGCCTGCCGGGCGATCGCTATTCCTCGACCGTGAACAGCTTGCTGCACTCCCTCGGGTCGCCGGAGTCGATGCCGACGTTCAGCCAGCGCAGGCGTGCCGCCGGATCGGGCAGGTCCAGCGGGTCGGCCATGGGCGGCAGGCCCGCGCCGACGCGCGCGGCGTCTCGTTCGCGCACGGCCCTGAGTGCTGCTTCCAGCTGCTCGGGCTCCAACCAGGCGTACTTGCGCCGCGCATAGCTGATCCAGCTGCCCACCAGGCAGTCCGCCACCAGTTCCTGGGTTATCCGCAGGCTCTCGCGGCCCTGGGCAGGGGCCAGGTCGGCATTGAGATCCCTGAACCACCCCACCACGCCCACGAGCTTCTGGATGTGGTGCGCGGCGGCGTGGGCCACCACGTAGCTGCGCGCGAGATCGCCCACCTGGGGAGCGTGCTTCTGCAGGTCGTCCAGGTAGCCCATGTCGAGATAGAGGTGCGAGGTGCTGGAGCAATACAGCGGCCCGCTGAAGGTGCCCTTCAACTGGCAGGGTGATTCCAGCCGGTCACGGAAGCTCACCACCTTGGGTCGCTTGTAGGCGTAGTCGGCGCGGGCGAGGAATTCGCCCCAGATGTCCTCGATGCTGTCGAGCATCAGGGTGGCCAGTTCCTGAGAGTCGGCCGGTGCCTGCTGCATGGCGGCGGGGGACGGCGAGACGGCCGGCTTCGCCGCTGCGGCCGGATCCTCGATCACCTTCTCGGGGAATGCCGGCGGTGGGGGCTTCAACCGGTCGATCATGTGCGCGGGGCCGAACGCCAGGTAGACCGCCACTCCTGCCAGCGCAACGATGATCAGCAACCACGACAGCCCGCGCAGCAGTCGGAGCAGCAACCCCTTGCGGGGACTCGTGGTGGCGGCTTTTTCGGGCATATCGATGGGCTCCGGGGGTGTCGAGATTCAGTGTTGTCGCTTCCGTGCAACCACGCCATGTTTTCGTCTGTCTCGTGCGTGAGACATCTGTCACATGATGGCAACCTGCTGCTGCTTGAATGCCCGGCACTCATCAGCCGCCCGGAGTACCGATCATGGCAGCCGAAAGCAGTCTGGCTCGCCTGCTCAAGACCGTGGATCCCCTGACCCCGGACATGAGCATCAGTGATGTGGCCGATCGCCTGCTGACCCCTGAGCACAAGGCCTTCCTGTCCCTGCCGGTGGTGGACGGACAGGGGATGCCGCTGGGCCTGGTCAGCCGCTACAGGTTGCAGGACATCTTCATGCAGCGTTTCGGCCGTGACCTCTGGGGTCGCCGTCCGGCGTCCGACGTGATGAACCCGGCACCGCTCACCGTCGCCCTGGCCAGTGGCCTGGAGCTGGCGGCCAAGCAGGTCACCGGGCACTTGCAGTACCCGATAACCGAAGATTTCATCCTGGTGGACGAGCAGGGACGCTACCTGGGACTCGGTACGGTACTGGACCTGCTGAAAGCCATGGAAATGCGTATCGCCCAGCGCAACCGGGTGCTGCGCCAGGCACTGGTGGATCTGAAGGAATCCCAGAACCAGCTGGTGCATTCGGAGAAGATGGCGTCCCTCGGCCAGATGGTGGCCGGTGTCGCCCACGAGCTGAATACCCCGCTGGGCTACGTGAAGAACAACGTGCAACTGATGGAAGCGCTGACCACGCCACTGTTCGCCCTGGCCGAGAGCCAGGCCGCGCTCGCCGCCTGCCTGGCAGACCCGGCCTGCGACGAGAACCGCCTGGCCGATGCCCTGGAACGCGCCGCCGCCAGTCGCGAGGAGGCCGCCCCTGAGCTACTGGCCGGCGACCTGCGCCAATTGTTCGGCGACACCCTCTACGGCATTGGCCAGATCGCCGAGCTGGTTTCCGGCCTCAAGGATTTCGCTCGCCTCGACCGCGCCATGAGCGAAGAGGTGGACCTCAACGAGTGCATCCGCAGTGCCCTGCTGATCGCGCGCAACAACATCAAGGACAAGGCCGAGGTGTCCCAGATGCTGGGCGAGCTGCCCCGCATCACCTGTGCCCCGTCGCAGATCAACCAGGTCTTGCTCAACCTCTTCACCAACGCCGCCCAGGCCATGGACGAACCGGGGCGCATCCAGATACGCAGCTGGGCCGACGAGGCCGGCGTGTTCATTTCAGTGCAGGACAGCGGTCGCGGGATGCCACCGGAAGTCATGCGACGCATCTTCGATCCCTTCTTCACCACCAAGCCGGTGGGCGAGGGGACCGGGCTGGGGTTGTCCATCAGCTACAAGATCATCCGTGACCACGGCGGCAGCATCCGCGTGGCCTCGGAGCCGGGGCGCGGAACGCGCTTTCTCATCAGCCTGCCGCGCAATCCGGCGGTCGAACTGAAACGGAGTGCCTGAGTCCATGTCGTCATCCGTCCGCATTCTCTTCGTCGATGACGAGGAGCGCATCCTGCGCAGTCTGGCGCTGCAGTTCCGCCGCCAGTACGAGGTGATTACCGAGAGCGACCCGCTGCGCGCGCTGGAGCGGCTCAAGGACGAGTCGGTGCAGATCATCGTCAGCGACCAGCGCATGCCGGGCATGAGCGGCGCCGAACTGCTGGCACGCTCGCGGGAGATCGCACCGGAATGCCTGCGCATCCTGCTCACCGGCTATTCGGACCTGGATGCCGCGGTTGAAGCGCTGAACAACGGCGGCATCTTCCGCTACCTGACCAAGCCCTGGGACCCGCAGGAAATGGCCTTCACCCTGCGCCAGGCGGCGGAGATCGCCCTGCGCCAGGCCGCCGCGCCGGTCACCACCGCCACCAGCAACCTGGCGGCGCCGCTTAACCTGCTGCTGCTCGATGATGACCCGGAAACCCTGCACTGCCTCCGGGCCTTCTGCCAGTCCGGCGGCCACCGCCTGCTCCGCGCCCACAGCCTGAGCGAAGCGCTGGTGACCCTGAACCTGGAACCGGTGGACCTGCTGGTCAGCGACCTCAAGCTGGGCGGTGAGGACATGGCGCCGCTGCTGAAATCACTGGCCCAGGCCCACCCGCGCCTGCTCAGCCTGGTGGTGACGCCGTTCCGCGACACCCAGGCGCTGCTCAAGCTGATCAACGAAGCGCAGATCTTCCGCTACCTGCCCAAACCCATCCGCCGCGGCCTGTTCGAAAAGGGCCTGAAGGCCGCCGCCGAGCAGGCCTTCCTCTGGCGCGCGCAGACGCTGGAAATGATCCCGCGCATGGCCGACGTGCCGAAGGAAGCCAGTGAGAACCAGCGCGTCGGCAGCCTGCTGGGGATGCTGGCGCGTCTGCGCGAGCGGGTGATTGCCTGAGGCACTGATCCCCTTTCGACTGCGAAGGGCAGACCTTCGGCCTGCTTGGCGATTGAAATCGCCCCCACAAGAGCGGAACCGCCCCGCAGCACCGAAGGCCGGGCGGGAGTCACCCCTCTCCCATTGGGAGAGGGGCCGGGGGTGAGGGATATAGACAGGCTCGAACCATCCGGCGAGCCCATTTCCTTGTAGGGTCAGATCCGCCCCGAGGGATGAGGAGTGCCGCGAAGGTCGAGCGGGGCCGCTCAGTACTTGATATCCCGCGCTCTTTCGCGCCCTTGCTGCTTGGTCTGGCGCTTGTCCTGGCGGCATTCGGCGTTGTACTGCACGTCGGCGGCGCGGCAGTCCTGTTTGATCTGGCGTGCATCCTGGCGGGTTTCCTGGCGGACCTCCCGCGCGGCGCGGCGCTGTTGGGCCTGCTCGGTGGCCGAGGATGCGCCTGTCGAAACCAGCAGGAACATCGTAGCCAGGAGAACAGTTAGACGAGGAGTGCGCATGGCATTGCCTCCCTTGGCGAAGAGGGTGTGCTGTTTGAGTACAGCCGATTTGGCGCGCAGCTGCTGCGATTCCGCGGAGCGGTAGGCTCGGTCCGGCGTTATCCGGGCGCCAGCCGGGGCAGCTTGAGGTCGGCGCAGGTTCCGCCGCCTTCACGGTTGTACAGGGTGATGCTGCCGCCCAGGCGGGTGGCGATCATCTGCACGATGGCCAGGCCAAGGCCGGCGCCCTGGGGGTTGTCCTGGCTGTAGAAACGCTCGAACAGGCGTTCCAGTCGGGCTTCATCGATACCGGGGCCCTGGTCTTCCACGCGCAGCAGGAAGAAGTCCCGGCCGTCTGGCAGCAGGCTGACCTTCACCTCGCCGCCGGGCGGGGAGAAGTTGGTGGCGTTGGTCACCAGGTTCTGCAGGGCGATACCGATGGCGGCGGCGTCGCTGGTGGTGTGGAAGTCGTCGTCGGTCACTTCCAGGGCCAGTTCCAGGCCCTTGTCCAGCAGCAGGGGCGTCAGCTCGGCCAGGTGCTCGCGGACCAGGTGTGCCAGGTCCAGGCACTGCCATTTCTGCCGCGCCAGTTCCGGCTCCACCCGCGCCATGGTGAGCAACTGGTTGACCACCCGGGTCAGGCGGTCAACGCCGACGGTGAGAAAGCGCAGGGCCTCGGCACGCTGTTCGTCGCTGGTGGCTTCCAGGGCGTTCTGCGCATGCAGGCGCAGCACCGCCAGCGGGGTGCGCATCTCGTGGGCGGCGTCGCCGATGAAGCGCCGTTCGCGCTGGAGCATCAGCTCGATCTGCGCCAGCAGGCGGTTGATTGCCGCCTGCATGGGTTCCAGTTCCTTCGGCAATGGCACGATCTGCAGGGGTGCCAGGGATTCGGCGTGGCGGCTGCGGATCACCCGCGCCATGTTCTGCAGCGGCAGCAGACCCCAGCCGATGGCCAGCCAGACCAGCGCCGCGAGGACGAGAATGCCCACCATGTTGGGCCCCAGGGTATGGCGGACGATGCGCTGTACCAGGTCCTGGCGCACGTCGTCGCGTTCGCCCACCCAGATCAGCAGGCCCTGTTCCGGGTCGGGCAGGACGAAGCCGCGCCAGTGGTGGCCGGCCAGTTGGATGCTATGGAATCCGGTCTTCAGCGGTGCGTGGTCGAAGGGCGGGGCGCTGGGCGATTGCACCAGGCTTCGGCCGTCCTTGCTCCAGACGTGGAAGGCCAGCTTGCTCTCGTAGGGATGGCCAACCTTGCGGGGGGCGGCGCTGCTCAGGGCGTCGTTGAAGGAGCGGTAAAGCTCGTCCTGCTCGGGCTTGGTCAGGGGCATGCGCATCACGCCCATCAGCAGGCGCGCGTTCTGCGCCAGATGGGCATCGTAGATCTCTTCGATCTCATGGCTGCTGTCGCGGTAGTTGAAGTAGGCGATGAGCAGGGTGCCGAGCAGCAACAACACCATCACCAGCCACAGGGTGCGGCGGCGCAATGAGGTCATGGGCGTCCGTCCACCAGGTAGCCGATGCCGCGCACGGTGCGGATGAGGTCGCTGGAGAGCTTCTTGCGCAGGTGGTGGATATGCACTTCCAGGGTGTTGCTTTCCGCTTCCTCGTCCCAGCCGTAGAGGGCCTGCACCAGGCGTTCCCGGGTCATGACCTTGCCCGGTTGCGAGAGCAGTTCGTGGAGCAGCTGGTACTCCTTGGGCGTCAGGGCGACCGGGCTGCCCTGGTAGCTGACCTGCTGGCTGGCGGGGTCGAGTACAACGCCGTTGTGTTCGATCAGCACTTGCGGCCGGCCGGCGCTGCGGCGCAGCAGGGCGCGCAGGCGGGCCTTGAGTTCATTGAGGTCGAAGGGTTTGACCAGGTAGTCGTCCGCTCCCGCGTCGAGACCGAGGATGCGGTCTTCGGTAGCGTCGCGGGCGGTGAGCACCAGCACCGGCAGCGTGGAGCCACCGGCGCGCAATTGCTGCAGGACCTGAAGGCCGTCCAGGCGCGGCAGACCGAGGTCGAGTATCGCCAGGTCGAACTCTTCGGTCTGCAGGGCGTGCAGGGCGCTGGCGCCGTCGGTCAGCCAGTCGATTGTGTAGCCTTCCTGGCGCAGGCCGGCGCGTACGCCGGAGCCGAGGGCATTGTCGTCTTCGACGAGAAGCAGTCGCATGGGCGTCCTTCAGGGGTTGCCGATTTCCTGCAGTAAAGCATCGATCTCCCGCTGACGTCCCTGGTCGGCCAGCTCGCGACCGGGGCGCGGGGCGGCGGTCTTGGCCTTGAGCAGCGCCTCGCGCGCCTGCTGCGGGTGGCCCTGGCGGTAGAGGTGGTCGCCCCAGAAGTACAGGCTGTCGATGCCGGCCGGATTGATCTCCAGGGCCTTGCGCAGCAACTGGTCGGCCTTGTCTTCGTCGCCGAAGCTGACAGGCCAGCCGGGCACCCGGTCGTACAGCGCGCCGAGACTGGTGTAGGCCGACCCCTGCAAGGCGTTCGGGTCGAGCTGGATGGCGCGCTCCAGGGCGTCGCGGGCGTCCTTGACCTTGCCCAGGGCGCCCAGGCCGCCTTCGGCGCCGGCCCAGCTGCTGGTGACGATGCCGTGCCAGATCCAGGCTTCGGCGGAGTTCGGGGCGCTGCGGGTGAACGCGCCGCTCTGGGCGGCGAGCTTCTCGAATTCGGTGGCGCGATGCTGCTCCATCACCTGGTACTGGATTTCCGCCCAGCGCTGCTGGATCGCCGCCAGGCGCTGATTGCCGGTTTCGTCCAGGGCCCAGGCGGGGATGCTGAGCATCAGGAAGAGGCCGAGGGTGCCGATGAGCTTGTTCATCATGGATGGTCCTTACCGTGGTGGGCACCGCTGAAGCGGCGGATGATCGGCAGTTGCTTGGACAGCGCCCGATCTACCACGCCGGGCAGCATGCCGTTGAGGCGGACGAAGAATTTCTCCGGCCAACCCAGGTAAACCTCGCTGAGGTCCTTCTCGATGGCCGCGATCACCGCCCGGGCCACCTGATCCGGCTCGTCCACACCGACCTTGAGTTCGGCATTCAGCGCCATGGCGGCCTGGCTGTTCATGCTGGTGCGGGTGGCGCGCGGGGCGACGTAGAGGACGTTCACAGGGGTGTCCGCCAGCTCGCGGCGCAAGGCCTCGGAGAAGCCGCGCAGGGCGAACTTGCTGGCGCAATAGACAGCGTAGCCGGGATAGCCGATGGAGCCGTAGATGGAGCCGACGTTGACCACCAGGGCGTGGCTCTGCTGGCGCAGCAGCGGCAGCAGGGCTCGGGTCAGTTGCACGGTGGCGGTGACGTTGAGGGCGAGCATGTCCTCGATCTGACTGTCGTCCACCTGCTCCAGCATGGCGAAGCAGTTGACCCCGGCGGCATTCACCAGGACATCGATGCCGCCCATGCCACGCGCGACTTCCAGTACCCGCTGGCGTCCCTGGACCTGGCGCAGGTCTGCACCGGTCCAGACCAGTTGCTGCTGATAGCGCGCACGCAGCGGCGCCAGGGCTTCCGGCTGCCTGCTCACGGCCATCACCTGGGCACCGCGCGCGCAGAGCTGTTCGGCCAGGGCCAGGCCGATGCCGCCGCTGGCGCCGGTGAGCAGTACCCGGCAATCAGCGAGACGCATGGGACACCTCGCCCGCGCGGGGCAGGCCGCGGAACATGTCGGCATAGAGCTGGTAGACCACTTTGGCGGCATGGATCACCGCCTGCTGGTCGCCTTCGTCGTCGAGGCGGTCCATCAGCCCGCGGTAGGTGGCCATGTGGTCCTGGTCGAGCTCGCCGTGGGAGGACAGGTAGCTGAAGGCGTCGGCCGGCAGGCCGAGGCTCTCGCGGATGCTGCCGGCAGCGTGGGTGGCCAGGGCGATGCTGGTGCCTTCCAGCACGTTGACCATGCCGAACAGGCCCACCGGATTGCTGCGGGCGATCTGGTCGTAGAGGAAGGCCACCATCAGCTCGATGGGCAGCGAGGGGCGGCTGTTGCTCACGGCTTCAGGGTCGCCGCCGCAGGCCGCGATGTCGTTCAGGATCCAGCGCTCGTGACCGTATTCTTCGTCGATGTATTCGCACACCGCGCCGCGCAGCCATTCCAGCCGCGAAGGCAGGCGCGCGCCACAGGCCATCATCAGCGGCACGGTGTGGCGGACATGGTGGTAGGCCTGGCCGAGGAAGGCACGGTAGCCCTCCAGGCTGACCTCACCGGCCAGCGCCTCGCGTATGACCGGGACGCTGAACAGTGCCTCTCGCTCCTGGGCGGTGGCGGCTTGCAGTTGATCGAAGAAACTCATCGTCTTACCTCGTTCTCAAGTTCGTTCAGGGGGCCGCGGTAGCGCGCAAGGATGGCCTCGCGGCGCAGGCGGCCATTGGTGGTGAGCAGGTCGTCGGCGGCGTTGAATGGCGTGGGCAGGCGCCGCCATGCCTTGACCCGTGCGTAGTCGGGCAGGGCGGCGTTGGCGCTGGCCACGGCATCGGCCAGGGTCTGCGCATCGCAGTTCGGGTCCAGTGGCCAGAGCAGCGCGAGGTTGCCGGGCAGGCCTTCGCCGTGGACGAAGGCCTGGGCGATCACGCCGCGCTGGGTCAGCTCGGCCTCCACCCAGTCCGGGTTCACGTTGCGGCCGAAGCTGGTGATGAACTGGTGTTTCTTGCGGCCCTTGAGGTGCAGGTAGCCGTCGGCGTCGACCTCGCCCAGGTCACCCGTGGGCCACCAGCCGCCGGCAAAGGGTGCTTCGCCCAGGTAGCCGAGCAGGGTGGAGCCGCTGACCTGCACTTCGCCGTCGTCCGCCAGGCGCACCCGGACATGGGGCAGGGGCTGGCCGACGCTGCCCGGACGCACGGCATCGGGGCGGTTCAGACAGACCACTGAGGCGCATTCGGAGAGGCCATAGCCTTCGAACACCGGCAGCCCGACCCGCGCGGCGCGGGCCAGCAGGTCCGGCGAGACCCGCGCACCACCCACGGCGACGAAGCGGAATTGCGCGGCACTCAGGTGGCCCTGTTCGATGGCGGTAACCAGGCCCAGCAACAGCTGCGGCACCAGGATCAGGCTCTGGGCACTGCTGAGGACGACGGTGGCGAGCAGCTTCGGCCAGTCCACCCCGCTGGCGCCCTGGATGCCCATCTGCCGCTGCGGCAGCAGGGTGACGCAGGCGCCGGCCAGCAAAGCCGCGTAGATGCCGAGGTTCTCCAGCAGCACCGCCAGCGGCAGCACCGCCAGGTAGTGGGCCGGGGCGCAGGGGCGGCTGGCGACTTCCAGTTCATGGGCGACCCGCAGCAAGGCATCGGCGCCCAGGCAGACGCCCTTGGGCTGGCCGGTGGTGCCCGAGGTGTAGGTGACCTTGAGGGTGCCGGCGGGCAGGGTTGGCTGGCCCTGTCCGGGCTTTCGCCAGAAGGTGCCGTCAGACTGGAAGCCGGCGCCTTCCAGCTCGTTGGCGAAGCCGGCGTCCAGCACCGCGAGGCGGACCTGGCATTGTTCCAGGCAGTGGGCACGTTGCGCGGGGCTGAAGAAGGGCGGCAGGATCAGGCAGGGGCGCCCGCTGAATAGCGCTGCCAGGTCCCAGATCAGCGCCTCCGGGCCATTGTCCAGGCCGAGGGCGAGTAGACCCTCGGGTTCGGCGCGCAGCAGGCCTTCCCGCTGTTCCACTTCGGCCAGCAACTGGGCATAGGTGTAGCGCCGGGTGTCGCCGCGCAGGGCCAGGGGTTGCGGCAGGTGGCTGGCGTGTTTGCGCAGGATTTCGCGAAAGGTTTCAGGCTGCATGGTGGGCCGTCTCGTCGGCTTCGGGAAAGCCCAGGCGCGCGATCACGCCAGTGCGTTGCAACTGCTCGAAGCCGAGGTGGATGTTGCCGGTGAACACCTGGGGTTTCTGCTCGTAGTAGGAACCCCATTGCCCCTGGTCTTGGCCCAGGCGGCTGGGGTTTGCCTCGCCAATATGCAGGGGATCCAGACCCAGGCGGTGGAAGCTGTTGATCAGTGCTGGAGCACCGGTGAACACCACCCACTCCAGGCCACGCTGGTGCAGCAGCCAGGTGACGGCAACGATGATCAGGCGCGCATTGCCGGCGCTTATCGACGCCAGGTTGCCCACTTCCACCACTTGCCGGCGCTCCACTGGGAGGCCGGTCAGGCTGGCGATCCGGGATTCGACCGGCGCTTCCAGGTACTGCTCGAGAAACAGGGTCTCCTGGCCGGCGAGGCGGATGCCGGCCACGGCGCTGAGAGCCCCGTGGAAGTTGCGCATGCTCAGCAGCTCCGGCATGTACTGGTGGATATCGGCGCCGTGGGCGCTGAGAAAGCGGCGATGGACGAAGTCTTCGACCTGGCCACGCCCTGCGTCACCGGCCAACAGCAGGGACAGGTAGTGTTGCTGCGACTTGTGACCGAAACGGAATGGGAACAGGTCGTTCCACTCGGCGCTGTTCATCGTTGCCCTCCGGGCGCTTGGCTTGTTGAGGGGCAGTATCCGCACGAAGTCTTAAGGGACCCTGAAGACGACGCCTTGCGCGCCTGTCGACAAGCCTTCATCCCGCTGACATGGGGATGTCATCCGCGTGGGGCATCCTGCTCGCAGGAACAGAAAGGGCACAGGAAGTGTCAGGGTGCAAACTGAAGCTGCCGGCGATGGCAGCTTTTTTTTGCGCGCTTGCTGACTGAGCGCGGTCATGGCAGATGGCAGTCGCGCCCGGGTCGAGCGCTGCCCGGACTCAGAGCTTGTAGCCGATCTGCCGCAGCAGGCCCTTGCGCCAGGCGATGTCTGCTTCGCCTTCAACACCACGGGGCGAGAAGCCGTCCACCACACCGAGCACGCCGCGCCCCTGGTCGGTTTCGGCCAGGATCACCTGGGTCGGATTGGCGGTGGCGCAGTAGATGCGGCAGACCTCCGGCACCAGCTTCAGGCTGTTGAGCACGTTGACCGGGTAGAAGCCTTCGCCGAGAAAGATGATGAAGCTGTGCCCGGCGCCGATGGCCAGGGCATTCCTGCTGGCCAGTTCGAGCATGGCGTCGTCGGTGCCGGAACAACGCACCAGGCAACTGCCCGATGCCTCGCAGAAGGCCAGCCCGAAGCGGATGCCGGGTACGGCGCCCACCAGGGTTTCGTGGATGTCTTCGACGGATTTGATGAAGTGGGTCTGGCCGAAGATGAAGTTGATCGACTCCGGCTTGTCGATGCTGACGCTGACGAGTTGCATGTGAAGCGCCTCCAACCCCCATGGAAAGCATAGTCAGGTGTCCGGAGTCTCGGAATGTGCGCTTCTGTAGGGGGCGCCGTGCGCACCGGCTGTTCTGCACGGTAGTTCCGGTGCGCGCGGCGCACCCGGCCGATGTCGTTCAGGGGCTTGGTAGGAAAGGAAAAACCCGGCATGAAGCCGGGTTTTTCGTAGCGGATAGCGCCTTATTCGGTGCTCAGCACACCGCGGCGGATCTGGTCGCGCTCGATGGATTCGAACAGGGCCTTGAAGTTGCCCTCGCCGAAGCCGTCGTCACCCTTGCGCTGGATGAACTCGAAGAACACCGGGCCCATCAGGGTTTCCGAGAAGATCTGCAGCAGCAGGCGCTTGTTGCCGCCTTCGGTGGTGCCGTCCAGCAGGATGCCGCGCGATTGCAGTTCGCCTTCCGGCTCGCCGTGGTTCGGCAGGCGGCCCTGGAGCATCTCGTAGTAGGTTTCCGGCGGCGCGGTCATGAAGCGCATGCCGAGGGCTTTCAGTTCGTCCCAGGTCTTGATCAGGTCGTCGGTGAAGAAGGCCACGTGCTGGATGCCTTCGCCGTTGAACTGCATCAGGAACTCTTCGATCTGCCCCGAACCCTTGGAGGATTCCTCGTTCAGCGGGATGCGAATCTTGCCGTCGGGGGCGGTCATGGCCTTGGAGGTCAGGCCGGTGTACTCGCCCTTGATGTCGAAGTAGCGGATCTCGCGGAAGTTGAACAGCTTCTCGTAGAAGTCCGCCCAGTACGCCATGCGGCCACGGTAGACGTTGTGGGTGAGGTGGTCGATCAGCTTCAGGCCGGCACCCTTGGGATGACGGTCGACGCCTTCGATGAACTCGAAGTCGATGTCGTAGATCGAGGAGCCTTCGCCGAAACGGTCGATCAGGTACAGAGGCGCGCCGCCGATGCCCTTGATCGCCGGCAGGCGCAATTCCATCGGTCCGGTGGGGATGTCGATGGGCTGGGCGCCCAGTTCCAGGGCGCGGGCGTAGGCCTGGTGGGCGTTCTTCACGCGGAAGGCCATGCCGCACACGGACGGGCCGTGCTCGGCGGCGAAGTAGGCGGCCTGGCTCTTGGGCTCGTTGTTGAGGATCAGGTTGATTTCGCCCTGGCGATACAGGTGCACGTCCTTGGAGCGGTGGGTGGCGACCTTGGTGAAGCCCATCATCGCGAAGATGGGTTCCAGGGTGTTCGGGGTGGGGGATGCGAATTCGATGAATTCAAAGCCCATCAGGCCCATGGGGTTTTCGAAGATGTCAGCCATTTTTTGGCACCTCAAGCATTTGATTGGAAGTATGGGTCAATGCGAGGTGGCAGTCGGTGGCGCGCAGGAAATGCCGCGTACGCTGCGGGCGAGGTAGTCGCCGATGGTGACTTTGAATCCGAGGCTTTTCATGGGCGTGGCCTCAGGCCGGCTTGTCGGCTTGCTGGTCGGGGTGCGCCTGGACGAAGGCCGGATGCTGGAGGGCAAGGCGTTCGACCCGGGCGATCTTCGGATAGTTTGACAGGTCCAGCTCGAAGCGGCGTGCGGCATAGACCTGCGGTAGCAGGTAGACGTCGGCCAGGCCCGGTTCACCGAAGCAGAAACCTTCATCACCTATCAGGGTTTCGACCGCGTTGAAGCCTTCGGCGATCCAGTGACGAATCCAGTTCATCACCTCGGCTTCCTCCAGCTTCAGGCCGCGCAGGCGGTTGAGCACGGCGACGTTGTGCAGCGGATGGATATCGCAACCGATGATGGCCGCCACCGCGCGCTGGCGGGCGCGCGCTTCCAGGCCCCGGGGCAGGAGGGCGGGTTGCGGGTAGCGCTCTTCGAGGTATTCGATGATGGCGGGGGACTGCGTAAGGACCTGGCCGTCGTCAGTGCGCAGGCTGGGCACACGGCCTTGCGGATTGAGCGCCTTGTACTCGGGCTTGTGCTGCTGGCCGCCGTCCTGGATCAGGTTCACCGGGATATGCCGGGCTTCCAGGCCCTTCAGCGCCAGGGCGATGCGCACCCGGTAGGAAGAGGTGGAGCGGTAATAGGTATAGAGGTCCATGGCAATCGCTCGGCGGCAGGCGTTCCGGTGCGAGGTCCGGGTGCCAGCATTATTGTTTTCGTAATCAATTTACACTTTGCGTAATTTGCGGGCTGGGGGCGGGGCTGTCAAGCGCGACGCTACGAGGGGCACGGTCTTGTAGGAGCGATTTCAAGCGCGAATCGGGCCGCCGGCCCGACAGGTGCCGGGGTGCACCGACACGCAGCCTTTCGCGAATGAATTCGCTCCCACAACAGAGACCGAAAAAGAAGGCCCCGCATCGAGCGGGGCCTGGTTCATCACTGGTTCTGCTTGGCGTCCTGGACGCCGGCCGTGTTGTTCAACAGGCTGCCGGTGGCGGTCTGCAGGAAGGCTTCCAGGTACTTCTGCAGGCGCGGATCGCTGTCGCCAGGTATGCGCACGGCTTTGGCGTCGGCACCCAGTTGGTACTGGTAGAGGCGGGGCGGGAAGTCCTTGGGCTGGATCAGGATGCGGTCGGCGCTGACGATGGCCACCGTCTGGTCGCTGCCCGACGGTTTGATCACGCCGATGCCCGGATCGCCTTCCGGCAGGTTCAGCAGGTCACGGCCCCAGCACTGGTGGCGTACTTCCCCGCCCAGGCGGCCCATGATGGTGGGCACGATGTCGATCTGGGTGGCGACGTTGTGGTTCAGGCTGCCGAACTTCTCCTGCACGCCCGGACCGATCAGCAGCAGCGGTACGTTGAAGCGGAACAGGTCCATTTCGGTGAGCTGCTTGTCGCTGCCGAAGCCGTGGTCGCCGACCACCACGAACAGGGTGTCCTTGAAGTAGGGCTCCTTGCGCGCCTTCTCGAAGAACTGGCCGAGGGCCCAGTCGGCGTAGCGCATGGCGGTCAGGTGCTCGTCATGGGCGCCGTAACCGGTGACTTTCTCCACCGGCAGCTGGGTGGGCAGGGCATAGGGCGTGTGGTTGGAGAGGGTCTGCAGCAGTGCGTAGAACGGCTTGTCGGCAGGCATCTTCGCCAGTTCGGCGGCGCCACGGTCGAACATGTCCTGGTCGGATACGCCCCAGGTCTTGTCCATGAACACCGGATTGACGAAGTCTTCGCGGCCGATGAAACGGGTCATGCCCTGGTTGCTGAAGAAGCCGGACTGGTTATCCCACTGGAAGTTGCCGTTGTAGACGTACAGGTCGTTGAAGTCGCGGGCGCTGAGCAGTTGCGGCAGACCGGAGAACTTGTGCGCGCCTTCGGGGGTGCGCATCAGGTACTCGAAGCTCGGCAGATTGGGGAAGCAGGCCATGGTGGCGAACATCCCCTGGTGGGTGTGGGTGCCGTTGGAGAAGAAACGGTCGAACAGCAGTCCCTCTTTGGCCAGCTTGTCGAAGTAGGGGGTGATGCCGGCGTCGCTGCCCATGGCACCGACCCAGCGGCCGGCGAAGCTCTCCATGAGGATCACCACGACGTTCCTGATCGGCAGGGTGCCGGCAGCCGGCGGGGTGAAGTCGCGGCGGATAGCGGCGGTGTCGGCGTCCACCAGCTTGTCGTTGGGGGTCAGCAGCATCTCGCGCACGCTGGCCAGGGCCTCGTCCTCGGGAAGGGTGGCCTTCCAGGCATTGTCGCGGTGGGACGAGAAGCTGTTCTTGGCTGCGTCCACCAGGGTGAGGGTGCCGTTCAGGCCCAGCTGGTTGGCGAACATCGAGTCGGTGGTGAAGGCATCGCCCCAGCGCAGCGGCGGTCCTTGGCGCATGTGGCCGCGGGCGGCAACCACCGCAACCACCAGGCACAGGGTGAACAGCAGGATGCGTGCGCCCCAGTGCGTGTGCGAGTGATGGTGCGCTTGGGAGCGTGCCTTGTTATGCCGCCGGCTCAGGCGGTCCAGTCCGCCGAACAGCTTGTATAACACCCAGGTGGCGAAGGCCCAGGCCAGCAGGTAGCGGCCGACGGGAAAACCGTTCCAGATCATGCTGGCGACGGTGCCCAGATCTTCCTGCATGTACTGGAAGACCAGGCTGTTCAGGCGTTGGTGGAACTCACGGTAGAAGTCGAGCTCGGCGATCCCGAGCAGCAGTGTCAGGCTGGCGAAGGCGGTCAGCCAGAGCTTGTAGGCGGTCCGCGCGGCTATGGCCCGGTGGCTCAGCAGGGCGAGGAACAAAGGGATGCAGGCGAACACCACCACACGGAGGTCGAAGCGCAAGCCGTTGTAGAAGGCCTCGACGAACACCGAAGCCGGGCTGTCGCCAATCTGGTCGCTGTTGTACACCAGCAGCGCCACTCGCAACAGGCTGTACATCACCAGCAGCGCACCAGCGCTGAGCAGGGTGAAGGCGAGGTGACTCTTGACGGTGGGGGTGTCCAGGTTGAACGAGGACTGCCGGGTGGCGACGGGTTCCTGTGCGGTCATGCGATCAAGCATCCAATGGTCTACTCAAGACGAGGCGGCGCCTCTGGAAGGAGAAGCGATGCCGGAGGCAAGAAGACCACCTGATGGCAATTTGGTTCCAGTAAGGCCCGCCGAGACCGACGGAATCTGCCAGAACGAATGTGAAGAAAACGTCGAATGCAGGATCGGCGCGACGACAACCTGTGTCGGGCTGTTTCGACGAAGCCGGCAGGTACCGGTCAGTTGGGCAGCGTGAGCCCCGCCAGCTTCTCCGGGTTGCGCACGATGTAGATGTTGCTGGCCCGACCCTCGTCGTCGTAGGCGAAGGTGACCGAGGCGGCCGCCTGGTCGCCGTGGGCGAGGATCACGCCGTGACCGCCGTTGAGTTCGGCGGGCAGCCACCGGTAGTCGCTCCAGTAGCCGCGCAGGGAATCGACGATGAACGCCAGCACCTCGGCCTTGCCGCGGAGGATGTGACCCAGGGTTGGCACCTTGCCACCGCCGTCGGCGCTCAGTTCCACCTCCTCCGAGAGCAGCGCGGTGAGGCCGGCGGTGGCGCCGCTGGCGATGGCTGCGTGGAAGGCTTCCAGCAGTTGCTCCTGGCGTTCCGCTGGCGGCTGGTGGCGCACCTTGCCTTCGGCCAGGCTGATGCGCGCGCGGGACACCAGTTTGCGGCAGGCCGCTTCCTGCACGCCGATGGCGCGGGCCACGTCCGGGTAGTCCAGGTCGAAGATGTCGTGCAGCAGGTAGGCCGCCCGCTCGCGTGGGGTGAGACGCTCCAGCAACAGGAGGAAGGCGGTGGACAGCGAGGAGGAGAGTTCCAGCATCATCTCCGGCGACTCCGTGGTTTCGCTGTGGATGGGTTCCGGCAGCCAGGTGCCCACGTAGTCCACCCGTGCCCGGTGGCCCAGGCGCAACTGGTCGATGCAGTGGCGGGTGCAGAGGGTAGTCAGCCAGGCGCGCGGGTTGTCCAGGGTGACGGAATCGCTTTCGCGCCACTTGAGGAAAGTCTCCTGCACCGCATCTTCGGCGTCGCTGCGCGAGCCGAGGATGCGGTAGGCCAGGTTCAGCAGGAAACGGCGGCTGTCTTCGAAGACAGCCGTGGCATCGGTCACTCTCACTTCAGTGCCTCGATATCTGGATGCGGTTCCAGAGGTTGATCATTGCAACGGTGGCGGTCAGCGCGCCGATCTCCACCTCGCTGAAATGCTCGCGCAGGGCGGTGCGCAGGGCAGCATAGTCGGTGCGGCGGTCGAGCCGGGTCAGCGCTTCGGTCCAGGTCAGGGCCGCCTTCTCGCGCGGGGTGAAGTCGTTGCAGTGGTCCCAGACCACCAGGCGGTCCAGGCGCTCGCTGGTTTCGCCGTCTTCCCGCGCCTCGCGGGTGTGCATTTTCACGCAGAAGGCGCACTGGTTCAGTTGCGAGGCGCGCAATTGCACCAGGTGGTGCAGGCTGCGTTCCAGGCCGAGGGCGTCCAGCGGCGTGTGCACTTCGCCCATGGCGTTGATGACGTCGGGGATGACCTGCTGGTAGTTGAGGGGGCTTGCCTGGCTCATCACGTGTTCCTCGTTCGGGGTTGAAAGGCGTTTTCACCTTGACGACGAACCAGGGGGCCGGGTTGTGACGCGGCATCGAAAATTCTGCCTTTGTGGGAGTGGATTGATTCGCGAATGAATTCGCTCCCACAGGGCAGGCTTGTCTATCGGCGCTCCCGGATGGCCGCAGCCTCGCGGGTCACCAGGTCGATGAACGACAGTGCCAGGGGGGAGCGTTCGTCCCGTCGGCGCACCAGCCAGACGGCCGTGGTGGCGCCCGGGTCGAGCAGGGTGCGGTAGACCACGCCATCGACGCCGGTGCGGCGAAAGGAGGCGGGTAGCACCGATACCCCCAGTCCGGCGGACACCAGGCCGATGATGGTCATGGCTTCGCTGGCTTCCTGGGAGACACGGGGCGTGAAGCCGGCGTCGCGGGCGAGTGCGAGCATCTGGTCATAGAGGCCGGTACCGAAGGTGCGCGGGAAGAACACGAAGGGTTCGTCGGCCAGGGCGCTGAAGTGGATGCCGTCCTCGCTGCCGGCGGCCAATGGATGGTCGGCGCGCAGGATGGCCACCAGGGGCTCGCGGAACAGTTCCACCGCCAGGAGGTTGTCAGGCAGGTTGAGGGGGCGGATCACCCCGACCTGCATGCTTTCCTCCAGCAGCGCCCTGACCGTTTCCGCGCTGCTGCCCTCGGTGAGCTCCAGGTGCACGTCCGGATAGGCCTGGCGAAAGGCGTGGATGCTGCGGGGAATGGTGGAGGTGAAGGGGGCAGAGGAGGTGAAGCCCACTTTCAGCTCTCCCAGTTCGCCACGGTGGGCGCGGCGCGCGATCTGCACGGCCTTGTCCACCTGGACCAGCACCTGGCGGGCTTCGTCGAGGAAACGCCGGCCGGCTTCGGTCAGCTCGACCCGGCGGTTGGTGCGTTCCAGCAGGCGCGCACCGATCTCCTCTTCCAGCGCCTGGATCTGCTGGCTCAGCGGGGGTTGGGAAATGCCCAGTTGCTCGGCGGCGCGGCCAAAATGCAGCTCCTCGGCCACGGCGATGAAGTAGCGCAGGTGTCTCAATTCCATGGGATGCCTATTGATATCCAAGACATATCAAATGTGTCGAATAATATATTGGAGATAATATAAACCGCTCGATATCCTTCGGCCCATAACCCCAACAACGAACATTCCAGCCCCTGATCCAGGCGGCACGGCCTCGTTGTGCCTGCTCGCCGCAAATGCCCGAAGGTGCCCCGTGAGCAAATCCCAGGCAGTACTCAAGACCGAAGACGAACCCGCGTTTAGCGAGGCGGCCCGTGACGCAGCCGTTGAGCTGCCGGACGCCGCCAATGACCCCGAGCTTTCCACCTATATCAGGAAGGGCACGCCGCAGTTCATGCGCACCTCCCTGGCGCTGTTCTCCGGCGGTTTCGCCACCTTTGCCCTGTTGTACTGCATTCAGCCGATGATGCCGGTGCTGTCCAGGGACTTCTCCATCTCCGCCGCCCAGAGCAGCCTCGCGCTCTCCGTTTCCACCGCCATGCTCGCCCTCGGCCTGCTGGTGACCGGCCCGCTGTCCGATGCCATCGGCCGCAAGCCGGTGATGGTGGTGTCGCTGATCGCTGCCGCCCTGTTCACCCTGGCCAGCGCCGCCATGCCGACCTGGGAAGGCGTGCTGGTGATGCGTGCGCTGGTGGGCCTGGCCCTGAGCGGCCTGGCCGCCGTGGCCATGACGTACCTCAGCGAGGAAATCCATCCGCACCACCTCGGCCTTTCCATGGGGCTGTACATCGGCGGCAACGCCATCGGCGGCATGAGCGGGCGCCTGATCAGTGGCGTGCTGGTGGACTTCGTTTCCTGGCATGCCGCCCTGGCGGCACTCGGCGGCCTGGCGCTGCTGGCTGGCCTGGTGTTCTGGCGTGTGCTGCCCGAGTCGAAGCACTTCCGCCCGCAGCCGCTCCGGCCGTCCACCCTGGTGGAAGGCTATCGCCTGCACTTCCGCGATGCCGGCCTGCCCTGGCTGTTCCTCACCGGATTCCTGCTGATGGGCGCCTTCGTCACCCTGTTCAACTACATCGGCTACCGCCTGCTGGCCTCGCCCTACCAGATGAGCCAGGCCCTGGTGGGCGTGCTCTCGGTGGTCTACCTGTCCGGCATCTACAGTTCGGCCTGGGTGGGTTCCCTGGCGGACAAGGTGGGCCGGCGCAAGGTGCTCTGGGCGGCCATCCTGCTGATGCTCGGCGGCCTGGTGCTGACCCTGTTCAGCCCGCTGGGAGTGATCCTGGCCGGCATGGCGATCTTCACCTTCGGCTTCTTCGGCGCCCACTCGGTGGCCAGCAGCTGGATCGGCCGCCGCGCCCAGCGGGCCAAGGGCCAGGCTTCGTCTCTCTATCTGTTCAGCTACTACGTAGGCTCCAGCCTGGCCGGTACCCTCGGCGGCCTGTTCTGGCACCACTACGGCTGGCAGGGCGTCGGCCTGTTCATCGGCGGTCTGCTGGTGATCGCGGTAGCCGTGGCCCTGCACCTGGCGCGGCTGCCTGCATTGCCGGGCAACGCCATCGTCCAGCCGGCGCACTGACGATCCTCCCCTGGGCCGCTTGTCGGCCCCGGGGTGCGACATCCCGACACTCGCGAAGCTATCCCCGATCGACTGGCCGGCTGGCAGAATGTCCGGCCAACCCACCGGCCAGAGTGGGAACAGTCCTGCCTTTCATGCGTGCGCAACCCGCTTCGATCCGACCAGGGAAGTACAGCATGAGCATTACCTCCGCCGATATCTGCAACGCCGCCGACGCCCTCAAGGGATTCGTCGGTTTCAACCGCAAGCTGGGCAAGTACATCGTGCGCTTCAGCGAAGACTCCTTCGGCATGGATGTGCCCGACGACAGCATCACGCCGGCCTGCGAGTTCGTCTGGACGGTGAAGACCGACCAGGTGATGACCCTGAGCCGCGAATGCCTGCAGATCCTCCTGGAGCAGAACATCAACGACCGCCTCAACCTGGGTGATCCCCTGCTGGTCTACCTGCGCCGCACCGACCTGCCGGAAATCAGTGCAGAGCGCCGGCGGCTCTGACGTTCGCGTTCAGGGCAACCAGCGCAACCCCATGACTCCGCCGACGATCAATCCCATGCAGGCCAGCCGGCCGATGGAGGCGGAGTCCCCCATCCACAGCACGCCCATGAGGGCGGTTCCCACCGCGCCTATGCCTGTCCACACGGCATAGGCGGTGCCCACCGGCAGGTGGCGCAGCGCCAGGTTCAACAGAGCCAGGCTGGCGGCGAGTACCAGCAGCGTGCCGGCCAGAATCCAGGGGCGCTGCAGGCCATTGGCACTCTTCAGTCCGAGCGCGAAAACCACTTCCAGGAGGCCGGCGGCGACCAGCATCAGCCAGGAGCTTGTCGGAGTCATCGGTGATCTCATTGGTCAGGCGGAAAGGAAAGAGCCCCGAAGGGCTCGTGAAGCGGGGAAGGAACTTCAGCCGGCGAGCAGCTTGCCGCGCACCAGGCTGCCCAGGGTCTTCCAGGTCAGTACCGCCAGGGCCACGCTGAGGAACAGCAGGATGGACCAGGCGATCACCAGCAGCAGCGGGCTGCCCTGTACGTGTGCGTACTTCAGGGCGGCGTTGGCCAGCGCCGCCAGGGGGAAGCTGATGGCCCACCAGGACGGGGCGAACGGTACGTCGCGGCGAAACACCTTGAAGCCCAGGACCGCGGCCAGGAACAGCCCGAAGTAGAAGAGCAGGGCGGCGAAACGGTCGATCCCGAACAGGTTGGCATAGGCCAGGAAGCCGACTTCGAACGGCGCCACCAGGATCATCAGCGACGGCACCATGGCCTTGGCCAGCGGCTCCTGGTGCACCAGACGCGGGAAGATGCTGGTGAAGAAGATCAGCGCCAGGGCCGCACCCACCGCCATTGCGAAGAGATTCAGCTCGGCCGCCCAGGCCATGGGCATGTGGCCGCCGGTGACGGCGATATCGAGGGTGGCGACGCCCGGAATCAGCCAGGCCGGCACGGCGTGTTGCAGGTCCTGCCTGCCCTTGAACAGCCGCGACAGCACCAGGCCAGCGAGCGCCACCGTCAGTACGCTGCCAAGGGTCCACAACCCCTGGGCCAGCGTTTCGTCATAGGGGCCCGCGACCACCGACAGCAACAGGATGGCAATGACGATGGTGCCGAAGAAGTTGCCGGCGATGGGATGGGCGAACTCGCTGACGACTGCCTGCCGATGACGCGCCACTTTGACCAGGTAACCGGCGGCCAGTACGACGAATACCAGCGCGGCGAACAGGCCGATGGCTTCTCCGATCACGGGGCTCACGCCGAAGTACTGGTGGGCCAGGCGCCAAGCCAGGCCCAGACCGGCCAGGCCCATCACGGAGCCGAACAGGTTGACCGGGAGGTTCTTGATCGACGGGGTGCTTGCCGGCTTGGCCTGTGCGGCTTCGAGCGGGGGAATGAATACGGTGTTCATGGCAGACTCCATTGGGCTGGATTTGTCGTTGAAGTTAGTTTCTGCCAAGCTGGATTTGGCTTGAATAGTCTTGTTCCGACATATTCGGCCAACCTTTCGACAGTGACGGACATCTCCCATGCGCATCGCCCTGCTGGCCTTTCCTCGCGTGCAATTGCTCGACATCGTCGGCCCGGCCGATGTCTTCGCCGAGGCGGCGAAGCAACTGGGTAATCCCCGTGCCTACCGGGTTGAGGTGATAGGCACCGAGCCTGGCCTGCTCAAGGGCAGCAGCGGCTTGCGCCTGGCGGTGGACTCCACCGTGGCGACCCACAAGGGCAAGCTCGATACATTGCTGGTGGCGGGCAGCCCCTTCGTCGACGACATCGCCCATAACCCGGCACTGCAGCAATGGCTGCGCCAGCAGGCCGGGTCGGTCAGGCGCATCGGTTCGGTGTGCAGCGGCGCCTTCGTGCTTGCCGCCGCCGGCATGCTGCGTGGGCGTCGCGTGACCACCCACTGGAACAGCAGCGCGCGCCTGTCCGAGGAGAACCCTGACACCCAGGTCGAGGCCGACAGCATCTACGTCAAGGACGGCAACCTCTACACATCCGCTGGCGTCACCGCAGGCATGGACCTGGCGCTGGCGATGGTGGAGGAAGACCACGGACGCGAGCTCGCTTTGCGGGTGGCGCGGGAGATGGTGATGTTCTTCAAGCGCCCCGGCGGGCAGTCGCAGTTCAGCGCCCACCTGGCGGCGCAGACCGCCGAACGCTCGGCCATTCGCGCGATCCAGGACCACGTACTGGCGCATCTGAAGGACGACCTCAGCGTACCGGCACTGGCCTCCCGTGCCGGCATGAGCGAGCGCAATTTCGCTCGGGTTTTCAAGCAGGAGGCTGGATCCACCCCCGCGGAGTTCGTTGAACTGGCCCGTATCGACGCCGCCCGACGCCTGGCGGAGGAGTCGGACCTTCCCCTGAAGCGCCTGGCCGACGAAGTGGGCTACGCCAATGTCGATGGCTTCCGCCGTGCCTTCCTGCGGCGTCTGGGGGTAACGCCAAGCGACTACAGGGCGCGCTTCAGGCTGGATGGCTGAGGTCGTGAGGCAGCCCTCGCACCTGGCGCAACGGCATCCGGACCCGCATGGAGCGAATGGCTCAGTAGAGGCCGGGAATCAACCGCGACGTGCGCGCGCAATAGGCCTCGTACTCTTCGCCGAACTCCGTGCGCAGCAGTGCTTCTTCAGCCTGGATACGCGCCAGCAGCGGCGGCAACGTCAGCGCCACCAGGGCCAGGCCGACGCCGGAGCGGAAGGCCAGGGCCCAGCCTATGGACGCAACCATCAGGCCCAGATAGCTGGGGTGGCGGATCATGCCGTAGATCCCATCTGTCACCAGTTCGTGGCCGGGCTGGATGGCCACTAGGCCGCTGAAACGATTACCCAGTACGAACACCGGCCACATCCGCAGTGCGCCGCCCACGGCGAACAGGAACACACCGAGCCAGCGCAAGCCGTCGCCGCCGAAGGTCCAGACGTCCAGGCGGTCGGTGTAGGCGGGGAGGAAGGCACTGAGCAGGCCGATGATGCCGAACACAGGCAACACCCAGCGATTGCGCCGGTCCTCGCGCACACCGCTGCTGAGGTTGCCGCGAGTGAAAAGGGCCAGGCCGGAGAGAACGAACAGCACCAGGGTCAGTGCCACCAGCGGCGGCTGGCTGAAGAAGGCCATGAACCCGCCCCGGCCGAGGACGGCCAGCCCCAGGTAGGCGAGGGTGCCGACGAGCGCGAGGAGCAGCGTGCGGGAGCGGGACATGGCGGATCACCCCTTGGATCGGCGACGACGAGGCATTGGACCGCTGGCAGCGTGGCGGGTGCGGAACGGGTGCTATAAGTGATCCCCTTGGGGGATTCACCGTGGAGGGCACCGTCATGGGACGCCTCGGAATCCTGCTGCTGTTCCTGGCCGTACCAGGCGCCTGGGCCACCGGCCATGGCGACCCGTATTACGGGGTCGGGCCTTGCCTGGGCACCACCTACTATCCCAGTGGGCCCCTGCAACCCTATGTCTCAGCGCCACCCCGGCGGTTCGCCGACCTGCCGCCGCAGCCTTTTGTGGTGGTGCCCGAATACCACCAGTTCCGCGATGCCCAGCTGCCCCGCGTCAGCACCGAAAAGCCGCAGGTGCTGATCCGCAGCTTCGACCCGGAGCTGGGAGTGTATCGGGATGCCGAGGTGCGGGGTGGAGAGGGTGTGATCGAGGAATGAGCCCGGCATCAGGCTGACGGTGGGGTGTGCTGCGCAACCTACGGTCCAGATCAGGCAAAAGGGGGCTGCCTTGTGCACGGTGGAGGACTCGCCCGCTGCTTGCGCAGCGGGTTATTGCCGGAGTGGGGAACCCGAGCGCGGCACTGGGTAACAAAGCCTTATCCAGGGCGTTGTAGGGTGAAGAGCCGACCTGCTCGCCGCCAATTGCCACGGAGAGTGCACAGGATGGGGCGGAATCGCGCATCATTGGGCGCAGTCAGTTCGAGGGAGGTTTCCATGGAGGTCATGTCATCCGTTCTGCGTCTTGCCGCGCTTTCACTGGGCGTGGCGCTCGCCAGCAGCGCAGTCGCCAGTGAAGAGACGCAGCTGGTGGAGTCCATCAACGCCTATCGCAGCCAAGCGCAGCCCTGCGCCGGCCAGGCCTCGATGGAGCTGCCTCCGCTCAAGCCCGACCCGCGCCTGATCCTGCCGGCCGGCAGCATCGGCGACCTGCAACAGGCGCTGACGCGCACGGCCTATCCGCTGGTCAACGTGCAGGCGGTCAACCTTTCCGGCCCGCGCGATGCGCAGGCGGCGATGAAGGCCTTGCGGGAAAGCTTCTGCCAGGTGGTGCTGGACCCGCAGTTCGTCGATGTCGGCGTCAGCCGCGAGGGCCAGGACTGGCGCATCGTGCTGGCGCGGCCGCTGTTGGCCGGTGGCCTGGGCGACTGGCAGGTGGAAGGGCAGAAGCTGCTGGAGCAGATCAACACAGCCCGGACCCAGGCTCGCCAGTGCGGCTCCCAGTCCTTCTCCGCCGCAGGTCCGCTGACCTGGAACGCCACCCTTGCCGGTGCCGCCCAGGAGCACACACGGGCCATGGCCAACCAGAACTTCTTCGACCACAAGGACCGCGACGGCCGTACCCCCGGCGACCGCGCCGAACTGGCCGGCTACACCGCCCAGGTGATCGGCGAGAACATCGCCGCCGGCCTGGATAGCGCCAGCAAGGTGGTGGAAGGCTGGCTGGCCAGCCCCGGGCACTGCGCCAATCTGATGAACCCGCAGTTCCGCGAACTGGGCGCCGCCTACGCGGTAGACCCGAAAAGCGATGCGGGTATCTACTGGACGGCGATGTTCGGGGCGCCCTAGGCGTCCCGCTTCCCGGCCCTAGCGCACCGGTGGCACGGTGTGCAGGTGGTTGGAGAACATCTTCTCCCCCTCGCAGCGCCAGGTGGCCCAGAGCTTGGCATCGTGGGCCTCTTCCAGCTCCAGCGCCAGCCAGTTGCGCGCCGGCATCACGTACTGGTTGTGACCTGGGAACAGCATCATTTCCACCTGGTACTGCGGGCCCGCCTGCTGCGGCGTGCGTGCGCATTTGTTCAGGGTGGCGAGGAACAACTGCTCCAGCCAGCCCTTGAGGGACGGATGCACCACCGCCGAGGCGGTGAACTGCGGAATCAGCCCCCAGCCCTCGCTGGCCGGCTGATCGCGACGGAAGGCGCCGCCCCGGGCCGCCACGTGCACGTCGCCTGACAACAGCGTCACCCGTACCTTCTTGCTCCGGGCGGTGTCGAACAGCACTTCCAGCAACCGCGTGCGCTCGCCCTCGTGGTCGTCGTGGGACCAGTGGTCCTTGAGATCGTCGGCGCTGCTGTCCAGTACGTGGTCCTGGCCGAAACCGTCCAGCGCAGTCTCGGCCAAGGTCAGCTTGGGGTGCACCACCGGCACCGAAGACATCAGAAGCAGATGCTGGCAGCGGGTCCCGGGGTGGTGGAACTCGCCCTTGTCCTCCAGGCCGTTGAGCCATTCCTTGAGCCGGCTCCAAGTGGAGCTGCCGAAGACTTGGGTGCGCGAGCGCTCGGTGCGCAGGTCGGCCACCAGAATGGCCAGCGGGCCGGCGCGAAATGCCCAGGTGTAGCCCGGCTGGCCGTCCAGCAGCGGCAGGGCGAGCGGGTCCCCGGCCAGCCGCTGTTTCCAGGAGATGGCGGCGTACAGCGGGTCCTGCTGGGAAAAACCGGTGGGAGTGCTGTCCGTCAGCGCCGGCAGGTCGTCCAGCACCTGCTGCATCTGGAACACCCAGAAGGCGCGCCGGGCATGGTGGAACAGGCGCTGGAAGAGCGGGGAGCGCTGCATTTCCGGTGTGTAGGAGCCCCAGCCGTCGAAGATGTCATGGTCGTCCCACATCATCACCGTCGGTATCCGCGCCATGGCGTCGGCGGCGTCTCGGTTGGGCTCGCTACCCCAGGGGCGGCGGCCCGGCGGCAGCCAGCGCTCGGCGTAGAGATCGAAGTAATAGGCGGCGATCTTCTCGTCCAGCACCTTGGAAACGGAGAAGTTCAGCTGCTGGTCCCGGGACAGGCCGATCCACTTCTTCAACTCGTCGAGCTGGTGCCAGATGGAGTCGAAGTAGATCTGGTCGCCCCCCATCAACAGCAGATGGAAGCGCTGCAGTCCCTTGTCGTGGATACGCACCTCGTGCCAGAGCTGCTCCTTGTCCAGCAGCTTGTCGCCGGGCCCGGGATTCCGGATGCGCACCAGCTTGTCATGGCTGTAGAGCAGGTCCTCCCACACGGCATTGGCCTGGCTCACATGGCTGCGCATCACCGTGGGGTCGGAAAAACCGTTGCAGGACACATAGGCCATACGTGGGGCGAGATGCTTGCCGGGCACCGTGAAATGCCACACCGGCCCGCCCGCGACGCCGTACCCGACCCGGCGCTCGGCCTTCTGCTGCTGGCAGGACAGGTCGTAGCGCAGGTAGCGCGCCTTGCGCGTGGCGAGCAGTTGCGTCGGCGCCGGGCAATCCCGACCCTCGACCTGCAACAGCGGTTCCGGCGCGCCCGGCTTGATGCCGATCAGCGCCGTCACCTTCCAGGTGTCGTTCTCGCCCAGGCCACGAAACGAAAGAACCGGGCCGAGCAGAAAATCCTTGGCCATGGGGTCAACCTCCTTGTCGATGTGCTGGATTCACCGGCCCAGGGCCAGGTCAGGGTATGCGACAGATTTATGACCGGGCGGTTCCGTGGCGCCAAGCGAATCCGAGTGAAGTTCGTCGGGCGCGTCACCCGGCAGATTCAGCGGGGCTATATCCGGTCATTGATCCTGCGTCCGCTTTCTATTTCATGCGCCGCGTCCAACCGACCCGACGGCCGAGCCCGTGTGGACCTTGCCAGCGTCACGGGGTGGATCACGCTTCAACGATTCACCATTCGCATTCCCCGATAGATCCGACTGGTCTACGAAAAAATGCTGCCCCTTCCTACGGAAGGCCTACGGCCTGTTTGGCGAATGAATTCGTCCCTACGAGGGAGGACGAGATGGGGGTGGGATATCTGTAGGGGGGCGGGCGGCGTTGCGCTTCAGCCCACCAACAGCGGTCGCTTCAGAAAGGCAGAAACGACAACGGGAGCCCTAAGGCTCCCGTCGAGGTGAATCATCAGTGCGGCTGGTTCAGGGTCAGGCGCATGTGACGGTTCACATCCTTGTACAGCAGGTAGCGGAAGCGACCAGGGCCGCCGGAGTAGCAGGCCTGCGGGCAGAAGGCGCGCAGCCACATGAAGTCACCGGCTTCCACTTCGACCCAGTCCTGGTTCAGGCGATACACCGCCTTGCCTTCCAGAACGTACAGGCCGTGTTCCATCACGTGGGTCTCGGCGAAGGGAATCACGCCGCCCGGCTCGAAGTTCACGATGTTCACGTGCATGTCGTGGCGCATGTCGCTCATGTCCACGAAGCGGGTGGTGCTCCAGCGGCCTTCGGTATCCGGCATCACCAGCGGCTGGATGTCCTGCTCGTTGGTGACGAAGGCTTCCGGCAGTGGTACGCCGTCGACTTTCTGGTAGTGCTTGCGGATCCAGTGGAAGCGGGTGTGCTGGCCGGAGGTGTTGCGCACCTTGTAGTCGGCGCCCGGCGGAATGAAGGCGTAGCCACCCGGCTGCATGGTGTGGACCTGGCCCTGCAGGGTCAGGCTCAGTTCGCCTTCCACGATGAACAGCACGGCTTCGGCGTTCGGGTCTTGCTCAGGCTTGTCGCTGCCGCCGTTGGGGGCGAGCTCGACGATGTACTGGGAGAAGGTTTCGGCGAAACCGGACAGCGGGCGGGCGATGACCCACATGCGCATGTTGTCCCAGAAGGGCAGGTGGCTGGTGACGATGTCACGCATCACGCCCTTCGGGATCACGGCATAGGCTTCGGTGAACATCGCGCGGTCGGTGAGCAGCTCGGTCTGTGCCGGGTGCCCGCCGTGCGGCGCGTAATAGGTGGATTTGGCCATGGGGTATTTCCTCATTGTTGTCTTGCTGCCTGGCGCGCGGCGCCAGGTCGAACAATTCGTGCAGATCGGTGCGCCACCGGGGGCGCTGGCCGTCGCTGGGAACCACCATATCCAGCGACGGGTTCATGCACAAATTAAATGTTGGAATCCGCCATATTCGGTTTTCAAATGCGAGATCGACACCGCTCAGGCCCGTGTGTCCTGGGCCAGAACCCGCGAAAGCACGCGAGCGAGTTCCTTCACCATCGGGTCCGCTGCGGGGCGGTGCAGCAGCGCTACCTCGAACACATCCACTGACGGCAGGCCGGTGTTCTTCGCTACCACCGCGTGGCCCGCCGTCACCGCGCGCAGCGGCAGCAGGCCGATGCCCATGCCGTCGGCGATGGCCGACTGGATGCCGGAGAGGCTCGAACTGGTGAAGCTGATGTGCCAGCGCCGGCCCACGGCTTCCAGGGCGGCGATCATCTCGTCGCGGTACACCCCGCGCGGCGGAAAGGTGACGATGGGCAGGGGGTCGAGGTCGATGCAAGGGTTCTTCGCGCTGTCCACCCAACGCGTCTTCTCCGGCCAGCAGGCCACCGCTTCACGACTGTTCTGGCGTTGCTTGAGCAGGACCAGGTCCAGCTCTCCACGGTCGTAACTGGCGGAAAGGTCGCGGCTGAGGCCGCTGGTGACTTCCAGCTTCACCTGCGGGTAGCGCCGGTTGAAGGCAGCCAACTGCTCGGTGGTGCGTCCGCTGGCGAAGTCATCCGGCACGCCGATGCGCACCGTCAGCGCCACGGTTGCCCCGGACAGCGCCTCCACCATCTCGTCGTTCAGCGCCAGCAGGCGGCGCGCATAGCCCAGTAATGTCTCGCCGGCATCGGTGGGCAGCACGTCGCGGTTGCCACGCTCCAGCAGGCGATGCCCGGCCATTTCCTCCAGGCGGCGGATCTTCTGGCTGATGGTGGATTGGGTGGAGTGCAGGCGGGTGGCGGCCGTGGTGAAGCTGCCGCAGTCGGCCACCGTGACGATGGCCCGGAGCAGGTCGAGGTCGAACAGGCGGGTATTCGATTTGTCACTTTCGCTCATGGCGGTATCGATTTTCTGAATGTCGATTCCGCTTTTAACAGCTCACTTGGACGTCGGCAATGTGTTGGCCGGCGGTAATGCAAAGGGCCTGAACGCGATGGCGCGTCCAGGCCCTTCTGCAAGCTGGCACTCAGCGGGTTTCCAGGCGGCTCAGGGAGTGGCCGGCGACGAAGATGGAAGCGGCGAGCAATCCCAGGTCCTTGAGGAGGAATTGGCCCGGCGCAACGCTGATTCCCGGGAGTCCCACGCTGGGTTCGATCACACCGGGCGTCGAGAACATGAAGCTCAGTGTGGTGAAGAACAGCCCGGCGGAGAGGGCACCACCCACCAGCGAAAGCTTCGGCGACAGCAACCGCCCCGCAATCAAGAGGCCGATGGACACCTCGAGGAAACCAAGCAGGGTGGAGAACGTCCGCACGCTGAACAGGTCGTAGAGCCAGCCCAGCAGCGGACTGTTACTCACGAGGGGAACCAGCCCCTCTGCTTCGTACTGCGTGAACTTCATGCCGCCGAACCAGAAGTAGATGACGGCGAGGGCGAAGTAGATGCCATAGGTTCCGATTGCGGTGGTGAAAGCCCCGAGGGACAGGTTGTTCGACTGAGCGGTGTTGGCATTGCCGGTGATGTTCAAGGTGTTCATGTGTCTGGCTTCCCGTAACTTGGCTAGGGGCGTCCCGGTGCGTCTGGTCGAGTGGCCGGGGGACGATGGTTCAAGGTGCAATCTGCGTGAAAACAACCGAGTCGTTGTTCCGTGCCCCTCACGCCAGGGGGGCGTCAGCTACTGGTCACATTCGAGCCGTTGATGGGTTATCTCCCGCTGATCCCACGCGGTATGCGTTGGGCGTGGAGGCAGTGTCGCCTCGCGCTCTTGGCTTTTGGGTTCAGAAAGTACGAGTTTTGATGCAGATCGTCTAAATGCAGACGGAGCGCTGGACCATCCGCCGGAATGAAAGGAGCCAGGCGGGCCCGGGACATCGTGGTTCTGGAGGGAATGTTCCGAAGCAGCGGGCTACGCAAAGCCCGCTGCGTGACATCTATTGCGTCCTTCAGGGAAGGCCATGGGCCGACGGTGATCAGAGATCGGCGCTGTGGCTCCAGGGATCGCTGCTCTTCGCGCGCCGCTCGACCTGGCGGCGGTCCTGTTCGAAGCGGATCGACTGACGACGATCAGTGCCCTTGCGCCGATCACCCCCTCCACGGGTATCGATCTTGAACACTGCTTTACCTCGGGAAGACGGCGCCGCTGCAGCTGGCGCAATGGGTTCAAGGTTGATTTCGTCGAGGTTCAGTTTGTCGTCAGTGTTCATCGCTGTGCTCCGCTGGATCGACTTCTGAACTGAGGGTAGATCGGGGTTTTTCCCCGTACTTGGGGGATGGAACGAGCGGACGATTGGAGGGGCTGACGGGCAAGGTGGCAGCCAGGCAAGGAGAGTCTGCCCGACTGTATATGCAAATCGACCAATCGGCCTGGTGGGGTGCTGGCCAATGGCTAGACTCATCAGGCACACGCCTCGTCGTCCGGGAAGTCTGGCGTGCCGTCGTCATTGGCACCGGGTACTGACCGGGAGGAGGCGGGTGTGGACAAGCATCCATTGGCGGGCATGTCGCGGCGTCATTTCCTGGGCGGCGGCATGGTGCTGCTGGGCGGTGGACTGCTGGCAAGGTCGGCTTTCGCCCAGCAAGGCTGCCCGATTACCCAGGGCGACATCCTCGGCCCCTACTACCGCTTCGGCGCGCCGTTCCAGTCGAAGCTGGCCGGGCCCGAGGAACCGGGCGAGCGCCTGGTGGTGACGGGCACCGTGTTCAGTTCCGATTGCCGCACGCCGGTCCCGAACGCGCTGGTGGAAGTCTGGCAGGCCAATGGCGCCGGCCTGTACGACACCGAAACCCCCGGCAATTACACCGACAAGGGCAAATTCCGCCTGCGCGGCATGCTCTACACCGACGCCCAGGGCAAGTACCGCATCGAGACCGTGATGCCGGGCCGCTATCCCGTGCCGCCGAACCTGCCGGGACTGGAAAAGTACGGCGGGCTGATGCGGCCCGCGCACATCCACTTCCGGGTCATGGAGGCGCTTCATGTGCCCGTGACCCTGCAGCTCTACTTCAAGGGCGACCCTTTCATCGCCGGCGACCCCTGGGCCCACGAGCGGACCACCAACACCATCGAGCTGGAACAGGACGGCGAGTTGCGCCGGGGCGTGTTCGACATCGTGCTGGCACGGGGCTTTGCGTGACCTCGCCTGGCGGACGTGACTTGGGGGGGAGCTCGTAGGATGGGGGCGCGAAGCGAATCCCATCAATGGGAACACTATGGGGTTCGTTCCTCATGGTGAGGCGCCCGATCCATTCCACTGGCCTGCCGATCAGCGCTGCTACGCGTTTCGATGTGGAACCGAGCCTTGCCCCGGGCGGACGGCGTTGGCTCTGAAGGATCGATGGGTTTCCGGCTGAGTTTGTCGAGGTTCGGCTTGTCGTTCGTGTTCATCGCTTCTCACTCCGGTGGGGCGCCAACAACCAGAGGGTAGATCGGCGATTGCTGCCTCACCTGAGGGATGGAACGAGCGGGCGAAAGGGCCTGCCGATGGGCATTTGCGTGTTCCTGCGATACGTCGTAACCACGGCTGCAGTCTGGGTTTCGCCACACCCTTGAGCTGGCCGCTCAGGCGTCCGATTGCCGCAGGAAAGTTGCACTTGCGTAGTAATCCTTATTGCACCTGTTGCGTTCTTTGGTAGCGGTTTTACTTCGTGCGCTTGACGCATGTGATCCGTCATTACAATTCTTGCCGCCGCAAACCCATCGGAAATAACAATAACTGTCCAGCAATGCCCTCTTGTGGCTGCGGAACAAGGAGTTCTGTGATGCTTGGTTACTACGCGCAATACAGCAAGGAATACATCACCACCCTGATGATCGTGACCACGCTGTTTTTTGCTCTGCCCATATTTGTTGCCCCGCTAGCCTGGGCCAGAGCCATGCGCTGGATCATTCCGGAACATCAGCACCTGGCTATTTATTTTGGTAGATGTCTTGGCGCCTTTATCCTCATCGTTGAAATAACCATGTTGCGCTCTGTCACGACTGGCACCAGTTACAGCTACGCCTTCGATATTCTTTTTCTGGTGTTCACGCTGATGTTTGTCGTGCATGTATATGGCGCCATCAAACGTATCCAACCAATCACCGAAACATTGGAGATCGGCTTCTGGATGATCCTCTTCGTGCTCAATGTTTTGTTCTATCCGGCTGCCACTATCACACTTTGATCCTTGTGGCCTACGAATCGCCCTGCAGCCGCAAAAAAGAGTCGTGTGGCGTTGCGCAGAGGAGCGAAATTCATCCTAAGGGGCTCGAATCTTTCGTCCTGTAATGGTTCAGGGCGGTAAATCCTCTAATCGATTCGGCACCCGAAGCCGCGGGCATCGGAGTTGTGCGGCACCTATCCGTGCGTGTTTGGCTGTTCTAGGCTGAGGCAGAATCGGAATCTCAGGGGCCGTCACGTGAGCCGCCGCACCATCAGCCTTGTCATGCCAGCCTCTGCCGCCGATACCTTCGAGGCGTTCCACAACCATCACCTTCGCTTGCACTGGGACACTTTGCTGTCCGGCGCTTATGTGGAAACCGGAGCGAGCCACCCCAGCATTGGCGCCATTTCCTTCAACCGGGGACGAGGTTGGAAGCGCCTCTTCTCCATGCGTACCCGTTTCGTCAATTACCAGCCCGGCAAGGTGGCTGCGGCACTGCTGGTGGAGCCATCCGGGATGTTCCAGGACTGGAACGCCTCCATGCGCCACCGCGACATTGGTCCGGGGCAGTCGGAACTCATCTACAGTTTCGGCCTGAAGCTGCGCCCGAGTTGGGTTGGTCTGCTGCTCGACCCGCTTGCTCAATTGCTCTTCGCCCACGCGACCCGCCGCCGCTTGCAGGCGCTGGCTGATTTTCTGGGACGTGGGCCGCTGGGGAGCGGAGAAGCTGGGTAGGGCACGAGCAAGGGAGAGCTGATGGGTATCGCAAGCTCCACCCATCCTACGGGCGCGGCGAACGTCTGAACCCGATTCGTAGGATGGGTAGAGCGGAGCGAAACCCATCACCCTTGTCGCGGTGGGCATCGTCCCGCTTGCTGAGCACCGCTTCAGATCAGCCGATCACAATCGGCGGGCGCTGGAGCAGGTCCGGGCAATCGCCGAGATACAACCATGCCTTGCCCTGCCAGTGCAGCACTTCCAAGTTCCGCTCCCGCCATTGGATCACTTCCCGGTAAGGGCCTCTGCCGTCGAAGCGTTCCTCTTCCCGTAGACGAGGAATCACCTCGCGGGTCAGCCATTGGCGGATGCAGCGATTTTCCGGGTGGTAGTAGAGGATCAGCACGGCGTAGACGCCGGACTCGCTGATCAGCAGTTCCTGCTCGAAGTCGCCATGGCTGTTGCGCATCCAGACGCGCTGCAACTGGTCTTCATCCAGGTTGCGTGACACCCGTTCGGGCAGCGGCGCGTGGTTGATCAACCGGGCAAGGTCGCAGGCGGAAAACCAGGGTTCTTCATCCAGCAGCACCGCGCGCAACTGGCGCTTGTGGCGAATGAAGGTGGCGGGCATCAGGACTTCGGCGTGCGGGGGAGGGGCGGGGTGAAACTGGGGGAACTCGGGCATATCCATTACCTCTACGTGATTTGGACAGCTTTCTTAGGGCTGTTGGCGTCGGGAGTTAAGAAACCCACGTAGAAGGCCGGGCGTATTCCCCTTTCAGGTCTTGTATTAGCCCACTCCCGACAGAGCAGAGGTTTTGAGCGTGCGCGAGTATGCCGCAGGCACAAAAAAGCCGCTGAACTATCGGGAGCGGTCTGGCCGCTACGTGGGTAAGCGTTTCTTAGGCGCCGGGGACAGAGGCTATGGGCGGAGCAGGGAAGCGGCAATGCAGTTGCAGCGTGGGATTTGGCTGATTGGAAGGCGTGAAGCCGCGTAGGGTGAATGACGCTTTTTTCATCCACCAAGCAGAGTCAATCCCCTACTCACTCGCCACAAGTTCCTGCGTCGTCTTCTGACGCAATTTCCGCCCAATCGATCGGATAAATCCCAGAGAAGCGGGGGCAGATTTACTTTCTGCTCCGGTTTTATCGGCGCGTATAGAGATTGTGGCGCGTGAGCGAAATCGAGAAGCAAAAATCAATTTGTCCACTTTTATCACTTGGGTTAGGACGGAGATTGTTTGGAATTAACGAAGTGTATGCGTGGGAGTGGATTTTTTCATTTTTGTTGTAAGTGTTTTCTTACGAAGGTATGTGGACCTGCTAGTGGGTTGTACGAAACGTGCCTGATTCTGCATTTGTTGAGGTGAATATTGATTTGTGATGTAGGTGGTTTCTGATTGTTTGTGTTGTTTTGGGGTGGGTGTTTTGGTTGGCTGAGTTGGACCTCTTGTCGCTTATTTGAATTGGTGATTTTCTTGCGTCGCCCACAGATTTTGAGGTGAAGCCATGCAAGATCGTGAAGAACTCCTGAGAAGATTCAGGGCGGTACGGCAAGAGGCGAAAAATATGCGCTCTTCCCTGTATCACTTGACTAACAAATGCAATCTACGGTGCAAGGGATGTTGGTTTTTTGAATTTGATTTTGATTCCCGGGTACGCGAACTGGATGATATTGACGTATGGCGAACTCGGGTTCAAGAGGAAGCTGATCGTGGAATAAATGCGCCTCTGCTCATTGGGGGAGAACCATCAATGTTCCTAGAGCGTGTGAAGTTGTTCCTGGAATACATGCCTATGGTCACGGTTTCGACCAATGGACTGAAGAAGATTCCATATGATGGGTTTGAGAACCTGACGATAGCGATATCTCTATTCGGCGGTGGACCTCTGGATGATGACCTCCGAGCCATTGGTCCGAATGGAAAGACCTTCACTGGTCTGTTTGATAGGGCATTGAAGAATTATAGGCATGACGATCGTGCAGGGTTTGTATATGCCATCACGCGTGAAGGTATCCCTTATATGGAAGAGACCGTGCGCAGGATTGCTGATAATGGTAACAGGGTGCTATTTAATTATTATGCTGACTATGGTGGTCTTGAAATATTGAAGGATGATACTGAATCAGCATTGCTGGAAGTTGTGCTAATGCTGAAGCAGAAATACCCGGAAGCCGTGGCTAGCCATCCTTATTACTTGGAGGCGCTTATTAAAGGGCGTACGGAGTGGGGTTGTTTTGGTTACGATGAGTGCCCCAGTGTGAGTATCGATTGTGTCGATAATGGCGAGAGAATAGCGTCAGGTGCTCCTGTGCTTCCATTGTTCAACGCCTACTCCGCTGATATGAAGACTGCCACAAAGTGCTGTACATCCGGTGAGAGCGGGAAATGCCGTGATAGCCAAGCAATAATTTCATGGATTTTGGTTAATGCGAAGCGCATCTTGCAGTTTCCTGATGGGCTTCGAATTTGGACTGAAGTGGCAGAGTCTTATTTTAGTCAGTTTGTTTGGTCAAAGTACCATCCGAGGAATCGGAACCCCCTCTGTGAACCGGAGGTGGTTTGAATGCGTGTCGAAAAGGTTGATGTCTATGGAACAGGTAATTTATTTATACGCCTGTTCAAGCCGTGCCAAAAGAAGACCAAGAAAGTGGTGCTCATTTGCGGTGGTCTCGGGATAAATTCCGTATTCTATCAATCATTCGCACGCTGGCTTGCTTCCCAAGGGTGCTGTGCCGTGACTTTCGATCATCGTGGTCTAGGCCTCAATTCGGTATCGAAGGCGGACATGGACAGGATTGATGTGGATACTTGGCTTAGTCAGGATCTCAGCGCAATTTTGTTCTGGCTACGACTGAACTATCCGAATGTGCCGCTGTGCTGTATCGGGCATAGTTTTGGCGGGGCTACGCTCGGAGTGTCTCCCGCTATTAATCTGTTGGACAAGATTGTGCTTGTTTCCGCGCAAAGCGGTTACATGGGTGGTTTTGGGCACCGAATCAAGGCCCTGCTCGGCATGTATGTATACATTCTGATTCCCCTCCTTGTTCCGGTGTTTGGGTACTTTCCTGCAAAAAAGATTGGGGCCGGTGAGAACATTCCACGGAGAGTGATTTGTCGTTGGCAGCAATGGGTAAAAACCCCAGGTTACATTCAGGCTGATTTTGAATTGAATCGGGAAGGTTACCGAAGATTCAGAGGAGTTCTTACAGCTATTTCATTCAGCGACGATGCGATGGCGCCTTTGAGTACGGTCGCTGAGGTGGCTGACTACTATAGCGAAGCAAGTCATTCGTCCTTGCTTAGTATATCTCCGGAAGAGGTTGGTCTAAATGAAGTAGGGCACTTCAGAATGTTCTCTCGCGATGCGGCTGAAACTATCTGGCCGAAGATTTTAAATAGCCTTACTTCCGCACCTGAATGGCTTGGTGGCATTCGCCATTGATCCACTGCAATCGCGCTACCTGGGAGGCAGTGAAAAAGGGAAAGGATTAAATTTTTCTGGAAGAAATGGGGATAGGTTTGTTTCTCTGCTCTAGCTCTATCTGCTCGCATGGAGATGCGTGGCTCGTGAGGTTAATTAGAGTAACTAAAATAAATCTGTCCCCTTTTACCCTTGTCCCCTTTTACCCTTTTACCGTGAAGCCACGTAGGGTGGATGACGCTCTTTTCATCCACCAAGCAGAGCCAATCCCCCGCTCATTCACCCCAATTACCCGCATCGTTCTCCAAAGCATTCCCCGTCCAATCCACCGGATAAATCCCATCCCGCACCGCTCGGTGAAAACTCGAATACGGCCAATCCCGCAAGCATTGCACATGACCATGTTTGACCGGATTGAAGTGGATGTAATCGAAGTGCCGCTGGTAATCGAGGTTGTCGCGAATCAGGTGTTCCCAATAGCGGCGCTGCCAGATTCCCCGTTCACCACGGGCGTGTTGGGGATAGGTGCGTGATTCGCCATTCGACAAGCGTTTCGAGAAGGCGAATTTGATCGCCTTCCAACGATCCGCAAACGCCATGTCGCCGGGAGGCAGCGTCCAGAGGCAGTGCATATGTTCGGGCAGCACAACCCAGGCATCGATATGGAACGGGTGACGTTGTTTGACCGAGCGGACCACGGTGCGCAGCAGGTCTATTTCACGTACCAGCAGATCGTCGCGACGGTCGCGCAGATTGACGGTAAAGCAGTACGTGCCGCCCGGCATCGGTGCACGGCGGTAGTTGGACATGACTCCTCCTGAGTCTTTGGGCCTTGTGCCCCGGAGGGTGGTGGATGAGAAGAGCGTCATCCACCCTACGCAAGCCTGAGCGTCGAGTGCCTACAGGCTCGCTCACTACCAGTATTCGTTGGGAATCGCATCGGAACAGGGGTTGCCAGTGTCCTCAAGGATGACCTTGAGGGTTTCCGACATCTGCATGGCATAGCGTGAGAAGTCTTCCCCATCGGACAGGCTGCGCTTAAACGCGACGGCAGAGCACATTGTCCACGCCTGCGCGTTGCTTGGGTCTGTCTGGGCCATCTCACTGTAGCGCCGGGCAACAGCGGCATATGTTTCGTTCATTTCCAAGGCCCTATTGGCAGCCGGCGTGTCCACGCGCTTCAAGATGCTGGGTGTGCCCTCGGATGGAACACGATCAGCTTCCACTGTGCGTTTGTCGAGAAAGCGCAGAGAGAATGTTGAACCCGTGTTCGAGTTGTAGAACTGGTAACTGCCATCACCTTGCCTTTCATAGATCGAGCGCTTGTTGGGTTCGACGACAACCACATTGCCGCTTTCTTCCTCGATCGTGATTGAGTAACTCCCATCCTCGATGACATAGGTGCCTGCAAGAGTGGATTGGTCCTCACTTTTGGCCGGCTCCGTGAGTGCAATCGCCGGAGCAGGTTGCATTTCAACTGTCTTCGGAAGGGGGATGGGTGGAGTGACTTCCTGATCGGCTAGAGCGCGTTCGGCTATTGGAGCAGGGGGCTGGATGGCGGATTCTGGTTGCCGTGCCGTTACGACAGCCGCAAGACTTTGCTGAGGGAGTGAGGGTGTCTCCACAGTACTAGCCGCATTTGTCGAGGGGGGCGGTGGCAAAGGAATCATGATGGGTGGGACGACTTCACCGAGTTGCTTTTGCGCCTTCAGGCTTTTGATCACTTCTGCAGCCTGGGCTTGGGCATGCGCTTGTGTTTCGGCTTCTGTCATCCAGGGTGCATGCGTACGCAGCATCTCCATATGGCCTTGCACGTACGAATTGTAAATTTCGTCATACGACGTGGGAGCCACTGGCTGCGAGACACAAGCGCACATGGCTAGCGAAAGGCCTACGATGCTTGCGTGCGTGGTGGACATCATGTGGCAGCTCCCTTGTTTGGCCCAGAACTGGCGGCAAGTTAACGGATGAGGACTGATCGACGGACGCCATGAGTACGTGCGCCATGCTGAATCAGATCCATAAAAAAGCCCCGCACTAGGCGGGGCTTTGGTCTTTCTATCGCTACCCCGAACTTCCATTTCAGGCAAAGCGTTTATGTTTTCCTAATGTCTTGACCCGGACTCAATCCCAGCTCAGCGCACCGCCGGTCTGGTACTCGATGACGCGAGTTTCGAAGAAGTTCTTTTCTTTCTTCAGGTCCATGATTTCGGACATCCACGGGAACGGGTTGGTCGCGCCCGGGTATTCCTCTTTCAGGCCGATCTGGGTCAGGCGGCGGTTGGCGATGAACTTGAGGTAGTCCTCCATCATGGCCGCGTTCATGCCCAGTACGCCGCGCGGCATGGTGTCGCGAGCGTATTCGATTTCCAGCTGGGTGCCCTGGAGGATCATCTGGGTGGCTTCGTCCTTCATCTGGGCATCCCACAGGTGCGGGTTCTCGATCTTGATCTGGTTGATCACGTCGATGCCGAAGTTCAGGTGCATGGACTCGTCACGCAGGATGTACTGGAACTGCTCGGCGGTGCCGGTCATCTTGTTGCGGCGGCCCATGGAGAGGATCTGGGTGAAGCCGCAGTAGAAGAAGATGCCTTCCAGCACGCAGTAGTAGGCGATCAGGTTGCGCAGGAACTGGCGGTCGGTCTCCGGGGTGCCGGTCTTGAACTCGGGGTCGGAGATCGAGCGGGTGTACTTGAGGCCCCAGGACGCTTTCTTCGCGACGCTCGGAATCTCGTGGTACATGTTGAAGATCTCGCCTTCATCCATGCCCAGCGACTCGATGCAGTATTGGTAGGCGTGGGTGTGGATCGCCTCTTCGAAGGCCTGGCGCAGGATGTACTGGCGGCATTCGGGGTTGGTGATCAGGCGGTACACGGCCAGCACCAGGTTGTTGGCAACCAGGGAGTCGGCGGTGGAGAAGAAGCCGAGGTTGCGCATCACGATGCGGCGCTCGTCTTCGGACAGGCCGTCCTTGCTCTTCCACAGGGCAATGTCGGCGTTCATGTTCACTTCCTGCGGCATCCAGTGGTTGGCGCAACCATCCAGATACTTCTGCCAGGCCCAGTCGTACTTGAAAGGTACGAGCTGGTTGAGGTCGGCGCGGGCGTTGATCATCTGCTTGTCGCCAACCTGCACGCGCGCGGCGGAGCCTTCGAGGTCGTCCAGGCCTTCCTGGATGTCGAGGGCGTCGAGGGCCTTCTTGGCGCGGGCGACGGCGTCGGAGTCGTCGGCCGATACGGCACGGGCGTCTTCAACGGAGCCGGCGGCTTCGTCGTCGAGCTTGTCGATGTTCTTGGCTGCGGCCTGGGCGACGGCGGGGGCTGCCTTGGCTTCGGTGGGGTCTTCTTTGTCGAATTCGTCCCAGCTGAGCATTGTTCCTCTCCTGGTCTGCGGACCGGTCTGTGCCGGCCTGGGTGTTTGGGTGCGTGGATGGATGCACGCGAAAGCGTTGGATCAAGGACGGGGCGGTGGTTTGCCCTGGCCTGTGCACACCCGGTTTGTGGGTGTGGCTGTTGAATCTTTTTACCCTCACCCCCGGCCCCTCTCCCGCAAGCGGGAGAGGGGAGGGAAGTGCCCTCTCCCTGAGGAGAGGGGGAAGCAGTCTTATTGGCAGGCTTCGCAGTCGGGGTTATCGATGGAGCACGCGCTGGGCACCGGAGCCGGTGCCGGCGCGGCAGCCGGAGCGGCTTGCAGGGTGTCGCTGCCGCCTGCCGATACGGCGTTCAGCTTGCCGGTGTTGATGGTCGACTTCTCGGTGCTGGTGGCGGCCAGGGCGCGGAGGTAGTAGGTGGTTTTCAGGCCACGGTACCAGGCCATGCGGTAGGTCACGTCCAGCTTCTTGCCCGAGGCGCCGGCGATGTAGAGGTTCAGGGACTGGGCCTGATCGATCCACTTCTGACGGCGGCTGGCGGCGTCGACGATCCACTTGGTTTCGACTTCGAAGGCGGTGGCGTACAGGTCTTTCAGGTCTTGCGGGATGCGCTCGATCTGCTGCACGGAGCCGTCGTAGTACTTCAGGTCGTTGACCATGACCGGGTCCCACAGGCCACGAGCCTTGAGGTCGTGAACCAGGTAGGGGTTGATCACGGTGAACTCGCCGGAGAGGTTCGACTTCACGTAGAGGTTCTGGTAGGTCGGCTCGATGGACTGCGATACGCCGGTGATGTTGGCGATGGTCGCGGTCGGCGCGATGGCCATGATGTTCGAGTTGCGAATGCCTTTCTTGACGCGTTCGCGAACCGGGGCCCAGTCCAGGGACTCGGTCAGGTCGACGTCGATGTACTTCTGGCCACGGGCCTCGATCAGGATCTGCTGGGAGTCCAGCGGCAGGATGCCTTTGGACCACAGGGAGCCGTCGAAGGTCTCGTAGGCGCCGCGCTCATCGGCCAGGTCGCAGGAAGCCTGGATGGCGAAGTAGCTCACCGCTTCCATGGACTTGTCGGCGAACTCGATGGCCGCGTCGGAACCGTAGGCGATGTGCTGCAGGTACAGAGCGTCCTGGAAGCCCATGATGCCCAGGCCAACCGGACGGTGCTTGAGGTTCGAGTTGCGAGCCTGCGGAACCGAGTAGTAGTTGATGTCGATGACGTTATCGAGCATGCGTACTGCGGTCTTGACGGTCTTCTCGAGCTTGGCGGTGTCCAGCTTGCCATCGACGATGTGGTTCACCAGGTTCACAGAACCCAGGTTGCAGACCGCGATCTCGTCCTTGTTGGTGTTCAGGGTGATCTCGGTGCACAGGTTCGAGCTGTGGACCACGCCCACGTGCTGCTGCGGGCTGCGCAGGTTGCACGGGTCCTTGAAGGTCAGCCACGGGTGGCCGGTCTCGAACAGCATCGAGAGCATCTTGCGCCACAGGTCCTTGGCCTGGATGGTCTTGAACAGCTTGATCTTGCCGTACTGGGTCAGGGCTTCGTAGTACTCGTAGCGCTCTTCGAAGGCCTTGCCGGTCAGGTCGTGCAGGTCCGGTACTTCGGACGGCGAGAACAGGGTCCACTGGCCATCGTCGAACACGCGCTTCATGAACAGGTCCGGAATCCAGTTCGCGGTGTTCATGTCATGGGTACGGCGGCGATCGTCACCGGTGTTCTTGCGCAGCTCGATGAACTCTTCGATGTCCAGGTGCCAGGTTTCCAGGTAGGCGCAGACGGCGCCCTTGCGCTTGCCACCCTGGTTGACGGCGACGGCGGTGTCGTTCACCACTTTCAGGAACGGAACCACGCCCTGGGACTTGCCGTTGGTGCCCTTGATGTAGGAGCCCAGTGCACGTACCGGAGTCCAGTCGTTGCCCAGGCCGCCAGCGAATTTGGACAGCATGGCGTTGTCGTGGATGGCGCTGTAGATGCCCGACAGGTCGTCCGGAACGGTGGTCAGGTAGCAGCTGGAGAGCTGCGGACGCAGGGTACCGGCGTTGAACAGGGTCGGGGTCGACGACATGTAGTCGAAGGAGGACAGCAGGTTGTAGAACTCGATGGCGCGTTCTTCTTTCTGCTTCTCTTCGATGGCCAGGCCCATGGCCACGCGCATGAAGAAGACCTGCGGCAGTTCGAAGCGGATGCCGTCCTTGTGGATGAAGTAACGGTCGTACAGGGTCTGCAGGCCGAGGTAGGTGAACTGCTGGTCACGCTCGTGGTTGATGGCCTTGCCCAGTTTTTCCAGGTCGAAGGTCTTCAGTTGCGGGTCGAGCAGTTCGAACTCGACGCCTTTTTCCACGTAGGCCGGCAGGGCCTTGGCGTAGAGGTCGGCCATCTCGTGGTGAGTGGCGCTCTCGGCAACACCGAGGAAGCCCAGCGCTTCGGCGCGCAGGGTGTCCATCAGCAGGCGGGCGGTGACGTAGGAGTAGTTCGGCTCGCGCTCTACCAGGGTACGGGCAGTCATCACCAGGGCGGTGTTGACGTCCTTCTCGGCTACGCCGTCGTAGAGGTTCTTCAGGGTTTCACGCTCGATCAGCGCGCCGTCGACTTCGGCCAGGGCTTCGCAGGCTTCGCTGATGATGGTGTTCAGGCGGCCCATGTCCAGCGGCTGCTGGCTGCCGTCGGCGCGGGTGATGCGGATGCTCGGGTGCGGCTGGGCGACTTCGGCGCCGGCGCTGCGCTTGGAGCGTTCCAGGGCGCGGGACTCGCGGTAGATCACGTAGTCGCGGGCGACTTTCTGCTCGCCGGCACGCATCAGGGCCAGTTCGACCTGGTCCTGGATCTCTTCGATGTGGATGGTGCCGCCGGAGGGCATGCGGCGCTTGAAGGTCGCGGTGACCTGCTCGGTCAGGCGGGCGACGGTTTCATGGATACGCGAAGAAGCTGCGGCAGTACCGCCTTCCACAGCGAGGAACGCCTTGGTGATGGCAACGGTGATCTTGTCGTCGGTGTAGGCGACTACGGTGCCGTTGCGTTTGATCACGCGCAGCTGGCCGGGCGCGGTGGCGGCCAGATCCTGATTGGAATCTGCTGCCTGCGGCGCGGCGGCCTGCGGGTTCTCGCGAGTGGTGTCGGTCTGCATGGGGTTCTCCATGTTCTGATTTATCTAAGGGCGCCTGAATCGCCTTCGTTCCCTTTTCACAACGCAATACGCACGGCAACGGCGCCGGGCGTGAACACGTGGTGCTTCGGGGCAGAAGGACAGGACTCAAGTGCCTTCCTGGCCCTACAAGTCAATCGCCACGGTGTTAAAGATCCGTGACAACCACAATACCTAGTGGTGGGCGCTGTTGACGCCTCACCCGCTTCCGGCCCCCAGTCACGTTCTTTGTGTCCTGGGCCGGCACCATTCGCCTAAGGCGTCTGGTGGGTGAAATACCGCTTGTGACACACCGGTGGTCAGGCTCGGAAAAAGCCCTTAGCGCTTGATTCTAGTTAGTGTCCGGTGGTACGCCCTTACCCCTATATGTAGGGGCTGAGCTCGATGGGGGTACAAGATAATGCGCTGTTGGGGGTATTGCAAGGCGAGCCACAACATCTAGCCTGTGGATAACTTGTGGGTGATTTGTGGGTGACTGCGGGGTAACGGAGGCAAAGGCCCGGTGGCTCTAGGCTCCGCCGTTCGTCGCCGCCGAATGGACGGTTTTCGAGGTCTGGCGGTGCTGTCGATGGCGTCGCAAGCTAACACAATATCTTGTGTTTTAGGACGAATCTGGCATGCGCTGTGCTATCTATCCGGCATTGATACAATGCGGACCCGTTTTTCGATGGTCCTGACGCTGTCTAGGGAGTGCGTGGTGGAGCAAGAAGCCTGGCGAATCCTCATAGTCGAAGACGATCAGCGACTGGCCGATCTGACCCGTGAATACCTGGAAGGCAACGGCCTGCAGGTATCCATCGAGTCCGATGGCGGCCAGGCGGTGGCGCGCATCCTCAAGGAGCGTCCGGATCTGGTGGTGCTGGACCTGATGCTGCCGGGGGAGGATGGCCTGTCCATCTGCCGCAAGCTGCGCGGCCAGTACGAGGGGCCGATCCTGATGCTCACCGCGCGCACCGATGACATGGATCAGGTGCTGGGCCTGGAGCTGGGTGCCGATGACTATGTGTGCAAGCCGGTGCGCCCACGAGTGCTGCTGGCGCGCATCCGTGCCTTGTTGCGGCGCAGCGAGGTGGTCGCCGAGGTGCCCGTTGTGGAAAACCAGCGCCGCCTGGAGTTCGGTCCGCTGGTGATCGACAACGCCATGCGCGAGGCCTGGCTCAACGAGCGCAGCATCGAGCTGACCAGTGCCGAATTCGACCTGCTCTGGCTGCTGGCGGTGAACGCCGGGCGCATCCTTTCCCGCGAGGAGATCTTCAATTCCCTGCGCGGCATCGAGTACGACGGCCAGGACCGCTCCATCGACGTGCGCATTTCGCGCATCCGTCCGAAGATCGGTGACGACCCCATGCACCCGCGCCTGATCAAGACGGTACGCAGCAAGGGCTATCTATTTGTCAGAGAGGCCGCCGAAGGGCTGGTCTGAACCGCCTTTGTAGGAGCGAGCTTGCTCGCGAAGGGCTCCGCGCCGGGGGCTTTCGCGAGCAAGCTCGCTCCTACGGTCACCATTTGAGCAATTGGGCATGAACTCGATCTTCCTGCGCATCTACGGCGGCATGCTGGTGACCCTGGTGCTGGTGGCGCTGCTCGGCGTCTTCACCATCCACCAGGTCAACCAGGTGCGTGCCGACCAGTACCGCGAGAGCCTGGCCCGCGGCACCTTCCGCCTGATGGCCGACAACCTCCAGCCCATGAATGCAGTGGAACGCCGCCGCGCGGTGGTGCTCTGGGGACGCCTGCTGGGCATTCCCCTGGAACTGCAGCCCATGGAGGGCTCGAAGCTGGACAACAGCGCGCGCAATCGCCTGACGCGCGGCCAGGTGCTGGTGGAGCAGACCGGGCCCCATGCGGCGCGGGTGTTCGCCCTGGTGAGCGTGGGCGAGCGGCTGCTGCTCACCGGTGACGTGGAGCAGATCAGCGAGCAGCTGGCGCGGGCCACCGTCTATCTATTGATGGATGAGCTGGTGCGCTTCCCGGTGAACGAGCAGCCGCAGCGGCTGGCGTCCATCAAGGAGAACAAGCAGTTCGGCTTCGACATGCGGCTGATCCCGCTGAAGGACGCCGACCTGGACGTCGACCAGCGTCGCCGGGTGGACGAGGGCGACACGGTGATGGCGCTGGGCAAGGACGGCGACTCCATCCGCGTATTCGCCGGCATGGTGGACACGCCCTGGGTGCTGGAGATGGGCCCGCTGCACCAGATGAACCCTTATCCACCACAGATGCTGGTGCTGATCGGCTTCCTCGGCCTGACCCTGATCGGCCTGACCGTGTATTTCCTGGTGCGCCAGCTGGAGCATCGCTTGATGGGGCTGGAGAGCGCTGCCAGCGACATCGCCCAGGGCAAGCTGGACGCGCGGGTTCCTGCCAGGGGCGCCGACTCGGTGGGGCGCCTGGCCGCTGCCTTCAACGGCATGGCCGAGCAGTTGCAGCGCCTGCTGATGCTGCAACGCGAACTGATTCGCGCGGTGTCCCACGAACTGCGTACCCCGGTGGCGCGGCTGCGTTTCGGCCTGGAGATGATCGGCGACGCCGAGAATGACGAGTCCCGGCGCAAATACATGGAAGGCATGGACGGCGACATCCAGGAACTGGACAAGCTGGTGGACGAGATGCTGACCTACGCGCGCCTGGAGCAGGGCTCGCCGGCCCTGCATTTCCAACGCGTGGACCTGGATGCGCTGTTCGACCAGGTGATCGCCGAGCTGTCCCCCCTGCGTGCCTCGGTGCGCATCGAGCGCGGTCTGTGCCTGAACGTCGGCAACGACGGAGCCTGGGTCGAAGCCGAGCCGCGTTACCTGCACCGCGCCCTGCAGAACCTGGTGAGCAATGCCATGCGCCATGCGGAATCGCGGGTGCAGCTGAATTACCAGATCGGCCACAAGCGCTGCCGCATCGACGTCGAGGACGACGGCCCCGGCGTGCCGGAAAGCCAGTGGGAGAAGATCTTCAAACCCTTCATGCGTCTCGACGATAGCCGAACCCGCGCCTCCGGCGGCCACGGCCTGGGGCTGTCCATCGTGCGGCGGATCATCTACTGGCACGCCGGCCGAGCACAGATCGGCCGCAGCGAGTCATTGGGCGGCGCGCGCTTCAGCCTGGTCTGGCCGCGGCGGCAGAGCGAGGCCGAGACGCTCTAGGTTCTGCTGCGCTTCTCACCGGATTCAATTCGTAGGATGGGCGGGCGGCGTTCCGCGAGCGAAGCGATACCCATCAGTGCGTTGTGGGCGCGAATTCATTCGCGATTGCCAGCCGCTCGCTTCAGGCGGCGACTGCAACCAGGCTCAGCAACCTGCCCTGGAACAGGCAGTGCCATCCCTGCAGTTCACTCCCCGCCGTCCATTCCGCCGACAGGTCGGTCAGCAGCCGCAGTCGTGCGCGGGTGTCATCGCAGTCCAGCATTTCCGCGTCATGGAAGTAAAAGCGCTTGTGCACCAGGGGGTAGAGCGCCTTGAACAGGCTTTCCTTGATGGAAAAGGTGAGGGTGATGCGCTCGGCCTTCTGCTCGGGCGTGAGGCCGTCCAGCCGTTGCAATTCGGCCGGGATGAGGATTTCTTCCGCCAGACGCAGGGCGCGATCGCTGGCCAGGGGTTCTTCCAGGTCCAGGCCGAGGCCGCGCCATTGCGTGTCGCTGGCGACCAGGGCGGTGGCCAGGCCGTGGCTGTGGCTGATGGAGCCGGTGATCCCGGCGGGCCAGACCGGTGCGCGGTCTTCGCCAAGGGCGGGCACATCGGCGCGGCCGGTCAGGCCGAGGAGGGCGCTGCGGGCGCAGAGGCGGCCGGCGAGGAATTCCGCCTGCCGCTTGGCCACCGAGCGCAGGATATTGGCCGGTGCGGCAATGGCGCTGCGGGGAAAGTCGTCGGCGGCGAGCCGGGCCGGGTCGAAGCGGCAGGAGCGCATGACCGCACCCGGCAAGGCTTCAGGGAAGGGCCAGGTGGCGTCGAAGGGGCTGCAGCAGGCGGGGTGGTTCGAAGTCATGGCGGCATTCTGCCCGGCGTCGTCGGAATCGGCCAGCGGAGCTGGCCGTTTACATATGTTTGCAAATGGCAAACAAAGCGAAACGGAAGCCGGGTTCCGGTTTTTGCCAGACTAGCCGGGCGTTTCTTCTGGAACGCAGGTGAGGTTGTAGTCTGGAAGCCTGGCAGTGCCGGTTCCGGACATTTTCTCTGAATTGAGTGCGGGAGCCCGGATGGGCTCCCGTTTTTTTTTGCCCGCGATTCAGCGCGGAAGCGGCGGGCCCGTCTTACAAAAAGTCTCTTAGGACGGTGTAAGAGGTTTCGTTCAGCTCAGGTTCAAGAAGGGTTCAGGAGCGGTTCAGTGGTCGGCGAGCAATCTAGCCCCGAGTTCAGCAACTAACCGACCACTCGAAGAGGAACCACATCATGAACCCCATCTTCAGCCGTATCGCCCTCGCTTCCGCCCTGGCCCTCGCCGCTGCCGGCGCCCAGGCCGCCGACAACTTCGTCGGCCTGACCTGGGGTCAGACCAACAACAACATCCAGAAGTCCGATTCGCTGAACGCGAACCTGAACAACCCCAAGCTGGACAAGGTCATCCACAAGACTGACACCTGGGGTGTACGTGCTGGCCAGATGACCGATGGCGGCCGCTACTACATGACCTACGAAAATTTCTCCGACACTGACAGCGGCAACAAGCTGCGCCAGCAGAACCTGCTCGGCAGCTACGATGTGTTCGTACCCGTGGGCGACTACAACACCAAGCTGTTCGGCGGTGCCACCCTCGGCCTGGTGAAGCTGGAGCAGGAAAGCAAGGGCATGAGCCGCGACAGCAACATCAACTACGCCGCCGGCCTGCAGGCCGGTATCCTCCAGGACCTGAGCAAGAACGCGTCGATCGAAGCCGGCTACCGTTACTTGCGTACCAACGTCAGCACCGACATGGGTGAACACGGCGGCCCGCGCCTGGGCTCCCTGGACCTGCACAGCAGTGGCCAGGCCTACATCGGCGCGAACTACAAGTTCTGATCCGTCCATGTTCCGCATCGGGCCGGGCTTTTGCCCGGCCAACTCATAGAAAGGGAGAACTGCCCATGAAACTGCTGGTTGTGGAAGACGAAGCGCTGCTGCGCCATCACCTCTACACCCGCCTGGGCGAGCAGGGCCACGTGGTGGATGCCGTTCCCAACGCCGAAGAGGCGCTCTATCGCGCCGCCGAATACAACCATGACCTGGCCGTGGTCGATCTCGGCCTGCCCGGCATCAGCGGGCTGGACCTGATCCGCCAGCTGCGCGGCCAGGGCAAGAGCTTCCCCATCCTCATTCTCACCGCCCGCGGCAACTGGCAGGACAAGGTCGAAGGCCTGGCCGCCGGCGCCGACGATTACGTGGTCAAACCGTTCCAGTTCGAGGAGCTGGAGGCGCGGCTCAATGCGTTGCTGCGGCGCTCGTCCGGCTTCGTCCAGTCCACCATAGAAGCCGGGCCGCTGCTGCTGGACCTGAATCGCAAGCAGGCACAGCTGGATGGCGAGCCGATTGCGCTCACCGCCTACGAGTACCGCATCCTCGAATACCTCATGCGCCATCACCAGCAGGTGGTGGCCAAGGAGAGGCTGATGGAGCAGCTGTATCCGAATGATGAAGAACGCGATCCCAATGTGATCGAGGTGCTGGTGGGGCGCCTGCGCCGCAAGCTGGAGGGCGGCAACGGCTTCAGGCCCATCGACACCGTGCGTGGCCAGGGTTACCTGTTCACCGAGCGCTGCCGATGATGCGTAGCTGGCGCGACCTGGGATCGTCGCTGCGCCTGCGGCTGATGCTCGGCGCCGCGGTGATGGCGGTGCTGTTCATGCTCGCCCTGCTGCCGGCGCTGCGCGGGGCCTTCGTCATTGCCCTCGACCAGTCCATCCAACAGCGCCTGGCTGCCGACGCCAGTGCGTTGATCGCCGCCGCCCGAGTGGAGAATGGCCAGCTGGAGATGCCCGACAAGCTGCCCAACGAGGAATTCGACAACCTGGAAGCCAGCCAGCTGGGCTACATCTATGACAGCGAAGGGCGGTTGGTCTGGCAGTCCCTTTCGTCGCGGGACGAGCGATTGGAGTACAGCCCGCGCTACGACGGCCAGGGGCACGACTTCCTTCGGGTTGCGGATGCCAGGGGGCGCGAGTTCTTCGTCTATGACGTGGAGGTGGACCTGCTGCGTGGGCAAAGGGCGGCTTACAGCGTCGTCACCATGCAGCCGGTGAGCGACTACCAGTCCATGTACGACGGTTTCCTCAATCAGCTTTATGTCTGGTTGGGCGGTGCGTTGCTGGTGTTGCTGGGCCTGCTCTGGTTCGGCCTGACGTGGGGCTTTCGCAGCCTGCGCGGGCTCAGCGCCGAGCTGGACCAGGTGGAATCCGGCAGCCGCGAGAACCTGAGCGACGAGCACCCACGGGAGCTGCTGCGCCTGACCAAATCCCTCAACCGCCTGCTGGACGGCGAGCGCCGCCAGCGTGAACGCTACCGCCATTCCCTGGACGACCTGGCCCACAGCCTGAAGACGCCGCTCTCGGTATTGCAGGGCGTGAGCGAGAACATCGCCGCCCGCCCCGGCGACCGCGAGCAGGCGCGGGTGCTGCAGAGCCAGATCGAGCGCATGAGCCAGCAGATCAGCTATCAGCTGCAGCGCGCTTCCCTGCGCAAGAGCGGCCTGGTGCGCCATCGGGTGCAACTGGCGCCTTTGCTGGACACCCTCTGCGATGCGCTGGACAAGGTCTACCGGGAAAAGCGCGTGCGCGTGGAGCGGGATTTCGACAAGGCCCTGATGATCCCCATGGAACAGGGTGCCTTGCTGGAGTTGCTCGGCAACCTGCTGGAGAACGCCTTTCGCCTGTGCCTGGGGGAAATCCGTGTCAGTGCGCGGGTGGGCGATGGCTATTGCGAACTGAAGGTGGAAGATGACGGTCCCGGCGTGCCGGTGGACCAGCGCGAGCGCATCCTCAAGCGCGGCGAGCGCCTGGACGCCCAGCATCCGGGGCAGGGCATCGGCACGGCGGTGGTGAAGGACATCATCGAGAGCTACGACGGCGAGCTGTTCCTCGAAGCGTCGCAGCTGGGCGGGGCGGAGTTCAGGATTCGATTTCCGTTGATCTGAGCGGATCTGCCGCCTTTTTGTAGGGGCGAATGATTTCGCCCCCACAGCCCATCCACATTCCGGGCCGGCTCAGGCCTCTTGCGCCCGGTACGCCCCCGGTGTCAGCCCCGTCCATTTCTTGAAGGCCCTATGGAAGGCCGAAGGTTCGGAGAAGCCGAGCTGTTCGGCGATGTCCTGGATCGACAGTTCATCCCGGCCCAGGTGGTAGATGGCCAGGTCGCGGCGCAGGTGGTCCTTCAGTTCCTGGAAGCTCGAACCCTCTTCGCGCAGGTGGCGACGCAGGGTCTGCGGGCTGGTGTGCAGCTGTTGCGCCACCGCTTCCAGGTCCGGCCAGGTGCGGCAATCGCGGCCGAGCAGGCGGCGGATCTGGCTGGTGAGGCTGTCGCCGCCGTCCGGACGGGCCAGCAGGTCGGCCGGGGAATGTTCGAGGAAGTGCCTGAGGGTGCGTTCGTCCTGCAGTAGCGGCATCGCCAGGTAGCGGGCATGGAAGCGCAGGCTGGTGCGCGGCGCCGAGAACTGGCGGCGGGTGGGAAAGAGCAGTTCGTACTCGCCGGCATGGGCCGGTTCGTCGTAGCTGAAGGTGGCTTCCTCCAGGCGGATGCGCTGACCGATCAGCCAGCTGCCCAGGCGGTGCCAGATTACCAGCAGGCTTTCCACCAGGAAGTGGTCCGGGTCCCAGAGCGTGGCGTCGTCCACCGTCAGTACGGCGAAGTCGCCATCGCGCGCAAGGCTGATGCGCGGCCCGTCGGGAAACAGCCCGTAGTAGAGGGTGCCCCGGCCCAGGGCCTTGTCCAGGGTGCGGCAGTGGATGATGGCGTGGCACATCATGGCGAAGGTGCCGCGCTTGCTGCGTTGCAGGCCGAAGCCCATGTACTCGTCGTCCAGCGTTTCCCAGAGCAATTGCAGCAGCCGGGTGAACTGCTCGGGGGCTACCCGTGCCCGTGGTTCGTCCAGCAGCGCTGGCTGAATGCCGGCTGCCCGCAGGACAGGCGCGCAATCGACACCCTGGCGCATGGCACCGCGCAGGGCGGCCCGGACGAAATGGCTGGCGATGGTGCGCTCACGCATGGGGGCGATCCGTGGTCGGGGAGGCCGATGGTAGGGCGTGGCTGGAGGCGGCCACAAGGGCGCAAGTGGCGGAAATCCCCCTGGGTGCTTGGCGGAAATCCGCCCGATACCGATCCGAGCGTGGCTTTCTTATGTATTTAAACTATTGAAATATAAGGATTTTAGTGAAAATAAGGACTTGGCATAGCGGCTGCAATAGGGACAGTGCCGTCCATTCGACTGGACCGCACAACAACAAAAGTCTCCCAGACAGGGAGATATGTCGATCACAGTGACGCCAGGCCTTACGGAACAGGTCGGGATCACTTGAAAGGAACACTGCCATGTCCCGCCAACCGTTCTACAAGAGCCTGTACGTTCAGGTCATCGTCGCCATTGCCATCGGCATTCTGCTTGGCCACTTCTATCCGGAAACCGGCGTTGCCCTCAAACCGCTGGGTGACGGCTTCGTCAAACTGATCAAGATGGCCATCGCGCCCATCATCTTCTGCACCGTGGTCAGCGGCATCGCCGGCATGCAGGACATGAAGGCAGTGGGCAAGACCGGCGGCTACGCGCTGCTGTATTTCGAAATCGTCTCCACCATCGCCCTGATCATCGGCCTGGTGGTGGTCAACATCGTCCAGCCCGGTGTCGGCATGCACGTCGATCCTGCCACCCTGGACACCAAGGGAATCGCCGCCTTCACCGCCGCTGGCGAACAGCAGAGCACCATCGCCTTCCTGCTGAACGTGATTCCCAGCACCATCGTCGGTGCCTTCGCCTCGGGCGACATCCTGCAGGTGCTGTTCTTCTCCGTGATCTTCGCCTTCGCCCTGCAGCGCATGGGTGACTACGGCAAGCCGGTGCTGGAGTTCATCGACCGCATCGCCCAGGTCATGTTCGGCATCATCAACATGATCATGAAAGTCGCCCCCATCGGCGCCTTCGGCGCCATGGCCTTCACCATCGGCCAGTACGGCGTGGGCTCGCTGGTGCAGCTCGGCCAGTTGATGCTGTGCTTCTACATCACTTGCGTGTTCTTCATCCTGGTGGTCCTGGGCGGCATCGCCCGCGCCCACGGCTTCAGCATCCTGCGTTTCATCAAGTACATCCGCGAGGAGCTGCTGATCGTGCTCGGCACCTCTTCGTCCGAGTCGGCCCTGCCCCGCATGCTGAACAAGATGGAAAAGCTGGGTGCCAAGAAGTCCGTGGTCGGCCTGGTCATCCCCACCGGCTACTCCTTCAACCTGGACGGCACTTCCATTTACCTGACCATGGCTGCGGTGTTCATCGCCCAGGCCACTGACACCACCATGGACATCACCCACCAGCTGACCCTGCTGGCCGTGCTGCTGATCGCCTCCAAGGGTGCCGCCGGTGTCACCGGTTCCGGCTTCATCGTGCTCGCCGCCACCCTGTCCGCCGTCGGCCACCTGCCGGTTGCCGGCCTGGCGCTGATCCTCGGCATCGACCGCTTCATGTCCGAAGCCCGTGCCCTGACCAACCTGATCGGCAACGGCGTTGCCACCATCGTGGTTGCCAAGTGGTGCAAGCAGCTGGACGAAAACACCCTGCAGCGCGAGCTGGCTTCCGGCGGCAAGTCCGAAGCACCGGCCGCACCGCAGACCGCTGCCTGATCGACGACTGCTACAGCGTTCTCCTCCTGGTGAGGAGACTTTCTCAAGCCCGGCCCCCGTAGCCGGGCTTTTTTTTGCCAATTCAGGCGTCCCCGTGGGCAAGATTTTCATGTAGGAGCGAGCTGGATTTCCAGGTGTGCGAACCTGACCGATTGCGTCAATGCGCCTGAGCGCTTGCGTCATTGAGGGGGCGATTGGCTGGCGCCTAACCTGCGGCACGACTTCGGCCCAGGGAGGCAACGCCATGCAGCGCATTCATTTCGAAACCGAGCACAACCTGTTCCGCGACGCCTTTCGCGCCTTCCTGCAGAAGGAAGTGGTGCCGCACCAGGACGAGTGGGAGGCCGCCGGTGTGGTCGACCGCGGCGTGTGGCAGAAGGCGGGGGAGATGGGCTTCCTGCTGCCCTGGGCGGACGAGGAATACGGTGGTGCCGGGCTGAAGGACTTCCGCTACGAGCAGATCATGTGCGAGGAGCTGGCCTACATCAACGAGCCGGGCTTCATGATCCCGTTGCATTCGGCGCTTTGCGGTCCCTATATCGCCGAGTATGGCAATGCCGAGCAGAAGGCGCGCTTCCTGCCGGGGATCATCCGCGGCGAGACCATCCTCGCCGTGGCCATGACCGAGCCCTCTGCCGGTTCCGACCTGGCCGGCATGCGTACCACCGCCGTGGACAAGGGCGACCACTTCCTGCTCAACGGTTCCAAGGTGTTCATCTCCAACGGCCTGCTGGCCGATGTGGTGATAGTCGCCGCCAAGACCGACCCGGCAAACAAGCACGCCATGGGCCTGTTCCTGGTGGAGCGGGGCATGGAAGGCTTCGAGCGCGGCCGCAACCTGAAGAAGCTGGGCATGAAGAGCCAGGACACCGCCGAGCTGTTCTTCAACAACGTCAGGGTGCCGAAGGAGAACCTGCTGGGTGACGCCAAGGGCGGCTTCTTCTACCTGATGAACATGCTCGCCCAGGAACGCCTGACCAACGCCTGCGGCGCGGTGGCCGGCGCCGAGGCGGCGCTGCTCACCACCATCGACTACGTGAAGGAACGCAAGGCCTTCGACCGGCCGGTGGCGCACTTCCAGAACACCCGCTTCAAGCTGGCGGAAATGCGTACCCAGATCGACGTCGCCCAGGTGTTCACCGACCGCTGCGTAATGGATCACAACCAGAAGAAGCTCACCCCCGAGGTCGCCGCCGAGGCCAAGCTGTTCACCACGGAACTGCTGTGCAAGGTGGTGGACGAGGGCGTGCAGCTGCATGGTGGCTGGGGCTACATGTGGGAGTACCCCATCTGCAAGATGTACGCGAACGCGCGCATCCAGCGGATCTTCGCCGGCACTTCGGAAATCATGAAAGAGATCATCAGCCGCGGGATGAAGCTCTGAGGCAGGCGGTGCGCATGGCGCACCCTGCAAATGTGCTCCGCAGGGTGCGCCGTGCGCACCTTGAACCGACACCATTGAGGCAAACGTCATGACTCAAGCACAAGGCGCCATCGATGCCTGGGCCCAGCTTGCTGCCGGCCGCACCCGCGAGCTGATACCCGAGGCGGTGCGGTTGTTCGAGAAGTCCGGGACCACAGCGCTGCTCGACAAGGGCCTGAGTCCCGAGGAAACCGTTGCCGAGATGGACCGTGCCGGCATCCACAAGCTGATGGTCAGCGCCTGGTGCCGGCCCGAACGCTGGGTTAGCACCAACGACGAGGTGGCCGAGTACACCTGCGCCTTCCCCGACCGCTTCGTCGGCGTTGCAGCCGTGGACATGAGCAAGCCCATGGCCGCGCTGCGCGAGCTGGACCGAGCCGTCAACGAGCTGGGTTTCAAGGCGCTGCGGGTGGTGCCCTGGCTGTGGAAGCTGCCGCCCAACCACCGGCTCTACTACCCGCTTTATGCGAAGTGCGTCGAGCTGGACATTCCCTTCTGCACCCAGGTGGGCCACACCGGCCCGCTGATGCCTTCGGAAACCGGCAGGCCCGTGCCTTACCTGGATGAGGTGGCGCTGGATTTTCCCGAGCTGCGCATCGTCGCCGGCCACATCGGCCACCCCTGGACCGAGGAGATGATTGGCGTCGCCTGGAAGCACGACAACATCTTCATCGATACCTCTGCCTACCTGCCGCGCTACTACCCGCAGGCCCTGCTGCAGTACATGAAGACCTACGGCCAGGACAAGGTGTTGTTCGGCAGCAACTTCCCGCAGTTGTCGCTTTCTCGCTGCATGGAGCAGGTAGGGGAGCTGGGGTTGCCGGACGAGGTGCGGGAGAAGTTTCTCCGGGCCAATGCGCGGAGGGTGTTCAAGCTCTAGAGTGCTGGGCCATCGGAGATCGAGCCGACAACAAGAACAAGAGGGCTGAAGGATGAGCGAGCAACTGCCGTTGCACTGTTTTGCCCATTGGGTGGCGGCCACGCCGGACCGCGTCTGGCTGCGCCAGCCGGTGGCGCGGACCTGGCACCCGATCACCTGGCGCGAGGCCGACGACCGTGCCCGGCGCCTGGCCAGTGCACTGCGCGCGCTGGGCTGTGAGCCGGGCGACCGGGTGGCGATCCTGGCGAAGAACTGCGCCGAATGGATACTGAGCGACATGGCGATCATGCTCGCCGGGCTGGTCAGCGTGCCGCTCTATCCCCTGCAGTCGGCCGAGAGCATCGACTATGTGCTGCGCCACTCGGCGTGCAAGGTGATCATCCTCGGCAAGCTGGACGATGCCGAAAGCCTCGAACCGGGCATTCCCGTCGAGGTGGTGCGCATCGCCATGCCCTATCCGACCTTGCACGCCGACCATGCCTGGGGCGAACTGCTGGCCCGCCACGAACCGTTGCGCGAGGCGCACGAACAGCGCCCCGACGACCTGCTCAGCATCCTCTATACCTCCGGCACCACCGGCCAGCCCAAGGGCGTGATGCAGACGGCGCGGGCGTTCGCCTTCGCCTCCAGCCGCTCGGTGGCGGAGATGGGGCTGGGGCAGGAAGACCAGTTCTTCTCCTACCTGCCGCTGTCCCACGCCGCCGAACGCTTCCTGGTGGCCACCAACAGTCTCTATTGCGGCGGTGGCATTGCCTTCGTCGAGTCGCTGGAGACCTTCGCCGAGGACCTGCGGGAAATCCGCCCGACCCAGTTCTTCTCGGTGCCGCGCCTGTGGACGCGCTTCCAGCAGGGCGTGCTGGAGAAACTGCCCCAGCGTCGACTCGACCGCCTGCTGGCGATTCCGCTGCTCGGCGCCCTGGTGGCCTGGAAGATCCGTCGTGGCCTCGGGCTGGACCGGGCACGGGTGCTGGTGAGCGGTGCCGCGCCGATCCCCGTGGCGTTGCTGGAGTGGTACCGGCGCATCGGCCTGACCATCTGCGAGGGCTATGGCATGACCGAGAACTTCGCCTACGGCAATTTCAACCGGCCGGGCCAGGTGCGCTTCGGCACCGTGGGGCGGGTGATGCCGGATAACGAACTGCGCATCGCCGACGACGGCGAAATCCTCTACCGCAGCCCCTCGCTCATGACCGGTTACTACCTGGAACCGGACAAGAGCGCGGAAACCCTGCGCGACGGCTGGCTGCACACCGGTGACAAGGGGCAGGTCGACGACGACGGCTACCTGCGCATCACCGGCCGGGTGAAGGACATCTTCAAGACCAGCAAGGGCAAGTACGTGGCGCCGGCGCCCATTGAGGGCGAGATCGCCAAGAGCCACTGGGTGGAGCAGGTGTGCCTGATGGGCAGCGGCCTGGACCAGCCGCTGGCGCTGATCGAACTGAGCCCGGCAGCCCGCGAGCAGGCTCGCGCCCAGGTGGAAGCGGACCTGCTGGCCACCCTCGAACAACTCAACAGCCGGCTGCTGCCCCATGAGCGCGTCAGTCATCTGCTGCTGGTGCGCGAGCCCTGGACGGTGGATAACGGCTGCATGACCCCCACCATGAAGATTCGCCGCAACGTGCTGGAAGCCCGTTACGCCCCGGCAGTCGACCGTCTCGATGCGCGCCAGGCGCTGCATTGGGAATGACCGCCCGAACACACGCATCAGGAGTCGCCATGAAAGGCCCGCTGTCTTCGCTGAAAGTCCTCGATTTCTCCACCCTGCTGCCAGGGCCCTTCGCCTCGTTGCTGCTGGCCGACATGGGCGCCGATGTGCTGCGGGTGGAATCGCCCACACGCATGGACCTGGTGCGCGTACTGCCGCCCCACGACGGCGGCCAATCCACCAGTCATGCCTACCTCAACCGCAACAAGCGCAGCATCGCCCTGGACCTGAAGCAGCCGGAAGCGGTGGAACTGGTCAGGCAGCTGGTGCGCGACTACGACATCGTCCTGGAACAGTTCCGTCCCGGCGTGATGGAGCGCCTGGGGCTGGGTTATGAGGCGCTGAAGGCGGTCAATCCGAAGCTGATCTATGTCTCCATCACCGGCTACGGCCAGAGCGGGCCTTATCGTGATCGTGCCGGACACGACATCAACTATCTGGCACTGGCCGGCATCGCGTCCTACACCGGTCGCCGTGACAGCGGGCCGCTGCCCCTGGGGGTGCAACTGGCGGATATCGGCGGCGGTTCCCTGCACGGGGTGATGGGCCTGCTGGCGGCGGTTATCCATCGCCAGGCGACGGGGGAGGGGCAGCATGTGGACGTCAGCATGACCGACTGCGCCTTCGCCCTGCACGGCATGGCCGGTGCCGGCTACCTGGGTGCCGGGGTGGAGCCGGACATGGAGAACCAGGCGCTGAATGGCGGCAGCTTCTACGACTACTACCGCACCCGGGATGGCCGCTGGTTCTCGGTGGGCAGCCTGGAACCGCAGTTCATGCAGCAGTTCTGTGCTGCCATCGGCTGCCCCGGGCTGGCGGCCAAGGGCCTGTCGCCGAAGTCCGAGGACCAGCGCGAGCTTAAGCTCGCCATCGCGATCGAGTTCGAGAGGCGTGACTTCGCCGAGTGGGTGGAAATCTTCGCCGCCCTGGATGCCTGCGTGGAGCCCATGCTGCCGTTGTCCGAAGCGGTGGAGCATCCGCAGATCAAGGCTCGCGGACTGGTGGTGGAGGTGCCGCGCGACGGCCTGCCGCCGCAGAAGCAGATCGGCTGCCCGATCAGGTTCTCCGCCGGGTTGCCCGCGCCGCGTCACGTTGGTTGTGCGGTGGGCTCCCATACAGCGGACGTGCTGGCCGAACTGGGTCTGAGCCCGGAGCGGATCGAGGCGCTGAAAACGGCGAAGGTGGTGGGGTAGGGCGCTGGAGCTGGGACAGCCGACATTCCTCCAGGGGCGAATGAATTCGCCCCTACACCTGGCTCTGCTCCCCGCTGAACACCAGCGTCACCCGGCAGCGCCGGCAGTAATAACGCCGGCCCCGCGCCACCAGGGCGTGGCGCTGGGCGGAGAAGGGATGGCCGTCGGGACAGGCGCAGCGATAGAGGTAGCGCGTCACCTTGCGCCGCTTCACTTCGTAGTTGTGGCAGCGGTTGGGCGGCAACTCGTAGACCCCGCGCATGATCAGTTGCCATTCCTCGCCATGGGGCTGGATGCGCGGGCCGAACAATTGATGGGCCACCAGGTGCGCCACCTCGTGGGCCACCGTCTGGCGCAGGAAGTCTTCCTGGTTTTCGCGGTAGAGCTGCGGATTGAAACGCAGCTTGTTTTCGTCCAGATGGGCGACGCCGGCCTTCTGCCCGCGCAGCTTGAAACTCACTTCGGGGCGGGGGAACCGGCATTTGAAAAAGGCTTCGGCCTGCTGGTAACAGGCCTCGACGCGGGCAAGCAGCTGCTCGGGCATAGGTCACTCCGTTGGCGCGGAATTATGCCGTAAAGCCTGGTGTTGCCGAAGTTGATGGCGCCGAGCGGTCATTCCCGGCCAAAAGAAAAGGCCGCCCGCAGGCGGCCCTTCTGTCAGCGGATGTCGTCAGCTGGTGTACACCGGGCCCAGGCCGAAGCCCCAGAGGATCACGGCGGAGGCGATCATCGCCACCAGCACTACCAGGCCCACTGCCAGCACCGAGCTGGAGAACAGGAAGCCTTCGTCCTTCGGAATGTTCATGAACGTCGGTATGCCCACGTAGAGCAGGTAGACCGTGTAGCAGATGGCCAGGGTGCCCACCGTCGCGCCGAACCAGAGGTGTGGGTAGAGCGCCGCGAGGCCGCCGATGAACAGTGGGGTCGCGCAGTAGGCGGCGAAGACGATGCACTCGGTGATGCTGGGGTTGGCGTCGTAGGTACGTGCCATCCAGTGGATGAACCCGCCCATCACCGCCACGCCCGCCAGCATCGCCAGGTAGGACATGATGGACATTTGCAACGCGCTGGCCTGGGTGAGCATCACGGGATCGCCCTTGCCCAGTACCCAGCCGACCTGGGTTGTGCCGATATAGGCGGAAATCACGGGAATTGCAGCAAGGATCAGGACGTGGGTGAGGTACATGTGGCCGACGCTTTCGTCTTCGCCACGGATCTCTTGCCACTCTTGATCGGGATGGGTGAAGAGCCCCCAAACGTGGTGGATCATGCTGAACACCTCCTCATTATTATGAGGTCGCCCCCCAGCGAAGTGCCCGTAGCGCGTGGACAGCGCTGACCGGTACCCGACCGACTCATGCGACCTTATGTCGCAGTATAGGCAGGTCATCCGGTGTCGCCTTAGAGCGAATCGAAGATTCGGCCTCAGCTGTAATAGCGTTGAAGTATTTCCATGGCCTTGTTGATCGATTGCAGGCGCGATGTGCTGCCGCCCCGGTCGGGGTGATGCTGGCTCACCAACTGGCGGTAGCGCTGCTTGATCACGGTCAGGCTGAGGGGCTGGCTGCCGTTGTGCAGGCCGAACAGTTCCAGCGCTGCAAGCTTTTCCTCGCTGCCCTGCATGCGCGTCCAGAAGCTGGCCAGCAGCCGCTCCACGTCTTGCTCTGTGGTGTCCCGCAGGTTCTTCAGGTTCAGGTAGTAGTCGCGCAGCGGGTCGAGCTCGCTGAGCGCCGCCGCGGTGCCGGGCACGTAGGGCAGCAGCTGCACGCACAGCGGGCTGATGGAAAGCTGGGCGTCGCCCGAGCCGTTCAGGCGGTCGCGAAGACGATAGAGGGCGTTGAAGACCAGGAAGTGGGTACGGAACAGCACCAGCTTGTCGGTGAGTTCCAGGTGGGGGATATGGGTGGAGTGGCGGGCCTTGAGGGCCTGGATCAGCTGATGCTCGCTCAGGCCTTCCGGGGCCCCGCGCAAGAGTTCGAGGAGCTGGTCGCTGAGGTCGAGAGACGGGTCGAGATCGCTGTTCATCGGCGCAAGCCTAGCACGGCCCGTCGATGGGGCTGGGGCCGCGCCCGCTTTGTGCGTAAAATAGCCAGCTTTTCGCATCTCCCCCGGATTTCAGAGCACCATGGGCACCCTTTCGGTCAACCAGAACAAACTGCAGAAACGCATCCGCCGCCTGGCCGGCGAAGCCATCGCCGACTTCAACATGATCGAGGATGGCGACAAGGTCATGGTCTGCCTGTCCGGCGGCAAGGACAGCTACACCATGCTGGACGTGCTGCTGTACCTGCAGAAGGTCGCTCCGATCAAGTTCGAGATCGTGGCCGTGAACATGGACCAGAAGCAGCCCGGCTTCCCCGAGCACGTGCTGCCGGCCTACCTGGAATCCATCGGCGTGCAGTACCACATCATCGAGAAGGACACCTACTCGGTGGTGAAGGAGAAGATCCCGGAAGGCAAGACCACCTGCTCGCTCTGCTCGCGCCTGCGCCGTGGCACGCTCTACACCTACGCGGACGAGATCGGCGCGACCAAGATGGCCCTGGGTCACCACCGCGACGACATCCTGGAAACCTTCTTCCTCAACATGTTCTACGGCGGCACCCTCAAGGCCATGCCGCCGAAGCTGCGTGCCGACGACGGCCGCAACGTGGTGATCCGCCCGCTGGCCTACTGCAACGAGGCCGACATCGAGGCCTACTCCATTCTCAAGGAGTTCCCGATCATCCCGTGCAACCTCTGCGGTTCCCAGGAGAACCTGCAGCGCCAGGTGGTCAAGGAAATGCTCAACGAGTGGGAGCGCAAGTCGCCGGGCCGCACCGAGATCATGTTCCGCGCCCTGCAGAACGTGGTGCCGTCGCAACTGGCGGACCGCAACCTGTTCGACTTCGTCAATCTGCGCATCGACGAGACCGCGGCGCCGCGCACCCTGGACGTCGTCAACATCTGATGCCCCGTTCCCTCTCCCTGCGGGGGAGGGGAGCTGCCTGAAAGGATTCTGCATGCGCGATTACCGCTGGCTCCATGAGTACTGCCTGAACCGCTTCGGCTCGGCCGAGGCCCTGGAAGCGCGCCTGCCGCAGCCGCGCAGCGATGTCGAGTTGCGGGCGCTCAGTGATGACCGCTACCTGTCGTTGATGGCGTTGCGGGTGTTTCGTGCGGGCCTCAAGCACAGCCTGGTGGATGCCAAGTGGCCCGCGTTCGAAGAGGCGTTCTTCGGCTTCGACCCGCAGAAGGTGGTGCTGATGGGGGCCGAGCACCTGGAGCGGCTGATGCAGGACACGCGCCTGATCCGCCACCTGGGCAAGCTCAAGAGCGTGCCGCGCAATGCCCAGTTCGTGCTGGACGTGGCGCGGGAGAAGGGCAGCTTCGGTGCCTTGATCGCCGATTGGCCGGCGACCGACATCGTCGGCCTGTGGAAATACCTGGCCAGGCATGGCAACCAGTTGGGCGGGCTGTCGGCGCCGCGCTTCCTGCGCATGGTCGGCAAGGACACCTTCATCCCCACCGATGACATGGTCGCGGCCCTCAAGGCCCAGGACATCATCGACAAGGCGCCCACCAGCCAGAAAGACCTGGCCCAGGTGCAGGCCGCCTTCAACCAGTGGCACGCCGAAAGCGGCCGTCCGCTCTGCCAGCTTTCCGTGATGCTGGCCCACACCGTCAACCACTGAGTTGCGCCTCCCATCGCTGCGGGCGGACACTGGGCGCCGAGCGGAACAGGGGGGCGAACCATGTCGGATATCCAGCGTGTAGCGGCAGCCATCAAGGCTGCCGAACGAATCCTGGTGATCACCGGGGCCGGTCTGTCGGCCGACTCGGGGCTGCCCACCTACCGGGGCCTGGGCGGCCTCTACAACGGCGTGACGGAAGAGGGCCTGCCTATAGAAGAGGCGCTTTCCGGCCCGATGCTGCGGCGTAATCCGGCGCTCTGCTGGAAGTACCTCGCCCAGCTTGGCCGCGCCTGCCTCGGTGCCCGGCCGAACGCCGGTCACGAAGCCATCGCGCAGCTGCAACAGCTCAAGCCGGAGTGCTGGGTGCTGACGCAGAACATCGACGGCTATCACCGCCAGGCGGGCTCGCCGCCGGAGCGGCTGATCGAGATCCATGGCGAACTGTCGCCGCTGTTCTGCCAGTCCTGCGGGGCGGAAAGTTCCGACCTTGTCCGACATCTGGCAGGGGAAATGCCTCCCAAATGTCATGACTGTGGTGGTATTCTCCGCCCACCCGTGGTGCTGTTCGAAGAAATGCTCCCAGAGCAGGCCATCGACAGCCTCTACGCCGAGCTACGCAAGGGATTCGATGCGGTGATCTCGGTGGGAACCACGGCGAGCTTTCCTTACATCATCGAGCCCGTCATCCGCACCCGCCACGCAGGCGGTTTCACCGTGGAAATCAATCCGGCGCTCACCGACCTCAGCCCCGTCGTCGATGTACACCTCAGAGGAAAGGCCTTAGATGTTTTGCAGGGACTGCTAAGTCACATTTCGGGCGATTAAATTTGCAAATGAGGTCGATAGAGGGCATAGTCGCGGCTTCATCAAAAACTGTCCGACACGGTCGTGCCCATGCTGAAGCGCTTCGCACCCCTCGTGCCTCTCACCTTCGCCCTGTTTCTCGCCGCTTGCGCAAACAACGTGCAGCAGCCCCAGTTCCAGACCGCGGCCCCCGCAGCCGACGGCGCTCCCGATTCGCTGCTGTCGGATCGTGAACCCACTGCCCTGGACCTGGCCAACCTCACCGATGACGAGCCCTACCAGATGCCGTCCCTGGCCGACGGCCTGCTGGAGCGTGGTTTCGAGCTGGTGGGCACCCCGTACCGCTTCGGTGGCCGTTCCCTGAAGACCGGTTTCGACTGCAGTGGCTTCGTGGGTTATCTGTTCAAGGAAGAAGCCGGTATCCAGCTGCCGCGCTCCACTCGCGAGATGATCAACCTGAATGCCCCGGTGATCGCCCGCAGCGAGCTGCAACCAGGCGATATCGTGTTCTTCAACAACCGTGGCCGTGGCCGCGTCAGCCACGCCGGCATCTATATCGGCGACGACCAGTTCATTCACTCCAGCAGCAGCCGCAGCGGCGGTGTGCGCGTCGACAGTCTCGACGACCGCTACTGGAAGGCCAGCTACATGGAAGCCAAGCGCGTCCTGGCGATGAACACCGCGACTCGTCACCCGCTGCATCGCTGATCCAGCCGGGCTCGAGACGACAAGCCGAGGCGGCCTTCATGGCCGCCTCGGCTTTTTTGTGCACAATCGCACCGCTACCTCTTGCAATATCACTGTGAGATCAGCAAATTAGCGAGCATTCTTCAAGTCAGGACTGACTTGCCATGCTCGCACCGGACCGCCTTGCCATTCTGGCCCTGGCCTCGCTGCTCACCGCTTGTGCGAGCAAGGCGCCGCCGCCTTATTCCCCTCCTGTCGTCACCACCGCCGTCCAACAGTTCTCGCCGGCGGCCGAAGACGTGCTGTTCCGCGCTCTCGGTCTGGTGGGCACGCCCTATCGTTGGGGCGGCAACACCCCGGACAGCGGTTTCGACTGCAGTGGCCTGATCGGCTACGTCTACCGCGACGCCGCGGGCATCAGCCTGCCGCGTTCTACCCGCGAGCTGATCTCCATGCGCGCCCCCAGCATCGGCATCAATGCCCTGCAAAGCGGCGATCTGGTGTTCTTCGCCACCAACGGCGGCGGCCAGGTCAGCCACGCCGGTATCTATGTGGGCGAAGGGCGTTTCGTCCATGCGCCACGCACCGGCGGAACGGTACGGCTCGACAGTCTGTCGAACAGCTACTGGCAACGAAGCTATCTCAGCGCCAAGCGCGTAATCTTCGATCCACGCCTGGCGCAATCCCACTGAGGCATCCATGACCAACCGCACGCTGAACCTGGACGACGCCCTCTACGGCTATCTCCTCGAGGTTTCGCTGCGGGAGTCGCCCCTCCTCGAACGTCTGCGCGCTGAAACCGCGGCACTGCCCATGGCCCGCTGGCAGATCGCGCCGGAGCAGGGCCAGTTCATGGCCATGCTGGTCAAGCTCACCGGCGCCCGGCGCATCCTCGAGGTGGGTACCTTCACCGGCTACAGTGCCCTGTGCATGGCCGCCGAACTGCCTGGCGATGGCCAGATGATCTGCTGTGACCTGCCCGGCGACTACAACGCCATCGCCTGCCGGTACTGGCAGGAGGCCGGCATGGCCGGACGCATCGAGCTGCGTCTCGCGCCAGCGCTGGACACTCTCGCTGGTTTGCAAGACGGCCGTTTCGACCTGATCTTCATCGACGCCGACAAGGCCAATTACCCGGTCTATCTGGAAGAAGCCCTGCGCTTGGCGCGCACGGGCGGCCTGATCCTGTTCGACAACGTGCTCTGGAGCGGTCGGGTCCTGGAAGAACAGCCGGATGACCCCGACACCCGCGCCATCCAGGCGCTCAATCTGGCCTTGAAGAACGATCAGCGTGTCGACCTCTCGATGCTGCCGGTAGGCGACGGCCTGACCCTCTGCCGCAAGCGCTGAAGGGCATGCCCGAGCCAATTCGCCTTCCGCCCCAGCCCGATGCCTGCGAACTCTGTGGTCGCGCATCGACGCTGACCCGCCATCACCTGATCCCCAAGGCGTTGCACGACAAGCCCTATGTGCAGAAGCGCTTCGGCAAGAGCGAACGCATCACCGCCACCCTCTGGGTCTGCCGCCCCTGCCACAACCAGATCCACAAGCTGTTCAGCGAGAAGGAACTGGCCCTGACCTACAACAACCGCGATGCCCTGCTGGGCGACGAGCGCCTGCGAACCTTCGTCCGCTGGTTGGCGGGCAAGCCAGCGGGATTCACCCCGAGGCACTGAAAATGACGCGCATCCCCGACGACCTTGTCTCGCGCCTGTGCAATGCCTGCCATCTGGTGATCTTCACCGGCGCTGGCGTTTCCGCCGAGAGCGGAATCCCGACCTTTCGCGACGCCCAGACCGGCCTCTGGGCGAAATACCGCCCCGAGGAACTGGCCAGCCCCGAGGGCTTCCGGGCCGATCCGCAGACGGTCTGGGACTGGTACGCCTGGCGCCGTGAGCGCTGCCTGGCGGTGCAACCCAACCCGGCGCACCTGGCCATTGCGGAACTGGAGCGGCGGCTGCCGAAGGTCACCCTGATCACCCAGAACGTCGACGGCCTCCACCAGCGCGCCGGTAGCGGCGCGCCTCTGGAACTGCACGGCAATATCCATCGCCTGAAATGCTTCAAGTGCCGGCGCGATGGCGGCGACTGGCCGGAGGATGTGCGCAGCATCCCGCGCTGCGAATGCGGCGGCCTGTTGCGCCCGGCCGTGGTCTGGTTCGGCGAGAGCCTGCCTGAATCCGCGCTGGAGGTGGCTGCCGAGGCCAGCCAGGACGCGGACCTGTTCCTCAGCATCGGCACCTCCAGCCTGGTCTACCCGGCGGCCGAACTGCCATTCCTGGCCAAACGTCATGGCGCCCATCTGGTGGAAATCAACCCGCAGCCCACGCCCCTCAGCGCGCGTGCCGACCTTTGCCTGCAAGGCGCGGCGGGGGAGGTGATGGCGGCCCTGATTGCCAGCCTTGCTGCCTGTTGAGGGCCGCGCCGGTCGCTCGCGCCGATTTGACGCTACCCCGCGCACCCTCTAACCTTCGCCGCTGCCTCAGGTGCCCCTTGGCCTTGGCCTACGGGGTGAAACAGGGAAGCCGGTCCATTCCTTCGAAGAATCCGGCGCTGCCCCCGCAACGGTAGGCGAGTCGAATGCCGCAATCGGCCACTGTGCTCCAGCATGGGAAGGCGCGGCACAGGAGCGCATCGCTCCACTCGCAAGCCCGGAGACCGGCCTGTCGCACACAGGGCATCGCGGATCGTTCCGCATGCAGTACCCACTGAGATGTCGCGCGGGTGGCACGACGGAGATCCAACCTTGATTCGCAAGCCTTTCTTCAGGCCGGCGGCGCTTGCGCTGCTCGGCGGTACGTCCATTTCCCCCTTCCTGGCCGCCGCGCCCCTGACGCTGGACGAACAGGTGGTCACTGCGACCCGTAGCGAACGGCCGGTGCGCGCGAGCCTGGCCGCCAGCACCGTGATCGACCGCGAAGAGATCGAACGCAGCCAGGCCCGTTCGGTGCCCGAGCTTCTGCGCAGGGTGCCGGGCGTGACCCTCAGTAACAACGGCGGGCCGGGCAAGCAGACTTCGGTATCCATTCGTGGCACCGAGTCGGATCACGTACTGGTGCTGATAGACGGCGTCAAGGTGGGCTCGGTCAGCAATGGCCTGACCGCTTTCCAGGACTTGCCGGTGGAGCTGATCGACCGCATCGAAGTGGTTCGTGGCCCGCGTTCCAGTCTCTATGGCTCCGAAGCCATCGGCGGCGTGATCCAGATCTTCACCCGCAAGGGCGGACAGGATGGGGCCAAACCCTGGTTCTCGGCAGGATACGGCACCCACGACAGCTATGACGGCAGCGCTGGCGTTTCCGGCGGCGATGGCCGGGTCTGGTATAGCCTCGGCGTCAGTAGCCAGGACACCGACGGCATCGACGCACTCAGTGCGCGCAGCAGCTATCACGAGCCCGATGCCGACGGTTATCGCAACCTGTCCGGCAACCTGCGCGCCGGCTACCGCTTCGACAATGGCCTGGAACTCGACGGCACCCTGATGCGCGCCAAGGCCCACAACGATTACGACCTGGTCAGCCCCTACAGCGTGGGGGGCGGGTGGAACGCCAACGCCGACAACGAGCAGCGGCTCATCGGCGGTCGCGCACGCTTCAGTCCGCTGGAGCCCTGGGACGTGACCCTGCAGGCGGGCCGCAGCGAAGACCTCTCCCGAGAGGAAACCGGCGGCCTCTTCTCGTCGCAATTCGATTCCCAGCGCAACTCGGCATCCTGGCTGAACGACCTGACCCTGGCCGAAGGCCATGTGCTGACCCTGGGTTACGACTGGCAGCAGGACGAAGTCAGCGGTTCCACGGCATTCGCCGAGGACTCGCGGCTGAACAAGGGCTGGTTCGCCCAGTACCTGGGCGAGCACGGGCGCCAGGACTGGCAGCTCAGCCTGCGCCGCGACGACAACGAACAATTCGGCACCCACGACACCGGCAACGCCGCCTGGGGCTACGCCCTGACCGACGCGGTGCGCTTCGCCCTGAGCTACGGCACCGCCTTCAAGGCACCGAGCTTCAACGAGCTGTACTTCCCCGACTACGGCAACCCGAACCTGGACGCGGAAACCTCCGGGACCTTCGAGGTCGGCCTGGCCGGTGAGCACGACTGGGGGCGCTGGTCCGCCAACGCCTTCCGCACCAATGTCGATGACATGATCGTGCATGACGCGAACTCCGGGCTGGGGCCGTTCGGCAGCCCCAACAACATCGGCAAGGCACGCATCGACGGCATCGAACTGGTGCTCGGCAGCCATTGGCTGGGGTGGGACTGGCAGGCCAACGCGACCCTTCTCGACACCGAGAACCGCGCCCACGACGCCAATCATGGCAATGAACTGCCGCGCCGCGCCCGCGAGGTCTTCAACCTGGACCTCGATCGCCGCATCGGGCGCTTCGGCCTCGGCGCGACCCTGCATGCCGAAGGGCGGCGCTTCGACGACGTGGAAAACGACGACCGCCTGGCCGGCTATGCCACCGTCGACCTGCGTGGCGAATACTGGCTGACCGAGGCATGGCGCCTGCAGGCCAAGGTCACCAACCTGCTCGACGCCGACTACGAAACCGCGCTGGACTTCAACCAGCCGGGACAGGCAGTGTTTTTCACCGTCCGTTACCAAGCTCTGTGACGAGGAACATCCGATGACCGAATCCGCCGACCGCGACGCCCGCCACAAGGCCCGCATGCAACGCAAGAAGGCCGTGATCGACGAGAAGATCGCCCAGGCCCAGGATGAGTACGGCCTGCTGCTGGTGCACACCGGCAACGGCAAGGGCAAGAGCAGCTCGGCCTTCGGCATGGTCGCCCGCGCCCTCGGCCACGGCCTCAAGGTCGGCGTGGTGCAGTTCATCAAGGGCGGCATGTCCACCGGCGAAGAGAATTTCTTTCGCCGCTTCCCTGAGGAAGTCAGCTACCACGTGATGGGCGAGGGCTACACCTGGGATACCCAGGACCGCCAGCGCGACATCGAAAAGGCGCGGGCGGCCTGGGCCGTCGCCCGCGGCCTGCTGGACGACCCGCAGATCGGCCTGGTGGTGCTGGACGAGCTGAACATCGCCCTCAAGCACGGCTACCTGGAACTGGACGAGGTGCTGCGCGACATCGAATCCCGCCCCGAGCACCAGCACGTGGTCGCCACCGGCCGTGGCGCGCCCCAGGGGCTGATCGACGCCGCCGACACCGTCACCGAAATGACCCTGGTCAAGCACGCCTTCAAGTCCGGCGTGAAAGCCCAGAAGGGCGTGGAGTTCTGATGTCGCGCTCCTGCCCCGCCCTGCTGATCGCCGCACCCGCCTCCGGCCAGGGCAAGACCACCGTCACTGCCGCACTGGCCCGCCTGCATGCCCGCCAGGGCAGGCGCGTGCGGGTGTTCAAGTGCGGGCCGGACTTCCTCGACCCGATGATCCTTGCCCGAGCATCCGGGGCTCCGGTCTACCAGCTGGACCTGTGGATGGTGGGCGAGGCGGAAAGCCGCCGCCTGCTCTGGGAAGCGGCGGGGGAGGCCGACCTGATCCTGATCGAGGGCGTGATGGGGCTGTTCGACGGCTCGCCCTCGGCCGCTGACCTGGCGCGCCATTTTGGCGTGCCGGTACTCGGCGTGATCAATGGCGCCGCCATGGCTCAGACCTTTGGCGCCCTGGCCGTGGGCCTGGCCACTTACCAGCCGGACCTGCCCTTTGCCGGCGTGCTCGGCAATCGTGTCGGCAGCCAGCGTCACAGCGACCTGATCCGCGACAGCCTGCCGGACTGGATTCGCTGGTACGGCGCCCTGCCGCGCAGCGCGGATGTGGAGCTGCCCAGCCGTCACCTGGGGCTGGTGCAGGCCGAAGAACTGGCGGACCTGGACGCGCGCCTGGACGCCGCCGCCGATGCCCTGGCCGCCAGCGCCGAAGTGGCCTTGCCGCCGGCGGTGAATTTCGCCGCGCCCGAGGTCCAGGCGGTCGGCGAAGAGCTGGCCGGCGTGCGCATCGGCGTCGCGCGGGACACCTCCTTTGCCTTCCTCTATCAGGGCAACCTCGACCTGCTGCAGCGCCTGGGCGCCGAACTGGTGTACTTCTCGCCGCTGGCCGATGAGCACCTGCCCGAGGTGGACAGCCTCTATCTGCCCGGCGGATACCCCGAACTGCATCTGCGCCAGCTGGAAGGCAACCGCGCCATGGCCGAGGCCATCCGCGCGCACCACGGGGCGGGCAAGCCGATGCTCGCCGAGTGCGGTGGCATGCTCTACCTGCTCGACGCCCTGACCGACGCGGGCGGAGAGCGCGCCGAACTGCTTGGCCTGTTGCCCGGCCGCGCCACCATGCAGAAGCGCCTGGCGGCCCTGGCCCTGCAGGAAGCACCGCTGCCGGAAGGCAATCTGCGCGGTCACACCTTCCACCATTCGTTGCTGGATTCGTCGCTGGAGCCCCTGGTTCGCGGCCTCTGCCCTAACGACAAACCGGTGGCCGAGGCGGTGTTCCGCAGCGGCCGTCTTACCGCCTCCTACATTCACTTCTACCTGCCGTCCAATCCCCGGGCGGCTGTGGAGCTGTTCCGACCATGAGCGAACACGCCTTCAGCCTTGATGAGCGCGCGGCGGTCTACCGGGCCATCACCGAGCGCCGCGACATGCGCCACTTCAGCGGCGGCGAGGTAGCCCCCGAGCTGCTTGCGCGCTTGCTGGAGGCGGCCCACCAGGCGCCCAGCGTCGGCCTGATGCAGCCCTGGCGTTTTATCCGCGTCACCGCCAATGAGCTGCGGGAAAGTATCCACGCCCTGGTGGAAGCCGAGCGGGTACGCACCGCCGAAGCCCTGGGCGAACGCTCCGACGAATTCATGCGGCTCAAGGTGGAAGGCATCCGCGACTGCGCCGTACTGCTGGTGGCGGCCCTGATGGATGGCCGCGAAGCCCACGTGTTCGGCCGCCGCACCCTGCCGGAAATGGACCTTGCGTCGCTTTCCTGCGCCATCCAGAACCTCTGGCTGGCGGCCCGCGCCGAAGGCCTGGGGATGGGCTGGGTGTCGCTGTTCGATCCTGAGGCCCTGGCCGAACTGCTGGGGATGCCCGAGGGCAGCAAGCCGCTCGCCGTGCTCTGCCTGGGGCCGGTGACCGGTTTCTACCCGGCGCCCATGCTCGCGCTCGAAGGCTGGGCCCAGCCGCGTGCGCTGGCCGAGCTGGTCTTCGAGAACCAATGGGGGCAGCGTCCATGAGCCTGGGACTGTTCACCCTGGGGGCGGTGGCGCTGGACGCCCTGCTCGGCGAGCCGAAGGGCTGGCACCCACTGGTGGCCTTCGGCAAGTTCGCCAACCGCCTGGAGCGCCGCTTCAATCCGGGCGGCCGTGGCTGGCGCAGCCATGGCGTGAGCGCCTGGGTGCTGGCGGTGCTGCCGTTGACGTTCGGCGCCTGGCTGCTCTCGGAGCTGCCTTACATTGGCTGGCTGGTGGGGGTGATCGCCCTCTACGCCGCGATCGGCCTGCGCAGCCTCAACGAACATGCCGAGCCCGTGGCCAACGCCCTGCAAATGGGTGACCTGCCGGAAGCACGCAAGCGCGTGGGTTACATGGTCAGCCGCGAAACCCGCGAGCTGGATGAATCCGCCGTGGCCCGCGCCGCCACCGAGTCGGTGCTGGAGAACGGCAGCGATGCGGTGTTCGCCGCGCTTTTCTGGTTCGCCGTGGCCGGAGCCCCGGGCGTGGTGCTCTATCGCCTGTCCAATACCCTCGACGCCATGTGGGGCTACCGCAATGAGCGTTTCGAGCGCTTCGGCTGGGCGGCGGCGCGCATCGACGACGTGCTCAACTACATCCCGGCCCGTCTGGTGGCGCTGACCTACGCGCTGCTCGGCAAGACCGCCCTGGCCCTGCGCTGCTGGCGCCAACAGGCCCCGCAGTGGGACAGCCCCAACGCCGGTCCGGTGATGGCCGCCGGCGCCGGCGCCCTGGGCGTGGCCCTGGGGGGGCCTGCCGTCTATCACGGCGAGCTGCATCAACGACCGGTGCTGGGCGAAGGGCCGGCGGCGCGGGCACAAGACATCGGCCGCGCCATGGACCTGGTACGCCAGGGCGTGATGCTCTGGTTGGCGGCGCTGTTCATCGGAGGCTGGTTCCTTGCTTGAACATGGCGGACGGCTGCGCGCAGCGGCGCGGCACTACGGCATAGCCGAGGCCGACTGGCTCGATCTCTCTACCGGCATCGCGCCCTATGGCTGGGACTTGCCACCCATTCCGGCAGCCGCCTGGGCGCGCCTGCCCGAACTGGAAGACGGACTGGAAGAGGCGGCCCGGCGTTACTACGGCTGTGCCTCCCTGCTGCCGGTGGCCGGTTCCCAGGCGGCGATCCAGGCCCTGCCGCGCCTGCGTGAGCGCAGCCGGGTAGGGGTGATCTCGCCTTGCTACGCCGAGCACGCCCACGCCTGGCGCCGCGAAGGCCATGAGCTGGAAGCGCTGGATGCACAAACCGCCGAGCGCGAACTGGAACGATTCGACGTGCTGCTGGTGGTCAACCCGAACAACCCCACCGGCCAGCGCCTTGACCGGCAGACCCTGCTGGAGTGGCGGGCACGGCTGGCGGAGAAGGGCGGCTGGCTGCTGGTGGACGAAGCCTTCATGGACTGCACGCCGCAGGAAAGCCTGGCCGGGGATTGCCCGTTGCCGGGGCTCGTGGTGCTGCGTTCCTTCGGCAAGTTCTTCGGCCTGGCGGGTATCCGCCTGGGCTTCGTGCTGGCCGAGCCGCAGCTGCTGCAGCGGCTCGAAGAGTGGCTTGGCCCCTGGGCGGTGAGCGGTCCGGCGCGCGCTCTGGCCAGGGCTCTGCTGCAGGATCAGGCGGGTCAGGCCCGGCAGCGGGAAGCCCTGTTGCGGGACGGCCAGCGCCTGGAGAGCCTGTTGCGCGACTGTGGTCTGCCAACCAGTGGCGGCACGGCGTTGTTCCAGCGCCTGCTGCGTGACGACGCGCAGGCCCTGCACGAATTCCTCGCCGCTCGCGGCATCCTCACCCGGCTGTTCGAAACGCCGGCCAGCCTGCGCTTTGGCCTGCCGCCGGACGAGGCCGGCTGGGAGCGGCTCGGCCGGGGCCTGATCGACTACACCAAGGAGCGTCCATGAACACCCTGATGGTGCAGGGCACCACCTCCGATGCTGGCAAGAGCACCCTGGTGACGGCGCTGTGTCGCTGGCTCAAGCGCCAGGGTTTGGCAGTGGCGCCCTTCAAACCGCAGAACATGGCGCTGAACAGCGCGGTGACAGCCGACGGTGGCGAGATCGGTCGTGCCCAGGCGGTTCAGGCCCAGGCTTGCGGCTTGGCGCCGCACACCGACATGAACCCGGTGCTGCTCAAGCCCAATACGGATATCGGTGCCCAGGTGATCATCCATGGCCGCGCCGTCACCAGCATGAATGCCGCCGCCTATCACGACTACAAGAAGGTCGCGATGGCGGCGGTGCTGGAATCCCATCAGCGCCTTTGCAGCCAGTATTCCGTGGTCATGGTCGAGGGCGCCGGCTCGCCCGCGGAGATCAACCTGCGGGCCAACGACATCGCCAACATGGGCTTCGCCGAGGCAGTGGACTGCCCGGTGATCCTGGTCGCCGACATCGACCGCGGCGGCGTCTTCGCCCATCTGGTGGGCACCCTGGAACTCCTCTCGGAAAGCGAGCAGGCACGGGTGAAGGGCTTCGTCATCAACCGTTTCAGGGGCGACATCGCGCTGCTCAAGCCGGGGCTGGACTGGCTGGAACAGCGCACCGGCAAACCGGTGCTGGGCGTGCTGCCCTATCTCACCGACTTCCACCTGGAAGCCGAGGACGCCATCGACCAGCGCCAGGCCGCCAAGTCCGGCGATGTACTGCGGGTGGCGGTGCCGGTGCTGCCGCGCATCAGCAACCACACCGACTTCGACCCCCTGCGCCTGCATCCGCAGGTGCAACTCAGCTTCGTCGCCCCCGGCCAGCCCATTCCGCCGGCGGACCTGATCATCCTGCCCGGCTCCAAGAGCGTGCGCGCCGACCTCGCGCGGCTGCGTGAACACGGCTGGGACCAGGCCGTGCAGCGTCACCTGCGCTATGGCGGCAAGGTGCTGGGCATCTGCGGCGGCTACCAGATGCTTGGCCGCAGCATTGCCGACCCCCACGGCCTGGAAGGCCCGGCAGGGGAGAGCGCCGGTCTCGCCTTGCTGGACGTGGATACCGTGCTGGAGCCGGAGAAGCAGCTGCGCAACGTCAGCGGCCGCCTGCTGCCGGACGGCGCGGCATTGAGCGGCTATGAGATCCATGCTGGCGTCACCACCGGTGCGGGCCTGGAAAATCCCGCCGTGATGCTGGACGACGACCGTGCCGACGGCGCGCTAAGCGCAGATGGCCAGGTCATGGGCACCTACCTGCATGGCCTGTTCGAATCGTCCGGCGCCACTGCCGCCATTCTCCGTTGGGCCGGACTTTCCGTCGTGCAGTCGGTGGACTACCACGCCCTGCGCGAACGCGACATCGATCGTCTGGCCGACCAGGTGGAGCAGCACCTGGATACAGGGAGGCTGCGATCACTGTGCGGACTCTCTCTGTAGGAGCCAGCTTGCTGGCGAACCTTCGGACCACCCTTCGCCAGCAAGCTGGCTCCTACGGGCGTGCCTTACGAACCACGAGGTTTACCGATGCCTGAACTCATCCTCGGCGGCGCCCGCTCCGGCAAGAGCCGGCTGGCAGAAAAGCTGGCGGCTGAAAGCGGCCTGAAGGTCGTCTATATCGCCACCAGCCAGCCGCTGGATGGCGAAATGACCGCGCGGGTGGCCCATCACCGCGCCCGCCGCCCGGCGCACTGGGGCCTGGTGGAGGAACCAGTGGAGCTCGCCCGCGTGCTGCGCGAGCACGCCGCCGCCGACACCTGCCTGCTGGTGGACTGCCTGACTCTCTGGCTGACCAACCTGCTGATGCTGGACGACCCGGCGCGGCTGGACGAAGAACGCGAGGCGCTGCTCGGCTGCATCGCCGCGCTGCCCGGCCGCGTGCTGCTGGTCAGCAATGAAACCGGCCTGGGCGTCGTGCCCCTGGGCGAGCTGACCCGTCGCTATGTCGACGAAGCCGGCTGGCTGCACCAGGCCCTGGCCGAACGCAGCGAACGAGTGATCTTCACCGTTGCCGGCCTGCCCATGATTCTCAAGGGAGACCCCCTATGACTTCACTGCATTGGTGGCAGGCGCCCTGCCAGCCGCTCGATCCGGTCGCCCGCGCCAAGGCCCAGGCTCGCCAGGACCAGTTGACCAAGCCCCGTGGCGCCCTCGGGCAGCTGGAAGACCTGGCCATCGTCCTGGCCGCCCAGCAAGGGCGTGAACGCCCCGCCATCGACCGCCCCTGGTTCGCCGTGTTCGCGGGTGACCACGGCGTGGTGGAAGAGGGTGTGTCCGCCTACCCGCAGGCCGTGACCGGCGAGATGCTGCGCAACTTCGTCCGTGGCGGCGCCGCCATCAGCGTGTTGGCCAAGAGCCTCGGTGCCACCCTGGAGCTGGTGGACCTGGGCACCGCACTGCCGCTGGAACCGCTGCCGGGTGTGCTGCACCTGCAGGTCGGGGCCGGTACGGCGAACTTCGCCCGTGAGCCGGCGATGACCGCCGCCCAGTGCCTGATCGCCCTGCAGGCGGGGCGTTCGAGTGTAGAGCGTGCGCTGGGTGCCGGTGCCGACCTCTATGTCGGCGGCGAGATGGGCATCGGCAACACCACCACCGCCAGTGCCCTGGCCTGTGCCCTGCTGGAGCTGCCGGCCACTGCGCTGGCCGGGCCCGGTACCGGGCTGGATGGCAAGGGCGTGGCGCACAAGATCCTGGTGATCGAGCACGCCCTGGCCTTGCACCGCAAGGAATGCGACAGCCCGCAGGAAACCCTGCGCCGCCTCGGCGGCTTCGAAGTGGCGGCGTTGACCGGCGCCTACCTCGCCTGCGCCCAACTGGGCCTGCCAGCCCTGGTGGATGGCTTCATCTGCAGCGTGGCGGCGCTCTGTGCCGTGCGCCTGAACCCCGCGTGCCGCGAATGGCTGCTGTTTTCCCATCGTTCCGCCGAGCCCGGCCATGTCGCCGTGCTCGCGGCGCTGGAAGCGCAACCGCTGCTGGACCTGGGCCTGCGCCTGGGTGAAGGCAGTGGTGCGGCCATCGCCCTGCCGCTGCTGCGCCTGGCCTGCGACCTGCACGGCGGCATGGCCACCTTCGCCGAAGCTTCCGTGTCGGACCGCCCGGCATGAAGCTCGATCTCCTGCGCCACGGTGAAACCGCGCTGGGCGGCGGCTTTCGCGGCAGCCTGGACGACGCCCTGACCGAAACCGGCTGGGCGCAGATGCGCGCCGGCATCGAGGGTGCGGGCTCCTGGGATGTGCTGGTGAGCTCGCCCTTGCAGCGTTGCGCCGCGTTCGCTCGCGAGCTCGAAGCGCGACTCGGCCTGCCGTTGAGTTTCGAGGCCGACCTGCGCGAGTTGCACTTCGGCCAGTGGGAGGGCCGTAGCGCGGCGCAGCTCATGGAGGACCATGCCGAAGGCCTGGGGCTGTTCTGGAACGATCCCTACAGCTACACGCCACCGGACGGTGAAACCCTGCTGGATTTCGAAACACGGGTGCTGGCTGCTGGCGAGCGCCTGCGAGCGCGCTTCGCCGGCAAGCGGGTGCTGCTGGTCACCCACGGCGGGGTGATCCGCATCCTGGTGGCCCGTGCCCGGCAACTGCCGCGTAGCCAGTTGATGCAAGTGGAGGTCGCCCACGGCGAGCTGTTCCACCTGGCCTTCGACGAACACGGCCTGCGGGAACACCCATGACGCCGTTGCTGATCGCCCTGCAGTTCCTCACCCGCCTGCCCGTGCGTCTGCCGGGCATGCCGGAGCCACGGCTGATCGGCCGTTCGCTGCTCTGGTATCCGCTGGTCGGTGTGCTGATCGGCGCCTTGTTGCTGGCGGGCGCCTGGCTGCTGGAGGGCCGCCCGGTCTTGCTGTCGTCCGCACTCTTGCTGACGCTCTGGGTGGGATTGTCCGGCGGCCTGCATCTGGACGGTCTGGCCGATACGGCGGACGCCTGGGTGGGTGGCTACGGCGATCGTGAACGCACCCTGACCATCATGAAGGACCCCCGCAGCGGCCCCATCGCCGTGGCCGTGCTGGTGGTGGTGCTGTTGCTCAAGTTCGCCGCCCTGGCTGCGCTGTTACAGACGGGACAGTGGCTGCCCCTGCTACTGGCCCCCTGGCTGGCGCGCGGCATGTTGCCGCTGCTTTTCCTCACCACCCCCTACGTGCGTTCGGGCGGCCTTGGCCAGGCGCTGGCCGAATACCTGCCGCGCCGGGAACTGCCGCTGTGGCTGGGTGGGCAGGCGGTGGTGATGCTGGTGCTCGGTTGGGCAGCGTGGATTGCGTTGGTGATGGCGCTGGTTGTCTTCGCGTGGCTGCGTGGTCGGTTCGTCCAGCGGCTGGGGGGGACGACCGGGGATACGGCGGGGGCGATGGTGGAGATTGTGGAGGTGGGGGTGTTGGTGGGGGTGGCGATTGCGCTGGCCTGACCAACCCTCACCCCTAGCCCCTCTCCCGGAGGGAGAGGGGAACTGATCGTGCCTTGCCGGTAGTACGGAGCTGTCGGGATCTCCGTGGTTTCAGCCGAGTCACCCCTCGCCCTTAGGGAGAGGGGCCGGGGGTGAGGGGGCATCGGCATGCTTCGATTTTGAGATCATCTGCCAGATTGCTTCCAGCACCACGTCCGTCTGTCCCAGCACGTCATGATTCCAGAAACGCAGAACGCGATACCCCTGCGCATTGAGCCAGGCATCTCGCGTGGCGTCCTGTGCATTGTCGACATGCTGGCCGCCATCGAGCTCAATGACGAGCTTCAACTCGTGACAGTAGAAATCGGCGAAGTACAGCCCCAGCGGTTGTTGTCGCCGAAACTTCATCCCTGCCAACTGCCTGTTGCGTAGGCAATGCCATAACGTGCGCTCCGCATCCGTCTGCTCTGCCCTGAGCTGTCTGGCGAACTCGAGCCTTTCCATGGCCATTCCTCCCATGTGGAAAGACTCGATCTTCCATGCAATCAGCTTCGGAACCGTCCGAAATTCCCTCGCGACTCCCCTGATCTACTCAAACACAAAATGCTCACTCGCCAGCCCCATCACCGACCCCGTCGGCTTCAGCATCGCTGCTGCGTGTCCCTTGGCGCGGGGGAGCAGGCGGGCGAAGTAGAAGTCGCTGGTGGCCAGCTTGGCGCGGTAGAAGTCGGTTGATTCCGCACCGCCGTCGCGCAGTCGTTGCCGGGCGGCGTGCTCCTGGAGGGCCCAGGCATAGGCCAGCGCGGCGTAGCCGGAGTACATCAGGAAATCGTGGCTGGCGGTGCTTACCAGGTCGCGGTCCTTGCGGGCGCGCAGGGCGATGCGCAGGGTCAGCCAGTTCCACTCGGCCGCAAGCTTCAGCAACACCAGGGCGCGGCCGCGCATGGCGGGTTGGGTCTTCAGCAGGTCCACGGCGAAGCGGGCGATCTGGCCGGTGAAGTCGCGCACGGCCTTGCCCCGGGTCATCAGCAACACCTTGCGGCCCAGCAGGTCGAGGGCCTGGATGCCGGTGGTGCCTTCGTAGAGGGTGGCGATGCGCGCGTCGCGGACGATCTGCTCCATGCCGTGCTCGCGGATGTAGCCATGGCCGCCGAACACCTGCATGCCGAGGTTCGCGCTTTCCAGGCCCAGTTCGGTCAGGCAGCCCTTGAGGATGGGGGTGAGGAAGCCAAGTTTGTCGTCCCAGTGGGCGTACTGGCGTTCGTCCTTGTGCAGGATGCCTTCGATCATGCGGTCGGCGTACTGGGTGGCGAGGTAGACCAGCGCTCGGCCACCCTCGGCCACGGCCTTCTGGGTCAGCAGCATGCGCCGCACGTCGCCGTGGACCATCAGCGGGTCGGCCACCGATCCGGGCTCCTTGGTGCCGGACAGTGCGCGCATCGAGCGGCGTTCGCGGGCGTAGGCCAGGGCGCCCTGGTAAGCCAGTTCGGCGGTGGCCACGCCCTGGATGGCGGTGCCGATGCGGGCGCTGTTCATGAAGGTGAACATGCATTCCAGGCCCTTGTTCGGCGGGCCGATGAGAAAGCCGGTGGCGCCGTCGAAGTTCATCACGCAGGTGCTGGACGCCTTGATGCCCATCTTCTTCTCCAGCGCGCCGCAGCTCACGCCGTTGCGCGGACCGGGCCCCCCGTCGGCAGGGAGGAACTTGGGCACGATGAACAGGGAGATGCCACGGGTGCCCTTGGGCGCGTCCGGCAGGCGGGCGAGGACGATGTGCACGATGTTTTCGGTCAGGTCGTGCTCGCCGGAAGAGATGAAGATCTTGGTGCCGGTCAGGGCATAGCTGCCATCGGGATTGGCCTGGGCACGGGTCTTCACCTGGCCCAGGTCGGTGCCGCACTGGGGTTCGGTGAGGCACATGGTGCCGCCCCAGCGGCCTTCGGTCAGGGGTACCAGGTAGGTCTGCTTCTGCTCCTCGGTGCCGTGCTGCATCAGGGTGTTCATCGCACCCAGGGAGAGGCCGGGGTACATGGAGAAGGGCCAGTTGGCGGTGCCGAGCATTTCCTGCTTCAAGGCGCCCAGGCTCATGGGCAGGCCCTGGCCGCCGTACTCCACCGGGTGCGACAGGCCTTGCCAGCCACCGGCCACGTAGGCGTCGTAGGCTTCCTTGAAGCCTTTGGGCGTGCGTACTTCGCCGTTCTCCAGGTGGCAGCCTTCCTCGTCGCCACTGTGATAGAGCGGGGCGATCACTTCTTCGCAGAGCCGCGCGCATTCGCCGAGGATGGCTTCGACCATGTCCGGCGTGGCCTCGCCACCGTTGGCCAGGGCGCGATAGTGGGCGGGAAAGTCGAAGACTTCGTTGAGCAGGAAGCGCATGTCGCGCAGCGGGGCTTTGTAGCTGGGCATGGTGACCTCGGCGTGCGTTGATGGCCCGGTTTATACGAGGTCGGGCAGGCCGGGGGCCTTGGCAGCGGCAACGGCTTTGTCTGGCACTTGGGACAATCGGCGGGTGTCCGGCCATCGCTCTCGCGCAGGCTTGGATTGACGCCCCGGCTAATGCGGGTATATACACGCATTCATGTTGCCGACCCAGTGCCTCTGTACCAAGCTGCGCCGTGCCACGCGAAACGTGACCCGGCTTTACGACGATGCCCTCGAGGGCGTCGGGGTGAACGTCGCCCAGTATTCGCTGTTGAAGAACCTGACGCGGTTGGACCAGCCCAGCATCACCAGCCTGGCGGAAGCCCTGGGGCTGGATCGCAGTACATTGGGGCGCAATCTCAAGGTGCTCGAAGGCAAGGGGCTGGTACACCTGGAAGGTGGCGAGGACCAGCGCAATCGCCTGGTTTCCCTGACGCCGGCCGGGCGCGCCTGCCTCGATGAGGCGCTGCAGGCCTGGGAACAGGTGCAGGTGCGGCTGGGGCAGCGCATAGGGCTGGAGAAGCGGGCGGAGCTGATGGCGCTGCTGGATGATCTGGAACATATCGGCTGATATTTTCGCTGGAATACGGGTATATACCCGCAAAGGACTTTCTATGACTTCGGTATGGCGTACGAGTGGCTGGGTTCTCCTTGGGGCATCGCTGATCCTGGCGTTGTCGCTGGGTATTCGCCATGGCTTCGGCCTGTTCCTGGCACCCATGAGCAGCGAGTTCGGCTGGGGCCGGGAGGTTTTCGCCTTCGCCATCGCCTTGCAGAACCTCATCTGGGGCCTGGCGCAGCCCTTCACCGGAGCCCTGGCCGACCGTTTCGGCGCGGCGAAGACGGTGATCGTCGGCGGCGTGCTCTACACCCTGGGGCTGGTGCTGATGGGCTTCTCCGATTCGGCCCTGTCGCTGTCGCTCAGCGCCGGCCTGCTGATCGGCATCGGTCTGTCGGGCACTTCGTTCTCGGTGATCCTGGGCGTGGTGGGGCGTGCCGTGCCGATGGAGAAGCGCAGCATGGCCATGGGCATCGCCGCGGCTGCCGGTTCCTTCGGCCAGTTCGCCATGCTGCCCGGCACCCTCGGCCTGATCAGTTGGCTCGGCTGGTCTTCCGCGCTGCTGGCGCTGGGCCTGCTGGTGGCGCTGATCGTGCCGCTGGTGGGGTTGCTCAAGGACAATCCGCCACCGCCCCAGGCCCATGAACAGGGGCTGGTCGAGGCGCTGCGCGAAGCCGCCGGCCACTCCGGCTTCTGGCTGCTGGCCCTGGGCTTCTTCGTCTGCGGCTTCCAGGTGGTGTTCATCGGTGTGCACCTGCCGGCCTATCTGGTGGACCAGCATCTGCCGGCCTCGGTGGGCACCACGGTGCTGGCCCTGGTGGGGCTGTTCAACGTGTTCGGCACTTACATCGCCGGCTGGCTCGGCGGCCGCCACTCCAAGCCGAAGCTGCTCACCGCGCTGTACCTGCTGCGCGGCGTGGTGATAGTGGCTTTCGTCTACTCGCCGCTGACCATCTGGAGCGCCTACGCCTTCGGCATGGCCATGGGGCTGCTGTGGCTGTCCACCGTTCCCCTGACCAACGGCACCGTCGCGACCCTGTTCGGCGTGCGCAACCTGTCCATGCTCGGTGGTATCGTTTTCCTGTTCCACCAGTTGGGCGCCTTCCTCGGCGGCTGGCTGGGGGGCTATCTCTATGACCACACGGGCAGTTACGAACTGGTATGGCAGATATCCATTTTCCTCAGTCTGGCGGCAGCGGTGCTGAACTGGCCGGTGCGCGAGCAGCCGGTGGCGCGCCTGCGGCCCGTCGGGGCGGCATGAGCCTGCGCCTGGGTTGGGTCATCGGCGCCTTGGCGGCCGGCCTGCTGCTGGCTCTCGGCTGGTGGGGCTGGCAGCAAGGCGGATTGGCACTGATGCAGTTGGGATTCAATTGCTAGTCGGGCGGCCCGGCGGTAGCGTAGTCAGATCACTCGATCCGCGCCGGAGCCCGCCATGAAAGCCTTGCCCATCCTGTCACTGTCGCTGCTGGCCCTGTTCGGCGGCCAGGCCATGGCTGCCGAGTGCCCTTCGCTGCTGCAGCACAACCTGCCGCAACTCCGCTCCAAGAACACCATCGACCTCTGCCAGCGCTTCGCCGGCAAGCCGCTGGTGGTGGTCAACACCGCCAGCCATTGCGGTTTCACCCCGCAGTTCAAGGGTCTGGAGGCGCTCTACAAACGCTACAAGGACCAGGGCCTGGAAGTGCTGGGCGTGCCTTCGGACGACTTCAGGCAGGAGGCCGCCTCCAACGAGGAGACCGCCAAGGTCTGCTACGTGAACTACGGCGTGACCTTCGCCATGACCCAGCCTCAGCATGTCACCGGCGACGAGGCGATTCCGCTCTACAAGGAGCTGATCGCCCAGTCCGGGCAGACGCCGCGCTGGAACTTCTACAAGTACGTGGTGGATCGCCAGGGCAAGGTGATCGCCCATTTCTCCAGCCTCACCAAGCCGGATGACCCCGACCTGCTGAAGGCGGTGGAGCAGGCGCTGGCCAGCCAACCCTGATCGGCAGGCAGAAAAAAGCCCGGACTGTTCCGGGCTTTCTTTTGCCTGCCGCCTGATCAGAAGCGATAGGTCAGCTGCGCACCCAGGCCATGGGCGCTGTTCTTGTAGGTGGCGCGGTAGGCCCCCTTGCTGGCGCTGACCTGGTTGATGTCGGCGTCTTCTTCCTTCAGGTAGGAATAGGCGACGTCGACGGTCACGTCGTCGTTCGGGCTCCAGGCGGCACCCAGGCTGAAGATCTTGCGATCGTCAGTGGGGATGCGCGGCGAGCGGAACTCGTTGCGAGCCGGGGACTGGTCGTAGGCCAGGCCGGCGCGCAGGACCCACTGCTGGTTCAGCTTGTAGGCGGCGCCGACGGCGTAGGACCAGGTGTCACGCCAGTCCTGCTCTTCGGTAATGGTGCCGAGGGCCGGGGCCAGCAGGCCGCGAACGCCTTCGTTCTCCACCTTGATCTCTTCCAGGCGGCTCCAGCGGGTCCAGGTGCTGCCGGCGTAGAGGGTCCAGCTGTCGTTCAGGTCGTGGGTGACGGAGAAGTCGACCGATTCCGGGGTTTCCAGGTCCAGGGAGGCGTCGTACTTGCCTGCGGAACTGCCCAGTACCGAGCCGCTGCCGGAAACGGTGGTGTCGCCTTCCAGCTTGTAATCCACCTTGGAGTGGTAGGTCAGGCCGAAGCGGGTGCGCGCGTCCAGTTCGAAGAGCACGCCGGCATTGAAGCCCACTGCGGTGTCATCGCCCTTGACCTTCACCTTGCCGTCATTGCGGCCCGGGGACAGCGGATTGAGGACTGCGGAAGTCAGTTCACCGTCGATGCGGTTGATGGTGGGGCCGAAGCCAACGGACAGCTGGTCGTTGATGCGGTAGCTGACCGTGGGCTGCAGGGTGATCACGCGCACTTCGCTCTTGTCGCCGTAATACCGGCCGGCGAAGCCGGTTTCGTAATCGGTGATCAGGCCGAAGGGCACATACATGCCGAGGCCGAAGGACCATTTGTCGTCGATCGGCTTGACGTAGTAGCCCATGGGCACGCCTACGGTGGGAACCATGTCGCCGTCGTTGCTGCCGCCGAAGGTGCTGCGGGCGTCGTCGATGTCGGTCCTGGCGAAGATGGCGGCGGCGCCGACGCTCACCTGCTCGCGCTTGAGGCGGGCCATGCCCGCGGGGTTGCCGTACACGGTGGTGGCGTCATCGGCGGAGGACGAACGGCCGGCGAAGGCGGTACCCATGCCGCTGACGCTTTGCTCGTTGAGGGCGAAACCAGCGGCCAGGCTGTAGCTGGAAGCGGCGCTGACGGCCAGGGCGAGGGCGGTCCTGAAGACTCTGCTTATCACGGTGAACTCCTGAGCGGTGGTGCAAAGGCCGGCACGCTAACAGGATTCAAAAGGCCTTTCCAGCTCGGAAGTTTTCGGCGAATTTCTTTGTAAGATTGTCGAACAATATGGAATTTGTCGGCATTTCCGCTGATCGTGCAAATTGCCTGGTACGGCCGTTCCTGACTGATCGGTCAGTGATCAGGCGACCTGGCTGAGGCCTCCGACATGGCGTTGCCAGGCGTCGATGAAGTCCCTCGGGCTGCCTTCGGGATGGAAGACCTGGCGCCAGATCATGGCCATGCCGATCAGGTCGTCGGCGGCGGGCAGCACCAGGATGCTCGACTCCACCAGCATCCAGGCGATGGCGGTGGCATAGCGCAGGTTGACGGTCAGCTCCAGGTGCGGCGCGGCGAGGAAGGCATGTTGGCTGGCCAGCCCACGGACCTGGCTGGCAAGGTCCGGGTCGAGTGCCAGGTGACGGTCCCAGAGCTGCTGGTGGCGCTCGTCGCTGATGCCATAGAGGCCGCGTCCGTTGCCGCAGTCCAGGGCGGAGCCCAGTGCCGATTGGCATGCGGCGGCGCCCAGCAGGAGGGTTTCGGCGGTGGAGGAGGGGCGTTGCAGGTAATGCAACGTCGGTCGTATCACGTGCTGGCGGAGATCGCTGGCGGCTATTCCCATTTGGCCCTCGCGAAGGGTGCCGGCGGGGCCGGGGCGTTTTGGCAGCTTCTAGTCGTTCTAGGAAAGGGCCCCACCGGGAGCGGAGTTAGCCGCTCGATTTGAAGTCTAGTGGGATATTTATGCTGTAAAGGCCTGTTTTTAAACCGATTCAGGCTTCTGGTTATTGTCTATATAGCTGGCTGTGATTAAAAAACAGCCAGCCGGCAAGGGCCGCAACGCCCCATGCCGGCTGACTTTCTACCTCATTCGCCCTTGGCCAGGGGGCGAGACGGGTTGGTGATCCACTCGCTCCAGGAGCCGGCGTAGAGCCGCGCCAGGGGATAGCCGGCCAGGCACAGGGCGAAGAGGTTGTGGCAGGCGGTGACGCCCGAACCGCAGTAGGCCACCACCTCGTCCAGCGGGCGGTCGCCGAGCAGGGCGGCGAAGCGTTGCTTGAGGGCATCGGCCGGAAGGAAGCGGCCATCACCGCCGAGGTTGTCGGAGAAGGCTGCGCATTGGGCGCCGGGGATATGGCCGGCCACCGGGTCGATGGGTTCCACCTCGCCCTTGAAGCGCGGCAGGGCGCGGGCGTCCAGCAGGGTCAGGTTCGCGTCGCCCAGACGTTGCTGGAGCGCGTCGGCATCGACCAACAGGCTGGAGTCAGGCTGTCCGGAGAAGGTGCCGGGTTGCGCGGTCGGTGTCACGGCTGTCAGTGGAAGTTCCGCATCGCGCCAGGCCTTGAGGCCGCCGTCCAGCAGGAACACGCCGTCGCGCTTGCCCAGCCAGGCCAGCAGCCACCAGGCGCGCGCGGCGAAGGCGCCGGGGCCGTCGTCGTAGAGCACGACCGTACTTTCAGCATCGATACCCCAGTTGCGCAGCTTCTCGGCGAGCGCTGCCGGGTCCGGCAGCGGATGGCGGCCGGTCACGCCCTTGGTCACCGGGCCGGACAGGTCGTGCTCCAGATCGGCGAAGCGGGCCTTGGGAATGTGGCTCTCGGCATAGCTGCGCTCGCCGTAGGCCGGGTCGTCGAGGGAGAAGCGGCAGTCGAGGATGACCAGGCCCGGTTCTTCCTGGCGGGCACTGAGTTTGGCAGGGCTGATGAGCTGTGCGAGCGACATGGCGGGGTCCTTGTCGTGACCATTGTTGTGGCAAGCATCATAAGGACGCCCGCACTGGCTGTCGCGCGCTATTGGCGGCGGCGCGGAACCCACGCCGCCCGTGGGGTCAGCGGCAGGTGGTGCGCAGGCGCTGGAAGCCGGCGTCGAGGTCGGCGATCAGGTCGTCCGGATGCTCCAGGCCGACGTGCAGGCGCACCAGCGGACCGTCGGCCTTCCAGGTGGTCGCGCTGCGATGGGCGCCGGGATTGGTCAGCAGGATCAGGCTCTCGAAACCGCCCCAGCTGTAGCCCATGCCGAACAGTTGCATGCCGTCGAGCATGGCGCGCACCGCCTGTTCGGGCATCGCCTTGAATTCCACGCTGAAGAGGCCGCAGGCGCCGGTGAAGTCGCGCTTCCACAGTTCATGGCCGGGCGCGCCGGGCAGGGCGGGGTAGAGGATGCGTTCCACTTCCGGCTGCTCGGCGAGCCACCGGGTCACCTTCTCCGCATTGCGCTGGTGGCGTTCCAGGCGCGTGGAGAGGGTGCGCAGGCCACGCAGGGCCAGGTAGGCATCGTCGGCGCTGACCGACAGGCCGAGCTGCTTGTAGAAGCCGCGCACCTGCGGGTAGAGCGCCTCGGTGGTCATGATCACGCCCATCAGCACGTCCGAGTGACCGACGATGTACTTGGTGGCGGCATGGATGGAGATATCCACGCCGTGCTTGAAGGAGGCGAAATGCACCGGCGTGCCCCAGGTGTTGTCGACCATCACCAGGGCGCCGTGGGCATGAGCCACCTCGGCGATGCTGGGCACGTCCTGCACTTCGAAGGTCAGCGAGCCGGGAGATTCGAGGAATACCACGCGGGTGTTGGGACGCATCAGCTCGGCGATGCCGCCGCCGATCAGCGGGTCGTAGTAGGTGGTCTCGATGCCGAAGCGCTTCAGGGTCTCGTCGCAGAAGGCGCGGGTCGGGTCGTACACCGAATCGGTCATCAGCAGGTGATCACCGGGCTTGAGGGTGGCCAGCAGGGCGGTGGTCAGGGCGCTCAGGCCGCTGGGGGTGAGCATGGCTCCATAGGCGCCTTCCAGTTCGGCCAGGGCAGTCTCCAGCGAGCGGGTCGTGGGGTTGCCGTGACGGCCGTAGGTGTTGAGGGTGCCGTTCTGCGCGTGCAGGGCTTCCACGCTGGGGAAGAGCAGGGTGGAGGCACGGTAGACCGGGGTGTTCACGGTACCGCCGACCCGGCCCCGTTCACGGCCTTCATGGGCCAGCAGCGTTTCGAGATGCAGCTTGCGTTCGTCCACCTGGGTGTTCCTCTGGGTCGGGATAGCGGAATGGAGCAGTGCCTGCCTGGGCCGGAAGGCGTCTGGGATGGCGAGAAGATTACCGATGGATGTGGGGAATTTCTTTGCTTTGATTTGCCGGGAGTACAGGAAAATTGGAAATAATTTCTATTATTTTGTTTTCAAGTAGAAATATTTTTTACAGAGTGACAATGGGGTGGAGATCATGAGTCGCCGGCCTGGGTCAGGTGGTCGAGAGGCAGCGCCGTGGTGTGCTTGATCACCTCCATGGCGAAGCCGGAACTGACGTCGGACAGGTCGGCGACGCGTATCAGTCGCTTGTACACGGCGTCATAACCCTTGATGTCGGGAACCACGATCTTCAACAGGTAATCGACGTCGCCGGTCATGCGGTAGATCTCGACGATCTCGGGAATGTCGCGGGTGCCTTCGATGAACTGGCGGGTCCAGTCGTCGCTGTGGCGGCTGGTGCGGATGGTGACGAACACTGTGACCCCGAGCTTGAGCCGTTCGGCATCGCAGAGCGCCACCTGCCGGGTGATCACGCCGTCCTCGCGCAGCTTCTGCAGGCGCCGCCAGCAGGGCGTGGGAGAGAGGTTCACCGCTTCGGCCAGCTCCGCGAGGGAAATGGAAGCGTCCTGCTGCAGGAGGGCGATGATCTGCAGGTCTTTCTTGTCCATGGGCTGGGTCCGTGGCGGGTGCATTTGGTCAGGAGGCTGGCGGGCCAAGTGTGTCGAAACGATGACAATCGGCATCATAAGGTCACCCGTGCATGAAGTCGCGCCGGGAGAAGATGGGAGAGCCGATGCCAAGCCTGCAAATACTGAGTGAACGTGCCTCGCTGATCCGCCGTCTGGGCGTGATCCTGGGGACCTTGTCGGTGGTCCTCTACTACTGCTGCAAGGTTCTGGTGCGCGCGCCGATGAAGCGCCTCGACCGCGCTTGCGTGGACCGCTATACCCGCGCCATGTCGCGCCTGTTGCTGCGCCTGGTACGCATGGACCTGTCGGTGCACGGTGCGATACCCGACTTCAACGACGGCCGTCGCTACCTGATCCTCTGCAGCCATTCCAGCCACTACGACATCCCGGCCAGCTTCGTCGCCCTGCCGGGGTCGATCCGCATGCTGGCCAAGAAGGAGCTGTTCCGCATCCCCTTCCTTGGCCCGGCCATGCGAGCAGCGGAGTTCCCGTCCATCGACCGGCACAACCGCCGCCAGGCCCTGGCGGACCTGGAAACCGCGCGGCGCATGATGGAGAGCGGCATCGTCCTCTGGGCCGCACCCGAAGGCACCCGCTCCGCCGATGGCCGCCTGCTGAAGTTCAAGAAAGGCTGCTTCCACCTGGCCCTGGATACCGACGCCGTGATCATCCCGGTGTCCATTCGTGGCATTCACCGCGTGCTGCCGGCCCGCACCTTCCGCCTGAACCTGGGGCAGAAGGTCGAAGTACACGTGGGTGAGCCCATCGACGCCAGCCAGTACGACGCGGCGCGGCTCGGCGAGCTGATGGCCGAGACGCGCGCACGGATGCAGGAGCTGCTGGGGCAGGAGCCCGGTGAAGCCATGAATCCTGCAGGGGCTTCCGACCTGCCGCCAGCGCGAGCCTTGTAGGAGCGAATGCATTCGCGAAAGGACGTGGCGCCGAGCTGCCTGGAACATCCCTCACCCCCGGCCCCTCTCCCAGAGAACGAGGGTTGACTTCCAGACCGCCAACGATGCGGTCCTGCATCCACCATCCCGTACGACACAGGCGCTGAAAGGTGGACATGACGGGGGATGTCCACCCCGCGAAAGCCTGCCCGGCGTCAGCGAATCTTCAGCTTGCCGATCCGGTCATTGTCCAGGCTACCCAGGTAGAGGTAGTCCCCCACCGGCTTGGCCGAGGTGACCATGCGCAGGTGGGTGCCGCTGGTGTCGTGCAGGCTGTGGACGATCTCGCCTTTTTCGTTCAGTTGCAGGACCAGGCCGTAGGGCACCGGCTTGGGCCAGAACATGCGCGGCAGTTTGGCGATCTGCGCCTTCAACCAGGGCTGGGTGTGGAGGAAGTCGGCGTCGGCCTTGCGCGGCGAGGGCAGGGCGACCCAGAAGGTGCCCTGGTGGTCGCCCTGGAGGTTGTCCGGCAGGCCCGGCAGGTTGTCGATGAACACGTCATGGGTGCCGGCCTTTTCGCCGCTCAGCCAGTAGCGGGTGATGCGGTAGCGATAGGTCTCGTTGACCAGCACGAAGTCCTCGTTGGCCGACAGCGCCACGCCATTGGCGAAGTACAGGTCCTTGAGCAGCACCTCGGTCTTGCCGGTCACCGGGTCGAAACGCATCAGGCGACCGTGGGGGCGGGCCTCCAGCAGGTCGAGCAGGTAATCCGGCTGCTGGAACCTGCTGGACGCGTCGGTGAAGTAGATGCGGCCGTCCTGGGCGATGTCCAGGTCATCGGTGAAGCGGAAGGGCACGCCGTCGGCCTCACTGGCCAGTACGTCGAGCTTGCCTTGCGGGTCGATGCGCAGCAGGCCCTTGTAGGCGTCGCCGACGATCAGGTTGCCGGCGGCATCGAAGTCCATGCCCAGGGGGCGGCCGCCGGTTTCGACGAAGGTTTCCACTTCGCCCTTCTCGCCGATGCGCACGATACGACCGTCGTGCAGGCCGGCGTAGAGGCGGCCCTGGCCATCGACGGCGGTATCTTCCGGTCCATGTATCTGGCCCTGGGCGATCAGCTCGGCCTTCATCAGGGTGTCGTTGGGCTCCAGTACGCCGGTCATGGCCGGGGCCTTGGGTGCGTCCCAGGCCAGCGGGTCGATGGGTGAGGGCGTGACGGCGAGATAGACCGCCACGGCGGCGATCAGCAGGGCGAGCACGCCCAGCAGTTTTTTCATCTTCTTGTATCCATTGAGGTGGGGTGATGGCCGGGGCCTGTTGTTCTGCGCGGGCTTTTTAGCAGCCGCCCGTGGCTGGCGCCAGGGCTGAATGCTGTGCCATCAGGCAGGCCACGGTTGACAGTGTGGGGGCGGACTGAGCAGTATCGGTGCCTCGCTTGATCCAACCGAGCTTTTCAATGTCCGCAATCGCCCACTCCGCCGTTTCCGCCCTGGCCCTCACGGCCCAGGCGTCGGCCTATGGCGTTGCCGCGGGCAAGAAATCCAAGAAACAGTCGCTCATTTGACCGGGGCGTGCTGTCCCGTCAGATGGGCTGACAGGACAGTAGGCGTGAACCGGGTCTTCCCCCTTTCGAATCTCCTCCCTGCATCCCTCCGACGGTGACTCTGACGGTCAGCCAAAGGAGATCTGCAATGCCTGTGTTTTCTGGAATCTGGGTTGCCCTGGTGACCCCCTTCAACGATGGCGCCATCGACTTCCCCGCCCTGCGCCGCCTGGCGCGGCACCTGCTGGATGAAGGCGTTGCCGGACTGGTGGCCTGCGGCACCACGGGAGAGGCGGCGGCGCTGTCGAAGGATGAGCAATTGGCAGTGCTGGACGCGTTGCTGGAAGAGATCCCCGGCGACCGCCTGGTGATGGGGCTGGCCGGCAACCACCTGGCCGAACTGCTGGCTTTCCAGCGCGAGGTGCAGCGTCGTCCCATCGCCGGCGTGCTGGTGCCGGCGCCTTACTACATCCGCCCGTCCCAGGAAGGCCTGCTGGCCTGGTTCGGTGCCATCGCCGATGCCTCCAGCGTGCCGGTGATCCTCTATGACATTCCCTACCGCACCGGCGTGCGCCTGGAACTGGCTACCCTGCGCCAGCTCGCCCGCCACCCGCGGATCGTGGCCATCAAGGACTGCGGCGGCAACCCGGAAACCACCCTGGCGCTGATCGCCGACGGCGAGCTGGACGTGCTGACCGGCGAAGACGGGCAGATCTTCACCACCCTGTGCATGGGCGGCCGCGGTGCGATCGCGGCCTCGGCGCATATCCGCCCGCGCCAGTTCGTGGAAATGGCCGAATGCATCGACAAAGGTGAACTTGAGGCCGCGCGAGCGATCTTCCAGAAAATACAGGCACTGATTCGCCTGGCCTTCGCCGAACCCAATCCGGCCCCGGTGAAAAGCCTGCTGGCGATGCAGGGGCTGATCCGCGACGAGTTGCGCCTGCCCATGCAGCCCAGTTCCGAAGCCCTGCTGCAACGACTGCGCAACGAGCTGGCCTAGGCGCTCGCCCGCCCCGTGCGGACCGGCAGCGGCGGGGCGGGAGTGATGCAAGGCGCGAAGCGATGACCCGGCGCGATATATACTGCGCGCCACTGATTCAAGGAGAGCCCTGTGGCCATCGACATTATCTGGATCCGCGACGACGCTGCGCTGGCCGAACACTGCGCCGCGTGGCGGCACCTGCCCTTCGTGGCCCTGGACACCGAGTTCATGCGCGTCGACACCTTCTACCCCAAGGCTGGCCTGGTGCAGGTCGGCGACGGTGAACACGCCTTCCTCATCGACCCGCTGCTGATTCGCGACTGGTCGCCTTTCGCCGAGCTGCTGGAAGACCGCGCGGTACTCAAGGTGCTGCACGCCTGCAGCGAGGACCTGGAGGTCTTCCTGCGCCTGGCCGGCGCCCTGCCGCAGCCGCTGCTGGACACCCAGCTGGCCGCCGGTTATCTCGGCATCGGCTACTCCATGGGCTATTCGCGCCTGGTGCAGGCGGTCCTCGGCATCGACCTGCCCAAGGACGAGACCCGTTCCGACTGGCTGCAGCGCCCGCTCACCGAGATGCAGGTGCGTTATGCCGCCGAAGACGCGCAGCACCTGGCCGAGCTCTATGCCGCCCTGGAGCCGCGCCTGACCGAGCCCAAGCGCGCCTGGGTACTGGAAGATGGCGCCGAACTGGTGGCCAACCTGCGCCGCGAAGTCGTTCCCGAAGAGCTCTACCGAGAAGCCAAGCTGGCCTGGAAGCTTTCCCGTGCCCAACTCGCCGTGCTGCGCGAGCTCTGTGCCTGGCGCGAGATCGAAGCGCGCCTGCGCGACCAGCCGCGCAACCGCATCCTGCGTGAACACAGCCTCTGGCCCCTGGCGCGCTTCCAGCCGGACAACCTGGTGTCCCTGGCGCGAATCGAGGACATGCACCCGCGCACCGTGCGTCAGGACGGCAATACCCTGCTTGAATTGATCCGCGAGGCCGCCGAGACTCCGCCCGATCAATGGCCCGAGGCACTGCCCGAGCCGCTGCCGCCGGAGGCCTCGCCGTTGCTGAAGAAGCTGCGTGCAGTCGGCCAGGCGGAAGCCGAACGCCTCGGAATGGCGCCGGAGCTGATGCTGCGCAAGAAGCACCTGGAAGCCCTGCTCAAGAGCGGCTTCCCCGACGGCCCCTACAGCCTGCCCGACGGCCTGCGTGGCTGGCGCCGCGAGCTGATGGGCCAGGCCCTGCTGGACACCCTGGCCACGGCCGGCCAATGAACCAATCCGCCGTGCCGTCCGGCACGGCTCGCCCCACGAGCCCGACCATGAAACGTATCTGCTCCATCTACAAAAGCCCGCGCAAGAACGAGATGTACCTCTACGTCGACAAGCGCGAAGCCCTGAGCCGCGTGCCCGAAGCCCTGATCGCCGCCTTCGGTGCCCCGCAGCACGCCTTCGACCTGGTGCTGACACCCGAGCGCCAACTGGCCCGCGAGGACATCAACAAGGTGCTGGAGAACATCGAGAAGCAGGGCTTCCACCTGCAGATGCCGCCGGCCCAGGACGAGTACATCGAGCACCTGCCGGAAGAGCTGCTGCGGATGAACGACCCCATCTGATGAAAATCCTCATCGCCGAAGAAGAGTTCGCGCTCTACGCCGACCTGCTGCGCACCCAGACCGGCCTGCAGTTCCATGGCGGCAGCGATGTAGAGCGCCTGGTGGAGTCCGCGCGGGAATGCCCGGTGTGGCTGGGCGAGCCCGACCTGATGGCGGAACTGCTGCGCAGGGGCTGCAAGCCGGACTGGATGCAGTCGACCTGGGCCGGCATCACCCCGCTGCTGGCCGCCGACCTGCCCCAGGACTACCGGTTGACCCGCGCCGTGGGCATCTTCGGCCAGGTGATGGCCGAGTACGTCCTCACCTACCTGCTGGCCCATCAGCGGCAGCTGTTCTCGCGGGCGGCCGCCCAGGCCGAGAAGCGCTGGGACAACCGCCTGCCGCGCAGCCTCGAAGGCAAGCGGGTGCTGATCGTCGGCAGCGGCGATATCGGCCAGAGCGTGGCCGGCTTCCTCGAGCCCTTCGGCGTTGAGCTCCACGGCATCGCCCGCGAGCCGCGCCCGCTGGAACCTTTCGAGCGGGTCTTCGGCATGGAGGCGCTGGCCGAACAGGTGGCCTGGGCCGATTGCGTGGTGAACCTGCTGCCGGATACCCCGGCCACCCGCGATATCTACGACGCGGCGACTTTCGCCTGCATGCGTCCGACCGCCCTGTTCATCAATGCCGGACGCGGCGTGGCGGTGGTTGAGCACGACCTGGTGGCGGCACTGCAGGCCGGCCAACTGGCGGCCGCGGTGATCGACGTCTGTCGCGAAGAGCCGTTGCCCGCGTGGCACCCGTTCTGGAACGCCCCCAACCTGCTGATCACCGGTCATAGCTCGGCGCCCACGCTGCCCAGCGCCATGGCCCGGCTGTTCGTCGACAACCTCATCCACTACCAGGCAGGCGAACCGTTGCGTGGGCAGGTCAATTTCGAGCGCGGCTACTGAGTTAGCCGCGCTGTAACCGACGGTCAGCTATGCTTGGCCGATACCCTGTACCCGACTAGACTACGCGCCCCCGAACCAACCCCCCGCACGCCATGGCCGCCAAAGTCGAACCTTTCTGGAAGCGCAAGACCCTCGCACAGCTCGATCAGGAAGAGTGGGAATCCCTCTGCGACGGCTGCGGCCTGTGCTGCCTGCAGAAGCTCGAAGACGAGGACGACGGCAGCGTCTATTACACGCGCATCGCCTGCAAGCTGCTGGACCTGAAGACCTGCCGCTGCACCGACTACGCCAATCGCCGCCAGTTCGTCGCCGACTGCATCCAGCTCACCCCGGCCCAGGCCGACGAGTTCCAATGGCTGCCACCCACCTGCGGCTATCGCCTGGTGGCCGAGGGCAAGGACCTGCCGCCCTGGCACCACCTGGTCTGCAATGACCCCGAAGCGGTGCACAAGACGGGCATCTCCCAATCCGGCCGCATGCTCAGCGAGAACAGCGTCTCCGAGGATGATTGGGAGGAGCACCTGATTTTCCGCGCAGGCTAGCAGGCCGTTGGAAGCTGGCCGCGTCGCTCACGTTTTCTACGTGCTGCTGGGGCGGTCACGGATCAAATCGCCGCCTTTCGAGTCTCAGGGACTGACCGTCACACCCACCAAGGAAGCCATCCTCGATGTCCGCCCGTTCCCAGCTCCTGCTGTCCACCGTCCTGCTCACCCTGAGCGCCCCGTTGTGGGCGGCGAAGAAGGTCGATCTCGACTATCAGGTGCGCTTTCTGCCCGAGAGCGACCAGGCGGAAGTCAATGTGGTGCTGGAGAAGGGTGACGGCGTGCGCAGCCTGCGCTTCGACCTGGGCGACAAGGGCTACTACAGCGACTTCAAGACCAGTGGCACCTGGAGCCAGGAAGATCCGGGCCACGGCACCTGGGTGCCCGGCAAGGGCAAGGCCAGCCTCAGTTACAGGGTGCGCATCAGCCATCCCCGTGGCGACGGCCGCTTCGACGCCCGCATGACCCCGGACTGGGCATTGCTGCGCGGTGACGACCTGGTGCCGGCAGCACGCCTGGACATGGTGGAAGGCGTCGACCTGGTGGCGCGCCTGCAGTTCGAACTGCCCAGCGGCTGGCAGTCGGTGGAGACCGGCTGGCCGCGCATCGGCAAGAACCGTTTCCGCATCGACAATCCCGAACGCATGCTCGACCGCCCCACCGGCTGGATCCTCGCCGGCAAGCTGGGCAGCCGCCGTGTCACCCTGGGTACGACCGACGTCACCGTCAGCGCCCCGGTGGGCGAGGACATGCGGCGCATGGACATCCTGACCATGCTCACCTTCGTCTGGCCCCACGCCCAGGAAGTCTTTCCCCGTGAGCCGGGCAAGCTGCTGATCGTCGGCGCCAACGACCCCATGTGGCGCGGCGGACTGTCGGCACCCAACTCGTTCTTCATGCACTCGGCGCGCCCGATGGTGAGCGAGAACGGCACCAGTTCCCTGGTGCACGAACTGGTGCACGTGCTCAGCCGGATCAGCGATACCGATCGCAGCGACTGGATCAGCGAAGGGGTGGCCGAGTACTACGCCATCGAACTGCTGCGCCGCGCAGGAGGCCTGGGCGACGACCGCTACGAGGCGATCCGCGAGCAGCTGCGCCAGTGGAGCAAGAAGGTGGACAGCCTGCGCGGCGAACATGCCAGCGGCGCCATCACCGCCCGCGCCGTACTGCTGCTGCAGGACCTGGACAAGGAAATCCGCCTGCGCACCGACGGCAAGCACTCCATGGACGATGTCGCCCGCGGCCTGATGCGCCTGGACAAGGCCAGCACCAGGGATTTCATCGAAATCACCGAGAACATCATGGGCGGCGCGTCGGACGTGCTGGATACCAGGCTGCTGCGTTAAGCATTGCTGGAACGTCCTGGTCCAGGTTGCTTGCCGAGTTCTGCGGATGTTTCTGGTTTCGCCTTCCCAGGCGAGTCACTTTTCTCAAACGCCAGAAAAGTAACCAAAAGCGCTTGCCCCTGCATCCGCCCCGGCTTTGCCGGTGTGCCCTCCTTCCATCGTTGCGCCGGGGGCACGGCGAGAGGGGCCATCCATGGCCCCGCACGCCTCTCGCTGCATCCATGCCGCTCGTCCCCCTCTGCAACGATTCCGCTCGGCCTCCTGAAGGGGCGAAGTCGCCGCCTCAGCTCAGTTGCTCAGTTGCTCAGTTTCAGGCGGTTGGCTGCTTCAGAATTTTTTGTCCCTCGCCGGCGCGAGTCACCCCTCTCCTCTTCAGGGAGAGGGGCCGGGGGTGAGGGGGCAGGCTGGCGCGAAAGTCTGGAAGGTGAGTGGGAAGGGCGTAATCCTTGGCGAATGAATTCGCCCTTACATGTATCGATCCGTCGCCATTCGGGCTACATCTCCCCCCTTCGACCACTCAGCAGTTCCAGCATCGCCGCCGCGGTCGGCTCGGACGACGCCGGGTTCTGCCCGGTGATCAGGTTGCCGTCGGTGACCACATGGGGCTGCCAGTCCGCCACCTTGGAGTAATGGGCGCCTTTGTCCTTCAGTTCGTCCTCCAGCAGGAAGGGCACCACTTCGGCCAGGCCGACCGCGGTTTCCTCGGAGTTGGAGAAGCCCGTCACCGCGTTGCCCTGCACCAGCGGCGCGCCGTCCGGCGCCTTGGCGTTGAGCAGTACCGCCGGCGCGTGGCACACGGCGCCTACCGGTTTGCCGGCGGCGTAGAAGGTTTCGACCATCACGATGGAATGCAGGTCGTCCACCAGGTCCCACATCGGGCCGTGGCCGCCGGGGTAGAAGAGGGCGTCGTAGTCGCCCGGCACCAGGCCGGCCAGCATATGGGTGTTGGCGAGCGCCCGGCGGGCTTGGTCATCGTCGCGAAAGCGGTGGGTCGCTTCGGTCTGCGCCTCCGGGTCGTCGCTCTTCGGGTCCAGCGGTGGGTGGCCGCCCTTGGGGGAAGCCAGCACCACCTCGGCGCCGGCATCGCGGAACGCGAAGTAGGGAGCGGCGAACTCCTCCAGCCAGAAACCGGTCTTCTTGCCGGTGTTGCCCAGCTGGTCATGGGAGGTCAGTACCATGAGGATTTTCATCGTGAACTCCTTGCAGACTCGGTTTCGAACGGCCCGGCGGGCTATTCCTCGCGCTTCAACAGGTCGCCGATGGCGGCGAACGCCTTGTAGGTGGCGCGCGGTCCCTGCCGCGCGCCGGGTTGTTCCTCGCTGTGCCACTGCTGATCGGTGTAGCGGGAGTGCTCGTTGTCGTGACAGTAGAGACAGAGCAGCTCCCAGTTCGAACCGTCGGCCGGATTGTTGTCATGGTTGTGATCGCGGTGATGCACGGTAAGTTCGGACAGGCGCTTGCCGCTGAACTCGCGACCGCAACGGGCGCAGACCCAGGGAAACAGCTTCAGCGCCTGTTCCCGGTAGCTGTGCTCGCGCCGCTTGCGTTCGTCGGCGAGCAGTTTGTCCAGCTTGCCGGTCGGGGTCGCCGACGGTCCTGTGCTCATCTTTCGCTCCCGTGCTTGAACCTGTGAAAAGTCTAGTTGCGAGGACGCCGGATCGCTGGCATCCCGTCGCGTCGGGACGCGCCCGATCCTGCCGGAACTAGACTGGTCATCAGTGATGAGCAGGAGGCCGCATCATGACTCGCTCCCGAATTCCTCTGCTCCTGGCGCTGGTCCTGATCGCCGGTGGCGCGCTGGCGCAGAATCCCCCGCTGCTGCGGGCGCCGTTGCAGGCTCCGGCGGGGGCGCCCGGCACGGCAAATCCGCAGCCCTACCCGCAGGTGGTGCCGCGCGCGGTCACCAGCCCGTCGCCGCAGAGCGGCAGCCCGCAATTGATGAAGCGTCCGGACCAGGAGCAGCGTCTGCGCGAGTCCCTGGAACAGCGCGACCAGGCCATTCCGGTGCTGGAGCAGCAACTGGAGCGCAACTCCAGGGGGCTCGGGACCAGCACCGGCAATCCCTGATCAGTTGCCGGAAAGGCCCAGCACCTTGAGCAGGAAGGCGTATTCCAGCGCCACGTCGCGCAGCGCCTGGTAGCGGCCGCTCATGCCGCCGTGGCCGGCGCCGAGGTCGGTCTTGAGCAGCAGCGGGTTGCTGTCGGTGCGGGTCGCGCGCAGGCGGGCCACCCACTTGGCCGCTTCCCAGTACTGCACGCGGCTGTCGTTGTAGCCGGCCACCACCAGCATTGCCGGATAGGCCTGGGCGCGGACGTTCTCGTAGGGCGCATAGCCCTTGATCCGCTCGAATACCTCGGGGTCGTTCGGGTCGCCCCACTCGTCGTACTCGGTCACGGTCAGCGGCAGGTCGGGGTTCTGCATGGTGTTCAGCACGTCCACGAACGGCACTTCGGCGATGGCCGCGGCGAAGAGTTCGGGGCGCAGGTTGAGCACCGCCCCGATCAGCAGGCCACCGGCGCTGCCACCGCTGACGGCCAGTTGCGCCCGGCTGGTGTAGCCCTCGGCGATCAGGTGTTCGGCGCAGGCGATGAAATCGCCGAAGGTATTGGCCTTGTGCTCCAGCTTGCCGGCGCGGTACCAGGCTTCCCCCAGCTCACCGCCGCCACGTACGTGGGCGATGGCGAAGACGAAACCGCGATCCAGCAGGCTCAGGCGTGCATGGGAGAACCAGGGGTCGAGGCTCTCGCCATAGGCGCCGTAGCCGTAAAGGTAGAGCGGGGCGGGTTTGCCCAGGGCTTCGCGGCGGGCCACCAGGCTGATGGGAATGCGTGTGCCATCCTCTGCCGTCGCCCAGAGACGCTGGCTGACATAGGCATCGGCATCGAAGGGGCCTTCCACCGGGGTTTCCTTCAGCACTTTCTGCTCGCCGGTGGCCAGTTCCAGCTGGCGAACCTGGGCCGGGCGATTCAGGGCCTCATAGCGCAGGCGAACGAACGGGCTGTCGAACTCCAGGTTGTCCTGCACATAGAGGCTGTAGGCGGCGTCCGGCAGTTGCAGCGGATAGGGCGCGCTGCCTTCCGGGTGCACCTGGACGATCGGCAGGCCGCCTTCGCGCAGGCTGAGGACGAAACCGCCAGCATTCAGGCTGATGCCCTCCAGCATGCGGGCCTCGTCGTGGGCGATCAGTTCCTGCCAGTGAGCGCGGGTGGGTTCGCTCTCGGTGGCGTGGTAGAGGGCGAAGTTGATGCCGGTCTGGTTGCTGCGCAGCAGCCAGGCCCATTGCCCGTTCAGCCTGCCGTGGTCGGCGTAGTACTCGTGGTTTTCCTCGCGCGGTGCCAGGCAGGTCCAGGTACCTTCCGGCGTCCCGGCATCCAGCACCCAGGTTTCGCTGGTGGTCTTGCTGTTCAGCAGCAGGATCAGCTGGCGTTCGGAACTGGCGCGATAGCAGTGGAGGAAGAAGCGGCCGTCGTCTTCCTCGAACACCAGGGTGGCGCCGGCCTCGCCCAGGCGATGGCGGTGCAGGCGGTGCGGGCGATGGGTGTCGTCCAGCTCGCCGAAGAACAGGGTGGCGCTGTCGTTGGCCCAGGTCATGCTGCCGTCGCACTGTTCGAAGGGCAGGGCGGTCACCTCACCGCTGGCCAGTTCCTTGACGAACAGCTGGTAGATCTCGTCGCCGCTGGTGTCCAGGCTGTAGGCCAGGCGCGTGTGGTCGGGGCTGACGCTGAAAGCGCCGATGGAGAGGAAGCCGCCGGCCGCCAGCTCGTTCGGGTCCAGCAGCAATTCCTCGCCGGCGGAGTCCGGGGTCAGGGACCCGTCCGCCGGACGCGGGCAGCGGTAATGGCGCGCGTACTCGTCGCCGGCGGTGGTGCGCTGGTAGTAGAGCCAGGGGCCCCAGGGCACCGGCAGGGAAAGGTCGGTCTCGCGGATGCGGCCCTTGATCTCCTGGAACAGCGTCTCGCGCAGCTCTTTCTGGTCGGCCAGCTCGGTTTCCAGCCAGGCGTTCTCCGCCTCGAGGTAGGCGAGCACTTCGGGGGCGTCGCGTTCTTCCAGCCAGCGATAGGGGTCGTCACCGGGTTCGATACGGGCGATGGGGGCTTGGGACATGGGCATTCTCGAAGGCAGGCCGGGCGGCGACGGCAGGAGCGCCGGAACCGCTAAAAGCGTTTATCATAAGCGCCCTTTTGCCAGCCTTGCCACGGACGCCAATGACTGAACACGACTACCTGCTCGCCTGGTCCGCCTACGGAGTGGCCGCGCTTGGCTGCCTGCTGGTGTGGTTCCGCCTGACCGGCTGGATGTGGCGCTGGCTGCGTGAGCCCCTGCGGGTACTGGTAGCGGTCCTGCTGCTGACCCCGACCATCGTCGACCCGGCCAAGGACCAGTTCGCCCCGGCCGTGGCCATCACCGCCCTGGACCTGGTGTTCAAGGTCGGCAACAACGCCTGGAAGGCGGCGCTCGACCTGACCATGTACAGCATCATCGCCTTGACCCTGTATCTGGTATTCGCCGCTATTCGCTGGCCCATCGAGAACAAGCTCAAGGCGCGCCGCGCCGAGCGCGAGGCCGCACAACAGGCCGATGAAGAGCCGACCCTGCGTGACGTCATGCGCGACGGCCGGCCCGAAGCCGATACCCGCTTCGATCAGAACGGCGACCGCCGCCTGCGAATCGAACCCCGCCTGTAACGCCGGGGGCCTTGCAGGCCGGGCACTACGCGTTCAGCATGAGCCATTCCCGTGAAGGAGCGCCCATGGACTGCGTGTTCTGTGCCATCGCCGCTGGCAGGCTGCCGGCCCATCTGCTGCATGAAGACGAGCATTTCCTGGTGCTGCTGGACATCTACCCGCTACGGCCTGCGCATGTGCTGGTCGTCAGCCGCGAACACGCTCCCCTGCTCACCGACCTCTCCGCCGATGCCCGCGACCGCCTGCTCGCCCTGACCGCGCGCCTGAGCCAGGCCTTGCGCTGGGCCGGCTACGGGCGCGAGGGCATCAACCTGCTGGTCAACGACGGCCCCGCCTCCAACCAGCACGTGCCGCACCTGCATCTGCACCTGATTCCCCGTCGCCGTGGCGACCTCACCGGCCTGCTCTGGCGAGCCCTGACCCGCTTCCTGCCCCTTGGCCGCTCTGTCGTGCAGGCGCGCCTGGAACGCGAAGCCGAACAACTGAAAAACGCCCTGAAGCTGGAATTCTGAACCATGTGCGAATTGCTTGGCATGAGCGCCAACGTCCCCACCGATATCGTCTTCAGCTTCACCGGCCTGATGCAGCGCGGCGGCGGCACCGGTCCGCACCGCGACGGCTGGGGCATCGGCTTCTACGAAGGACGCGGCCTGCGCCTGTTCCAGGACCCGTCGGCCAGTGTCGAATCCGAAGTGGCGCGCCTGGTGCAGCGCTACCCGATCAAGAGCGAGACGGTGATCGGCCATATCCGCCAGGCCAACGTCGGCAAGGTCTGCCTGTCCAACACCCATCCCTTCGTGCGCGAGCTCTGGGGCCGCAACTGGTGCTTCGCCCACAACGGCCAACTGGCCGGCTTCGAGCCGCCGAAAGGCTTCTACAGCCCGGTTGGTGACACCGACAGCGAAGCCGCCTTCTGCGACCTGCTGAACCGTGTGCGCGGTGCCTTCCCGGAACCTGTGATGGCGGAAATCCTCCTGCCGGTACTGATCCAGGCCTGCTTCGAATACCGCCAGAAAGGGGTGTTCAACTGCCTGCTGAGCGACGGCGACTGGCTGTTCAGCTTCTGCTCCACCAAGCTCGCCCACATCACCCGCCGCGCGCCTTTCGGCCCTGCGAGTCTGAAGGACGCCGACCTGACCGTGGACTTCCAGGCGGAAACCACTCCCAACGACGTGGTGACGGTGATCGCCACCGAGCCTCTGACCGACAACGAAACCTGGAACATCTACCAGCCGGGCGAGTGGATTCTCTGGCGCCGCGGCGAGATCGTCACCCAGGGCCGTGCCTGACCCGCAGAGCAGGACAACCAGCGTCGCCTTTCCCTGGACGTCCGTGGCCAAGCGGCTCACGGGGAACGGATTCTGCGATTGGGCGTGGCTCGTCGTACCGAAATGGTTCACAGCACACAACCAGGCACTTGACTCTGCCCCAAGGGGCAGACTCTAGGCTGGCGCTACCTTCTATGCAGGGAGTGCTTCAGATGAATGGGTTGTGTCTGGTCACAGGGGCCAATGGCCATCTTGGCAATACGCTCGTGCGCACGCTGGTAGCGCGCGGCGAGCGAGTGCGGGCGGGAGTGCGCGATCCGGGCGACCGCTCGGCCTTCGCCGGGCTCGACTGCGAGCTGGTGTATACCGAGTTGCAGGATAAGCAGGCGCTGCTGCAAGCGCTGCACGGGGTGGAGGTGCTGTATCAGGTCGCCGCGGTGTTCCGCCATTGGGCGCGCGACCCGCAGGCTGAGATCGTGCTGCCTAACGTCGAAGGCACCCGGAATGTGCTGGAGGCAGCCGCCGAGGCGGGTGTGAAGCGAGTGGTCTATGTCAGCTCGGTCGCCGCAGTAGGGCACAACGGCCAGCGGCTGGGCGAAGAGCACTGGAACGATGAGCCGGACAATGCCTATTACCGCTCCAAGATACTTGCGGAGCAGGTGGCCTGGGAGGTCTCGCGGCGCCTGGGCCTCGATCTGGTGGTAGTACTGCCGTCGGCCATGGTCGGTCCAAACGCACAACGGCTGACCGATACGATGAGTTTTCTCGAGGCAGTGGCGGAACGACAGGTACCGCTCGATCCTGGTTTCCACTTCAACTTCGTCGACGTGCGCGACGTGGCCGAAGGGTTGATTCAGGCCGCCGCACGAGGGCGTGCAGGCGAGCGATACATCCTCGCCAACGAACATTCGTCTCCGCTGCAGGCACTGATCGAGGCCGCCAACGTGGTCGAGCCGGGATATCGATTGCCGCCTCCCGCTCCGCGTTGGCTTCTGTTAGCCCTGGCCTGGCTTCAGGAGCGTTGGGCGCAGTTGACTGGCCGCCCGGCCAAACTGCTGGCCAGCCAGGTGCGGCTGTTTCACGGGGTACGCCAGGAGTACAGCATCGCCAAGGCACGGGCCGAACTGGGCTATCGGCCGCGGCCTCCGGCAGAGGCGTTACGCGAGGCCTTCGAATTCCTGCATCAGCGCCCGAGCTAACCGCGGCACTGTTGCTGCGGCTGCTCGGAAAACAGCCGGGAGACTTCCTCCTTGAGCTCCACCAGGCGAGCGTCAAGGGCGTGCAGTTCTGCAATCTGCGCCTGTACTTGCAGGCGCTTCAGCTCGATACCTGCGCTCGCCAACTCCAGCGGGAAGCGCCGCTTGAGCTGTTTCTCCGCAAGCAGTTCGCTCATTTCCGAAAGCTTGAACCCTACCGATTGGGCGACCCGGATCAGCCGTACGATGTCCACATGATGCGGTGTATAGACGCGATAACGGCCCTGGCGTGGCGGCGCTTCGAACAGCCCCAGTTCCTCATACAGGCGGATCGCCTTCGGCGTGCAGCCGGTCAACTTGGCGAGCTTTCCGATATACATGGCAGGTTTCTCATCCTTGAGTGGGGCGGTTGCAAGCGCTACATCCGGTCTATGGTCGGTGGGGCTCAGGCAGTGCTCAGGACTCGCGGCCGTGGGCCGCCGCGGCCAGTTGCCCGGTGTCTACCCGGACGAAGACGGAGTCGCCGACGGCGGTCAGCAGTTCCCCCGCATAGACCTCGCAGATCACCCGGGTCTTGCGCCCCGGTTCGCCCTCCAGCCGGGCGCGCAGCAGCAGCGGCACACCCATGGGGGTCGGCTTGATGAACTTGATGCCGAGGTTGCCGGTGACGCACTCGATGCGTGGCAGGCTGCCAGGCTCGCGGCCCTCGTCGCGGTAGTGGTAGGCCATGGCGGTCCAGTTGGAGTGGCAGTCCACCAGCATGGCGATCAGCCCGCCATACACCAGGTCCGGCCAACCGCAGTACTTGGCATCCGGCACGTGTTCGGCCACGACGTGTACGCCATCCTCGTGCCAGCGGCTCTTGATGTGCAGGCCGTGATGGTTGCGGCCGCCACAGCCGTAGCAGACGCCGTCCGGCGCGGCGATGTCCTGCAGGGAGATGTCTTGCATGATCGGCTCGTTTCGAAGAAGTGAGCGCCAAGCCTAGCGGCTTTGGCCGCAAAGTAGAACGGGCCCTTCCGGGCCCGTTCTTTCATTTCGAGAGGAACCTCATCCCTTCCTCCAGCCCCTGCAGGGTCAGGGGGTGCATCTGGTCGTTGATCAGCTCGCGGACGATGTTGGTGGAGGCGGTGTAGTTCCAGGTGTCCTTGGGGTAGGGGTTGATCCAGATGAGCTTCTTGTACTTCTCCATGAAGCGTTTCATCCAGACGTAGCCCGGCTCTTCGTTCCAGTGTTCGACGCTGCCGCCGGCCTGGGTGATCTCGTAGGGCGCCATTGCGGCGTCGCCGACGAAGACCACTTTGTAGTCCGGGCCGTACTTGTGCAGCAGGTCGAGGGTGGAGGTGCGCTCGGAGGTACGGCGCAGGTTGTTCTTCCACACGGATTCGTAGATGAAGTTGTGGAAGTAGAAGTACTCCAGGTGCTTGAACTCGGTCTTGCACGCCGAGAAGAGTTCTTCGCAGACCTTCACGTGGGCGTCCATGGAACCGCCGATATCCAGCAGCAGGAGCAGCTTCACGGTGTTGCGGCGTTCCGGGCGCATCTGGATGTTGAGCAGGCCGGCGTCGCGGGCGGTGTGGTCGATGGTGCCGTCCAGGTCCAGCTCTTCCGCCGCGCCCTCGCGGGCGAACTTGCGCAGGCGGCGCAGGGCGACCTTGATGTTGCGGGTGCCCAGTTCCACCTGGTCGTCGAGGTTCTTGTACTCGCGCTGGTCCCAGACCTTCACGGCCCGGCCCTGGCGCTTGCCGGCATCGCCCACGCGGATGCCTTCGGGGTTGAAACCGCCGGAGCCGAAGGGGCTGGTGCCGCCGGTGCCGATCCACTTGTTGCCGCCGGCGTGGCGTTCCTTCTGTTCTTCGAGGCGCTTCTTGAACTCCTCGATCAGCTTGTCCAGCCCGCCGAGGGACTGGATCTGCGCACGCTCCTCATCGGTGAGCATGCGTTCGAACTCCTTGCGCAGCCATTCCTCGGGAATCAGCGCCTGGAGGTAGTCGTCGAGCTTCTCCAGACCCTTGAAGTAGGCGGAGAAGGCGCGGTCGAACTTGTCGAAATGGCGCTCGTCCTTGACCAGCACCGTGCGGGCGAGGAAGTAGAACTCGTCCATGTCGGCGAACACCACGTTGTGCTTCAACGCGTTGATCAGGTCCAGCAGCTCGCGGACCGACACCGGCACCTTGGCTGCGCGCATTTCGTTGAACAGGTTGAGCAGCATGGCTGCACCCTCGTCTATCTGTTGGTTCTCAGGAGCGGGGCTCCTGGGGCAGGCCGTCGGCGATGGCGTACCAGTCGGCCTTGGATTCCGGAAAGATGTGCTTCTGCGGGATCGGGCCCAGCGGCGAGTCCAGCGTGCCCAGGGCGACTGAAACCCAGTCGGGATGGGCGGTCTCGCTGTACCACTGCAGGGTTGAGCCGCACTGCCGGCAGAAGGACCGGGTCACGCCGGGGGAGGAGTGGTACCGGGCCAGCGCATCCTCGCCCTGTACCAGGCGGAAGGCGCTCCAGCGCACGTTGCCATAGGTGCCGAACGCCGCCCCGTGGCCTTTGCGGCACTGGCTGCAATGGCAATGGGTGGCGGAATTGATAGGCGCGTCGATCTCGTACTTCACCGCGCCGCACAGGCAACTGCCGTGGTGCATGGCTGGTCTCCTAAGTGGGCGGGATTACCCTCACCCCCGGCCCCTTTCCCGCAAGCGGGAGAGGGGAGGTTCGTCAGCGGCTGGCGCGGCGGCTCATGAAGGCCAGGCGCTCCAGCAGTTGCACGTCCTGCTCGTTCTTCACCAGGGCGCCGGCCAGCGGCGGGATGGCCTTGGTGGGGTCGCGCTCGCGCAGTACGGCTTCGCCGATGTTGTCGGCCATCAGCAGCTTCAGCCAGTCCACCAGCTCGGAGGTGGAGGGCTTTTTCTTCAGGCCCGGAACCTTGCGCACGTCGAAGAACACGTCCAGCGCCTCGGATACCAGCGAGTTGCTGATGTTCGGGTAGTGCACATCGACGATCTTTTGCAGGGTGTCGCGGTCGGGGAAGGCGATGTAGTGGAAGAAGCAGCGGCGCAGGAAGGCGTCCGGCAGCTCTTTCTCGTTGTTGGAGGTGATGATGATGATCGGGCGCTGCTTGGCCTTGATGGTCTCGTTGGTCTCGTAAACGTAGAACTCCATCTTGTCGAGTTCCTGCAGCAGGTCGTTCGGGAACTCGATGTCGGCCTTGTCGATCTCGTCGATCAGCAGGATCACGCGCTCTTCGGACTCGAACGCCTCCCACAGCTTGCCTTTCTTGATGTAGTTGCGAACGTCGTGGACCTTGTCGGAATTCAGCTGGGAATCCCGCAGGCGGCTCACCGCGTCGTACTCGTACAGGCCCTGGTGCGCCTTGGTGGTGGACTTGATGTGCCAGGTGATCAGCCTGGCGCCGAAGGACTCGGCCAGCTGCTCGGCCAGCATGGTCTTGCCGGTACCTGGCTCGCCCTTGACCAGCAGCGGGCGCTGCAGGGTGATGGCGGCGTTCACCGCGAGCTTGAGGTCGTCGGTGGCGACGTAGGACTGGGTGCCTTCGAACTTCATCAGGGAATCCTCGGACTTATCACTCCGGTTGGAAAACCGGACGGTTCAGTATTTGGGAAAGGGCTGACTATAACGCGGGCACAAGTCGACTGTGAACGCAGAACCCTCATTCAGTCACTGAATGGCAGGAATGCCCTCTGTCCGACCCGGCGAGCGCTGGACGCTGCCCGGGCACCGCCTTAGGCTTGCGGCTCCTTTCTCCCGCCATGACAAGGATTCCGCCATGAGCCGCATCTTCGCAGACAACTCGCAAGCCATCGGCAACACGCCCCTGGTGCGCATCAACCACCTGGGGCCGCGCGGTGTGACCATCCTCGCCAAGATCGAGGGTCGCAACCCGGCCTATTCGGTGAAGTGCCGCATCGGCGCCAGCATGATCTGGGATGCGGAAGCCTCCGGCCGCCTCAAGCCGGGCATGACCCTGGTGGAACCCACCTCCGGCAACACCGGCATCGGCCTGGCCTTCGTCGCCGCGGCCCGTGGCTACAAGTTGATCCTCACCATGCCCGCTTCCATGAGCCTGGAGCGTCGCAAGGTGCTGAAGGCCCTGGGTGCCGAGCTGGTGCTGACCGAGCCGGCCAAGGGCATGAAGGGCGCCATCGAGAAGGCCAACGAGCTGGTGGCCGCCAACCCCGAGCAATTCCTGCTGCTGCAACAGTTCGAGAACCCGGCCAACCCGGCGATCCACGAGAAGACCACCGGCCCGGAAATCTGGAACGACACCGACGGGGCCGTGGATGTGCTGGTGGCTGGCGTCGGCACCGGCGGCACCATCACCGGCGTGTCCCGCTACATCAAGCAGACCTGCGGCAAGCCGATCCTCTCGGTGGCGGTGGAGCCGGTTTCGTCCCCGGTCATCAGCCAGACCCTGGCCGGCGAAGACGTAAAACCCAGCCCGCACAAGATCCAGGGCATCGGCGCCGGTTTCGTGCCGAAGAACCTCGACCTGACCCTGGTCGACCGCGTCGAGCAGACCACCGACGACGAGGCCAAGGCCCTGGCCCTGCGCCTGATGCGTGAGGAAGGCATCCTCTGCGGTATTTCTTCCGGTGCCGCCATGGCGGTGGCCGTGCGTCTGGCCGAACGTCCGGACATGCAGGGCAAGACCATCGTGGTGATCCTGCCGGACTCGGGTGAGCGCTATCTCTCCAGCATGCTGTTCGATGGGCTTTTCACCGAGCAGGAGCTGCAACAGTAGGTCGGTCCGAGTTCCGCGAGGCCCGACATTCAGACCATGGGCCTCGCACCGCTGGGCTTCGCTGCGCCCAGGCACAACCTACGCAGGTTCCTGTCTTTTCCGCACCAATCTACGGCTGCGCCGGTTCGTAGCTACCCGACTCATAACTCACCCCGTGGCGCACGCGGGGTGGGCCGTCGCCTTCGTGCAGCATGGTCAGGTTGTCGATGATCGCCTTGTCGGCGATGGTCAGGCGATCGAGCATCCGCAAGTGCTGCAACCAGTTCTCCACCACCATGGTTTCCTGCCACAGCTCCGGATCGCCGGCGTCGCGGTACAGCGCCCAGCGGTCGGCGCCGTTGCGCAGCCGCAGACGGCGTAATGGGCGGCTGGCCCGCACGAAGTCACGGGTGCGCTCCTGGGGGATGCGGTATTCGATGGTCACCAGCACCGAGCCCCGGTCCGGATTGAAGGCGAAACCGGGTTGGCCCGGTTGTGGGCTGTCGGCGTGGGCGATGCTGGAGGCGTCCAGCTCAGGCAGGCGGCGCGGGTAGAGCAGGAAGGCGCAGGCGATCATCAGTACGCCCGCGCTGAACAGCGCGCCCTTCACGCCCATGCTCTCCGCCAGGTGGCCCCAGAGATAGGAACCCAGCGCCAGGCCGCCGTAGATGGCCGTCTGGTACAGCGCCAGGGCGCGTGCCTTGACCCAGTCCGGCACCAGGATCTGCACCGCCGAGTTGTAGCTGGCCACTGCCGCGATCCAGCAGATTCCGCCCGTCAGCAGGGCGGGGAAGATCGCCCAGAGGCTGTCCAGCGTGCCCAGTAACAGCATCACCAGGCCGAATGTCAGGCCGGCAAGGCTGATCAGTCTGCTGGTGCCGATCAGCAGCCGTCCCCGGTTCACCAGCAGGCTGCCACCAATGGCCCCGGCACCCAGCGCGCCGAGCATGTAGCCGTACACCGCCGCGTCGCCATCGGGGTTGCGGTGCGCCAGCAGCGGCAGCAGGGCCCACACGGCGCTGGCGGAAATGCCGAAGGAGAACGAGCGCAGCATCACCAGGCGGGTGACGCTGGAGTACTGGGTGAAACGCAGCGCGGCCACCACGCCCTGGAACAGCCCCTCGGGCGGCAGGGTGCGCACCGGCAGTTCGCGGCGCCAGCGCCAGATCGCCCAGATCAGCGCCAGGTAGCACAGGCAGTTGAACAGGAACACCCAGGCCGGGCCCACGGCACTGAGCATCAACCCACCGAGTGCCGGGCCGGCGGCGCGCGCGACGTTGTAGTTGACGCTGTTGAGCAGCACCGCATTGCCCAGCATCTCGCCGGGCACCTGCTCGCTCACCGCCGCCTGCCAGGCGGGAATGGTGACGGCGCCACCGATGCTGATCCAGAGGATGGAAATGATCAGCAGGATGGGATCGAGGATGCCGAGGAAGGCGATGGTGCTGAGGAAGATGGCGCCGCTCATCTCGAAGCAGAGCCCGGCGAGCATGATCTTGCGCCGGTCGTGGTTGTCCGCCAGAACCCCGGAGAGCATAGACAGCAGCACCAGGGGCAGGGCGGAGGCCACCTGGATCATCGCCACCAGCAGCGGGCTGGCGTGGGCCTCGGTGACCACCCAGGCAGCGGCCACCGATTGCGCCCAGGTGCCGAGATTGGCGAACAGGTTGGCGATCCAGATGATGCGGAACGCGGTAATGGCGAAAGGGCTGAACAGTCCGTGGCGTGGCTTGGCTTCGGGTTCGGCGTCGAGGGGCAGGTCGTTTTTCGGGGAGACGGACTGGAGCATCAGGGCCATCCTTGCAGTGCGCGGCCCCGGACAGGCGGGCCGGTCAAGGCTGAAGTGTAGACGGCGCCGATGGCCCGGTTTTGCCTCAGGTCAGGCTTCCTCGCGGGCACGCTGGGACTTGCCGCGCATTGTCACTGACGGCGGTCATGGCGAAGCTGGAAGCCCCGTACGACGGGGTCTCGATTCACAAGCAGCCAGGACACAAAGACAATGACAGGTTCCTTCGCGCCCCTCCTTCTCACGCTGGCCATGTCCGCTACCGCCCAGGCAGCCGACACGGTGAAGATCTACAACTGGAGCGAATACATCGCCCCGGATACCGTCGCCAACTTCAGCAAGGAAACCGGCATCCAGGCCAGCTATGACGTCTATGACAGCAACGAGACCCTCGACGGCAAACTGATGACCGGCCAATCCGGCTACGATGTGGTGGTGCCGTCCAACCACTTCATGGCCAAGCAGATCCAGGCCGGTGCACTGAAGAAGCTGGACAAGAGCCAGCTGCCCAACTGGAAGAACCTCAACCCGGTGCTGCTCAAGGCGCTGGAAGTGAACGATCCGGGCAACCAGTACGGCTTCCCCTATCTCTGGGGCAGCACCGGCATCGGCTACAACGTCGACAAGGTGAAGGCGGTGCTGGGCGACAATGCCCCGGTGGATTCCTGGGACCTGTTCTTCAAGCCGGAGAACATGGAGAAGCTCGCCAAGTGCGGCGTCGCCGTGCTCGACAATGGCCCGGAACTCCTGCCCATTACCCTCAACTACCTGGGCCTGCCGCACCACAGCCAGAAGGCGGAGGACTACAAGACCGCCCAGGCCGAACTGATGAAGGTGCGCCCCTACATCACCTATTTCCACTCTTCGAAGTACGTCAGCGACCTGGCCAACGGCGACATCTGCGTGGCCGTCGGCTTCTCCGGCGACATCCTCCAGGCCGCCACCCGCGCCAAGGAAGCCAGCAACGGCGTGAACATCCGGTACTCCACGCCCAGGGAAGGCTCGCCCATGTGGTTCGACATGGTCGCCATGCCCGCGGATGCGCCCGACGAGGCGGCCGGTTATGCCTTCCTCGACTACCTGCTGCGTCCTGAGGTAATGGCCGGCATCAGCAACTCGGTGCGCTACGCCAACGGCAACGCTGCCGCCGATCCGCTGGTGGACGCCGGCATCAAGGCCGACCCGGCGATCTACCCGCCGGCTGACGTGATGAAGAACCTCTTCGCCCTGGAGTCCATGCCGCCGAAGATCGACCGCGTGCGCACCCGCGTGTGGAGTGCGATCAAGACGGGGCGTTGATCCCTCTCCGGTGAATCTCTTGGGGATTCACCCTGTAGGGGCGAATGATTTCGCCCCTACGGAAAACTACCCCGCCGATTTCACCGCCGCCGGCACCGCCGCGGGCTTGAGCACCAGCCACAGCGCCAGGGCGATCAGCACGCCGCCTTGCAGGTGCGCCATCGATACGGACTCCCCGAGCAGCAGCACGCCCCAGAACACGCCGAAGGGCGGTATCAGGAAGGTCACGGTCATGGTTTTCACCGGGCCGATGTTGGCGATCAGGCGGAAGTAGAGGATGTAGGCGAACGACGTGCAGAGAAAACCCAGCGCCGCCAGGGCCAGCCAGGTGCCAGGTTGCAGCAGGGGCTCCAGTGGCATGCGCGGGGCATCCCAGGCGAACACCGGCACCAGGCACAGGGTGGCGCCGATCTGGCAACCCAGCGCCACCATGCCGCTGTCCATGCCGCCGGCCTCGGTGATCCAGCGCTTGGTCATGAACCCGGCGAAGCCGTAGCAGGTGGTGGCCACCAGGCAGGCCGCTGCGCCCCAGAGCAATTGCGCGTCGAAGGCCACCGGCCCGGTGCGGGTCAGCACGGCAACGCCCGCCAGCCCCAGCAGCACGCCAGCTGCCTTGGTGCCGGTGAGTTTTTCGGCGAAGAACAACGCGCCGATCAGAACCCCCATCAGCGGCGTGGTGGCATTGAAGATGGCCGAGTAGCCGGCCGGCAGCACCTTGGCTGCCAAGGCATACATGGCCGCCGGAACCCCGGAACTGACGATGCCGATCACCCATGTCTTGCCCAGCTTGCCGCGAAAATCCCAGTCGCTGCGCAGCACGGCGAGGAGCACGGCCAGGCCGATGGCCGACAGCAGAACCCGCAGGAAGGCCGTGGGCAGCGCGCCGATTTCCGGCACCAGCATGCGGATGAACAGAAAGCTGGCGCCCCAGATGGCGGCAAGGCTCAGCAGGCGAACGAGGTCGGCGGGTTTCATGGCGGGCTCCGGGCAGTGGAGCCGGCACGATGCGCCGCCCGGGAAGGCGGCGCAATCTACAACTTGCTTTCAAATTGGCGGAACAGTTTTCGGTGCGCGGATTGAGTTTCTGTGGGGGCGAATTCATTCGCGAAGGGACGCGCAGCGGCCCCGGCCGGATTACGGCAGGTCTTCGACCTGCATCGCGAATGAATTCGCCCCCACAACAGCAACAGCTATCAGAAACTCTTGCTCACACTCGCCACCCAGGTCGCCGTGCAGACGTCGGTGAACCCATAGTTGCTGGTGCATTCGGCTTCGGAGAGGTCGGTATCGATGTAGGACAGGCCCCAGGTGACGCCCACGAAGTCGCGAGTCAGCTTGGCCTGCCACTCGTGGTAGCTGTCAGTGCTGTCGCCATTGGTGGACCAGAACATCGGGTCCTTGAAGTCCATCCGTCCGTAGCGCAGTTCCAGGCCGACCTCCATGGGCAGGCGGGTCTCGTAGCCGACGTAGGTGTAGAGCGCGTCCTGGTCTTCGCCGAACACGGTGGAGGCGTCATTGGAGTAGTAGGCCGCCAGTTGGAATCCAAAGGCACCGAGGATGGCGTAGACCTCGCTCTGGTTGAACTGGCTTTCCTTCGGATAGCTGTACTTGATGTAGCCGAGGTCCAGGTTCACCTCGTCGGAGGCCTGCCAGTACCAGCCGGCGTAGTAGTCCACTTCCTGGCGGGTCTTGAGGCCGAAGCCGTAATCCACGTTCGAGGTCCAGGCCCCGGCGTAGAGGCCGCTGCTGTGCAGCAGGGTGGCGCCAGCCTGGGCAGCGGGATCGTTCTGGGTCTGGGAAATGCCTCGGGTGCGGTAGTCGCTGGCGAGGTTCAGGTCGATCTGCAGGGCGAAGTCGTCATTCAGTTGCACGGCCTGGCAGGCGAGCGGGGCCAGGGTGAGGGCGAGGAGCGTGATGCGGCGCATGGTGTTTCCCGTTGTTGTGATTGTTATGGCAGATGCGGGCAAGGCTCCGCCCGGCCCCCGGCATTGCGGCGGGAGCGGGGCGTGGAGCGAGAGGAACCGGGTGACTAGAGCGGGGTGCTGAAGACCTCGCGGCCAGCGAAGTAGGTCTTGAGGACGCGGGTTTCCGCCAGATCCTTGTCGGCGACGCTGAGCACGTCGCGGTCGAGGATGATGAAGTCGGCCTGCTTGCCGGGAGTGAGGGAACCGATCCGCTGTTCCAGTCCGATGGTGCGGGCGGCGTTCAGGGTGTAGGCCTGGAGCATGGTTTCGCGGTCGATGCGCTCGTCGGCATTGAGCACGCCTTTCGGGCCTTCGCGGCTGATGGCCTGGTGGATCGCCTGCCAGGGGTTGGGCGAGGAAACCGGCCAGTCACTGGCGCCGGCGATGGTTGCGCCCTGCTGCAACAGCGAGTGGGCCGGGTATTGGTAGCGGAAGGCGAAGGCGCTGACGTAGGGCTTGACCATATCCAGGGTGTACTCGTCCCCAGAGGCCCAGAGCAGCTGCATGGAGGCGATCACGTCCAGCGGCTTGAAGCGGGCGAACTCCTTCGGATTCACCAGTTGCAGGTGAGTGATGGAGTGGGCGATGCCGCTCTGGCGATCCTTGCGCGCCTGCTCGATGCCGTTGAGCGAATCACGCACCGCGCGGTCACCGATGGCGTGGATGTGCACCAGCCAGCCTCGTGCGTCGGCCGCGCTCACCAGCTCGCCGAAATGCGCCGGGTCGATCAGCAGTTCGCCGCGTTTCTGCGAGTTGTTGTACGGGTCGATCAGCGCCGCGCTCTGCGCCGGGTATTCCAGTACGCCGTCAGCGAAGACCTTGATGCCGGGCAGGGTCAGGTTGGGGATGCCCTGGAAGCGCTGGCGCACCTTGTCCAGGGTGTCCAGGTCGGCCGGGCGGCTCTTCGGATTGGCCACCAGCAGCGCGGCGACGTGGGCGCTCAGCTCGCCCTTGTCGGCCAGCGCCTTGTAGGCCGGCAGCACGCCGACGGACTTCTCGGTGGGCTTGAGCGCGAAGATCGCTTCGCCTGGCGCGGCGTTGGCGGCCGGGTCCATCCAGGCGGTGATGCCCTGGCTGTTGTTGTATTTCACCGCGGCCTCGCCGGCGCGCAGCAGCTCCTCGGGGCTGACTGGCGGCATGGCGGAAGCGATGCGGTCCCAGCCGGCATCCACCACGAAACCGTTGGGTTTGCCGTCCTTGCTGGTGCCCACGGTGCCCTTTTCGGCTTCCGGCAGGGAGGCGACCAGCGCGGCATTCACCCCGGCGCGGTCGAGCATGGCCTGGTTGGCCCAGCCGGTGTGGTGGTCGCTGCCCATGAACACCACCGGCACCTTCGCCCACTCACCGTTGTTGAAGATGCGCCCCAGTTCCTCGGCCTTGCTCCAGTAGGTGGAGCTCACGCCGGCGACGCTCAGTATGTCGCCATGGCGGGCCGTGCCGTCGTCGCGCCAGCCACGCAGGCGTTTTTCCAGATCCGCCAGGGCCACGTTCTCCTCGCTGTCGAGGTTGGCCGAGGTCATTTCCAGGCCGCCGAAGATGGCATGGGAGTGGGTATCGATCAGCCCCGGCAGAAGGCGCTTGCCCGCCAGGTCGATGACCTGGGTGGACGCGTCGGCGAGGGCCTTGATTTCGGCGTCGGTGCCCACCTTCAGCACCTTGCCGTCTTCTACCGCCATGGCTTGTGCCGAGGGTTGCGAAGGATCGGCGGTGTACAGCTTGCCGTTGAGCAGCACCAGGTCAGCGGCCGCCATGGAGTCCATCGAGGAAAAAGCCAGCGCCATGGCCAGCAGGGTGGGCGTGAAGCCTTTCATGGGAAATCCCCTTGTTTTTATTGATCTGGCAGCGAGACTAGCGACTGACCCGGGCTGGCAGAACGCCCGAAACGTGCAAAACCTTTTTTCCGGAATGGCAAAACCCATGGATAAGCTCGGCGCCATCAGCATGTTCGTCGCCACGGCGGATCACGGCAGTTTCAGCCGTGCCGCCGAGCGACTGGGCAAGACCCCTTCGGCCCTGACCAAGGCCGTCAGCCATCTGGAAGATGACCTCGGCGTGCTGCTGTTCGAGCGCAGTACCCGGCGCACGGTGCTGACCGAGGCCGGACGGGTCTATCTGGAAACTGCCCGGCAGGTTCTGCAACGTTTGCAGGATGTTGGAGAGGAGGTGAGCCAGTTGCAGTACGGCCTGCATGGCAGCCTGCGGCTCACGGCGCCGCTGGCCTTCGGGAGGGCCTTTCTCGATGAGGTGTGCGTCGGCTTTCTCGCCGAGTACCCGCAGATCCGCCTGCGGGTGGACCTGTCCGATGATTTCGTCGATCTGGTGGAGTCCGGCTACGACCTGGCGTTGCGGGAGGGCCGCAGCGACCAGCCGGGGATGATCGCCAGGGTGGTCGGGAGCAATCGCCTGGCTCTGTTCGCCAGCCCGGCCTACCTTGCCCGCAACCCCCTGCCGGTGACGCCGGAAACCCTCGACCAGCACGACTGGCTGCTCTACTACCACGCTGCCCTGGACCGCACCTGGTGGTGGGTGGAGCGCGACGGCCAGCGCCTGAGTCTGCCCAGGCCGCCGACGCCACGCTTGGGCAGTGACAACCACGACCTGCTGATGGCCAGCGCCCTGGCTGGTGTCGGCCTCTACCACGTGCCGCTGTGGAGTGCTGCCCCCTACCTGACCGATGGCCGGCTGGTGCGCCTGATGGCCGACTACGAGATCGACCCCGACGCCTTCGGGCCGCAGATCCTCGCCGTCTACCCCAGCCACCGCCGCGCCACCGGCAAGGTGCTGGCGTTCATCGACTATCTGGCCGGTTTTCTTGCGGAGCGCGGGTTGGCGTGAAGGATGGGTGCTGATTGTCTGTGGGGGAGAATTCATTCGCTAAGGAGCACGCAGTGCTCCCTCAGCCGCTGAGGGGCAGACCTTCGGCCTGCATAGCGAATGAATTCGCCCCCACAATAGAGCCAGTCCGAGGGGCGAAGGTTGGGATTTGCGCAGGGTGGATCGCGCTTTACCGATCCACCATTGGAGCCAAGGCAGCCCCCTAGAAACGCTTGCTCACGCTCGCCACCCAGGTCGAGTTGCACACATCGGTGAAGCCGTAGTAGCTCGCGCATTCCGACTCGGAGAGGTCGGTATCGATGTAGGCGAGGCCCCAGGTGACGCCAACGAAGTCCCGGGTCAGCTTGGCTTCCCACTCGTGGTAGGCGTCGGAACTTTCGCCCCGGGCGGACCAGAACAGCGGGTCCTTGAAGTCGTTGCGCCCGTAACGCAGCTTCAGGCCCACGTCCAGGGGGAGGGTGTCCTCGTAGCTGACGTAGCTGTAGAAGGTGTCCTGCTTCTCACCGATCAGGTTCTTCGCGTCGTTGGAGTACTGGGCCCCAAGCCTGAAGCCGTAGGCGCCGAGGATGGCGTAGGCCTCGCTCTGGTTGAACTGGCCTTCCTTCGGGTAGCTGTACTTGATGTAGCCGAGATCCAGGTTCACCTCGTCGGTGGCCTGCCAGTACCAGCCGGCGTAGTAGTCCACTTCCTGGCGGGTCTTGAGGCCGAAGCCGAAGTCCACGTTCGAGGTCCATACCCCGACATAAAGGCCGCTGCTATGCAGCAGGGTTGCGCTGGCCTGGGCCGCCGGGTCGTTCTGGGTCTGGGAGATGCCTCGGGTGCGGTAGTCGCTGAGCAGGGCGAGATCGACCTGCAGGGAAAAGTCGTCGTTCAGTTCAATGGCCTGGCAGGCCAGCGGAGCCAGGGCGAGCGCAAGGAGGGTGAAGCGGTTCATCGAGGGTTTCCCGTTGTTGTGATTGTTCGGGCAGATGCAGGCAAGGCTCCGCCATCCCCCGCCAACTGGCGGGGGATGGGTGCGGAGCAGGTGGTTATTGGTAGTTAGAGAGCGGCGTTGAAGACTTCGCGGCCGGCGAACCAGGTTTTCAGCACCTGGGTGTCGCGCAGGGCTTCGGGTTCGACCTGGAACACATCGCGGTCCAGCAGGATCAGGTCGGCCTGTTTGCCGGGCGCGAGCGAGCCGATCTGCTTGTCGAGGCCGATGGTGCGTGCGGAGTTGAGGGTATAGGCCTGGAACATGGTCTCGCGGTCGATCTCCTCGTCCGCGTTCAGCACGCCCTTGGGACCCTTGCGGCTGACCGCCTGATAGATGGCTTTCCAGGGTTCGGGGGTGGTCACCGGCCAGTCGCTGGCGCCGGAGATGGTCGCTCCATTCTTCAACAGCGAGCGCGCCGGATACTGGTAATGGAAGGCCATGGCGCTGATGTAGGGTTGCACCAGGTCCAGGCTGAGCTCGTCGGCGCTGGCCCAGTAGAGCTGCATGGAGGCGATCACGCCCAGCGGCTGGAAGCGGGCGAACTCCTTCGGGTTGACCATTTGCAGATGGGTGACCGAGTGGGCGATGCCGCTCTGACGGTCCTTGCGCGCCTGCTCGATGCCGTTCAGGGATTCGCGCACCGCGCGGTCGCCGATGGCATGGACATGCACCAGCCAGCCACGGGCGTCGGCGGCGCTGACCAGTTCACCGAAATGCGCCGGGTCGATCAGCAGCTCACCGCGCTTGTTCGAGTTCTTGTAGGGCTCGAGCATGGCTGCGGTCTGCGCCGGGATTTCCGCCACGCCATCGGCGAAGACCTTGATGCCGGGCAGGGTCAGGTTGGGCACGCCCTGGAACTGCTGGCGTACCTTGTCCAGGGTGTCGAGGTCGGCCGGGCGGCTCTTCGGGTTGGCCACCAGCAGGGCGGCGACATGGGCGGTCAGTTCGCCCTTCTCAGCCAGTGCCTTGTAAGCAGGTAATACGCCCAAGGTCTGGGCGGTGGGCTTGAAGTCGAACAAGGGCTCTCCCGGTGCGGCGTTGGCCGCCGGGTCCATCCACGCGGTGATGCCCAGGCTGAGGTTGTAACGCAGTGCCGAGCGGGCAGCCTTCAACAGTTGCTCGGCGGTGGCCGGCGGCAGTTGCGCCATCACCGGGTCCAGGCCGGCGTCGGCGAGAAAACCATTGGGCTGGCCATCGTCGTGATGACCGATGGTGGCCTGCGCCTCGCCTTTCAGGCCCTTAACCATGGCGGCGTCGACGCCGGCGCGTTTCAACATGGCGCGGTTGGCCCAGCCGGTGTGGTGGTCCCAGCCCATGAAGAAGATCGGCACCTCGGCCCATTCGCCCTGGTTGAAGCGCTGCTCCAGCTCAGCCACCTCGCCCCAGGCGGCCGACGGCATGCCGCTGACGCTGAGCGCATCGCCATGCCGCGCCTTGCCGTTGTCGCGCCACTGGCGCAGGCGCTGCTCCAGTTCCGCCACGGGTACCAGCTGACCGCCAAGGCTGGCCGAATCCAGCTCCAGTCCGCCGAAGATGGCGTGGGAATGGGAGTCGATAAAGCCCGGCATCAGCACCTTGCCGCCGAGGTCGATCACCTGGGTAGCGGATTCCCTGAGTTCCAGCACGTCATCGTTGCTGCCGACGGCGCGGACCTTGCCGTCTTCCACGGCCACGGCCTGTTGCAGGGCCTGGCCGGGTTCGGCGGTGTAGACCTTGGCGTTGTGCAGGATGAGATCGACGGCCGCGAAGCTTTCCATCGAGGAACAAGCCAGCGCGACGGCCAGCAGGGTAGGGGCGAAGGTTTTCATCGGTGATTTCCGGTTCTTGTTGGTCTGCCGGTGAGCCTAACCAAGCCGATGAAGCGACAGAATGCTATGTTCTCGCACAACTTTTGTGCCGATCCGGAATAGATGAATGGACAAGCTCAGCGCGCTCACCATGTTCGTCGCCACCGCCGAGTACGGCAGTTTCAGCCGCGCCGCCGAACAACTCGGCAAGACGCCCTCGGCCTTGACCAAGGCGGTAGGCCATCTGGAAGGCGAGCTGGGCGTGCGGCTGTTCGAACGCACCACCCGGCGCATGGCGCTGACTGAAGCCGGGCATATCTACCTGGAGGGCGCCCGGCAGGCCTTGATGCAATTGCAACTGGCCGGCGAGGAAGTGGACCAGTTGCAACACGAACTGCGCGGAACTCTTCGCCTCACCGCGCCACCGTCCTTCGGCCCGGCCTTCCTGAGCGAGGTGTGCTGCCGCTTCATGAGCGAGCACCCGCAGGTGCGCCTGGAAGTGGACCTCAACGACGCCTTCGTCGACCTGATCGACGGCGGCTACGACCTGGCCCTGCGCGACGGGCCCACCGACTTGCCGGGGCTGATCGCAAGGCCGCTGACGGAGAACCGCATCTACCTGTGCGCCAGTCCCGGTTACCTGGCGCGCAAGGGGGGAGCGGTGACCCTGGAAAACTACCTGCAGCACGACTGGCTGATCTTCCAGCATCCGTTGCTCAACCGGCACTTCTGGTGGCTGCTGCGCGACGGCGAGCGCATACGCTTGCCGCAGCCCGTGCCGAGAATGGCCAGCGACAACTACGACTTCCTGCTCACCTGCCTCCTGGCCGGCCACGGCTTGCAGGTGATGCCGCAATGGAGCGCCGCACCCTACCTGGCCAGCGGCCAACTGGTCCGGGTGATGGCCGACTACGAGCTGGAGCCCGACGCCTTCGGTCCCTGGGTCCATGTCCTCTACCTGGCCCATCGCCGGCGCACGCGCAAGGTGCGGGTATTCATCGAAATGCTGGAGGCCTGCCTGCGGGAGAAGGGGATTGCCTGACGGGCCACCGCGAACATCACCTTGTAGGAGCGTATTCATTCGCGAAGGGCGATGAAGTCGCCCCAGGGACATCCGGCCAGGCCCACGGCCTGTTTCGCGAATGAATTCGCTCCCACAACGCAGCCCCAGCCTTCGGCCGGTGTTTCTTTTTGTCCCGGCCTCTGGCTAAGCTCGCCATTCCCGTTTCCGCAGCCGAGACATCAACATGGCGCAGCAATGGCCGGCCGAAGGCATCGCCCGACTGATCCTCGAAGGTTTCGACGACTACCGTGAGCATTTCCGCCAGATCACCGACGGCGCCCGTGCCCGCTTCGAGGAGGCACAGTGGCAGGCCACGCAACATGCGGCGGCGGAGCGGATCGCTCTCTACGAGATAAAGGTCGGTGAAACCAGCGAACGGCTGCGCGCAGCCTACGCGGTGGATGAATTGCTGGACGTGCAGCTCTGGCCCCTGGTGAAGAGCGCCTACATCGGCCTGATCGACCTGCGCCTGGACGATGAGCTGTCCGAGACCTGGTACAACTCGATCTTCTGCAGTCTGTTCAGCCACGACCTGATCAGCGACGGCTGCATGTTCATCCACACCACCCGGCCTTCGCTGCGCACCCACGAGCGCGCCCCCCAGACCCGCAGCTACCGCCCCGCAGGCCGACTGCATGCGGCGCTCTCGGCGGTGCTCGATGACTTCCGTTTCGATGTGCCCTACGACGACCGCGCCGGCGACCTGGAACGCCTTGAAACCCAGCTGCGCGAAAACCTGCCCGACTGGGTCTGCAAGGACCCGGAGCTGTGCATCGAACTCTTCGCCTCGCCGCTTTACCGCAACAAGGGCGCGTACCTGGTGGGGCGCATCTACACCCGCGACGAGCAATGGCCGCTGGTGCTGCCGTTGCTGCACCGCGAGGGCCGCGGCATCCAGGCCGACGCGGTGATCACCGACGAAGCGGAAGTGTCGATCATCTTCTCCTTCACCCGTTCCTACTTCATGGTGGACGTGGCCGTGCCCGCCGAGTTCGTCGGCTTCCTCAAGCGCATCCTGCCGGGCAAGCACATCGCCGAACTGTACACCTCCATCGGTTTCTACAAGCACGGCAAGTCGGAGTTCTACCGCGCGCTGATCAACCACCTGGCCAACACCGACGACCGCTTCATCATGGCGCCCGGCGTGCGCGGCATGGTGATGAGCGTGTTCACCCTGCCGGGCTTCAACACGGTGTTCAAGATCATCAAGGACCGCTTCGCCCACGCCAAGACGGTGGACCGCAACACCGTGATCGAGAAGTACCGTCTGGTGAAGAACGTCGACCGGGTAGGGCGCATGGCCGATACCCAGGAGTTCGCCGACTTCCGCTTCCCCAGGTCCAAGTTCGACCCGGATTGCCTGGCCGAACTGCTGGAGGTGGCGCCGTCCACCGTGGCCCTGGAGGGCGACGTGGTGCTGATCCGTCACTGCTGGACCGAGCGCCGCATGACGCCGCTGAACATCTACCTGGAAAGCGCCAGCGACGCCCAGGTGCACGAGGCGCTCTACGACTATGGCCTGGCCATCAAGCAACTGGCGGCGGCGAACATTTTCCCCGGCGACATGCTGCTGAAGAACTTCGGCGTCACCCGCCACGGCCGCGTGGTGTTCTACGACTACGACGAGATCTGCTACCTCACCGAGGTGAACTTCCGCGTCATCCCGCCGCCGCGTTACCCGGAGGACGAGATGTCCGCCGAGCCCTGGTATTCGGTGGCGCCCAACGACGTCTTCCCCGAGGAGTTCCCGCGCTTCCTTTTCGCCGACATCGGCCAGCGCCGGCTGTTCGCCAAGCTCCATGGCGAGCTCTATGACGCCGAGTACTGGAAGACCCTGCAGGCCGCCATCCGCTCCGGCAAGGTGATCGACGTCTTCCCCTACAGGCGCCAGGAACGAGAACTCACCGAGGCCATCCAGTAGGCATCATGGTCGAGCACACCTTCTCCCGCGCCACCTGGCTGAACTCGCTGCACATGTCGGCGCTTACCGTGGCGCTGCTGCAGGAGGAGGGCATTGCTGCCTGCGACCTGCTGGCCGGCAGCGGCATCAGCGAACAGGACCTCGCCGAACTGCAGAAACTGGTCAACCCCGAGCAGGAGCAGCAGGTCTACGCCAACGCCGTGCGCCTGGCGCCGCGCCCGGCCGTGGGCCTGGCCCTCGGCCTGCGTACCCGCATCTCCGCCTACGGCCTGCTGGGCTACGCCATGCTGTCGGCGCCCACCTTCGGCGAGGCCCTGCGCGTCGGCCTGAGCTACCCGGTGCTGCTGGGTACCTACTTCCGCCTGGCGCTGGAGCAGGATGGCGACATCGCCTGGCTCACCGCCACCGGCTACAGCGAGGACGAGTCGTTGCGGGCGTTCAATACCGAAGTCTGCCTGGGCTCGCTCAAGGTCACCTTCGCCGACCTGCTGGGGCAGCCGCTGCCGTTGCACGCGGTGCAGGTGGACTATCCCTCCGGCGGCGGCATGGCGCGGCCCTATGCACGCGGATTCGGCTGCCCGGTGAGCTTTGGTGCCAACCGCAGCGCCATCGGTTTCGACGCCGCCTGGCTGACCCGCCGCCTGCCGCTCGCCGACCCGGTGACCCACAAGGAAATGCTCGAACAATGCCGCCGGCAGAACGTCGAGTTCGCCGCCCGTCGCGCCTGGCTGGAACGGGTGCGCGGCCTGCTCGCCGCCCGCCTGGCCGACCCGCCGGGGCTGGAGGAACTGGCGAAGCAGATGAACTGCTCCTCGCGCAGTCTGCGCCGCCACCTGGCCCAGCAGCAGACCAGCTACCAGCAGCTGCTGGACGAACTGCGCTTCACCCGCGCCAAGGAAATGCTCCAGCAGGGCGACATCCCCATCTACCGCATCGCCGAGGCGCTCGGCTTCAGCGAAACCGCCAGCCTGCGTCACGCCTTCCAACGCTGGAGCGGCCAGCCGCCGAGTCATTTCCGGGGGTAGTGGAGGGGATCAGGGGGCGCACTAGTGAGGGGGCGAATTCATGCGCGAAAGGGCAGCGTAACTGAACCAGGACTTCTACGCCGCCCGCCGCACCGCGCGCAGGACGGGAATCACCTCATGGGTCAGCCAGCGGCGCAGGTTGCGGGTTTCCGGGTGATAGACGTGGCGCGGTGTCAGGTCGTGGCTGGCGGACTCGCTGATTAGCATTTCTTCCCCCATCAGCCCCCGTTCGCACTTGAGCAAACCGGTGCGCCATTGGTCCGCGTCGAGGCCGTCGTTCATGTGGACGTTGGCCGAAACGCCCAGCAGGCGACAGGGTTCATGGCCAATGAGGGTGACGCGCGGCAAGCGGCTGTGGCGGAAGACGTGGAGGGTTTCGCAGTAGGTGGTGCCCAGGGTGCAACTCCCTGTCGAACAATGAGGGCCGCCACCTGGAATTCCTGAAGGGGTGGCGGACTGTGCAAGGTTGGAACCACCGGGAAACACAGAAAACCGGCCGGGCGAATGCCCGCCTTGCACCGTCCGCCATAGACGGCCAGAAGCCGAGGGGCGAGGGCCCTTTGGTTCTGCCTATGGGGTAGTACCGGTTTACTGCCGGGGTTCCAGCCCGGGTCGCGACAGAAGCTGCAACGAGGCCGGATGCTGCCCAAGGACTTTGTAGGACGGCAATGCGGTTGGGGGGTCGGACGTTTCGGATTGGTGATGCAATCCTGCAAATGCATCATGAGTGGGTGTTCGGCCAATAATTTTGGCCATTTAGATCCTCTATTGGCCGTCCTCGCCACTGCGCAAACACCCCCGATTGCCCACAGAATCAGCTCACCAATAACAAGACCCGAATGAGGTGCCCTCCATGCTGACCGTCTATAGCGACGATCACCGTCTCCACTTCGGCCAGTCGGAACTGGTCGACGGCAAACTCCAGCCCTGTTTCGAAATGCCCAGCCGCGCGGACACCGTGCTGGCGCGGGTTCGCCAGCAGGAAATCGGTGAGGTGATCGAGCCGAAGGACTTCGGCCTGGAGCCCATCCTGCAGGTCCACGACGCCGCCTACGTGGAGTTCCTCAAGGGTGCCTGGGATCGCTGGGCCGCCGACGGCCATAGCTGCGACATGCTCCCCAGTACCTTCCCGGCGCGCCGCCTGCGCCGCGACGGCCCCATTCCTACCGCGCTGCATGGCCAGCTCGGCCACTACTGCTTCGACACCGAAGCGCCGATCACCGCCGGTACCTGGCAGGCCGTGTACAGCTCCGCCCAGGTGGCGCTGACCGCCCAGGATCATATCCGCCAGGGCGCCAACACCGCCTTCGCCCTCTGCCGTCCGCCGGGACACCACGCCGGCAGCGACTTCATGGGCGGCTACTGCTTCTTCAACAACGCCGCCATCGTCACCCAGGCCTTTCTCGACCAGGGCGCCAAGCGCGTGGCCATCCTCGACGTCGACTACCACCACGGCAACGGTACCCAGGAGCTGTTCTACGAGCGCAGCGACGTGCTCTTCGCCTCCATCCACGGCGACCCGCTGGTGGAATATCCCTACTACCTGGGCCATGCCGACGAGCGCGGCGAAGGCGAGGGCACAGGCTTCAACCACAACTATCCGCTGCCCCACGGTACCGGTTGGGATGGCTGGTCTGCCGCCCTCGACGATGCCTGCCGCAAGATCGCCGCCTACGCGCCGGATGCCCTGGTGATCTCCCTCGGTGTGGACACCTACAAGGACGACCCCATCTCCAAGTTCAAGCTGGACTCGCCGGACTACATCCGCATGGGCCAGCGCATCGCCGCACTCGGCCTGCCCACCCTGTTCATCATGGAGGGCGGCTACGCAGTGGAGGCCATCGGCGTGAACGCGGTGAACGTGCTGCAAGGTTACGAAGGGGCCGCCCGATGAAGGCCCGCATCCTGCTGGCGGGGGCCCTGTTGGGCGCCTCGCTGAACGCTGTCGCCGAGCCGGAGGTACGCATCTACAACTGGTTCGACTACATTGGCCCGAACACCCTGAAGGACTTCCAGGCCGCTTCTGGCATCAAGCCCCAGTACGACGTCTACGACAGCAACGAAGTGCTGGAGGCCAAGCTGCTTTCTGGCCGTTCCGGCTACGACCTGGTGGTGCCCAGCGACGGCTTCCTGCCCAACTACATGAAGGCCGGCGTGTTCCAGCCGCTGGACAAGAGCAAGCTGCCCAACTGGAAGAATCTCAACCCGGGGCTGCTCAAGGTGCTGGCCGCCAAGGACCCGGGCAACCAGTACGTGATGCCCTACATGTGGGGCACCAACGGCATCGCCTACAACGTCGACAAGGTGAAGGCCGTGCTGGGTGAAAACGCGCCGGTGGACTCCTGGGAGCTGATCTTCAACCCGGACAACCTGGCCAGGCTCAAGCAGTGCGGCGTGGCCTTCCTCGACTCGCCCACCGAGGTGATTCCGGAGGTGCTGCACTACCTGGGCCTGCCGCCCAACAGCCGCAATCCGGACGATTACAAGAAGGCCGAGGAATTGCTGGCGAAGCTGCGCCCGAACGTGAGCTATTTCAGCTCGTCGAAGTTCGTCACCGACCTCGCCAACGGCGAAGTCTGCGTGGCACTGGCCTGGTCGGGCGGCGCCATGCAGGCCGCCGCCCGTGCGAAGGAGGCCGGCAATGGGGTGAAGGTGGAGTACCGCATTCCCAAGGAAGGTACCGCAGCCTGGTTCGATGTGCTGGCGATTCCGAAGGACGCCAAGAACGTCGAGCAGGCCCATGCCTTCCTCAACTACCTGCTGCAACCCGAAGTCGTCGCGCCCATCTCTGACCATGTCGCCTACGCCAACCCCAACCAGGCGGCGGACTCGCTGATCTCCGCGGAGCTGCGCGACAACCCCAACGTCTACCCGCCGGCCGAGGTGCAGGCCAGGCTGTTCTCGGTGGAGATGCTGCCGCCGAAGCTGGAGCGCGTCCGTACCCGCACCTGGACCAGGATCAAGACCGGGACCTAGCTACGCTCCTCGCTGGTGCCTGCCTTTTGTGGGGGCGAAGTCATTCGCGAAGGGCCGCGCTGCGGCCCTTTTGCATTTCCTGTGGGAACGAATTCATTCGCGAATAAATTCGCTCCCACAGGGCAGGACTGCGTCCTGCTTGGCGAATGAGTTCGCCCCGGCAGGGTTGGCGCCCGGACGCGCCATCAGGGCACCCGCCAGGAGCAGCCCCGCGCCGGCCGCATAGAGTGCCGGTTGCAGATCGCCGCTGAAATGGCTGCTGGCAGCCGCCAGCAGCGGGCCGGCAAGTTGCCCGAGGGCGAAGGCGGCGGTCAGCAGGCCGACGTTACGGCTATGGCCCTGCGGGTCCAGTTCGCGGGCGTACTGCATCACCAGTTGCATCCCGGCGAGGAAGGGGCCGCCGCTTAGGATCACCCCCAGAACCAATCCGGCCATGCCCGGCAGGGTGCAGGCGAGGGTGCCCAAGGCTTGTAACCACAGCGCGACCACCAGCCAGCGGCGAGTGCCACCGGGCCGCTGGCGGCGCAGGCTGACCAACACCACGCCGATGGCTGCCGCCAGGCCGAAGGCCGGCCAGAACAGGTCCGCCTGCCATTGACCGTGGAAGCGCGCCGCAGCCATCTGCGAAAGGAAGGTGGCGGGGATGATGTAGCCCAGGCCCACCAGGCCATAGGCAGCGAGCAGCGCATACAGGGAGCGCGGTCGCCGTGGGACGGGTTGGATCGTCGTCACGGTTGGCGCTTGCGGATGGGGCAGCAGCGGATGGGTAGCCAGGGTCAGCAGAAGGGCCAGAACGCCGAAGGCCAGCCAGAGCATGGCCGAACCCTGGCCTTGCAGGTTCAGCTCCAGGGCCAGCGCGCCGGTCAGCATCACGCCGAAGGCGGGGCCGGCGAATACCAGGCTGCCCAGGCGGGGCCTGTTGGCCTCTGCGGCGATGCGCTGGCTGAGGCCGGTGACCACCACCAGCACCCAGGCGCTGGTCACCCCCAGGGCGAAACGCAGCAGCACATGGGGCCAGAAGCCTTCGGCCAGCGCGGAAGCCAGGGTCAGCAGGACGGTGGCCCAGAGCCCCGCCACCAGACGTAGCCGTGCCTGTCGCGGGGAGCTGGCATAGAAAGCGTCCAGGGCTCCCACCAGGTAGCCCAGGTAGTTGGCGGCGGCTACCAGGCCGGCACCGGTAAGGCTCACCTGGCCTTCGGCGATCAAGTGTGGGAGCAGCGGAGTCAGGGCGAAGCGACCGACACCCATGGCGACGATCAGGGCGAACAGGCAGGCCATCAGGCGGATCAGCGGTGGCATGGGAGGGCTCCGGTGCTGGTCATCGGAATTCCATGCTAGGGGCTGGATGTGTTCAATAAAAACGAATAAAAAAGAACAAATATGTTCTGTTTGATTGAATGGATAATCCATGGAACTCAGCCAGCTCCGCATCTTCCAGGCCGTGGCCGAGGAAGGCTCCATCACCCGCGCGGCGTCGCGCATGCACCGGGTACCGTCGAACCTGTCCACGCGCCTCAGGCAGTTGGAGGAGAGTCTGGGCGTGGAGCTGTTTCTCCGTGAACGCCAGCGCCTGACCCTGTCACCGGCGGGCAAGGTGATGCTGGGCTACGCCGAGCGCATGTTCGCCCTGCAGGCCGAGGCCGAGGCTGCCCTGCGCGGTGGTGAGCCGGCGGGGGATTTCGTCATCGGCTCCATGTTCAGCACCGCCGCCATCCACCTGCCGCCCATTCTCGTGCGCTACCACCGCACCTGGCCGGCGGTGAACCTGCAGGTGCAGACCGCACCCAGCGGTGAATTGCTCGATGGCCTGCTCGGTGGCCGCCTGGATGCCGCCCTGGTGGATGGTCCGGTTGAGTTCGCCGAGCTGGATGGTCTGCCGCTGTTCGAGGAGGAAATGGTGCTGATCACCGAGGCCGCCCATGGGCCGGTGAAGTCGGCACAGGACGTGGCCGGGCTGGAGGTGTTCGCCTTCCGCCAGAGCTGCTCCTATCGCCGTCGCCTGGAGGGCTGGTTCGTGGCCTCGCGAGTGCCGATGGCGCCGCCCATGGAAATCGAGTCCTACCACAGCATGCTGGCCTGCGTGATCGCCGGGGGCGGCATCGCCCTGGTGCCGCGCTCGATGCTCGATAGCCTGCCGGGACGGGACGAAGTGCGGGTTCACCAGCTGGACGCGCCGTTCAACCGCGCCACCACCTGGCTGATGTGGCGCAAGGGCATGCTCGGGGCGAACCTGCGGGCCTGGATCGACCTGCAGCAGGGGCGGTCCCAGGCGTCGTAAGAGCGAATCTGGATTCGTTTGTGGACCGGTTCGCAGGGTTTCGGTGCGCACGGCGCGCCCTACGGGGAAGTTCCTGGTCAGTGTTGAATGAAGTGAGATACATCGGCAATTGCACTGAAGTTTCAGTAAGTAAGCGGCGATCCTCCGGTAAGACGTTTCCCGTATACCGTTCAGCGGTTTGATTCAGATCAGTAGGAAATTTCAGGGCGGGCGTATTTTGGATCTTGCCCGGAGCAACTAAGCTCCTGACGAGGGTGGCCCAAGAAGCACGGGCCACCCGACCATCGTCCCAGGAAAGGGGGTCAAGCATGAGAAAGCGGCTAGAAGCGTGGATGTGGCAACTGGGTGTCGCGCTGGGCCTGATCGAGGCACCGCGCCTGCAGCCCATTCCGGTCCGGAGTGAAGAGCAGCGCCGCCTCGCCGAGCAGCGCCGCCTGAGGAAGTGACCGGCTCACTCGTGAGCGCGTAGCCAGTTGTCCGCCAACTCGCGCAGGCGCTCACCGGAGAAACTGGCGAAGTGACCGCCATGCACGGTGCGCACCGGAAGGTCGCGCAGCCGTGCGAGGCTCTTGGCGTAATCATCCAGATTCGAGTGGTAGGCGTTATCGATCAGCGGGCCGTCGTAGATGATGTCGCCGCTGAACAGTGTCTGCGTCTTCGCTTCCCACAGGCTGATGCCGCCCGGTGAATGGCCGGGGGTATGCAGCACCTCCAGCACCCGATTCCCCAGGTCCAGCACATCCCCCTCATCGATCAGGCGTGTCGCCGGCGCCGCCTTCACGCGGTATTCGGCATAGCACAGCGGGCAGTCCGGGTGCGCCTCGAACATCTCGTCGCCGACATAGTCCTTGGCCAGGGTGTTTTCGCCCGTGGGCGTGGCCAGGATGTGCGCTTCTGCCGGATGGACCAGGCGCTCGGGGAATTCGTGATGCCCGGCGATATGGTCGAAGTGGGTGTGGCTGGCCACCGCCAGCAGCGGGCGCTGGGTGAGCCAGGGCAGCTGTTCGCGCAGGCTGACGACGCCGGAGCCGGAGTCGATCAGCAGGTCCTTGTCGCGGCCCTGAACGTGCCAGAGGTTGCAGCGGTAGAAGGGCCGCACGAATGGCTCACTGATCAGGCTGATGCCGTCGTAGCGGTGCTCGACTTCGAACCACTGGTCGCGGCTGACGATTTTCATGGGGTGCTCCGTGCCGGTTGATGCCACGTGGCTGACTGTGGGGCGGAAATCTGTGGGGGTGAATTCATTCGCGATGGGCGGCGTAGCCGCCCCTGGATGCTCCAGGCAGACCTGCGGTCTGCATAGCGAATGAATTCGCCCCCACAGGAAAACCATGTATTCAGCCTAGTCGCAGCTCGATGGGGAACAAAAAAAGCCCCGGTCGGCAATGCCGATCCGGGGCCCGGAAAGGCCACCTCCGGGAAGAGGCGGCAGTGCATGTCAGGCCAGCTCGGCGGTCTCCGCAGAGCTGCGGGACAGCAGGCTGATCACCACGAAGCTCACCGCGCCTACAGCCAGGCTGTAGTAGATCGGGGTATTGGCTTCGAGGCCATCGGTGAACATGAAGACGCAGGCGGTGATGCTGCCCAGGACCATGCTGGCGATGGCGCCGGCGGTGCTGGCGCGCTTCCAGTAGATGGCGCCCAGCAGCGGGATGAGCATGCCGCCTACCAGCAGGTTGTAGGCCAGGGTCAGGGCACTGATCACGTCGCTTACCACCAGGGCGATGCCCAGTACCACCACACCCAGCAGCAGGGTGAACAGACGGTTCTTGTGCGCGTCGCCTTCGTCATCGGCCTTGCCACCCAGCAGCGGCCAGAGGTCCTGCGCGGCGGTGGTGGAGGCGGCCAGCAGCCCGGCGCTGGCGGTGGACATCAGGGCCGCCAGGGCGGCTGCGACTACCAGGCCACGGACACCGTCCGGCAGCGTGGTGTCGACGATGGTGGCGAAGGCGTTGTTGACGTTGTCCAGATCAGGCAGCAGCACCTTGGCAGCCATGCCGATCAGGGCGCCGGCCAGGCCGTAGAGTACGCAGTAGACACCAGCGGCGGTACCAGCGACCTTGGCGACGGTCTCGGTGCGGGCGGTGAACACGCGCTGCCAGATGTCCTGGCCAATGAAGATGCCGAAGAAGTAGATCAGGAAGTACGTGATGATGGTGTCCCAACCGATGGCGGTCAGGGAGAAGTAGCTTTCCGGCAGCTTGGCTACCAGGGCGTCCCAGCCGCCAGCGTCACTCATGGTCATCGGCAACAGGATGAATACCAGGCCGATGGTCATGATCATGAACTGCACGATGTCAGTCAGGGTCAGGGACCACATGCCGCCGATCGTGGAGTAGGCGACCACGATGCCGCCGCCGATCAGCACGGAAACCCAGAACGGCAGGCCGAACAGGACCTGCATCACGGTGCCGATGGCGATGGTGGAGGTCGCGCCGATCATCAGGGCGTACACCAGCATGATGGCGGCGCTGGCATGGCGGGCGGTCGGGTTGTAACGACGCTCCAGTACCTGGGTCACGGTGTAGATCTTGAGCTTCAGCAGCGGCTTGGCCAGGAACAGGCTGATGCCCATGATGCCGAAGCCGAGGCTGGCGCACAGCCAGAAACCGGAAATGCCATGGACGTAGCCCAGGCGTACGGTGCCGATGGTGGCGGCGCCGCCGAGTACGGTGGCCGCCATGGTGCCGAGATAGAAGCCTGGCCCGAGGTTGCGGCCGGCCACCAGATAGTCCTCACGGGTCTTGGCACGGCGCATGCCGTACCAGCCCAGTGCAAGCATGGCAGCTACGTATAGGAGTACTACGAAAATATCCAAAGCCATTACAGGTCTCTCTTTCTATTGTTGTCGCCGCGGTTCGCAAAGCCGCGACAGGTGTTGCAAGGCGCGCAACGCTTCACACTGCGCCGTTATCAAGCAATCCCGCTTGTCCTAGTCCTTGTATTCGGGGCACTCCCTTTCGAGCTTTCTCAGCCAGGCTTCCCAGACCAGCTGGCGCTGCCACTCGCAGGCCTGGAACTGTTCGCAGGCGTGCGTGCTGAGCTCGTCGGACATCTCGCGGATGCCGCGCAAGGAGGCGGCGGCGACCTGGATCTCGCACGCCTTGTTCAGGTAGTACATGACGTAGAAGGCGTCGGCGACGCTGGCGCCGACGCTGAGCAGGCCATGGTGGCGCAGCATCAGGGCGATGTTGTCGCCCAGCGACGCCACCAGGCGCTCGCGCTCGCCCAGGTCCAGGGCGATGCCTTCGTAGGTGTGGTAGCCGACCCGCTGATGGAACTCGGCGCTGATCTGGTTGAGCTGGGCCAGGCCGTTGTCCGCCGCAGCCACCGCCATACCCGCGAGGGTATGGGTGTGGATCACGCAGTGGGCATCGGCGCGGGCCATGTGTACGGCGCTGTGGATGGTGAAACCGGCGATGTTGTAGTCGGCGTTGCCTTCCACCACGCGGCCGTGCATGTCGACCACGATCAGGTCGCTGGCGCGGATCTCTTCGAACATCAGCCCGAACGGGTTGATCAGGAAGCGCGGCTCCACGCCCGGCAGGCGCACCGAGAAGTGGGTGTAGAGAGTGTCATCCCAGCCGAACAGGGCGGCCAGCCGGTAGGCGGCCGCCAGGTCACGACGCAGGATGGCTTCGTTCTGTGCGTTCATCAGTGACGGATCTGCGAAAGGAAGGCCCGGGTGCGCGGGTGCTGCGGGTTGTCGAAGAACTCGGCCGGGGTGGCGGTTTCCACGATCTGGCCGGCGTCCATGAACACCACGCGATCGGCTACCTTGCGTGCGAAGCCCATCTCATGGGTCACGCAGAGCATGGTCATGCCGTCCTGGGCCAGCTCGGTCATCACTTCCAGCACTTCGCCGACCATTTCCGGGTCCAGCGCCGAGGTGGGTTCGTCGAACAGCATCACCTTGGGGTTCATGCACAGGGCACGGGCGATGGCCACGCGCTGTTGCTGGCCGCCGGAAAGCTGGCCGGGTTTCTTGTGCGCCTGGGAGCCGATGTGCACGCGATTGAGGTAGCGCAGGGCCAGTTCCTCGGCTTGCTTGCGGCCCATTCCGCGGACCTTCATCGGCGCCAGGGTGCAGTTCTCCAGCACCGTCAGGTGGGGGAACAGGTTGAAGTTCTGGAACACCATGCCCACTTCGCGGCGCACGTGGTCGCTGCCGGACTTGGTGGAAATGTCCTGCTCTTCCACCGTGATGGTGCCGGTGTCATGGGGATTGAGGCGGTTGATGCAGCGGATCAGGGTCGACTTGCCGGAGCCCGAGGGACCGCAGATGACGATCTTCTCGCCCTGGCGCACGGAGAGGTTGATGCCTTGCAGCACCTGGAAATCCTCATAGCGCTTGCCGACGTTCTGCAGACGGATGATTTCGTTCATGACGCTCTCCTCAGATACGGCGCATGCGAGCCAGGGTGCGTTGCACCAGGCCGACGGACTTGCTGCTGGTACCGGTGTGGGAATCCCACGCCAGGCGCCGTTCGAGGCCACCCTGCATCCAGGTCAGGGTGTAAACCATGACGAGGTAGTAGACGAGGGCGACGGCGTAGTACTCGGAGAACTGGAAGGTGGTGGAGACCGTTTGCGAGGTCACTGCCATCAGTTCCTGCAGGGAAATCACCGACGCCAGCGAGGTGATCTTCAGCAGGGTGATGAATTCGTTGGCGGTCGGCGGCACGGCGATGCGCGCGGCCTGGGGCATGATGACGTAGCGGAAGATGTGCCAGCGCGACAGACCCAGGGCGTGGCCGGCGGCGTACTGGCCCTTGTCCACGGCTTTCAGCGCGGCGCGGTTGATCTCCACCTGGTAGGCGGCTTCGTTGATCGACAGGGCGATCCAGGCGGCGATGAAGGGGGTGAACCACTCTTCGCGGAACACCGGGAAGAACTGCGGCAGCGCGTTCCACACGAACAGCAGCTGCAACAGGGTAGGGGCGCCACGGAACACGCTGAGTACGCCGCGCAGGGTGGTGCGCCAGGCATTCGGCGGGCCGTCCAGGGCCAGGGCGCAGGGAATGGAAATCAGGATGCCAACGGAATGGGAAACCAGCGCCAGCACCAGGGTGATGCAGGCTCCGCGGAAAAAGTGCCAGGACGTCAGGGCGTCCCAGAAGACAGTCACATCGAAGTTCATGTACGTGTCCTGCGTGAATGAAAGCGTGCCGTTGCACCCTCTCCCGCTAACGGGAGAGGGGCGAGGCGTTGGCCGTGCTTACTGCGCGGCGGTTTCCAGGTTGGCTGGATCGAGCTTCCATTTCTCGGCGATGGCCTTGAGGGTTCCATCGGCTTTCAGTGCAGACACGGCGTCCTGAACGGCCTGCTTGTCTTCCGGGCTCGGACGCATGTATGCGCCGAAGATGTCCTTCTCGGGGAAGGCGTAAAGGGTCTTGAACTGGCCGGGGGTCTGCAGTTCGCGATAGGCCAGTTCGGTGTCCTGGGACAGGCCGGCGGCGGCGCGGCCTACCAGTACCTGCTGGGCCACGTCGCTGCCTTTCGGATAGGTCTGCAGGGTGGCCGGGGTCTTGCCGGCGGCCTTCAGCTGCTCATTGAGCTTTTCCATGATGGTCACGTAGCGGGTGCCGGACTGCACCGCCACTACCTTGCCCGACAGGTCATCCAGGGTGTTCAGCTTCAGGTCGCTCTTGCCGCTGCCGAAGACGATGGTGGCGCTGGCGAGGTAGGCCACGGCATGGAGCTTCTGGGTGCGCTCGGGGGTGATCAGGGTACCGCTGATGACTGCGTCGCAACGCTTGGCGTCCAGGCCCGGCAGCAGGCCGGTGAATTCGGTGACGATGAAGCGCGGCTTCACGCCCCAGTGCTTGGCCAGGGCGCGGATCAGGTCCGCATCGAAGCCGCTGGGCTCGCGGTCACCGGTTTTCTCGAAGAACTCCAGCGGCGGGAAAGTCGGATCGGAACAGACCTGGAAACTTCCCGAGCCCACGAACGAGGGCTTGTTGTCGGCGGCCATGGCGCCGCCGCTCAGGGTGGCGGCGAACAGGCCGGCGAGGGCGAACAGTTTCAGCGGACGATTGCTCATCGGTAACTCCTTCAAGGCGTATTGCAGTGGTTGTTGTTGTAGGCAGTCGCAATAAAGTGGAGCTAATTCGTGTCACGCAGCTTCAGGGGAACCCTGAGCGGGTACTTGGGAAGTCTTCGAGGGGACCCAGCGAGGGCCCTTGGGACCGTAGACGGCGGCCGGTTCCGGGAAGAGCGCCAGCAGTACCAGGTACAGCAGGGCGGCCGTGCCCAGAGTGACCGGCAGGCTGATATCGATGCCACCGGCCAGCTCGCCCAGCGGGCCGACGAACTGGCCCGGGAGGTTTACAAAGCATAGGCCGACCACGGCGCTCGGGATCCAGGCGCCCATGCCGCGCCAGTTCCAGCCGTTGGTGAACCAGTAGCGGCCGCCGGACAGGCCACGGGTGAAGACCTGCAGGTCGTCCGGGCAGTAGAAGCCGCGGCGGATGATCAGGCCGAGGATCATGATCACCATCCAGGGGCTGGTGCAGGTGATGATCAGCACGGCGAAGGTCGACACGCTCTGCACCAGGTTGAAGGCGAAGCGGCCGATGAAGATGAAGCCGATGGACAGCACGCCGATCATCACGGTGGCCTGCACACGGTTGAGCAGGCGCGGGAAGACCGAGGACATGTCCAGGCCGGTGCCGTAGAGCGAGGTGGTGCCGGTGGACATGCCGCCGATCACCGCAATCAGGCACACCGGCAGGAAGAACCAAGCAGGGGATACGGCCAGCAGGCCGCCGACGTAGTTGTTCTGGGCGATGTAGTCCGGTGCCTGCACGGCAACGATGGTCGCGGTGACCAGGCCGAACAGGAAGGGGATCAGGGTGGCGAACTGCGCGGCGATCACGGCCAGCATGATGCGCTGCCTGGAGGTTTCACGCGGGATGTAGCGCGACCAGTCACCGAGGAAGGCGCCGAAGGAAACCGGGTTGCTCATGGCCAGCAGGGCGGCGCCGATGAAGGCGGCCCAGAAACCTTCCTGGCCGAGGTTCACGGAGCCGGAATAGGCGGCGTCGAACGGGCCAGCGAAGGCGAAGATGCCCAGCAGGAACATGACGCTGGCGGCCCATACCGCGACCTTGTTCACCAGCAGCATGAAGCGGAAACCGTAGATGCACACCACCAGCACCAGCACGGCGAACAGGCCGTAGGCCAGGCCCAGGGTCAGGTCGGTTTCCGGCAGGTCGAACAGGCGCTTGGCGCCGCCCACCAGGGCGTCACCGGAGCTCCAGACCGACAGCGAGAAGAACGCGATGGCGGTGAGCAGGGAGAGGAAGGAACCAACGATACGACCATGCACGCCGAAGTGGGCGCCCGAGGACACTGCGTTGTTGGTGCCGTTCAGCGCGCCGAACACGCCCATCGGGGCGAGGATGAGCGAACCTGTCAGCACACCCAGCAGGATCGCCCAGAAGCCCGCCTCGAAAGAGAGGCCGAAGAGCACCGGGAAGCTGCCGAGTACAGCGGTAGCGAAGGTGTTTGCGCCGCCGAAGATCAGGCGGAACAGGTCCAGGGGGCCGGCATCCCGTTCGTGATCGGGAATCTGTTCGACACCGTGGGTTTCTATTCGGGTGACTGCGTGATCGTTGTTGTTGTTATGCATTTCCTGCTCTCCCAGGGAGCCTTGTCAGGTAGGCGGCAGATGCGCCGGCATGGCCGACAAGTGCTCATGACAGGCCAACCAGTGGCCGCTTTCTTGTTGCCGACGGAAAACGATGGTTTCCCGCTCGCGGCTTTCTATTTCTTCACCCTGGATGCGCAGGCGCGTGGCGACGTCGTGGTAGAAGATCGCCACGTCGCCCTGCAGGCTCACCACGGGGTTGAGGGATTGGCACGCCAGCACCTGGAAACCGTCGCGCTGCCAGCCTTCCCACAGCTCGCGATAAGCCGCGCGGGTGTGCAGCGGCTGCTCGCAGGTGTGGAAGACGAAACTGGCGTCTTCGCTGAAGGCAGCGAAGTAGGCTTCGGTATCGTTCGCGGCGAAGGCGGCCACCAGCTTGCTGGCGGCCTCCTGGACCTGTTGCTCGCTCATGGCTGAACTCAACGGCGCTCAACGCCCGGCAGGATGCAGAGCATTTCGTAGAGCAGGTTGGCGCCCAGCAGCGAGGTGTTGCCGGTGGTGTCGTAGGGCGGGGAGACTTCGACCAGGTCGCAGCCGATGACGTCCAGGCCCTGGCAGCCACGGATGATTTCCATCGCCTGGATGGTGGTCAGGCCGCCGATTTCCGGGGTGCCGGTACCGGGCGCCCAGGCCGGATCGATGCCGTCGATATCGAAGGAGAGATAAACCGGGCCGCCACCGACTTTCTCGCGGACTTCGGCCATCAGCGGAGCCAGCGACTTGTGCCAGCACTCTTCGGCCTGCACCACGCGGAAGCCCTGCTTGCGGCTCCAGTTGAAGTCTTCGGCGGTGTAGCCCTGGGCGCGCAGGCCGATCTGCACCACGCGGTCGCAATCCAGCAGGCCTTCTTCCACGGCACGGCGGAAGGTGGTGCCGTGGGCGATCTTCTCGCCGAACATGTTGTCGTTGACGTCGGCGTGGGCGTCGATGTGCACCAGGCCCACCTTGCCGTGCACCTTGTTGATGGCACGCAGGATCGGCAGGGTGATGGTGTGGTCGCCGCCCAGGGTCAGCGGGACGATGCCGTGGCCGAGGATGCGGTCGTATTCCTGCTCGATGATGCGCACGGCTTCCAGCAGGTTGAAGGTGTTGATGGCCACATCGCCGATGTCGGCCACGTTCAGCGAATCGAAGGGGGCAGCGCCGGTCGCCATGTTGTACGGGCGGATCATCACCGATTCGGCGCGGATCTGGCGCGGGCCGAAGCGGGTACCGGAACGCAGGGAGGTGCCGATGTCCAGCGGAACGCCAACGAAGGCGGCGTCCAGGGCGTCAAGTTCGGCAGGGGTCTGGATGTGCGGCAGGCGAAGCATGGTGGCGATACCGCCGAAACGGGGCATCTCATTGCCGCCCAGGGGCTGATGGAGTTTCTTGTCCACGGGGTGGCCTCACGGTTGTTGTGGTTGTAGGTAGTGGGCGGATTCTGGTGACAGTGCCATCACGGAAAAATCGCTGGCGGCAAATAATTACTTCAAGGATTTCTAAACTATCGGGAACGGGTAATATTTCCGCGCCGGCATGGATCGCCTGTTCTTCCTGTCGCTTCGATGGAGCCCCCCATGTCCACCGCCATGCCCGACCTGAAACTCCTGCGCATCTTCGCCAGCGTGGTCCGCAACCAGGGCTTTGCTGCCGCGCAGCAGGAGCTGAACCTCTCTACTTCGGCCATCAGCACCTACATGAGCCAGCTGGAAGGGCAGGTGGGCCTGACCCTCTGCCATCGCGGTCGCGGTGGGTTCAGCCTGACCAGCAAGGGCGAGCTGTACTACCAGGAGACCCTGCGCCTGCTGGGCGAGCTGGAAAGCTTCGAGCGCTACTCCGCGTCCCTCAAGGGCGAACTGCGCGGCACCCTGAACCTGGGCGTGCTCGACTCCACCGTGGGCGATCCGGCATTGCCGCTGGCCGAGGTGATCGGCGCCTACAGCAAGGAGCACGCGGCGGTGCACCTGCACCTCTCTGTGATGAGCCCCTACGACCTGCAACTCGGCGTCCTGGACAACCGCCTGGACCTCGCCATCGGCGCCTTCTCCACGCGCATGAACGGCCTGGTCTACCAGCCGCTCTACCGCGAGCAACACTGGCTCTACTGCAGCGAGCGGCACCCGCTGTACAGCGAACGGCGCATTCCCGCCGAACTCATCACCCAGCAGCGCATGGTGGGCCGTGGTTACTGGAGCCAGGCGGAACTGGCGCGCCATGGCTTCAAGCACAGCGCGGCAACGGTGGAGTCCATGGAGGCGCAACTGATCCTGGTGCTGTCCGGCGCCTACATCGGCTACCTGCCGGAGCACTACGCCCAGCCCTGGGTGGAGCAGAAGCGCCTGCGCGCCTTGCTGCCGGCCACCTTCGGCTACCAGGCGCCGTTCTCCATGATCCTGCGCCGGGGCCGCGCCAAGGAGCCGCTGATCCTCACGTTCCGCGACCTCCTGCGAGCCCAGTTGAACCTGCGCTGACGCCCTCGGGCTTTTTGAGAGGTGCGTCACATTGCTGATGGAATAACCACACTCCGGTCATGGGTTTGAAAGGCGCCGTGCTAGACCTTTTTTATCGGCGAGTAATGGCAATGCGCCCATGCACAGGAGTGGTCAGCCATGCGTCAGAATCTGCCCGTGACCCAGCGGGAGCGTACGTTCAGTGCCGATGAAAGGCTGATTTCCACCACCGACCTCAACAGCAAGATCACCTACTGCAACGACGCCTTCGTCGCCATCAGCGGCTTCACCCGCGAAGAGCTGCTCGGCCAGCCCCACAACATCGTCCGCCACCCCGACATGCCGCCTCCGGTATTCGCCCACATGTGGGACACCCTCAAGCAGGGCAAGCCCTGGATGGGGCTGGTGAAGAACCGCTCGAAGAACGGCGATTTCTACTGGGTCAGCGCCTACGTCACGCCGGTCTACGAAGACGGTCGGATGATCGGCTACGAGTCGGTGCGCTCCATGCCCAGCCGCGATCAGGTGGCTCGGGCCGATGCCCTCTATGCGCGCCTGCGCGCCGGCAAGTCGCCGGTGCCGCGGCTGGAGTACTGGACCTACGACTTCGTGCGTTCCTGGCCGGTGATCCTCGCCACCCTGGTTCTGGTGGCCGGCAATCTGCTGCTGCAAGGCTGGCCATCGCTGGTCCTGACCCTGGCGACCATGTTCGGCCTGGGCTCCTTCCAGCTGTACCGCTACCGGCAGACCATTCGCCGCACCCTGGCCGAGCATCCCAAGGCCTTCACCAGTGGCCTGGTGGCTCTGACCTACTCCGACAGCCGAGGCGCCCAGGCCTTGCTGGACATGGCCATGATCAGCGAAGAGGCGCGCCTGCAGACCGCCCTCACACGCCTGGAAGACGCCGGCGAAAGCGTCAAGCAGCGTGCCGCCGAGGCGGCGCGGCTATCGCGTTCGGAAGCCGAACTGCTGGAGCAGCAACGCAATGAGACGGACCAGTCGGCCACCGCCATCAACGAGATGGCGGCCACCATCCAGGAGGTCTCCCACAACGTCAGCCACACCGCCCATGCCGCCGAGGAAGCCGAACGCCTGGCGCGCCAGGGCAACGACCTGGCTGGCGAAAGCCTGGGCGCCATGCGCCACATGGCCGAGGCGGTGAGCGAGATCGGCCGCGCGGTGCATGACCTGGCCGAGTCCACCCACTCCATCGGCAGCGTGGCGGACGTGATCACCGCCATTGCCGAGCAGACCAACCTGCTGGCCCTCAATGCCGCCATCGAAGCGGCGCGGGCCGGCGAGCAGGGCAGGGGCTTCGCGGTGGTGGCCGATGAGGTGCGCACCCTGGCCTCGCGCACCCGCCAGTCCACCGAACAGATCCACGAAATCGTCGCTTCCCTGCGTGCCGGCGCTGAACGTGCCGTGGTCACCGCCAGCCGCGGCGAGGCCATTTCCCGCGACAGCGTGGACAGCGTGCAGGCCGTACGCGAAGCCCTGGAAGGCATCAGCCAGGCGGTGACCCGCATCACCGGCATGAGCCAGCAGATGGCCGCCGCGTCCGAGCAGCAGAGCCATGTGGCCGAAGACATCAGTCGGCAGATCACCCGCATCGCCCAGCTTTCCGATCACAGCGCCGGCCAGGCCCAGGAAGGCGCAGCCATCAGCCAGGACCTGGAGCGCATGGCGGACTACCTGCACAGCCTGGCGGAGCGGTTCAATCGCTGATGTGTGCATTTGTGGGAACGAAATCATTCGTGAATGAATTCGCTCCCACGGCCCTGTGGCACACTGCGCGCCCCAGGAGACCGCCATGCCCCGCCCGAGTTGCCCGCGCTGCCAGCGCCCCGAGTCCCATTGCCTGTGCCCGCTGATACCACACCTGGCCAGCCGCACCCGCGTGTTGCTGCTGCAGCACCCGAGTGAGGTCGGCCATGCGCTGAACACCGCACGCCTGGCCGCCCTGGGATTGGAAAATGCCGAGCTGCGTGTGGGGGAGCGCTTCGACGATCTGGCCGGAAGCCTGAGCGACTCCCGCTATCGCGCTTGCCTGCTGTTCCCCGGCGATGACGCCCGACCCGTCGCGGAAGTGGCGGGCGACGATCCGCGCCCGCTCCTGCTGGTGGTACCGGACGGCACCTGGCGCAAGGCGCGCAAGCTGCTCTATCTCAACCCCGAACTGGAAGCCCTGCCCAGGGTGACCCTGCCCGCGGGCCTGACCTCCCGTTATCGCCTGCGCAAGGCACCGATGGCCGGTGCGCTGTCCACCATCGAAGCCATCGCTGCCGCCCTCGATATTCTCGAGGCACCGAATCGTTTCGACGAGCTGCTGCGGCCGTTCGAGGTCCTGATCCAGGGACAGATCGAGGCGATGGGGGAGGAGACCTTCAGGAAGAATCATGGCTCATGACGAGCGCCGATGCAGGGCATTGGCACAGCCTGCTCCATGCGGCAGCGAGTTCATTCGCGAGGGACCAACGGCCCGTGGGGCCGCATCGCGAATGCATTCGCTCCCACAAATGCCTTACCGCTCGCGCATCGCTTCCTGCCGCGCCTTCAGCACAGGTTTCAACAGGTAATCCAGCACGCTCTTCTGGCCGGTGATGATGTCCACCGTGGCGACCATGCCCGGGATGATCAGCAGCGGATGGTCGTCCTTGCCCAGGTGGCTCTTCTCGGTGCGTACCTGGATCAGGTAGAAGCTCTTGCCTTCCTCATCCTGGATGGTGTCGGCGCTGATCAGCTCCAGGTCTGCCTTGAGGCCGCCGTAGATGGTGTAGTCGTACGCGGTGAACTTGACCATCGCCTTCTGCCCTGGATGCAGGAACGCCACGTCCTGCGGGCGGATGCGCGCTTCGATCAGCAGGCTGTCTTCCAGCGGCACCACTTCCACCAGGTCGCTGCCGGGCTGGACCACGCCGCCGATGGTGTTGACCTTGAGCTGCTTGATCACGCCGTGCACCGGCGAGACCACGGTGGTGCGGCTGACGCGGTCGTCGATGGCCTTGCTGGTGGAGGTGATCTTCGACAGCTCGGTGCGCGCCTCGTTGAGCTCCTTGAAGGCGTCGGAGCGGAACGACAGCCGGCTTTCCTCCATCTTCCGCTCGATCTCCGATACCGCCGCCTCGGCGCGGGGAATGGCCAGGTTGGTGGCTTCCAGCTCGCCGCGCGTTTCCACGGCGCTGCGCTGCAGGCGGAGGATTTCCACCTGGGCGATGGCACCGGACTTCACCAGCGGCTGGGACATGTTCAGCTCCTGCTGGATCAGCCCCAGGCTGGAGCGGTACTGCTGGCTCTTGGAGCGGAATTCGGCCAGTTCCTGCTTTTTCTGCCGCAGCTGCTCGCTGAGGATGCGTTGCTCGCTTTCCAGGCGCTCGTTGCGCGCGCGGTAGAGGGATTGCTCGTCTTCGGCCAGTTGCGGTGCGTCGCGGGTGATTTCTTCGGGCAGGACCATTTCGCGGCCTTCGGCCTCGGCGGACAGGCGTTCGACCTTGGCCGTCAGCGCCAGACGGTCGGCTTCGGTCTCGCCCTTGTTCGAGCGGAAGCGGGTGTCGTCGAGGCGCAGCAGGACTGTGCCCTTGTCCACCACCTGGCCCTCGCGAACGAGGATTTCGGAGACGATGCCGCCCTCCAGATTCTGGATGATCTGCACCTTGCTGGAGGGGATCGCCTTGCCTTCGCCGGTGGTGACTTCGTCCAGCACGGCGAAGTGCGCCCAGGCCAGTGCCACCAGCAGCAGGGAGCAGGCCACCCAGACGGTGATGCGGGTCGCCCGTGGAGAATCCTCCGCCATGGCGCCGGCCACTTCGGGCATGAACTCGGCATCGGCGCCATTGTTGCGGCCGAAGTAGGAGTGGGGCCTCTCTGCGCTGGCCATGCTGTGCCTCCTCAGGCGATGCCCTGACCGATGCGGCCCTTGCGCAGGGCGTCGATGACGGTGTCCTTGGGTCCGTCGGCGACGACCTGGCCGTTGTCCAGCACCACCAGGCGATCCACCAATGCCAGCATCGAGCTGCGATGGGTGATGAGGATCAGCGTCTTGCCCGCCGACCAGACCGCCAGGCGCTGGCGCAGTTGCTCTTCGCTGGCGTTGTCCATGGCGCTGGTGGGTTCGTCGAGCACCAGCAGCGGCGGGTCCAGCAGCAGTGCGCGGGCCAGCAGCACGGCCTGGCGCTGGCCGCTGGAGAGCAACTGCCCGCGCTCGCCCACGGGGCGGTCGTAGCCTTGCGGATGTTGCCGGGCGAGGTCGGCGACGCCGGTCAGTTCGGCCACTTCGAGCATGCGTTCGTCGCTGACGTAGCGCGCCCCAAGGGTGAGGTTGTCGCGCAGGCTGCCGGCCAGCAGGGGCAGATCGTGGCTGACGTAGCCGATCTGCTGGCGCAGGTCACCGATGTCGGTCTGCCGCAGGTCGATGTTGTCCAGCAGCAACTGGCCTTCGTCCGGCGTGTAGAAGCCGAGGATCAGACGCGCCAGGGTGCTCTTGCCCGAGCCGCTGCGGCCGATGATGCCGATCCGCTCGCCGGCGGCCACGCGCAGGCTGACCTTGTTCAGCGCCGGAATGTTCTGGCCCGGATAGCGGAATTCCACCTGGCGCACTTCCAGGTTGCCCTTGAGCGCCTGGTGTTCCAGCGGCTGCTGGCTGACTTCGCGCTCCTGGGGCAGGGACATCAGGGCGTCGGTGGATTTCATGGTCAGCCGCGCCTGCTGGTAGCGGGTGATGAGCCCGGCGATCTGTCCGAGCGGTGCGAGCACGCGGCTGTTGAGCATGTAGCAGGCCACCAGGGCGCCGACGCTGAGATTGCCGGCGATGATGCTGTAGACGCCGGTGATGATTACCGCCAGGCCGGCGAGCTGCTGCATGAACAGTGTGCCGTTGGTGGCCAGGGCGGAGAGGAAGCGGGCATGGCTGTCCAGGCGGGTGAGGGCGCCGTGGGTGTGTTCCCAGCGATGTTGGCGCTCGCTTTCGGCGCCGCAGGCCTTGAGGGTTTCCAGGCCCGAGAGGGTTTCGATCAGCAACGCCTGGCGTTCGGCACCCAGGGCCAGGCTGCGCTGCACGGTATCGCGCAGGCGCGCCTGGACGATCCAGGCGAAGATCGCGGTGATCGGGAACGCGAGGATCGGGATCGCCACCAGTGGCCCGCCGAGCAGGCCGATCACCAGCAGCATCAGCACCGAGAAGGGCAGGTCGATCAGGCTGGTGAGGGTCACCGCGGTGAGGAATTCGCGCAGCCCCTGGAAGTCGTGGATGCTCTGGGCGAAGCCGCCGATGGTGGCCGGCCGTGCCTTGATCGACATGCCGATGATGCGTTCGAAGAGTGTGGCCGAGAGCACCACGTCGGTCTTCTTGCCGGCGCTGTCCAGCAGGTTGGCGCGCAGTACCCGCAGCAGCAGGTCGAAGCCGGTGCCGAGCAGCAGGCCGATGGCCAGGACCCAGAGCGTCGCGGTGGCCTGGTTGGGCACCACGCGGTCGTAGGTCTGCATCACGAACAGCGGCACCATCATGCCCAGCAGGTTGATCAACAGGCTCGCCAGCATGGCGTCGGCATAGAGCCAGCGGGATAGCCGCAGGGTGTCGCGGAACCAGGACGTGACCCTTGGTACCAGCGGCGCGTGGGCTTCCTCCAACTCGTGGCGTGGGCGGGCGAACAGCGCGCTGCCGCTGTATTCCAGGGCGAGGATGTCAGTGGGCACCCACTGCTCGCCGCCGTCGGCCTCGCAGGGCAGGATCAGTGCCCGGCCCTTGCCGTCGAAGCGCGTCAGCACCGCGCTGCGGCCACCCTTGAGCAGCAGCAGCAGCGGCAGGTTGAGCGGCGAGATGGCGGCAAGTTCGCGACGCAGCAGGCGGCCCTGCAGGCCGGCGCGAGCCGCCGCGCGGGGCAGCAGCTCCGGGGACAGGCGCTGGCCCGGCAGCGGCAGGCCGCTGCTCAGGCTGGCGCGGCTGGCCGGTCGGCCGTGCAGGCGGCAGAGGATCAGCAGGCCGTCGAGCAGCGGGTCGTCATGGCCCTGTCGTGGGTCCCTGGGACTGTCAGTCCGTTCCATGGTGGTCATGGCGGTGGAGGCCCATCTGGATTACTGCATATCCGGCAGCCGGGCTTCGCTCTTCACTTCACTGAGGGCGACGGCTTCGGCCGGGACCACGACGTTCTGGCGACGCAGCAGGTCGCCCATGGCCGAGATCACCCGGTACATGGAGAACTCTTCGGTGTAGCGCACTTCCACATAGCGGCGGTTGGCGGTGAAAAGTTCGTTCTCGCTGTCCAGCAGGTCCAGCAGGGTGCGCTGGCCGAGGCCGAACTGCTGTTGGTAGGCCTCGCGGACACGGGCGGTATAGTCGGCGTAGTCACGCGCCTCGGGTGTCTGCTTGCGGGCGTTTTCCATGGCGTTCCAGGCCAACGAGAGGTTCTCGTTGAGCACCCGCAGGGCATTGTTGCGAATGTCCATGGACTGGTTGATCTGGTGGGCGGCGGCCTGCAGGCGAGCCTTGTCGCGCATGCCGTTGAAGAGGTTGTAATTCATCACCACGCCGGCCCGCCAGGTGTTGTTATGGCCCTCGTCGCCCTGCACGTTGTCGTCGGCGGTGGTGGCCAGTTCGGCATCCAGGCGCGGGTAGAAAGGCGCCTTGGCGGATTCGTACTGGCGCTCTGCGGCCTGCACGTCGGCCTGTGCCGATTTCAGCAGGGGATTGGTGTCCATCACGCCCTGGCGCGCGGCGAGCAGATCGGCGGGCATCTCGCCCTTGATGGTGCCCGGAGTCACCAGTTCATCCGCCGGCATGCCCACGGCGCTGTAGAAGTTGGCCTCGGCGTCGGCCAGGTTGACTTCCTCGGTGTAGAGGTTGTTCTTGGCCAGGGCCAGGCGCGCCTCGGCCTGGTCGAAGTCGGCGGTGCTGCCCACGCCGCGTTGGCTGCGAAGGCCGATCTGGTCATGGATGCGCTCATGGGCCATCAGGTTGTTCCTGGCCAGCACCACCATCTCGCGGCGCTTGAGCACGTCCAGGTACACCTCCACGGTGCGTAGCGCCAGGCTCTCGGCGGTGCCCAGGGTGAAGTAGGCACGGGAGTTGACCACGGCCTTGGTACGCGCCACCTCGTTGGGCGTATTGAAACCGTCGAACAGCATCTGCCGCAGGCGCAGTTCGGCATCACGGTAATTCAGGGTTTCCTTGTTGTGATCGCCGAGCTCGCGCGTGGTGGGGCTGTCGGTCTGTTCCCGACCTACGCCGGTTATCAGGTCGACGGTCGGTAGGTACCCGCCTTTGGCGACTTTCACCTCTTCATCGGCGACCAGTCGATTCTGCGCGCTGGAGAGGAGCTCGGGATGCTTGTCCAGGGTGCTCTGGATCGCGTCCGTGAGCGTCATGGCCTGGATTTGCGTGGCGGTCAGGGCGAGGAACATGCCTGACCACAGCGGGGTGAGTGTGCGCATTTTCTGTCGTTCTCCATTTCGGTTCTTGGCTTCCTGGCGCCAAAAAACTGGCAAAAAAACCTGTCAAACCGTTTCAGGCTTGTAACATCAGAGCTAAGAACAACTTTCGAAATGGCTAAGAAGAATTCCTCACAAGAATTAGCAGGAAAAATTCTTATGCACTCGTCGGAATTCCAAGACATCTTTTTGCCAGCAGTTCGCATGACATGGGGCTCTCATGACCCCCGTGCGCGTACTCATCATGGTCAGGCACAAATCAGGAAACACAGGGGCGGGGTGAAATCGGAGTAGTGGTTCGGCGCCGGAGAGTGTGACGTTTTATTGACTGCGGTATTTTTATGGCGCCGTTCTTCGCCCCCTGGATGCTTCTTCACGTACCCCTAGTTCGGTTCGGACGTGCCGTGACCCTCATTGACTGGGATCGGCGCTGTCCGGCTGGCAGCACGCGGTGCGGGAGGAAGGAATCATGGCTGGATCAATCGGGGTCGTACGGCAGGTCGTGGGCGAGGTGTTTGCGGTCGCGGCCGATGGGTCGCGCCGCCCGCTCAGCGAAGGCGACCGGGTGTTCGCGGGCGAGCAACTGGTCACCGGCGCCCAGGGCGCTGTAGCGGTCACCCTGGCCAATGGGCAGGAGCTGGTGCTGGGCCGCGACAGCAGCATGCCGCTGAACAACGCACTGCTGGCCGGTATTCCTGACGCCAGCCAGCCCGGCACCGACGAGACACCGGCCGCACCCAGCCAGCAGGACCTGACCGACGTCGAGAAACTGCAGGCCGCCATCGAGGCCGGCGTGGACCCGACCAAGGTCGCCGAAGCCACTGCGGCCGGCCCCGGCGGCGGCGCCGGCGGCGGCAACGCAGGCGGCGGCCACTCCTTCGTGCTGCTGGGCGAGACCGCTGGCCGTGTCGATCCCGATATCGGCTTCCCCACCGGCCCGATCTCCTTCGCCGTGGAATTCCCGCAGCCGGAAGTCGGCATCCCCGACATCCCGGAACCGGAAGCCGTGCCAGTGAATGGTGTGCCAGTCGCCCGCGACGATGCCCGGAGCATCGATGAGGGCGACGTAAGCGTGCAGGGCAACGTCCTGGATAACGACGACGGCGGTCCGGACCTGCCCACGACCTTCGTTTCCTGGCAAGCGCCCGGCGCCACCAGCGGCGCCAATGGCAGCCTGCTGGTGAACACGCCCTATGGCGTGGTGACCCTGAACCCGAACGGCAGCTACAGCTTCCAACTGGCCAATGGCACGCCGGCGGTGGAAGGGCTGGGGGCAGGGGAGACGGTCGACCTCGGCTTCGGCTACAGCATCCAGGACAGCAATGGTGACCAGAGCTCCGCCAACCTGATCATCACCATCGTTGGCCAGAACGATGTCCCGACCATCGAAGTCAATTTCCCGGATGCCGGCGGCGGGGTGGTCCAGGTGTTCGAGCGGGGCCTGCCCGGCGGTTCGAGTGAAGGCGATGGCAGCAACGTGGTGCATGGCACCTTCACGATCCGTGACCCGGATGGCCTGGACAAGCTGAAGAGCCTGGCCGTTGGTGGCCTGGACCTGCAGATTGACTCCAATCACCCCCTGGGCAGCCTGATCGGGCGGGGCTTCGAAGCGGCTTTCGGAACCGTTCAGATCACCGGGTTCGACGCCTCCACCGGTACCTTCAGCTTCAGCTACACCTTGACCCGGTCCATTACCGACCTCGCGTCCGGTGAGGAGCGCGATGGTTTCCTGCTCAGCCTGAGCGACGGCCTGGGCCTTCCGGTTTCCGCCAACGTCAGCATCGAAATCGTCGACGACGTACCCACCGCCAGGCCGGACAGCGGCAGCCTGACCGAGAACGGCGAGCCGTCGAGCCTGGCCGGCAATGTGCTGAACAACGATGCGAGCGGCGCCGACCAGGCGAAGGCCTTCACCAGCTGGAATGGGGTGGCCGGTGCAGTGCCCGGCGACAACGGCAGCCTGCTGGTGAACACGCCCTATGGCGTGGTGACCCTGAACGCCGACGGCAGCTACAGCTTCGTGCTGGCCAATGGTTCGGCGGCGGTGGAAGCCCTGACCGAAGGCCAGCAGGTCACCCTGCAGTACGCCTATTCCATGCAGGACGGCGACGGCGATCCCAGCAGTTCGACCCTGACCCTCACCATCACCGGCAGCAACGACATTCCCACCGTCGAAGTCAGCAGCCCGAACGCCGGCGGCAGCCTGGCCCAGGTGTTCGAGAAGGGCCTGGCGGGCGGCAGCAGCGCGGGTGATGGCAGCAACGTGACCACCGGCAGCTTCACCGTCGCGGACTCGGACGGGCTGGCCAACCTGAAGACCCTGAGTGTCGGCAGCCTCAGTGTCGATCTGACCACCAGCGGCTTCGCCAGCCTGGTGGGACAGAGCTTCACCACTGCCCACGGCACGGTGCTGATCACCGGCTACAGCGACGGCACCTACAGCTTCAGCTACACCCTGACCTCGGCCACGACCGATGCCGCCGGTCTGGAGACGGATGGCTTCCAGGTGTCGGTTAGCGATGGCCTGGCCAACGCCTCGGCCAACGTCAGCATCGAGATCGTCGACGATCTGCCCACCGCCAATCCGGACAGCGGCAGCCTGACCGAGAATGGCGTGCCGTCGAGCCTGGCCGGCAATGTGCTGGACAACGATGTCGGTGGCGCGGACCAGCCCAAGGCCTTCACCAGTTGGAACGGCGTGGCCGGTGCAGTGCCCGGCGACAACGGCAGCCTGCTGGTGAACACCGCCTATGGCGTGGTCACCCTGAATGCCAATGGCAGCTACAGCTTCGTGCTGGCCAATGGTTCGGCCGCCGTGGAAGCCCTGACCGAAGGCCAGCAGGTCACCCTGCAGTACGCCTATTCCATGCAGGACGGCGACGGCGATCCCAGCAGTTCGACCCTGACCCTCACCATCACCGGCAGCAACGACATTCCCACCGTCGAAGTCAGCAGCCCGAACGCCGGCGGCAGCCTGGCCCAGGTGTTCGAGAAGGGCCTGGCGGGCGGCAGCAGCGCGGGTGATGGCAGCAACGTGACCACCGGCAGCTTCACCGTCGCGGACTCGGACGGGCTGGCCAACCTGAAGACCCTGAGTGTCGGCAGCCTCAGTGTCGATCTGACCACCAGCGGCTTCGCCAGCCTGGTGGGACAGAGCTTCACCACTGCCCACGGCACGGTGCTGATCACCGGCTACAGCGACGGCACCTACAGCTTCAGCTACACCCTGACCTCGGCCACGACCGATGCCGCCGGTCTGGAGACGGATGGCTTCCAGGTGTCGGTAAGCGATGGCCTGGCCAACGCCTCGGCCAACGTCAGCATCGAGATCGTCGACGATCTGCCGCAGGCGAAAGCGGATGGTGCATCGGTCAGCGAAGGCGGCAGTGTGACCGGCAATCTGGTCACGGGCGCCGGGTTCGGCTCCGTGGCGGATGTGTTCGGTGCCGATGGTCGCCCGTCGCCGACTACCGGCGTCGTGGGTGTGCGTGTCGGTGGGGATACCTCGACCCATGTTTCCGGCGGTGTGAATGTGCCCATCGATACCGGCCTGGGCACCCTGGTGCTGCATGCCGACGGCAGCTACAGCTACACCAGCCATGCCAACAGCCTGGGCCAGGCCGGCGCGGTCGACACTTTCACCTACACCATCGTCGATGGCGACGGCGACCTCAGCACCACGACCCTGACCATCGACCTGTCCAACATCACGGTGGTGGGCAGCGTGCAGGCGGGCTCCGACAACGATGTGCGCGAAGCCGCACTCGGCATCGGCTCCGAGCCGGCCAGCAACGACGAGTTCGCCAGCGGCATCCTGGTAGCCAGCGGCGGCAACGGTCCCTACAGCTTCAGCCTGGCGGCTGGCGCGGGCGTCGGCCAATACGGCCAGCTGGTGGTCAACGGCAACGGCTCTTACACCTACACGTTGCTGTCCGCGCCCAAGGTCAATCCGGGCGACAACGGCAACAACCTGCAATTCACCGAGACCTTCACCTTCACGGTGACCGACGCCAACGGCAACACCGGTGTGGGCACCCTGACCATCGACATCATCGACGATGTGCCGAACGTCAGCGTGAAGGGCCTGCAAGGGCTCGACCTGCAAGTGGATGAAACCACCCTTGGCGTCACCGACAGCACCAGCTTCGCCGGTGCCTTCACCAAGGTATTCGGTGCCGACGGCGCGGCTGCCAGCAATGCCACCACCTACGTCCTGGATGTGAAGTCGCCGGGGGCCGACAGTGGCCTGCGGGACACCGCGACGGGCAACAGCATCCTGCTGTTCAAGGAGGGCGCCGACATCGTCGGGCGTGTGGTTGGCGGTGGACAACTGGCCTTCCGCCTGAGCGTCGCGGCTGACGGTACGGTAACCCTGGAGCAGTCGCGGGCGATCTTCCACACCCCGAACACCGGACCGGACCAGGCGTCCGGCCTGGCCAGCGCCGACCTCGTCACCTTGACCGCCACCATCACCGATGGCGATGGCGACAAGGACAGCGCGACCCTGGACCTGGGCAATGCCATCAGCTTCAGGGATGACGCGCCCAGCATCGACCCCTATGTGAAGGTCGGCCTCGACGACGATGCCTTGCCCTATGGCAACCCGTATGGCGAGGGCGACGTCACGCCCGATACCCAGAACACCAGCGGCATCATCGGCCACAGCTTCGGCGCCGACGGTGCGGGCACGATCGAACTGCAGAGCAGTGGCGCACCCGCCGGCTTCACCTATGTGGAAACCCAGGGTGGCCTGCTGATCAAGCAGGGCGACGTGACGGTCATCACCGTCACCCTGGACGCGCTCACCGGTGCCTACACCGTCACCCAGAATGCGCCGGTCATGCATCCCTATGGGGATGACGAAAACGACCTGAGCTTCGAGGTCGAGTACAAGATCACCGACCGCGACGGCGACTTCGCCGCCGGATCGCTCTACATCAAGGTGGATGACGATTCGCCGGAAGTTCGCGTCAATGCCGCCGTGCAGCTGGACGACGACGCGCTGGCCTTCGGCAACCCCGGCGGCACGGGCGATGTGCAGCCGGATACCGCCAACCTCACCGGTACCCTGGGGCACAGCTTCGGTGCCGATGGGGCCGGCTCCATCAGCCTGCTCACCACGGGCGCGCCAAACGGCTTCAGCTACGAGAAGGACGGCGACAACCTGCTGATCAAGCAGGGCGGACTCACGGTCATCACCCTGACGCTGAACTGGGCGACCGGCGCCTACAGCGTCGTCCAGAACCGGCCGATCCTGCATTCGGCGGGCATGGACGAAAACGACGTGAGTTTCAGCATCGCCTACAAGGTGACGGATGCCGACGGCGATACCGCCACGGGCAGCCTGACCATCAATGTCGATGACGACACCCCGAAAGCCATCGCAGACACCGCCAGCATCGTCGAGGGAGGTGCTGTCGGCAGCCTGTCCGGCAATGTGCTGACCAACGATGCGGGTGGCGCCGACCAGCCCACGGCCTTTACCAGCTGGAACGGCATCGCCGGCGCGATTCCTGGCGACAATGGCAGCCTGTTGGTGAACACTCCCTATGGCCTGGTCACCCTGAACGCCAATGGCAGCTACAGCTTTGTCCTGGCCAATGGTTCGGCTGCGGTGGAAGCGTTGGCCCCGGGCCAACAGGTGAGCCTGCAATACGCCTACAGCATGCAGGATGCCGACGGCGACCCCGACAGTTCGACCCTGACCCTCACTATCATCGGCAGCAACGATGCGCCCACGGTGGAGGTCAGCACGCCGGATGCCCAGGGCACCATGGCCAAGGTCTACGAGCAGGGCCTGCCGGATGGCTCCAGCGCTGGTGACGGCAGCACAGTCACGACCGGCAGCTTCACGGTGGCCGACTCGGACGGCCTGTCCAACCTCAAGACCCTGAGCGTCGGTAGCCTCAGCGTCAACCTGACCACCAGCGGCTTCGCCAGCCTGGTGGGGCAGAGCTTTGCCGCTGACCACGGTACGGTGAAAATTACCGGCTACGACAACGGCACCTACAGCTTCAGCTACACCCTGACCGAAGCCACCACCGATGGCCTCGGTGTGGAAACCGATGGTTTCCTCATCACCGTCAACGATGGCGTGGCCAGTGCGTCGGACAATGTTCGCATCGAAATCGTCGACGACGAGCCTACTGCCAGGACCGACAGCGCATCGGTCGGCGAGGGCGCCACGGTCAATGGCAACGTGACCAGCACCGATGGGCTGGGCTCGGTCGCCGATGTGTTCGGGGCCGACGGCCGCCCGTCTCTGACTACCGGCGTTGTGGGTGTGCGCGCTGGTGGTGATACCTCCACCCATGTTTCCGGTGGCGTGGATACGCCGATCGATACGGGCCTTGGCACCCTGGTGCTGCATGCCGATGGCAGCTACAGCTACACCAGCCATCCGAACACCGTGGGCCAGGCAGGGGCGGTCGACACCTTCACCTACACCATCGTCGATGGCGACGGTGACTTCAGCACCACGACCCTGGCCATCAACGTCGCCAACTACACCGTGGTGGGTAGCGTGCAGGCCGGCTCGGATGGGGATGTACGTGAAGCGGCCCTGAGCTTCGGCAGCTCGCCGTCGAGCAGTGACGAGTTCGCCAGCGGCACCCTGCTGGGCAGCGGCGGCAACGGGCCCTACACCTTCAGCCTGCAAGCTGGGGCCGGCAACGGCCAGTACGGTCAGCTGGTGGTCAACAGCAACGGCTCGTACACCTACACGTTGCTGTCCGCGCCCAAGGTCAATCCGGGCGACAACGGCAACAATTTGCAGTTCACCGAGGCCTTCACCTTCACGGTGACGGACGCCAACGGCAACACCGGCACGGGTTCCCTGACCATCGACATCGTCGATGATGTGCCCGATGTCAGCGTGAAAGGGTTGGGTGCACTGGGCGTGCAGGTAGACGAAACCACCCTCGGCACCACTGCCAGCACCAGCTTTGCCGGTGCCTTCACCACGGTGTTCGGCGCCGATGGTGCGGCGGCCGGCAACTCCATCACCTACAGCCTGGGTGTGAAGTCGCCGGCTGTGGACAGTGGCTTGCGGGACACCGCGACGGGCAACAGCATCCTGTTGTCCAAGGAGGGCTCGGACATTGTCGGACGTGTGAGCGTAAGCGGTCAGCTGGCCTTCCGCCTGAGCGTCGCATCCGACGGCAGCGTGACCCTGGAGCAGATGCGCGCCATCGTGCACTCGCCCGATAGCGGCCCCGACCAGGTGGCTGGCCTGTCCGCCGCCGACCTCATCACCCTGACTGCCACCATCACCGATGGCGATGGCGACAAGGACAGCGCGATCCTCGACCTCGGCAATGCCATCAGCTTCCGCGATGACGCGCCGACTGTGACCAGCAATGCCCTGGTGCAACTGGATGACGACGCATTGCCCGGCGGCATCGCGGCTGGCTCGGGCGATGATGCGGACTCGCTGAACACTTCCGGCAATGTCGGCTTCAGCTTTGGCGCGGACGGCGCCGGCAGCGTCCAGTGGCTGACCACGGGCAACCCCAGCGGCTTCGTCTACGAAAAATCCGGCAGCGACCTGCTGGTCAAGCAGGGCACCACGGCGGTCCTCAAGGTGACCCTGGACAGTGCCAGTGGTGCCTACACCGTCACCCAGCTCGCACCCATCCAGCATGACGCCGGCGGGCAGGAGAACGACCAGCAGTTCGCCCTGACCTACCAGGTCACCGACAAGGACGGCGACAGCGTCAACGGCGTCCTGAACATCAAGGTCGACGACGATACGCCGCAGGCCATGAACGATGTGGCCGATGTCGCGGAGGGCAGTGGCCTGGACTTCAACGTGGTCTTCGTCCTGGACTTCAGCGGCAGCATCGACAACACCGAGCTGAACACGATGCTGAATGCGGTGCGCAATGCCGGGCAGACGCTGTTCAATACCACTGACGGGGATGTGCGCATCCAGGTGGTGGCCTTCTCCAGCACCGCGACTTCCTATCCGGTGATGACCGATGTCAACGACTTCACCAACCTGATCGACAGCCTCAACCCTGCGCTGGGCGGCACCCGCCCGTTCAGCGACGGGACTGACTTCACCGCGGCCATCCAGCAGACAATGGCGGTTTACGCGCCCCTGTCGAACTGGAGCAACCAGGTCTTCTTCATCAGTGACGGCAACCCCAACGAGCAGAATGGTCCGGGCGATTCTTCCCTGACGACGGCCGTATCGAGCCAGTGGAACACCTTCGTCGACAGCAATGGCATCAACGTGACCACCATCGGCGTGGGCAATGCCATCAACACCGTGCGCCTGCAAGAAGTGGATCTCGATGGTTCCGGTACGCCGATCATGGTGACGGCCTTCGAGGATCTGGTGGAAACCCTGGCCAGCCAGATCGTCGGCGGGGTGGTCTCCGGCAATGTCCTGCTGGGCAGCGACAATGCCGTGGGCGGCGGCGATGACGACGCCTTCGGTGCTGATGGCGCCGGCCGCATCCTGTCCATCCAGATCGGCACCACCACCTACACCTGGAACGGCAGCGGCAGCATCAGCCTGAGCACCGGCGGCAGCATCGCCGGCAACCAGTTGAATGCGATCGCCACGCCCGACGGCGGCAAACTGAGCTTCGACTTCAGCAACGGAACCTGGACCTACGTTGCGCCGAAGAACGTGGTCGCGGATACCAGCGAAAGCTTCACCTACAACATCATCGACAAGGACGGCGACCCGTCCAGCGCGTCGCTGACAGTGCGGATCGAAGACACCTCGCCCGTGGTCGGCAAGGTGGACGAGGACGAACTTCCCGACGGCATCACCGACGGCGACGCCCAGACCACCGTGGTCACCGGCAACCTCGGCGAGCTGCTGGTGGGCACGCCGGCCGGCGCGCAGTTCAGCATTGCTGCTGTGCCGCAGGCAATGCCTTCGCTGACGTCCGACGGTGTGGCGATCACCTATGCGCGGGTCGGCAACACCCTGGTCGCCACGGCGGGCAGCGATACCGTCTTCACCCTGCAGGTGGAAAGCAACGGCAACTACACCTTCACCCTGCTGGGCGCGCTGGATCATCCCAGTGGCGCTGGCGGCGATGACCAGCTCCTCACCCTGAACCTGACCGGGGCGCTGCAGGCCAGCAATGGCAGCGGCAACCTGCCGCTGGCGGGCGACCTGCTGATCCAGGTGGAGGACGATGTGCCGGTGATCCTCGCGGCCTCCAATCTCGTCTACTCCAACGGCAGCAATCCGGCAGGCGGGTCGGGGACCTTCGTCTACGACACCGGCGCCGATACCCGTGGCAGCGGGCCGTTCTCGGCTTCCGATTCGGACTTCAGTGGCATCAGCCTGAGCGGCAATGTCGGCGGCACGGCGATCTCCTCGACCGCGGTGACCTGGCAGTCCGAGTCGGCCACCAGTGCGACCTTCGACATCAGCTTCAAGTACGCGCCCAACCCGTCGATCCCGGGCTCCTTGATGGAGGCCAACGGCACCCTGGTGTTCGACAAGGTCAATGGCACCTACACGGTGTCGCTGGACGAGCCCATCCAGGGCTTCAACATCTTCAAGACCAGCACCTCGCTCAGCATCAATGGCTATGAGCTGAACAGCACGCAACTGGACAACACCCAACCGGCGGTGTCGGTAGTCGAGCTGGCCAACAACTTCTACGTCCAGTACACCAGCTATTCCGAACCGGGCGACGGTACAGGCAGCAACAACCTGCGGGCGGGCACCACCAACCCCACGATCTTCTCCAATGGCGAACTGTTCAGCCAGGACCCTTCGTGGGTCAGCGTGAGCAATACGGCCAATGGCGTGGGTGGCGACACCCTGGGCAAGGGCGAGGTCCTGGACCTGAACTTCTATACCGCCAATCCCAAGGGCAACGTCGGCGTCGAGCCGAGCGCCCGTGCGGAGGGGATGTTCCTGAAGTTCGACGGGGTCAATAACGAAGACATAGTGGTGGTGCTCAAGCTGATCGGTACGGGCGGGGTCAAGACCACGCGGGCGCTGGTGGTGAGCAACAACGACATCATGACCACCAACAGCGTGGCGCTGGCCGCCTATGGCATCACGCTGGACCAGAACGACGGCGCCATCGTCATCGAGAACAATGACTTCAATGCCCAAGGAGAAAGCTGGCAGATCTACGGTGCCCAGATTCTCACCAGTGTCGAAGGCATCACCACGTCCTCGGCCATCAACTTCAATTCCGTGATTGGCAATGGCGGGGCCACGAACGTGAACGATGTATCCGGCTTCGGCTCTTCGGCGACCGACAACGACGTCCTCAAGGTTTCGGATGTCGGCTTCATCACCAGCGAGAAGAACACCCTGGATGCCGACCTGGACTTCCAGGTAGGGGTGAAGGATGCCGACGGCGATACCACGGCCACCCAGAACCTGCACGTGACCATGGAGGCGGGGACCACCTTCGTCGGCACCGCGACCGCTGACGTGATCCATGGCACCACCGGCAATGACAATCTGTCGGGCATGGGCGGGGACGATGTGCTGGAGGGCGGGCTGGGCAACGATGTGCTGAACGGCGGGGCCGGGATCGACACGGCGTCTTATGACAACGCCACTGCCGGGGTTACGGTGAACCTCGCGCTGGTTGGCCAGCAGAACACCGGCGGCGGTGGGCTGGATACCCTGATCGACATGGAGAACCTGCTCGGCTCGCACTTCAACGACGTGCTGACCGGCAACAGCGGCAACAACGTGCTGGCGGGTAACGGCGGCAATGACCAGCTGGCGGGGGGCGGCGGCGCCGACACCTTCAAGTGGCTGGCCGGTGAAACCGGTACCACCACTATCACCGGCTTCACCCCGGGGCAGGACAAACTGGACCTGTCGCAACTGCTTACCGGCGAGCACAGCAATGCGGGAAGCCTGGACGACTTCCTGACCATGGCCTTCGGTACCAACACCACCATCACCGTGGATACCAACACGGCGGCCAATCCGGGTGGCACCGGACAGACTATCGTGTTGGAGGGGGTGAACCTGCAGGCAGCCTACGGTGCGGCCGACACGGCGTCGGTGATCACCCACATGCTCGATGACGGTTCATTGAAGGCCGATGCCTGATCCGCATCGCGGGCCCGCCCTCGCGGCGGGCCCGGCATTGGAACGGGAGTGAGGAAGGAACCATGGTTTACGTGCAGAGAGACGAGAAGGGCAGGGTTCTGCGGGTGGAGCACGAACCCTTCGACAACATGACCCAGAGCATGCCGGCCAACGATCCGGAAGTCCGGACCTGGTTCGCCAGCCGCAGCCTGCATGATCACCTGATGTCCCTGCAGCATTCCGACCTGGAACTGGTGCGGGTCATCGAGGATCTGGTGCAGGTGCTGGTGAGTCGGGGCGTGATGAACTACACCGACCTGCCGGCACCCGCCCGCCACAAACTCCAGCACCGCGCCAACACCCGCTCCCAGGTGGAGGATCTGGGGGAACTGGTGCCGGAGGATTTCCGCTTGCCGTATTGAGCGGTCAGGCATTTTTCGCGAATGAATTCGCTCCCACAGGCAGGTTTTTTCGTGGGTGGCGGCTGAGCCACGCGACGCCCAACGTTCGGAGTTGGGGCCGGCATCGTTGGGCTTCGCTCCGCTCTGCCGGGCAGTAGGGTGCGCCATGCGCACCGAGTCCGGGAACGCTGCCGCCACCGTGGCAAATTCTGGTACGCGGCCCCTCTATCTGTTCGGCTCGCCTCACCCATGCCATGGCGCCGGGGCGCCGATCAGGCGGCCCATGGCGCCCTGGATGCCCAGTTCCCTTAGCACGTCCAATTCGCCCTGGGACTCCACCATCTCCGCGATCAGCGGCAGGTCGATGCTGTTGGTGGCGCGGAACAGGGCTTCGATGAACAGGCGTTTGTCGCTTTCCTGGTCGATGGCGCGGATGTAGGTGCCGTCGATCTTCAGGTAGGCAAGGCCCAGGTGGGCGAGGTTGCCGATCAGGCTGAAGCGTCCGCCGAAGTGTTGCAGGCCCACGCCATAACCGGTTTCTCGGATCGCCTGGCAAAGCTGACCGAGTTCGCTGGCCGGCGGAAGGTGGCGTTCGTCCAGTTCCAGGGTGAGCAGCTCCGCCTGCTGGGGATGGGACTTGAGCAGGGCGAGCAGGCGCTCGCGGTGTTCGCCCGGGCGCAGGCTGGCGGCGGACAGGCTGAGGGCGATGCGCGATGGCGTCTGCTGCAGGTGTGCCAGGCAGTGTTCGAGCATCGCCAGGTCAAAGCGTGCCGACCAGCCCAGGCGCTCGATCCAGGGCAGGAAGCGCCCGGCGGGCACCGCTTCGCCCTGGGGGTCGAGCAGGCGCGCCAGTACCTTCTGGTGCAGGGTTTCGGCGGTGTTGGCGCAGAGACCCACCGGCTGGAAGTAGAGGCGCAGCTTGCCCTTGCTCAGGGCGTCGTCGATCCATTCCCGCCAGTCGTGCAGGCTTTGGCCCGGCGCGGCGTCGAAGTCGTCCAGGCGCACCCAGGGGCGGTCGGTGCCTTGCGCCGCCTGGGCCAGGGCCTGGTCGGCGCGGCTCATGACCCGCTGGATGTCTTCGCCCGGCCGGTAGGCGGCGATGCCGAGCAGGGCGACCGGACTGCGGTCGCTGGCACCGGTGGCATGCAGGTTTTCCAGTTGATTGGCGAGGTCGGCCGCCAGTTGTTCGGCGTCTTCCCCGGTGAGGCCGGGGGAGAGCAGGGCGAACTCGCCGCCGCGGCTGCGCGAGGCCAGCCAGTCGGGATTGCCCCTTTTCTGCACCAGGTTGCCGAGGATTTCTCCGATATCGCGGATCAGTGCGTCGGTGCGCTGGCCGCCAAGGCGCTGGTTGAGCCCGCCGAGGTCGTTGACCCGCAACAACACGAGGTAGCCGGCGGCGTTCTGGTCGTTGGGCACCAGTTGGTTGGCGAGGCGGATATCGAACTGGCGGCGGTTGGCCAGGCCGGTGAGGCTGTCCTGGTACGCCTCTTCGCGCAGGCGTTCGCTACGCGCGGCCTCCTCAGCGAAGAGGTTGCGCAGCTTGTCCACCATCTGGTTCATGGCCAGCACCACGCGGCGCAGTTCCGGGGTGCGCGGTACCTTGGGCAGGGCGAGGAATTCGCGGCGGCTGATGGCTTCGGCCTGTTGCACCATGTTGTCCAGGGGGCGCAGTTGCGTGCGCAGCAGCCAGGCGCCGACCAGGGCGCTGACCAGGCCGCAGAGCAGCAGCCAGGCGAGGCTGCCTACGGCGCTGTCCCAGAGTTTGGCCAGGGCGAACTGCGGATGGCTGAGCACCTCCACACGCGCGGCCTGCTGCCAGCCGCGCATGATCAGCGCGTCGCCGCCCTGGGGTTGCAGGTTGACCAGATGGGCGAACCAGCTCGGCACCTGTTCACTGGTGGTGGTCGTGCGGCGTTCGGCGATCACTTCGCCATCGGGGATGCGAACCACGCGGATGCTGGCGAAGTAACCGCTGTCGAAGATGGAGCTGACCATCAGCTCGATCATCGCCGGGTCGTCCACGTGGGGCGTCATGGACAGGCCGAGGGCGGTGGCGGCGTCCTGCGCGTGGGAGCGCAACTGGCTGAGCAACTGCTCCCGGGAACTTTCCACACCCGCGAGGAAGCTGCCGGCGAAGGCCAGCGCGAGCAGCAGACAGATGGCCAGGAACAGTTGCTTGAGTAACGACATGGGCTAACCCTCTCCAATGGCGAAGCCTTCGGCTCTCATTTTTTTCAGCAGGTCCTGCCAGCGCGACAGTTTCTTGGTATCCCCCGCGCGCTTGGCTCCGGTGTAGAGGCCTTCGGCGTTGAAGGCGTACACCGGCAAGAGGTCGTTGCGCTGCGACGCCGGACGTATCTCGCCGATCAGGTTGTCCAGCACCAGGGGATCGGCGGTGGGCGTCTTGTAGTAGGTCAGGACCATGTGCGCCTGGTTCTGGCGCAGGGCCTTGACGTAGGTGATACGCAGCTTTTCGGCGGGAATGCCGAGGCGGCGCAGGGTGAAGTACTTGGCGATGGAGTAGTCCTCGCAATCGCCAGCGCCCTTGACCAGCGCCTCGACGGGCGTGGCCCAGTAGTCGTTCTGGCGCCAGGTGCGGATGTCGTCGGTGAAACGGAGCTGGCGGTTGAAGAAGCGGTTGACCGCCGTAAGCTTTTCGCTTTCGGGCAGGTCGATGCTGCCCTGGATCAGCTCGTTCCAGGCGAGGATGCGTCCCTTGGCGGGGCCGAGGTCGCCATAGCGCTTGGTGGCGTTCTGCAGGATCAGGTCGAAATCCCAGTTGGCCAGCACGCTGGCCAGGCAGAGCAGCAGGCCGGCGAGCAGGCAGCCGCCTTGCCATGCCAGCCACGAGGGTTGCCGCAGTCCCATTGCCGCCCATCGCCGCCGCATTCGCCGTCTCTCCGCCCAGGATGCTCAGAGTCTAGGCGGGAATCGCGGTTTTGCCGGACGAGGGTTTCAGTGGCTGCGCAGGGTCTTCTGGCGAAGGATGTAGATGCTGACCAGCACGGCGCTGGTGAGCATGAAGCCACGGGCCCAGGGCAAGGGCACGAGGAAGCAGGAGAGGGTGATACTGGCCCACATCAGTAACAGGGTGTAGACCTTGCCCTTGAGGGGAATGCCCTGGCCTTCCAGGTAGTCGCGTATCCAGGGGCCGAGTTTCGGGTGTTCCACCAGCCAGAGGTAGAAACGCCGCGAGCTGCGTACGAAACAGGCCGCGGCGAGCAGCAGGAAGGGCGTGGTGGGCAGGACCGGCACGAAGATGCCGATCACGCCCAGGGCGACGCTGAGCCAGCCGACGATCAGGAGGACCATGCGCAGCGCCGGGTGGCGCTGCTGCTGGATATCGCTGTGCGCCATGCGCGCCGGCCTTAGTGGTGGCGGGGCTTGAGCAGCGCGGGCTTTTCTTCTGGGGCGTTGCAGAGCAGGAACAGGGCGGTCAGCAGCTCGGGGATCTGCTCGACCATTTCGTCCACCAGGTTGCGGTCCCTGGCGATTTCAGCGAATTCGGGCTGCTCGTCGAAGAGGCCCGAGCCCACCATGATCGGCAGCAGCAGTTCGCTGACTTCTTCTTCGGCGCTCTCGAACCAGGTTTCCTCGCGCAGGAACACGCCTTCCATGAAGCCGATGCACCAGCCGCGCAGGTCGGAATCGTCCGGGTCCTCGCCCAGGTCCAGGTCGCAGGGCAGCTCGGGGTCTTCGTCGCTGGCCAGTTGACGGGCGATGTGGGCCTTGAGGGCCAGCAGGGTGGATTCGATTTCTTCGCGCTCGGCGTCGCTGCGGTAGTGCGGCGGCTCGGAGAACAGGGCGTCGATCCATTCGCGCTCGGGCACCTGGTCCGGACAGATCGACAAGGCACTCAGGTAGCCATGGGTGGCCACATAGTCCAGAGCCTCTTCGTGCAGATCATCGGCGTCGAGAAAAGCTTGCAGGCGGGACAGTTGCTCAGCGAAGGACATCGTGGGACTACCTTGAGGAATAAACGACGCTGAATTCTAGTCGAGTGCGAGGTCCGCGGCAAAAGGCACGGGCGATAGGCGTGGCCAACTTGCCGGTGCGGCTGACGTATAATGCGCGGCTTGTTCCGGAGACCCCCATGCTCGACCAGGCACTGCGCATCCTCAAAGACGTATTCGGCTACGACGCTTTCCGCGGCAACCAGGCCTCGATCATCGAACGTGTAGCCTCGGGTGGCGATGCCCTGGTGCTGATGCCCACCGGCGGCGGCAAGTCGCTCTGCTACCAGGTGCCGGCGCTGCTGCGCGAAGGCCTGACGGTGGTGGTTTCGCCGCTGATCGCGCTGATGGAGGACCAGGTCGCCACCCTGGACGAACTGGGCGTGCCGGCCGTGGCGCTGAATTCCACGCTGTCCGCGGAAGCCCAGCGGGAAATTGCCGACCGTCTGCGCCAGGGCGAGATCAAGCTGCTCTATCTCGCTCCGGAACGCCTGGTGCAACCGCGCATGCTGGCCTTCCTCCAGCGGCTGCAGATCGGCCTGTTCGCCATCGATGAAGCCCACTGCGTGTCCCAGTGGGGTCACGACTTCCGCCCCGAGTACCTGCAACTGGGCCAGTTGGCCGAACTCTTCCCCAACGTGCCGCGCATGGCGCTGACCGCCACCGCCGACATGCGCACCCGCGAAGAGATGGTGCAGCGCCTGCACCTGCAGAACGCCGAACGCTTCCTTTCCAGCTTCGACCGTCCGAACATCTTCTATCGCATCGTCGCGAAAGATCAGCCGCGCAAGCAGCTGCTGGGCTTCCTCGCTGAGCGACGCGGCGATGCCGGCATCGTCTACTGCATGTCGCGCAAGAAGGTGGAGGAGGTGGCGGCCTTCCTGTCCGAGCAGGGGTTCCCGGCGCTGCCGTACCATGCCGGCCTGTCCAACGACCTGCGGGCCTTCCACCAGAAGCGCTTCCTCAACGAGGAAGGGCTGATCATGGTCGCCACCATTGCCTTCGGCATGGGCATCGACAAGCCCAACGTGCGCTTCGTGGCCCACCTGGACCTGCCCAAGTCCCTCGAAGCCTATTACCAGGAGACCGGCCGTGCGGGCCGCGACAGCCTGCCTGCGGATGCCTGGATGGCCTATGGGCTGCAGGACGTGCTGTTGCTCAAGCAAATGCTGAGCAACTCGGAGGGTGACGAGCGCCACAAGCGCATCGAACAGCACAAGCTGGACGCGATGCTGTCGCTCTGCGAGGAAACCCGCTGCCGCCGGCAAGCGCTGCTGGCCTATTTCGACGAAGAACTGCCGCAGCCCTGTGGCCACTGCGATATTTGCACCGACGGCGTGCAGACCTGGGACGCCACCGAGCCCGCGCGCCTCGCGCTCTCGGCCATCCACCGCAGCGGCCAGCGCTACGGTGTCGGCCATCTGGTGGATCTGTTGCTCGGACGAGACAACGAGAAGGTGCGGTCCTCCGGCCACCAGCACCTCTCGGTGTTCGGCATGGGCAAGAACCTTTCCGAAGGCGATTGGCGCACCCTGTACCGCCAGTTGGTTGCCCGCGGCCTGGCGGACGTCGACCTGGAAGGCTTCGGTGGCTTGCGCCTGACCGAGGCCTGTCGCCCGCTGCTGCGTGGCGAGGTGCAACTGGAACTGCGTCGGGACCTGTCGACCAAGGCGCCCAAGCCTACCGCCAGCGCCGCCAGCCAACTGGTACGTGGTGAGGAGCGTGAGCAGTGGGAAGCCTTGCGTGCGTTGCGGCGCAAGCTGGCGGAAGAGCACAGCGTGCCGCCTTACGTCATTTTCCCGGACGCGACCCTGCTGGAAATGCTCCGCAGCAAGCCGCGCAGCCTTTCCGAAATGGCCCAGGTCAGTGGCGTGGGGGCGCGCAAGCTGGAGCGTTACGGCGAAGCCTTCCTCGAAGTGCTCAACGGCAGTGGCTCCGGTGAGGCACCGCGTGCCGTCACCGACCTGCGCCACGAACTGGTGAGCCTGGCCCGTGCGGGCATGACTCCGGCGCAGATCGCTCGTCAGCTCAATTGCAGCGAGAAGAACGTCTACAGCCTGCTGGCCGAGACCATCGGTAATCAGCAACTGAGCCTGGAACAGGCGCTGGACCTGCCGGAAGAGCTCTTGGGCGAGATCCAGGACGCCTTCCTCGATGGCGAAGGCGAACTGCCGCCCGTAGCCGAGGTGGCTGAATTGTTCGCCGGCCGCGTGCCCGACGGCGTGCTGCATTGCGTACGCGCGGCCCTGCAGGCGGAGTTCGAGGCCTGATTCGACGCCGGCAACCCTGGCGTCGATAAAATGACGGGGCAAAACGACGAACTTGTGACGCAGCGCACGACCGGCTAATGTGCGTCAGAGGCCTCCGACAGAAGGGGTGGACGTGTCCTACAACAATACTGCCTGGCTCAACGACGTTCGCCCCAATCCCTATGCCGACCAACTGGCACTGGGGTTTCGGCATCTCCGCTTCACGCGCTCGCTGGAGCGCGAGTATCGCGATTATTTCCTCGAAGAGAACTTCGACCTCAAGCGCATCGCCCTCGGTGCCGGCCTGTTGATCTGGCTGGCGTTCGCGGTGCTCGATTTCTACCTGGTCAGCAGTGAGACGCGTTGGTGGATGCTGGCTGTGCGTCTCGGCGTGCTGGGCCTGCTGCTGGGCTGCGGCGTGCTGATGATCCAGCGCCGCCATCGACACCTGCTGGCCCCCCTGAGCCTGGTCTGCATCGGCTCCTTGGGCGTGGGGGCCGGGGCGGTGGTGGCCATCGCCCATCGCAGCGATCCGTCCTTTCCCTACGAGGGCCTGTTGCTGGTCTGCATGGCCGCCTATTTCCTGGTGGGGCTACGGCTGGTGGAGGCGCTGGGGGTTTCCCTGGTGATCCTGCTGGCCTATGTGGGGCTGGAGCTCTGGGCCGGACTGCCCTGGCCGAGGCTGGTCAACAACTTGCTGTTCCTGCTGTTCGGCAACATCGCCGGTGCGGTCGGTTGCTACCTGCTGGAGTTCAAGTCCCGCGAGCATTTCCTCATCAGCCGCCTGATGCGGGTGCTGGCGGATCACGACAGCCTGACCGGCCTGTACAACCGCCGCAGTTTCAATCGCCAACTGGAGCGCCTGTGGCGCCAGGCCCAGCGCGAACGGCACGGCCTGGCCCTGTTGCTCTGCGACGTGGACCACTTCAAGGCCTATAACGACCGCTATGGCCACCAGGCCGGCGACCTGGTGTTGCAGCAGGTGGCCCGCGTGCTTGAAGGCACCGCGCGCCGGCCCCTGGATATGGCGGTTCGCCTGGGGGGAGAAGAGTTCGCCGTACTGCTTTATGACATCGGGGAACAGGAAGCGCGTCGCTGCGCCGAGAAGCTGCGGGCATCGCTGGAAGAGCAGTCCATTCGCCATGAGGCCTCGCCCACCGCGCCGGTGCTGACCATGTCCATCGGCGTCGCGTGCGTCCATCCGCAGCCGGGCATGCCCTTGGGCAAGCTCTATGAGCTGTATGAACATGCGGATCGTGCCCTCTACGAAGGCAAGGCCTTCGGCCGCAATCGGGTGGTGGCCTGAGTTCTGACGAAAACTGCCTGCGCTCGGTGACTTTTCGTGCAGAACTCAATTCGTCGCTCCGGATGGCGCGAGCCGTGACTGTCCGGGGCACTGGCCGGTGTTAGCATCGCCGCTCCTCCCGCATCGAGCGATCCGCATGGACAAGCTGATCCAGGCTGACGGCCAGCCGAACTACGGCATATTTCCCGCCGCGCCGGGTCTCATCAACTACCGCGATTTCGACTTCCGCTCACCTATGGGGCGCCGTCTGGGGGGGGTGGCCAAGTGGCGGCGCTTCCACCAATTCCAGTATTTCGGCCTGTTGGGCAGCGAGTTGATCGGCGGCTGCGCCCTGGCCAACCTGAGCCTGGTGGGGGTTGGCTTCGTCTATCTCTTCCACCCGGCCAGCGGGCGCATGATCGAGCGCCAGTTCAAGTTGCCGCTGGGCCTGGGTACTTCGTTCTCGCAATCGCCTGACGCGGGCATCTGCGAGTTGCGCCAGGGCCGCAACCTGCTGCGCCTGGAAAACCGCTCCGATACCGGTGAAAAGCGCCTGCTGGTGGAACTGGATGACGGTACTCGCATCGATGCGTCGTTCAGCGAGCGGGAGCCGGCATTCCAGCCCATGTGCATCTGTACGCCGACGGCGGTGAATGGCTGGGTGTATGCGCAGAAGGTGGCGGGGGTCACCTGTCGCGGACAGGTGCGCAGCGCGTTGGGGAACTTCGATCTCGCGGAGATCGGTGCGTTTGCCCATCACGACTGGTCCGCGGGCTACATGCGCCCGGAAACCAACTGGAACTGGGCCTGCCTGTCCGGGCTGGCTGACGGGCTGCGGGTCGGCTTGAACCTGTCCTGCGGGGTGAACGAGACCAGCTTCACCGAAAACTGCTTCTGGCTGGATGGGGAGCTGATCAAGGTCGATACGGTGCGTTTCACCTTCGACCGCGACCAGCCGCTGAAGACCTGGAGCGTCGCTTCCCATGACGGCCAGGTGGAGCTCACGTTCATCGGCGAGGGTTTGCATGAAGAACGCCTGAACCTCGGTTTCATTGCGAGTAATTTCAAGCAGGTGTTCGGCCGCTTCAGTGGCACCCTGCGGCCGGCAGGGCGTACGCCGGTGCGGATCGGCAGCATGTGGGGCTTTGTCGAGGACCAGTACGTCAAGTGGTAGGGCAGGGGGCTTGCTCGCGGCTTGCGGCTATGATTAGCTGGCTAATTATTAGTATAAGAAGTCCGAGTCAATTTCGATGTCCTACCCCGATCAACACCGTTTCGCCATGCAGCTTGCCCAGATGTCCCGTGCGTGGCGCGCCGAGCTCGACCGCCGCCTGGCGGGCATGGGGCTGTCCCAGGCCCGCTGGCTGGTATTGCTGCACCTGTCCCGTTTCGAGGACTTGCCCACCCAGCGTGAGCTGGCCAAGAGTGTCGGCGTCGAAGGTCCGACCCTGGCCCGTCTGCTCGACAGCCTCGAGGCACAGGGACTGATCCAGCGCATGGCCGTTGCCGAGGATCGCCGGGCGAAGAAGATCGCCCTGTGCCCTCCGGCCCGTCCCCTGATCGAAAAGATCGAAGCCATCTCCAGTCAACTGCGCCAGGAGCTCTTCGCCGGTATCGACGATGAAGAGCTGCGCCGTTGCCAGCAGGTTCATGCGCGGATTCTGACGAACCTGGACCGCCTCTGATGGGGCAGGACCTCGAGGCGCTTCACGAGCGCTTCGGCGCCCGCTATCCGCAATGGCTGCTGGGCCTGCTGATGCTCGGCAGCATGGCGATGATCCTCGCCTCCACCAGTATCAACGTCGCATTGCCGGCGATCATGGCCGACTTCGGCATCGGCCGGCCGCTGGCGCAATGGCTTTCCACGGGATTCCTCGCCGCCATGACGGCCGGCCTGCTGCTGGCCGCCTGGTGCCAGGCACGGCTGGGTGCGCGGCGCACGGTGCAGTTCGGGCTCGGCCTGTTCTGCCTGGCATCGCTCCTGGCCCTGGTGGCCACATCGGCCTGGCAACTGATTGCCCTGCGCATCGTCATGGGGGCCTGCGCCGGCATCATCCAGCCTCTGGCGATGGTGCTGATCTTCCGCGTCTATTCCGAGGGGGGGCGTGGCCTGGCCCTGGGCATCTACGGGCTGGGCATCATGGTGGCGCCGACCCTCGGACCGACCATCGGCGGTTACCTGATCGACCATTTCGGCTGGGGCGCGGTGTTCTGGTTGCCGCTGCCACTCTGTCTTCTGGCGCTTATCGGTGCCCAATGGCTGATGCCCAGCGTGCGCGATCGCAACACGCCAGGCGTCGACCTGCCGGCATTCATCCTCCTGAACATCGCGCTGTTCGCCCTGCTCGGCTCCCTGGCCGAAGCCCAGCGTTTCGGTTGGCTGGCGACCAGCGCGTGGCTACCGGGATTGCTCGGCGTCGGATGCGCCGGGGCGTTCCTGCGCCGCAGCCGAGCCTGTGAACGTCCCCTGCTGCCGCTGCAACTCTGGCGTCATGCCGCGTTTCGCAAGGCGAGCTGGGTTGCGTTGGTGCTCGGGCTTGGGCTGTATGGCTCCACCTACCTGATCCCGCTCTACCTGCAGACGGTCGAGGGCTATAGCGCCGGGCGGGCCGGTCTGCTGCTGCTGCCGACTGGCGTGGTGCTGGGGGTGGCGTCCTTTATCGGTGGCTGGGCCAGCGACCGCCTGTCGGCGGCTTCCATGCTGGTGTTCGGCCTACTGGTGTTCGCACTGTCGTCGGCGGCCCTTGGGATGGCGGGGCAGGGGGCATCGTTCCTGGCGCTATGTGGCTGGGCCTGTGTCGGCCGGCTGGGGCTCGGGTTGCTCCTGCCAGCGATGAGCACAGGGGCGCTGGACGTCCTCAGCTCGGAAGAGTTGGCGCTGGGGGCAGGTGCCATCACATTCGTTCGTCAGCTGGGGGGCGCCTTCGGAGTCAATCTGCTGACCTTCTTCCTCGAGTGGCGCCACGCCGCGGGGGGCGGCGATGCCGCAGCCGAAATACTGGCGTTCGAGCAGAGCTTCTGGCTGGTTGCGCTACTCTTCCTGATGGCCGTCGTGCCGGCCTGGGGCGTGCGTCCTGCAAGGCGTTGAGCATGCAAAACGCACGATAAAATTTTTGTCAAGTCCCTAGCGAAATCTTTCCTATAGTGGAGTAAGCTACACCCCAGGTTTGTGGCCAGCTGCCATTATTTCGGGCGAGGGAGCGGAGAGCCCGGAACTCTAGGTCTCAAGTGGAATGGATAAGGAGCTCCACCCCACTATCATTGTTGTTTTGAGGTCAACGTAATTCACGTCGCTTCGAGGGTGCCCGGGCGGGACATCAGGAGCCGGATGCGTGATTACGGATGATCGGGGAGGACATATGGCAAGGGTTCACAAGCTCCTTTTGACGCTTGCTTCCGGCTCGGCACTGTACTCGGGCCTGGTACCAGCGTTGGGGCTAGGCGAAATTACCCTGCACTCCGCCCTCAACCAGCCACTGGATGCCGAGATCGAGCTGCTGGAGGTCGGTGACCTCAACGATAGCGAGATCAAGATCCGCCTGGCCTCCGCCGATGATTTCGAGCGTGCCGGCGTCGACCGCTTCCTCTTTCTCAACGACCTGCGCTTCAGCCCGGTTATCCGTGGCTCCGGCAGCCGCATCCGCGTCGCATCCAGCAAACCGGTCCGCGAGCCTTACCTGAATTTCATCGTCGAAGTCGCCCGCCCCAACGGCAAGCTGCTGCGCGAATACACCCTGCTGCTGGATCCGCCCGGTTCGGCATTCACCGCGAGCACCGCACCGGTCAGCCCGGTTCACGAGACCTCTGCCGCAACCCCGGGCATCGTGCCGGTACAACCCAAGCCGGCGCCTGCCGCGACCCAGGGCAATCACTACCAGGTTGCGCGAGGTGACAGCCTCTGGCTTATCGCCAAGCGTTTGAGCGACGGGAGTGGCATGACCCAGCAGCAGATGCTGGATGGTATCTACGCCCTCAATCCCCAGGCATTCCCGGGTGGTGACATCAACCGTCTCCATGTTGGGCAATCCCTGTTGTTGCCCGATGCCGCCGTACAGGCCACTGCTCCTGCAGCACCTGTGGTCGCACAAGGCCCAGCGCCGGCACCGGCTCCGGTTGCCGCAACGCCCGCCGGTCCGACCCTGGATGAGCTGACCCAGGCCCAGCAACGCGTGGACTCCAGCATCGCCCAGGGCGAGGCCGAGCGAGCTGAACTGCGCCAGCATATCGCCGAGCTTCAGGCCAAGCTGGACGCCATGCAGCAGCGGCTGAGCGGCAGTGACCAGGAAGTGACCGCGCTACGCAACCAGATTCAGCAGATGACCACTGCGCCGATTGTCGAACCAGCGAAGGCTCAGCCGGTTACCGCTGTTCCCGTGGTGATCCCTGCCGTCCAGGCTGCCGAACAGCCGGCACCGGCGCGTGTACCCGAAAGCAACTCCGGCATCAGCCCGTTCTGGTGGGCGATCATGGTTTCCGGCCTGGTGCTGTTGTTCCTGCTGGATTGGGTGCTGCTGCGCCGTTCCCGTCGCGATGCCCAGGAACAGGAACTGGAAGAAGCCCAGACCACCGGCAAGGTCAAAGTGGCCTTCCAGCACCGCCACGAAGAAGTACAGCCCGCTGCCCCGATCATGCCGAAGCCGGCACCTGTCGCCGCTGTAGTCCCGCTGCAGGTCGTTGCGGCTCCCTCCGTCAAGCTCGCATCCGATGCGCTGGAAGGTGCCAACATCTACATCGCCTATGGCCGCTGGCGTGAGGCCCTGGCCGTGCTGCAGCCGGCCGTTGCACAGGAACCCCAGCGCCTCGACCTGCGTTTCCGCCTGCTGGAAGTGCTGGGTGAGCTGCGCGATCCGGTTGCCTTCACCCTTGAAGAAGCCGCATTGCGCGAACTCCAGGCTGACGAAGGACGCCTTGCCGCCATTGTCGCCCGCTTTGCGGATATCGGCTCGACGGCTGCGCCGAGCGAGCCCGTGTTCGTTCTGGACGAAACAACCCCGGCAATGGTCGAGGCCAGCAACGAACCCATCGGCGATCTGCAATCCGACTTCGACGGCTATCCGCTGGATGCCGACTGGGAACAGGTCAGTCCCTTCAGGACCGCCGAGCCCAAGCGCAAGGCCGCCGTGGTCCAGGCCTTCCCTACGGTGGAGGACGACCTGGGCTTCCCCACCAACCTGCAGGAGCTGCCGGAAGTCTTCGAACTGACCCTGGATGCCGATACCCTGAGCCCGTTCGGCGACCTGCCGGAGCTGCCCCTGGCCGAGGGCCTGGACGAGCTTACCGCGGACTTCGTGGATCCGATGGTCAGCCTGGAAGAGCTGGACAAGCTGGACGCCCGCCAGGAGAACATCACCAAGCTCAACCTGGCCTTGGCCTACATCGAGCAAGGCAATATCGAGGCGGCCTGCAGCATCCTCAACGAAGTCATCAGTGACGGTGACGATGAGCAGAAGCAGGAAGCGCGCGATCTGCTGGCGAAGATTGCCTGAAACGGTTCAACCCGAATGAAAAAGCCCGGATCTGATCCGGGCTTTTTTGTGGGGCTCATATCGGAGCGGCAGTTCGGTATGAGGGTATCCGTTTCCAGGAAAGAACGAGGCAAATCGTCCTTCAGAGCTGTCGTGACGGCACTGGCTGCGACAGTCCCATCATCCGCTTGGCCGCCAGTACCAGCCAGCAGGCAAGAATGAAGGGCGCGGTCATGGCGGGCAGGCCGATGGCGTCGAAGCCGGGCTGTAGGGCTACGGCCAGGAGGATGCCTGCCAGGGCACACCAGGGACGGCGCAGGTCCTTGCCCAGGGCGAGGGCGATCAGCGCACCGTTGAGGCTGAACAGTCCGCCCAGTACCGCTTGCAACGGCATGCCCTGGAGCAGCGCCAGGAACAGCGCGGTTGCCGAACCCAGCAGCGCCCAGAGCGCGACCCTCCAGCCGGCCAGGAACAGCGCGGCCAGTACCAGGCCGCCGGCGATGGGCTGGTCGAGGAAAATTACCTGGCCGATGCCGCGCACCAGCGCCAGCGGCGTGTCGACCCAGCCGGGTTGCAGCGTAGCGGCGGCAGTGGGGGAGGGCGTCAGTTCCAGTGGCCCGCCCAGGACCAGCAACAGCCATCCGATACCGACGAAGGGCGAGGTGTAGGCCGGCAGCCAGTTGCGCTGGCGGACAGCCTTGAGCAGGGAATTGAGCACCAGGCTGGAAAGGCCGGCGGCGCAGAAGATCAGCAGCGCCAGGTAGAGCGAAGGCTCGAAGCGGACGCTCAGCAGCAGGCCGAGCAGCACGCCGTTGTAGCCGTAGAGCCCGGCTTCGATGTCTTCGGGGGCGTAGCGGCGGCGCACCGCGGTGAGCCAGGCAGTGGCACCGCCAAGCAGGGCGCCGCCCAGCAGGTTCGGGGCGCCCACCGCGATGGCAAGCAGGATCAGCGCACCGCATCCGGGGTGGCGCTGGAGGAATATCTGGCTGAAGCCGTTCAACTGGGCGGATGCCCAGCTACGGACTTCGGGTCGTAGTGGCAGTCGGTACATGGCAGCTTGAAAAAAGGAGGCGCCCCGGTGAGAGGGCGCCCGCATAACTGGCAATGGCCAGATGGGATTTCTGTTTTCGCCCGGCATCGGGGCCGGTGCGGGGAGCGCGGGTTCTCTTTGGACCCCGTCGCTCCGGCTGTTCACATCAATGCAGGGTTTCGATCCGCAGGCTGTTGGTGCTGCCCGGCTGGCCGAACGGCACGCCGGCGGTGATCACCACGGTATCGCCGCGCTTGGCCATACCCTGGGCCTGGGCAATCTCCAGCGCAGTGCTGGTGACTTCCTCGACCTTGTGCAGGCGTTCGTTGACGACTGAATAGATACCCCAGGCCACAGTCAGGCGACGCGCGGTGTTGAGATTCGGTGTCAGGCTGAGGATCGGTGCCTTCGGGCGCTCACGGGAGGCGCGCAGGCTGGAGCTGCCCGACTCGGTGTAGTTCACCAGCGCGGCTACCGGCAGGATGCTGCTGATGCGGCGGATCGCGCAGCTGATGGCGTCCGAGGCGGTGGCTTCGGCTTGCGGGCGGCTCACGTCGAGCTGGCTCTGGAAGTCCGGGCCGTTTTCCACCTGGCGGATGATCTTGCTCATCATCTGCACGGTTTCCAGCGGATAATCGCCGGAAGCGGTTTCGGCGGAGAGCATCACCGCGTCGGTGCCTTCGGCCACGGCGTTGGCCACGTCGGTGACCTCGGCACGGGTCGGTGCCGGAGAGAAACGCATGGATTCCAGCATCTGGGTGGCCACCACCACCGGACGACCGAGCTGGCGGCAGGTGCGGATGATGTCCTTCTGGATACGCGGCACGTTCTCGGCCGGTACTTCGACGCCCAGGTCACCACGGGCGACCATGATCGCGTCGCAGAGACGGGCGATTTCTTCCAGGTGTACTACGGCCGAGGGCTTCTCGATCTTGGCCATGAGGAAGGCGCGACCCTTGATCAGCTCGCGGGCTTCGATGATGTCTTCCGGGCGCTGCACGAAGGACAGGGCCACCCAGTCGACGCCCAGCTCGAGGCCGAAGTCCAGGTCGCGGCGATCCTTGGCGGTCAGCGGAGAAAGCTGCAGAACCGCTTCCGGCACGTTGACACCCTTGCGGTCGGACAACTCGCCGCCGGCGACCACGCTGGTTTCCACAGCGTCGGCATGCTTGGCGGTCACTTGCAGGCGCAGGCGGCCATCGTCCAGCAGCAGGTTCATGCCCGGTTCCAGGGCATCGATGATCTCGGGGTGGGGCAGGTTGACCCGACGGGCGTCGCCCGGGCTGTTGTCCAGGTCCAGGCGGAACGCCTGGCCGCGCTCCAGGTTCACCTTGCCATCGGCAAAGCGGCCCACGCGCAGCTTCGGTCCCTGCAGGTCCATGAGGATGCCGATGGGGTAGTTGAGCTGGCGTTCCACTTCGCGTACCCACTGGTAGCGCTGGGCGTGATCGGCGTGTTCGCCATGGCTGAAGTTCAGGCGGAACAGGTTGACGCCGGCTTCCACCAGTTGGCGGATGTCGTCGATGCCTTTGATCGCCGGGCCGAGGGTGGCGAGGATTTTTACTTTCTTGTCAGGCGTCATTTTTCAGGGCTCTCGAGAATCAGGATGGCGCGGAAGTCGTTCACGTTGGTACGGGTCGGTTCGGTGACGATGAGGTCGCCGAGGGCGGCGAAATACCCGTATCCGTTGTTGTTGTCCAGCTCATCGCTGGAAGAAAGCCCCTGCTTGATGGCACGGCTGAAGCTGCAGGGGGTCATGATGGCGCCGGCGTTGTCTTCCGAGCCGTCGATGCCGTCGGTGTCGCCGGCCAGTGCGTAAACGCCCGGCAGGCCCTTCAGGGTATTGGTCAGGCTCAGCAGAAACTCCGCATTACGTCCGCCCCGGCCTTCGCCGCGCACGGTCACGGTGGTCTCGCCACCGGAGAGGATCACGCACGGCGGCTTGATCGGCTGGCCATGCAGCACCACCTGGCGGGCGATGCCGGCGTGGACCTTGGCCACCTCGCGGGACTCGCCTTCGAGGTCGCCGAGGATCAACGGGGTCAGGCCGGCGGCGCGGACTTTCTCGGCGGCGGCATCAAGGGCCTGCTGCGGCGTGGCGATGAGCTGGAAATGGCTGCGGGAAAGGCAGGGATCGCCCGGCTTGACGGTTTCCGAGCGCGGGTCCTGCAACCAGGCATGTACATGTGCAGGCACCTCGATCTCGTAGCGGGCGAGGATGGCCAGCGCTTCGGCGGAGGTGGTCGGGTCGGCCACGGTCGGGCCGGAGGCGATCACGGTGGCCTCGTCGCCGGGAACGTCGGAGATGGCGTAGGTATAGACGGTTGCTGGCCAGCAGGCCTTGGCCAGGCGGCCGCCCTTGATTGCCGAGAGGTGCTTGCGCACGCAGTTCATCTCGGAGATGGACGCGCCGGACTTCAGCAGTGCCTTGTTGATCGCCTGCTTGTCCTTGAGGGTCAGGCCTTCGGCGGGCAGGGCGAGCAGGGAAGAGCCGCCGCCGGAGAGCAGGAAGATCACCCGGTCGGATTCGTTCAGGCCGCTCACCAGTTCGAGCACGCGCCGGGCGGTTTCCAGGCCGGCAGCGTCCGGCACGGGATGTGCGGCCTCGACCACTTCGATCTTCTTGCAGTCGGCGCCATGGCCGTAGCGGGTCACCACCAGGCCGGAGATCTCGCCCTGCCATTCGCGTTCGATCACTTCGGCCATGGCGGCGGCAGCCTTGCCGGCGCCGATGACGATGACGCGGCCGGAGCGGTCGGCCGGCAAGTGGTCGGCCAGTACCTGGCGAGGGTGGGCGGCGGCGATGGCGGTGGCGAACAGGTCGCGCAGGAAGGCTTTGGGGTCGAGGGACATGGCAGGCTCCAGGTGGCCGAATGCTTCTTGTGGGGCGGCATGCCGGCGAGTGGAGTCGCCGGGCGTTCAAGGCCGATTTCAGTCCCGAGCCGCCGCACGCAGCGGCTCGGGACTGGAATCGACCTTCCTGGTCGTTGGCGCCGTGTCACCGCGGACCAGGAGGGTCGAAAGGGATCGTAGGACGGGGAAAGCGGGCGCTGGCCATCGCGGGAGCTGCCGGCTCGATGGGCAGCGCTGGCGCTCAACCCGTCCTACGAAACATCACTCCTCGCGAATCGAGAAGTTGGACATGTGCTCCAGGCCCTTGATCAGGCCGGAGTGGTCCCAGTTGCTGCCGCCGAGGGCCGCGCAGGTGCTGAACACTTGCTGGGCATTGGCGGTGTTCGGCAGGTTCAGGCCCAGTTCGCGGGCGCCGGACAGTGCCAGGTTCAGGTCCTTCTGGTGCAGGCTGATGCGGAAGCCCGGATCGAAGGTGCCCTTGATCATACGCTCGCCGTGGACTTCGAGGATCTTGGAGCCGGCGAAACCGCCCATCAGGGCTTCACGTACCTTGGCCGGATCGGCGCCGTTCTTCGCGGCGAACAGCAGGGCTTCGGCAACGGCCTGGATGTTCAGGGCCACGATGATCTGGTTGGCCACCTTGGCGGTCTGGCCGTCGCCGTTGGCACCTACGCGGGTGATGTTCTTGCCCATGGCCTGGAACAGCGGCAGGGCGCGTTCGAAGGCGTTCGGGCAGCCACCGACCATGATGCTCAGGGTCGCGGCCTTGGCGCCGACTTCACCACCGGATACCGGGGCGTCGAGATAGGCAGCGCCGGTTGCCTTGATCTTCTCGGCGAAGGTCTTGGTGGCGGTGGGGGAGATGGAGCTCATGTCGATCACGACTTTGCCGGCGCCAACGCCTTCAGCCACGCCGTCCTTGCGGAACAGGACGTCGTCGACCTGGGGAGTGTCCGGAACCATGACGATGATGAACTCGGCTTCCTGGGCTACTTCCTTCGGGTTGGCCAGGGCGATGCCGTTGTCGCCCAGCAGGTCGGCCGGAGCCTTGTCGAAGTGCTCGGAGAAGAACAGGGTGTGGCCGGCTTTCTGCAGGTTCTGAGCCATGGGCTTGCCCATGATGCCGGTGCCGATAAATCCGATCTTGGCCATGTTGAATACCTCGTTCTTAGATGGCGTTATGGGTTTTCAGCCAGCCCAGGCCGGCAGCGGTGGTGGTGGCCGGCTTGTATTCACAGCCGATCCAGCCCTGGTAGCCGATGCGGTCCAGGTGCTGGAAGAGGAAGCGGTAGTTGATCTCGCCAGTGCCCGGCTCGTTGCGGCCCGGGTTGTCGGCAAGCTGCACATGGTTGATCGCGGCGAGGTTGGACTCGACGGTGCGCGCCAGGTCTCCTTCCATGATTTGCATGTGATAGATGTCGTACTGCAGGAACAGGTTGGCGCTGCCCACTTTTTCGCGGATGGCCAGGGCCTGCTTGGTGTTGTTCAGGTAGAAGCCGGGGATGTCGCGAGTGTTGATGGCTTCCATCACCAGCTTGATGCCGGCGGCCTGGAGCTTCTCGGCGGCGAACTTGAGGTTCTCGACGAAGGTGCTCTCGATGGTCGCGCAGTCATGGCCTTGCGGGCGGATGCCGGCGAGGCAGTTGATCTGGGTATTGCCCAGTACCTTGGCGTAGGCGATGGCCTTGTCCACACCGGCGCGGAACTCTTCCACGCGGTCCGGGTGGCACGCGATGCCACGCTCGCCCTTGCCCCAGTCACCGGCCGGCAGGTTGAACAGCACTTGCTCCAGCTTGTTGGCGTCCAGGCGGGCACGGATTTCCTCTACCGGGAAGTCGTAGGGGAAGAGGTACTCGACACCGCTGAAACCAGCTTCGGCAGCAGCGGCGAAACGGTCCAGAAAGTCCACTTCGGTGAACAGCATGGACAGGTTGGCGGCAAAACGGGGCATGAAAGTCTCCTTCTGGTTCCCCTCTCCCGTTAACGGGAGAGGGGAGGTGAAAGCCCCTCTCCCACCACGAATAGGAGAGGGGAAGACGGCAATCAATCCAGCAGCGAAATGGCGGTCGGAGCGTCGGCGCCGTTCTGTGCCAGTTCCTCGAACTCGTTGATGGCGTTGATCTCGGTACCCATGGAGATGTTGGTGACACGCTCCAGGATGATCTCGACCACGACGGGTACGCGGAACTCTTCCATGAGCTGCTTGGCCTTGGCGAAGGCGGCTTGCAGGTCGTTCGCGTCGAATACGCGAATCGCCTTGCAACCCAGGCCCTCGACCACCGCGACGTGGTCCACGCCGTAGCCGTTGAGTTCCGGTGCGTTGATGTTCTCGAACGACAGCTGCACGCAGTAGTCGATCTCGAAGCCGCGCTGTGCCTGGCGGATCAGGCCCAGGTAGGAGTTGTTCACCAGCACGTGGATGTAGGGCAGGTTGAACTGCGCGCCCACGGCCAGCTCTTCGATCATGAACTGGAAGTCATAGTCGCCGGACAGCGCCACGACCGGACGGGTCGGATCGGCCTTGACCACGCCGAGCGCTGCCGGAACGGTCCAGCCCAGCGGGCCCGCCTGGCCACAGTTGATCCAGTGGCGCGGCTTGTAGACGTGCAGGAACTGGGCGCCGGCGATCTGCGACAGACCGATGGTGCTGACGTAGCAGGTGTCCTTGCCGAAGAACTCGTTCATCTCTTCGTACACGCGCTGCGGCTTGACCGGCACGTTGTCGAAGTGCGTCTTGCGCTGGAGGGTGCGCTTGCGCTCACGGCAGGATTCGACCCAGGCGCTGCGGTCCTTCAGCTTGCCGGCGGCTTTCCACTCGCGGGCGACTTCCAGGAAGGCGTCCAGGGCGGAACCGGCGTCGGAAACGATACCCAGGTCCGGGGTGAACACGCGGCCGATCTGCGTGGGCTCGATGTCCACGTGAATGAAGCGGCGGCCCTGGGTGTAGACGTCGACGGAACCGGTGTGGCGGTTGGCCCAGCGGTTGCCGATGCCGAATACCAGGTCGGATTCCAGCATGGTGGCGTTGCCGTAACGGTGCGAGGTCTGCAGACCGCACATGCCAGCCATCAGCGGGTGGTCGTCAGGGATGGTGCCCCAGCCCATCAGGGTCGGGATGACCGGAACGCCGGTCAGCTCTGCGAACTCAACCAGCTTGGCGGAAGCGTCGGCGTTGATGACGCCGCCACCGGAGACGATCAGCGGACGGTCGGCGTCGTTCAGCATGGCCAGGGCCTTTTCGGCCTGGACGCGGCTGGCGGACGGCTTCTGTACCGGCAGCGGCTGGTAGGCGTCGATGTCGAATTCGATCTCGGCCATTTGCACGTCGAACGGCAGGTCGATCAGCACGGGGCCCGGACGGCCGCTGCGCATTTCATAGAAAGCCTTCTGGAAGGCATAGGGCACCTGGCCCGGTTCCAGAACGGTAGTGGCCCACTTGGTGACCGGCTTGACGATGCTGGTGATATCCACGGCCTGGAAGTCTTCCTTGTGCAGGCGTGCACGCGGAGCCTGGCCGGTGATGCAGAGGATCGGGATGGAGTCGGCGGAAGCCGAGTACAGGCCGGTGACCATGTCGGTGCCGGCGGGGCCGGAGGTGCCGATGCAGACGCCGATGTTGCCCGGATTGGTGCGGGTGTAACCCTCGGCCATGTGCGAGGCGCCTTCGACGTGACGGGCCAGTACATGGTCAATGCCGCCGATCTTGTTCAGGGCCGCGTACAGCGGGTTGATGGCGGCGCCGGGGATGCCGAACGCGGTGTCGATGCCTTCGCGGCGCATCACCAGGACGGCAGCCTCGATTGCTCTCATTTTGGCCATGTTTTGTGCCTCTTTCTTGTGAAAATTGTATACAAGCTACGTGGCTGGATTCTATTCATCGTCTGACTGAAGGGTCAAGGCCATTTGTGAGGCTAAAGGTCGCAGGGTGTCGACTCTTTTAAAACGCCCGTTTCATGGGGCTCTCCAGCGATAGTCAGAACGCTGACGGCAATACTGTATACAAAAAATAATCTGATTGTATCTATATGTTGATTTTTTTGTGTTCGGTGGGATAGTGAGCTACAGCTTTCGGATGCGTCGCAGGACGGGCTGGAAAATGCCCGCGTGGACCCAGGAGTACGCCAGCCCTGGCCCGGACGACGCCGCACAAGGTTCAACCACTCATGAGGAACGCTTGAAAATGACCACTCTGACCCTGGAAACCGCTGTGAGCATTTCCAACCACGCCCTGGCCGTTGGTCGGGAGCTGCGCACGGCGCCGCTGACCATCGCCGTGCTGGATGCCGGCGGACACCTGATCGCCCTGCAGCGCCAGGACGGCGCCAGCATGCTTCGTCCGCAGATCGCCATCGGCAAAGCCTGGGGCGCGGTGGCACTGGGCAAGGGCTCGCGCCTGATCGCGGCAGATGCGCAACAGCGCCCGGCTTTCATCGGTGCGGTAAACAACCTGGCCGACGGCAACCTGGTACCGGCGCCGGGCGGTGTGCTCATTCGCGATGCGCAGGGTGCGGTGATCGGCGCCATCGGCATCAGCGGCGATACCTCGGATATCGACGAGCAGTGCGCAGTCAGCGCGGTGGAAGCTGCCGGCCTGAAGGCGGACGCCGGCGCGGCCTGACCGTTGATGTGGGCTGCTGCGCAGCCCTCAGCGAGTGAATTCGCCCCCGCAGGGTTTGTGCCAGCCGGCACTGGTCCTGCGGGGGCGAAATTTTTGGGCGTGATATGGCGACTGTGGCTGGAAGGGGTTGCGCTTCTGTAGGGATGAATTCATTCGCCAAGCAGCCCGAAGGGCTGCCAAGGGCGCGGTGACGGAAGCGCTAGGGTGCGAGATTTCAGGCGCTCTGCGCCGAAACCTTTTCTTCCACTTCGCAGCCCTTGATCACCAGGCGGATGATGGTTTCCGCGGCGGCGTCATAGTCGGCGTCGCTGAGGCTGGACTTGCCGGTGACGGTGGAGATCTGCCAGTCGAAGTCAGCGTAGGTCTGGGTGGCGGCCCAGATGCTGAACAGCAGGTGATGGGGGTCGACCCGGGCCATCAGGCCCTGGTCGATCCAGCCCTGGATGCACTCGATGTTGTGCTTGGCCTGCAGGTTGAGGTGCTCGGTCTGTTCCCGGGAGAGGTGTGGGGCGCCGTGCATGATCTCGCTGGCGAACACCTTGGAGGCATGGGGCAGGTCACGGGATATACGGATCTTCGAGCGGATATAGGCGGTGAGCACCTCAAAGGGGTGGCCGGCCTGGTTGAAGGGCGCGGACGCCTGCAACAGGGGCTCGACGATGCTCTCGAGGACCTCGCGGTAGAGGTTCTCTTTCGACTTGAAGTAGTAGTAGACGTTGGGCTTGGGCAGGCCGGCCTTGGCCGCGATGTCGCTCGTCTTGGTGGCGGCGAACCCTTTTTCGGCGAATTCCTCGCTGGCCGCGCGCAGGATGAGGTCTCTGTTGCGCTCGCGAATGCTACTCACATCGGCTCCTTGTCTGGCTCGCCCGGGCGCCAGGAAGGCCGGCCGGCGAGAGGTCGGGCATGTTATCACCCGCTTTGCAGGGCTCTCAAGCGAGCCACTGGATGAATTTCCTGTATACAAAAAGTTTTGATTCTGTTTCCATTCGGCATCCGTCCATGTCATCGGAGTCCTGTCCGGTGCGTGTTGCGGCAGACGTCACCCATGCAAGACAACCACTTGCTCGATCCCTTCGGGCGTCGAATTTCCTACCTGCGCCTCTCGGTCACTGACCGCTGCGACTTCCGTTGCACCTACTGCATGAGCGAAGACATGGTCTTCGCACCCCGGGCGCAGATCCTCAGCCTCGAAGAACTCTACGCAGTCGCTGATGCCTTCATCGGCCTCGGCGTGAAGCGCATCCGCATCACCGGCGGCGAGCCGTTGGTGCGCAAGGGGCTGAGCTCGCTGCTGATGCGCCTGGGCGCCCGTCAGGAACTGGAAGACCTGGCCATCACCAGCAACGGTTCCCAGCTCGGTCACATGGCCGCCGACCTGCGCAAGGCCGGGGTCACCCGCCTGAACATCAGCCTCGATTCCCTGCAGCGCGAGCGTTTCGCCGCCTTCACCCGTCGCGATCGTCTCGACCAGGTGCTGGCCGGCATCGACGCCGCGCGCGCCGCCGGCTTTCGCCGGATCAAGCTGAACACTGTGGTACAGAAGGGCCGCAATGATGACGAAGTACAGGACCTCGTCGCCTTCGCGGTGGAGCGTGGGCTGGATATCAGCTTCATCGAGGAAATGCCCCTCGGCAGCGTCTCCAGCCACGAGCGCAAGGTCACCCTCTGTACCTCGGAAGAGGTGCGCGAGCGAGTGGAGCAGCGCTTCCAGCTATTGCCCAGCAGCTACCGCACCGGCGGGCCGTCGCGCTACTACCAGGTGGTCGGCAGCGAGACCCAGGTCGGCTTCATCTCGCCCCATAGCCGCAACTTCTGCGGCGACTGCAACCGGGTGCGCGTCACCGCCGAAGGCAAGCTGGTGCTCTGCCTCGGCCATGAAGGCGCGCTGGACCTCAAGGCGCTGATCCGTCGTCACCCCGGCGATGGCGAGCGGCTGCGCGTGGCGTTGATCGATGCGCTCAGGCTCAAGCCCGAGCGGCACCATTTCGAAGCGGATTCCCAGGTCCAGGTTGTTCGCTTCATGAGCATGACCGGCGGCTGATCGAGCTCCTTGGATTAGCCCTGGCTGCGTTACGTCATCTCGCCGTAGGAGGCCTGCTGTCTTCGATGACGTGCCTTGCCATGGCGTCCCCAAGGACCCCGATTCCTTTCTGAATATTGAAGACAAGATCGCTTTCGAGGCGAAGGAGAACACGCATGGGCAAGACGCTACTGGTAAAGAACGCCGACCTGTTGGTCACCATGGACGGCCAGCGCCGGGAGATCCGGCAGGGCGGGATGTTCATCGAGGACAACCGCATCGTGCAGGTCGGACCGAGCAGCGAGCTGCCGCAGAGTGCCGACGAAGTGCTGGACATGAAGGGCAAGATCGTCATTCCCGGCCTGGTCAACACCCACCACCACATGTACCAGAGCCTTACCCGCGTCGTGCCGGCGGCCCAGGACGGCGAGCTGTTCAACTGGCTCACCAACCTGTACCCGATCTGGGCGCGCCTGACCCCGGAGATGATCGGCGTTTCCACCCAGACCGCGATGGCGGAACTGATCCTTTCCGGCTGCACCACCTCCAGCGACCACCTCTACATCTACCCCAACGGCTGCAAGCTGGATGACAGCATCCACGCTGCCGGCGAAATCGGCATGCGCTTCCACGCCGCGCGCGGCAGCATGAGCGTCGGCCGCAGCCAGGGCGGCCTGCCGCCGGATTCGGTGGTGGAGAAGGAAGCCGACATCCTCAAGGAATCCCAGCGCCTGATCGAGGATTACCACGACGCCTCCCACGGTTCGATGCTGCGTGTGGTGGTGGCGCCGTGCTCGCCGTTCTCGGTGAGCCGCGACCTGATGCGCGAAGCCGCGGTACTGGCTCGTCAGTACGGGGTTTCCCTGCACACCCACCTGGCCGAGAACGTCAACGACATCGCCTACAGCCGCGAGAAGTTCGGCATGACTCCGGCCGAATACGCCGAAGACCTGGGCTGGGTCGGCCACGACGTCTGGCACGCCCACTGCGTGCAGCTGGACGAACACGGCATCGAACTGTTCGCCCGTACCGGCACCGGCGTTGCCCATTGCCCCTGCTCGAACATGCGCCTGGCATCCGGCATCGCCCCGGTTCGCCGCATGCGCGATGCCGGCGTGCCAGTGGGGCTGGGTGTGGACGGTTCGGCCTCCAACGACGGCGCCAGCATGATCGGCGAGGTGCGCCAGGCGCTGCTGCTGCAGCGTGTGGGCTTCGGTCCGGATGCCATGACCGCCCGCGAGGCCCTGGAAATCGCCACCCTGGGCGGTGCCAAGGTTCTCAATCGCGACGACATCGGCGCCCTGGCACCGGGCATGGTTGCGGACTTCGTGGCCTTCGACCTCAATCACGTCGCCTATGCCGGTGCCCTGCATGACCCGCTGGCGGCGCTGGTGTTCTGCACCCCGACCCACGTTTCCACCAGCGTGATCAACGGCAAGGTGGTGGTGCGTGACGGCCATCTGGTCACCGTGGACCTGCCGCGTGTACTGGAGCGCCACAACCAGCTGGCGCACCAATTGGTGTCTGGCGAGTAGTTCGCCACCGGGAGCGGGGTGATCCCGCTCCTGTCTTTCCCGCCCAAGAAGAACAAGGAGGAGGTCATGAAACCTCGGGTTTTCGGCTGGCTGGCTGCCGGCCTTCTGTCCGCCAATGGTGCCCTGGCGCAGACCTATGTGATCGGTGTGGAGAAGCAGGCCTTCCAGCCGCACTACTGGGTCAGCGACCAGGGGGAATACCAGGGCTTCGCCCGCGATCTGCTGGACCTGTTCGCCCGCGACGCCGGCCTGGATATGCATTACCAGACGTTGCCGGTCAATCAGCTCACCCAGCACTTGCTCAACGGCAGCATCGATTTCAAATACCCGGACAATCCCAACTGGGCGGGTGACCTGAAGGGCGGCAAGGACATCACCTACAGCCTGCCGGTGGTGGAATACGTAGATGGGGTGCTGGTAGCGCCCAAGCGGCAGGGGCAGGGCGTCGACAGCCTGGCCAGGCTGGCAGTGGTGGACGGCTGGACGCCCTGGAGCTACCAGGAGCGCATCGACGCTGGTCAGACCGAGGTGGTGCACAGCGGCGATCTCGGCCAGATGATCAAGCAGGCGATGAAGCAGCAGGCCGACGGCGCTTACTACAACGTGGTGGTCGCCACTTACTACCTCGACAACATCCGTGCCCGCCCCGGTGCGCTGGTGTTCGATCCGAAGCTCCCGCACACCCGCGGCACATTCAATCTCTCCAGCCTCAAGCACCCCGAGTTGATCAAACGCTTCGACCGCTTCCTTGCGGATCACCGCCAGGAGGTGGAAGCGCTCAAGGCGCGCTACCAGGTCGAGGCCAACCTGGACTCCGAATACCTCGGAATGGAGCAGTGGAAGGTCGACTTCCTCAAGCGCCAGAAGGAGAAGGCCAAGCCCTGACTTGCATCGTCTGCGCTCCCGTTCCAGAGCCATTCAGCGGGAATCAGTTGGGACCCCATTCGGCGGTTTGTACACAATCCTGAAATAAATTGTTGTTTGTGATGTTCGCAGCGTGTATATAATCCAGAAAAACCTGACTCAAAGATCAGCTTTTTCTGATGAGTAACTACATGGGGTGTTCATCGCCACCCTGTAAGCCCACGACCGACAAAAACAATAGGCAGGCTTTACCCATGAGTTCATCCGACACCTTCGGGGTTCGCTCCGAACTCCGTCACGGCCGGCAAGGCCGTCAACGGCCGAGGCACCGCCTCATCGCCGTTCACCAGTCCCTATCCACGCGCATGTCCGGTATCGCTACTGCGACGCTGCCCGCAGCAGGTCGGTCGGGAAGTTCCGGCCAGCCGCTGAGCGATACACGTGCCGAAGAACTCGTCTTCCTGGCCTCGGTGAACGAGGTTCAGCAGTACCCCCTGGATGCAGCCGAACAGCGCAATGCTGAAGACAGCCCGTCCGGTATCGCCCGCCACTGCAGCCTCGGCCTCACCGGCTGACGCCTGGCGCGCGCAACTCCCTCCGATCCCGAACCCGCCTGCAGCCTGCCCTGATCAAGGGCGGGTCTCGGGCGGGTGCGGGGCGGAAAAACTGAAACCCACTACCACTACAACAAGGGAAAAACCATGAATGCCAAGTATCTGCCGCACTGCCTCGCCCTCACGACCGGATTGCTCGGAGGCGGCCAGGCCATCGCCGGTGACCTGCTGTTCTGGCAGAACAACAGCCTGACCTACCTCTACGGCCAGGACTTCAAGGTCAATCCGGAGATCCAGCAGACCGTGACCTTCGAGCACGCGGATGGCTGGAAGTACGGCGATAACTTCTTCTTCCTGGACAAGATCTTCTACAACGGCGACAAGGACGCGCAGGTCGGTGACAACACCTACTACGGCGAATTCCAGCCGCGTCTGTCCTTCGGCAAGATCTTCGACCAGAAGATCCAGTTCGGCCCGGTGACCGACGTGCTGTTGGCCATGACCTACGAGTTCGGTGAAGGCGACGTCGAGTCCTACCTGATCGGCCCGGGCTTCGACCTGGCCGTTCCCGGCTTCGACTACTTCCAGGTCAACTTCTACAACCGCCAGACCGACGGTAGCCGTCCGGGCGACGACGTCTGGCAGATCACTCCGGTGTGGAGTTACACCATTCCGGTGGGCAACTCCGACATCCTGATCGATGGCTTCATGGACTGGGTCGTGGACAACGACGAGAACGACCGCGGCACCTACCACGCCAACCTGCACTTCAACCCGCAGGTGAAGTACGACCTGGGCAAGGCCATGGGTTGGGGCGAGAAGCAGCTCTACGTCGGTTTCGAGTACGACTACTGGAAGGACAAGTACGGTATCGACAGCGAGAGCTTCCTGGGCGACGAGATCCTCGATGGCACCGACCAGAACACCGCCAGCCTGCTGGTCAAGGTGCACTTCTGATCCATCGGGAAAAAGGACCGGGGGAAGGCGCACCACGCCTTCCCCCGGTTGAAAGGGGAGGAGAGCCATCCATGGCACCAGCCGATCGCTGCGGTGTGGAAGTGAATTCATTCGCGATGCGGGCTTGCGGATTTCCCGGTGTACCAGACCGGGCGCCGCTGCACGGCCACTCGCGAATCAATTCGCCCTCACGGCGACTGGCCTCCCTCCGGGTCGCAAAGGGGATTGAACGCCTTTCGGCGGGACTCGGTTCAGAAGGTGAATTCCAGGTTCACCGTCGGCGTCGAGGTGCGGCTGCCACGGCCGCCGTCGACGCCGAACTTGTTGTGCCAGTACTCGTAGCCGACGCCCAGCCAGAGGTTCGGCTTGCGCTTGGCGCCGGGCAGCGTGGCGACCATCAAGGAAGTCCGCATCAGGGTTTCCGGCGCGGTGTCCTTGTCGAAGTAGTCCTCGCCCTTTTCCCCCACGTAGTTGACGAAACCCTGGAACTTGGCGTCGCGATCGCCCAGCTGGAAGGGCTTCAGCCAGGTCAGGTTGACCATGTAGGTCGCGTCGAAGGTGTGGTCCGGGTGCTTGGCGCTGGGGATGCCCGAGTGGTTCTTCTCGCGGTAGTACATCAGGCTCAGGTCGAGCACGGCGGCCCCGTTGAACTTGAGGGTCGGGCCGAAAACCACGGCGCGCTTCTTGGCCGAGGCCAGGTTGTTGTTACGGTTGGCGTCGAAGCCCAGGGTGAAGGCGTAGTCCTTGATCAGGCCGGTGCCCAGGGGCTGGTCGAATACCCGCGAGGCGTAAAGCTGGTGCCGGTAGACCGCGTAGACCTCGCTACCGCCGTGATCGGTGCCCTTGCGTGGGTCGCGGCTGTCGGAGAGGAATACGTCCAGGTTGAAGAAGTTGCTGCCGTACCGGTAACCGTCGGCGTGGGTGAAGCTGTAAATCCGCTTGGAGAACTTGTCCGGATTGTTCGGGTTGGTGAACTGTTGGCCGTAACGGAAGCCGACGCTGTTGCTCGTCCACTCGAAGAACCTGCCGTCTTCAGCAGCGAAGCTGGTCGGGGTGGTGGCGACCAGGACGGCGCCAAGCGCCAGGGCGGGATAGCGAAGCATTCAATGACTCCTTCTTGTTGTTGTACTGCCGAAATCGTGGGTGAACGCCTCCTGAACGGCCTTGCGCAGATGCGGGCCGGTACCAGGAAAGTGCTTAAAAGAGCCCACCGGGTAGACGGGCTGTGGAGTTCCAGCCGCGCCTCATGGGCACGGCTGGATGGGAGCACATAGGGTTAGTGGGCGGTGCAGTGCCGGCTGCGTTCCTTCTCGCCCAGGATGTTGAACAGCAGGTTCAGGGTGAGGGCGCTGACAGTGGCCATGGCGATGCCGCTATGGGTGATCGGCTCCATCCAGTGGGGCAGCTGGGCGAAGAGCTCGGGGCGCACCACCGGCGCCATGCCCATTCCCATGCTGACGGCTACCAGCAACTGATTACGACGGTCGCTGATATCCGCTTCGTGAAGGATCTTGATGCCGGTGGCGGCCACCATGCCGAACATCGCCAGACCCGCACCACCGAGCACCGCCGGCGGAATCGACGCGACCAGGAAAGCGGCTTTGGGCAGCAGGCTCAGGCCGATCAGGAAGGCACCTGCGGCGACCGTCACATAGCGGCTGCGTACACCGGTCATCTGCACCAGGCCGATGTTCTGGGCGAAGGACGAATGGGTGAAGGTGTTGAAGAAACCCGCCAGGAAGGAGGCGCCGGCATCGCACATCAAGCCGCGGCGCAGCGCGTTGGGACAGACCTCGCGGCCGGTGATCTTGCCCAGGGCCAGGAACATGCCGGTGGACTCGACGAAGATGATCACCACCACCAGGCACATCGACAGCACCGAGGCCAGCTCGAACTTCGGCATGCCGAAGTGCAGAGGCTCCACCATCTGGAACCAGGGGGTCTCGTCCAGGCCATTGAGGTCGACCATCCCGCAGGCGCCGGCCAGGGCGTAACCCAGGGCCATGCCAATCAGTACCGAGACGTTCACCCAGAAACCCTTGAGGAAGCGGTTCACCAGCAGGATGGTGCCCAGTACCAGGGCGGCGATGGACAGGTATTCCAGGCCACCGAAGTGGCTGGCCTGGTTACCGCCGCCGGCCCAGTTGACCGCAACCGGGAAGAGGGTGAGACCGATGGAGGTGATTACCGTGCCGGTCACCAACGGCGGGAAGAAGCGCACGATGCGCGACATGAAGGGGGCGATCAGCAGGCCGAAGAAACCGGCGGCGATGGTGGCGCCGAAGATGCCCTGGATACCGACGCCGGGCATTCCGGCCATCACCACCATGCTGCCCACGGCGGCGAAGCTCGCGCCCATCATCACCGGCATGCGGATGCCCACCGGACCGATGCCGATGGATTGGACGATGGTGGCGATGCCGGCGACCAGCAGGTCGGCGTTGATCAGGAAGGCGATTTCTTCACGGGACAGACCGGCGGCCTGGCCGACGATCAGGGGTACGGCAACGGCGCCACCGTACATCAGCAGGACATGCTGGAAACCGACAAGCAGCAATTGCATCAGGGGCAGGCGCTGGTCAGCGGGCGAAAGGGCGATTTCTCGCTCTGTCGTTGGGGTCATGCAACACCTCGGGCGCTTTTGTTCTTGTAAGTCGCTTGGCAATGCCGCACCTCGTGGGTGCGGCTTGCCGGGTATTCATGTTGCTGGCCGGGTGGGGGCTCCCGGCGGGGGACTGCGGGTACTGCTGGAAGAAAAAGAAGCCCGCCTGGGGGCAGGCTTCAAAGCAGGCGGTGCTTGGGGCCACCGCCTGCCGTGGTCGTTGGGGGAGCCGATGTTGCAGGTCCCCCTGATGCTCAGTTGGTCTTGGCGCCCTGGGCGATCCAGCGGCCGATCAGGTCACGCTCTTCCTGGGTCATCTGAGTGATGTTGCCCAGCGGCATGATCTGGCTGGCGACTGCCTGGGCCTGGATCTTCGGTGCGAGCATCTGGATCTGCTGCGGGGTGTCGAGCATCACGCCGCCCGGAGCCGAAGTGAACATCGGGCTGGTGGGCTTGGCGGAATGGCAGACAGCGCAGCGCTCCTGGATCACGCTGTGGACCTTGCCGAAGTCAGTGCCGGTGGCGCTGGCCTGCGCCGGGGCGGCGGACTCAGCCGGTGCGGCAGCCTGGGGCTGGCTCTCGCCGGCCGGGGTGGCGGCGCTGCTGGCGGCGGGAGCGGCTTGCTCCTGGTGGGCGGGTTCCACGGCTACGCTCGGTTCGGCGGACTTGTAGTTCGGCGCGGTGACGAACGCCAGGCAGATCATGCCCAGGGCGCCGGCCGGCAGGGTCCAGGCGAACTTGTTGCTGTCGTGACGGGTGTTGAAGTAGTGGCGCACCAGTACCGCGAGTACCGCAATCCCGGCCAGGATCAGCCAGTTGTACTGGCTGCCGTAGGTGCTCGGGAAGTGGTTGCTGATCATGATGAACAGCACCGGCAGGGTGAAGTAGTTGTTGTGGCGCGAACGCAGCAGGCCCTTGGCCGGCAGGACCGGGTCCGGGGTGCGGTTTTCTTCGATGGCTTTAACCAGCGCGCGCTGAGCCGGCATGATGATGCGGAACACGTTGCCGACCATGATGGTGCCGATCAGGGCGCCGACATGGATGTAGGAACCACGACCGCTGAACACATGGGTGAAGCCCCAGGCAGCACCGACGATCAGTACGAACAGCACCAGGCCGAGCAGTGCGGGGGTCTTGCCCAGTGGCGAGTCGCAGAGGAAGTCATAGATGAACCAGCCTGCGACCAGCGAGCCGATGCCGATGGCGACAGCGGCAGCCGGAGCGATGTCCACGCCGGGCGCGATCAGGTACAGGGTCGGGTTCAGGTAGAACACCACGGTCAGCAGGGCGACGCCCGACAACCAGGTGAAATAGGCTTCCCATTTGAACCAGTGCAGGTTGTCCGGCATTTTCGGCGGGGCGAGCTTGTATTTCTCCAGGTGGTAGATACCGCCACCGTGGATGGCCCAGAGGTCACCCGACAGCCCGTCGCGCGGGTTGGCGCGATTGAGGTTGTTCTCCAGCCAGACGAAATAGAAGGATGCGCCGATCCAGGCGATACCGGTGATCATGTGAATCCAGCGAATGCTCAGGTTCAGCCATTCGGTCAGATGTGCTTCCACAGTTGTTACCTCTTTCCCGCCGACCGGCACGCCGATCGTTGGGCTTCTCTTATTAGTGGTGGGGGTCGAGGAGCAGTTGCTCGTCCTCAGTGAAGTAATGCTCGTCGCAGTTGTTGCCAGAACCACTGCGATCAACCACCAGGAAGTCATCCCGCTTTTCGATCGTCAGCACCGGGTGGTGCCAGACGCCGCGATGGTAATTAACGCCCTGCCTGCCATTGGATAGGAAGGCACGGACCAGGCCCGGTACAGGTACATCGCCAATTGGCGCGACCACGACCAGAAAGGAGTTGCCGAGCAGCGGAATGAAAGCCTGGCTGCCCTGCGGATGTCGTTCCAGCATGCGGATGCGCAATGGCATCTCGAGGGATTCGGCGCTGAAGATGCTGATGATCGCCTTGTCGTCGGGCTGGGCGGTCTCGACCGTGGCCAGCTTGTGATAACGGCGGGTGGAGCCGTTGTTGATCATGAAGTACTCGCTGCCGTCGGTTTCGATCACATCTCCGAAGGGGGCGAAGGCTTCTTTGGTCAGGGGCTCGATCTTCAGGGTTCGCATGGCTGTTCTACTTGTTCGTTGCTGGTTCCCATCCCACAAGCGGGGAGGGGGCTGGTGGGGAGAGTGGTATTTCCATCCTCCCCCCTGGCTCTCCGATTCGCTGGAGAGCCGATGGGCGGGCCTTGGCCCGCCCGGTCTCGAATAGGGGCGGTGCGGCTGCGGCTTACATCTGCTGCAGACGGAACAGCGCGATCTTGTTGATCTCGGCCAGCGCCCTGGAGAACTCGGCTTCGGGGGAGTTGTGGATCCGCTCCTCGAAGGCCGCCAGGATCTGGTGCCGGTTGCTGCCTTTCACCGCCATGATGAAAGGAAACCCGAACTTGGCCTTGTAGGCGTCGTTCAGCTCGGTGAAGCGTGCGAACTCTTCAGCCGTGCATTCGTGGATACCGGCACCGGCCTGTTCGCTGGTGCTGGCTTCGGTCAGCTCGCCACGGACGGCTGCCTTGCCGGCCAGGTCCGGGTGAGCGTTGATCAGTGCCAGCTGGGCTTCATGGCTGGCACTGAGCAGCAGGTCGGCCATGCGCTGGTGCAGGCCGTCGATTTCGTCGACGCGGTCGTCCTGGCCCAGGTCGAAGGCCTTCTCGGCAACCCAGGGCGAATGCTCGTAGATGTCGGCGAACGCTTCGACGAAGGCTTCGCGGGACAGGGTGGACGGAGTCAGGGTCTGGAAGCGGCTCATTTGGCTTGCTCTTTGAACGGGTGGGTGGCGTGCCAGTGGCGGGCAATGTCGGCGCGGCGGGCGAACCAGACTTTCTCATGGCCCTTCACGTACTCGATGAAGCGCGCCAGGGAGGCGAGGCGAGCCGGACGACCCAGCAGGCGGCAGTGCATGCCGATGGACAGCATCTTCGGCGCGCCGGCGCTGCCCTCCGCGTAGAGCACGTCGAAGGCGTCCTTGAGGTACTCGAAGAAGTCGTCGCCCTTGTTGAAGCCCTGCACCTGGGTGAAACGCATGTCGTTGGTGTCCAGGGTATAGGGGATGACCAGGTGCGGCTTCTCGGCGGTGCTGGCCGGGTCCCAGTAGGGCAGGTCGTCGTCGTAGGTGTCGGAGTCATAGAGGAAGCCGCCTTCCTCCATCACCAGGCGACGGGTGTTCGGACCGGTACGGCCGGTGTACCAGCCCACCGGGCGCTCGCCGGTCAGTTCGGTGAGGATGCGGATGGCTTCGAGCATGTGCTCGCGCTCCTGGGCCTCGTCCATGTACTGGTAGTCGATCCAGCGGTAGCCGTGGCTGCAGATCTCGTGGCCAGCTTCGACCATGGCGCGGATCACGTCGGGGTGCCGCTGGGCGGCCATGGCGACGGCGAAGATGGTCAGGGGGATGTCGTGCTGCTTGAACAGGTTCAGCAGGCGCCAGACACCTGCGCGGCTGCCGTACTCGTAGAGGGATTCCATGCTCATGTTGCGCACGCCCTGCAGCGGCTGGGCGGCCACCATCTCGGACAGGAAGGCTTCGGATTCCTTGTCGCCGTGGAGCACGTTGCGCTCGCCGCCTTCCTCGTAGTTGAGGACAAAGGACAGGGCGATGCGGGACTCACCCGGCCAGTGCGGGTGGGGAGGATTGTTGCCGTAACCGATCAGGTCGCGTGGGTACTCGGCGCTCACTGCAGTCTTCCTTCTTGTCTGTTGGGCGATCAGCGACAGCCTGGAGAGTGGTGCGCGACCGGGGATGGGGTGATTGTATACAAACTGTCGCTCGTTTTGTAAATCAAATCTTTGTCGAAATCGTTATTCCGCGTTCGGTCGACGGACCTGCCCATCTGGTCAGGTCTGCGCGGCAGAAGGCCCGAGGGCTGGACAATGTGCGCAGATCAGGATGGAGCCAGTTGTCGCAAAGGCTCAGCAGGATAGGATGTTGAGATTGTGTACAATTTTTTGTGTTTATGTCTTACATTCCGTCGGGCACATGTTATTCTGCGCTCCGTACCGGGGCTTCGACCCCACCCACACACCGATATGAACAAGCAGAGGAGGTGTGGCGTTCCTGCCTTGGCCACCCATTGGCCCGGTAGACGCCCAGCGAGCAATGGGACGTTTGACCACGCATGTACTGGATGCCGCCCACGGCTGCCCTGGCCGTGACATCAAGATCGAGCTCTATCGCGTAGAAGGCGCGGGCCTGGAGCTGGTCGCCACCGCCACCACCAACGACGACGGCCGCTGCGATGCGCCCGTGCTGCAAGGTGCCGACTACCAGAGCGGCGTCTACCAGATCCACTTCCACGCCGGCGACTACTACCGCGCCCGTGGCGTGAAGCTCGCCGAACCCGCTTTCCTCGATGTGGTCGTGCTGCGCTTCGGCATCTCCGCCGAGCAGGATCACTACCACGTGCCGCTGCTGATCTCCCCCTACAGCTATTCCACTTATCGCGGCAGCTAGTACCGAATACTCGTTACCCTCGACTCACTGGAGTCTTTTACGGCCCGTCCACACTGCGGGCCTTTTTTTCGCCCGCAGAAAAGTGCCTGTCCGAAAAAAGAAGCCCGGCGCAAGGCCGGGCTGAAACGCATCACGGGGAGATGCGCAAGGGAGTTCGGAAATCGACAACACAAAGTCTGTACGCCAGCCCAAGGGGCTGCGCTGATGCGTGGGTCGATGTCGGGTTAGGGAGGAGTCTAGGCGGCATTCGCAATTTCGCTGGCCGACGGTCGGAAATCGTTTCGGTCTGTCGCTGTCGGGCAACGGGGCGGATCTGCGCCGAAGGGTGGCTCAAGCGCAGGGGCCAGGAGAGGGGCGGGTAGCCTTTGCCATGACCATTGACCCGTGCCCATGTCTTCCGGCTGGACAGGTTCGCACCGATTGTGGGAATGGTCCCCCGCGCCTTACCGGGTCTCCGGTGTGCACGGCTCACCCTGTCGGCTCGATTTCATCCTGCTAGTGAGTGCATCCCAATCGTCGCGGGAAGAGCCAGGACCACAGCTGCAAATGAAAAGGCCCTGGCGCGAAGCGGCAGGGCCCGGTGTAGCGCGACCTGCGATTACAGGAAGATGAACTTGGCCACGAAGATGGCGCAGAGGGCGTACAGGCTCACCGAGACATCCTTGTACTTGCCGGTGAAGGCCTTCATGGCGACGTAGGTCACGAAGCCCAGGGCGATACCGTCGGCGACCGAGAAGGTCAGCGGCATCATGATGACAGTGACGATGGCCGGGATGGTTTCGGTGTGTTCCTTCCAGTCGATGTGGGCCATGCCACCCATCATCAGCATCGCAACGTAGATCAGCGCGCCGGCAGTGGCGTAGGCAGGGATCATGCCGGCCAGCGGGGCGAAGAACATCGCGGCGATGAACAGGATGCCCACGGTCACCGCGGTCAGGCCGGTGCGGCCGCCAGCGGCAACGCCCGCAGCACTTTCCACGTAGCTGGTGACCGGCGGTACGCCGAGCACGCCACCGAACACGCTGGAGGCGCTGTCCGCTTTCATGGCCCTGGACAGGTTCTCGATACGGCCGTCTTCCTGGACCAGGTTGGCGCGCTGGGCTACGCCCATCAGGGTGCCGGCGGTGTCGAACATGTGCACGAAGAGGAAGGCGAGGATCACGCTCACCATGGTCACGTTGAACGCGCCGGTGATGTCCATGGCCATGAAGGTCGGCGCCAGGCTCGGGGGCATGGAGAACACGCCGCCGAATTTGACGATGCCCAGGCCAACACCGATCAGGGTAACGGTGAGGATGCTGATCAGGATGCCACCGAAGATGCGGCGGTATTCCAGTACCGCGATCATCAGGAAGCAGATGGCGGCCAGCAGCGGGCCGGGGGAGGTCAGGTCACCGATGTGCACCAGGGTGGCCGGATGGGCAACCACGATGCCGGCGGTCTTCAGGCCGATCAGCCCGAGGAACAGGCCGACACCCGCGCCCATGGCGAAGCGCAGACTGCTCGGGATGCTGTTGAGCAACCACTCACGGATGCGCGAGAAGGTCAGGATCATGAACAGCACGCCGGAGAGGAACACCGCGCCGAGCGCGATCTGCCAGCTGTAGCCCATGGTGTTGACCACGGTGTAGGTGAAGAAGGCGTTCAGGCCCATGCCCGGGGCGAGGCCCACCGGCCAGTTGGCGTAGAGGCCCATGAGCAGGCAGCCGAAGGCTGCGGCAAGGCAGGTGGCAACGAAGGCCGCGCCATGATCGATCCCGGCATCGGCCATGATGTTGGGGTTGACGAAAATGATGTAGGCCATGGTGATGAAGGTGGTGAGGCCTGCAGCCAGTTCAGTCTTCACGGTGGTGCCGTGCAGGCTGAGCTTGAAGAGACGTTCAAGCAGTCCCTTGGCGGGCGGCGTAGCGACGTACGTTCCTTGTTCTTGTTGTTTGATGCTTTCCACAGCGTGGTACTCCTCATCTCTTTTGTTTTGTTCACCCAGAGCCGGGAGCTGGCTCCGGACTGACTGAGGCGGATGGCGTGAGTGGTGCACTTGCCTGAATACTTGACTGCAGGGTCAGGAAGTCACGGCGCGATTATGCCTTTGTATACAAAAAAAACAAATAATGTTTTCAATGTTCGAAAAAACGAACCAATCAGTAAAAGCTGACTGAAAGGTTAGGTTTTGCTGCGACAATTTGCAGCCTAACGAATTAATCAAACCGTTAAAAAACAATGAGTTATGGAATTTTATCAACAGAGGGGCAGCGTGGGGGACGGGGAGCGAAAGCACGAAATGGCAGTGCGCCAGCCGCGCTTATGACAAAAAAATGTAGGGAAATGCGCAGGTTTGTCGCTTCAACCCTCATTGAAAAAAGGTGTGGCTGGAACCTGCTGGAAAACCTGTGCAACCGGTCAGGAATGGGGTTGGAGCTGCTGCGAAACTGTTCAAGGGGGGATGATTGTGTACAATATCACTCGATTTTTCCCTGATTTCCCTCGCTGACCCACCCGCTCAGCCCGGCGAAAAGGGGCAAAAAGGGCCCTGGATACCGCCGACCCCCTTTACGCGAGCACCCATGAACGAACAGTTGCAGCCACTCAAGAAGCAGCCGCGCACCGCCAAAAGCACCCGCAGCGGCACTCAGGACGACGTCGTCTACGCGCACATTTTCGATGCGATTCTCGAGCAGCGCCTCGCTCCCGGTACCAAGCTGAGCGAAGAGGCCCTGGGTGAGATTTTCGGCGTCAGCCGCACCATCATCCGCCGCGCCCTGTCGCGCCTTGCCCATGAAGGCGTGGTGCTGTTGCGACCCAATCGTGGCGCCGTGGTGGCCAGCCCGAGTGTCGAGGAAGCCCGGCAGATCTTCTATGCGCGCCGGCTGGTGGAACGCGCCATCACGGAACTTGCGGTCGAGCACGCCACCGCCGAGCAGTTGCAGGAACTGCGGCAGATGGTTCTTGAAGAGCAGGCCTGCTTCTCCCGTGGCGACCGTGGCGCTGGAATCCGCCTTTCCGGGGAGTTCCACCTGAAGCTGGCCGAGGCGGCAAAGAACGCCCCGCTGGTGAGCTTCCAGCGCAGCCTGGTGTCGCAGACGTCCCTCATCATTGCCCAATACGAGAGCGGCAGCCGCTCCCACTGTTCTTTCGATGAGCACAATCGCCTGATCGATGCCATCGAGTCCCGCGATGCCGAGCGCGCGGTGATGCTGATGATGCATCACATGGATCACATCGACGACAAGCTGAACCTGGACGAAGGCGGCGCCTCGGACGACCTGCACGCGGTGTTCTCGCACTTGCTGCAGACCAAGAAGAAGCCCGGCCGCGCAACGCCGCGCAGCGCCTGATTCTGACCCAGGTGGAAAGCCCCGCGAACGCGGGGCTTTTTGCTTGAACGGCTTGAGCACGGCCGGAACGCGGGACGGGGCGGGCGGCGTTCCGCGAGCTTGCGATACCCATCAAGTGGTTTCTGCATGGGCATCGCTCCGCTCAACCCATCCTATGGGCAACCTGGTGCCAAGGCGGTACTTACCCGTGGGAGCGAATTCATTGGTGAAAAACAGACAAGCCCCGCCGAAGCGGGGCTTGTTTTTTTGCAAGTTCGATCAGCCGCGCTTGTGAACGCTGCGGCCGGCGGCAAAGGTTTCCTTCACGGTGCGGTCGTCACCGAGGATGGTCAGGGCGAACAGGCGCTCCGGAAGGCTCTTGGCCTGTTGCATGCGGTAGTCCAGCAGTGGGGTGGCCTTGTAGTCGAGGACTACGAAGTCCGCATCCTTGCCGGCCTGGAAGTTGCCGATCTTGTCGTCCAGGTAGAGTGCGCGGGCGCCGCCCAGGGTTGCCAGGTACAGGGATTTGAACGGGTCGAGTTTCTTGCCCTGCAGCTGCATCACCTTGTACGCCTCGTTCAGCGACTGCAGTTGCGAGAAGCTGGTGCCAGCGCCCACGTCGGTGCCCAGGCCCACACGCACGCCGTGTTCTTCCAGCTTCTGCAGGTCGAACAGGCCGCTGCCCAGGAACAGGTTGGAGGTGGGGCAGAAGGCCACGGCCGAACCGGTTTCCGCCAGGCGCTTGCACTCGTCGTCGCACAGGTGCACGCCGTGGGCGAATACCGAGCGCTGGCCGATCAGTTTGTAATGGTCATAGACGTCCAGGTAGCCCTTGCGCTCCGGGAACAGCTCTTTCACCCATTCGATTTCCTTGCGGTTTTCGGACAGGTGGGTGTGCATGTACAGGCCCGGGTATTCGGCATACAGCTTGCCTGCCAGCTCCAGTTGCTCCGGGGTGCTGGTTGGGGCGAAGCGCGGCGTCACCGCATAGTGCAGGCGGCCCTTGCCGTGCCAGCGCTCGATCAGCTCCTTGCTGTCCGCGTAGCCGGATTCGGCGGTGTCGGTCAGGTAGTCCGGTGCGTTGCGGTCCATCAGTACCTTGCCGGCGATCATCCGCAGGTCGAGTGCCTGGGCGGCTTCGAAGAAGGCGTCCACCGACTCCTTGTGCACGGTGCCGAACACCAGGGCGGTGGTGGTGCCGTTGCGCAGCAGTTCCTTGATGAAGATGCCCGCGACGTCGGCGGCGTGGGCCTTGTCGGCGAACTGCTTCTCGGTGGGGAAGGTGTAGGTGTTCAGCCAGTCCAGCAGCTGCTCGCCGTAGGAGGCGATCATGCCGGTCTGCGGGAAGTGGATATGGGTGTCGATGAAACCGGGGGTGATCAGGGCATCGCGATACTCATGCACCTCGACGCCGGCATCCAGGCCCGGCAGCAGGGACTTGGCTTCGCCCAGGGCCTTGATGCGACCGTCCTCCACCACCAGCAGGCCGTCCTCGAAATACTGATAGGACTGCTCGACGCCTACCTGGGCGGGGTCGGCGATGCTGTGCAGGATGGCGGAGCGGTAAGCGGTTACGTGGCTGGTCATGTCAGTCTCGTTCGTTGGCGTTGCGATTCTTGCGTCCCGCGAGGGGAGGGGCCGGAGTGGGGAGCTCCCTGTCACGCGGCTCTCCCCACCCGGCACTTACGCGTCACCTTCCCTTTGGGGAAGGAATAATTCAGGCCTGTTCGCGGCGCGAGGAAGGAATCAGCTTGGCGACGGTCTCGCCCTTCTTCACTTCCTGGCCGAAGTTGGCGTTGTAGGTGGCGACCACTTCACCAGCGATGGAAATGGCGATCTCCACCGGCAGCTTGCCCTTGACCTCCTGGATGCCCATCGGGCAGCGCATGCGTTGCACGGTTTCGCTTGCGAAGCCGCGTTCGCGCAGACGGTGCTCGAACTTGACACGCTTGGTTTTCGAGCCGATCAGGCCGAAGTAGGCGAAATCGTTGCGCTTGAGGATCTCGGCGGTGAGCTCCAGGTCCAGCTGGTGGTTGTGGGTCATGACGATGAAGTAGCTGCCCTTGGGCATATCCGCGATTTCGTCGATCACTTCCTCGTTGACCACCTTGTCCACGCCGGACGGAATCTGCTCGGGGAATTCGTTTTCCCGCGAGTCGATCCAGCGCACCTTGCATGGCAGGCTGGCGAGCAGCGGAACCAGGGCACGACCGACGTGTCCGGCGCCGAACACGGCGATATGCGCCTGAGGCTGGCCCATGGGTTCGAACAGCACTACGGTCGCGCCGCCGCAGCACTGGCCGAGGCTGGCGCCCAGGCTGAAGCGTTCCAGGCGGGTGTCCTGGCTGCGACTTTCGAGCATCTGGCGAGCGATCTCCATCGCCTTGAACTCGAGATGACCGCCACCGATGGTCTCGAAGATGCGCTCGGCGGTGACGACCATCTTCGAACCGGCATTGCGCGGCGTGGAGCCACGCTCTTCGATGATGGTCACCAGCACGCAGGGTTCGCCGCGTTGCTGCAGGTCGGCGAGGGCGCTGATCCAGCTCATTTGCTCAATCTCCAGCTACGCAGTGGCCTGGTGGTGCGCGACAGCCGCCAGTCGTCCTTGGGACGGACCGGGGCCGGCAGCGTTTCCAGCAGCACGGCGTCATTGTCCGGCTGCGTCGTCTTCGTTCTATCGGTGGATGTTGTCATTGTTTTGCACCGTTTTATCCATGTAGGAGCCAGCTTGCTGGCGAATCGCGTGTCGTTGGAGGCAACGCTTTCGCCAGCAAGCGGGCTCCTACGGGTTACGCAGGCTCGGTCTCCGCTTGGGTGGAGGCCGGGGCCGGCTGTTGGAGCTTGCGCATCTGCTCGACGCCCCAGAGCACGCGTTCGGGGGTGGCCGGCGCGTCGATCTGCGGCTGCGCCTTGTAGTCGCCCAGGCTTGCCACAGCATCCTTGATGGCGCACCAGGCGGCGATGCCGAGCATGAAGGGCGGCTCGCCCACGGCCTTGGAGTGGAACACCGTCTGCTCGGGGTTCTTGCGGTTCTCAACCAGTTTCACCCGCAGGTCGATGGGCATGTCGGCGATGGCCGGGATCTTGTAGCTGGCCGGACCGTTGGTCATCAGCTTGCCCTTGGCGTTCCACACCAGTTCCTCGGTGGTCAGCCAGCCCATGCCCTGGACGAAGGCGCCCTCGACCTGGCCGATGTCGATGGCCGGGTTCAGGGATGCGCCCACGTCATGCAGGATGTCGGTGCGCAGCATCTTGTACTCGCCGGTCAGGGTGTCGACCAGCACTTCGCAGCAGGCGATGCCGTAGGCGAAGTAGTAGAAGGGGCGGCCGGCGGCCTTGTCGCGGTCGTAGAAGATCTTCGGCGTGCGATAGAAGCCGGTGCTGGAGAGCGAGATCTGGTTGAAGTAGGCGAGCTGGATCATTTCCTCGAAGGAGAGGAAGTGATCGCGCACGCGTACCTGGTCGTTCTTGAACTGCACGTCCTCGGTGGTCACCTTGAAGTGATTGGCGAGGAACTCCACCAGCCGGCCCTTGATGGTTTCGGCGGCGTTCTGCGCAGCCTTGCCGTTCAGGTCGGTACCGCTGGAGGCGGCGGTCGGCGAAGTGTTGGGCACCTTGTCGGTGTTGGTGGCGGTGATCTGGATGCGCGAAATGTCCACCTGGAAGACTTCGGCCACCACCTGGGCGACCTTGGTGTTCAGGCCCTGGCCCATCTCGGTGCCGCCGTGGTTCAGGTGGATGCTGCCGTCGGTATAGATGTGCACCAGCGCGCCGGCCTGGTTGAGGAAGGTGGCGGTGAAGCTGATGCCGAATTTCACCGGCGTCATCGCCAGGCCCTTCTTCAACACTGGGCTTTTTGCGTTGAACTCGCGGATTTCCTCACGGCGCTTGGCGTATTCGGCGCTTTCCTCCAGTTCCGCGGTCATCTCGGCGAGCATGTTGTGCTCGACGGTCTGGTAGTAGTGGGTGACGTTGCGCTCGTCCTTGCCGTAGTAGTTCAGTTTGCGGACATCCAGCGGGTCCTTGCCCAGGTGGCGCGCGATGGCATCCATGATCTCTTCGATCGCGACCATCCCCTGCGGGCCGCCGAAACCGCGGTAGGCAGTGTTCGAGGCGGTGTTGGTCTTGCAGCGGTGACCATTGATGGTGGCGTTTTCGAGGAAGTAGGCGTTGTCCGAGTGGAACATCGCGCGGTCGACGATGGAGCCGGACAGGTCGGGCGAGTAGCCGCAGTTGCCCGCCAGTTCCAGTTCGATGCCGGTGAGCAGGCCGTTCTCGTCGAAGCCCACGTCGTACTCGACATAGAAGGGGTGGCGCTTGCCGGTGACGGTCATGTCTTCCATGCGCGGCAGGCGCATCTTGGTCGGGCGACGGGTCAGGTGCGCGATCACCGCGCACAGGCAGGCCGGGCCGGCCGCCTGGGTTTCCTTGCCGCCGAAGCCGCCACCCATGCGGCGCATGTCGATGACGATCTTGTTCATCGGCACGCCCAGCACCTCGGCCACCAGCTTCTGCACTTCGGTGGCGTTCTGGGTGGAGGTGTAGACGATCATGCCGCCGTCTTCGGTGGGCATGACGGAGGAGATCTGGGTCTCCAGGTAGAAGTGCTCCTGGCCGCCGATATGCAGGGTGCCCTGGATGCGGTGCTTCGAATTGGCCAGTGCGGTGCTGGAATCACCACGCTTGTGCTGGTGGCTGTCCAGTACGAAGTGCTTCTTGCGCAGCGCTTCCACCACGTCCAGCACGGGCTCCAGGTCCTCGTACTCGACGATGGCGGCCATGGCGGCCTTGCGAGCGGTCTCCAGGCTGTCGGCACCCACGGCCAGGACCACCTGGCCGACGTACTCGACCTTGCCGTCGGCCAGCAGCGGGTCGCCGGCGACCACCGGGCCGATGTCCAGCTGGCCGGGCACGTCCTTGGCGGTAATGGCGATGGCCACGCCCGGGAACTGGTAGCAGGGCGTGGTATCGATGCGGGTGATGCGCGCATGGGCGCGGTCGCTCATGCGGGCATAGACGTGCAGCTGGTTGGGGAACTCCAGGCGGTCGTCGACGTACACGGCTTCGCCGGTCACGTGCTTGGGCGCGCTCTCGTGCTTGACGCTCTTGCCGACGCCGGTGGTGATGTCGGCACGAAACAGTTCCGCCAGTTCTTCCTGGGTTTTGTGATGGTGTTTGTTAGACATACGCGGTCACCCGGGTTTCGACTTCTGGGGATTGCAACTCGAGGAAGAACTTGCGCAGCAGGTTCTGGGCGGTCAGCAGGCGATATTCCTTGCTGGCGCGGAAGTCCGAGAGCGGGGTGAAGTCCCTGGCCAGCGCCTCGCAGGCGCGCTCGACGGTGCCCGGATACCAGGCGGAGCCGATCAGGGCCTGTTCGCAGGCGCTGGCGCGCTTGGGAATGCCGGCCATGCCGCCGAAAGCGACACGGGCCTTGCGCACCTGGCCATTCTCGATCACCAGGTTGAACGCGGCGCAGACGGCGGAGATGTCGTCATCCAGGCGCTTGGATACCTTGTAGGCACGGAAAGTCTGGTTATTGCGCGCGCGCGGTACACGCACCTTCTCGATGAACTCGGACTCCTGGCGGGCAGTGACCTTGTAATCGAGGAAGTATTCGTCCAGCGGCAGGATGCGGGTCTGGTTGCCCTTGCGCAGGACGATCTCGGCGCCGAGCGCGATCAACAGCGGCGGGGCGTCGCCGATGGGAGAGGCGTTGCCGATGTTGCCGCCCAGGGTGCCCTGGTTGCGGATCTGCAGGGAGGCGAAGCGGTGCAGCAGTTCGCCGAAGTCCGGGTATTCCTGGGACAGGGTCTCGTAGCAGTCGGACAACGGAGTGGCGGCGCCGATTTCGATGTAGTCGCCGTTCTGCTCGATGCGCTTCATGGCGTCGATGTGGCCGACATAGATCATCACCGGCAGTTCACGGTGGAACTGGGTGACTTCCAGGGCCAGGTCGGTGCCGCCGGCCAGCAGGCGGGCCTGCGGGTTGGACACGTAGAAGTCGGCCAGGTCGGCGATGGTCAGCGGAACCAGGCAGCGCTTGTCGCCGCTGTTCAGCTCGGCGGTCTCGCGCGGGGCGATGGCTTTCAGTTGGGCAACGGTCTGGGCTTCGGCGATGTCGAACTGGTCCGGCTGCTTCTGGCAGCAGGCCTGCTCGGCGGCGTCGATGATCGGGCGGTAGCCGGTGCAGCGGCACAGGTTGCCGGCCAGGGCTTCCATGGTCTGGGCCTTGTCATAGCCGTTGCTGTTCTTCTGCAGGGCGAACAGCGACATGACGAAGCCGGGGGTGCAGAAGCCGCACTGGGAACCGTGGCAGTCCACCATGGCCTGTTGCACGGAATGCAGCTGGCCCTGGTGCTTGAGGTCTTCGACTGTGATCAGTTGCTTGCCATGCAGCGACGATACGAAGGTCAGGCAGGAGTTGAGGGTGCGGTAGCGGATGCGGTCCCCGTCCAGCTCGCCGACAACCACGGTGCAGGCACCGCAATCGCCGGAGGCACAGCCTTCTTTGGTACCGGGTTTGCCGACATGCTCACGCAGGTAGTTGAGCACCGTGACGTTGGGATCGAGGGCTTGCTCGGTGCGCAGCTCCCGATTGAGTAAAAACTGGATCAAGGACGACCTCCAGGCACTTTATTGTTTTTACGAGGGCTCGTATGGCGGCAAATTTAGTGGGGTCTGACCTGTGGGTCAATAAATATTTGACTCAAAAGTCAGGAAATATTCATGCCTTTCGGTTATTAGCCGCCGCAAGCGCTCTGTCTCAAGGTTCAGGCGGGATTCGCGCCTCCTGTCCTAATTGTAGAAAAGGCAGGGGAGGGTGCCTGTCCTCGAGCGCTTCCATTCGCGTAGCCGCCCGTTGCCTTGTGCTAGAATCCGCCCCCTGCCCGCGTCCTGCGGCAGAGTCGGAAATTTCCCCCTTTTGCTCTTGCGCCCACTGCCTGTACCCGTAGTACTGTCAGCGCCGGAGCTTTGGCGTGGGAAAGCTCCCGCGTAGCGCACAATGTTCCCCAGTTCGAAGGAAAACCATGACGTTCAAGGCACCGGACAGCCTCTCCGAGCAGATTGCCCAGCACCTCGCCGAGCGCATCATTCGCGGCGAGTTGAAAGAGCGTGAGCGCATCCAGGAACAGAAAGTCACCCAGGCCATGAATGTCAGCCGGGGCTCGGTGCGCGAAGCGCTGCTGATCCTCGAACGACGCCATCTGATCACCATCCTGCCGCGTCGCGGCGCCCAGGTGTCCGAGCTGACGCAGCAGCATGTGCGCAGCCTCTACACCCTGGTGATGGAGCTTTACATCCTGCTCGGCTACGCCGTTGCCGAGCACTGGCGCAGCGAGGAAGACCTCCTGCCCTTCCGTGCCATCCAGCAGCGTCTGGCCGAAGCGCGCGAGCGGGAAGACATCCTGGCGTTCGTCGAAGCCAGTTTCGCCATCATGCAGACGGCCTATCCCTTCGCCGACAACCCCTACCTGCAGCAGACCCTGGACAACCTGCAGCCGGCCATCGCCCGTACCTATTACATCGCCCTGGAACGCCGCCGGGGCCAGATGGGCCAGTTCGGCGAAGTATTCGACGACCTGCTGCAGGCGGTGATCGCCCGCGACCAGTCGAGGATCCGCGAAGTGCTGCTGGGCTACGGCAAGCAGAACTGCGACCTGGTGCTCGCGGCGCTGGCCGAGCGTTGAACGGAGCGCATCGATGCGGCTGAAGTGCATCAAGCTGGCCGGCTTCAAGTCCTTCGTGGACCCGACGACCGTCAGCTTCCCCAGCAACATGGCGGCCGTGGTCGGCCCTAATGGTTGCGGCAAGTCGAACATCATCGACGCCGTTCGCTGGGTAATGGGCGAGAGTTCGGCAAAGAACCTCCGCGGCGAGTCGATGACCGACGTCATCTTCAACGGTTCCAATACCCGCAAGCCGGTCGCCCAGGCCAGCATCGAGCTGATCTTCGACAACTCCGATAACACCCTGGTGGGCGAGTACGCCGCGTTCGCCGAGATTTCCATTCGCCGCCGTGTCAGCCGCGACGGCCAGAACACCTATTTCCTCAACGGCACCAAGTGCCGGCGTCGTGACATCACCGACATCTTCCTCGGCACAGGCCTGGGCCCGCGCAGCTACTCGATCATCGAGCAGGGGATGATCTCCAAGCTGATCGAGGCCAAGCCGGAGGACCTGCGCAACTTCATCGAGGAAGCCGCCGGCATCTCCAAGTACAAGGAGCGCCGCCGCGAGACCGAGAGCCGCATCCGCCGCACCCAGGAGAACCTGGCGCGCCTGACCGACCTGCGCGAGGAACTGGAGCGCCAGCTGGAACGCCTGCACCGCCAGGCGCAGTCGGCCGAGAAATACCAGGAATACAAGGCCGAAGAGCGCCAGCTCAAGGCACAGCTCGCCGCCCTGAAGTGGCGCGCGCTGAACGACCAGGTCGGCCAGCGCGAGTCGGTGATCGGCAACCAGGAAGTCAGTTTCGAAGCCCTGGTGGCCGAGCAGCGCAACGCCGACGCCAGCATCGAACGCCTGCGCGACGGGCACCACGAACTGTCCGAGCGCTTCAACCAGGTGCAGGGCCGCTTCTACTCCGTGGGCGGCGATATCGCCCGCGTGGAGCAGAGCATCCAGCACGGCCAGCAGCGCCTGCGCCAGTTGCAGGACGACCTGCGCGAGGCCGAACGCGCCCGCCAGGAAACCGAATCCCACCTGGGCCACGACCGCACCCTGCTCGCCACCCTGAGCGAGGAGCTGGAGATGCTTGGCCCCGAGCAGGAAATGAGCGCCGCCGCCGCCGAAGAGGCCGCAGCCCAGCTGGAGGAAGCGGAAACCGGCATGCACGCCTGGCAGGAGCAGTGGGATGGCTTCAACCAGCGCAGCGCCGAGCCGCGCCGCCAGGCCGAAGTGCAGCAGGCACGCATCCAGCAGCTGGAGCAGAGCCTGGAGCGCCTGCAGGAGCGCCAGCGTCGCCTCAACGACGAGAGCGTCCAGCTGGCAGCGGACCCGGAAGATGCCGCGATCCAGGAAATGCTCGAAGAACTGGCCGTCGGCGACATGCGCCTGGAAGAACTCCAGGCTGCCGAACAGGGCCTGGTGGAGCGTCTGGACCAGTTGCGCGAAGAGCTGCAGCAGGCCAACCAGGCCCAGCAACAGGCTCAGGGCGAACTGCAACGGCTGAACGGCCGTATCGCATCGCTGGAGGCGTTGCAGCAGGCTGCGCTGAACCCCGGCAAGGGCGCCGCCGAATGGCTGCGGGAGCACAAGCTGGCTGATCGCCCCCGCCTGGCTGAGGGCCTGCGCGTGGAGCAGGGCTGGGAGCTGGCGGTGGAAACCGTGCTCGGCGCTGATCTGCAGGCCGTGTTGCTGGACGAATTCAACGGCCTCGACCTGTCCGGTTTCAGCCAGGGCGAACTGCGCCTGGCCAGTGCCGGCAAAGGCGGGGCGCGGGTGCCGGGCAGCCTGCTGGACAAGGTAGAGGCGCCGGTGGACCTGGCGCCCTGGCTGGCCAAGGTCCAGCCCGTGGAAAGCCTGGACCAGGCCCTGGCCCGCCGTGGCAGCCTGGGTGAGGGCGAAAGCCTTATAAGCCGGGATGGCTACTGGGTAGGACGCAATTTCCTGCGGGTGCGTCGCGCCAGCGAGGCGGAGAGCGGTTTGCTGGCCCGTGGCCAGGAACTGGAACGCCTGCATGCCGAGCGCGAAGAGCGCGAAGCCGCCCTGGAACAATTGGAAGAACGCCTGCAACGGCTGCGGGACGACCAGCGTCAGCAGGAAGAATCCCGTGAGCAGCAGCGCCGCCTGTTGCAGGAAGAATCCCGCGCCCTGGGCGAGCTCAAGGCCCGCCTGTCCGCCCAGCAGGCAAAAGTGGAACAGTTGGCCCTGCGCCGTCGCCGCCTGGAGGAAGAACTACGCGAGCTGGACGAGCAGCGCGCCCTGGAGCACGAGCAGTTGGGCGAGGCCCGTTTGACCCTGCAGGACGCCCTGGACGCCATGGCCAGCGATACCGAGCAACGCGAAAAGCTGCTCGCCGAGCGTGACAGCCTGCGCGAGCGCCTCGACCGGATTCGCCAGGAAGCCCGCCAGCACAAGGACCATGCCCACCAGTTGGCGGTGCGGGTCGGCTCCCTGACGGCGCAGCACGATTCCACCCGCCAGGCCCTGGAGCGTCTGACCCTGCAGTTCGAGCGCCTGAACGAGCGCCGCGAGCAGCTCAGCCTGAACCTGGAGGAGGGCGCAGCTCCGCTGGAAGAGTTGCGCCTGAAGCTGGAAGAACTGCTGGAGAAGCGCCTTGGCGTGGAGGAAGAGCTCAAGCAGGCGCGGCTGGCCCTGGAAGACGCCGACCGCGAGCTGCGGGATGCCGAAAAACGCCGGACCCAGGCCGAGCAGCAGGCGCAGCTGCTGCGTGGCCAGCTGGAACAGCAGCGCCTGGAATGGCAGGCCCTGACGGTCCGCCGCAAGACCCTGCAGGACCAGCTTCACGAGGATGGCTACGACCTGCATGGCGTACTTGCCACGCTTCCCTCCGAGGCCAGCGAAAGCGCCTGGGACGAGGAGCTCGAACGCCTTGCCGCGCGCATCCAGCGCCTCGGCCCGATCAACCTTGCGGCCATCGACGAATACCAGCAGCAATCCGAGCGCAAGCGCTACCTGGATGCGCAGAACGACGACCTGGTGGAAGCCCTGGAGACGCTGGAAAACGTCATCCGCAAGATCGACAAGGAAACCCGCAATCGCTTCAAGGAAACCTTCGACCAGATCAACGCCGGTCTCCAGGCGCTGTTCCCGAAGGTCTTCGGCGGCGGCCATGCCTACCTGGAGCTGACCGGCGAAGATTTGCTGGACACCGGCGTGGCCATCATGGCGCGGCCGCCGGGCAAGAAGAACAGCACCATTCACCTGCTGTCCGGTGGCGAGAAGGCGCTGACCGCGCTGGCCCTGGTATTCGCCATCTTCCAGCTCAATCCGGCGCCGTTCTGCATGCTGGACGAGGTGGATGCGCCGCTGGACGACGCAAACGTCGGTCGTTATGCGCGGCTGGTGAAGGAAATGTCCGAGAAAGTGCAGTTCATCTATATCACCCACAACAAGATCGCCATGGAAATGGCCGACCAACTGATGGGGGTGACCATGCACGAGCCTGGCTGCTCGCGTCTGGTGGCGGTGGATGTGGAGGAGGCGATGTCGATGGTCGAGGCCTAGTGGTCGGCCGCTTGTGAACCCTGGAAAGCTCCGGGGATCAAATTCGCGTTGGCTTTGGAGTAAGCCTCTATCAGAGGTTTCTCTGCTGGGCTTGTCGTGCTAGCTTTATGCCCAATTTTGTCGCACGTGGAAAACGCCATTCAGAACATGGAGTTGGGCGCCACGTTTCAGGGGACGGGATGTCCTTTCTTCACCATTGTCTGTTTGTATTTTTTCACTAGGGGACACAGGACTACATGGATATCGGTCTGCGCGAGTGGCTGATTGTCATTGGCATCATCGTAATCGCCGGCATTCTGTTCGATGGCTGGCGCCGCATGAGTGGCGGCAAGGGGAAACTCAAGTTCAAGCTGGATCGCAGCTTCTCCAACGTCCCGGACGACGATGAAGATCCGAATCTGCTTGGTCCGTCACGGGTCAAGGAGCGCTCTCACCAGGAGCCGTCACTGGACGAGGAAGACCTGCCATCGCTCAGCGCTCGCGAAGCCGGCAAACGCCGCGGCGAGCCGCAGCAGGGCGACCTGAACCTCGACGAGCCGGTGCCGACCCTGCTCAACCCGGTCGACGAAGGCAAGAAGAACGGCAAGGTCCATCCGCAGGTGCAGGCCCAGGAAGTTCCGGTCGAGGAAGTTCTGGTCATCAACGTCGTCGCCCGCGATGAAGACGGTTTCAAGGGCCCGGCCCTGCTGCAGAACATCCTGGAAAGCGGCCTGCGCTTCGGCGCCATGGACATCTTCCATCGCCACGAAAGCATGGCCGGCAATGGCGAAGTGCTGTTCTCCATGGCCAACGGCGTCAAGCCCGGCACCTTCGACCTGGACGATATCGACCATTTCAGCACCCGCGCCGTGAGTTTCTTCCTCGGCCTGCCGGGCCCGCGCCATCCGAAGCAGGCCTTCGATGTGATGGTCGCCGCCGCCCGCAAGCTGTCCCAGGAACTCAACGGTGAGCTGAAGGATGATCAGCGCAGTGTGATGACTGCCCAGACCATCGAGCATTACCGCCAGCGCATCGTCGAATTCGAGCGCAAGCACATGACCCAGAAGCGCTGATCCGGCGCCCAGTCAGCGAAAGAGCAGCTCCGGCTGCTCTTTTTGTTTCAAGAGAACGAGCCTGAACCATGACCGATGCCCAAACCGCCGCCGAACGCATTCTCGCGCTGCGCGCCGAGCTGGATGCGCACAACTATCGCTACTACGTGCTGGACGAGCCCGTCGTGCCCGATGCCGAGTACGACCGCCTGTTCCGCGAGCTTCAGGCCCTGGAGGCCGAACACCCCGAGCTGGTGACCCCGGAATCGCCGACCCAGCGGGTCAGCGGTGCGGCCCTGGCGGCGTTCGGCGAAGTGCGCCACGAAGTCCCCATGCTCAGCCTGGGCAACGCCTTTGAAGAGCAGGACCTGCGGGACTTCGATCGCCGTGTGCGCGAGGGGCTGGGCGATCTGCTGCCCGGTGGCGACCTGTTCGGCAATGGTCCGGAAGTGGAATACACCTGCGAACCCAAGCTGGACGGCCTCGCGGTGAGCCTGCTGTACGAGAACGGCGTGCTGGTGAGAGGGGCCACCCGTGGCGATGGGACCACTGGCGAAGACATCAGCAGCAACGTACGCACCATTCGCAACGTGCCGCTGAAGCTGCAGGGCGAAGGCTGGCCGGCCGTGCTGGAAGTGCGCGGCGAGGTGTTCATGTCCAAGGCGGGCTTCGACGCTCTCAACGCCCGCAATCTGGAACTGGGCGCCAAGACCTTCGCCAACCCGCGCAACGCCGCGGCCGGCAGCCTGCGCCAGCTGGATGCGAAGATCACTGCCAGCCGCCCGCTGGAGTTCTGCACCTACGGTTTCGGCCGTGTGGAAGGCGAGCTGCCGGACAACCAATTCGCCATCCTCCAGGCGCTCAAGGGCTGGGGCCTGCCTATCAGCCGGGAACTGAAGCTGGTCAAGGGGGCGCAGGGTTGCCTGGACTACTACCGCGAAATCGGCGAGCGCCGCGATGGCCTCGCCTACGAGATCGATGGTGTGGTCTACAAACTCAACAACCTGGCCTGGCAGCGCGAACTGGGCTTCCGCGCCCGTGAACCGCGCTGGGCCCTAGCCCACAAGTTCCCGGCACGGGAAGAACTCACCGAGCTGCTGGACGTGGAATTCCAGGTGGGCCGGACCGGCGCGGTAACCCCGGTCGCCCGCCTGAAGCCCGTCCAGGTCGCGGGTGTCACGGTATCCAACGCCACCCTGCACAACATGGACGAGGTGGCGCGCCTGGACCTGCGGGTCGGCGACACCGTGGTCATCCGCCGTGCTGGCGACGTGATCCCGCAAGTGATGCAGGTGGTGCTGGAGCGTCGTCCGGCCGATGCGCGTCCGGTGCACATTCCCGAGCAATGCCCGGTCTGCGGTTCGGCCGTGGAGCGCACCCAGCTGATCAAGCGCGGCAAGGGCAAGGAAACCACCACCGAAGGGGCCATCTATCGCTGTGTCGGGCGCCTGGCCTGCGGCGCCCAGTTGAAGCAAGCGATCATCCACTTCGCTTCCCGTCGCGCAATGGATATCGACGGCCTGGGCGACAAGATCGTCGAGCAACTGGTGGACACCGGCCTGGTGGCCTCGCCGGCTGATCTCTTCACCCTCAAGTACGAGCAGGTGGTGGAACTGGAAGGCTTCGCTGACCTGTCTACTCGCAACCTGCTGGGCGCCATCGCGGACAGCCGCAAGCCGGCGCTGGCGCGTTTCATCTACGCCCTGGGCATTCCCGACGTGGGCGAGGAAACCGCCAAGCTCCTGGCGCGCGCCCTGGGCTCGCTGGCGCGCATCCAGCAGGCCCTGCCGGACGTGCTCACCTACCTGCCGGACGTGGGTCTGGAAGTCGCCCACGAGATCCATGCCTTCTTCGCCGATGGGCACAACCAGAAGGTGATCGCCGACCTTCTTTCGCGCGGCGTCGAGTTGCAGGAGGAGAGTGGCCTGAGCCCCGAGTTCGCGGCTTGCGCGACCTTCGCCGGCTTCATCGACAAGCTCAATGTTTCCGGCATTGCCGCCACAGGCGCGAAGAACCTGGCAGAACGGGCCGGCAACCTGGACGGCCTGATCGCCCTCAGCCGCGACTGGCTGGACCTCAGTGCAATGAAGGGGCTGAACGAGAAGGCCAAGCAGGCCCTGCGCGAGTTCTTCGCCGTCGAAGAGAACGTCCTGCGAGCCCGGGCCATCGAAACCCAGCTACGCGAGTTCGGCATGCACTGGGACAGCGAGAAGAAGGCCGTGGAGGGCCTGCCGCTGGCCGGACAGACCTGGGTACTCACCGGTACCCTGGAAGTCATGAGCCGGGAAGTGGCCAAGGAGAAGCTGGAAGCCCTCGGCGCCAAGGTGGCGGGTTCGGTGTCGGCGCGCACGCACTGTGTGGTGGCTGGACCGGGTGCGGGTTCAAAGCTGGCCAAGGCCAACGAGCTGGGAGTGCGGGTACTCGACGAGGAGCAGTTCCTCGCCGAACTGGCACGACTGGGCTGAGGCCTAGGCGCCGATGACCAGCACCGCTTCGTCGGTTTCGACTGTGGATGGAATCGGCGCCGTTTCCGCGCGACAGCCCTGGCGATACTCGCTGGGGCTGCAGCCGACCAGCTGCTTGAAGGCGCGGGCGAAGTAGGACGGGTCCTTGAAGCCGGCCTCGTAGCCGATACTGGTCACCGGCATCTGGCTGTTCTCCAGCAACTGCTTGGCGAAGTCCATACGCTTGCCAAGGATGTATTCCATGAAGCCGACCCCGTTCACCTCCTTGAACAGGCGGCTGAAGCGGAAGGGGGTCATGCCGCACTGCTGGGCCAGTTCCTTCTGGTCCACGCTGTCGCGGAAATGCTGCTCGATGTAGGGCATCACTTTGCTGAGCGCCTTGTGCTTCTGGTGGCCGGTGGTCAGGCGGATGCTGTCAGGCAGCGGCGGGTTGCGCTCCAGCAGCGGCTTGCGGCCCAGGCTGGTGACGGCGCGGCGCACTTCACGGAGCCGTTGCAGGCTCTCCAGGTAGCGACTTTGCTCCGCGGCATCCAGGGGGAGCACCACGAACTCCCAGACCCGTGCGCGCATTGCCCAGATCGCCAGTTCCTCGGAGTGCTGGACGGTGAACATGCTGATGGGGATGGACGGGTAGCTGCGCTTGATATCCAGCAGCAGGTTGAGTCCGCCTACATCGGGGCGGTCGAAATGGATGCAGATCATGTCAATCTGGCGCAGGTTCTCCCTTCCCGGCGCGTTCCGGCCGCTGGCCAGCCGGCATTCGCACTGCCCCCGAAATTGCTCCATGAGCATGCCCGTCGACCTGTCACGAGTCAGGTCGAGCCAGAGCAGTACGGGTTCTACGGCGGAGTTCGACTGCATGTTCTAACCCTGCGCCAAATTATTGTGGTTACCCGAGGTGCAGTATTGTCAGTGTGCCATTACGCCAAAGAACCAATCCCTATAAGTCCTGGAAAACTCCAACAACTCCGTTCTATCCAAAAGTGGGTGCCCCATTTTTCGCGGCTTCCAAGCCGACCCTACCGTTCGTCACCCGACCAGTCACCCCTCTGTAAGCCGCGCCCTTGCTGGGCTTGAGCGATTTGCCGATTGCTCATCGACAGCGCGCAAGAAAGTCCTAGGTATCCGCAAAAAACTCCTAACTCCCCACTTTTGGGGGTGGCTAGGGTGGACTCAGGCGGGGCGAAGAGCGTCGCCGGACCTGCAGATACAACCTGAGTGAGGTGGGCGAAATGACTTTCCAATCGATCAAGGCTTCGGTGACGAAATTCGCGAAGGATGAGGATGGCCTGACCATCGTCGAGTACGCCGTAGCGGGCGGCCTGATTACCGCTGCAGTGGTCACTGCCTTCACCCTGCTGGGTGGCGAGGTGAACACCAGAATCCGGAACATTTGCGCTGCCATCAAAGGCGCGGCCTGCTAAGCGATCCCATTCGACGACTGCAGCAAGGTCCTGGCCATCCTCGATAAACGCCTGGCCCCCTTCAGTACGCTCGGGGTGGGCTAAGGCGAGGCGATCATGGCCACCGGACCTGAGGCCTTAACCTGAGTGAGGTGAGTGAAATGACATTCCTATCGATCAAGACCTCGGTGATGAAGTTTGTGAAGGACGAGGATGGCCTGACCATCGTCGAGTATGCGGTCGCCGGTGGCCTGATCACCGCTGCAGTTGTCACCGCCTTCACGTTGCTGGGGGGGGAGGTGGATACCAAGATCCGGGCGATCTGCCAGGCCATCAAAGGCGGCGCCTGCTAGTACCCTCTTCTTCCTTGGAGCGATGCAGTCATGGCCATAGAGCAGATGCATAACGCTGTCTTACTGCTGGGGCTGCTGGGCTTTGCGGTGGTGAGTGACCTGCGAAGCCACCGCATCCCCAACCTGCTGATTCTCCTCGGTCTCGGCCTGGGCCTGGCCGGCCAGGTGTACTCGACGGGCCTCAGCGGCCTGGGCGACGGGATTCTGGGCATGCTGGTCGGCTTCGCCATTTTTCTGCCCATGTATGCACTGGGTGGCATGGCGGCAGGTGACGTGAAGCTGATGGCCATGACCGGGGCCTTTCTCTCGGCCCATGACGCGACCTGGGCCGCCCTGTACAGCTTGATCGCAGGCGGTTGCTGCGGCGTCCTGCTGGTTCTGGTACGGGGCCAGCTTCCACTGACCCTGTCGCGTTACTTGTTGATGCTCAGGGCCCATGCCTATGTAGCCCCGGTGGCAGGGGAGGTGGCTGGCAAGCCCTTTCCCTTCTCGATCGCGATTCTCCTGGGAACCCTGGCCAGCAGCCTGTGGTTCACCTTGACCGCATAGGCGAGGACGTCTGCCATGTACGCCGTCACCGACAATGGAAGCTACCCCAGCGAGCGTGAGGCGGTGCAGCGTCTGGCGCCCTTGCCACGCAATGTTCGCGAAACCGGTCTGGCGGAGAATTTCCTGGGCGACCTGGTCTGCAAGCACCTGCACGATGCCGGCGTGCTGGACCTGCCGAAGCTGGTGGAACGTCTGGCGCTGACCGGAGCTGTGCTGGAGGAGATCCTCAGTTTCCTGCGCAAGGATGGCCGCATCGAAGTCCTTGGCCAAACCGGTGGCCAGGCCTTGCGCTACGGGCTCACCGAGCGCGGCCGCAGCGCCGCCCGCGATGCCCTGGCACGCAGCGGCTACATTGGTGCCGCGCCCTTCCCGGTCAGCACCTACCGCTCGCTGCTCAAGCTGCAGACCATCCATCACGGTCGCATCACCGCGCGTGAAATGCGCAGCGCATTCCAGGGCGTGGTGCTGGCCGACGCCATGCTCGACCAGCTCGGCGTAGCGATGAACTCCGGCCGCGCCATCATGATCTACGGCCCGGCCGGTACCGGTAAGACCTATATCAGCAGCCGCCTGATTCGGCTGTTCGACGAAGCCATCTGGGTGCCCTACGCCATCGCCATCAACGAGGCGGTGGTGGAAATCTACGACCCCCAGGTGCATCACCTCCTGGAAGACAACGCGCAACCCAACAAGCTGCTGCTGGACGAAGGCATCGACCGCCGGCTGGTCTGCTGCAAACGGCCGATCCTGATCACCGGCGGCGAGCTGAGCATGGAGCAGTTGGACATCCGCTACGACGCTTTCAGCCGGCTGTATCAGGCGCCGCTGCAACTGAAGGCGAGCAACGGCCTGTTCATCATCGACGACATGGGCCGCCAGCGCATGGCTCCGGCCGAGCTGCTGAACCGCTGGATCGTGCCCATGGAAGAGAAACGTGACTTCCTCAATCTGGGCGGTGGGCGCCATTGCGAGCTGCCCTTCGACCTGATCCTGGTGTTCTCCACCAACCTCAATCCGCTGGAGTTGGCCGACGAAGCCTTTCTCCGGCGCATTGGCTACAAGCTGCACTTCAACTACCTGCAGCCCCAGGAGTTCGAGCGCATCTGGCGCCAGGAGACCGAGCGGCTGGGTATTCCCTTCGATCCTGTCCTGCTGCGCTACGTGCTCCAGGGACTCTACGAGCTCCAGGGGATGCCGCTGGTGCCCTGCCACCCGCGGGACCTGTTGGGCATGGCGCTGGACCGCCAGCGTTACCTCGACGGCTCGGGCCCGCTGTCACCGCAGGACCTGGAATGGGCCTGGCACAACTACTTCGTCCAGCTCGATTTCCTTGGCTGAGGAGAAACCGACATGAGCGCACGAACCCTCACTCTGGTTGCCCTGTCCCTGCTGCTGGGGCTGGGTGCCGCCTGGATGGCCAACAACTGGTTGAGCGCCAAGCTCAACGCAAGCCCCGATGACAACCTGCAGGCGGTGGTTGTGGCCACGGTGGAAATCCCCTTTGGGCAGATGATCGAGGCCCAGCAGGTGACCGTGGTGCGCATGCCCAAGGGCACGGTGCCGGACGATGCCTTCAACGCTCCCGAAGCGGTCGTGGGCAAGATCGCCACCTTCCCCATGCTGCGCGGCGACATCCTGCGCAGTGCGCGGGTGGCCGAACACCTGGGCGGCAGTACCCTGGCGTCGCTGATCGAGTCCGACAAGCGCGCGATATCGGTGCGGGTCGATGATGTGGTGGGCGTAGGCGGCTTCCTGCTGCCGGGCAACCGGGTCGACGTACTGGCGACCCGGCAAGTGAATGGCAGCAACGACAGCGAGTCCAAGACCATCCTTCAGGACCTGCGTGTGCTGGCCGTGGACCAGACCGCCAGCACCGACAAGACCCAACCTGTGGTGGTGCGCGCGGTGACCCTGGAAATGACGCCCAAGGAGGCCGAGGTGCTGGTCAAGGCCATGAGCGAAGGGCGCCTGCAGCTTGCCCTGCGCAACCCCCTGGATGATCGCAAGAAGACCGAGGCCGTAGCTGCGACCAAACCTGCGCCGGCGGCACCGGCGGTATCGGTGACACCCCGTCCCGTGGTGCGCCGGATGGAAGGTCCCAGCGGCGTGATCATCATCCGTGGCACTGAAGTGAAAGTGGCGAAGGCGCAGTTCTAGCCGGGCCCAGCAGGCCGGTGCAGTAGCGGCCAGTCAGAGGAGGAGAGGGTTATGCAAGGCATTCGCAAACTAGGGGCCCTGGCAGTGATGCTGCTGGCCTGGACGGTACAGCCGGCTCCCGTGCCTGCGGCGCAGCCTTCGGGGGCGGTGGTAGGGATGTCCGCGCAAAACAAGGGCCACATCCAGGTTCCCATTTACAAGGCGCGCGTCCTGACTACCCGCGTTGCGGTCAAACGCATCTCGGTGGGCAACCCGGAGATCGCCGACATCCTCATGACCACGCCCAACCAGCTCTACCTGCTGGGGCGCTCCCTGGGCAGCACCAACGTGCTGTTGTGGGACAACAGCAATCGCCTGATCGACAGCCTCGAACTGGATGTGGTGCACGATCTCGGCGGTCTCAAGGAAAAGCTGCACCAGCTGATGCCCAACGAGCGCATCGAGGTATTCAGCGCCCAGGGCTCGCTGGTGTTGCGCGGCCAGGTCAGCAACGCCTCGGTGATGGACACGGCGGTGAAGGTAGCCAAGTCCTACTCCGCCCAGACCTCCAGCATCGTGCAGGGGGAAGGCGAGCAGGCGAAGCAGTCCCCGGCCCAGTCGCTGGAGGTGATCAACCTGCTCACCGTCGGCGGAACCCAGCAGGTGATGCTGGAGGTCAAGGTGGCCGAGATGCAACGCAACCTGCTCAAGAGCCTGGACGTCCGCTTCAACGCCTTGAGCCGGAACGGCAACTGGACCACGGGAGGGTTCAACAATGGCCAGCGGCTGGGCTTTGACACCGATGGCCTGGTCAACCCGACTGCCCTGCTGGGCAATGGCAAGGGCTTCTTCGGCCAGTTCCTGTCGGATGACTTCCTCTTCAACGTCGTCCTCGAAGCCGCCAAGGACAATGGGTCCGCCAAGGTGCTGGCCGAGCCCACCCTGACCACGCTGAGCGGGCAGCAGGCCGAGTTCATCTCCGGCGGTGAATTCCCGATCCCGATCACCGAGGACGAGGGCATCACCATCGAGTTCAAGGAGTTCGGCGTCGGGGTGAAATTCCTTCCGGTGGTCCTGGATGAGGGACGCATCAACCTGAACCTCAATGTCTCGGTGAGCGAGATTTCCAACGCCAACTCCCTGGTGCTGGATACCGGCCTGGACAGCGTGCTGGGTGACGGCGTCGCCCAGGTCATCCCTTCGCTGACCAAGCGCAGCGCGCAGTCCACCGTGGAACTCGGCAATGGCCAGACCATCGCCATCGCCGGCCTGATCAGCGAGAACACCCGCGACTTCGTCAGCCGCTTCCCGGGCCTGGGTGATGTTCCGGTACTCGGTCACCTGTTCCGCAGCCAGCAGTTCATCAACGGCGAAACCGAGCTGGTGATCTTGGTCACGCCGCACCTGGCCAAGCCGGTGGATGCCAGGACGGTGCGCCTGCCTACCGAGAAGTTCGTCGAGCCCAGCGACCAGGACTTCTATCTGCTGGGCAAGACCAAAGGGCGCGAGGCCGGCCGGCCGGTGCCCGTCAGCCTCGGCGTCAGCGAAGGCCGTTTCGGCCATGACCTCAAGTAGCCGGAGACCCTGCACATGAAAACGATCATTCCCTTCTGCCTGCTAGCGATCTGCGGTGGTTGCGTCATGGGCTACGAGGAAGGTCGCGTCGGCACCCTCGGCTACAGCGTCTACCAGACCAGCTACCAGCAGATCGCCGACAAGCAGCGCGCTGCCAACCCAGGTACCGGGGTGTCACCCGCCGGCATGGACGGTGCCCTGACCGAACAGGTCATGGACGGCTATCGCGGCACCAAGGGCAATGCCTCGCAGGTCGGCCAGCCCATCCAGATCAACATTGGTAACGAGTGAGGCCGGCAGCCATGAACCCGAGAATCCCCGGAAGACCATGCGCCATGCCCCGGCGCCAACGGGGTTCGGTCATGGCATTGTTGGCGGTCGCAATGCTCGCCCTGGTGGCCATGGCCGCCCTGGCGCTGGACGGCGGCCACCTGCTGGTGAACAAGACCCGGCTGCAGAACGCGGTGGACGCTGCGGCCCTCAGTGGCGCGAAGACGCTCAGCCAGGTCCAGGGTTCAGCGGAGGCGGCGCGGCTGGCGCGGGAAGCGGCCATGGACACCTTCACACGCAACGCCAACGCTACCGGCAATGGCGAACTGGCGGCGGCACTGGCCGCCGATTCGGGCTTCGTCGTGATCACCCAGTCGGCCAGCGTCTACGGTCCCTTTTCGGTTGCCGGACCGGTGGGTAGCAGCCCGCGCTATGTACGTGTGTCGGTGCCGGATTACCCTCTGACGGGAATCCTCTGGGGTGTGTTGAGCCTCTTTGGCGGTGGTGCCGTGGACAAGGCCGTGGCCGCCATCGCCACTGCCGGGCCGAGCCCCACCAGTCCTTGCGACCTCGCTCCTGTGATGGTCTGCGGCGATACCGGAGCCGGCCAGCATGATCCGGCCAACGGCCTCTACTGGGGTTTCCGTCTTGGCGACCTGGAAGTGCTGAAGACGGCCAAGAACGACACCTCGGGGATCGGTCCGGGCAATTTCCAGTTGCTGGATTTCGGCTCGGGGGGTAGCACAGTACGCGAGCAACTGGCGGGCGGCGGGACCCTGTGTCCGGAAATCGGCAACAACGTCGCCACCAAGCCCGGCAATACCGTGGGTCCATCGGTCCAGGGTCTTAATACCCGCTTTGGCGAGTACCAGGGTGGGGGGCTTTCCGAGGCTGACTATCCACCCGACCTGGTGGTGGACTACAACAAGCTCGGCAATGGCAAGGGTGCCCTCGAGCCCAACCTGGACACTGGGGTAGTGAGCTACCTCGGCGGCGGTGGTGGGGTGGTGAGCACTGACGCGCGCGGAAACCTTAGCACCGCAGATGGCACTGCACTGTTCGATTACAACGACTGGAAGAGCCGCACCGCGACCTGCGTCGACAATCCTTCGGCCGCCGGTTGCCGCACCAACGGTGTGTTCGAGCGGCGCATGCTGAAGATCGTTATCGGCAGATGCAGTGGTACGGATGGCGGCACCGCTTCGGTTCCCGTACTGGGTTTCGGCTGCTTCTTCGTGCTGCAGCCCATGGACCAGCAGGGTGGCGCCGCCTGGTTGCTCGGCCAGTTCATTCAGGAGTGCGAGGGCGACGACCTGCCAGGGCCCAATCCATCCACCGAATCCGGGCCGCAGATCATCCAGCTCTACAAGACCTATATCGACGACAGCCGCACACCGAGCAGCGACTCATAGGAGGCGCCATGCGACGTATTCCATGCAAAGGCAGGCGCGGGCAGCGGGGGTTGGCCATGGTGGAGTTTGCCCTGGCCCTGCCGTTGCTGGTGCTGTTGCTGCTGGCCGTGAGCGAGATCGGACGCATGCTGCTGCAGTTCAACAGCCTGCTGCAGGCCAACCGCGACGCGGTGCGCTACGTCGCCGGCAAGGCGTTCGATCGCACGCAGGGGCGGGTCGAGGTCGGCGCCACACTGAGAACCGAAACCCAGAACCTGGCGGTCTACGGCTCGCCCGTGGTGCGTCTGGGCATGCAACCCCTGGTACCCGGATTGAGCACGGCCAATGTGCAGGTTTCCACCGTGGCTGGTACCACGGACCATGTGCAGGTGAGCATCAGCTACACCTTTCAGCCCCTGTTCGGCAGCGGCCTGCCGGCCCTGGTCGGCAGCTCGATGCGGCTGGACTTCCCGTTGGTGGCCACCACCGTGATGAGGGCGCTGTGATGAAAGCCAGACGGATGCGCGGTACCTATACGGTGGAGTTCGCCATCACCGGGCTCGTGCTCTTCGTGGTGCTGTTCGGCATGTTGGAGATGGGGCGGCTGTTCTTCACCATCAACGCCCTGAACGAGACGGTGCGTCGTGGTGCGCGCCTGGCCGCGGTATGCGATATCAGCGACCCGGTGGTCCTGCGTCGGGCCATCTTCAACGCGGCTACCGACAGTGGCGCCAGCAGCCTGATCAACCAGCTCGATACGGCCGACCTGAGCCTGGTGTACCTGGACGAGGGCGGCGCGACAGTCGCCAGTCCCGGCGATACCGCCAGTGCCACCGGTTTCCGCGCCATTCGCTACGTCGAACTGCGCCTGCAGAACTTCACTTTCAACTTCCTGATCCCCGGCTTCGGCGGCAGCTTCACGCTCCCGGTGTTCAGGTCGACCATGCCGCGCGAAAGCCTTGGCCGCCATGCCGAGGTCGGCGTCGCTCCGGGGATCACGCCATGCTGAAAACCAGAGAAACCGTACCCGTCCAGGCCGCTGGAACTTCCGGCCAGCGCTTGCTCATCAGCAGCCGCGACGCCGCGGCGCTGCGCCACCTGCAGGGCTACTGCCAGCGTCTTTCCGGGCTGGTGGTCAGTACCCGGCTGGTCACCAATGGTCATACCGATCCTCTCTACGGCCTGGAGCAGAAACCCGATCTGCTGTTGCTGCGGGTCAGCCACCTGTGGCGTGAGGAGCTGGCGGCGCTGCTGCAGCGCCCCGTTCACGAGCGTCCGCCGTTGCTGATCTGCGGCCCGCTGGAGGAGCGCGAGGGCATTCGTCTGGCGATGCAGGCCGGCGCCCGTGACTTCCTTCCCGAGCCGGTCACCGAAGAAGATTTGCGGGCAGCACTGAGCCGTCTGGTGCAGGAGTCCAGCGCGGGCGCCGCCGGCGGCGGCCAGGTGGTGGCGGTGATCAATGCCAAGGGTGGCTCCGGCGCCACCCTGCTGGCCTGCAACCTGGCGCACCAGCTCAGCAGTCGAGGCGCCGGCACGTTGCTGCTGGACCTGGATCTGCAATTCGGCAGTGCCGCCCACTACCTGGACATACATCCCGGCCACAGCCATCTGGACGTGCTGCAGCAGGTAGAGGAGCTGGATGGCATGGCACTGCGTGGTTTCTCCAGCCATTTCAGCCCGACCTTGCATGTGCTTGGCGGTCGCTCCGATGAACTCTGCCTGACCCAGGACGTGCGTCTGGAGCAACTGGAGACGCTGTTGCGTCTTTCTCGCAGCACCTATGACTGGGTGGTGGTCGACCTGCCACGGCAGATCGACCACCTCACCGGCGTCACCCTCGAACAGGCCGATCGCGTGGTGATCGTAGTGCAGCAGAGCCTCAGCCACCTCAAGGATGCCACCCGCCTGGTACGCATCCTGCGAGACGACCTGGGCGTCCAGGGGAATCGCCTGCAGGTGGTGGTCAACCGCTACAACAAGGCTTCGCCGGTGACCCTCAAGGACATCGCCGAGGCCTTGCGCTGTTCGGATGTACAGAAGCTGCCCAACGACTACGCGGTGGTCAGCGAAAGCCAGAACACCGGGGTACCGTTGGCCCAGCATTCACCACGGGCGCCGGTGACCCTGGCATTGCGGGCGTTGACTGAAGATCTGGTGGGCGCGGAGAGCGCCAGCCAGGGCTTGCTGAAACGCACCTTCGGCCGATTTTTCAGGGGGTAGACCATGCTCAGCGAATTCCGCAATCGGCTGCGCCAACCCGCAGCGAGGAAGTCCGGTGCCGACCAGCCACAAGAGGCGGCGCAGGGCGAGGAGTCGACCAGCCTCATGGCATGGGAGATCTGCGCGCCGGACCAGCCCTACGAGACCCGCACCCACCTGAGCACAGTGGAGGCGGAGTGGCGCGAGCGCACTTACCAGCAGTTGCTCAAGGTCATGGACCTGTCCCTGCTGGATGCCCTGGAGCCGGCCGAAGCTGCGCGGCAGATCCGCGAGATCTGTCTGCGTCTGCTGGATGAGCACCAGGCTCCGGTGAGTTCCGGCTGCCGCCAGCTGATCATCAAACAGATCCAGGACGAGGTTCTCGGTCTGGGGCCGTTGGAGCCGCTGCTGGCCGACCACAGCGTCTCCGACATCCTGGTCAACGGCCATGCCTCGGTATACGTCGAACGCCACGGCAAGTTGCAGCGCACCGATGTGTGCTTTCGCGATGACCAGCACCTGCTGAACATCATCGACCGCATCGTGTCCAGCCTGGGCCGGCGCATCGACGAATCGTCGCCCCTGGTGGATGCGCGCCTCAAGGACGGTTCGCGGGTGAATGCGATCATTCCGCCGCTGGCGATCGATGGCCCCAGCCTGTCGATTCGCCGCTTCGCCGTGGACCTGCTGAGCACCGAGAGCCTGGTCCAGATGGGTACCCTGACCCCGGCGATTGCTCTGGTGCTCAAGGCGATAGTCCGGGGCCGCCTGAACGTGCTGGTCTCCGGTGGTACCGGCACCGGCAAGACCACCATGCTCAACGTGCTCTCCAGCTTCATTCCGCACAACGAGCGCATCGTCACCATCGAGGATTCGGCCGAGCTGCAACTGCAGCAACCCCATGTGGTGCGACTGGAAACCCGGCCGGCGAACATCGAGGGGCGCGGTGAGGTCAACCAGCGCGAACTGGTGCGCAACAGCCTGCGCATGCGCCCGGACCGGATCGTCATCGGTGAAGTCCGTGGTGCCGAGGCGCTGGACATGCTGACGGCGATGAATACCGGCCACGACGGTTCGCTCACCACCATCCATGCCAACACGGCTCGTGACGCCCTTGGTCGAATAGAGAACATGGTGTCCATGACCGGCGCCACCTTCCCGATCAAGGCCCTGCGCCAGCAGATCGCCTCGGCCATCGACGTCGTCATCCAGCTCGAGCGCCAGGAGGATGGCAAGCGCCGGCTGGTCAGCGTGCAGGAGATCAACGGCATGGAGGGCGAGATCATCACCATGACCGAGATCTTCGGCTTCGATCGTCGGGGCCTCGGCGAGCATGGCGAGGTCCTCGGCGACTTCCGGCCCAGCGGCATGGTCCCGCACTTCCGCGATGTGCTGGCCAAGCGTGGCATCGAGCTGCCGCTGAACCTGTTCCGTCCCGACTGGATGGAGGGTTAGGTCATGGACAAGATTCCTGCCGAGTTCATCCTGGCGTTCCTCGGGATGGTCTTCGTCGCGGTCTTTCTTCTCAGCCAGGGCCTTGTGGTGCCGGTGTTCGGCGAGGCCGGCAAGGTTCGTCGACGTATCCGTGCGCGCCTGGATGTGCTCGAGCACGCCAGCAACCTGCCGAACATGCAGACGGTGTTGCGGCAGAAGTACCTCAAGCGCCTATCGCCCCTGGAGGTCAGGCTGGAACAACTGCCGCTGATGGAGCGTCTGGCGCAGACCATCGAGCAGGCTGGCCATGTCTACCTGGCCTACCGGGTGGCGTTGCTGTGTCTGATCCTCGCAACGGTGACCGGCGGTGGCGCCTGGCTGCTGTTCAAGATCTGGTGGGCTGCACTGATCCTGGGCGGCGTTGTGTTCTGCCTACCGCTGATGAAAGTCGCCCGGGACCGCAACGCCCGTTTCGCCGCTTTCGAGGAGGGCCTGCCTGACGCACTGGACGCAATGTGCCGCGCGCTGCGTGCCGGCCACCCTTTCAACGAGACCCTGCGCCTGGTGGCGGAGGAGCACACCGGGCCGGTGGCTGTCGAATTCGGCCTGACGTTCGCCGACATCAACTACGGCAACGATGTGCGCCGGGCCATGCTCGGCTTGCTGGAGCGCATGCCGAGCATGACGGTGATGATGCTGGTGACGTCGGTGCTGATCCAGCGGGAGTCCGGGGGCAACCTGACCGAGGTTCTGGAGCGCTTGAGCCGCCTGATTCGCGGACGCTTCCGCTTCCAGCGCAAGGTCAGGACGCTGTCGGCGGAGGGGCGCGTTTCGGCCTGGGTGTTGGTGTCGGTGCCCTTCGCCCTGTGCGCGGGAATCATGTTTACCACCCCGCAGTACATGCCTGTGCTGATCAACGAGCCGCTGGGGCAGAAGATGGTCATGGCCGCCTTTGCGGCCATGATCCTGGGCATTTTCTGGATCCGCCGGATCATCCGGATCCAGGTCTGATGACACAGCCGAAGGGGAGGCACATTCCATGGACTACCTGCTCGGATTGATCAGTGGTGTGGTGGGCAACCCGGAGCTGGCGCGCCTGGTGTTCCTGGCTGCGGTGGCCTTGAGCTCGGTGCTGGCGGTCGTCACCTTCGGCATGCTGATCATGGGCCTGCAGAGTCCGGTGCAGCGGCGCCTGGCGATGATCAAGCGTGGTCATGAAAGCCTCACCGCGAATCAGCGACCGGTGAGCAACCTGCACCTGTTGCTGGAGCAGGTAGGGCGTCACATGGGCTCGGGTGAGGAGCGCAAGACGTCGGCGACCCGCCAGACCCTCATCCATGCTGGCTACCGTTCCGCATCGGCGGTGCAAGTCTATTGGGCCGTGCGTTTGCTCCTGCCGTTGTTGATGCTTGCCCTGTCCCTGCTGGCGCTGCCCATGCTGCCCAAGCTGTCGATTGCCCTGGTGCTGTTGATCGGTGCTGCCGCCGCGGGCGTGGGCTGGCTGGCGCCGGCGATCTTCGTGGAGCGGCGCAAGGAAGCGCGGATCGGCCGTCTGCGTGCAGCCTTTCCTGACGCCCTGGACCTGATGGTGGTTTGCGTAGAGTCGGGGTTGGCGCTGCCCCAGGCGATAGAGCGGGTGGCTGAAGAGATGGCTGTGAGCCAGTCGGAACTGGCAGAGGAACTCGCCCTGGTGAATGCCGAGGTGCGTGCGGGCATCCCCAGTGCACAGGCCTTGAAACATCTGGCCGACCGTACCGGGCTGGAGGATTTGCGCGGACTGGTGAGCCTGCTTTCACAGAGCATCCGCTTCGGTACCAGCGTGGCGGATACTTTGCGCATCTATGCCGAGGAGTTTCGCGACCGGCGTACCCAGGCAGCCGAGGAGCGGGCCGCCAAGATCGGGACCAAACTGGTGTTCCCGCTAATCTTCTGCCTATGGCCAAGCTTTTTCCTGGTGGCCATCGGCCCCGCAATCATTGGGGTGTTCAAAGCCTTCGGGAAGATGTGACATGAACAGAACCAGTCTGCTGTTGGCCATGATGGCCGTGCTGTCGGGATGCCAGAACATGGGGCCTGAAAAGGCCGGCGGTTTTCAGTCCGTATACCGGGGCGACAATTCCGTCCTCTATCAGGTGCAAAGCCAGATCGACAGTCCCGAGTTGGCCATGCAAATGGCGGCCCGGTCCTATCATGCTGGCGAGACGGACCAGGCGCTTTATCAGTACCTGCGTGCCATCGAACTCGACCCCAAACGCTATGACGCGCTGGTTTGGGTGGGGCGCATCCACCGCGAACGGGGCAATACCCAGCTGGCCGAAATGGCGTTCACCGATGTGCTGGGTAACGATCCGAACAATCTCGACGCGCTGGCCGAGATGGGGCTGCTCAACCTCGGCATACGCCGCCACGGCGAGGCCGAGGCGTTCCTTCTCCAGGCTGTTGGCGAAGATCAGCGCCGGCTGGGAGGTACCCCGAAGGTGGCGCTGGGTGATGTGGCCAGGCTGAAGGTGGACAGCAAGTCCCCCGTGCGGGTCTATAACGGGCTGGGCGTGTTGGCGGACCTCAAGGAGAATTTTTCCATTTCCCAGGCCTACTACCTTCTTGCGATGAAGATCGACCCCCGTGCGCCCCTGGTGCAGAACAGCCTCGGCTATTCCTATTACCTGGCCGGTAACTGGGATCAGGCCGAGCGCACGTACAAACAGGGCATCAGCTTCGATCCCGCCTACCACCCGTTGTGGCGCAACTATGGTCTGCTGCTGGCGCGGATGGGGCGCTATGAGGAAGCGATCTCGGCATTCGAGCAGGTGGAGAAGCCTGCCGAAGCGAGCAACGACGTCGGCTACATCTGTCTGGTGGAAGGCAAGCTGGATGAGGCGGAGCAATTCTTCCGCAGCGCTATCGACCAGTCGCCGGCGCACTACGAAACGGCCTGGGACAATCTCAATCGGGTCCAGCAGATTCGCCGCCTGCGCGGGTTGGGGGGCGCCACGTCGGTGGGGGAACCGGTGGCAGTGATTCCGGGAGCGGAGGTACGCCCGGTCGCATTGCCGTAGACCGGGATGATGGAAAGGGGCAGGCCTTGGGCCTGCCCTTTTTGCATTACTTGTTGACCGCGTCGGTCAGGGCCTTGGCCGGAACGAACTTGACCACCTTCTTCGCGGCGATCTCGATGGTCTTGCCGGTTTGCGGATTACGGCCGGTACGGGCAGGACGGTCGCCGACCTTCAGCTTGCCGATGCCCGGCAGGGTGATCTCATCACTGTTCTCCAGGGAGTCGCTGACGATTTCGCTGAGCTGCTCGAGCACCGCGCGCACGGCGGCCTTGGTGGTGTCGGTGGCTTCTGCGATGTCAGAGATCAGCTGGTCTTTGGTGAGTGCCATGGTGTTGCTCCATTTAATGAATGTCTGGCTTGTGGCCTGGCCGGGTGCGCCGGCCCTGATGAGACACGCCGCGCGTCTGGAAGTGCGACGGAAGTTTTAGCAGCGGGCCGCAACCGGTTGGGGACGCTAGCACAAAAGCTGTGGCGAACCTGAGTAGGGGCCGGGTTTTGCGTCGATTTGACGCAACCTGTCGTCGGTTTCGACGGCCGAGGGCAGGACGTCACCCGGTGACGGAATTCGGCGCCTACAGATGCCGATGGCTGCTGTATCCAAGCAAGGCCTGATTGCCCTTGAGCGACTACGCTTGGCCTTGTGATGCCTAGCGCTAAGGAGAGCCGCCATGCTACGTGCCTTTGCCGATTTGGGTTTTCGCTGGAAGATCGCCTTGCCCATCCTGGTGCTGGCGTTTCTCATGGTGTTGCTGGGTAGCCTCGGCATGCAGGGGATCGCCCAGGTCGGAGACTCCAGCAAGCGACTGACCAACCGCTACCTGCCTGCCATCAGCTTGCTGCTCAATGCCGACCGTGACCTCTACCAGGCCTTCATTGCCGAGCGCAGCCTGCTGGACGAGGCCGCCGGCGAGCACGTCCAGGCGCTCAAGGCGGACCATGCGGAAAACCTGCAACAGGCCTACGACCGCGTACACAAGTACGCCGCCATGGACGCCAGCGCCGAAGCCCAGCAGCTGGTGGCCCAGTTCGACCGTGGCTATGCCCGGTGGAAGGCCACCTCGCAACGGGTGGTCGACCTGTCCGGCCAGGACCCCGCAGCGGCCAGCACCCTCAGTTTCGGCGACAGCGAACGCCAGTTCGGCGAGATGCGCGATGCCATCGACAAGCTCGGCGAACTGGAGGATCTGGCCGCCAACGCCGAAGGGCAGGGCGCCATCGCCCTCGGGGATACACGCGCCTGGCAGCAGGGACTGGCTATCGCGATCGGGCTGGCCCTGTGTCTCATCCTGGTCATCGGCTTCCCTGCACTGGTAACCCGCCCCTTGCGGAACCTGCTGGAACGTATCGAGCAGATCGCCGACGGCGACGGGGATCTGCGCGTGCGCCTGGAGGTGCTGTCGAAGGACGAACTGGGCAAGCTCAGCCATGCCTTCAACCGCTTTCTCGACAAATTGCAGCCGCTGATCCGGGAGGTCAGCCGGGTGACCGGGGAAGTGGCCGACTCGGCGCGCAGCCTGGCGGGACTGGCGGCCGCCAATGATCGCCTGATCAATAGCGAGCACGCCGCCGTGGACCAGGTGAGCACCGCCGCAACGGAAATGAGTGCGGCCGTGCACGAGGTGGCACGCAATGCGCAGAACGCGGCCGACGTGGCGCGCTTTGCCGAAGAACAATCCCGCGAGGGCGCCCAGGTGGTGGGGGCGACCGTCGCTGCCATTCGTCAGTTGGCGATCGAGGTGGAAAGCGCGTCCACCACCATCGGCACCCTGGAACAGGAAACCGCCAACATTGGCGCCGTGCTGGCGGTGATCAAGGGTATCGCCGACCAGACCAACCTACTGGCGCTGAACGCCGCCATCGAAGCCGCACGGGCTGGTGAGCAGGGCAGGGGATTCGCCGTGGTGGCCGATGAGGTGCGCGCCCTGGCGGCGAGGACCCAGGATTCCACCAAGGACATCCAACTGATGATCGAGCGCCTCCAGGCCGGCGTGCAGGAGGCGGTCAAGGCCATGCGCTCGGGAAGCCTGAAGGCACGAGACAGCGTGGAGCGCGCGGCGGGCGTCGACCAGGCGCTCACCGACACTGGCGACTCGGTGCAGCGGATCAACGACATGGCCGCGCAGATCGCCACCGCCTGCGAAGAGCAGAGCAGCGTCACCGAGGAGATCGCCCGCAACATCAGCGACATTCGCGACCTCTCCAACGAGGCCGCGCAGACCTCGGAGCAGAGCAATCAGGCCAGCCAGCACCTTTCCCAACTGTCCAGCGGTCTGGCCCAACTGGTGGGGCGCTTCCGGGTCTGATCCGCAAGTGCTTGTAAGGAAAACGGTTTTACCGGTTGTAAGTTGACGAAGAGCCGGTACAATGGCGCGGCTCGCCAATCTGGCGAGCTGCGTGATGGTGGCCCTGCCGGTCCCCCCGCAACGATCAGCCGTGAACCCGGTCAGGCCCGGAAGGGAGCAGCCGCAGCGGTGAAATCGTGTGCCGGGGTGTGGCTGGTGGGGTCACCTCCAATCTCCAAGTCTTTGACTCTAAAAGACTTCTCCCGCCAGAAATCGAAGAGTGGAACAACGTTGTGGTACACCTGATTGGTGCGCCGCGCAAAGCATCGTATCCATTCGCCCTGCATTCGGTTCGATCCCCCGGCTTTTCTCTCCCGGCGAACAGCTGACTTCGTGCGTTCGTCGCTGCAGCGCCCGCGCCTCTCAATGACCTGGCTGACCTAGAATCATGTATGGCCTGCTCGAGTGAGGGCGGTCGCTATGAGCGTTTCAAGAAGCTTCGTGACGCTGCTTCCGGTTCTGCTTTACTCGGGAGCGACATACGGTCTGGGCTGCAACCACACATTCGACCTTGAAATGAGGACACGCATGTGTGCCTTGGAGCTGGAGGGCGAATGGAGGGCAAGGCTGAAGCCCGATGATTCGTGTGCAAGGCTCGTGGTTGAGGCCAGGAGGTTTGTCTCCCGCTTTGATAGAGGGCAAATACAAGTCAGCGAGAGTTGCCCGGCAGAGACGTTGATGAAAGCCGCGGAGAACGCGACGGAGACCATCTCCAAGGCCCGGCAAAAAGGATGGGCAACACTTGAGGACTATTTGAATTACTAGGGCGGGAATCCTTTGTTCGGTGGCCAATCCTCACCGGTAGCGTGCCAGGATCTCCTCGATTTCCCCTGATTCCTTCATCTGTACCAGTGTGCGCAGGATGCGTTGCGTCGGCAGGGACGGGTCGTTGCGTATCAGGCAGCCCACGGGCTCTTCTTCCAGCGTGCCGACGCTCGCCAGGCGGTCCTGGTCCGGCAGGTTGCGATTGAACCAGCTCAGCGCCAGTTCGTTGCTCACGGCGTACCGGTAGCGACCTGCCAGCAGCTTCTGCAGCACCAGGTCCTGGTTGCGGGCCTCGTCGCGCAGCAGGGAACCACGGTCGAACAGCTGCTGCAGGCGCGGGTAGGTGTAACCCAGGACGGTGCCCACACTCTGTCCGGACATGGCGTCCGGGCTGGAAAGCTGCTCACTCCCACTGCGCGCCACGATCAGGTCTCGCTGATAAAGAAAGGGCACGCTCCAGAGGTATTCGTTGCCGTTGGTGATCCACTTCGGGCTGATGTAGCAGCGCACGTCGATTTCACCCTGTTTCAGGGCCAGCTCCACACGGTTTCGCGGCAGGACATGCACCTGCACCGGCATGTCGAGTCGTTGCGCAAGGCGTTCTATCAGGTCGTGGATGATGCCGCCGACCAGGCGGTTGTCCCTGAACTCGGCCACCGGCATGGCCCAGCTGTCCACCGCGGAAAAGCGCAAGGCGGCGGTCGCGGCATGGCCGAAGGTGCTCCAGCAGAGGAGAAGGGCGAGGACAGATGAGCGCATCGGGCTCCCTCGTCTCAAGTGGGCGGTGCCTCACAATGCCCGTTGTCGAGCGGATTGAACAGGGCGCCGTTCGCATCGGATGCAATTTGCGCATCGCTCCGCTAGCATTAGCTCCTTCTGCTCCCCAGACGCGATGGTTTTCAATGAGTTATCAGGTTCTTGCACGAAAATGGCGTCCGCGCTCGTTCCGCGAAATGGTCGGCCAGACCCATGTGCTGAAAGCCTTGATCAATGCCCTGGACAACCAGCGCCTGCACCACGCCTATCTGTTTACCGGCACCCGGGGCGTGGGCAAGACCACCATCGCGCGTATTCTCGCCAAGTGCCTGAACTGCGAAACCGGCATCAGCTCCACCCCGTGCGGCCAGTGCTCGGTCTGCCGGGAGATCGATGAAGGGCGCTTCGTCGACCTGATCGAAGTGGACGCCGCCAGCCGCACCAAGGTGGAAGACACCCGCGAATTGCTCGACAACGTGCAGTACGCGCCCAGCCGCGGCCGCTACAAGGTCTACCTGATTGACGAAGTGCACATGCTCTCCACGCACTCGTTCAACGCGCTGCTGAAGACCCTCGAAGAGCCGCCGCCCCACGTCAAGTTCCTGCTGGCGACCACCGACCCGCAGAAGCTGCCCGTCACCATCCTTTCGCGCTGCCTGCAGTTCTCCCTGAAGAACATGCCGCCGGAACGCGTGGTGGATCACCTGACCCACGTACTCACCGCCGAGAACGTGCCCTTCGAGGCCGATGCGCTGTGGCTGCTGGGCCGGGCCGCCGACGGTTCGATGCGTGACGCCATGAGCCTCACCGACCAGGCGATTGCCTTCGGCGAGGGCAAAGTGCTGGCCGCCGACGTCCGCGCCATGCTCGGTACCCTCGATCATGGCCAGGTCTACGGCGTACTCCATGCGCTGCTGCAGGGCGATGCCCGTGGACTGCTCGATGCCGTGCGGCAGTTGGCCGAGCAGGGCCCTGATTGGAACGGCGTGCTCTCCGAAATGCTCAACGTGCTGCATCGCGTGGCCATCGCCCAGGTGCTGCCGGATGCCGTCGACAACGGCCAGGGTGACCGCGAGCGTGTACTGGCGCTGGCGCAGGCCCTGCCGGGCGAAGACGTGCAGTTCTACTACCAGATGGGTCTGATCGGCCGTCGTGACCTGCCCCTGGCGCCGGATCCGCGCAGTGGCTTCGAGATGGTGCTGCTGCGCATGCTGGCGTTCCGCCCGGCGGATGCCGATGGCGCGCCCAGGGTCCAGCTAAAGGACCCGGGGATCAGCCAGGCCACGACTGATCCCCGGACGAACCCAGTGGCCGGAGCCGCCCCGTCGGCTCCGGTTGCCGTTGCTGCGCCGCAACCTGCTCCCGTGCAGGCTCCCGCTCCAGCCGTTGCGCCGGCCCCCGAGGTCAGCCAGCCTGTAGCGGCTCCGGCTCCGGCTCCGGCTCCGGCTCCGGTTGTGGGGGCGCCTGCGCCCGCACCGGTGGCAGAGGCTCCGGTCGTCGCTGCGGTCGAAGAAAGCATTCCGACGACGCCCGCTGCCGAGCCCGTGGCTGAACAGCCCGCGCCAGTGGCAGAGGCTCCTGCCGAAGTGGTCGATCTGCCCTGGGAGGAGCCGGTCGCTCCGGTGGTGGCCGAATCCCCTGTGACGGTCGAGGCCGAATCCCGGGCCGAACCTGAAGTGCAACCCGATCCGGAGCCCGTGGCCGAGGCCGCACCGGCTGTGGTCGAGCCTGTTGCGCAGCCCTCAGCGGTTGCCGCCGACGACGAATCCGACGATGAGCCGCCGCCCGGCGACTACGACGACTATTACGAGGCGGATGCCGACAGCATTGCTTACATGGATGACTTCGGCCCCGCGGAAGAACCCGCCGCCTCGGTGCCGGAAGTCCTGCCTGCCGCGCAGCCGGCCACTGGCCTTGCCGCCGAGTGGCTGGACCTGTTCCCGCGCCTTGGGCTGTCGGGGATGACCGGCAACATCGGCGCCAACTGCACCCTGGTGGCAGTGGAAGGCGATGTCTGGCGCCTGCACCTGGATCCGGCTCAGAGCGCCCTGTTCAACGCCAACCAGCAGCGTCGCCTGAACGATGCGCTGAACCAGTACCACGGCCGTAACCTTAAGCTCGAAGTCGAAGTGCGTCGTCCCGAGCAGGAGACTCCCGCCCAGGCCGCCGCACGTAAACGCGCCGCTCGTCAGCGCCAGGCCGAAGAGGCCATTGCCAGCGATCCGCTGGTGCTGAAAATGATCGAAATGTTCGGCGCCCAGGTGCGTGCCGACACCATTGAACCCCTTGACCGCTGAGGACAATCACCATGATGAAGGGTGGCATGGCGGGCCTGATGAAGCAGGCCCAACAGATGCAGGAAAAAATGCAGAAAATGCAGGAAGAGCTGGCCAATGCCGAAGTTACCGGCCAGTCCGGTGCGGGCCTGGTGAGTGTGGTGATGACCGGTCGTCATGACGTCAAGCGTGTTTCCCTGGATGACAGCCTGATGCAGGAGGACAAGGAAATCCTCGAGGACCTGATTGCCGCTGCGGTGAACGATGCCGTGCGCAAGATCGAGCAGAACAACCAGGAAAAGATGGCTGGCATGACTGCTGGTCTCCAACTTCCCCCCGGCTTCAAAATGCCTTTTTGAGTGAGTGATGCCCGGCCAGTACGCGTTGCTGCGTTGCGAGTGGCTCCGGGCACCCTCATTCACAGACGTAAACTCCGGTGCCCGTGGCTGCTTGCGCCATGCACTGCATGCTGTCTGGTCGCCCGCGGCCGATAGTCGTGGAGCGGCACCGGAGTCTCCCCCATCTGCATTCTTCATCCCGAGACGCTCATGAGCTTCAGCCCGCTGATCCGCCAACTGATCGACGCCTTGCGCATCCTGCCCGGTGTGGGCCAGAAGACTGCTCAGCGCATGGCGCTGCAGATGCTCGAGCGTGATCGCAGTGGTGGCCTGCGCCTGGCCCAGGCGCTGACGGCGGCCATGGAGGGCGTGGGGCATTGCAGGCAGTGCCGCACCCTGAGCGAGGAAGAGCTCTGCCCGCAATGCGCTGATCCGCGCCGCGATGATTCGCTGCTCTGCGTGGTGGAAGGCCCGCTGGACGTGTTCGCCGTGGAGCAGACCGGCTATCGCGGTCGTTTCTTCGTCCTCAAGGGGCATCTGTCTCCCCTTGATGGCCTCGGTCCGGAGGCCATCGGTATTCCTGAACTGATGGCGCGTATCGAGGCCGGTCAGTTCGCCGAGGTGATCCTCGCCACCAACCCGACGGTGGAGGGCGAAGCCACTGCCCACTACATCGCCCAATTGCTGGCGTCCCGGACCATCACCGTCTCGCGCATCGCCCATGGCGTGCCGCTGGGTGGTGAGCTGGAACTCGTGGACGGCGGCACCCTGGCCCATGCATTGGCAGGACGGCGCCCCATCGGGCTTTGAGCGAAAGGCGGCAAGGCTGATACGGCCTTGTCGATGGCAAAAGTCTCGCCTTGAAAACCAAGCAAGCGCTCGGTAAGTTCGTTCGATCTTACCGGGGAGTCTTGCCATGTCTGCCTACCAGGAATACTTCGACGAATCCCATCAATTGGTCCGCGATTCGGTGCGTCGCTTCGTCGAGCGGGAAATCCTGCCCTACATCGCCGAATGGGAGGAGGCTGAAGAGTTTCCCCGCGAGCTCTACCTCAAGGCCGGCGCCGCCGGCATTCTCGGTATCGGTTATCCAGAGCAGTTCGGCGGTAGCCATGAGGGTGACCTGTTCGCCAAGGTCGCGGCCAGCGAAGAGCTCATGCGCAGTGGTTCTGGTGGCCTGGTGGCCGGGCTGGGCTCCCTGGACATCGGCCTGCCGCCGGTCATCAAGTGGGGGCGCAATGAGCTGCGCGAGCGTGTCGTGCCGCAGGTGCTGTCCGGCGAGAAAATCATGGCGCTCGCGGTCACCGAGCCGTCTGGCGGCTCGGATGTGGCGAACCTCAGGACCCGGGCTGTGCGTGAAGGCGATTTCTATCGCGTGAGCGGCAGCAAGACCTTCATCACCAGCGGCGTGCGCGCGGACTACTACACGGTGGCGGTGCGCACCGGCGGCGAGGGCTTCGGCGGGGTGAGCCTGTTGCTGGTGGAGAAAGGAACGCCGGGTTTCACCGTGGGGCGCAAGCTGAAGAAAATGGGTTGGTGGGCCTCGGATACCGCCGAGCTGTTCTTCGATGACTGCAGGGTGCCGGTGGAGAACCTGATTGGCATGGAGAACATGGGTTTCGCCTGCATCATGGCCAACTTCCAGAGTGAACGTCTGGCGCTGGCCATCATGGCCAATATGACGGCGCAGCTAGCCTTGGATGAATCGCTGAACTGGGCTCGCGAACGCGAAGCCTTCGGCAAGCCCATCGGCCGTTTCCAGGTGCTGCGCCACCGGCTGGCGGAAATGGCCACCCAACTGGAGGTATCCCGCGAGTTCACTTATCGCCAGGCGGCGAAAATGGCGGCCGGCAAGAGCGTGATCAGGGAAATCTCCATGGCCAAGAACTTCGCCACCGACATCGCCGACCGGCTGACCTACGACGCCGTGCAGATGCTCGGCGGCATGGGCTACATGCGCGAGAGCCTGGTGGAGCGCTTGTACCGTGACAACCGCATCCTCTCCATTGGTGGCGGTACACGGGAGATCATGAATGAGATCATCGCCAAGCAGATGAACCTTTGAATCGGGCCGGAACTTCCGAACGGGAGTTCCGGTTTTCTTTCGTCGATATATATTATGATCGACATTCAATTTGTTCTTGCGATCCAGGAGATGACCCCGATGAGCGATCTGTCCCGCGAAGAGAAACTTCAAGTCTGGCTGGCCGCAGAGGCCGAAATCCGTGCCCGACTGAAGCCCGGCACCATGAGCATCGCGGACGTGGCCATGCTCAGTCCCCTGGAGTTCTTCGATGGCATCGGCAGGGGCGACGTGCCGGCGCCGCCCATCGGCGAGTTGATGGGCTTCGTGCCGATCGAATGGTCGAAGGAACGCTTCGTCTTCCAGGGCGTGCCGCAGATGCAGCACTACAATCCGATCGGGTCAGTGCATGGGGGGTACGCAGCGACGCTGCTGGATTCGTGCATGGGTTGCGCGATCCACGCCAACCTGGAGAAAGGGCAGGGCTATACCACCACCGACCTGCGCATCAGTTACATCCGTGCCCTGACCACCAAGACCGGACCGGTGCGCGCGGAGGGCCGGATCATTCACGTGGGCCGTTCCACCGCTCTCGCCGAAGGGCGGATCTACGACGTGGACGGCAAGCTCTATGCCACAGGTTCCACCACCTGCCTGATCCTGGGTAGCAAGTAGCTGCCGGTCTGCGAGGACCTGTAGAAGCGAATTCATTCGCCAAGCAGGCCAAAGGCCTGCCCCGACAGGCGCGGAAAATCGACGGACAAAAAGAAGGGGGCACGCTTGTGGCGTGCCCCCATTGCCGTCAGTGAATGACAGCCAACCGTCGAAGAGAAGTGGACGAATTCGCCCGGTAAGGCGGTTCGCCTGGAGGTCGGGCCTCCGGTGCTGCGACCGTCGCCCGCCTTGTGGGCGAGCGCCGGGTGGAGCCATGCCACGCCCGGAGGCGCGGCGGGGTCAGCCGATGGTCATCAGGCTGGCGTTGCCGCCGGCGGCGGCGGTGTTGACGCTGATGGCACGCTCGATCAGCAGGCGCTCCAGCGGGATCGCGGTCTCGCCCCTGGACAGGCCCTGTACGCCGATGATCGGCCCCTTGCGGGATGCGACCTGCTGGCACACAGCGCCCAGCTGGTCGGAGTCGCCGTGGTGCAGGACGGCATCGAAGGCGGCGTCGGACTGGCTCCAGTCCGCCACCAGCTGGATGCGTGCCTGGACAGCCTTCGGCAGGGCGCCGCGCAGCTTGCCGGTCAGCTCGCTGGTAGCCCAGAGCGCGCTGCTGCCTACGGCGAGGGTGGCGGCCAGTTGGGTCAGCAGGTCGGCTTCGTCGTCGGCAAGGCAGAGTACGGTTTCGCGCGGCAGCAGCACGTAGGTATTGCGTTCACCGGTCGGGCCGGGGAGCACGCGGCTCAGGCCACTCTGGGACTGCACGGCAAAGCTGTCGCACAGGCTGGCCAGGTGGTCCTTGCCATTCTTGGTCGCCCAGGCCTTGAGGGCTTCCAGCGGCTTGCCCTGGCGTTCCTGCAGGGCGGTGCGCTGCTGGCTGTCCGCAACCATCGAACCGTCCAGGCGCTGGAAGGTACGGGCAACGCCGTCGGCAGGGCGGGTGGCCAGCAGGCGGTACATGTACAGCGGGCCGCCGGCCTTCGGACCGGTGCCGGACAGGCCTTCGCCACCGAAGGGCTGCACGCCGACCACGGCGCCAACCATGTTGCGGTTGACGTAGAGGTTGCCGGCATGGGCCTTGTCCACCACCTTGGCGATGGTTTCGTCGATGCGGGTGTGCACGCCCAGGGTCAGGCCGTAGCCGGTGGCGTTGATCTGGTCGAGCAGCGCGTCCATGTCCTCGCGCTTGTAGCGCAGCAGGTGCAGGACAGGGCCGAAGATCTCGCGTTCCAGGTCCGCCAGGCTGTCCAGTTCGATCAGGGTCGGCATCACGAAGGTGCCGCGCTGCATCACATCACCCTCGGTGCGGGCGATCTGGAACACGCTGCGGCCTTTGCTGCGCATGGCCTGGATGTGCTTGTCGATGTTGGCCTTGGCTTCGGCGTCGATCACCGGGCCGATGTCCACGTTCAGGTGCTCCGGGTTGCCGATACGGCACTCGGTCATGGCGCCCTTGAGCATTTCCACCACGCGGTCAGCCACGTCTTCCTGAACGCAGAGTACGCGCAGGGCGGAGCAACGCTGGCCGGCGCTGTCGAAAGCGGAAGCGATCACGTCGGTCACCACCTGCTCGGCCAGGGCGGAGGAGTCGACGATCATCGCGTTCTGGCCGCCGGTTTCGGCGATCAGCGGGATCGGGCGACCCTGCGCGTCCAGGCGGCCTGCGACGTTGCGGGCAAGGATGCCGGCCACTTCGGTGGAGCCGGTGAACATCACGCCCTTCACGCGCTCATCGCTCACCAGTGCGGCGCCCACGGTGTGGCCGAGGCCCGGCAACAGCTGCACGACGCCTTCCGGAACACCGGCCTGGAGCAGGATGCGGACGGCCTGGGCGGCGATCAGAGGAGTCTGCTCGGCGGGCTTGGCCAGTACGGTGTTGCCGGCCGCGAGGGCTGCGGCCACCTGGCCGGTGAAAATCGCCAGGGGGAAGTTCCACGGGCTGATGCACACCACCGGGCCCAGCGGGCGGTGGGTGTCGTTGGCGAAGTCGTGGCGGGCCTGGGCGGCGTAGTAGCGCAGGAAGTCCACGGCCTCGCGCACTTCGGCGATGGCGTTGTTGAAGGTCTTGCCGGCTTCGCGGACGAGGATGCCCATCAGCGGCTGCATCTCGGCTTCCATCAGGTCGGCGGCGCGATCCAGGGCGGCGGCGCGCTCTACCGGCGGAGTGGATTGCCAGATCGGCGCGGCGGTGATGGAGGCCAGCACGGCGTTGCCGACGTCAGCGGTGGTCGCGTTCTGCACATGGCCGACCACGTCGCGGTGATCCGCCGGGTTCAGCACGGGCTCGCTTGCGCCTTCGCTGGCCGGGCAGCCGAGCATCGGCTGGGCGCGCCAGTCGGCGTGGCCGGAGCTCAGCAGGGCGCTGGACAGCGACGCCAGGCGGTGTTCGTTGGCCATGTCGATGCCGCTGGAGTTGACGCGGGCATCGCCATACAGGGCCTTGGGCTGCGGGATGCGCGGATGCGGCAGGCCGAGGGAGCCTTCGACGCTGGCCATGGCTTCGGCACTGGCGACCGGGTCTTCCACCAGTTCCTTGATGGAGATGCTGTGGTCGGCGATACGGTTGACGAAGCTGGTGTTGGCGCCGTTTTCCAGCAGGCGACGGACCAGGTAGGCCAGCAGGGTTTCATGGGTGCCGACCGGTGCGTAGATACGGCATGGACGGTTCAGCTTGCCGTCGGCGACCTTGCCCACCACTTGCTCGTACAGGGGCTCGCCCATGCCGTGCAGGCACTGGAATTCGTACTGGCCCGGGTAGTAGTTCTGGCCGGCGATCTGGTAGATGGCCGACAGGGTGTGGGCATTGTGGGTGGCGAACTGCGGGTAGATCGCATCCGGTACGCCCAGCAGCTTGCGGGCGCAGGCGATGTAGGAAATGTCGGTGTAGACCTTGCGGCTGTAGACCGGGAAGCCTTCCAGGCCGTCGACCTGGGCGCGCTTGATCTCGCTGTCCCAGTAGGCGCCTTTCACCAGTCGGATCATCAGGCGATGGTTACTGCGGCGGGCGAGGTCGATCACGTAGTCGATCACGTACGGGCAGCGCTTCTGGTAGGCCTGGATGACGAAACCGACACCGTTCCAGCCTTTCAGGGACGGCTCGAAGCAGAGGCGTTCGAGCATGTCGAGGGAGATTTCCAGGCGGTCGGCTTCTTCGGCGTCGATGTTCAGGCCGATGTCGTACTGCTTGGCCAGCAGGGTCAGGGACAGCAGGCGCGGGTACAGCTCGCCCATCATGCGCTCATATTGGGCGCGGCTGTAGCGCGGGTGCAGGGCGGAGAGCTTGATGGAGATGCCCGGACCTTCATAGATGCCACGGCCGTGGGAGGCCTTGCCGATGGCGTGGATCGCCTGCTCGTACGAGGCGTAGTAGCGCTGGGCGTCTTCCTCGGTCAGCGCGGCTTCGCCGAGCATGTCGTAGGAGTAGCGGAAGCCCTTGGCTTCGAAACTGGTGGCGTTGGCCAGGGCTTCGGCGATGGTCTCACCGGTGACGAACTGCTCGCCCATCAGGCGCATGGCCATGTCCACGCCTTTGCGGATCACGGGCTCGCCACTCTTGCCGATGATGCGGTTCAGCGCAGAAGACAGGCCGGCTTCGTTGTGGGTGGATACCAGCTTGCCGGTAATCAGCAGGCCCCAGGAGGCGGCGTTGACGAACATCGACGGGCTCTGGCCCAGGTGCTGTTGCCAATTGCCGGTGCTGATCTTGTCGCGGATCAGGGCGTCACGGGTACCCTTGTCCGGGATGCGCAGCAGGGCTTCGGCCAGGCACATCAGCGCCACGCCTTCCTGGGACGACAGGGAGAACTCCTGCAACAGGCCCTGGACGATGCCGGCGCGGCCGCTGGCGCTCTTCTGGTTGCGCAGCTTCTCGGCGATGCCGTAGGCCAGCTTGTAGGCGGCGTCGGCCATTTCGGCGGGCAGGCGGGCCTGCTCCAGCAGCATCGGAACGGCTTCCTGCTCGGGGCGACGGTAGGCGGCGGTAATGGCCGCGCGCAGTACGGATTGCGGCAGGATGCTTTCGGCGAATTCGAGGAACGGCTGGTGAGCGGACTCGGGCAGGGCTTCGAGGGCGTCGTGGTCACCTTCGGCCAGGCGCTGGGCGATGCCCTGGAGCTCAGGCAGGGTCATGCCGCTTTCCAGTGCTTCGAGGTAGCTGAAGATCGCTTGCTTGATCAGCCAATGCGGGGTGCGCTCGATCCTGCGCGCAGCTTCCTTCAGACGGTCGCGGGTTGCCTCGTCCAGTTTCACGCCAAGGGTGGTGCTCGTAGCCATTTCTTGTCCTCTTATCAGCCGTGTCCGCACGGCAATAGCGGCGCAAAGAGTAGCGATGTCCTACAAGGGGTGCAACCGGGTGCAACCAAAGCTCGTCGGTCTGGCGGCAATCTCCGGATGAAAGGTCGCCTGGATGGCATGGAAGGGTTGCACCTTGCTCGTGCAGGCGCCCCGTTTCATGGGCGCCAGGCAAGATATGGCCGATTGGAAGGGAAGGGGTGCAACCCAGGTGCAGCCGGCTTCTGACCTACCTGGAAAGCATAGGCGGCCCCCGCTAGCTGCCGGGGGAGCCGACGAATGGTGCGGGTGTCAGGCCTTGGCGGCCTTTGCAGCTTCCACCTGGGCCAGCAGGGTCTGGCGGGCGCTGTCGAGGATGCGGTCGGACAGTTCCTCGCTGGCTACGCTGCGCGCCAGGGTCAGGGCGCCTACCAGGGTGGAAAGCATGGTCAGGGCCTGTTCGGAACTGCCGACTTCCTTCTCGACCAGTGCCAGCAGGTTGTTCAGCACGCTGTCCGTGATGGGGCTGGCATTGCCGCGCTGGCCCAGTTCCGCCGCCATGGTGGGCAGCGGGCACCCCTGCTCGGGATGGGCGCGGTGCTGCGCAGAGAGGTAGCGCTCGAAGAAGGTCGTCAGCGGCTGCTCCTTGGCGAAAGCCTTGACCCACTGGGCGTTGGCATCATTCGCCGCAGCCTGGAGGGCCTCTTCCACCAGAGCATCCTTGGATTTGAAGTGTGCATAGAAGCCGCCGTGGGTCAGGCCCAGCGCCTTCATCAGCGGTTGCAGGCCGGTGGCATCGATGCCATCGGCACGGAATCGGCGAGATGCTTCGGCGACGATGCGTTTGTGTGTCTCGGCTTTGTGGTCTTCGGGGTAGCGCATATCGGTCGCCTCGTTCGCAAGATTGATATGGCGATTGTAATTCACATCCCGTGTTGCGTGAGCGGGAAATGACCACGACGCCGAATGGGGTCGTGGTCGTCCGGTCAGGCGCGCTCCAGGAGAGTGGCCACGCCCTGGCCACCGCCGATGCACTGGGTGGCGATCGCATAACGGCCGCCAGTGCGTTTGAGCAGGCTGGCGGCCTTGCCGGTGATGCGCGCGCCGGTGGCACCCAGTGGGTGACCGATGGCCATGGCGCCGCCGTCCAGGTTCACCTTCGCCGGATCGAGATCCAGCTCGCGGATGCAGGCCAGGGCCTGGCTGGCGAAGGCTTCGTTGATCTCGAACAGGTCGATGTCATTGACTTGCAGGCCGGCGCGTTGCAGCAACTTGCGGGTAGCGTAGAGCGGTCCCATGCCCATGATTTCCGGCGGGCAACCGACCACGGCCACGGACTTGATCCGCGCCAGGACGTCCAGGTTCCAGCGCCTGGCGAAGTCCTCGGTGCAAACGAATACTGCGGCGGCGCCATCGGTCAGGGGGGAGGCGGTTCCCGCCGTGACACTGCCGCCGAAGGCCGGCTTCAACTGTGCCAGGGCTTGCGCATTGGTATCGGGCCGGATGCAGCCATCTTCATTCACCTGACCGTCCGGGGTGTCCACGGCGATGATTTCGTTCTGCAGCAGGCCTTGTGTCCGCGCCCCAGTGGCCTTGCGGTGGGACTCCACAGCCATGGCTTCCTGATCGGCGCGGGAAATGTCATAGCGGCCGGCGACTACTTCGGCTGTGTGTCCCATGGCCATGTAGGCCTGCGGATAGCCGTTCACCAGCTTCGGGTTGGGGGAAATATTGAAGCCGCCCATGGGTACGCGGGTCATGGATTCCACGCCACCGCAGATGAAGGCTTCGCCCGCGCCCAGCTGGATCTGGCCGGCGGCGAAGTGGATGGCGCTCATGGAGGAGCCGCAGAAGCGGTTCACCGTGGCGCCGGCCACGGTTTCCGGCAGGCCGGCGAGGAATCCGGTGATGCGCGCCAGGTTCATGCCTTGCTCGGCTTCCGGGTAGGCGCAACCCAGGATCAGGTCCTCGATCTGCAGAGGATCGATATCCAGACGATTCATCAGCCCCTTCACTACCTGGGCGGCAAGGTCATCCGGGCGGAGGTTGATCAGGCCGCCTTTCTTGGCGAAGTGGAAGGGCGAGCGGGCGTAACCGGCGATAACGATTGATTGCATGGCGGGCTCCTGGGCTTAGGGGAGTGGCCTGGATGGTTTGAATGATATGCGTAATTCCATTGGTCGTACATGATGGTCGTCATACAAAATCGCTATAAGGTTTCCGGGTCAGCCTGCAGTCTGGAATCGTTCGGCTTTCTCAGTAATGAAGTTGCGCTGGGGCTATCGGCACAGAGCGGGCTCCGGCGAATGCCGGGGCTCTTCTCAGGCCAGCGCCAGGGCCAGGTCGGCCAATACACAGGTGAGGATTGCACGGAAACCGGTCAGGGCGTTCTGCATTGTTCTTCTCCTGGTGGTTTGTATCGCTCAGGTGTTGCCTCGCGGGGCGCTGCCTCAGCAGCCTAGTCGAGTCGGACGGGTTCTGCTGGGGAGCGGAGCAGCGTGGATGTCGGGGCGAAGTGATTCACCAGAGCGGATCTATCGCCCCCCCGGTGCTCCAGGGGCTGGCCCCTTGAGTCGCCTTGGTTAAGCCGATATCTTGAGTCGCCTAATCATTAGTCTGCTACCAAGCCCTTTCCCCGCAGACGACCCGGATCCCTGATGAGCTCCCAAAGTCCCCTGTCGCAACGCGTGGACCAGCCGCTGAAAGGCATCGTTCTGGTTTGCCTGGCTACGTTCCTGTTCTCCAGCCACGACGCGATCTCCAAGTACCTCTCGGCCTTTTATCCCATCGTGATGGTGGTCTGGGTGCGCTACCTGGTGCACACCCTGCTGATGGCGGGCTTCCTGCTGCCGCGTGAGGGTATGCGGGTACTGCGCACCAGGCGACCGTTGCTGCAGGTGGCGCGGGCGCTTTGCCTGATCGGGGTGAGCCTGCTGTTCACCACAGGCCTGCGGCATATCCCGTTGGCCGAGGCGACCTCGGTGATCTTCCTGGCGCCGCTGCTGGTCACCACGCTTTCGGTGCCGCTGCTGAAGGAGCGGGTGTCCCCTGGACAGTGGGGAGCGGTACTGGTGGGCTTTGCCGGAGTGCTGCTGGTCGTGCGGCCGGGGAGTGCGCTATTCACGCCGGCGATTCTCTATCCCCTGGCGGCTGCAGTCTGCTTCGCCTTCTACCAGTTGCTGACCCGCATCCTGGCCCGGACCGACAGCTCGGCCACCAGCAACTTCATCACCGGCCTGACCAACACACTGATCATGAGCGCCCTGGTGCCGTTCTTCTGGCACTTGCCGGATACCCTCGGCCACAGCCTGCTGATGCTGGCGCTGGGCACCTGCGGCATGGGCGGGCACATGCTGCTGACCCAGGCGTTCCGCCACGCCTCGCCGCCACTGCTGGCACCCTTCGGCTATGGGCAGATCGTCTTCGCCGGTCTGCTCGGGCTGCTGTTGTTCAACCACGCGCCCGACCAGATCGGCCTGCTCGGCATCGCCATCATCGTCGGCAGCGGGCTGTTCATGGCATACGCGCAAAAGCGCTAGGCGCTCTCCACCTGGCGCGAGTCCACGTAGTCCTTCAGCCACCTGAGTACCTGCACCGGTTCCCAGCGGGCCGGGTCGAACAGGGCATAGGCCTGACCCTGATAGCCCACCACGTCCAGTTGGCGGTGATAGCCGGCGCGCTGGAACAGGGCCTCGATCTCGGCCAGGCAGGTATTGAAATGCAGGCGGCCGAAGGGGGTCTTGCCATCGGTCACCAGGCCTTCCAGGCGTAGTTCTTCCACCGCTTCGCGGACCTCTTCCGGAGCCATGCGGCTGACGGTGTACTTCAACTGGCGCACATCCAGCATCTGGGCGTCCTCGGGTGGATTCAGTGCAGCTGCCGGCCGGCGAGCAGGGGCTGCACCTGGCCGCGGGGCGGGAAGGGCAGCGGCAGCTGGTAGGGCAACGGAATGTTCGACGGAACAGGTTGTTCGGGCATCGGCAAGCGGATCGGGGCTGATACAGGCATAGGACTTTTCCTGGATTACTGTATATTTATACAGATAACAGTTGCCGCGGTCCGATGGCAACCAAACCAAAGGAAAAATCTGTTGTCAGTCATTTCCCCCTGACGCAGTTCCCGGGAACACGAATCCTGATGATCCGCTCTATCCTGCTGTTTTGCCTGTTGTTTTCCGCTGCCACGGAAGCCGCCGCTCCCCGCACGTTCAACGAAGCCAAGAAGGTTGCGTGGAAGCTCTACGCCACCCACCCGGTGGAGTTCTATTGTGGCTGCCGCTACCAGGGCAACCGGGTGGATTTGAAGAGCTGTGGTTATGTCCCGAGGAAGGCGCCGCAGCGGGCCAAGCGCATCGAGTGGGAGCACATCGTGCCGGCCTGGGTGATCGGCCATCAGCGCCAGTGCTGGCAGAAAGGGGGGCGCAAGAATTGCGCAGAGAACGACACCACCTATCAGCGCGCCGAGGCGGATCTGCATAACCTGGTGCCGAGCATCGGCGAGGTGAATGGCGACCGCAGCAACTACAGCTTCGCCTGGCTTCCACAGAAGCCCAGCCAGTACGGCGCCTGCCCCATGGTGGTGGACTTCAAGGCGCGCAAGGCGATGCCCCGCCAGCAGATTCGCGGAATGATCGCGCGCACCTACTTCTACATGAGCGATCGTTACGGCCTGAAAATCTCCAGCCAGGACCGCAAACTCTATAACGCGTGGAACCGCCAGTACCCGGTGGAAGCCTGGGAGCGCAATCGCAACCAACGCGTTGCCTGCGTGATGGGCTACGGCAATCCGTTCGTGGGCAAGGTGGATATGGAAGTCTGCCCGCGATAGTGGCAACAGCTTTCGCGAATGCACTCGTTCCCACAAGAGTCGCTCATTCCCCGTCTTGCCCCACTGCCGCACTTTCTTCCTTCGCCTTGGCCATGCTGTGATGGAGGAACGCCTGGGCGATCACGGCGCGTAGCTGCTCGTCGTCCCAGGGCTTGGTGAGGAACTTGTAGATGGCGCCCTGGTTGATGGCATCGGTGACGGATTTGAGGTCGGTGTAGCCGGACAGCACGATGCGGATGGTGTCGGGGTAGAGGTCCTTGACTCGGCTGAGGAACTCCGTGCCGTTCATTTCCGGCATGCGCTGGTCGGAGAGGATGACCTGGATGTCGTGCTTGGCCAGTTGCGCGAAGGCGTCCTGGGCGCGGCTGGCGGTGAGGATCTGGTAGCCGTCGCGGCGCAGCACGCGAGTCAGGGCGCGGAGGATGTTTTCTTCATCGTCGAGCAGGAGCAGGGTCTGGGTGTTGCTGGAGCCGGCGCGGGTATCCAGGTAGGCCGCCGGGCTCTTGTGGTGCTCGTGGAGAAACTGGTCGAGCTGCTCGAAGGGCATCGGCCGGGCGAAGTAGTAGCCCTGGAATTCGTCGCAATGGCTCTTCTTCAGGAAGGCGAACTGGGACTCGCTTTCCACCCCTTCGGCGATCACCCGCAGGCGCAGGTGATGGGCCATGGAGATGATGCCCTGGGTGATCGCGGCGTCGTGGCGGTCGCTGATGATTTCCTGGACGAAGGCGCGGTCGATCTTCACTTTGTCGATGGGCAGGCGCTTCAGGTAGTTGAGGCTGGAGAAGCCGGTGCCGAAGTCGTCGATCGACAAGCGTACGCCCAGGGCCTTCAGCGCCTGCAGGGTGGCGATGGCGCGCTCGGCGTTGTCCAGCAGCACGGTCTCGGTGATCTCCAGTTCCAGCAGCTCGGCGGGTAGCCGGGTTTCTTCGAGAACGCGCCGCACGCTGTCGACGAAGATGTTGCGCTGGAAGTGCACGGCCGAGATGTTCACCGCCACCACGGTGCCGGTCATGCCCCGGTCGAGCAGTTCGCGGCAGGCGCGGCAGGCGGTGGCCAGTACCCATTCGCTCAGCGGGATGATCTGCCCGGTGTCCTCGGCCACCGGCACGAACTGCGCTGGCGAGATGAAGCCGAGCAGCGGATGCTGCCAGCGCAGCAGGGCCTCGAAGCCGGTGACGCGGCCATTGCGGCCGTCGATCTGCGGCTGGTAGTAGAGCATGAAGGCGTTGGCTTCCAGGGCCTTCTGCAGTTCGTTGCGCAGGGTCACGCGCTCGCTGACCTTCTGCTCAAGGTCAGTGGTGTACCACTGGTAGCAATTGCGCCCCTGCTGCTTGGCCTTGTACATCGCCAGGTCCGCCTGCTGGATCAGCTGCATGGGCTGTTGCATGCCTTTTTCGCTCATGGCGATGCCCAGGCTGGCGGTGATGTGCAGCTCGCTGCCGGCGATGGGATAGGGGCGGGCGATGCAGTCGATGACCCGCTCGGCTACCTGCAGCACGTCTTCCTCGCGGGCCAGGTCCGGCAGGATCAGGATGAATTCGTCGCCCCCGAGTCGCGCCACGGTGTCGCCGGGACGCACCTGCTGGGTGAGGCGCCGTGCCACTTCCACGAGGATCTGGTCGCCGATGCCGTGGCCCATGGAGTCGTTGATCGGCTTGAAACCGTCGAGATCGATGAACATCACCGCGAGTTTGCGCTGGTAGCGCTGGCTGATCTGGCAGCCCTGGCGCAGGCGGTCTTCCAGCAGGGAACGGTTGGGCAGGCCGGTGAGCACGTCGTGGCTGGCGTTGTAGGCCAGTTCGGACTCCACTCGTTTCTGCTCGGAGATGTCGTTCTGCACGCCGATGAAGTGGGTGATCTCGCCATGTTCATTGGGCACCGGGGCGATGTAGAGGTCGTTCCAGAAGGGCGTGCCGTCCTTGCGGAAGTTGCGCAGCACCACGTGGACTTCGCGCTTCTCCGACAGCGCATGGCGGATTTCGGCGATGCCCGCCTGCTCCCGGTCGGCACCCTGGAGGAAGCGGCAGTTGCGGCCCATGGCCTCGGCGGCGCTGTAGCCGGTGATGCGCTCGAAGGCCGGGTTGACGTAGACCACCGGCAGCTCGTCGGTGGTGGCGTCGCAGATCATCGCGCCGTTGTAGCTGGCCTCGATGCTGCGCTGGAGGATGCGCAGCTGCTTCTCCGATTCCTTGGCGCGGCTGATGTCGCGGAAGGCGATGACCCAGCCGCCGAGGGTCTGTGCGTGCAGCAGAGGCGCGCAGTCGTAGGCGATATGCAGTTCGCCATCCAGGCTGACTTCGCCGTGGCGGCTGCCGTTGGCCGCGGCGCTGTAGAGGTCCAGCGGCAGGTGCGCCGCCAGGGGTTGGCCGAGCAGGATTTCGACACTCTGGCCGAGCAGTTCGGCGGCGGCCGGGTTGACGAAGTTCAGCCTGCCTTGCCGATCCACCGCCAGCAGGCCTTCGCTGACGCTATCGGTGATGGCGGAGGTGAAGTCCAGTTGTTCCTGCAGGCGCTGCTCGCCGGAGAGCACCTGTTGCACCAGGCGGATGTTTTCCAGCGCGGCCACCGCCATCTGGGCGAACTGCTGGGCGATGGCCAGGTCGTCCTGGTTGAAGTCGCCGTCGAACTTGTCGGACAGCTGGATCAGGCCTAGATGGCGTCCGCCGTGGTCGATCAGCGGCACCGCCAGCCAGCCTTGCAGCGGCAGCTGGCCGGAACCCTCGTCGCCGCTGGCGTCCAGTTCGGCGCGGGTCAGCAGGACCGGCTGATTCCCGGCACAGGCGCGGGCGTAGAGCGCCAGGCCTGCGGCGGGCAACTGCGGCGCCTGCCAGGCCTGGTACTTGGCTGAAAGGGAGAAGGCTTCCAGGCCCTGGCCGTCGGTCAGATTGAGCAGCGACTGGTGCGCCCCCACCAGCAGGCGCAGCTGTTCGCACATGAAGTCCAGCAGCGCGCGGGTATCGAGGATGCCGCCGATACGCACTGCGGTATCGCTGAGGCCGCGCAGCAGCAATGCCTTGCGTTCGGATTGGGTCAGGGTTTCCTGCAACTCGCGGGTCATGCGGTTGCGCCCGCCAATGTCCTTGGCAATGCCGAACACGCCTACGATCTGACCTTCGACGACGATGGGCAGGTGGGTGATGTCCAGTTCCAGCAGCCCGCCGGCGCGGTTGCGGCAGCGGAGTTCGAAGTGTTGCGCCAGACCGTCGAGGGCGGCCCGGAAGTGCTGGAGGCCATGTTCGACATCATCTTCCTGCACCAGGTTGGAGAAGGGCTGACCGAGCAGCTCGGTGGCGCTGTAGTCGATGAGCTCGCAGCCGGCCTGGTTGAGGCTGAGGAAGCGCCCTTCGCGATCCAGGGAGAACACCGTGTCGGGGTTGAAGATGAACAGGGAGCGGTAGCGCTGTTCGCTCTCCTGCAGGCGCAGGCGGTCGTGCTGGCGTTCGATGGCGATGGCCGCCAATTGTCCGGCAGTGCCGATCAGCTGCAGGGACTCGTCATCCGGCGCGCAAGGCTGGCACAGGTAGACGGCGAAAGTACCGAGCACGTCGCCGTGGTGGGAGATCAGCGGGATCGCCCAGCAGGCCAGCAGTCCGTGGCGCAGGGCCTGCTCGCGGTGCTCGTGCCAGAGCGGGTCTTCGCTGATGTTTTCACTGACCACCATCTGCCGACGGAACACGGCGGTGCCACAGGCGCCCGCCAGGGGACCGATGGGCATGCCGTCCAGTGCCTGGTTGAAGGCGTCCGGCAGGCTCGGTGCCGCGCCCAGGCGCAGGCGCTTGTGCTTGCCATCCACCAGCAAGACCGAGCACAGGGCGGTCGGGTCCAGGGTTTCGCTCATCAGGCAGATGGCCTTGAGGATTTCCGGCAGCGGCTGGTCGGTGGAAATCATGCTGAGGATGTCGCGCTGGTCCTCGGCGTAGGCTTCATGGCGCACCAGGCTGGTGATGTCATGGGCTACGGCGAACAGGGTGCGTTCGCTGTCCGACCAGCCGGCGGACCAGAGCAGGTGGACCACGCTGCCGTCCTTGCGCTTGCAGCGGTTGCGCACCGCGTCCCAGGACTCTCCGCGGATGATGGCCTGGACCTCGGTGCGGGTGCGCTCGCGGTCTTCGATCAGCACGAAATCGGTATAGGGGCGGCCAATCATTTCGTCTGGGCGATAGCCGAGCACGCTGTGGCAGGAGGGGCTGACCTGGATGAAACGTTCCTCCGCGTCGACCGAGCAGAGCACGTCCATGGAGTGATCCATGATCCGCTGGTTCTGGGCCTGCAGCCGGGCCTGGTGCTGCAGGCTCTGTTCCAGTTCGAGGTTGCTTTCGCGCAGTCGCTTACTGCGTTCGATGGCCAGGCGCGAGAAACTCTGGCTGACCATTAGCAGGAAGGTGAAGCCGAGCCCGAAGAGCATGAACAGTGGTGGCAGGTAGACGGCGGCATTGTCTCTGCCCGGCAGGGCCTGGTAGGTGCGTATGCGCCAGCGCCCTTCAGGACCGAGTTCGCTGCGTTGCTCCTCCACCGGGAACAGGCTGTGACCATCGATACCGGTGCCGGACTGGTAGATACGCTTCGGGCCTTCGAAGACTTCCAGGGCGAAGCCGTCCAGGTCCCGGCCGATCTGACGGTCCAGGGTGGCGCCGATATCCAGGCTGGCCACCAGCAGCGCGGTGCCTTGCCCGTCGACGCGCAGCGGCGTGGCCACCAGGGTGCTGATGTTGTCGGCGCTGAAGCTTTGCGCCGGGCTCATTTGCGCCTCGCTGCCCCCTCGAACCTGCTGTAGCCAGTCGCGCAGCTCGGCCTGGGACAGGAAACGCTCCAGCCAGCGGTCGGCCTGGCGATTGCGGGCGTACTGGCGGACCGGCTTGAGGTCTGCGTCCAGCACGGCGATCAGATTGAGGTTGGGGAAGTCGCGCAGGTAGCTCTCGACCTCCTGCTGCCAGAGGCTTTCCGGTGGCATGCCGTGCAGGCTCTGCCAGCGTTCGGCCATGCGCTGGACCAATTGCCGGCGCACGGTGACGGTGTTCTCGATGGACGACTGGGCGCGCAGCAGCAGTTGGTGACTGTGGGCGCCGAGGGTGGAGACTTCGTTCAGGCTGAGCAGGTACCAGCCGATGCAGGTGGTCAGTGCGCCCATCACGCCGGTGGCCATGCTGCGCCGATCGAGCAGGCGCCTGTCCTCTTCGGGTAGCGCACAGAGTATCAACACCGCGGTACCAAGCAGGGCGATGAACAGATTGGCGACGTGCCCGGATTCCGGCCGGAAGGCGAAGCGCGGCAGGCCATACTCTGCTCCCAGCAGGGAGAGTTGCGAGAGCAGCGCCAGGCCGAACAAGGACAGGCCGCAGACCTGGCTGAGCCATCGCCCCCCCTGGCGCGTGACCGCCAGGAGCATGGCCAGGCCAAACAGGCAGGCGACTATGGCCAGCTCGCTCCGAATCCGAAAGTAGCCGCTGACCAGCGAGCGCCCCTGGTCACTGCCGCCGGCCAGCACGTTGTGCCCGAGGCTGTAACCAGCCAGGGCGATCAGCGCCAGGCCCGCCAGCAGCGAGATACGGTGCAGGCTGCGGGTGGCACCCAGCAGTGCGATGCCGGCGAACAGGGTGATCAGGGCACTGTCGGGCAGCAGCACCAGTTCATGGCGTGCCGGGCTGGCATTGGCCAGGAAGGCGCCCAGGCTGATGAGGCCCAACGCTATGAGGGCGAAGGCCAGGCAATGCAGGTAGGCCTGGTAGCCGAGGTCGCGGTTGTGCTTGGCCATGGTGTCATGCCGTTCCGATGACTGGGGCTGTCCTGGCTGACGGAGATCAGTCATCCAGGTCATAGCCCTCCAGCAGCACGGCGCCGTCGGCGTCGCGGCGCACGCGGGTCAGCCCTGGATGCTCGGTCTCCAGGCGCAGCAGTTCGCGGCGCTGGCGGTCGAGGGTGTTCTGCTGACCGTGTACCTGTTCCAGCAGGCGGCGGTTCTCCTCGCGCAACTGGTAGAGATCGACGGCGGCCTGCAGGGCGCTTTCGATTTCGTAGTTCTCCCAGGGTTTGGAAAGGAAGCGATAGACCTCGGCGCGGTTGATCGCCTGCATCAGCGTGGTGCGGTCACCGTGGGCGCTGAGCAGCATGCGCAGGGCTTCGGGCTGGCGCTGGCGGGCGAACTGCAGGTAGGTCAGGCCGTCCAGTTGCGGCATGTTGAGGTCGCAGACGATGACGGCGTACCGGTGCTCGGCCAGTGCCGACAGCGCGGTCTCGGGGTTGTCGAAGGGGTGCAGGACCCAGCCCTGTGGCCGCAGGAGGCGTTGCAGGGCGCTGAGGATGTGGGGCTCGTCGTCCACCAGCTGGATCTTGATCATCGGGGCTGCTCCTGGGCCGGGATCGCGTCAGCCTCGGGCTGGCGGACGTGAAGGGTGTAGCGCGCGCCTTCGCTGGCCTCGAAGGCGATGAGCTTGTCGATCAGGGTGCGGCTGAGCTGCTTGCCGGCGTTGAGCAGGAGCATGCCGCTGTCGGCCTGGAGGTTGCGGGCCAGGACCATGCCGGGTTCCAGGCGGCGGGTGTCCACCGCGAGGATGCTGGGGTCGGTTTCGAGCAGGTCCGGCGCGCAACGGGTGCAAAGGTCGATGAATTGCCTGCACAGCTCCGGGTCATACAGGCGCCCGGCGTAGCGGGCAAGAAATTGCAGGGCTTCCTGGCGCGGCAGCGGACGTTGCAACACCTGGCCGCATTGCAACTCGACGAAGTCCACCGCCAGCTTGAGCAGGCGCGCGCCAAAGGGAATGGCGTCGCCGTGAAGCTGGTCGGGGAAGCCGGTGCCATTCCAGCGTTCCTGGTGATGGCGGATTATCCGCCCGGCGTCGTGGAGCGGTTCCAGTGCCATCAGCAGGCTTTCCCCTTGCAGCGGATAGCGGCAGTAGCGTTCGCGTTCCTCGCGGTGCAGCAGGTCGCTGGGGCGGTTGAGCAGGTGGTCGTCCCAGGTCAGCTTGCCAAGGTTGTAGAGAGCGGCTGCCATGGCCAGGTCGCGGCTTTCCGTCTCGGCCAACTGGTGCTCGCCGGCAAAGGCGCGTACCAGGGCGATGACCTGGGCGTTGCCTTGCTTGCCTCCCGGCAGACGCTGGGTAAGCAGGGAAGAAAAGACTTCGGTTGCGGTCACGTAGCTGTGCCGCAACTCGTCGTAGGCCAGGTCGAGCATGTCGGCCGTCTGTTGCAGCTCGGCGGTGCGGTCGCGGACCCGCTGCTCCAGGCTGGCGTTGAGTTCCTGCAGGCGGCGGTTCTGTTCCAGGGTGAGGCGTTCCAGGCGCTGGTGCTCGCGCTCGGCATGCTGGTGGGCCAGGGCCTGGCGCAGGGTGAAGCGCAGCTCGTCGTCATTCCAGGGTTTGCCCAGGTAGCGGTAGATCTGCCCCTGGTTGATGGCGCGGATGCTGGTGTCCAGGTCAGTGGCGCCGGTGAGCATCAGGCGCAGCGTGCCCGGCCAGCGCTGCTGCACTTCGGCCAGCAGGGCGGGACCGTCGAGGCCGGGCATGCGGGCGTCGGAAACCACCAGGTCAACGTCATTCGCGGCCAGCACGGCGAGAGCCTCGTTGCCGCCGGTGGCGGTGAGCAGTTCGTAGGGTTCGCCACGGAGAACGCGGCGCAGGGCGCTGAGGATGTGCTCTTCGTCGTCCACCAGCAGCAGGGTGGGGCGGCGCTGGGCTTCGCTCATGCTTGCACCCCGCCGGCCTGGGGTTGGTGGTGCGGCAGCCAGACGCGGAAGCGGGTGCCATGGCCCGGATGGCTGACGACCTCGATGCGCCCGTTGTGCTTCTGCACGATGTTGTAGGAGAGCGCGAGGCCAAGCCCCGTGCCTTTGCCTACCGGCTTGGTGGTGAAAAAGGGTTCGTAGATGCGGTTGAGGATGCTCGGGTCGATGCCCTTGCCGTTGTCTTCCACCTCCAGCCATACCCAGTCGCCCTGATGGCCGCTGCGCAGGGTGATGCGGCCGAAGCTCTCGATGGCATGGGCGGCATTGATCAGCAGGTTCATCACCACCTGGTTGATCTGTGAGGGGATGCATTCCACCAGCGGCAGGTCGCCGTACTCGCGCACCACTTCGGCCTTGTACTTGAGCTCGTTGTTGACCAGGTTGAGGGTGCTGTCGAAGCCCTTGTGCAGGTCGGCGGCGCGGAATTCCTCTTCCTCGATGTGGGAGAAGTCCTTGAGGGCGGTGATGATCTTCTTGACCCGCTCGATGCCGTCTTCGGATTCGTGGATCAGGGCTTCGACGTCATTGCGGATGTAGTCGTACTCCAGGCTTCGCTTGAGCTGCTGCAGTTCTTCCAGGCTGCCGACGCCGTCCACTGCGTCGACGATGCGCAGCAGGTCGTTGACGTAGCCGCTGAGGGTCTTGAGGTTGGAGAAGACGTATCCGATGGGGTTGTTGATCTCGTGGGCGACGCCGGCGGCGAGTTGGCCGATGGCGGCGAGCTTCTCCGATTGCAGCAGCTGGGCGTTGGCCTTCTCCAGCTTGTGGATCAGTTGTTCCTGCTCCAGTTGCTTGCTGCCCAGGGCGTTGAGGGCGGCGGCCAGTTGCTCGTTGGAGCGGGCGAACTCGGTGGTGTCGTAGAGCAGCAGGCCGAAGCAGCGTTCACCCCGGCAGTCGAACGGAAAGAGCAGGGTGCTCTGCAGCCGCAGCGGCGTCACCTGGCCTTCCGGGCTGTAGGGTAACTGGATCAGGTAGGGGTCTTCGCGCCAGTGGGTGTACGCGTGCAGGCCCTGATCTCGGGCCCTGGTCACCATCTGGGCGAGTCGGGGGGTATCCGCTTCCGGGAATACGCAGGTCAGGAGCTGTCCCACGGCAGGGCCAAGGGCCTTGCCGCTGCGCTGGCTGACGAATTCGTTCCAGTGAAGGATGCGCAGATCCGGGTCGAGGACGATGACGCCCACCTCGATCTGTTCAACCAGGGCTCCGGCAAGATCCAAAGGGCTGCTTTCCATGATGTCGCCCGCTTTTTTTGCTGTGAAACGATTGGCAGGGTTGAATTCCGGCTCGTGTCCTACTTTGTTGTACGAAGTGTATGACAGATTTCAGGCGTCTGAATCCTGTCGAGAGTCGTGTGGGACGGCGCCGAAAATTCCCTTCAACAGGAAGGCAAGGGTAGACCATGGGGCTGGAGCCAAGGGCTGACGCACGGGTGCGCTACGAGTTCGGCTTTCCGGATGGCCGCCTTTGGATTCACGAGGTGGACCTGGCCGGGACCGGTGGCCGTGTGGAGAGCGGACCGGAATGGGCGCGTCTGGGCTTCCAGCAGTGCAGCCATTGCCCGCTGAATGCTGCGGAGGTGCGTGATTGCCCCTTTGCATTGGCGCTGGCGCGGCCGGTGGCGGTCCTGGCGCGCTCGCCCTCTTATGAGGAAGTGCGAATGGCGGTGTTCTGGCGGGGACGGGAAATCCGCCAGCAGACCACGTTGCAGAGGGCCCTGGGTTCGCTGCTGGGACTGCTCGGGGCGACCAGCGGTTGCCCCCATACCCGGATGCTGCGGGCGATGGCCTGGTTCCACTGGCCGTTCAGCACCTCGGCTGAAACCCTGTATCGCTCGTTGGGCACTTACCTGCTGGGCCAGCATCTGCGCCGCCAGCGTGGGCTGGAGCCCGACTGGGACATGGACGGGCTACGTGAGCTTTACCGCAATCTGCGCCTGGTCAACCTGGGAATGGCCGGCCGTCTGCGCGCCGCCGCTGAGGAGGATTCCAGTCTCAATGGTCTGATCCTGCTGGACCTGCTCGCAGCCGACACCCTTTATTCGCTGGACAGCTACGAGGGCGAGCTGGATGGGTTCTTCGCGGAGTATTTCGAGGAGGAGTGAAGCGTTTGTTGGCGATCCCTGTGGGAGCGAATTCGTTCGCGAATGAATTCGCTCCCACAGGGCGGGTTGTGCGGCTTAGCCGTTGAAGCCCAGGCGTTCCTTCCAGCGCTTTTCCAGTGCCTTGGTCTCGTGGTCGAAGGGGTGGAAGCCGGGGCGGTAGTAGTCCAGGTACGGCTTGATCATCTTCGGGAAGTAGCCGTTGCGTGGGCCAAGCAGCGTCTTTAGGCCACGGGCCCAGCTGCGCCAGTTGAAGAGCTGGCCGTCCTTGCGCATCAGGTGGACCTGGAAGGTCATGATCACGCCGAAGAAGAGGAAGGTGGTGAGCAGCATGGTGCCGGTGCGGATGAAGTAGCCCCCGCCGATGGCGTTGTAGGCGTCGTAGCAGACCGCTTTGTGCTCGTTTTCTTCGATGGCGTGCCACATCCACAGTTTGTACATCTTCGGGTCGTCCATCTGGGTGTTGATGTCTTCCCGACGCAGCAGTTGCTCGGCCATGGTGGCGGTGAAGTGTTCCAGGGCGCAGGTGGCCGCCAGGCGCTGCTTCCGGGTGGTGAAGCGGGTGACCCATTCCAGCAGCACCTTGATGCGCAGTTCCAGGCGCTCCAGGTCGATGCCGTGTTCGGCGGCGTAGTCGTTGTAAGTCGCGTGTTCCTTGGAGTGCATGGCTTCCTGGCCGATGAAGGCGCTGATGTCCTTCTGCAGTTGCGGATCGCTGACCTGGTCGCGCACGGCGCGCACGCTGTCGACGAAGAACTTCTCGCCGTATGGGAAGAGTGAGGAGAGGTTGTTCATGAAGTGAGTCATGAAGGGGTCGCCGCTCCACCAGTACTTCTGAGTCGATGCGAAGCTGAAGTCCATGCGGCGAACGGGGAAGTTGGCCTTGGGCAGGGGAGCGCTGGCGCTGGCTGTCATGCGGGAATCCTCTCGGGCTCTGCGAGCCGTCCAATTGTTGTTATCGGTGGGCACGACGACCGTGCCATCAGTCGATGTAACTATTGAGGATCACAGGAGCAGGCGCGAGGGCCTGGGCGCCAACTTTCGGCGGGTGATTGCGGCGGTGGTTGGGGAGAGGGGTAACGCCGGCCGGAAGGGATGTAACCCGGGCAGGGTGGCCGTGCTTCGGTTGGGGCGGGTCCGCCGGTGCGGACCCGCGCGCCGGTCAACGCTCGTCGAGGGCGAAGGCGGTGAGGGCGAAGGTGGGGATGCCGGCGTCGGCCAGGCGCTCGGAACCGCCCAGCTCGGGCAGGTCGATGATGGCGGCGGCTTCGTACACGCTGGCGCCCATGCGGCGGACCAGGCGGGCAGCGGCCAGCAGGGTGCCGCCGGTGGCGATCAGGTCATCGAAGATCAGCACCTTGTCGCCGTCGCACAAACTGTCGCTGTGCACTTCGAGGAAGGCTTCGCCGTACTCGGTCTGGTAGGGCTCGGAAAGTACGTCCGCCGGCAGCTTGCCCTGCTTGCGGAACAGCACCAGGGGCTTGTTGAGTTCGTAGGCGATGATCGAGCCGATCAGGAATCCACGGGCGTCCATGGCGCCGATGTGGCTGAAGTCGGCCTCGACGTACCGCTGGATGAAACTATCGGCCACCAGGCGCAGGGCACGGGGCGACTGGAACAGCGGGGTGATGTCGCGGAATACCACGCCGGGCTTGGGGAAGTCCGGGACCGGGCGGATCAGTGTCTTGATGGAGAAGTCGTCGAAGATCATCACTGGTGCCTGAGAAAGAGGGCGGGGTGGAACGGGCGAGCCCACCAGGACGGCGAGCTCGCGAGGATCAGCTTTCGATGCTCCCGCCAGCCATGGCGCAGAGTTCGATGGGGTCGAGGATATGCACTTCCTTGCCTTCGGCGGCGATCAGGTTGGCCTGCTGGAAGCGGGTGAACACGCGGGAAACGGTTTCCACTGCCAGGCCGAGGTAGTTGCCGATTTCGTTGCGCGACATCGCCAGGCGGAACTGGTTGGCGGAGAAACCACGGGCGCGGAAGCGCGCCGAGAGGTTGACCAGGAAGGTGGCGATACGCTCGTCCGCGGTCTTCTTGGACAGGAGCAGCATCATCTGCTGATCGTCGCGGATCTCGCGGCTCATTACGCGCATCAGTTGGCGGCGCAGCTGCGGCAGCTGGACCGAAAGCTCATCGAGGCGCTCGAAGGGGATTTCGCACACCGAAGTGGTTTCCAGTGCCTGGGCGGAAACCGGGTAAATCTCGGTATCCATGCCGGAAAGGCCCACCAACTCGCTGGGCAGGTGAAAGCCGGTGATCTGTTCTTCGCCGGTGTCGGTGACGGTGAAGGTCTTGAGGGCACCGGAGCGCACGGCGAAGACGGAGCCGAAGGCATCACCCTGACGGAACAGGAGTTCGCCTTTCTTCAGCGGGCGGCCGCGTTTGACGATTTCGTCCAACGCGTCCATGTCCTCCATGTTCAGTGACAGGGGCAGGCAAAGGGCGGCCAGGCTGCAGTCCTTGCAGTGGGCCTGGGGTACGTTGCGCACCTTGATGATTTCGGACATGGGCAATTCCTTGCTAGACATACACACAATGCCCGTAAGGGTAACGCAGGGTGTATGCAACGGCCAGAAAAAGCCGACCTGACTTGTTGCTCAAGTTTCGCCGGCACAGGCCGATATTGGGAGCGAAATTCAAGCATGGAGCAGCCTATGTTGCGCTTGGACACCAACAGCATGATTTCCAATGTGGCGGAGGCGGTGCGGCGACAGGTCGCACGCAGGGAAGGTGAGCCGATGGACGCCGATGCTGTGCGCCAGGGCATACGCGTCAGCCTGTCGGACCTGGGTAAACCCGGCGGACCTCAAAAGAACGACGACATCGAGAAGAGCAGCCTGCCGGACGGCATCAAGGAACTGCTGAAGATGATCCGCGAGCTCAAGGCGCAGATCGCGGAGCGTCGGGCGGAGCTCGAAGCCATCGCGAGCGACCGGAGCCTCGACGACGACACCCGCGCCCAGCGCATGGAGGGCCTGCGCAATCAGCTCGCGACGCTGCAGAGCGCCCTGAGCAGCGCCAATCTCAACCTGGCCAAGCTGGTTCGCGAATCCGACCTCAGCGACGAGCAGGCAGTGGAGCTTGGCCAGTTGCTCGCCGCCTGAGGCGGGTCAGATGACGCGGGAGAACCGCTGCTGGTTCTGCCCCGCGAGGTAGATGTCGAACAGCATGCACAGCGAGCGAACCAGCAGGCGGCCGGCGGGCAGCACGTCTATCCGGCCGTCACTGAGATCGATCAGGCGATCCTGGTGCATTTGCTGGAGTTGGGGCCATATTTCGTCGAAATAGCCCCTGAATTCGATGTTGAAGCGGGATTCGATGCTGCTGAAATCCAGTTCGAATTCGCAGATCAATTGCTGGATGACCGCGCGGCGGATGCGGTCATCCTCGTCGCAGATCAGCCCCCGGCTGGTGGCCAGCAGGTTCTGCTCCAGAGCGCTCTGGTAGTCATTGAGCTGCACGGTGTTCTGGCAGTAGAGGTCGCCGATCTGGCTGATGGCGGATACCCCGAGACCGATCAGGTCGCAATGGCCGTGGGTGGTGTAGCCCTGGAAATTGCGTTGCAGACGGCCGTCTTCCTGGGCGATGGCCAGTTCGTCGTCCGGCAGGGCGAAGTGGTCCATGCCGATGTAACGGTAACCGGCGGCACTCAGCTGTTCGATGCTGCGCTGGAGCATTTCCAGCTTCTGCCCGGGGCTGGGCAGGTCCTCGCTGCGAATCCTCCGCTGCGGCAGGAAGCGTTCCGGCAGGTGTGCATAGTTGAACACCGAGAGCCGGTCCGGTTGCAGGGCGATCACCTCGTCAACGGTGCGGGCGAAGCTGTCCGGGGTTTGCTTGGGCAGGCCGTAGATCAGGTCGAGGTTCAATGAACGGTATTGCAGGGTGCGTGCGGCTTCGACGATGGCGCGGGTCTCTTCGAGGCTCTGCATGCGGTTGACGGCGCGCTGCACGGCCGGGTCGAGGTCCTGCACGCCAAGACTGACACGGTTGAAACCCAGCTCGCGAAGCAGGCCCATGGTGGACCAGTCGGCTTCCCGCGGGTCGATTTCGATACCGTAGTCGCCGGAGTCGTCGTCCAGCAGGTTGAAGTGCTTGCGCAGGTGCGTCATCAGTCGGCGCAGTTCGTCGTGGCTGAGGAAGGTCGGAGTGCCGCCGCCGAAGTGCAACTGTTCGACTTTCTGCTGCGGGTCGAGGTGGCAGGCGATCAGCTCGACTTCCCGCTCCAGGCGCTCCAGGTAGGGCAGGGCACGGCCACGGTCCTTGGTGATGACTTTGTTGCAGGCACAGTAGTAGCAGATGTTCGCGCAGAACGGCACGTGCACGTAGAGAGACAGCGGGCGACGGGCTTTGCGGCTTTCCCGCAGTGCGTGAAGCAGGTCGAAGGAAGCGACCTTGTGGTTGAACTGCACGGCGGTGGGATAGGAGGTATAGCGGGGGCCTGGGGTGTCGTAGCGGCGGATCAGGCCGGCGTCCCAGCGAATGTTGTCGAGCATGCGGGGTTCCCCGGTTTGGCTGTCAGTGCCGTGGAGTCTAGGGGGCCCCCGTCAGGGTGATCTTGATTTGTATCAAGACCATTCAATGGCTGTGCTGGTGCTCGCTGCTGGCGGAGCTGCCGTGTCCCATCAACCAGGCCTGGTGCGGGCCGGGCAGGGTCCAGAGGCCAAAGAGGATTACCAGCAGGCCGCCGGTGACTCGCACGCCGCGTTTGCGCAGCAGGGCGGTCAGGCGTTCGGCTGCCAGGCCGGTGGCGATCAGAACCGGCAGTGTGCCGATACCGAATGCGAGCATCAGCAGGGCGCTGTCTGTCGCCGACCCCTGGCTGGCGGACCAGAGCAGGGTGCTGTAGACCAGGCCGCAAGGCAGCCAGCCCCAGAGTCCGCCCAGCAGTAACGCACGGGGCAGGGTGGACACCGGCAGCAGCTTGCGCGCCACGGGCTGGAGGTGGCGCCAGAGGCCACGGCCAAGGGCTTCGATGCGGGTCAGGCCGCTCCACCAGCCAGCCAGGTAGAGGCCCATGCAGATCAGCAGCAGGGCAGCCACTACCCGCAGGGCCATGGCGGCCGGACTGCTGGCGATGGCCCAGCCGGCGAGGCCGATGAGCAGGCCAGCGATGGCATAGCTGAGGATGCGGCCGAGGTTGTAGGCCAGCAGCAGGCGCAGGCGGCGGGCCCGCTGTTCAGGGGGGATGGCCAGGGTGAGGGCGCCCATCAGGCCGCCACACATGCCCAGGCAGTGGCCGCCGCCAAGCAGGCCGAGGATGAGCGCGGAGAGCAGCAGGGGAGCGAGTTCAGCCACGGGGCTTGTCCTGCTCGTCCACCTTGTCTCTGCCCTCGGCTTCGGCAATGCCGGCCTGGTGCTTGGGGTCTTCGTCATCGAAGAGGATGCTGTGGGCCGGGCCGTCCAGGTCGTCGTACTGGCCGCTGTCCACGGCCCAGAAGAACAGCCAGATGGCGAAACCGACCAGGCCGATGGCGACCGGGATCAGTACGTAAAGCGCTGGCATCAGGGGCTCCGATTGATAAGCGTGGGTCAGGTGCGGGCCAGGCGCAGGGCGTTGACCACCACCAGCAGCGAGCTGACCGACATGCCGAAGGCAGCCCAGAGCGGAGTGATCCAACCCAGGGCGGCGAATGGCAGCACCAGACCATTGTACAGGGTCGCCCAGGCCAGATTCTCGATGATGATGCGCCGGGTCCGGCGGGCCAGGGAGAACGCCTGCACCAGGCTGTCCAGTCGATTGGACAACAGAACAGCGTCGGCGCTGGTCTTGGCCAGATCGGTGGCGCTGCCCATGGCGACACTGATGTCGGCGCCGGCCAGGACTGGCACGTCGTTGACCCCGTCCCCCAGCATCAGGACCTTCTGGCCCTCCTGGTGGAGCTGGCGGAGCACCACCAGCTTGGCGTCCGGGGTGAGGCCGCCGCGGGCGTCGTCGATGCCAAGCTGGCGGGCGATGCTGGCGACCATCGGGGAGCTGTCGCCGGAGAGCAGCAGAAGCTTCCAGCCCCGCTCGCGGCAGGCGTCGAGCAGGGCTGGGGCGTCTTCACGCAGGCGGTCATCGAGGACGAACCAGGCCAGCGGTCCCTGGTCATCGCCGAGCAGCAGCCATTGGCCCTGGTCGCCGGGAATGGCCGGCGCCGGCTGGCCACTCAGATCGGCAACGAATCCCGGCTGGCCAATGCGCAGCAGACGCTCGCCTACCCGGCCTTCCAGCCCACGACCTGGCACGTTTTCCACCTGATCGGCAGCTTGCGGGGCGCGGCCGAAGGCGCGGGCGATGGGGTGCTCGGAGCGATTCTCGAGAGCAGCCGCCAGCGCCAGGCAGGTGTCGCGGTCCAGGGTCCGCAACGGGTGGATAGCGCTCAATGTCAGGCGGCCTTCGGTGAGGGTGCCGGTCTTGTCGAAGATGACCGTATCGATCTGGTTCAGCCCCTCCAGCACATGGCCGCGGGTGAGTAGCAGGCCGAGTTTGTGCAGGCTGCCAGTTGCAGTAGTGAGGGCTGTAGGTGTTGCCAGGGCCAGGGCACAGGGACAGGTTGCGACCAGGAGGGAAAGCACGACCCAGAAGGCGCGGTCCGAGTCGATCTGCCACCAGACGATGCCGACGATGGCGGCTGCGCCGAGCACGATCAGCAGGAACCATTGGGCCACTTTGTCTGCCATTTCGGCCAGACGCGGCTTGTCGGCCTGTGCACGCTCCAGCAGGCGGACGATGGCGGAAAGGCGGGTATCGTCGCCAAGGGCCTTAACTTCAATGGTCAGCGGGCCTTCGACGTTGAGGGTGCCGGCGGTGACGGCATCGCCTTCGCCGCGGGCGTGGGGCAGGTACTCACCGGTGAGCAGCGACTCGTCGATGCTGGACTGGCCGGAAAGGATCGTCCCGTCTGCCGGCAGCAACGAGCCTGGTGGTACCAGTACGTGATCGCCGACTTTCAACTCACTGAGCAGTATGCGTTCGCTATGCCCTTTGGTGTCCAGGCGGAGGCAGGACGCCGGCAACAGATTGACCAGTTGCGCAGTGGCGGCGGCGGTGCGTTCGCGGGCGCGACGCTCCAGGTAGCGGCCCGCCAGGAGGAACAGGGCGAACATGCCCACGGCATCGAAGTACAGTTCACCTATGCCAGTGACCGTGGACCAGATTCCGGCGACGTAGGCACCACCGATGGCCAGGGAGACGGAAACGTCCATGGTCAGGTGGCGGGTGCGCAGGTCGCGCAGGGCACCCCGGAAGAACTGCCCGCAGCAGTAGAAGACGATGGGCGTAGTTAGGAACAGGCTGACCCAGCGCAGGATGGTATCCAGCTCGGGAGACAGGTCGATGTTGAACTCCGGCCAGGTGGCCATGGCGGCCATCATGACCTGCATCCAGAGCAGGCCGGCGACGCCGAGCTGGCGCATGGCGCGGCGGTTCTCGTTGGCCAGGCGCTCGGCGGCTTCATCTGCCTTGTAGGGGTGGCCGGCGTAACCGATCTTGCGCAGCTCCTTGAGCAACTGGCTCAACGGAATCTGGCTGTCGGACCAGCGCACTTGCAGGCGATGGTTGGATAGGTTGAGGCTGGCTTCGGCAACACTCGGCAGGGTCTTCAGGTGTTTCTCGATCAGCCAGCCGCAGGCGGCGCAGCTGATGCCTTCGATCAGCAAGCAGGTTTCGCTCAGTTCGCCCCGATGCTGGACAAAGGGCTGCTGGACTTCGGCGCGGTCGTAAAGCGCCAGTTCGTCGGGCAGTTCGCGGGGCAGGACATCGGGGTTGGGGGCTGTGTCGCTGCGGTGGCGGTAGTAGTTCTCCAGGCCGCCGTCGACGATGGCTTCGGCCACCGCCTGGCACCCCGGACAGCACATGGCCCGCGTCTCACCCAGCACGCGGGCCTCGAAGCGACTGCCGGCGGGAACCGGCAGGCCACAGTGGTAGCAGGAAAGCGGTGCGGTCATCGGGCGCTTATTCGCCGAGACGGATGACACTGCCCTGATTCAGGGTTTCTTCCTCGAACAGGCGCCAGTCCTGGCCCTGTTCCTGGCCGATCAGCTCGACGAACCGACGGCCGCTGACCGGATCCTGCAGGTGGCCACGGTAACGACCGTCGGCCTGGGGCTGGAGGACGACGCGACGGTCCTTCTCCGGCTGGGTGGGGGAGAGCAGGCTCAGCACCAGTTGCTGCGGGCGGCTTTCACCCACCAGTTCCAAGTCTACTTCGCCATTTGCTTCATTCACCTGCAAGCTGGCCTGCATGCCGAGCTGCTTAGCGAGATTCTCGCGCTCAAGCGAGGTGTTGATGCCCTTGCCGACTTCGTAATAGTTGTCTGCCACCAGGCTTGGCGGGTTCCTGCTGGCAATCACCAGCATGGTGGTGCCCAGCACCACGGAGGTGCCGAGGATGCCGAGGATGAACCAGGGCCAGGGTTGCTTGTACCAGCGGCTGGGGGTTTCGGACTGCATGGGTCTTCCGTTTGCTAGCGGACGCTGGGGCCGATGAAGCGGCTGTCGGCGTCGGTCTTGATACTCGGGTCATCCGCGCTGTGGACGCGGAAGAGGATCTTGTTGGTGCTGGACGGAAGCTGGTCGGGCTCGATAGACAGTTCCACCGGTACCGAGAGCACTTCGCCAGCGTCGGCGCGTACTTCGCGCTTGCCTTCGTAGACCAGGCCGTCGAGGCCTTCGGCGTCGATGACGAAGGTCTGGTCCGCCTGGGACTTGTTCATGATCTTCAGGGTGTAGACGTTCTCGATCCGGCCCTGCTCGTTTTCACGGAACAGCACGCGGTCCTTGATCACGTCCAGTTCCACCAGGGAACGGATGGCCACGGCATAAGCGAAGAGGCCGATCATGGCGACGAGGGCGATAGCGTAACCGATCAGGCGCGGGCGCATCAGGTGAGTCGTCTGACCGTTGAGGTTGTGCTCGGTGGTGTAGCTGATCAGGCCTTTCGGGTAGTTCATCTTCTCCATGATGCTGTCGCAGGCGTCGATGCAGGCGGCGCAACCGATGCATTCGATCTGCAGGCCGTCACGGATGTCGATGCCGGTGGGGCAGACCTGGACGCACATGGTGCAGTCGATGCAGTCGCCGAGGCCCTGGGCCTTGTAGTCGATGCCTTTCTTGCGCGGACCACGGGATTCGCCGCGGCGCGGGTCGTAGGAGACGATCAGGGTGTCCTTGTCGAACATCACGCTCTGGAAGCGGGCGTAGGGGCACATGTAGATGCACACCTGCTCGCGCAGCCAGCCGGCGTTGCCGTAGGTCGCCAGGGTGAAGAACCCGACCCAGAAGTAGGCCCAGCCACTGGCGTTGCCGGTGAAGAATTCGATGACCAGTTCGCGGATGGGGGTGAAGTAGCCGACGAAGGTCATGCCGGTAGCGAAGCCGATCAGCAGCCAGAGGCTGTGCTTGGCGGACTTGCGCAGGAGTTTTTGGCCGCTCATGGGGGCTTTGTCGAGTTTCATGCGCTGGTTGCGGTCACCCTCGGTGACCTTTTCGCACCACATGAAGATCCACGTCCAAACGCTCTGCGGGCAGGTGTAGCCGCACCAGACACGTCCAGCGAATACGGTAATGAAGAACAGGCCGAAGGCGCAGATGATCAGCAGCCAGGAGAGGAGGACGAAATCCTGCGGCCAGAAGGTGGCGCCGAAGATGTAGAACTTGCGCTCGGGGAGGTTCCACCAGACAGCCTGGCGATCATTCCAGTTGAGCCAGACGGTGCCGAAATAGAGCAGGAAGAGGAAGGCGCCGCCGGTCATCCGCAGGTTGCGGAAGATTCCGGTGAAGGCTCGGGTGTAGATCTTTTCGCGGCTGGCGTACAGGTCGGTGGATTCACCGCCCTTGGCAGGGGAAGGGGTGACGTTCTTGACGGGAATCTGTTCGCTCATCGTTCTCATACCACGGCGGTTTCAGGTGCTCTGACCAGTGCATCGCCGGTCCGAGTCTCTCTAGTCCGCTATATATGGTACGCCTGATAGCGGCCTGCCATGTGCGACAGTGCGTCGCGCATGGCAGGCGAGGGTATTACTTGGCTTCAGCTTCTGCAGCAGGTTTCTGCGACAGGCTGTAAACATAGGCAGCCAGCAGGTGCACCTTGTCGTTGCCGAGGACTTGCTCCTGGGCAGGCATGGTGCCTTGGCGACCGTAGCGGATGGTCTGTTGCAGCTGGGCGTAGCTGCTGCCGTAGATGAAGGAGTTCGGGTGGGTCAGGTTCGGTGCGCCCATGGCCGGGGTGCCCTTGGCCTCCGCACCGTGGCAAGCCACGCAGTTGGCAGCGAAGATGGCCTTGCCAGCTTCCGGATCGGCCTTCACGTCCTTCGGCAGCTCGCGACCGTGCAGGGTCACGCGCAGGAAGGCGGCAACGTCGCGTACGCCCTGGTCGCCGATGACTTCGCCCCAGGCCGGCATCACGCCGTGACGGCCACCCAGGATGGTGGTCTTGATGGTGGCGGCTTCGCCACCCCAGCGCCAGTCGTGGTCGGTCAGGTTCGGGAAACCGTAGGCGCCCTTGGCGTCGGAGCCGTGGCACACGGAGCAGTAGGACGCGAACATGCGGCCGCCCATTTTCAGGGCTTTCGGGTCCTGGGCCACTTCTTCGATCGGCATGGCAGCGTACTTGGCGAAGATCGGACCGTATTCCTTATCGGCCTTGTCCATCTCCTTTTCCCACTGGTGCACGCCGGTCCAGCCGCTCTGGCCGTTAGCGAACGGCTTGCCTTCGGTCACTTCGCCGTAGCCGGGGAAAATGCCCTTCCAGTTGCCCATGCCCGGGTACATGACCAGGTAACCGACGGCGAAGATCAGGGTGCCGACGAACAGCATGAACCACCACTTGGGCAGCGGATTGTCATATTCCTCGATGCCGTCGAAAGCATGGCCGACGGTTTCTTCGGTGCTTTCCTGACGCTGGCCCTTGCGGGTGGCGAAGATCAGCCAGGTCAGCGCCACCAGCGTAGCGCTGGTGAGCAGGGTTACGTACCAACTCCAGAACGAAGTCATTCTTTGTTACTCCTAGAAGCTTGCTCGTCGCGCTCGGAGGATTTGGGCGGCTCATCCGCGAAGGGCAGGTTGGCCGCTTCGTCGAAGCTGCTTTTGCGCTTGCTGCTATAGGCCCAGAGCACGACGCCGATGAAAGCGACGAAAACGATGAAGGTGCCTATGCCGCGGAGAGTCCCGATGTCCATCTTGCGTTACCGTTTGTTCTTGATAGCGGTGCCCAGACCTTGCAGGTATGCCACGACGGCATCCATCTCGGTCTTGCCTTTGACTGCTGCCTTGGCGCCGGCGATGTCTTCGTCGGTGTAGGGCACGCCCAGCTTGCGCAGAGCTTCCATCTTGTCGCCGGTGTGCTTGCCGTCGAGCTTGTTCTCAACCAGCCACGGATAAGCCGGCATCTTCGACTCCGGCACTACGTTGCGCGGGTTGTACAGGTGCGCACGGTGCCAGTCGTCGGAGTAGCGGCCGCCAACGCGGGCCAGGTCCGGGCCGGTACGCTTGGAGCCCCACAGGAAGGGGTGGTCCCAGACGCTTTCGCCGGCGACGGAGTAGTGGCCGTAACGCTCGGTTTCGGCACGGAACGGACGGACCATCTGCGAGTGGCAGCCGACGCAGCCTTCGCGGATGTAGATGTCACGGCCTTCGAGTTCCAGCGCGGTGCGCGGCTTCATGCCTTCGACCGGAGTGTTAGTCACGTCCTGGAAGAACAGCGGCACGATCTGCACCAGGCCACCGATGCTCACGGCGATCACCATGAACAGGGCCAGCAGGCCGATGTTCTTCTCGACTAATTCGTGTTGCTTCATTAGTGAGCTCCTTGCGGGATCTGCGCAGCGGCGTCGTATTCAGCCGGCTTGGCAGCACGTACGGTGCGGTAGGTGTTGTAGGCCATCAGCAGCATGCCGGTCACGAAGAAGGCGCCGCCGATCATGCGCACCAGGTAGCCCGGGTGGCTGGCTTCCAGGGCTTCCACGAAGGAGTAGGTGAGGGTGCCGTCTTCGTTGACTGCGCGCCACATCAGGCCCTGGGTGATGCCGTTGACCCACATGGAGGCGATGTACAGCACGGTACCGATGGTGGCCAGCCAGAAGTGTGCGTTGATCAGGCCGACACTGTGCATCTGCTCGCGAGCGAACACCTTCGGAATCAGGTGGTACAGGGAACCGATGGAGATCATCGCTACCCAGCCGAGAGCGCCGGCGTGTACGTGGCCGATGGTCCAGTCGGTGTAGTGGGACAGCGCGTTGACGGTCTTGATGGCCATCATCGGGCCTTCGAAGGTGGACATGCCGTAGAAGGCCAGTGACACCACCAGGAAGCGCAGGATGGGGTCGGAACGCAGCTTATGCCAGGCGCCGGACAGGCTCATCATGCCGTTGATCATGCCACCCCAGCTCGGAGCCAGCAGAATCAGGGACATGGCCATGCCGAGGGACTGGGCCCAGTCGGGCAGGGCGGTGTAGTGCAGGTGGTGCGGACCGGCCCAGATGTAAAGGGTGATCAGCGCCCAGAAGTGCACGATGGACAGGCGATAGGAGTAGATCGGACGCTCGGCCTGCTTCGGAACGAAGTAGTACATCATCCCCAGGAAACCGGTGGTCAGGAAGAAGCCCACGGCATTGTGGCCGTACCACCACTGGATCATGGCGTCGGTTGCGCCGGCGTACATGGAGTACGACTTGAAGGCGTAAACCGGCATTTCCATGCTGTTGACGATGTGCAGCATGGCGGTTACCAGGATGAAGGCGCCAAAGAACCAGTTGCCCACATAGATGTGCTTGGTCTTGCGCTTCATGATGGTGCCGAAGAAGACGACAGCGTAGGTGATCCAGACGATACCCAGGAGGATGTCGATCGGCCACTCGAGCTCAGCGTATTCCTTGGAGGAGGTGTAACCCAGCGGCAGGGTGATGACTGCCAGCACGATTACGGCTTGCCAACCCCAGAAGGTGAAGGCGGCCAGACTGTCGGATACCAGGCGAGCCTGGCAGGTGCGCTGCACCACGTAGTAGGAGGTGGCGAACAGTGCGCATCCGCCGAAGGCGAAGATCACCGCGTTGGTATGCAGGGGGCGCAGGCGGCCGAACGAGGTCCAAGGCAGGTTCAGGTTGAGTTCCGGCCACACGAGTTGTGCGGCGATGAACACGCCTAGACCCATCCCTATGACCCCCCAGATCACCGTCATAATGGCGAACTGGCGGACCACCTTATAGTTATAAGCAGTCTGACTGATTGCTGTGCTCATGCTAGGGGTTCCACGGTTAATGGAGTTTTTTGGGGACAAAAAATCGGCGGCAAGTATGGAGAAAGAGGGTAGCCAATGCAACGACACAAGCCGACACAATCCAGGCTGGGAGGCCCACTGGACAAGGATTTGCGGCTGTGCTGGCGGCTCTCTTCGGTGTGCCGTCGAAGCCTGATGTGTCGCGTGACTGGAAGGATCGCCTTGGAGTTGTGACAAGTGGCGACTGGAAAGCAGCTTAGCCCATGTCAAAGCGAGGAGGGTGCAACTGGTCGGAGAGGTGCGACACTGAGTCGCACTATATAAGAGGAGGGGTGGACACTTCCCTGTGTCCTAGGCACCCGGCTCAGGGTGCCATTTTGCGCGGCTTGCAGTTCGGCTCGAGAGCCTGGCTGCCAGGTTGGAGCTGCGCTTCCCTGCGCCGCTCCGACTTTGTGGTTATTTGATGGCCAGCTCCTGATCCTTGCGGGAGAGGTTGTAGATGTACGCAGCCAGGACATGGACCTTGTCCTGACCCAGGTATTCCTGCTGGGCTGGCATTTGGCCGTTGCGGCCGTGGCGGATGGTCTGTTGCAGCTGGGCAAGGCTGGAGCCGTAGATCCAACCTGCTGGATGGGTCAGGTCCGGTGCACCCATGATGGCCGTGCCCTTGCCTTCGGTACCGTGGCAGGCAACGCAGGTAGTGGCGAACAGCGACTTGCCAGCTTCCACATCCGCCTTGGCGTCTTCCGGCAGCTTCAGGCCGGCCAGATCCTGGCGCACGTAGGCGGCGACGTTCTTCACACCTTCATCACCCAGTACTTCACCCCAGGCAGGCATGGCGGCCATCCGGCCGTGAAGGATGGTGGTCTTGATAGTTTCCGGCTCTCCGCCCCAGCGCCAGTTGCTGTCGGTGAGGTTGGGGAAGCCCAAGGCACCTTTGGCGTCCGAGCCATGGCAGATGGAGCAGTAAGTGGCGAACAGGCGGCCACCCATTTTCATGGCCTGCGGATCCTTGGCCACCTCTTCGATGGACATGGCAGAGTAGCGGGCGAAGATCGGGCCGTATTGTTGCTCTGCCTTGCTGACTTCGCGCTGCCACTGGGATTCTTGGGTCCAGCCGTCGGCATAGCCGGGGAAGAGGCCTTTCCAATTGCCGAGGCCAGGATAGAGCACCAGATAACCCGCAGCGAAGATCAGGGTGCCGATGAACAGCCAGAACCACCATTTGGGCAGCGGGTTGTCATATTCCTCGATGCCGTCGAAGGCGTGGCCCATGGTCTGGTCGGTAGTGCCTTTCGACTCGCCACTGCGGGTGGCGAAGATCAGCCAGGTTAGTGCCAGCAGGGTGAAGATGGTGAGCAGGGATATGTACCAGCTCCAGAATGTGGTCATGCGCGGTTGCTCCTAGATTTGTTCCGGTCGTCATCGGCGAAGGGCAGATTTGCCGCTTCGTCGAAGTCCGCCTTGCGCTTGCCGCTGTAGGCCCAGCAGATCACTCCGAGGGTGGCGATCAGCACCAGCAGGGTGCCGAGGCCACGCAGGGTTCCGATGTCCATGGCCCTACCTCTTGTTCTTCAGACTGGTGCCCAGCACCTGCAGGTAGGCGACCACGGCATCCATCTCGGTCTTGCCTTTCACTGCTGCTTGGGCGCCGGCGATGTCTTCGTCGGTGTAGGGCACGCCGAGGGTCTGCATGGCGCGGATCTTTGCGGCGGTGTCCTTGCCGTCCAGGGTGTTTTCCACCAGCCAGGGGTAGGCGGGCATCTTCGACTCGGGTACTACGTTGCGCGGGTTGTACAGGTGCGCACGGTGCCAGTCGTCGGAGTAGCGGCCGCCAACGCGGGCCAGGTCCGGGCCGGTACGCTTGGAGCCCCACAGGAAGGGGTGGTCCCAGACGCTTTCGCCGGCGACGGAGTAGTGGCCGTAACGCTCGGTTTCGGCACGGAACGGACGAATCATCTGCGAGTGGCAGCCGACGCAGCCTTCGCGGATATAGATGTCGCGACCTTCCAGTTGCAGGGCGGTATAGGGCTTCATGCCTTCGACCGGAGTGTTAGTCACGTCCTGGAAGAACAGCGGCACGATCTGCACCAGGCCACCGATGCTGACGGCAAGGATCATGAACAACGCCAGGAGACCGACGTTCTTCTCGAGTTTCTCGTGCTGTTTCATCAGTGGGCTCCTTGCGGGATCTGCGCGGCGGCGTCGTATTCAGCAGGCTTGGAAGCCTTGGCGGTGCGCCAGGTGTTCCAGGCCATCAGCAGCATGCCGCTGAAGAAGATGGCGCCGCCGATGACGCGCACCACGAAGCCGGGATGGCTGGCTTCCAGGGCTTCCACGAAGGAGTAGGTGAGGGTGCCGTCTTCGTTGACTGCGCGCCACATCAGGCCCTGGGTGATGCCGTTGACCCACATGGAGGCGATGTACAGCACCGTGCCGATGGTGGCCAGCCAGAAGTGGGCGTTGATCAGGCCGACGCTGTGCATCTGCTCGCGCCCGAACACCTTCGGGATCAGGTGGTACAGGGAGCCGATGGACACCATGGCGACCCAGCCGAGGGCGCCGGCGTGTACGTGGCCGATGGTCCAGTCGGTGTAGTGGGAGAGGGCGTTGACGGTCTTGATGGCCATCATCGGGCCTTCGAAGGTGGACATGCCGTAGAAGGCCAGGGACACCACCAGGAAGCGCAGGATGGGGTCGGAACGCAACTTGTGCCAGGCTCCGGAGAGGGTCATCATGCCGTTGATCATGCCGCCCCAGCTCGGAGCCAGCAGCACCAGGGACATCACCATGCCGAGGGACTGGGCCCAGTCGGGCAGGGCGGTGTAGTGCAGGTGGTGCGGGCCGGCCCAGATGTACACCGCGATCAGTGCCCAGAAGTGCACGATGGACAGGCGATAGGAGTACACCGGGCGCTCGGCCTGCTTCGGAACGAAGTAGTACATCATTCCCAGGAAGCCCGCGGTGAGGAAGAAGCCCACGGCGTTGTGGCCGTACCACCACTGGATCATGGCATCGGTGGCACCGGAATAGAGGGAGTAGGACTTGGTCAGGGTGACCGGGATCTCCAGGTTGTTCACCAGGTGCAGGATCGCCACGGTCAGGATGAAACCGCCGAAGAACCAGTTGCCCACGTAGATGTGCTTGGTCTTGCGCTTGACCACTGTCCCGAAGAAGACGATGGCGTAGCTGACCCAGACAATGGTGATCAGGATGTCGATCGGCCACTCCAGCTCGGCGTATTCTTTCGAGCTGGTCCAGCCCATCGGAAGGCTGATGGCAGCCAGCACGATGACCAGTTGCCAGCCCCAGAAGGTGAAGGCTGCGAGCTTGTCGGAAATCAGGCGGGTCTGGCAGGTGCGCTGCACTGCGTAGTAACTGGTGGCGAACAGTGCGCATCCGCCGAAGGCGAAGATCACCGCGTTAGTGTGCAGCGGGCGAAGTCGGCCGAAGCTCGTCCAGGGAAGGTTGAAGTTGAGTTCCGGCCAGGCCAGTTGTGCGGCAATGAGAACGCCGAGCCCCATCCCGACGATTCCCCACACCACCGTCATGATGGCGAACTGGCGGACCACCTTGTAGTTATAGGCGGTACTGCTTGCTGTGCTCATGTTATGGGCTTCCGTCCACGGTTTTTGGATTGCGCGGCAAGCATGGTGAAAGCCCATTTGGCGGCTATTGATCTGGATCAACCGCCTACTATCGATGGAGAAGTCTGAATGCTCCTGTGGAACAGGCCTGTAGGCCCGGTTTCGTACACCCTCATCCTCGCCCATGGCGCGGGTGCGCCGATGGATAGCCCGTTCATGCACGACATCGCGCAAAGGCTTGCCGCGCGTGGCATTGCGGTGGTTCGCTTCGAATTCCCTTACATGGCCGCCCTGCGGGGGGATGGGCGTCGCCGTCCACCGAATCCCCAGGCCCAGTTGCTGGGCTGCTGGCGGGAGGTGCATGCCCTGGTGCGACAGCAGGTCACAGGGCCTTTGGCCATCGGCGGCAAGTCCATGGGCGGGCGCATGGCCAGCCTGCTGGCCGATGAGCTGGGCGCTGATGCGCTGGTCTGCCTGGGATACCCGTTCCACGCCGTGGGCAAGGCGGACAAACCCCGGGTCGCTCACCTGGCGGACCTGAAGACACCGACCCTGATCGTCCAGGGCGAGCGCGATCCCATGGGGGACCGCCTCACTGTGGCGGGCTACAGCCTGTCGGATGCCATTCGCGTGCAATGGCTGGTGGCGGGGGATCACGACCTGAAGCCGCTAAAGGCCTCGGGCTTCAGTCACGAACAGCACCTGGAAGCCGCCGCAGGATCGGTGGAGGCGTTCCTGGCCGCTCCGGGCGGTACCCCGAAATGAAAGAGGGCGCCTTTTGGCGCCCTCTCCGTGTCCTCAGCGGTTGAACCTGTCCACCAGGGAGTATTGCCCCTGGGCGGTGTGGGTGAGCTCTTCGCTGAGCAGCGCCGTGCGCTGGGCCTCGCCGGACGTCTGGTCAGCCAGGTGGGCGATGCTGCTGATGCTCTGGTTTATCTGCTCGGCGACCGCGCTCTGCTCTTCGGTGGCAGCGGCGATCTGGTCGGCCATGTCGGCGATGTTCGCGACCGCCTCGCTGATGCCCACCAGCGCCTGGTCGGCCTGGCGTACGCGCTCGACGCCTTCGTCCGCCTGGCGACGACCATGCTCCATGGTGTGCACGGCTTCCTCGGCGGTCTTTTGCAGTTGGGCGATCAACTGATGGATCTGCCCGGTGGATTCGGCCGTGCGCTGGGCGAGCTGGCGCACCTCGTCGGCGACCACGGCGAAGCCGCGACCCATTTCACCGGCACGGGCGGCCTCGATGGCGGCATTGAGCGCCAGCAGATTGGTCTGGTCGGCGATGCCTTTGATGACGTCCACCACGCCACCAATCTCGTTGCTGTCCTGGGCCAGACGCGTGACGGTTTCGCCGGTCTCACCCACGGACTGCGAAAGGCGCTGGATGGCTTCGCGGGTTTCGGCGGCGATGTTGCGGCCCTGGCTGGTCAGGCGGTTGGCTTCCTGGGTGGCATCGGCGGTGCGCTGCACATTGTTGGCCACTTCCTGGGTGGTGGCAGCCATCTGGTTAACCGCGGCGGCCACCTGCTCGGTTTCCACGCGCTGGCGCTCCAGGCCGTCGGAGCTGTTATGGGCCAGCACATCGGCCTGGCGTGCCTGCTGGGTAAGGTGCTCAGCGGTGTCCTGGAGGCGGGTCAGGCAGGTCTTCAATCGCGCTTCCTGGCTGAGCATGGCCATTTCCAGACGCGCCTGCACACCACGGCTGTCGGTGTACATCTGTGCGATCAGCGGGTCGGAGGTGGTCTGCTCGGCCAGTCGCAGCAGGCGCTTGATGCCGCGGTTCTGCCAAGCCAGGCCGATCAGTCCGAGCGGCACGGAAAGCAGGGCGGCAAGGAGGAAGCCCCAGTGGGAGTTCAGCCAGGCGCCGATGAGGAAACCGATCTGGCTGATGAGAATGAACGGCAGCCAGTCCTGCAACACCGGCAGCCACTTGTCGCGGCTGGGGATGGCGGCCTTGCCGGCATTGATGCGCTGGTAGAGGGCCTCGGCGCGGCGGATCTGCTCGGCGGTCGGCTTGACGCGCACCGACTCGTAGCCGGTGACCTGGCTGCCTTCGAAGATGGGCGTGACGTAGGCATTCACCCAGTAGTGGTCGCCGTTCTTGCAGCGGTTCTTCACTACGCCCATCCACGGACGTCCCTTCTTCAGGGTCGACCACATGTGGGCGAACACCGCGGGTGGCACGTCGGGGTGGCGGACCAGATTGTGTGGCGAACGAACCAGCTCGTCGCGGCTGTAGCCGCTGATGTCGATGAAGGCTTCGTTGGTGTAGGTGATGACGCCTTTGCTGTCCGTGGTAGAAATCAGGCGTTGCTCGGCGGGGAAGCTACGCTCCCGCTGGGTGACAGGTTGGTTGTTTCTCATTGGTATCCATCCGCAAGGCTTACAGCATCTATCGGCATCCAGGCGCCAAGGTTAAGCCTTTTTTTGGGGCGCCAGTGTACTCGGATTTCAGCCTTGTCTGATCGATGGTCTGCAGTGGAGTGGTTCGATTACCGCCCCGGTCCCGTGCGCGAGGGGGGCGACGGCCTGCAAGGCCCGAAGCTTCAAGGCGTTTCGGGACATTGCAGGCACGACGTGTGCCTGGCGCGTTTCAGCCAGCCAGCAGCTGCCGCAGTACGTAGTGGAGGATGCCGCCGGCCTTGAAGTACTCGACCTCGTTCAGGGTGTCGATTCGGCACAGCAGCTCGGCCTTGTCTTTCGAGCCATCCTCTCGGGTGATTTCCAGGCTCAGGGCCATCTGCGGACGCAGGCTGGCATCATCCAGGCCGAGGATGCCCAGGGTTTCCCGTCCGCTCAGGTTGAGGCTCTTGCGGTCCTGGCCGTCCTTGAACTGCAGCGGCAGTACGCCCATGCCGACCAGATTGGAGCGGTGGATGCGCTCGAAACTTTCGGCGATCACCGCCTTGACCCCCAGCAGGTTGGTGCCCTTGGCCGCCCAGTCGCGGGACGAGCCCGTGCCGTATTCCTTGCCCGCGATCACTACCAGCGGGGTGCCCTCGGCCTGGTAGCGCATGGCGGCATCGTAGATGGCCAGCTTCTCGCCGCTGGGCACATGCAGCGTATTGCCGCCTTCCTCGCCGCCGAGCATTTCGTTGCGGATGCGGATGTTGGCGAAGGTGCCGCGCATCATCACTTGATGGTTGCCCCGCCGCGAGCCATAGGAGTTGAAGTCCGCCGGGGCCACGCCGTGTTCGCGCAGGTAGCGCCCGGCCGGGCTGTCGGCCTTGATGTTGCCGGCAGGGGAGATGTGGTCGGTGGTCACAGAATCGCCCAGCAGGGCCAGGATACGTGCCTGGCGCACGTCCTCGACCTTGGGCGGTGCGCCGGTGATGTCGGCGAAGAAGGGGGGATGCTGGATGTAGGTGGAGTCCGCCTGCCACTCGTAGGTGTCGGATTCGGGGACCTTGATCGCGCGCCATTTCTCGTCGCCGGCGAAGACTTCGGCGTATTCCTTGCGGAACATGGCGGTGTCCACCTTCTGGATGGCCGCTGCGATTTCCTGCTGGCTCGGCCAGATGTCCTTGAGATAGACCGGCTGGCCATCCTTGCCCTGGCCCAGGGGCTGGCTACCGAGCTCCAGGCGCACGCTGCCGGCCAGGGCGTAAGCCACCACCAGGGGCGGGGACGCTAGCCAGTTGGCCTTGACCAGCGGGTGTACCCGGCCTTCGAAGTTGCGGTTGCCGGAGAGCACTGAGGCCACCGTCAGGTCCGCTTGCTGGATGGCTTTCTCGATGGGCTCGAGCAGGGGGCCGGAATTACCGATGCAGGTGGTGCAGCCGTAGCCCACCAGGTTGAAGCCGAGCTGGTCCAGATAGGGCGTCAGACCCGCCGCACGGAAGTACTCGGTCACCACCTTGGAGCCGGGAGCGAGGGAGGACTTCACCCAGGGTTTGCGGGTCAGGCCCTTCTCCACCGCCTTCTTCGCCAGCAGGCCGGCGGCCATCATCACGCTGGGGTTCGAGGTGTTTGTGCAGGAGGTGATCGCGGCGATGACCACTGCTCCGTCATCGAGAGAGAAACTTTCGCCATCGTCCAGCTTCACAGCGGCACTGCTGGCGCCGGTCGCGCCAGCGGATTTGAGCTGCAGGCTCAGCAGGTCGTCGAAGGCCTTGGGCACCTGGGGCAGCGGCACGCGGTCCTGTGGGCGGCGGGGGCCGGCCAGGCTGGCTTCGACGCTGCCGAGGTCCAAGGATAGGGTGTCGGTGAATACCGGCTCATGGCCAGGTTCGCGCCACAGGCCCTGGGCCTTGCTATAGGCCTCCACCAGTTGCACGGTTTCGTCGGGGCGGCCGGAAAGGCGCAGGTAGCCCAGGGTGATGTCGTCCACCGGGAAGAAGCCGCAGGTAGCGCCGTATTCCGGTGCCATGTTGGCGATGGTGGCGCGGTCGGCCAGCGGCAGGTCGGCCAGGCCGTCACCGTAGAATTCGACGAATTTCCCCACCACGCCTTTCTTGCGCAGCATCTGGGTGACGGTCAGCACCAGGTCGGTGGCGGTAATGCCTTCGCGCAATTTCCCGGTGAGCTTGAAGCCGATGACCTCGGGAATCAGCATCGATACCGGCTGGCCGAGCATGGCGGCCTCCGCTTCGATACCGCCCACGCCCCAGCCGAGTACGCCAAGGCCGTTGATCATGGTGGTGTGGGAGTCGGTGCCCACCAGGGTATCGGGGAAGGCGTAGGTCAGGCCGTCTTCCTCACGGGTCCAGACGGTGCGCCCCAGGTACTCCAGGTTGACCTGGTGACAGATACCGGTGCCCGGTGGTACCACGCTGAAGTTGTCGAACGCCCGCTGGCCCCAGCGCAGGAAGGCGTAGCGCTCGCCATTGCGTTGCATCTCGATTTCGACGTTCTGTTCGAAGGCGGATTGGGAGGCGAAGCGATCCACCATCACCGAGTGGTCGATCACCAGGTCCACCGGCGACAGCGGGTTGATCCGTTGCGGGTCGCCGCCGGCCGCCGCGACGGCAGCGCGCATGGCGGCCAGGTCGACCACTGCCGGCACACCGGTGAAGTCCTGCATCAGCACACGGGCGGGCCGGTACTGGATTTCGCGATCCGACCCGCGTGGGCCGAGCCAGTCAGCCAAGGCCTTGAGGTCGGCGGCGCTGACGGTTTCGTCGTCCTCCCAGCGCAGCAGGTTTTCCAGCAGCACTTTCATCGACATGGGCAGTTTGTCGATGTTGCCGAGCCGCTTGGCGGCTTCGGGCAGACTGAAGTAGTGGTAGGTCTTGCCGGCGACTTCGAGGCTGCGTCGGCAGTTCAGGCTATCCAGGGAAGGCATCGGGATTTCTCCTTGAGGCCCACACGGCATGGGCCGGCTGCTCGTACGGAAACTGAAAAGCTAGCTCTGGATGGAAGGTCTCGCCATTTCAACCGACCGGCAGGGTGGCGCCGGGTTCCCCTTTTCAAGGCGTCCGGCTGTAGGAAATTCCCTTCCTGGCTGTGTGAAAACGGGCGTCGCGCAACTATAGTGCGCGCCCAGGAGGAGCCCACCCGATGAACACCATGCTGTTGCACTGCCGCCCCGGATTCGAGGGGGAGGTCTGTGCCGAGATTTCCGAGCTCGCCGCCCACCTCGATGTGGCCGGCTACGCCAAGGCCAAACCGAACAGTGCCTGTGCCGAGTTCATTTGCACTGAGCCCGGCGGCGCCGAGCGGATGATGCGCAAGCTGCGTTTCAACCAGTTGATCTTCCCGCGCCAGTGGGCTCGTGGCGAGTACGTGGAATTGCCGGAAACCGACCGCATTGGCGTGCTGCTGGAGGCGCTGGCCGACTATCCGGTGTGCGGCAGCCTCTGGCTGGAGGTGCTGGACACCAATGAAGGCAAGGAACTCTCCACTTTCTGCCGCAAGTTCGAAAAACCCCTGCGCGCCGCCTTGACCAAGGCCGGCAAGCTCAAGGACGACCCCAGGCTGCCGCGCCTGCTGCTGACCTTCCGCAGTGGCCGAGAGGCGTTCGTCGGTCTGGCTGAGTCGAACAACTCGGCGCTTTGGCCCATGGGTATCCCGCGCTTGAAGTTTCCCCGCGAGGCACCTAGCCGTTCCACCCTCAAACTGGAGGAGGCCTGGCACCACTTCATTCCGCGGGCGGACTGGGACAAGCGCCTGGCACCGGGGATGACCGCCGTGGACCTGGGCGCCGCGCCGGGCGGCTGGACCTGGCAACTGGTGCAGCGGGAGATCAAGGTCACCGCCGTCGACAACGGCCCGATGGCCGAGAGCCTGATGTACTCCGGCTTCGTCGAGCACCAGCGCGCCGACGGTTTCACCTTCAAGCCGCGCCGGCCGGTGAACTGGATGGTCTGCGACATCGTCGAGAAGCCCGCGCGTACAGCCGCGCTGATCGAAACCTGGCTGGGCGAGGGCTGGTGCCAGGAAGCGGTGGTCAACCTCAAGTTGCCGATGAAGCAGCGCCATGCCGAGGTGCAGAAGCTGCTGGCGCGTATCGACACAGGGCTGAAGGCCAGGGGGCTGAAGGTCTCCATCGCCTGCAAGCAGCTCTATCACGACCGTGAGGAAGTGACTTGCCACCTGCGCAGGTTGTAAGCAGCTAGCCGTGAGATAGGGTGTGCCGTGTGTGCACCGCTCTTGGTGCGCATAGCACACCCTGGGATCAGGCAGATGCCGAATCCCGGTGCTTTGTGTGAGACTCCGGCCCCGCATCACAGCGACATCCGTTCCACCCAGTAGCTCTGCTTGTGCCCCCGCGCCTGGTACTCCGCCATCAGGCGCTCGGCTTCGTCGCGGGTCAGCCGATCCCGCAGGACGAACACGTTTCCGTTGTCATCCAAGCGCTTGACGCACCAGTAGTGCTCAGGGGAATCCGACATCGCGTGCCCTCTGGAAAACCCCATGCTGCGCCGTATTTCACTGGCTGGCGAGCGGTGCTTCGAGCGGCAGCAGCGACGGCAGGCTGACCTGGCCCTTGAGTGTCGTCGAACGTGGATTCCAGGAGCTGTTGAACAGGTACTGGCCACTGAATCCGCTGACCTGCAGGCCCAGCTCGTCTCCGGGCTGGAGCAGGGCGCTGGCGGCGGCCAGGTCCACCTGGCGGGCATTCAGCGGCGTGCTCTGCTCACTGAGCACCTCGATGCCGCCATTGGCGCGGCGTACGGCCAGCGAGGCGAACAGCAGTGGCGCACTCTGATCACGATCCAACTCAAGGCGCGTGCTGCCGACCAGGCCGCTGGCAGCTTCGACCTTGCGCAAGGGGATGAAGCTGGACGGGCTCAGCCAGCCGCTCGTAAGCGGGCGGACGCGGGTTTCCGGCAGGGGCTGGGGCGCATCGTCCTGGGGCGGCTGCTGCAACGCCAAGCCGTGGTCCAGATCGAGGCTGAGACAGAGGTCAGGCACACTGTCGGCGGCGCCGGGCCGGCCGCGCAGCTTGTCTTCATACCAGGCGACCACCGCCTGGTAGAGGTTGATGGCGCGGTCGCCACAATGCAGTACCGGCTCGTTGTTGAAGGGTGGCAGGCCGCTCCAGCGTTGCAGCGGCGGCGGCAGGATGTGCCCACCCTGCATGCCCAGCAGACGGACGTCGGCATCGCCCTGATCGAGGCAATCGCGGATGGCCATGCCCTGGTCGAGGGGGAAGAGGGTATCGCGCAGGCCCTGGATCAGCAGCGCGTCCGCATGGGGCCGTTGCCCGCGCTGGCAGTAGCTGGCGAGGCTGTGGGCCTTGAGTTCGGTCTGTACTTGCGGCGTCATCTTGCCGCCCGCGCTTTTCAGGTAGGACGCCTGGGTGAACTTGCCCAGGTCATAGCCAGTGGCGAGCCCCAGGCCCAGCAACACGCCGGTCCAGCCCACTTTCATGCGCCCGCCCGGTGCCAACGCCTCGGACAGGTCGTACCAGGTGGCAATGGGCACGATGGCATCGATGCGCGGGTCTTCGGCGGAGGCCAGCAACTGAACGGCGCCGCCGTAGCTCTCGCCGAGCATGCCGACGCGCGGATCGCCAGTGCCGTCCATGGTCAGGCGCGGCAGGTGTTCGCCGGCCCAATCGATCACCGCCAGGGCGTCCTGTACTTCATAGCGCGGGTCCATCATTTCGATATCACCTTCGCTGCCGCCCCAGCCGCGCTGGTCGTAGCTGATGACCCAGAAGCCGGCACGCCAGGCCTTGAGCGCGGCACGCCCGGACATCATCTGCTGGCCGTAGAAGCCGTCCGGGCCGGTCACCCGCCAACCGCCCCAGCCGTGGGTGTGGACCACCAATGGCGCCTGTTCGCCGGGCCTTAGCGCCGGCTGGAAGACGGTGGCGGAAAGCCGGGTGCCGTCTCGCGCTGTGATCACCGTTTCGAAGTGGGTGGCGGGCAGTTCCTGGTTGGCGAGAGCGCTGTAGTCAGGCAACTGTTCGCGGGCGGCGCAGCCACCGAGCAGGAGGAGGGCGAGGACCAGGTTGGCGAGTCGCATTGGGGGGTCGCTGACAGGGATGATCCGTGCAGCATGCCCGAGTGCGGCGGTCGATCGTGCCCATCCAAGGTTGTGCGCCGCTGTGGCCGGACGTCGCAGCGAGGGCGACAAGGCTGTGCGTCTACCAGGCTTTGCGCCACAATAGCCGGCAGTTTTCGGAGTGCCCCATGTCCCAACAGCCTGATGCCATCCTCGACGCCACCGGCCTGAATTGCCCAGAGCCGGTGATGATGCTCCACAACAAGGTGCGCGACCTGCCGGCCGGCGGTCTCCTAAAGGTCATCGCCACCGATCCCTCCACGCGCCGCGACATCCCCAAGTTCTGCGTCTTCCTGGGCCACGAACTGCTGGACCAGTCGGAGGAGGCGGGCACCTACTTCTACTGGATTCGCAAGAAGGCCGACTGATGTCCTTCTACTTCGCCTATGGCTCGAACATGAACCCGGCGCGCATGCGCAGCCGTGGCCTGGTATTCAGCGAGGCGATGGCGGGGCGGCTGGAGGGTTACGCGCTGTGCTTCGACAAGCGTGCCCACGACCGCCCCGGCCGCTCCTACGCCAACATCCGCTACCAGCGGGACGGCGTGGTGGAAGGTGTGCTCTATCGCCTGGCCCATGAAGACGAGATCTGGAAGATGGACCCCTTCGAGGGCACACCCATCCTCTATAGCCGGGAGCGCATGCCGGTGATGACCGCGCAGGGCGTGCAGCCGGCCTGGGTCTATGTCGCCAACCCGGCCATGCGCGAGGAAGGGCTGTGGCCCACCCGTAGCTACCTGGAGCACCTGTTGGCCGGTCGTGAGTTCCTTTCTCGAGCCTATTGGGACTCCCTGGTAGCGGTGCCCGCCCACGCAGATGAATGAAGCACAGACTTCGCCAATGAAAAGGGTCGCATCCAGCGGCCCTTTTCCGTTACATCCTGATTCTTGCCCGCGAGCTGCGCGCCAGGCGCACGCTGAGCAGCACCGCGGCACAGGTCAGGCCCACCACCAGGCCCTGCCAGAGCCCCTTGGGGCCGCTCGGTTCGCCCAGCCAGTTGGAGAGGCCCAGCGCGTAGCCCACCGGCAAGCCGATGCCCCAGTAGGCGAAGAGGGTGATGATCATGGTCGCGCGGGTGTCCTGGTAGCCACGCAATGCGCCTGCGGCGGCGACCTGGATGGCGTCGGAGAACTGGAACAGCGCGGAATAGACAATCAGCATGGCCGCTACGGCGATCACCGCAGGATCCGGCGAGTACATCTTCGCGATCAGTTCACGGCACACCAGCATCAGACTCGCGGACAGGCAGGCATAGGCCAGCGCCACGCCTATGCCGACGCCGGCCGCGAAGCGCGCTGCACGGGGTTCGCCACGCCCGAGGGCCTGGCCGACGCGCACGGTGACGGCCATCGCCAGTGCGTAGGGGATCATGAACACCAGCGCGCTGAAGTTCAGGGCGATCTGGTGACCGGCGACCACCGTGGCACCAAGGCCGCCGATCAGCAGGGCGATCACGGCGAAGATGCTCGACTCGGCGAATACGGCGATGCCAATGGGCCCGCCCACCGAGAGCAGGCGCTTGATCACCGGCAGTTGCGGCTTGTCGAAGCGTTCGAACAACCGGCTCGGCTGGTAGACCGGAGCGCGGGACACCCAGCTCAGCATGCCCAGCAGCATGAACCACATCACCGTACCGCTCGCCCAGCCGCAGCCGACGCCGCCCATGGCGGGCATGCCCAGGTGGCCGTAGATCAGGATGTAGTTCAGCGGAATGTTCAGCAGAAGGCCGCAGATGCCCAGCACCATGCTCGGCCGGGTGCGGCCCAGGCCATCGCTGAAGCAACGCAGCACATAGTAGAGAGCCACGGCGGGGAAGCCGAAAGCGATGCCCTGCAGGTAGCCCATGGCCGGGGCGATGAGCTCGGGGTCGACGCCCATCAGTTGCAATACCGGCCGTGCATTGAGCAGTACCAGCGCGCCGGTCAGGCCCACGACCAGGGCAAGCCACAGGGCTTGGCGCACCAGCGGACCGGTCTCCTCCTGCCGGTTTCCGCCGAAGCGCTCGGCCACCTTGGCGGTGGTGGCCAGCAGGGTTCCGGTCATCAGCAGGAATACCGGAATCCAGATGGAGTTGCCGAGCGCGACGGCGGCCAGGTCGCGCGGGCTCACGCGGCCGGCCATCACGGCGTCGACGAATCCCATGGCGGTGTTGGAGAGCTGGGCGATCATGATGGGCGTTGCCAGCCTGAGCAGCGCGCGCAGCTCCGCGCTGGCGCGGCTGAAACGGGATTGAGCGTGGGACACTGAAAGTTCCATATCGATAAGTCATCCTCCGGGCGTACCGGTGGTGTCCATGCAAAAGTGGCTGAAAGGAATTCGGGGCGTTGCCTGGTCGCGACGGGCTCGCGACGGTGCACAGTCCCCGCCTTTGCAGAAGAGGCTGCCGGCGGAACGGGACGTGGAGGCTGAGGGATGGCTAGTCTACGCCCTGACGCAATGGTCAGAAAAGAGGTCGGCAGGCCAGTGATGCGGGCGCCCGACGGGGGGATTGCGTAGAATGGCGGTCTCTCTGCTGGAGCCTGCCATGCGAATAGTTGCCGACGAAAACATTCCCCTGGTCGATGCCTTCTTCGGCGGCCTGGGCGACATCCGCCGCCTGCCGGGCCGCGCCATCGACGCTGCCGCCGTGGCCGACGCCGACCTGCTGCTGGTGCGCTCGGTGACCCGTGTCGATAGCACCCTCCTGGCTGGTACGCCGGTGCGCTTCGTCGGCACCTGCACCATCGGCACCGACCACCTCGATCTCGAATACTTCGCGCGGGCCGGCATCGGCTGGTCCAGTGCGCCCGGCTGCAACGCGCGCGGCGTGGTGGATTATGTGCTGGGCAGCCTGCTGGTGCTGGCCGAGGACGAGGGCGTGGACCTTGCCTCGCGCACCTTCGGTGTAGTGGGCGCCGGCCAGGTGGGTGGACGCCTGGTGGACGTGCTGAGGGGGCTCGGCTGGCGGGTGCTGGTCTGCGATCCGCCGCGCCAGGCGGTCGAGGGGGGCGATTTCGTCGACCTGGAAACCATCATCCGCGAGTGCGACGCCATCAGCCTGCACACACCACTGGACGCCGGTGGTGAGCATCCGACCTATCACCTGCTGGACACCGGTCGCCTGGAACGTCTGCGGCCGGGCGCCTGGCTGCTCAATGCGAGCCGTGGCGCGGTGGTGGACAACCAGGCCCTGCGCGCGGTGCTGGAGCGTCGCTCAGACCTGCGTGCGGTGCTGGATGTGTGGGAGGGCGAACCCCAGGCGGACGTGGCGCTGGCTCAGCTGTGCCGCATCGCCACGCCGCACATCGCTGGCTACAGCCTGGACGGCAAGCTGCGTGGTACCGCGCAGGTCTATCAGGCCTGGTGCCGCTTCAGCGGGCAGGCGGAAAGCGTGCGATTGGATGAGTTGCTGCCCGCGCCCTGGCTGGATGAGCTGACCCTGGATGCCGGCACCGACCCGAACTGGGCCCTGGCGACGCTGTGCCGCGCGGTGTATGACCCGCGCCGCGACGATGCGGATTTCCGCCGTAGCCTGGCGGGGGATGAAGGCCAGCGTCGCGCTGCCTTCGATGTCCTGCGCAAGCACTATCCGGTGCGGCGGGAAATCGACGGTCTGCGGGTGCGTTTGAAGGGGGATGCGCCCAGCCTGGCGGGAGTCGTCCGGGCGCTGGGGGCCGAACTGGTGTAGGAAACGGCCCGGGATTGCCCCGGGCCTTGGCATATCAGGCCTGTCTCAGCTCGGATTCCAGTTGCTTGTGCAGCTCCTGGCAGGCGCGCTGGATCATGGTCTCGGTAATCGGAATCTCACGGCCCTGGGCATCGATGATCGCGCCGCCAACCGGGCGGCGTTGCTGCAGCGGAATTACGCGGCGATCGGAAGTGCTGTCGTGCAAGCTCATGGCCTGTCTCCTCTTCAGGTGGTGCGCGCAGTCTAGGAAGGGTAGATGAACACGCAGTGACAGCCGGCGTCGGCAGTACGCCGGAAAAACGAAAGACCAGGAAACACTAGCAGCGAATGTGCCAACCGCTAGCGTCCTGGTCCTGACGGATGGACCCCCTGCGCGGGGCGAGAGTTCAGTTCGAGGTAAGCATGTCCTTGTTCCATATGGGCCTGATCATCAACCCGCTGGCCGGCCTGGGTGGCCCCGCTGCGCTCAAGGGCAGTGACGGTGTCGCCGCACAAGCTCTTGCCAGAGGCGCCGAGCCCCGGGCCGCGGCGCGCACCCGGCAGGCGCTGGAATGCCTGTTGCCGCTCGTCGGGCGCATCCAGTTCCTGACTTTCCCCGGCCCCATGGGCGCCGACCTGCTAACGGAGATGGGCTTTGCCCACCGGGTGCTGGGGCACCTCGACGGTCCGCTGACGTGCGCCGATGACACCCGTCATGCCGTCGAGGCCCTGCAGGACGCCGGTGTCGCCCTGATTCTCTTCTCCGGTGGCGATGGCACTGCGCGGGATGTCAGTTCCGCCGTGCGCGAAGGGCAGCCGGTACTGGGAATTCCCGCCGGGGTGAAGATCCACTCCGGGGTTTATGCCATCAGTCCGCGCGCCGCCGGCGAGCTGGCGCGACGTCTGGTGGACGGTGGGCTGGTGCGCCTGGCCAGTGGCGAGGTTCGTGACCTGGACGAAACCGCCTTGCGCGACGGCAAGGTAGCGGCGCGCTGGTACGGCGAGCTGACGGTCCCCGTGGAAGGCCACTTCATGCAGCACGTCAAACAAGGCGGCATGGAGTCGGAAGAGCTGGTGCTGGTGGATCTGGCTGACTGGTTGAACGACAGCTGGGAAGAGAGCGTGCGTTATGTGTTCGGCCCCGGCTCCACGCTCCATGGGCTGGCGGCCAACCTGGGGCTGGAAACCACGCTGCTCGGGGTCGATGTGATCGAGAACGGCGCAGTGATCGCCCGTGACGTGACCGAGTCCCAGCTCTTCGAACTGGTGGACGGCCACCCGGCGCGATTACTGGTCACCACCATCGGCGGCCAAGGCCACATCATTGGCCGCGGCAACCAGCAGATCAGCCCGCGGGTGTTGCGTGCCATTGGGCTGGACCACATTCGGGTAGTGGCCACCAAACGCAAGCTGGGCACCCTGGAAGGCCGGCCACTGCTGGTGGACAGTGGTGACCCGGTCCTGGATGACGCCTTCCCCGACGCGGTGCGGGTCTGGGCCGGCTACAAGGAAGAACTGCTCTATCCCCTGGGCTGGGGCGACCTGGGCTGAGGCTGTTCACCCGCTTGCGGGGAGATCGGCTACCATCGACGACAATTTCCCGAGGTTGCAGGAGCATCGCGATGGATGCCGAGCAATACCCGCCCTGTGTCCGGCCCGGAGAGTGCGTCGTTCTCTTCGATGGGGTGTGCAAGCTCTGCAATGGCTGGGCGAAGTTCCTGATCCGCCACGACCGGGCACGGACCATCAAGCTCGCCTCGGTGCAGTCGGTGGAAGGGCAGGCGATCCTGCGCTGGTTTGGCTTGCCTACCGACAGCTTCGCGACCCTGCTCTATGTCGAGGGGGCCGAGCTGTCCGTCCGCTCCGAGGCAATCGCACGAATCCTGCGTCAGTTGCCGGCCCCCTGGCCGCTGCTGGCGATCTTCCGTTTCCTGCCGCTGGGGTTGCGCGACTGGTGCTATGACCGTGTCGCGTTGAATCGCTACCGACTCTTCGGCCGATATGACGCCTGCCTGCTGCCGTCCCCCGACCATGAGGGGCGCTTCCTGAATGCCGATCGCTGAGCGGCGTCGATTCGCCTTGCTGGCCCGCTGGGGGTTGGCGTTGCTGTTTCTCTACCACGGCCTTGTGCCCAAGCTGCTCTGGCTGAGCGCAGACGAGAAGCTGATGATCGCGGCCCACGGGTTGGCCCACGTCGAGTTGGTGGCGACCCTCGCCGGGCTGGCGGAGATCATCATGGCGCTGATCCTGCTCGCGGTTCGTCAGTCGCGCTGGCCGCTCGTTGTGTCCGCAGTGCTGCTGGCGGGGTTGTTGCTGGACGTAGCGCTGTTCACGCCGGGTCTGCTGATCCAGGCCTTCAATCCCCTGTCCACCAACCTGGTGGCGCTGTGCCTCTGCCTGGTGGGGTGGTGGGCGGAAGCTCCGGCGCGAGGTGGACAATCCGCTGGCATAGCTGACTGAGTCCTTCGATGGCATTTCTCCTTTCTTCACGGCAGCGCAATGCGCTGCGCATGGCTGCGCGCTTCGTCGCGCCCTATCGCTGGCGGGTGATGGGTGCCCTGCTGGCGCTGCTGTTCACCGCCGCCATTACCCTGTCGATGGGGCAGGGCATCCGCTTGCTGGTGGACCAGGGGCTGGCTACCCAGTCCGAGGCGTCGCTGCGGCACTCGATCATGCTGTTCTTCGGTCTGGTGCTGGCCCTGGCGCTGGGAACCTTCACGCGCTTCTACCTGGTCTCGTGGATTGGCGAGCGCTTCGTGGCGGATATCCGCAAGCGCGTGTTTGACCATCTGATCCAGCTGCATCCGGGTTTCTACGAAAGCAATCGTGCGTCGGAAATCCAGTCCAGGCTCACCGCCGACACCACCTTATTGCAGTCGGTGATCGGTTCGTCGCTGTCCATGGCATTGCGCAACGGCATCATGCTGGTGGGCGGCATCGGCCTGCTATTCGTCACCAACCCGAAACTGACCGGCATCGTCCTGCTGGCGCTGCCGCTGGTGCTGGCGCCCATCCTCCTCTTCGGCCGGCGGGTGCGGCGTCTCTCGCGGCAAAGCCAGGACCGTATCGCCGACGTCGGCAGCTACGTTGGGGAAACCCTGGGGCAGATCAAGACGGTGCAGGCCTACAACCACCAGGCGCAGGACCGCCAGCGCTTCGCCCGTACGGTGGAGGGGGCCTTCGACACCGCACGCCGGCGTATCACCCAGCGTGCCTGGCTGATCACCCTGGTGATCCTGCTGGTGCTGGGCGCGGTGGGCGTGATGCTCTGGGTCGGCGGCACGGATGTGATCGCCGGGCGCATATCTCCCGGCGACCTGGCGGCCTTCGTCTTCTACAGCCTGATCGTGGGCGCGGCGTTCGGCGCCATCAGCGAGGTGATTGGCGAGCTGCAGAGCGCCGCCGGTGCCGCGGAGCGAATTGCCGAGTTGCTGCAGGCGCGAAACGACATTCATGCCCCGGCGCAGGGGCAGGTGTCGCTGCCTGAGCGGGTCAGCGGTCGCATCGAGCTGGACGCAGTGCGCTTCGCCTATCCCGGACGGCCGGAAGTGAATGCGCTGGACGGAGTCAGCCTGGACGTTCGCCCCGGCGAGACACTGGCGCTGGTGGGGCCTTCCGGTGCCGGCAAGTCGACGGTCTTCGAGCTGTTGCTGCGCTTTTTCGATCCCCAGGGCGGAAGCATCCGGGTGGAGGGCGTGGAACTGAAACAGTTGGAACCGGCCGACCTGCGCCGCTGCTTTGCGCTGGTTTCGCAAAATCCTGCGCTGTTCTACGGCAGTGTCGAGGACAACATCCGATACGGTCGTCCCGGAGCCAGTGACACCGAGGTCGAAGCGGCCGCCCGCGCCGCCCATGCCCACGAGTTCATCACCCGCCTGCCACAGGGGTACCAGACCCATCTGGGAGAGGGTGGCATCGGTCTCTCCGGCGGCCAGCGACAGCGCCTGGCCATCGCGCGTGCATTGCTGGTGGACGCGCCCATCCTGCTGCTGGACGAAGCGACCAGCGCTCTGGATGCGGAAAGCGAGCACCTGATCCAGCAGGCCCTGCCGGCACTGATGAGCGGACGCACAACGCTGGTGATCGCCCACCGCCTGGCCACGGTGCAGAACGCCGACCGCATCGCGGTGATGGAGCGGGGCAGGGTGGTGGCAATCGGTCGCCACGCGCAGCTGGTGGCCAGCAGTCCACTCTATGCGCGGCTGGCGGAACTGCAGTTCGCGACCCAGGTGGGAGACGAAGTGGAGTAGGGAGCGTCGAAATTGCGGGCAAGAAAAAAGGGGATGCCAATGGCATCCCCTTTCTCATTCAGGACTGGCTTCAGACGACCGGTTTGGTCTCGTCCTTGGCTTCGTCCTTCTCTTCTTCCTCAGCCTTGGTCTCGGCTTCGGCCGGCGCTTGGGCTTCGGTCGCTTCGGCTGCTACTTGCTCAGACTGTTCGGCTGGAGCTTCCACAGCTTGTTCAACGGCTTCCTCGACCTTCTGCTCGGCAGCGACCACTTCCTCTTCCACACCCGCTACGGCGTGGGCGGCAGCGGATACCGGCTCGGCGGCAACTACGGCATCAACGGCTTGGGCGGCGGACGCTTCGGCTTCCTTGGCCAGACGCTCGGCTTCGCGCTGACGACGACGTACTTCACGCGGGTCGTTGGCGGCGCGGCCGCTGCTGGACGGCGCTTGAGCAGCTTCCTGGGGCTGAGGTACGGCAACCGGAGCTTCTTCCGCGGGAGCTGCGACAGGCGCTTCTGCCACGACTTCGGCGGGTGCTGCTTCCACGGCCTGGGGAGCTTCCACCACGGTCGGGGCCTGCTCTACTACCGGCACCTGTTCGTCAACCGGGGCGGCTTCAACGGCCTCGGCAACCACGGCTTCTGCGGCAGGTGCTTCAACGACAGCTTCGGCATCCGGGGTTTCCACCTGGGTCGGAGCTTCAGTGCTGGCTTGGGCAACCACTTCAGCGGCAACAACAGTGGCAGCGGCTACGGAAGCGGCCTGGACGGCGTCGGCAGGAGCGGCCTGTTCGGCACCTTCCTCATCCGCGCCCAGCTCTTCACCATTGGCTTCGCGCTGACGCTCGCGACGGTTGCTGCGACGGCGCTGGCCACGGGAGCGACGACGGGGACGCTCGCCATCGGCACCTTCCTGATCGTCGTCCTGCAGCAGTTCTTCGTTGTTCAGCAGTTCTTCGTCGACCACTTCCGCCTGGGCCACTTCGGCGCGCGGCTGGCGCTCCTCTCGGGGCTGACGGTCTTCACGCGGCTGACGTTCTTCGCGGGCCGGACGCTCGGCTCGCTCACCACGCTCACGACGACCTTCCTGACCTTCGCGCGCTTCGCGGGCTTCACGCGGCTGACGCTCTTCACGCGGCTGGCGTTCCTCGCGGGGTTGACGCTCCTCACGGGGCTGGCGCTCTTCGCGCGGCTCGCGTGCCAGGCGTTCCTCGCGGGGCTGACGCTCTTCACGCGGCTGGCGCTCTTCGCGGGCTGGACGTTCAGTGCGTTCGCCGCGTTCGCGACGAGCTTCCTGGCCTTCACGGGCTTCGCGCGGCTGGCGCTCTTCGCGCGGCTTGCGATCTTCCTCGCGACGGCCTTCACGACCTTCACGGGCTTCACGGCCGTCACGACGGCGGTTCTGCTGACGGCCGTTGCGACGCTCGTCACCGCGCGGCTGGCGCTCGGCCGCAGGCTTCTCGGCTTCGACCTTGGGCTCTTCCTTGCCGGCGAACAGACCCACCAGGGACTTCACCAGGCCTTTGAACAGGCTCGGCTCCGGAGCCGGTGCCGGCGGTGCCAGCGGGGCCGCTGGAGTCGGGGCCGGGGCCGGACGCTCGGGGGATACGGTCTTCACCGCGGCTTCCTGGCGTACCAGGGTGCGGGTGGAGCTGACCGGCTGAGCTTCTTCAACCTCGGCGGGGGTCATTTCGTAGCTGGACTGGTTGCTCTGCACTTCCGGGCTGTCGTCGCGCAGGCGCTGGACTTCGAAATGCGGGGTTTCCAGGTGGTCGTTCGGCAGGATGACGATGCGCGACCGGGTGCGCAGCTCGATCTTGGTGATGCTGTTGCGCTTCTCGTTGAGCAGGAAGGCGGCAACCGGGATCGGCACCTGGGCACGTACTTCGGCGGTGCGGTCCTTGAGGGCTTCTTCCTCGATCAGACGCAGGATGGCCAGCGACAGGGATTCGACATCACGGATGATGCCCTGGCCGTCGCAACGGGGGCAGACGATGCCGCTGGTCTCACCCAGGGACGGGCGCAGGCGCTGACGGGACATTTCCAGCAGGCCGAAGCGGGAGATACGGCCGATCTGCACGCGGGCGCGGTCGGCTTCCAGGGCTTCGCGGACTTTCTCTTCCACGGCGCGCTGGTTCTTGGCCGGGGTCATGTCGATGAAGTCGATGACGATCAGGCCGCCGATGTCACGCAGGCGCAACTGGCGGGCGATTTCCTCGGCCGCTTCCAGGTTGGTCTGCAGGGCGGTTTCTTCGATGTCGCCGCCCTTGGTCGCACGCGCCGAGTTGATGTCGATGGACACCAGGGCTTCGGTCGGGTCGATGACGATGGAGCCGCCGGACGGCAGCTTCACTTCGCGCTGGAAGGCGGTTTCGATCTGGCTTTCGATCTGGAAGCGATTGAACAGCGGGACGCTGTCCTGGTAGAGCTTGATCTTGCTCTGGTACTGCGGCATCACCTGGCGAATGAAGCTCAGGGCTTCTTCGTGGGCTTCGACGCTGTCGACCAGTACTTCGCCGATGTCTTGGCGCAGGTAGTCGCGGATGGCGCGGATGATGACGTTGCTTTCCTGGTAGATCAGGAACGGGGCGCCACGCTCACCGGAGGCTTCCTTGATGGCGCTCCAGAGTTGCAGCAGGTAGTCCAGGTCCCACTGCAGCTCTTCGCTGGAGCGGCCGAGACCGGCGGTGCGGACGATCAGGCCCATGTCGGCCGGGGCGTTGAGGCCGTTCAGCGCTTCGCGGAGTTCGTTCCGCTCTTCGCCTTCAATGCGGCGGGAGATGCCGCCGGCGCGGGGATTGTTGGGCATCAGCACCAGGTAGCGACCGGCGAGGCTGATGAAGGTGGTCAGGGCTGCGCCCTTGTTGCCGCGCTCTTCTTTCTCGACCTGGACGATGACTTCCTGGCCTTCGCTGAGCACTTCCTTGATGTTGATGCGGCCTTCAGGGGACTTCTTGAAGTATTCGCGGGAGATTTCTTTCAGGGGCAGGAAGCCGTGGCGCTCAGCGCCGAAGTCGACGAAGGCGGCCTCAAGGCTGGGCTCGATGCGAGTGATTCGGCCTTTGTAGATGTTGGCTTTCTTCTGCTCGCGGGCACCCGATTCGATATCCAGGTCATACAGGCGTTGGCCGTCGACCAGAGCAACACGCAACTCTTCGGGCTGAGTCGCGTTAATCAGCATTCTTTTCATGTGGTACCAATAGGTTTCCGGGCTACCGGAAACGGCGATTGGCGCACACGACTCTCGCGGTCGGTGTCAGGTGCGTGTCAGGGATGGAGAGCCACCCCAGTGTCCAGCGAGCTCCAGCCAAAGGGGCCGGAATCGCGACTACGTCTCCTGCTTGCTGTGTCGTGACAGAAGCACTTGTTCAGGAGGAGGAATCAACGGTCGGTAGCGGACGAAATGAAGCGTCTTGAAACTACGCAGTCCGACGGTTATGCATCTCCACCCTACACTTATCCCTTGAAAATCGGGTGCCGCTCGCTGAATCCGTAGCGGGTTGCATTTACCGCAATCTCCCGTTGGAAGGGGTGATTACGCGTCATGGCTCAAGGCTTTGATTTCGGAAAATTCGCGGCCATTGCGGCGAATTTTCTGTCGGACGGCCTTACGTCCTGAAAGGGTTGCAGCGGTTGGGGTGGCAGATATGGCGAACACCCCGAAACCAGGCCGCTTTTGGCGGCGTTCGCGACTATAGCAGTAATCATTAAGTGCTTCAAATCCATAAAAAATTGTTATGATGCGCAGATGAATACTCCCGCCTCTCCAACCTCCAGCGTCCAGCTGCTTGAGGTTGCGCCGGAATATGCCGGTCAACGAATCGATAATTTCCTACGCACCCAGCTGAAAGGTGCGCCCAAGACATTGATTTATCGCATCCTTCGCAAGGGCGAAGTTCGCGTGAACAAGGGGCGCATCAAGCCTGAATACAAGCTTCAGGCCGGCGATGTGGTGCGGGTTCCGCCGCTGCGCCTGTCCGAGCCGGATGAGCCGGCTCCGGTTGCCCAGGGGATGCTCGAGCGGCTGGAGGCTGCGATCGTTTACGAGGACAAGGCGCTGATCGTGCTGAACAAGCCAGCCGGCATCGCGGTTCACGGTGGTAGCGGGCTCAGTTTCGGTGTGATCGAGGCCTTCCGTCAGTTGCGTCCCGAAGCCAAGGATCTGGAGCTGGTGCATCGCCTGGATCGCGATACCTCCGGTCTGCTGATGATCGCCAAGAAGCGCAGCATGCTGCGTCATCTTCACGAGGCGCTGCGTGGCGATGGTGTCGACAAGCGTTACCTCGCGCTGGTGCGTGGTAGTTGGCCGACCTCGAAGAAGAAGGTCAGTGCGCCGTTGTTGAAGAACAACCTGCGCTCCGGCGAGCGGATGGTCGAGGTGAATCCCGAGGGCAAGGAGGCGCTGACCGAGTTCCGCGTCGTGCGTCGTTTTGGCGAGTTCGCCACGCTGGTGGAAGCCAGTCCGATCACCGGGCGTACCCATCAGATTCGTGTGCACGCCAAGCACGCCGGTCACTCCATTGCCGGCGACCCCAAGTACGGAGATGAGGATTTCACCCGCGAAATTCGCGACCTGGGTGGCAAGCGCCTGTTCCTGCACGCGCATTCGCTGGCGATCAGTCTTCCCGATGGCGGCGAGCTGAAGCTGGAGGCTCCGGTTGATGAGATGTGGCTGAAAACCCTGGAGCGTCTCGGTGCCTGATTATCAGCTGCTTATCTTTGATTGGGACGGCACGCTGGTTGACTCCATTGCCCGTATCGTCGAATCCATGCGTGTGGCAGCTGAGGTGTCCGGGCTGCCGTGGCGCGATGATGCCGCAATCAAGGGCATCATCGGGCTCGGCTTGCCCGAAGCGATTGCCACGCTTTATCCGGAGCTTGAGGATTCGCGTTGCATCGATGCGTTCCGCAGGCGTTACGGTGAGCACTACGGTGCCCTGGAGTCCCAACCTTCGCCTCTTTTCGAAGGGGTGGCAGAGGCGCTGGAGGCGTTTCGCGAGGAGGGCTATCGTCTGGCGGTGGCCACCGGCAAGAGTCGTCGCGGCCTCGATCAGGTGCTGGCGGGTCGCGGATGGCTGGACTATTTCGACGTTACTCGTTGCGCTGACGAAACCGCGAGCAAGCCTGATCCGCGCATGTTGCAGGAAATCCTGGCGCATTGCGGGGTCGTGGCGGAGCGGGCTTTGATGGTGGGGGATTCGCCTTTCGATCTGCGTATGGCGCATCGGGCTGGTATGGATTCCGTGGCGGTGGGCTATGGTGCCCAGCCGCTTGCGGAGTTGCTCAAGGAGTCGCCAAAGCTGGCGATCGAGCGTTTCGAGGAACTGCGACACTGGCTGGGCGCTGATCTGAGCCGGCAATCCCGAGAGGTGGAGACCTATGTCTGACGAATGGAAAGAACCGGCTGCGGACAAGACTGAAGAGAAGAGCTGGAAGCTGCTGGAGAAAGCGGTTCTGGCGGGTGTTCAGGAGCAGCGTCGTGCCCGTCGCTGGGGTATTTTCTTCAAGCTTCTGACCTTTATTTATCTGTTTGTCGCCCTGGTGATGCTGTCGCCGGCCTTCGATCTGCAGAAAAGCGCGGCGCGCGGCCAGGAGCACACCGCTCTGGTGGAAATTCGCGGCATGATCGCCGACGAAGAAGCGGCCAGTGCTGACAATATCGTGACCAGTCTGCGCGCGGCCTTCGAGGATCCGAAGACCAGGGGCGTGGTGCTGCGCATCAATAGTCCGGGGGGTAGTCCGGTGCAGTCCGGCTACGTCTATGACGAGATTCGCCGGCTGCGCGAAGCGCACAAGGACATCAAGGTTTATGCCGTGATCGCCGACCTGGGGGCATCTGGTGCCTACTACATCGCCAGTGCGGCAGACGAGATATATGCCGATAAGGCCAGCCTTGTCGGTTCCATTGGCGTCACCGCGGCGAGCTTCGGTTTCGTCGATGCGATGGGCAAGTTGGGTGTCGAGCGCCGTGTCTATACCTCGGGCGAGCACAAGGCCTTCCTGGATCCGTTCCAGCCGCAGAAGCAGGAGGAAACCGAATTCTGGCAAAACGTCCTGAACACCACGCACCAGCAGTTCATCGAGAGTGTTAAGAAGGGGCGCGGCGATCGGCTCAAGGTCGATGGTCATCCCGAACTGTTCAGTGGTCTGGTCTGGTCCGGTGAGCAGGCGCTGCAGTTGGGGTTGGTGGATAAGCTCGGCAATACCAGCTTCGTTGCCCGTGAGGTCATCGGTGCGAAGGAAATCGTCGACTACACCGTCCAGGAGTCTCCCTTCGATCGCTTCTCGAAGAAGTTCGGTGCCAGCGTGGCTGAGCGTCTCGCGTTGTGGATGGGGTTCCAGGGGCCGAGCCTGCGTTGAGGCTGGCGGTTGTCCCAATGAAGAAAGCCCGGCCAGTGCCGGGCTTTCCTTTATATAGGGATCAGGGGATCTGCACACCCTCGGCGAGCAGCATGTCGACCAGGCGAATCAGGGGGAGGCCGACCAGGCTGGTGGCGTCTGTGCCTTCGGTGGTGCGGAACAGGCTCACGCCAAGGCCTTCTGCCTTGAAGCTGCCGGCGCAGTCGTAGGGTTGTTCCGCTTTCAGATAGCGGCTGATGCGTGCTTCGTCCAGGTCGCGGAAGTGCACGGTGAATGGCACGCAATCGACCTGGTGCTGTCCGGTTTCGCTGTTCAGCAGTGCGAGTCCGGTCAGGAAGCTGACGCTGGTGCCGCTTGCGGCCAGCAATTGGTTGCGGGCGCGATCGAAGCTGTGCGGCTTGCCGAGGATCTGTTCGCCCAGCACGGCGACCTGGTCGGAGCCGATGATCAGATGATTGGGGTGCTGGTCGGCTAGGGCGCGAGCCTTCTCCAGGGCGAGGCGGCGCACCAGCTGTTCGGCGGATTCCTCGGGGTGGCGGCTTTCGTCGATGGCCGGAGCGCTCCAGGTGAAGGGGAGGCGCAGGCGTTCGAGCAGTTCGCGGCGATAGGGGGAGCTGGATGCGAGCACCAGGGGCAGCATTGGCGATCTCCGGGCTTGTGGGGTGGGGGATTCTATAGATGCGCTCCGGCTGCGGACAATGCGGAAATTCCTTTGACAGGGGAGGGGGGCGTCCCTAGAATGTCGCGCCTATGTTGAATGGGCCGATTCCACCTCATGTAGATCCGCGCAAGTTGGCGGACCGCGAAGTCACTCTAGAGGGTGAGATCGCGCTCGCCAGCCTGGAGCGACTCTGCGACCCCCTTGCGGACAATGCAGGCAGCATTCATGTGCGCCTGTCGTTTGGCCGTGATGAGCGTCGTGCTGTGGTCATCCACAGTCGGATCGACGTTGAGGTCAAGATGGTTTGCCAGCGTTGTCTAGAGCTGGTCGCCCTGAACATCCACAGCGAATGTGATTACGCCGTGGTGAGGGAAGGGGCTGACAGTCAGTCGCTGCCGAAGGGCTATGACGTGCTGGAAGTGGGAGAGGATCCGCTGGATCTGATGACTCTGGTCGAGGATGAGCTGTTGCTCGCCCTCCCCATAGTTCCGGCCCATGACCCTGAAGATTGCCAGCAGCCGGCGGGTCTCGATGAGCCCGAGCCGAGCGAGGACGAGGTTTCGCGGTCCAACCCGTTCAGCGTACTGGCGCAGTTAAAGCGTGACCCAAACGTTTAGGAGTTAATTGATTATGGCTGTTCAGCAGAACAAAAAATCCCGCTCGGCACGCGACATGCGTCGTTCCCACGACGCCCTCGAAGCCAACGCACTGTCCGTAGAGAAGAGCACCGGTGAAGTTCACCTGCGCCACCACGTTTCTCCGGACGGTTTCTACCGCGGTCGCAAAGTGGTCGACAAGGGCGCTGCCGAGTAATCCTTGGCTGCCTCGATCATCGCGATTGATGCAATGGGCGGGGACTACGGTCCCCGCTGCATTGTTCCAGCCAGCGTCGCCTGTCTGGCTGAATTCCCCTCGCTTCACCTGGTCCTCGTCGGCCAAGCTCCTCTTCTCGAAGAACTAGTCGCCCGCATTCCAGCGGTTGATCGCCAGCGCCTGCAAATCGAGCATGCCAGCGAAGTGATCGCCATGGATGAGCGCCCGGCGCAAGCCTTGCGTGGCAAGCCGGATGCTTCGATGCGCGTCGCGCTCGAATTGGTGCGAAACGGTCGTGCCCAGGCCTGCGTCAGTGCTGGCAATACTGGCGCCTTGATGGCGCTTTCCCGCTATGTCCTGAAGACCTTGCCCGGCATCGATCGTCCGGCAATGGTCAGTGCTATTCCCACGGCTCGTGGCCATTGCCACCTGCTGGATCTGGGGGCTAACGTCGATTGCAGTGCCGAGCATCTCTATCAGTTCGCCGTGATGGGAGCGGTCGCTGCCGAAGCCTTGGGCACTGCTCGTCCGAGGGTTGCGCTTCTGAATGTCGGTACTGAAGACATCAAGGGCAACCAGCAGGTCAAGTTGGCGGCGAACTTGCTGCAGCAAGCCGAGGGTCTCAACTACATCGGCTACATCGAGGGCGACGGTCTTTACCGTGGTGATGCAGATGTGGTGGTGTGTGACGGTTTCGTCGGCAACATCCTGCTGAAGTCCAGCGAGGGGTTGGCTTCGATGATTTCCTCGCGCATGGAGGCCTTGTTCAACGAGAGCCTCGGCGCTCGCATAGTGGGTGTGCTGGCGCTGCCGTTGTTGCGCCGCCTGCGTACCGAATTGACGCCCGCGCGCCACAATGGAGCCAGCTTCCTCGGGTTGCAGGGTATCGTCATCAAGAGCCACGGCTCGGCTGGTTCGGATGGTTTCCAGAGTGCCATTCGTCGCGCGCTGATCGAGGTTCGCGAGAATCTGCCGCAGCGTCTTCACGGTCGTCTGGAGCATCTGTTGCTGTAGGATGTGACCGCTACCGGCAGCCTGTCATCCAACTGTCAGTTTCCTGCGCTTGGCTATGCCGGGCGTCAATCTCCCTATACCGCCAGATAAGGGACCTCACTCAATGTCCGCATCCCTCGCTTTCGTTTTTCCCGGTCAGGGTTCCCAGTCTCTGGGCATGCTGGCCGAGCAGGGGGGCCAGCAAAAGCTGGTCCTGGATACCTTCGCCGAAGCCTCCGAGGCGCTCGGTTATGACCTCTGGGCACTGACCCAGCAAGGTCCGGAAGAGCAGCTCAATCAGACCGACAAGACCCAGCCCGCCATCCTCGCCGCCTCTATCGCCCTGTGGCGCCTGTGGCTGGCTGAAGGCGGTGCGCGTCCGGCCTACGTCGCGGGTCATAGCCTGGGCGAATACTCCGCCCTGGTGGCTGCCGGCAGCCTGGGCTTCGCCGATGCGGTGAAGCTGGTGGAGCGTCGTGGTCAACTGATGCAGCAGGCCGTACCGGCAGGGCAGGGTGGCATGGCTGCCATTCTCGGCCTGGAAGATGCCGATGTGCTGGCCGCCTGCGCCGAGGCCGCTCAGGGTGAAGTCGTTAGTGCCGTGAACTTCAACGCACCTGGCCAGGTGGTGATCGCTGGTGCCGCTGCCGCGGTCGAGCGTGCCATCGAGGCTTGCAAGGCTCGTGGCGCCAAGCGCGCCATGCCGCTGCCGGTGAGTGTTCCGTCCCACTGCGCGCTGATGAAGCCCGCCGCCGAGCGCTTCGCCGAATCGGTCGAAGCCCTGGCCTGGCAGGCTCCGCAGATTCCGCTGGTGCAGAACGTCAGCGCTGCAGTGGTCGCCGATCTTGCCGAGCTCAAGCGCGACCTGCTGGCCCAGCTGTACAGCCCGGTTCGCTGGGTAGAGTCGATGGTTAGCCTGTCCGAGCGTGGCGTTACCGACCTGGTCGAGTGCGGCCCGGGCAAAGTGCTGTCCGGCCTGAACAAGCGCTGCGTGAAGGGTGTCAACACCCACAACCTGGATACCCCTGATGCTTTCGCAGCCGCCCGTGCTGCGCTGGCCTGAACAAGGAGAAGACCTATGAGTCTGCAAGGTAAGGTGGCATTGGTCACCGGTGCGAGCCGCGGCATTGGCCAGGCTATCGCCCTCGAGCTGGGCCGTCAGGGCGCCGTGGTAATCGGCACTGCGACCTCCTCTTCCGGTGCCGAGCGCATCGCCGAGTTCCTCAAGGAAAACGGCATCGAAGGTGCCGGTCTGGTACTCGACGTCAGCAGTGACGAATCGGTCGCCAGCACCCTGGAACACATTCAGCAGCACCTTGGTCAGCCGCTGATCGTGGTGAACAACGCCGGCATCACTCGCGACAACCTGATGCTGCGCATGAAAGACGACGAATGGTTCGACGTCATCAACACCAACCTCAACAGCCTGTACCGCCTGTCCAAGGCCGTCCTGCGCGGCATGACCAAGGCTCGCTGGGGTCGCATCATCAACATCGGTTCGGTGGTGGGTGCCATGGGTAACGCCGGCCAGACCAACTACGCAGCAGCCAAGGCTGGCCTGGAAGGTTTCAGCCGTGCCCTGGCCCGCGAAGTCGGCTCCCGCGCCATCACCGTCAACTCGGTGGCTCCGGGCTTCATCGACACCGACATGACCCGCGAACTGCCAGAAGCTCAGCGCGATGCGCTGCTCACCCAGATTCCCCTGGGGCGTCTGGGCCAGGCCGAAGAGATCGCCAAGGTGGTTGGATTCCTCGCTTCCGACGGCGCTGCCTACGTCACCGGCGCCACCATTCCGGTGAACGGCGGCATGTACATGAGCTGAATGTGACGAATTCCTTCAGGAAGCTGTCATATGCCCTGTCTAGAATTCGCTATAAGAGTGCAGTCGGGTTATAGACATTTCGTTGCGGCGATCCTGAAAGGGTTCAGGCGTTCAGCTTGAAATGCGGAAAACCCTTTCTATACACTGCAGCCCCAGCTGCACGGATTTTTCCATAGGAGTGAAAACAAGGTATGAGCACCATCGAAGAACGCGTCAAGAAAATCGTCGCCGAGCAACTGGGCGTCAAAGAAGACGAAGTCACCAACAGCGCTTCCTTCGTTGAAGACCTGGGCGCCGACTCCCTTGACACCGTTGAGCTGGTGATGGCTCTGGAAGAGGAATTCGAGACCGAAATCCCGGACGAGCAAGCCGAGAAGATCACCACCGTTCAGGAAGCCATCGACTACATCAACGCTCACGCGCAGTAATGTAGTCGTCGGTTACCCGACGCGGAAAAGCCGCACGACCCGATTGGGCGTGCGGCTTTTCTTTAGCCGATTGTTGAAAAACCACGGATTGCGCGTTACCTGCCGGGCTTTTCAACAGTCTGTTAATCCGAATCAACCGCCGTGTAGAGATTGAAGAAGGAGATCGCTGTGTCGCGTAGACGCGTCGTGGTCACTGGCCTTGGCATGCTGTCGCCGCTGGGTACCGATGTATCGAGCAGCTGGCAGGGAATTCTGGCTGGCCGTAGTGGCATTGGCCTGATCGAGCATATGGACCTGTCCGCCTATTCCACCCGTTTCGGTGGTTCGGTGAAGGGGTTCAATGTCGAGGAGTATCTGTCGGCCAAGGAAGCGCGCAAGCTCGACCTGTTCATCCAGTACGGCCTCGCAGCGAGCTTCCAGGCCGTTCGCGACTCCGGTCTCGAGGTCACCGACGCCAATCGCGAGCGCATCGGCGTGGCCATGGGCTCCGGCATCGGCGGCCTGACCAACATCGAGAACAACTGCAAATCCCTGCACGAGCAGGGACCGCGCCGGATCTCACCGTTCTTCGTTCCGGGTTCGATCATCAACATGGTGTCCGGCTTCCTGTCGATCCACCTGGGTATCCAGGGGCCGAACTACGCCATCGCCACCGCGTGCACCACCGGCACCCACTGCATCGGCATGGCGGCTCGCAACATCGCCTATGGCGAAGCGGACGTCATGGTCGCCGGTGGTTCCGAGATGGCCGCCTGCGGCCTCGGCCTCGGTGGTTTCGGCGCAGCTCGTGCGCTGTCGACCCGCAATGACGATCCGACTCGCGCCAGCCGTCCATGGGACAAGGGGCGTGATGGTTTCGTGCTGTCCGACGGCGCCGGTGCCCTGGTGCTGGAAGAGCTCGAACACGCCAAGGCTCGTGGCGCAACCATCTATGCCGAGCTCATCGGTTTCGGCATGAGTGGCGACGCCTACCACATGACTTCCCCGCCGGAAGATGGCGCCGGTGCCGCCCGTTGCATGAGCAATGCCCTGCGCGATGCCGGCCTGAACGCCGACCAGGTGCAATACGTCAACGCCCACGGAACCTCCACTCCGGCCGGTGACGTGGCTGAAGCCATGGCGCTCAAGTCGGTGTTCGGCGATCACGCCTACAAGCTCGCAGTCAGTTCCACCAAGTCCATGACCGGCCACCTGCTGGGTGCGGCGGGCGCGGTGGAGGCGATCTTCAGCGTGCTGGCCCTGCGCGACCAGGTAGCGCCGCCCACCATCAACCTGGAGGAGCCGGACGAAGGCTGCGATCTCGACTTCGTACCTCACGAAGCGCGTTCCATGCCGATGGATATCGTGCTGTCCAACTCCTTCGGCTTCGGTGGCACCAACGGTTCCCTGGTATTCCGTCGGTTCGTAGGCTGATGCCAAACTGGGTCGACGGTCACCCGGCCGAGTCGCTTTCCATCAAGGATCGCGGCCTGGCCTACGGCGATGGGCTTTTCGAGACCATCGCCGTGCGTGCCGGACGGCCCCCGCTTCTCGAGTACCACATGGCGCGTCTGGCCGAAGGTTGCCAGCGCCTCGGGATTCCACTGGATCTCCAACTGATGCGCACGGAGCTGCTGGCCTTTTCAGCCGGGCTGGGTGAGGGCGTCGCCAAGTTGATGATCACCCGCGGCGAAGGTTTGCGCGGCTATGCGCCACCACCTGTCGCCTTGCCTCGACGCATCCTGCAGAGCAGTCCGTTCCCGGTTTATCCGCAAGTCAATGGAGTCGAGGGCGTCCAGCTCTTTCCCTGTGTGACTCGTCTTGCCGAGCAGCCCTTGCTTGCCGGTCTCAAGCACCTGAATCGACTGGAGCAGGTGCTGGCCCGGAACGAGTGGCAGGGCAGCGAGTTTGCCGAGGGCCTGATGCGTGACCAGTCCGGTCGCGTAATCGAAGGTGTTTTCAGCAACCTGTTCATCGTGCATGAGGGCGCGCTGATCACCGCCGACCTCTCGCGCTGCGGCGTCGCCGGTGTGATGCGAGCGGCCCTGCTCGACAGCGCCAGGGCCCAAGGCCTGAAGGTCGAAGTGCGCGACATCCCCTTCGAGGATTTCCTCCAGGCCGACGAGGTGTTCCTCTGCAACAGCCTGTTCGGTGTCTGGCCGGTGCGTTCTGTAACAGGCCATCACTGGCCGGTCGGGCCGCTGACCCGTAAACTTCAGGCCATCGCCCGCGATCTACTGGACATCTGATTCGTGATACGCAAATTCCTGCTGATGCTGGAGGCAGGCCTGCTTCTGGCCGGTCTGCTCGTCGCCTTTGCCGGCTGGCAGCAGAGCGTCACCCTTGAGCAACCCCTGAACATCTCCGCCGAAAGGATGCTGGACGTGCCGGCCGGTGCCACGCCAGGTGGCCTGCTCAACCGCCTGGAAGAGGAGGGGGTGCTGAACAATGCCTTCTGGCTGCGCCAGTACTGGCGCTTCAATCTGACCAACGAATCCCTGCACAGTGGCGAATACCGCCTGACTCCGGGGATGAGCGCCGGCGACCTGCTGGGGCTCTGGCAGCGTGGTGAAGTGGTGCAGTACAGCCTTACCCTGGTGGAGGGCTGGAACTTCCGCCAGGTGCGCGCGGCACTGGCCAGGCAGACCAAGCTGGAACAGACCCTGGCCAATGTCAGTGACGCCGAGCTGATGGCCCGTCTCGGCCGCCCGGGTGAGTACCCGGAAGGCCGCTTCTTCCCCGATACCTATCGTTTCGTGCGTGGCATGCGCGATATCGACCTGCTGAAGCAGGCACGGGACCGCCTCGACCAGGTTCTCGCCGAGGAATGGGGCAAGCGCGCGGACCGGCTGCCCTATAGCGACTCCTATCAGGCGTTGATCATGGCCTCCCTGGTGGAGAAGGAAACCGGCGTGCCGGCCGAGCGCGGACAGATCGCCGGCGTTTTCGTACGCCGCCTCAATACCGGGATGCTGCTACAGACGGACCCGACTGTCATCTATGGCCTGGGTGAGCGCTACAACGGCAACCTGACCCGCGACCACCTGCGCGAGCCTACGCCTTACAACACCTACGTCATCAGTGGCCTGCCGCCCACCCCGATTGCCCTTGCCGGCCGCGAGGCCATTCACGCCGCATTGCATCCGGCTGCGGGCAAGAGCCTCTATTTCGTCGCCCGCGGCGACGGCAGCCATGTATTCTCCGAGACCCTGGGCGAGCACAATCAGGCCGTGCGTGACTTCCAGCTGAAGCGCCGCAACGGCTACCGCTCCAGCCCAACCCCGCAATGAAAAAGGACACCCAGTGAGCGGTCTGTTCATCACATTGGAAGGCCCGGAAGGTGCCGGCAAAAGCACCAATCGCGAATACCTCGCCGAGCGTCTGCGCAGTCATGGCATCGAGGTCGTGCTGACCCGTGAGCCGGGCGGTACGCCGCTCGCCGAGCGCATCCGCGAACTGCTGCTGACGCCCAGCGACGAAGCCATGGGCGTCGATACCGAATTGCTGCTGGTATTCGCCGCCCGTGCCCAGCATCTGGAAGGTGTGATCAAGCCTGCACTGGCTCGTGGCGCCGTGGTGCTCTGCGATCGATTCACCGATGCCACCTACGCCTATCAGGGGGGCGGCCGTGGCTTGCCTGAGGAGCGCATTGCGCTGCTGGAGAATTTCGTCCAGGGCGATCTTCGTCCCGATCTGACCCTGGTATTCGATCTGCCCGTGGAGGTCGGCCTGACCCGCGCGGCCGCTCGAGGCCGACTCGACCGCTTTGAGCAGGAGAAGCGCAGCTTCTTCGAAGCCGTGCGCCAGACCTACCTGCAGCGCGCGCAGGCCGTTGCCGACCGCTACAAGGTGATCGACGCCTCGCTGCCGCTGGCTGAGGTGCAGGCCAATCTCGACAAATTGCTGCCAGAGTTGCTGGAGCGTTGCCATGGCTGATGCCTATCCCTGGCAGGAGACGCTCTGGCAGCAGCTGGCGGGCCGCCCGCGGCACGCCCACGCCTATCTGCTCCACGGTCCGTCCGGCATCGGCAAGCGCGCCCTGGCCGAGCGCCTGATGGCGCGTCTGCTCTGCCAGAGCCCGGCTGGGCTCGATGCCTGCGGCCAGTGCAAGGCGTGTCTGCTGCTGGCGGCCAGTACCCATCCGGATGCCTTCGTGCTGGAGCCGGAAGAGGTCGACAAGGCCATTCGCGTCGACCAGGTGCGCGAACTGGTTGAGTTCGTGGTCCAGACCGCGCAGCTCGGCGGCCGCAAGGTGGTGTTGCTGGAACCGGCCGAGGCGATGAACATCAACGCTTCCAACGCCTTGCTCAAGAGTCTGGAAGAACCCTCGGGTGATACCGTACTGCTGCTGATCAGCCACCAGCCCAGCCGCCTCCTTCCGACCATCAAGAGCCGTTGCGTGCAACAGGCTTGTCCGCTGCCCAGTGCCGCCCAGAGCCTGGCCTGGCTGGGAGGCGCGTTGCCGGACGCATCCCCCGACGAACTGGGTGAGCTTCTGGTACTCGCCGGCGGCTCGCCGTTGTCGGCCCTGCGCCTGGAAGGGCAGGGTGTGCGTGCCCAGCGCGGCGAAGTGGTAGAGGGCGTGAAGAAGCTGCTCAAGCAGCAGGTAGGTGCCAGCCAGTTGGCTGAGGGTTGGAATGCCGTGCCTCTGCCCTTGCTGTTCGACTGGTTCTGTGACTGGACACAACTGATGCTGCGTTTCCAGCTCACCCGTGATGAGGCGGGGCTGGGGTTGAACGATATGCGCAAGGTAGTGCAGTACCTCGCGGAGAAGGCACCGCAGCGCAAGGTCCTGGCCATGCAGGACTGGCTGCTGCAGCAGCGGCAGAAAGTCCTGAACAAGGCCAACCTCAATCGTGTGTTGCTTCTCGAAGCGCTGCTGGTGCAGTGGGCAAGCCTGCCCGGGCCGGGCTAGAATCCTTGGCTGAACCAGCTTTCCAGGAAAACCGCATGAGCCTGCCGCCGAATCTGGGCCCGCGTAATGGAATCCTGTCCTTGACCATCAAGGACAAGTCCGTGCTGTATGCCGCCTACATGCCGTTCATCAAGAACGGTGGCCTGTTCATTCCGACCAACAAGACCTACAAGCTGGGCGACGAAGTATTCATGCTGCTCAACCTGATGGATGAGCAGGAGAAAATCCCGGTCGCCGGCAAGGTGGTCTGGATCACCCCCAAGGGCGCCCAGGGCAACCGCGCAGCGGGCATCGGCGTCCAGTTCAACGATGGTGACAGCGGCGCACGCAACAAGATCGAGACCTACCTCGCCGGCGCCCTCAAGTCCGACCGTCCCACTCATACCATGTAACCGGCCGTCGGGCTCCGGCTGCAAGCGGCAGGCTTGAAGCTTGGCGCCTGCGCCTGGAGCCTTGAAGCATGTTGATCGACTCCCATTGCCACCTGGACCGCCTCGACCTGGCCGCCCATGATGGCTCCCTTGATGCTGCCCTCGACGCCGCCCGTGCTCGTGGTGTCAGTCAGTTCCTCTGCATTGGCGTGAGCGCCGACAACGCGACGGCGGTGAAGTCCCTCGCCGAGCGTTACGACGACGTGCACTGCTCCGTCGGCGTTCACCCGCTCGACCTGCAGCCGGGTGAATCCGTTGCGCTGGACTGGCTGCTTGGAGAACTGGAACACCCGCGTGTGGTGGCGATCGGTGAGACGGGCCTGGACTATCACTACGAGCCTGAAGCCGCCGAGCTCCAGCAGCAGGCATTCCGCCTGCACCTGGAGGCGGCGAAAATGACTGGCAAGCCGGTCATCGTGCATACCCGTGAAGCCCGTGCCGACACCCTTGGCCTGTTGCGCGATGCGGCGCTTCCCCAGGCCGGTGTGCTGCACTGCTTCACCGAGGATTGGGAGATGGCCCGCGCCGCGCTCGACCTCGGTTTCTATATTTCGCTCTCCGGCATCGTCACCTTCCGCAATGCCGATGCACTGCGAGAAGTGGCCCGCCAGGTGCCGGCCGACCGCCTGCTTGTGGAAACCGATTCGCCTTATCTCGCCCCTGTGCCTTACCGCGGCAAGCCCAACCTGCCGCAGTACGTGCGTGAGGTGGCGGAGTTCCTCGCCGATTTGCGAGGCGTGTCGTACGAGGCATTCGCCGAGCAGACCGGCGAGAATTATCTGCGCCTGTTCCCCCTCGCCCGACGCGGCTGAAGCGCTCTCCCTCGGTGGCCGACAAAAGTCGCGCACAAAAAAAACCCGGGTTCTGGGGGATGAATCCGGGTCAAGACCATTAGGAGTAAAACAAAGGAACGCGATCCACGGTTCCTCGACTGGCTGGGCACTTGGGGGGAGATGCCGCGCGCCAGTAAGAAGAAGTATTAGTCATTATCCCCCCGCGTCCAGATAGCCCAGTGGCGTTTCTTAAACCTATTTGGAATACAGCGGCGTCGGCTGAGTCCTCATGTGTCTGCCAGCTGGCGCAGCAGCGCAAGCGTTTCGTCCAGCACACGGAATTCGGTGTAGAAGTGCGGCGAGAAGCGGATTCCGCCACCGCGCTGGGCGCAGACCACCTGCTCGGCGCGCAGGCGTTCGAACAACACCTGGTTGTCCCATCCGTCCAGGCGGAAGCTGAGAATGCCGGCGCGGCGCAGCGGATTGAGTGGGCTCAGCAATTGCACGCCAGGTATCCGGACGAGGCCGTCCTGCAACCATTGCACGCGCTCGGCCAGGTCTTTCGCCACGTGTTCCATGCCCACTTCCTCCAACAAGGACAGGCTCGCCTCCAGCGCCATGGCGCCCAGCATGTTAGGGCTGCCGCATTCGAAGCGGCGTGCGGTGCGCGAGGGTTCCCAGTCGGGGCGTTCGTAGTCGCCGGGGTGTTCCAGCATGTGCCAGCCGTACTCGTGGAGTTTCAATTGCTGGCGCAGGTCGGCGCGGCAATAGAAGACCCCGAGGCCTTCGGGGCCCAGCATCCACTTATGTCCATCGGCCATTGCGAAGTCGCAATCGATGGCCTGGACGTCGAAGGGCAGGGCGCCCAGCTGCTGGATGGCATCAACACAGAACAGAGCCCCGCGCTTGCGGCACTCCTGGCCGAGGCGCTGCAGATCCAGACGCAGGCCGCTGGCATATTGCACTGCGCTGATGGACAGCAGGCGCGTGCGCGGGCCAATAGCGGCGATCAGGGCACCTTCCGGATCTGATCCATTGAGCGGCACCTGGAGGGTATTCACTCCGAAGCGTTTCAGCGCCTCCCAAACGACCCGATTGGACGGGAATTCCTGATCGCTGATGACGACCTGATCGCCTGCATTCCAATCCAGACCAAAGGCAACGAAAGAAAGGGCTTCCGATGTATTCTTGACCAGCGCAAGATCAGCCGTGGCCGGAGTATTCAGTAGTCTGGCAAGGCGTTCGCGCAGGCGACGCTCCACTATTATCCAGTCCGGATAGTCCCTTGCGCCGAGGCGGCAGTTCTCTTCGGCGAAGCTCTGGACTGCACGGGTCGCGCGTTTCGGCCAGGGCGCGACGGCGGCATGGTTGAGATAGCGGAGCCCATCGGCCTGGGCAAACTCATCTTGCAATAAGCTCATAGTCGGATGATCCGTGCATTTTTACGCCAGATAGGCATAATACGCGGCTTGATTTTTGACCCCACAGTCCCTTTATGCAGAAAGAACCCCGTAAAGTCCGTGAGTTCCGCCGCCGCGAGCAGGAAATTCTCGACACCGCCCTGAAACTCTTCCTCGAAGAGGGCGAAGACAGCGTTACCGTCGAGATGATCGCCGACGCAGTGGGTATCGGCAAAGGCACCATCTACAAGCATTTCAAGTCCAAGGCGGAGATCTATCTGCGCCTGATGCTCGACTATGAGCGTGACCTGAACGCGCTGTTCCACTCCGCTGATGTGGACCGTGACAAGGAGGCGCTGTCGCGTGCCTACTTCGAGTTCCGCATGCGTGACCCGCAGCGTTATCGCCTGTTCGACCGCCTGGAAGAGAAGGTGGTGAAGAACAGCCAGGTTCCGGAGATGGTCGAGCAGCTGCACAAGATCCGCGCGTCCAACTTCGAGCGACTCACCCAGCTGATCAAGGGGCGTATCGCCGAAGGCAAGCTGGAAGACGTGCCGCCGTACTTCCATTACTGCGCTGCCTGGGCCCTGGTGCATGGCGCTGTCGCACTCTACCACTCGCCGTTCTGGAGCAACGTTCTGGAGGATCAGGAAGGTTTCTTCCAGTTCCTCATGGACATCGGCGTGCGCATGGGCAACAAGCGCAAACGCGAGGCCGAGTCGCCCGCCGGCTGACGTATTCAGTGCGTCTATAACGCGGTCTCGGATATGTGCTGTCGGGGCCGCGGGGATATACTCCGGTGTACCACAAGCCGGAGCGTCCCATGATCGTCGACCGCCAAGGCAGGCGCTTCCGAAACCTGCGAATCAGCCTGACTGCCGCCTGCAACTACGCTTGCACTTACTGCGTGCCAGACGGCAAACGACTGGTGGCGGCACAGGATGAGCTCTCTGCAGAGGCCATGGTTCGTGGCGTGGCCTACCTCATCGAAGCCGCCGGTATAGAACGCCTGCGGATCACTGGCGGCGAACCGCTGGTGAGCCCCAAACTCGATCCTTTCCTTCGCGAAGTCAGCAAGCTCGGCCTCGATGACATCAGCATTACCAGCAATGGTCAGCTGCTGTCCCGCAAATTGCCGCTGCTGCTGGACTGCGGCATCCGCCGCCTGAATATTTCCCTCGATACCCTCAACGCCGACGAGTTCCGCAACATTGCCCGTGGCGGTGACCTCGCCACGGTGCTCAAGGGGCTCGATGAGGCGAGGGCGGCGGGCCTCAAGATCAAGATCAACATGGTGCCGCTGCGCGGCAAGAACCTCGATCAGGTCCTGCCGTTGCTGGACTACTGCCTGGAACGTGGCTTCGAGCTGCGCTTCATCGAGCTGATGCGCATGGGCCATCTGGCTCGTGATCCCAACACCTTCCACCAGCAGTTCGTGGGGCTGGAAGAGTTGCTGGCGCTGATCCGTGCCAGCCATGAGTTCGTCCAGGCCGACGCGCCGCTGGATGCCACGGCCATTCGCTACCGCGTTCCGGGCGAGGGTTACTTCGGGGTGATTGCCAACGAGAGCGTGCCGTTCTGCCGGACCTGTTCGCGCCTTCGCCTGTCTTCCACGGGGTGGCTGCATGGCTGCCTTTCCTCGAGCAATCGCCACTACGTCGGCGACCTGCTGGAAAAGCCCCGGCACGAAGCGCTGCCAGCGTTGCAGCGACTGCTGGTCAAGGCCCTGGCGGACAAGCAGGACATCGCATTTTCGGGCGGTGTCACCGTAATGAAGATCATTGGCGGTTGATGGCGCGGAAGCTGCATTGATTCTCTATCCGCCGGTTTTTCGTCGCCGGCGCCTGGAGGACACACGATGCGTAGTTTGATTCTGTTGTTGGCGCTTCTCGGCCTGACTGGCTGCATGAAGGTCAGCGACATGGCCGAAGGTACTCGCGAACAGCTGAGCGATGCTGGATTCCTGGACCACAGCGAAACCCGCCGCGCCAGTCCGTGGCGCCTGCAGCCCGACTCCTTCATTTACATCGCGCAGGGCTATTTCGTGCCCCCGGGTTCCGCCTATCCACGACCTAACGTGGTCGCTGAAGAGGCGTTCGACGGTTTCGTCGAGTACTTCCCCATGGTGCGTCGCGCCAAGGGCCCTGCCGGTTTGGAAGAGGCCATGGGGCAGGCTCGTTCAGTGGGGGCGCATTATCTGCTGTACGCGCGATTCGCCAGTGCCGACGACCGCATTGGAACCGTCGAGGAGTGGGAAGATCAGGAAGCGCTGGATCGCCTTGGTCGCGACCGTGGCGTAATCCAGCTGATGCTGATCGAAACCAATACCCGTTATCTGGTGGACTCCGCGCGAATCCGCAATCGTGGCGGTTTTCTGACGTTCTACGACTCCAAGCCTGAAGACCTGATCGGGCCGCCGCTGGAAGAGTATGCTCGCAGCCTGATCGGATTGAGTCGTTGAGGAGATTGAAATGAGCGATCCCGGCAAGGCCGGCGACCTGCTGGCGCAGATACCCAAGGGCGACAAGCCCGGCGGTGCGCCCGTTCATCTGTGGAATCCGCCGTTCTGCGGCGACATCGATATGCGCATCGCTCGGGACGGCACCTGGTTTTACCTGGGCACGCCGATCGGCCGCAAGCCCATGGTCAAGCTGTTTTCCAGCGTGATCCGCAAGGATGGCGAGGACTATTTCCTGGTCACGCCCGTCGAGAAGGTGGGCATCCAGGTGGAAGATGCACCCTTCGTGGCCGTTCAACTGCAGGTCGAGGGGGCAGGGCAGGAGCAGCAGCTGCGCTTCATTACCAATGTGGAGGATGAGGTAGTGGCGGGTGCGGTGCATCCGCTACGGGTCGAGCTGGATCCGGAGACCCAGGAGCCCTCGCCCTATGTGCTGGTGCGTACCAATCTGGAAGCCCTGATCCATCGCAATGTCTTCTATCAGCTGGTGGAGCTGGCAGAGCCGCGTGAGATCGATGGCATCGCCTGGCTTGGCGTATGGAGCGGCGGGGAGTTCTTCCCTATCGGGCTGCTGCCGGAATAGCCGCAAGGCGGACATGAAAAAGGCTCCCGAGGGAGCCTTTTTCGTAGCTGCATTACATGTTGGGGTAGTTCGGGCCGCCAGTGCCTTCCGGGGCTACCCAGGTGATGTTCTGGGCCGGGTCCTTGATGTCGCAGGTCTTGCAGTGGACGCAGTTCTGGGCGTTGATCTGGAAGCGCTTGGCGCCATCTTCCTGAGTCACCACCTCGTACACGCCAGCCGGGCAGTAGCGCTGCGCCGGTTCATCGTACAGCGGCAGGTTCTTCGCGATCGGGATGCTCGCGTCGGCCAGCTTGAGGTGGCAGGGTTGTTCCTCTTCATGGTTGGTGTTGGAGAGGAAGACCGAGCTGAGCTTGTCGAAGCTGATCTTGCCGTCCGGCTTCGGATAGTCGATGCGCTGGGACTGGGCTGCCGGCTTCAGGCAGGCGTAGTCCGGCTTGTTGTCGTGCAGGGTGAACGGGAGCTTGCCACCGAACCAGTTCTGGTCGACGTAGTTGAACGCACCGCCTACCAGTGCACCGTACTTGTGAATGGCCGCGCCGAAGTTACGGCTGCGGAACAGTTCGTCGTACAGCCAGCTGGACTTGAATGCGTCGACATAGTTGGTCAGCTCGTCACCACCTTCCTTGCCCGCGGCCAGGGCGGCGGCCACGGATTCGGCGGCCAGCATGCCGGACTTCATGGCGGTGTGGCTGCCCTTGATCTTGGCGAAGTTCAGGGTGCCCAGGTCGCAGCCGATCAGCGCGCCGCCCGGGAAGACCATTTTCGGCAGGGAGTTCAGGCCACCTTTGCAGATGGCGCGAGCGCCGTAGGCGACGCGCTTGCCGCCTTCCAGGTACTGCTTGATCACCGGGTGGTGCTTGTAGCGCTGGAATTCGTCGAAGGGCGACAGGTAGGCATTGGCATAGGACAGGTCGATGATCAGGCCTACGACCACCTGGTTGTTTTCCAGGTGATAGAGGAAGGAGCCACCGGTGTTCTCGGTGCCCATGATGTCCATCGGCCAGCCGGCGGTGTGGACTACCAGGCCGGGCTGATGCTTGGCTGGGTCGATGTCCCAGATTTCCTTGATACCGATGCCGTAGTGCTGGGCGTCGGCTTCGGAGTCCAGGTTGTACTTCTTGATCAGCTGCTTGCCGATGTGGCCGCGGCAGCCTTCGGCGAACAGGGTGTATTTGGCGCGCAGTTCCATGCCGGGGGTGTAGTAACCCTCTTTCGGGTTGCCTTCACGGTCCACGCCGAGGTCGCCGGTGATGATGCCGCGTACTACGCCATTCTCGTCGATCAGCGCTTCCTGGGCGGCGAAGCCCGGGTAGATCTCAACGCCCAGGCCTTCGGCCTGCTGGGCCAGCCAGCGGCAGAGATTGCCCAGGGAGATGATATAGTTGCCCTCGTTGTGCATGGTCTTGGGCACGAACAGATCGGGAACCTTGATCGCGGAGTCGGCATCCTTGAGCATATAGATGTCGTCGCGGGTTACCGGGGTGTTCAGCGGGGCGCCCAGTTCTTTCCAGTCAGGGAAGAGTTCGTTAAGGGCTCGCGGTTCGAATACGGCGCCAGAGAGAATGTGGGCGCCCACTTCGGAACCCTTCTCGACCACGCATACGCTGATCTCCTGACCAGCTTCCGCGGCCTTCTGCTTCAGTCGGCACGCGGCGGACAGGCCAGCAGGGCCAGCGCCGACGATGACGACGTCGAATTCCATGTATTCGCGTTCCACAGTCAATCTCCTCAAGGCTCTTCGATATTTTGTGTTGGAGGGCTAGGCTCGATCCCTGACCTGAGCTGGCGCATTATATCCAGAGGCTGTGGCCGGTCCAATACAAACGTTTGTTTGAATTTTGTGAAGCCCTGATAGGATAAGGCTCTGCGGCTTATGGCGGGGCATTTTGCTGTATTGACCGGAATAGGCGATCCGGTCAAGATACGGGCGGTTTTGCGCTCGCTGTCTGGGCTGAGAGTCGGTTCCGGCCGACCTGCATCACTGGCCAGGCTCGTCTTGGCGACATTCTTATTAACCGGAGAGTAACGAGGAATCCATGAAGGTTCTTGTAGCTGTCAAACGAGTGGTCGACTACAACGTCAAGGTCCGCGTCAAGGCGGACAACTCCGGCGTCGACCTTGCCAACGTGAAGATGTCGATGAACCCCTTCTGCGAAATTGCCGTAGAAGAAGCCGTCCGTCTGAAAGAAAAAGGCGTAGCGAGTGAAATCGTCGTCGTCACCATCGGCCCGAACACCGCTCAAGAGCAGCTGCGCACTGCCCTGGCCCTGGGCGCCGACCGCGCCATCCTGGTCGAGTCCAACGACGAGCTGAACTCCCTGGCCGTGGCCAAACTGCTGAAGGCTGTGGTCGACAAGGAGCAGCCGCAACTGGTCATCCTCGGCAAGCAAGCCATCGATAGCGACAACAACCAGACCGGCCAGATGCTGGGCGCCCTGACCGGCTATGCCCAGGGTACCTTCGCCTCCAAGGTCGAGCTGGCGGGCGACAAGGTCAACGTCACCCGTGAAATCGACGGCGGTCTGCAGACCGTTGCGCTGAACCTGCCGGCGATCGTCACCACCGATCTGCGCCTGAACGAGCCGCGCTACGCGTCGCTGCCGAACATCATGAAGGCCAAGAAGAAGCCGTTGGACGTGGTCACCCCGGACGCCCTGGGTGTATCCACCGCTTCCACCGTCAAGACCCTGAAAGTCGAAGCGCCGGCTGCCCGCCAGGCCGGTATCAAGGTCAAGTCCGTGGCCGAGCTGGTCGAGAAACTGAAGAACGAAGCGAAGGTGATCTGAGATGGCCGTCCTTGTAATCGCTGAACACTCCAATGCCGCGCTGGCGGCCGCCACCCTCAACACCGTGACCGCCGCTCAGAAGATCGGTGGTGACATCCACGTTCTGGTTGCCGGTCAGGGCGCTGGCGCTGCCGCCGAAGCCGCTGCCAAGATCGCTGGCGTGTCCAAGGTGCTGCTCGCCGACAACGCCGCCTACGCTCACCAACTGCCGGAAAACGTCGCTCCGCTGATCGCCGAACTGGGCAAGGGCTACAGCCACGTGCTGGCCCCGGCCACCACCAACGGCAAGAACTTCCTGCCGCGCGTTGCTGCGCTGCTGGACGTCGACCAGATCTCCGAGATCATCGCCGTGGAAAGCGCCGACACCTTCAAGCGTCCGATCTACGCCGGCAACGCCATCGCCACCGTGCAGTCCTCGGCTGCCGTTAAGGTGATCACCGTGCGCACCACCGGTTTCGACGCCGCTGCCGCTGAAGGCGGTTCCGCTGCCGTGGAAACCGTGGGCACCGTATCCGACGCCGGCAAGTCCGCCTTCGTGGGCGAAGAGCTGGCCAAGTCCGACCGTCCGGAACTGACCGCAGCCAAGATCGTCGTCTCCGGCGGCCGTGGCATGCAGAACGGCGACAACTTCAAGCACCTGTACGCCCTGGCCGACAAGCTGGGCGCGGCTGTCGGCGCGTCCCGTGCCGCGGTCGACGCCGGCTTCGTGCCGAACGACATGCAGGTCGGCCAGACCGGCAAAATCGTCGCCCCGCAGCTGTACATCGCCGTGGGCATCTCCGGTGCCATCCAGCACCTGGCCGGTATGAAGGACTCCAAGGTGATCGTCGCAATCAACAAGGACGAAGAGGCGCCGATCTTCCAGGTGGCTGACTACGGCCTGGTGGCTGACCTGTTCGAAGCCGTACCGGAACTGGAAAAGCTGCTGTAATAGCGCTTTCCGGCTTGCCGTACAGAAAACCCGCTCCTCGGAGCGGGTTTTTTATTGCCCGAGTTCTTGGATGAATCCGAGCAGGTCAGGTGCACCGTGCGTACCGATAACTCGCAGCGGCGCCGGGGGGAAGCCGGAATCGTTACATTCAGCCGCGGCTGGCGTCGAGGAAGGCCTGGTAGTGGCGAGCGGTTTCCTCGGGACGCTCGATCATGGGCGCGTGGCCGCAGTTCCGCATGATCACCACACTGGGTTTCTTCAGCAGCGGCTTCATCACCTCGATGCTGGACACATCCAGCACCCGGTCGCGATCTCCCCAGAGCAGCAGGGTAGGGGCTTCGATTCGCGGCAGTTCGGGCTCCAGCGGAACGTAGCGCTCGCGAAGCTGGCGGAAGACTTCGTCGTAGTGGGCCTCGTTGGCCATGGACTGCTCGGCCAGGTAGGACTTCACCGACTCAGGCAGGGGCGGCGGCTCGACGAAGACGAAATCCAGCATGCGCTGGAAGTCACCGGCGTTGCGCACCACCAGCGGATTGGCCTGGCCGGTTTCGATCAGGCGGAACAGCTCGCTCTTGTTCGGCGCCTTGATACCGCCGTTGTCGAACAGCGCCAGGCTGCGCACCTGCTGCGGGTAGCGGGCCGCGAAGAGACCGGCGATATGGCCGCCCATGGAGTTGCCTACAAGGTGCACCTTGCCCAGCTCGAGGGTCTTGATGAAGGACTCCAGACGCTCGGCCTGGGTGCCGACGTCGTAGCTGCCGGCGGGCCGGTCGCTGTCGCCGAAGCCGGGCAGGTCCAGGGCGATGACGTGATAGCGCTGGGTGAAGTGGCGGGCGAATCGCAGCCAGTTGTCCTTGTTGGCGCCGAATCCATGAATCATCACGATGGTTTCGCCCTTGGCCGGGCCGCCCTCGTAGTAATGGATGCTAAGATCGCCCAGCGCGACCTGTCGCTCCGACAAGCCGGCGAGTTGGCGTTCCACCAGGCGCACGCTGGCCGTCAGCGCAGCGGGCGAGAAGTAGAGGGTTGCCGCCGCAGCCGCCAGCAGCATGACGACTGCAATGATGAATTTCTTCATGGCCTGTCCTTATCACGAATAGTTCTAGAAGCCGCCAGTACGCTAGCATGAAGCTCGTTCCAGGCGATGCCGCCCACGCTGCGGCCAATCGAATGTCCAGTCCGGGAAACCTCAGATGCCAAGATTCCGCCGCTCGCTCCTTCTCCTCGTGCTGTGCCTGCTTCCTGGACTCGGGCAGGCGGCCGGGAAGTGCGAGCGCCTGGTGGCCACCGGCAATCCCGAGTACCCGCCCTACCTCTGGCGCGACCCGGAGAACCCCAAGCAACTGATAGGCGCCAATGCCGACCTGCTCAAGCAGATCGCCAGGGAACTCGGGCTGAAGGTGGAAATCCTCTACACCGGTCCCTGGTCCCGCGCCCAGGATGAAGTCCGCACCGGCCGGGTCGATCTGATCGCCGGGGCCTTCCTCACGCTACCGCGCCTGGAAACCATGGACTACGTCCATCCGGCCTTCCTCGAAACCCAGAGCGTCGTCTGGGTGAAGCGCGACAGGGCATTCCCCTACAGCGGCTGGGACGACCTGCGCAGCCACACTGGCGGCACCCTGGTGAAGAACAGCTTCGGCCAGGCCTTTGACCAGTTTGCCAGGGAAAATCTCAAGCTCGAGGAAGTCCCCAGCCTGACCCAGGCCTACCAGAAGCTTCTGCTGGAGCGCACCGACTACGTGCTCTACGAGCGCTATCCGGGCCTGGTGCTGGCCGACACCCTGGGCATGGCCGACGATCTGGTCGCCCTGGAACCGCCGATTTCCAGCGAAGGTCTGTATCTGACCCTGTCCCACAACTCGGCCTGCAACGATCCCTGGCTGCGCGGACAGTTGGCGAAAAAGATGACAGAATTGGTCGCCGCCGGAGTGCCGGAAACCCTGCTTCAGCGCAACCTGGAACGCTGGAAGGCACTGCAGATGCAACCGGTCGCCACGCCCGAATGATTAGGAATCCTCTAGTGAGCAAGACACCCCTGTTTGCAGCCGGCCTGGCTCTGCTGGCCCTGGCCGGCTGCGCCAACGACCCGGCGCCCATCGAACAGATGCGCCTGACCCACAAGGCGGTGGAGCAGGCCACGGCCGTTGGCGCCACCGATCAGATCGAGGAAATGAAGCTTGCCCAGGACAAGCTCGCCCTGGCCGAGAAGAACATGGGCGAGCAGGACTACAAGCGTGCCCGCATCCTCGCCGAGGAAGCCGAATTGGACGCGCGGCTCGCCGAGGCCAAGGTGCTGACCAAGAAAAGCCAGGACCAGTTGGCCGAGCTGACGTCGCGGATCAATCGCCTGCGCAAGCAGTTGGGAGATGTGCAGTGAAGCGCAATCATGCATTGACCGCCGGCCTGCTGATCGGCCTCGGCCTGCTTGGCGGTTGCGCCAACCAGCAGCAGACCGAACAGAGCCTGGAGCAGGCCCGGCAGATGTTCCAGAAGGTCAAGGAGGACCAGAACGTCCTCAGCGCCGCGCCCAAGGACGTCATCCGGGCCGGCGAGTCCCTGGCCCGCGCCGAGCGACTGTCCAGCTACTGGGGCAACGATGTCGACGTCGTCCATTACGCCTACCTGAGCCAGCGCTACAGCGAAATCGCCAGCCAGAACAGCGAGCAGAGCCAGAACCAGGCCCGCGCCGCCAAGCTGCAACTGGAGCGCGAGCGCCTGCAACTGGCACTGCGTGAAGCCAAGATGCTCAGCGTTCAGCAGCAGGGCAAGTGGCTGGAAGAACAAATGATCGCCCTGGCCGCCACCGAAACCGATCGCGGTCTGGTGATGACCCTGGGTGATGTGCTGTTCGATACCGGTCACGCCGATCTCAAGGCTTCGGCCAACCGCACCGTGCTCAAGCTGGTGCAGTTCCTCCAGCTCAACCCGCGACGCGTCGTGCGCATCGAGGGCTACACCGACAGCAGCGGCACCAAGCCGGACAACCTCAGGCTTTCCACCGACCGCGCGCAAGCGGTGGCCGATGCTCTGGTCGACCTCGGCATCGATGCCAAGCGCATCCAGGTCCAGGGCTACGGCGAAGCCTTCCCGGTAGCGGAAAACGCTTCCAACCGGGGCAGGGCGCAGAACCGCCGCGTGGAGATTGTCTTCTCCAACGAAAAGGGCGAGCTCGGCCCGGCACGCTGACGCCTGAAACGAAGGGCCCCGGTCGCCGTTCGGCGCCGGGGCTTTTTAGTGCCTGGACAAATCCACTGTAACGCCCACAATTTCCCGATCTGTACCGGTGCAGTTACAAGGTGTTCGGATAGTGTTTCGGTCCAGTGATACAGGTGCCGCCTACATGACCAATCTGTTGCTCTACCAGCGCATCGCCCAGCAACTGGCCGATGACATCCGCCGTGGCGTCTACCAGCCCGGCGAACGCGTACCCTCGGTGCGCAAGCTCAGTTCCCAGCTCAATGTCAGCCACGCCACCGTGCTGCAGGCCTATGCCAGCCTGGAAGACCAGGGCCTGATCCGCGCCCGTCCGCAGTCCGGCTTCTACGTTCACCAGACGCCGGCCCTGACCGCATCCACCCCGGATATCGCCCGCGTCGAGCGCCCTGGCCTGGTCACCCGCGCCAGCATCATCCAGCAGGTACTGGCCGAATCCCGTCGTGAAGGTGTGTTCCCCCTGGGCGCGGCAGTGCCCCACGTCGACTACCTGCCGGTGCGTACCCTGCATCAGCAACTGGCCAAGGTCACCCGTTTCCACAGCCCGCGTGCCTTCAGCTACATGTTCAGCCCTGGCTTCGAACCGCTGCGGCGCCAGGTGGCGATCCGCATGCGCGATGCCGGTGTAGTGGTGGATCCGAGCGAAGTGGTGATCACCCATGGCTGCGTGGACGCCCTGCAGATGAGCCTGCGCGTGCTGACCCGTCCCGGCGACCTGATCGCCACGGAGTCGCCGACCTATTACGGCCTGCTGCAACTGGCTGACCTGCTCGGCCTGAAGGTGATCGAGATTCCCAGCGACCCCACCACCGGTATCAGCCTGGAGGCCCTGCAACTGGCCGCCAACCAGTGGCCGATCAAGGCGCTGGTTCTGACCGCGCGGCTGAGCAATCCCCTGGGGGGCACCATCCCCGAGGAGCGCCAGAAGCAACTGCTGCGTCTGGCTTCTGACTTCGACATCCAGATCATCGAAGACGATATCTACGGCGAGCTGATGTTCGACCAGGGGCCGTCGAAGGCGATCAAGGCCTACGACCTCGATGACCGGGTGATCTACTGTTCCAGCTTCTCCAAGACCCTATCGCCTGGGGTGCGTATCGGCTGGATGATCGCCGGCAAGTACCAGGCGGAGATCCAGCGCCTGCAGACTTTCAGCACCCACTCGGCATGCAGCGTCACCCAGATGGGGGTCGCCGCCTACCTGGAGAACGGTGGCTACGACCGGCACCTGCGCTACATCCGCCAGGAGTACCGGAAGAACCTCACCGCGTTCCAATTGGGCGTGCAGCAGTACTTCCCCGAAGGCACCCAGATCACCCGACCCAACGGCGGCTTCATCCTCTGGATCAGCCTGCCGGCCAAGGTGAACACCAAGGACCTGCACGTGCGCGCCCTGCAGCAGGGCATCAGCATCGCGCCGGGGCTGATCTTCAGTAACACCGAGCAGTTCAACCACTGCGTGCGGCTGAACTGCGGCATCCCGTGGAATCGTGAGGCCGAGCGGGCCATCATGACCCTCGGCATGCTGGCCAAGCAGCTCTGCCAGGAGGCTGGCCTGTAGGGGCGAATTCGTTCGCCAAGGGCTGGTTGCAAAGCAGCCCTTCAGGAATCCACTCCGCCTTGACCCGTTCTGGGCGGCGCCTCCGTCTACTGGTGCGAATGGCTCATTCGTTCCCAGGAGGCGTCCCATGTCCAGCCACAGTTTCCTTCAGCACCAACCCCTGGCCGCCGGCTTCACCGCCGGCCTGCTGCTGGCCCTGGCCGCCTGCAGTGCGCAGGATGCGTCTGCACCCGCCAGCGGCAAGGCCGAGGCGCCGCCGCCCGCATCGATCCAGGTGGAGCCGGAGCTGCGCGAGGAGAGCAAGGCCAGTGCGCCGGCAGCCATGGCCAAGCGCGCCGATTACGCCGCCGAGGTGCGGCAGATGCCCATGATCGCGCCTGCCCCCATGGCGGATGCGTTGCAACCAGGCTATCGCGACGTGCCCCGCGAGCAGTACCAGCATCTTCCCGACAACCCGGTCCACGCGGTTGCCAGCGATCCGATATCCACCTTCAGCATCGATGTCGACACTGGCAGCTACGCCAATGTGCGGCGTTTCCTGAACGGCGGCCAGCTGCCGCCAGCGGATGCCGTGCGGCTGGAGGAGATGGTCAACTACTTCCCTTACCACTATCCGCAGCCGGAAGGCGACGTGCCCTTCGGTATCGGTATCGAGCAGGCGCAGACCCCCTGGAATCCGCAAACCCGCCTGTTGCGCGTGGCGATCAAGGCCTCCGACAGCAGCGCCGAGCATCTGGCCCCGGCCAACCTGGTGTTCCTGGTGGACGTCTCAGGTTCCATGGACCGTCGCGAGGGCCTGCCCATGGTGCAGGGCACCCTCAAGTTGCTGCTGGATCAATTGCGTCCGCAGGACCGTGTTTCCCTGATCACCTATGCCGGGGAGGCGAGGGTGGTGCTGGGCTCCACGCCCGGCAACGAGAAGGCGAAAATCCGCTCCGCCATCGAACAGCTGAGCGCTGGTGGCTCCACGGCGGGCGAGTCTGGCATCCAGCTGGCCTATGCCGAAGCCCAGAAGGGCCTGATCCCGAATGGCATCAACCGAATCCTCCTGGCCACCGACGGTGACTTCAATGTCGGTATCAGCGATTTCGACAGCCTCAAGCAACTGGCCGCGCAGAAGCGCAAGGGCGGAGTCTCCCTGACCACCCTGGGGTTCGGCGTGGACAACTACAACGAGCGGTTGATGGAGCAATTGGCCGACGCCGGCGATGGCAATTACGCCTACATCGACAACCTGCGCGAGGCGCGCAAGGTGCTTGTGGATCAGCTCGGTTCCACGCTGTCGGTGGTGGCGCGGGATGTGAAGCTGCAACTGGAGTTCAACCCCGCCGAAGTGAGTGAGTACCGCCTGCTGGGCTATGAGAATCGTGCCCTCAAGCGGGAAGACTTCAGCAATGACAAGGTGGATGCCGGCGAGATCGGGGCCGGGCATACCATTACCGCGCTCTATGAGATCGTGCCCGCTGGTGCCAAGGGCTGGCTGGAGCCGCTGCGCTACCAGAGCGTCGCGAGGGCCGAGGGCAAGGCTGGCGAGCTGGCCTGGCTGCGGGTGCGCTACAAGGCCCCGGGCTCGGAGCAGAGCCGCTTGCTGGAACGCCCCATCGCAGCCGGCAAGGCGATCCCGCTGGACCAGGCCGGCGAGGACCTGCGTTTCGCCGCCGCGGTTGCAGCCTTCGCCCAGCAACTCAAGGGTGGCCAGTACACCGGAGACTTCGGTCTGGAAGACAGCGCCGCGCTGGCCCGTGGGGCCCGTGGCGACGATCGCTTCGGCCTGCGCGGCGAGTTCGTGCAACTGGTGGAACTCGCGCAAAGCTTGCAAACTCCTGCCCCATCCCACGCGCGGAAGGAATGACGTGAACGCGATTCTCACGGATGACGACGCCGCCTTGCTGCGGCGTTACCGAAATGGCGATGCCGAGGCCTTTGGCGTGCTCTACGCGCGCCATCGCCTCGGCCTCTACCGTTTTCTCTGCGGCCTGTGTGGCGACGGCACGCTGGCCGAGGAAATCTTCCAGGAAACCTGGCTGAACCTGATCCGCAGCGAGTCGTCGCCACTTGGGCAGGCCAGTTTCAAGACCTGGCTCTACCAGATCGCCCGCAATCGCCTGATCGACCATTGGCGCAAGCACGGCCGCCTCCAGGGTCGTGAAGAAGCCTTCGATGAGGCGCTGCACGGCGAGGCGCTGGCGGGTGAGAGCCAGGACCCCGAGCGGGAGTTATCCCTCAGCCAGGATCAGCAGCGCCTGCGCGCGGCCCTGGACGAACTGCCGGGCGAGCAGCGCGAAGTGTTCCTCCTGCGCGCCCATGGCGACCTGGAACTGACCGAGATCGCCGAACTTACCCGCACCCCCGCGGAGACGGTGAAAAGCCGCCTGCGTTATGCGTTGCAGAAGTTGCGTCGGCTGCTGGCCGACCCGGCCGCGGCCGAGGAGGTATCCGCATGAACCGAGAACCGCACAAGCCGGACGCCATGGAACGTGAACTGCTCGAGCACTATCGCCGCCACAGCCACGATGAACCGTCGGCGTCGCTGGACCAGCGTATCCTCGCCGCGGCTGCTGCCCAGGCCGCCCGGAACCGGCCTGAACGTCGCCCGTCGCTCGGCGAGCGCCTGCACGCCTGGCTGCTTGGCGCCGGTGGCCGGCAGCGTTGGGCGGTTGCTGTGGCCGGCTTCGCTACCCTGGGTATTGGCCTGAGCCTGACACTGCGCACCCAGGAAGAGGCCAGGCAGCGCTTCGACGCGCCAGCTGCCAGCCCCGCGCCGTATTCCGCGCCGGCCCCGGCGGCTGCGCCCATGTCCAGAGCCGCGCCGGCCACGCTCGCCAGCCCCCCGGCCCAGGTCGAGAAGAAGGCCTCGGCCATGGCCGACAGCGTCAGTGATGAGGCACGTCAGGCCGAGTCCATGCGCCTGGAAGAGGCCGTGCCCAAGGAGGAGATGGCCAAGGCCAAGGCGGCGTCTGCCGGGATCGATACCGACCTGCGGCGCGTGCTGGAGCTGGAGAAGGCGGGCAAGCGCGACGAAGCGCACAAGCTGCTGGACGAACTGCAGGCGCGCTATCCACAGCGAGATATCGCGGCGGAACTGCGTGAGCTGGAAGGTGAGCGCTGAGGGCGATCACGGCGGACTTGCCACGATGCTGGCCAAGGTGGAGCATTGCGCCATCTTCGCCTTGGCAAGTGCTTTCATGCGTTCAATTCATCTGCTTTGTGCCGCTCTGGCACTGACCCTGCTGGCGGCCTGCGACAAGGAAGCGCCGTCCCAGCCCAAAGCGCCTCCGGCGCCGCCGCCGCTGACCTCCAGCCCGGCGCCGGAGCCGGCCGCGCCCGTGGAACCGCCGCCCGCGCCCGAGTCCAGGCCGACTCCACCGCCGCCCGCGCCGACACCGAAACCTGCGCCAACGCCTCCCGCCCCGGCCAAGCCGGTCGAACCGGCGGCAGAGCCGACTGTTGCGGCCCGGCTGCCTGCAGCCAAGCTCGACCTCACTCTGCCGAAGGATCTGGTGGAGCAGTTGCAGCCGACCGAGGCGGCGGCCGACCTGGCTGACCAGCCGCTATTGCCGCAGATGTTCGTGGAGAAACCCGCCCCGGAAAGCCCCTTCCAGCTCAACGGCAAGCTGATCCACAACGAGCGGGAAGACGACTACTGGCGTTCGGTCGAGGGCGCCGAGTTGCAGTTCGAATTCAAGCGCTAGGACGTGCTCACACCACAAGGCGGGGTTCAAGACTCAGAAGCGATAGTCTCCGCGCTGGATCGCCTGGTACAGCGTCCCGTCCAGCGGACGGAAATGGGGTTCGCCGGGCAGGCGGGCGAAGAGGGGCTCGTTCACCGCAGCCGGGTCGTAGGCCTGCTTCTTCAGGTCGGTCTTCTTGTACTTGAAGGTGCCCGTGGTCTCCACTTCCGCCAGCAGGCGCACGAACAGCGGTGAGGCGTAGGCTGGCAGTTCGCGATCCAGGTGAACGGCCAGGGCCTGGCCATCCAGTTGCGTGCCACTGCCCAGGCGCAGGGCCGCCATGCCGCAACGACCGTTGGTGCCGGGAATCTCGACACCGTAGACCACCGCATCCTCCACGCCGGGAAAGGCGCCGAGGGCGTTCTCGACTTCCGTGGTGGAGACGTTCTCGCCTTTCCAGCGGAAGGTGTCGCCGAGGCGATCGACGAACTGTGCGTGCTTGCAACCGATTCCGCGCATCAGGTCACCGGTGTTGAACCAGGCATCCCCCTTCTTGAATACGTCCCGCAGGATCACCGCCTCACTTTTGGCCGGGTCGGTGTAGCCGTCGAAGGGCCACTTGTCGCTGATTTCACTGATCAGCAGGCCCGTTTCGCCCTTGCCGACTTCTTCCATCAGGCCACGGTGATCCCGCAGCGGGCGGTCGTTTTCCAGGTCATAGCGGACGATGGCGAAAGTGGCCGGTGAGAAGCCCACCGTATTGTCGAAGTTGAACACGTTGGTGAAGCCGATGTTGCCTTCGCTGGAGGCGTAGAACTCCATCACCCGTTCGATGCCGAAGCGCGCCTTGAACTCGGCCCAGATCGACGGGCGCAGACCGTTGCCGATCATGCAGGTCAGGCTGTTGCCCTGTTCCTCGGGGCAGGGTGGTTGGTTCAGAAGATAGCGGCAGAGCTCACCGATGTAGCCGAAGCAAGTGGCCTGGTAACGGGCCACGTCTTTCCAGAAGTTGCTGGCGGAGAACTTGCGGCGCAGGGCGATGGCGGCGCCGCCGGCCAGCACCGAGGCCCAGCTCACGGTGACCGCATTGTTGTGGTAGCAGGGCAGGGTCAGATAGAAGACGTCGTTCTCGCCGAGGCCCAGGCCGGAGTGGCCGAAGCCGCCGAAGGCCTTGATCCACTTGCCATGACTGAGGATGGACGCCTTGGGCAGGCCGGTGGTGCCCGAGGTGTAGATGTAGAAGCAGGCGTCCTTGAGGCGCACCCGGCCAGTTTCCACCGGGTTGTCGCCGGACTGATCCTGGGCCAGGCGCATCAGGTTCTGCCAGCCGGGCGGGGCGTCGCCGGGGGCGGTCAGGCAGTCACCATCGGCCACCCAGTAGCAGCGGCGGGCGTCCTCCAGTTCAGCGCGGACTTCGTCGAAAGCGCCGCGCAGTTCCTCACCCACCACAAAGTGCCTGGCCTTGACCAGGTTGAGGCTGTGACTCAGCACCTTGCCGCGCTGGGTGGTGTTCACCAGGGCGGCGATGGCGCCCAGCTTGGCCAGGGCGCCAAGAACCGCCAGCACTTCGATACGGTTCTCCAGCATGACCGCCACGACGCTGCCGTGCGCCACGCCTTCTGCTTTCAGTGCGTGGGCCAGGCGATTGCTCCAGGCGTTGAAGTCGGCATAGCTGATCCGGCGTTGTTCATCAATCACGGCCGGGCGCGTCGGGTACAACCGCGCGGCGCGCTCCAGTGCCCAGCCCAGGGACAATGCCTTTTCGCGGTTGCGGATGCCGGTGTAGTAGAGGCCCAGCAGCATGCGCGGCACGCGTGGCAGGTTGGCCGGCAGGCGGGCGATGAAGCTCAGCGGGGAGATCAGATCGACTTGGCTCATGGTTCTCGCGTGTTGTCGTTGTTGTACGCAGTTGTATTCCTGACTCTAGAGCGGTCGATCGGGCCCTGCCATGACCCTGGCGCGGCGGGATGAAGGCAGATGGGCAAATCAGCGAAGGTGGAGAGTTCTTGCAGGAGCGAATTCATTCGCGATGCAGACCGCAGGTCTGCCCTTTCGCAAATGAATTCGCTCCCACAGGCGGAGGGTAGTGTGAGGTGTCAGTCCAGGAACAGATCCGGCACCAGCGAGCCGCCCTGCGGGTCGTAGCGGTACTGCTCGAATTCGGTCTGGCCCTGTTCGCGCAGGATTTCTTCGTCGATCAGCAGGCGGCCGGTGATGCTGCGGCCCTGGCTCATGAGGATGGCGTAGGCGGCGTCGGCCATGATGGCCGGGGTGCGGGCGCGCTTGAAGGCGTCGCGGCTGCCCAGCTCGAACTCGATGGCGGCGGTGGCGATCATGGTCTTCGGCCACAGCGAGTTGACGCTGATGCCGTAGCGCTTGAACTCCTCGCTCATACCCAGGGTGAGCATGCTCATGCCGTACTTGGTGACGGTGTAGGGACCGTGCTGGGCAAACCATTTGGGCGCGAGGTTGAGGGGCGGCGAGAGGTTGATGATGTGGGCGCTGGCGCTTTGCTTCAAATACGGTAATGCGGCCTGGCTGCAGACCATCACTGCGCGGGTGTTGATCTGGTACATCAGGTCGAAGCGCTTGGGTTCCAGGCGTTCAACGCCCGCCAGTTTGATTGCGCCGGCATTGTTGACCAGGGTATCGATGCCGCCGAAGTGTCCGGCGGCCTTGGCCATCGCGTCGCGCACGGCGTTTTCGTCACGCACGTCCAGTTGCAGGGGCAGTGCCTTGCCGCCGGCGGCTTCCACTTCCGCGGCCACGCTGAAGATGGTGCCGGCGAGTTTCGGGTGGGGCTCGGCGCTCTTGGCGGCGATGACGATATTGGCGCCATCGGAGGCGGCGCGAAGGGCAATCTCGCGGCCGATGCCACGGCTGGCGCCGGTGATGAACAGGGTTTTGCCGGAAAGGGACATCAGGACCTCCTGGTTCTTGTTGTTGTCCGGGGCCGCGTTGCGGCCCTTGGCGAATGGATTCGCCCCTACAGAGCGATTCGTGCCGCAGTCTGTGGCGAGCCAAGCTCGCTCCTGTGGCAAGCATCCGGTTACAGGGCTTCCTCCACCTCGACCAGCAGCTGACGGCTCTTCACCTGGTCGCCGCGGCTGACCTGGACGCGGCGGATCACGCCGTCCACGCCGGCCTTCAGCGGGTGCTCCATCTTCATGGCTTCCAGCACCACCAGCAGTTGGCCCTTGCCGACCCGATCACCCTCGCTCACCAACACCTCGACTATCGCGCCATCCATGGGCGCCTTAACTGTGCCGGACGCGGCGCCGGCCTGTCCGCCGGCGGGCTCGTGGGTGACGTCCTGCAATTCCAGGTTGCCGTTCTGGCCGAACAGCCAGAGCTGCGTGGCCCGTTGGTGGTAGGCGACGCGGCGGCGGACGCCGTCCAGTTCCAGCACCGCCCAGCGGCCGTCGGCAGACAGCAGCCGGATGGCGATCTCGGCGTCATTCACCCTGGTCAGCAGGCGCGGCTGCTGGCCGGCGTCCTGCACCGCCAGTTCCACGCTGTGCTTCTGCTCGCCCTGGCGCAAGGTCAGGCGCCAGGGGGCGCTGCCGGCGCTGCGCCAGCCAGCGAGACCGCCCTGGTGGGCGCTGGCGGCGGCAGAGGCCTGGTAAAGCAGGGTGGCGGCCATCGCCAGCTCGGCGGGGGATGCCGGCTGCGGTGCCAGGCTCGGGTCGGCGCCGAAGGTTTCGCCGATGAAGGCGGTGGTGGCTTCCCCGGCGGCGAACTGCGGGTGACGCAGCAGGTTGGCAAGAAAGCGCTGGTTGCCTCTCACACCGAGCAGCACGCAATCCTCAACCGCGCGAGCCAGCTTGCGCCGGGCTTCCTCGCGGGTAGCGCCCCAGGCGATCACCTTCGCCAGCATGGGGTCGTAGAAGGGCGTCACGGCCTGGCCTTCCACCAGGCCGTGATCGATGCGGATGCCTTCCAGCTCGGCCGGCTCCCAGCGCAACACGTCGCCGGTCTGGGGGAGGAAGCCGGCGGCCGGGTCTTCGGCATAGAGGCGCACTTCCATGGCATGGCCGTCGAGGCGGATCTCGTCCTGTTTCAATGGCAGCGTCTGGCCCTCGGCCACGCGAATCTGCCAGGCGACCAGGTCCTGGCCGGTGATCAGCTCGGTCACCGGGTGCTCGACCTGCAGGCGAGTGTTCATTTCCAGGAAGTAAAAGGCGCCGCTGGCATCCAGCAGGAATTCCACCGTGCCGGCGCCCACATAGTTCACCGTGCGCGCGGCCTTCACTGCGGCGTCGCCCATGGCCTGGCGCAATTCCGGCGTCATGACCGGGCAGGGGGCTTCTTCGATCACTTTCTGGTGGCGGCGCTGTACCGAGCAGTCCCGCTCGCCCAGGTAGACGAGGTTGCCCTGCCGGTCGCCGAACACCTGGATTTCCACGTGGCGCGGCTGGATCACGGCTTTTTCCAGGATCAGCTCGGCGCTGCCGAAGGCATTCAGGGCTTCCGAGCGGGCGGTGCGCAGTTGCGTCGTCAGCTCGTCCGCGCCGTTCACCAGGCGCATGCCGCGTCCGCCGCCGCCGGCACTGGCCTTGATCATCAGCGGGTAGCCGATGCGTCCGGCTTCGCGGGCCAGCGTGGCGTCGTCCTGCTCGGCGCCTTCGTAGCCGGGAATGCACGGCACGCCGGCTTCGAGCATGGCCAGCTTGGACAGGCGCTTGCTGCCCATCAGGTGGATGGCATCCACCGTGGGGCCGATGAAGACGATGCCGGCCGCCTCGCAGGCACGGGCGAATTCGGCGTTCTCGGAGAGGAAGCCATAGCCGGGGTGAACGGCGTCGGCACCGGTCTTGCGGGCCGCTTCGAGGATGGCCGCGACCGACAGGTAGGATTGCCCCACCGGCGCGGGGCCGATGCACACCGCCTCGTCCGCCAGTTGCACATGGCGAGCGTCGGTGTCGGCTTCGCTGTAGACGGCGACGGTGCGGTAGCCGAGCGCCTGGGCGGTGCGCATTACCCGGCAGGCGATCTCGCCACGGTTGGCAATCAGGATCTTGTTGAAGCTGGGCATGTTCTCTGGCTCCTCGGATGCTAGTCCCCTCTCCCCTTTGGGGGAGGGGCCAGGGTGAGGGAAACACCTGCGCGCGGCGGGATTCTCCTCACCTCAACCCTTTCCCGGAAGGAGAGGGAGTAAAGGCTCACTGCGCCCAGGTGGGCTTGCGCTTCTGCACGAAGGCCAGGGTGCCCTCGGTACCTTCGGGGCCGGTGACGGCCGCGGCGAACTGTTCGGCGGCGTTGTCCAGCAGGGCGGCCAGTGGCTCGTCTTCGGTGGCCAGCAGCAGGGCCTTGGTCCGGGCGTTGGCGCCGGGGGCACAGCGCCGGACCTGCTCCAGGCTTTCGGCCAGGCGCTGCTCCACACCGGCCGTATCGGCCTCGGCGAAATGCACAAGGCCCAGGCGCAGGGCATCGAAGCCATCGAAGCGCGCGGCGGTGAGCGCCAGGCGGCGTGCCTGGGTAAGGCCGATACGCTTGACCACGAAAGGCGCGATCTGCGCCGGCAGCACGCCGAGGCTGGTTTCCGGCAGGCCGAACTGCGCGCCGACGTGGGCAATGGCGATATCGGAGACACAGGCCAGGCCGAAGCCGCCGCCCAGCACTGCGCCTTCCAGCACCACGACCAGTGCCTGTGGCTGCGCCTGGGCTTCTTCCAGCAGGCTGCCGAAGGCACGGTTCAGGCTGCGGTAGGCGTCGCCGCCAGTGGCCCGGGCGCTGGCCATGTCCTTGATGTCGCCACCGGCGCAGAAGTGCCCCCCGGCACCGCGCAGCACCAGGGCGCGTACGTCGGGGACGGTGCGCACGGCAGCCAGGACCGTACGCAGTTCCTCGACCATCGCCAGGCTCATCGCATTGCGGCTGTCCGGCCGGTTCAGGGTGACGTGAAGCACGCCTCCGGCCTGCTCCAGCAGAAGGGTTTCGCAGTTCGGCAGGGTCATCGCGTCAGCCCTTCTTCTTGCCCGGCAGGATGCCCATCAGCTTGCAGATGATGCCCAGCATGATTTCGTCGGCGCCGCCGCCGATGGACACCAGGCGGGTATCGCGATAGGCGCGCGAAACGTGGTTGTCCCACATGAAGCCCATGCCGCCCCAGTACTGCAGGCAGGCGTCGGTGACTTCACGGCCGAGGCGGCCGGCCTTGAGCTTGGCCATGGAGGCGAGGCGGGTGACGTCCTTGCCCGTGACGTACAGCTCCACCGCCTGGTAGACCAGCGCGCGCAAGGCTTCGATCTCGGTCATCAGCTCGGCCAGGCGGAAGTGGATCACCTGGTTGTCGATCAGCGGATTGCCGAAGGTCTTGCGCTCCTTGCAGTAGTCGATGGTGACGTCCACGCAGTGCTCCAGGCCCTTGATCATGTTGGCGGCACCGAACATGCGTTCTTCCTGGAACTGCAGCATCTGCATCATGAAGCCCGCGCCCTCGTGCCCGATGCGGTAGCGCTGCGGCACGCGGACGTTGTCGAAGAACACCTGGGCGGTTTCCGAGCTGCGCATGCCGAGCTTGTCGAGGTGGGCGCTGAGGGTGATGCCGGGGGTGTTCATGGGCACCATGATCAGAGATTTGTTGACGTGTGGCTTGTCGTCCGAGGTGTTGGCCAGCAGGCAGATGAAGTCGGCGCTGGGGGAGTTGGTGATCCACATCTTGCTGCCGTTGATCACGTAGTCGCTGCCGTCCTTGCGGGCGGTGGTCTTCATCCCGGCCACGTCCGAGCCGGCGCCCACTTCGGAAACGCCGATGCAGCCGACCATTTCGCCGGCGATGGCCGGGCGCAGGAACTCCTCACGCAGCTCGTCGGAACCGAAGCGCGCCAGGGCCGGGGTGCACATGTCGGTCTGCACACCGATGGACATGGGAATGCCCCCGCAGTGGATGGTGCCGAACTCTTCGGCCGCGACGATCGAGTAGCTGTAGTCCAGGCCCATGCCGCCGAACTTCTCCGGTTTGGAGATGCCCAGCAGACCCAGCTCGCCGGCCTTCTTGAAAATGTCGTGGATCGGGAAGCGGCCTTCCTTTTCCCACTGGTCGACATGGGGGTTGATCTCTCTGTCGACGAAATTGCGCACCGTGCGGCGAAGTTCTTCGTGTTCCTGGGTGAAGATCATCTTTCTTGTTCTCCTTGTAGGGTGCGCCCTGCGCACCGTGATCTGGTGTGGTGCGCGAGGCGCACCCTAGGGTCAGAACCGGGCCACGCCGAAGCTGTTGCCCTTGAGCGGGCGCACGTCCGCCTCCGCGCAGATATCCAGCAGATAGCCCAGCAGCGGGCGGCTGTCACGGGGGTCGATCAGGCCGTCATCCCAGAGGTTGGCGGTACCGTAAAGGGCGGTGGACTGGCTCTCGAGTTTCTGCGCGGTCATCTGTTCGAGCATGTCGAGCATCTTCGGATCGGGCTCCTTGCCCTCCTTGGCGTGCTTTTCCTCGGTGACGATGCGCAGCACCTTGCCGGCCTGGGCGCCACCCATGACCGCAGTGCGGCTGTTGGGCCAGGCGAAGATGAAACGCGGGTCCAGGCCACGTCCGCACATGGCGTAGTTGCCGGCGCCGTAGGAACCGCCCACCACCAGGGTGAGCTTGGGCACGCGGGCGTTGGCCACGGCCTGGATCATCTTCGAGCCATGCTTGATCACGCCCAGTTGCTCGGATTCGGTGCCGACCATGAAGCCGGTGGTGTTGTGCAGGAACAGCAGCGGCACATTGGCCTGTTCGCAGAGCTGGATGAATTGCGCCGCCTTGGCCGCGCCCTGGGGCGTGATGGGGCCGTTGTTGCCGATCAGGCCGCAGGGGCGCCCTTCTATGCGCAGGTGACCGCAGACGGTCTGGCTGTCGAACTCGTTCTTGAAGTCGAGGAACTCCGAACCGTCGGCGATGCGGGCGATGATTTCGCGTACGTCGTAGGGCTTCTTCGGATCGGCCGGCACCACTCCGAGCAACTCTTCGGAGCTGTACAGAGGCTCGCGCCATCCGCCCTTGCGTTGGGGCGGCAGCTGGGCGTTCCAGGGCAGCATCGCGAGGATCTCGCGGGCCAGGCGCAGGCCGTCGGCATCGTTCTCCGCCAGATACTCGGCGGTGCCGGCCACCTGGGCATGCATTTCGGCGCCGCCCAGTTCTTCATCGGTGGCCACTTCACCGGTAGCGGCCTTCAGCAGGGGTGGGCCCGCGAGGAACATCCTGGCCTTGCCGCGCACCACGATCACGTAGTCCGACAGCCCGGGCTGGTAGGCGCCGCCGGCGGTGCTCGAACCATGCACCACAGTGACCTGGGGGATGCCCATGGCGGAAATCCGTGCCTGGTTGGCGAAGCCGCGCGCGCCCTCGACGAAGATTTCCGCCGCGTAGTTGAGGTTGGCGCCACCGCTTTCGGTGAGGGCCACCAGCGGTAGCTTGTTCTCCATGGCGATCTGCTGCAGGCGCAGGGTCTTCTTCAGCCCGGTGGGGGAAATGGTGCCGCCCTTGATCGCACTGTTGCTGGCGCTGATCAGGCAACGAATGCCTGAGATGTAGCCGATGCCGGCGATGATGCCGCCGCCTGCCTGGGTGCCGTCCTTGTCGTCGTGCAGCTTGTAGCCGGCCAGGGAGCAGAGTTCGAGGAAGGGGCTGCCCGGGTCCAGCAGCAGGTTCAGACGCTCGCGGGGCAGCAGCTGGCCGCGCTTTTCGAACTTCGGCCGGGCTTCGGCGGCCTTGTCCAGCACCTTCTGCTCCACCTCGCGGAAACTCGCGATGGCGCTGAGCATGGCTTCGCGGTTCTTCGCGAAGTCGTCGCCCTGGGCATCGAGTTGGGATTGGATCACGGTCATCACTCTTGATCCTTCAGCACGTCGGGCAGGAAGGCCCGGTGAAACCCGTTGTAGGCCTTGCTCTGGCCGGGCTTGGCCTTGGCCAGGGGGAAGGCGCGGCTGCCCTGGCTGGCGGCGCCGTCGATGCGGATGGTGTTGCCGCTGATGAAGGCGGCGCCGGGGGAGAGCAGGAAGACGATGGCGGCGGCCACTTCGGATTCGCTGCCGATGCGCTTGAGCGGCACGTGCTCGCGCAGGGTGGGGATGATGGCCTTGAAGGCGCCTTCGTAGGTGTCCATGCCGCTGGAGGCGATCCAGCCCGGCGCCACGGCGTTGACCCGCACCCCGGCGTAACCCCACTCGATGGCGGCGGTCTTGGTGAAGTTCTCCATGCCGGCGCGTGCGGCGCCGGAGTGGCCCATGCCGGGCATGCCGCCCCACATGTCGGCGAGCATGTTGACGATGCTGCCGCCCGTCTTGCTCATCGACTGGTTGAACACCTCGCGGGCCACCAGGAAGCCGCCCACCAGGTTGGTGCGGACCACGGTTTCGAAGCCTTTCTGGCTGATCGAGGCCAGCGGCGCGGGGTACTGGCCGCCGGCGTTGTTGACCAGGTGGTGGATCGGCCCGCGTTCGGCCAGCACCGTGGCGACCATGGCTTTCACCGCCTCTTCGTCGCGGATGTCGCAGGCCTGCCAGCTGGCGCTGCCGCCGTCCTCGCTGATTTCGCCGGCGGTCTTCTCCAGTTTTTCCGCCTTGCGGCCAACCAGCACCACATGGGCGCCCAGGGCCGCCAGCTCATGGGCGGTGCAACGGCCGATGCCGCTGCCGCCGCCGGTGACCATGATGGTCTGGCCGCTGAACAGGTCGGGCTTGAATACCGAATCGTATGCCATGGGTTGCGTCCTCAGAGGCTGTCGGCCAGGGCCTGGGGCACCGGCACCGGGAATTCCAGGAGCTGCTGGGCGAAGGCCTTGCCTTGCGGGTCGATGCGCAGGCTGGCGACGCCACCGCCGCCCAGGGCGTTCTCCAGCAGGAAGTTCAGGCTGTGGCTGCCCGGCAGGTACCAGCGCGCCACGCGGCCGATCTGCGGGTCGAGTACGTGGTCCATCCAGTCGACCACGGCTTCCGGGGTCAGGGCTTCGGCGATCCAGGGCAGGTACTCGGGTTTGCGCGCCATGACGCCGATGTTGCTGTGGTTGCCTTTGTCGCCGGAGCGCGCCACCGCCAGTTTCACCAGGGGGACGCTGGCGCTGGCCTGGCCCTCGGCGGCTGGCGGCGCCAGGTCGTCGGCCAGGGCGGCGACATCGAAGCCGTGCAGTTGCGGCAGGTCGCAGGGGTTGCGCTGGCCATCCATTTCCACTTCGAGGTGGCAGGCGGATTTGTCCACCAGGAAGGAAAACAGCCGGATCACCGGGTAGACCGTGGGGCGGCCGCCGACGATGCCGGTCAGGCCTGGCGCCATGCCGGTGGCTGCCTGTGCGATTTCGCGGGAGAACAGCACCAGGGCGTCCTTGCGGCTGTGGCTGACGGCGATCTTGATGACCACCTCGCGGCTGTCCTGGCGCTGGCCGTGGGGGCCGTAGGTCGCCTCGCTACCCAGCAGTTCGATGTTCACCTCGCGATAGCGGCCCCAGCCGTGTTCGGCGAAGAGTTCTTCAGTCCTGGCGATGATGGCGCGGCTGACCCGCTCGGCCTTTTTCACGGCGTCGATGCCGGCCAGCAGGCAGCTTGCGGTGCAACGGAAACCATCGGGGTAGGTGGCGCTGACCTTGTATTGCGGCGTCGGCGGCAGGCCACGGGCGCCGAGCACGCGCACCCGGTTGGTCCCGGCCTGTTCCAGGCTGACCCGGGTGAAGTCGCAGACCACGTCGGGGAGCAGGTAGGCGCGCGGGTCGCCGATCTCGTAGAGCATCTGCTCACCGACGGAGAAAGGCGTAACCAGGCCGCCGGAACCATCCGGCTTGGTCACGCAGAAACTGCTGTCGGCCTCCACCTCAATGATGGGGAAGCCGATGTGTTCGTAATCGGGCACCGATTCCCAGTCGGTGAAATTGCCTCCGGTGCACTGGGCGCCACATTCGATCAGGTGGCCGGCAAGGGCGGCCTGCGCCAGCTTGTCGTAGTCGTTCCAGGACCAACCGAACTCGTGGACCAGGGCGGCGCTGACCACTGCGCTGTCCACTACCCGGCCGGTGATGACGATGTCCGCGCCCTGTTCCAGCGCGGCCACTATGCCTGGCGCGCCCAGGTAGGCATTGATCGAGACGCACATGGGCGGCAGCGGGGCGTCGCTGTACATTTCGCGGATGCCGGCCTTGGCCAGGTCGCCCACGCGGGGTTGCAGGTTGTCGCCGTGCAGCACGGCGATTTTCAGCGACACGCCGGCCTTCTCGCAGGCTGCGGCCAGGGCGCTGGCGCAGGCAGCCGGATTGACCCCGCCGGCATTGCTGATTACGCGGATCTTCTTTCGGGCAATGGTCGGCAGCAGGGGCGCCAGGACTTCGACGAAATCGGTGGCGAAGCCGGCATTCGGGTCCTTCAGGCGGGCGCCGGCCATGATCGACAGGGTGATCTCGGCCAGGTAATCGAAGACCAGGTAATCCAGCGTGGCGCCATGCACCAGCTGGGCGGCGGCGGTGGAGGTGTCGCCCCAGAAGGCGGAGGCGCAGCCGATGCGTACGGTTCTTGTCATTGGAGTATTCCGCAGCACTGTTGGGTGATGGATGGAACACTACCAAGCAAGCGCTTGGTTGAAAAGTGGCGGTTCAGTTCTTTTTCACCCGAGCGCTTGCTTGGGCGGATCACCCAGCATAAATTTCGTTAATCAAGACAGAGACTTGCGGACCATTCTTAAGTTGGAGTGGCTGACTGCAGCGGGGATTCCAATGAGCCTTGACGACGAAAAAGCCCAAGCGGTGATGCAGGAACTGGTTGCCGGCGGCCAGGTCACCGACCCTGAAAGTGCCCGCGGCAAGCTGCTGCAGACCGCCGCCCACCTGTTCCGCAGCAAGGGCTACGAGCGCACCACGGTGCGCGATCTCGCCAGCGCAGTCGGTATCCAGTCCGGCAGCATCTTCCATCACTTCAAGAGCAAGGATGAGATCCTCCGCTCGGTGATGGAGGAAACCGTCCTCTACAACACCGCGCTGATGCGTGCCTCCCTGGCGGACGCCGGTGACCTGCGTGAGCGGGTGCTGGCCCTGATCCGCTGCGAGCTGCAATCCATTATGGGCGGGACCGGGGAAGCCATGGCGGTGCTGGTCTACGAATGGCGCTCGCTGTCCGAGGAAGGCCAGCACCATATCCTCCAGCTACGCGAAGCCTATGAGCAGCTCTGGCTGGATGTGCTGGGTGAGGCGCGGGCCGAGGGCTACTTCACCGCCGATCCGTTCATCCTGCGGCGTTTCCTCACTGGCGCGCTGAGCTGGACCACGACCTGGTTCCGCCCGGAAGGGCCGATGAGCCTCGACCAATTGGCCGAGCAGGCGCTGTCACTGGTCATCAAGGACGCCTGAGGCAAGTGTGAACTTCGTCACGGCCCGCCGGGGACGTCTGAGAAATTGAAGCATTCATAACGTAGGCTGCGGCGCAGGGCCGTATCTGCAGGGAGCAGCGGTAGCAATGGAAGTAGGCAGGGGGTATTCCCTGAAGGCGTTTTGGTTCTCCTTGATTCTGCTGGGTTCCGCGCCTGTGGCGGCGTCGCAGACCGTCCAGGTCGCCGGTGCGCATTTCCCGCCTTATGTGGTCAAGCCGGAATCGGCCGAGGCCAGTGGCTTGCTCCTGGACATGCTCGCAGCGCTCAATGCGTTGCAGGCGGACTACCGCTTCGTCGTGCGCCCCACCGCCATTCCCCGGCGCTTCCGGGATTTCCAGGAAGGGCGGATAGATCTGGCCGTGTTCGAGAATCCGGACTGGGGTTGGCAAGGCATCCCCGGTGCGCGCATCGACATGGGGCTGGCAGATGCGGAAATCTTCGTCGCCAAGGCCCAGCCCGGGCGTAGCCAGCATTATTTCGGCAAGCTGGCCGGCAAGCGTTTGGCGCTCTACAACGGCTATCACTACGGCTTCGCCGGCTTCAATCCCGACCCCGAATTCCTCCAGCGCGAGTTCGATGCGAAGCTCACTTATTCCCACGACAGCAACCTGCAGATGTTGCTGCGCGAGCGCGCGGATATCGCCCTGGTGACCCGTTCCTATTTCAACGCCTACCTGGAGCGGAATCCGGAGCAGGCGGGCAGTTTCCTCGCCAGTGACCGCATCGATCAGCATTATCGGCACTACGCCTTGCTGAGGCCGGGAGCGCCCATCAGCGCCGAACAGTTTTCCGCACTGCTGGAGCGGCTGCGCGCCGGAGGCCAGTTGCAGCAGATATTCGGGCGTTATGGCGTGGCGGTCAGGCCAGCCGCAGCGGGTAGCTCAGCAGCACCAGATGGCAGGAATTGACAGCCAGGTGCAGGGCCACCGCCACTGACAATCGGCCGCTGAAGTGGAAGGCCAGCCCGTAGCCCAGGCCGGCCAGCCCCGCGACCAACGCGAACAACGGGCTGAACGGCAGGTGGACCGCCCCGAAGATCACCGCCGTGAGCAACACGCCATTGCGTGCGCCGAGCCGGGATACCAGCACCGGCTGCAGTAACCCACGGAACACCAGTTCTTCCGCCAGCACGGTGACCAGCAGGTTCACCGCCAGCCATGCCCAGATCATCTCCGGCCATTTCGGCTGCCAGCCCACCAGGCCGATGCCCAGGGCCAGCAGCGGCACCAGCAGCAAGGTGGCGATGGTGGCGAGCCAGGCATAGAGCGGTGCGCGCTTCAGCGTTCGCTGTGTCGGGCGGCCCAGCCACCAGGCGAGCAGGGTCATGCCTACCAGCAGCTTGTCCCAGGAGATGCGCAGCGCGTAGGGCGGCGCGTCGGGGCTCAGGCGTTGCGGTTCGCCAAGGGGCAATGGGCTGAAGCCCGGCACCAGGTGGGCGGCGAGGGCGACGGAGGAGAGCAGGGTGACCGGCAGCCAGAGCCGCGCCGGCAACTGCCGATCGGCGAAAACCCAGCCGACATAGCTGACGCCCGCCAGCAGGGCGATCACCTGTACGCCACCCAGTCCCTGGCCAAGGGCGAGGACGATCAGCGGGAACAGCAGTTGCAGATGGAGCGGCATGACGCTTCTCGGCGACGCTGCCGCGCCCTGCAGTTCGGGGGAGGGCACGGGGTCAGCGGTCCTTGGCTTCCTTGGCATCCATTTCGGCATTGCGCTCGCGGATGCGTTTGAGCTGCTCCTCGGTCAGCGGCAGTTTCTTCGCCGTATCGCGCAACAGCATCAGGCTACCGACTATGGAGCCGATGGCCAGGACCAGTATCAGCCAGGCATACCAGGGCATGATGTTCTCCTGCGAAAAGGGGTCACTACTCTATTCGATTGTGCGCGCCTTTCCACGTTCCCGGGAGCCTGGGAATTCCCGTGCGGCTCAACGGGCGCCGCAATCGGCAGTGCCCTCGGCCCGGCTTTCCACCAGGCGGGCACGCAGGGTGTCGTAGGTCCAGTTGAACGCCAGGGTATAGGGTAGGAAGAACAGCAGCAGCCCGATATCCAGCAGGAAGGCTTCCACCAGCCCGATCGACAGCCACCAGGCCGCCAGCGGAACCAGCACCACGATCAGGCCCAGTTCGAACAGCACGGCGTGGGTGATGCGCACCGACAGGGTGCGCTGGAAGCCGAAGCGCTGCTGGGCGCGGTCGAACAGGCTGTTGAATGCCATGTTCCAGAGCATCGCCACGGTGGAGAACATCAGGGTGAGCGCTCCCATGTGCGCCAGCGACTTGCCCAGTACCAGCGACAGCACGGGCGCGGTCAACAGCACGGCCAGGCCTTCGAAGGCCAGGGCATGGAAAACCCGCTCCTTGATGGACTTGTTCAGGGCGGCGGTGGTGGTCCGGGTCATGGTGCTCTCCTGGCTCCGAGTGAAGAACTGTATTCTCATCGGTCGATGGGATAGAGTTAAGTTAGATTTCATCGGGAAAACCGATATGAGCTACTCCCCTGAATCCCTTGAGGCCTTCGCCCAGGCAGTCGCCCTTGGCTCCTTCAGTGCCGCCGCGCGCAAGCTGGGCAAGAGCCAGTCCACCGTCAGCGAAGCCATCGCCCGGCTGGAGATCGACCTTGGGCTGGAACTCTTCGACCGCAGCGGCCGCCAGCCGCAGCTGACCGACGCTGGCCGCGCCCTGCTGGGGCGGGTCGATGAGATCCTCGCCGCATCCGACCGCCTGCAGCACGCTGCGGCACAACTGGCCGGTGGGCTGGAGCCACGGGTCAGCCTGGCGCTGTCGGACGCCTACCAGTCGGCGCAGTACGAAGAGCGCCTGACGGAGCTGGATCAGCGCTACCCCGACCTCGAATTCGAATGCCTGATCGCCGAGCATCACGACGTGATCGAACTGGTGGTTCAAGGGCGCGCCACCCTGGGCCTGCTGGCGGCACAGGGCAGCTATCCGCCGGAGGTGGGGGCGGCGACCGTGGCCGAGCGGGCGGACTTCGGCCTGTTCGTGGCCCGGGAGCACCCGCTCGCGCAACTGGCCAATGTACGGGAGAGCGACCTCGCCGGCTGGCGGCTGCTGCGCCTGAATACCGTGGGCGATGCCATGGCCCCGGCTGACGGGCTGCCGTTCAGCGGCGGCCGTTGCTGGTCGGCGCCGAGCTACCTGTTGCTGCTGGAAATGGCCAGCAACGGTTTCGGTTGGGCCGAGCTGCCGCGCTGGCTGGTCAGCGGCTACGCCAACGGACGGCTGAAGGAACTGCAGGTGCCGGGCTGGCCGCGCAGCCAGGCGGTGGATGTAGTCTGGTCCCGCCAGCGTCCGCTGGGGCCGGCGGCGAGCTGGTTGCTGGAGCGCCTGCTGGACCGTCCGGCGGCGCGTTGAGCCCGTTCTGGTAGCCTTGGCCCCGGCTATTCAAAGAGGAAGGACATGCAGATTCCCGTCACCATTCAAGCCGGCCTCTGGGGTTGGCTGGCCGCCAGCGGCCTGCTGATCGGCGCCGCCATCGGCTTCCTGGCGAAGCTGCCGCAGAAGGTGGTGGCTTCGATCATGGCCTACGGCAGCGGCGTGCTGGTCGCCGCCCTCTGCTTCGGCCAGATTCCCGAAGCCGAACGCATCGGCGGCCTTTGGCCAACCATGGCGGGGCTGCTGGCCGGCGGCGCCGTGTTCGTCCTCGCCAGCCAGTACATCGATCGCCTGGAACGCCACCATCGCGGCAGGAGCAGCAACGGCGGCAGCGGCATGGTCGCCGTGCTGATCGCCGTCGGCGCCTTTCTCGACGGCATTCCCGAATCCCTCGGCCTGGGGCTGGGTCTGCTCGCCGGTGGCGAGGTCAGCCTGCTCATGCTGGTGGCGATCTTCCTGGCCAACCTGCCCGAAGGCCTGGCCAGTGCCGCCGGGCTGCGCGAGGAAAGGCGCAGCGGCCGGGTAGTGTTCGCGCTTTGGGGCGGGATCGCGTTGTTGTCCGGACTGGCGGCCATGGCCGGTCCTGGGCTGTTCGCCGATCTTCCGCCCCGCTGGCTGGCCTTCGCGTTGGGCTTCTCGGCGGGGGCGGTGCTCTGCATGCTGGTGGATACCCTGATCCCTGAGGCGTTCGAGAGTACTCACGCCTGGACCGGGCTGATCACCCTGGCGGGGTTCATGACCGCCTTTGCCCTCGACCACATCGTGTGAGAGCCTGCCTGCGCGCTGCTGCGCGTCTGAAATACTGCGTTGAAAACGGCTTCGAAATGCTCATTTACCGCTCGTAGACTCCGCTCTCTCAGCCGTTTTCGCCTTGACTTGCCATAGCTCGCGAGCGCGTAAACAGGCTCCACATGGCAGCGGCGCGCGCCGGCTTCCGCTACAATGCGCGCCGTTTCCGATTCGTATGAGATTTCCCCCATGTCCGCCTGTCAGACGCCGATCATTGTCGCCCTCGACTTTCCCACCCGCGAAGCTGCCCTGCGCCTGGCTGACCAGTTGGATCCCAGGTTGTGCCGGGTCAAGGTGGGCAAGGAGCTGTTCACCAGCTGCGCCGCCGAAATCGTCTCGACCCTGCGTGACCGGGGCTTCGAGGTTTTCCTCGACCTGAAATTCCATGACATCCCCAACACCACGGCGATGGCGGTGAAGGCCGCTGCCGAGATGGGGGTGTGGATGGTCAACGTGCACTGTTCCGGCGGTCTGCGCATGATGGCGGCCTGCCGCGAAACCCTGGACAAGTTCAACGGTCCCAAGCCGCTGCTGATCGGCGTGACCGTGCTGACCAGCATGGAGCGCGAAGACCTGGCCGGTATCGGCCTGGATGTCGAGCCCAAGGAGCAGGTGCTGCGTCTGGCGGGCCTGGCCGACAAGGCCGGCATGGATGGCCTGGTGTGTTCGGCCCAGGAAGCCACTGACCTCAAGTCCGCCTATCCGCGCCTGCAACTGGTGACGCCGGGTATTCGCCCGGCCGGTAGCGCCCAGGACGACCAGCGCCGCATCCTCACCCCGCGCCAGGCCCTGGACGCCGGTTCCGACTACCTGGTGATCGGCCGTCCGATCAGCCAGGCCGCTGACCCGGCCAAGGCCCTGGCCGCAGTCGTGGCTGAGCTGGCCTGACGCCAATGGCGCGCTGCCTCGGGCTGCGCGCCTTTCGCGCCGATCAGCGTATCTTCAGTACCAGCTTCCCGAAGTTTTCCCCGCTGAACAGCCTGCCCAGGGTTTCCGGGAAGGTCTCCAGCCCGCTCACCACGTCTTCCTTGCTCTTCAGCTCGCCGCTCGCCAGCCAGCCGGCAATGTCCTTCACCGCCTCGCCGAAGCGCGGCGCGTAATCGAACACCACCATGCCTTCCATGCGTGCGCGGTTGACCAGCAGCGCCAGGTAGTTGGCCGGGCCCTTTACCGCTTCCTTGTTGTTGTATTGGCTGATGGCGCCGCAGATGACGATCCGCGCCTTGCGGTTGATGCGGGTGAGCACGGCATCGAGGATGTCGCCGCCGACGTTGTCGAAGTAGACGTCCACGCCCTTGGGGCATTCGCGCTTGAGAGCGGCGTGGAGGTTCTCGGCCTTGTAGTCGATGGCACCATCGAAGCCCAGTTCCTCCACCAGGTAGCGGCACTTGTCGGCGCCGCCGGCGATGCCCACTACGCGGCAACCCTTGATCCGCGCGATCTGCCCGGCAACGCTGCCCACCGCGCCGGCGGCCCCCGAGATGACCACGGTTTCCCCGGCCTTTGGCTGGCCCACGTCGAGCAGGGCGAAGTAGGCGGTCATGCCGGTCATGCCCAGGGCGGAAAGGTAGAGGGGCAGGGGAGCCTGGTTCGGGTCCACTTTCTGGAAGTCGCGCGGCTCGCCCAGGAAGTAGTCCTGCACACCCACCACTCCACAGACGTGATCGCCCACCTTGTAGTCGGGATGCCCCGAGGCCACCACTTTGCCGATGCCCAGCGCGCGCATCACTTCCCCGATGGCGACCGGGGGGATGTAGGAGCGAGCCTCGTTCATCCAGCCACGCATGGCCGGGTCCAGGGACAGGTAGAGGTTCTCCACCAGCACCTGGCCGGAGGCGGGCTCGCCGACCGGGGTTTCCACGTAGGAGAAGGTCTCCCGCGTAGCCGGGCCGACCGGGCGTTGGGCAAGGAGGAACTGGCGATTGAGCGTGGACATGGCAGGAACTCCGGAAGGGAAAGTTCTGGTGATAGTCGGCCAGCCGGTGAGGGGCAAGTTCGGTGATCGGGCGGAATGTCCCGTCATGGATGGCAATGATTTGATGCCGCATGCTTCATCAGCATTCTGGATGGCGTGCTCACCAGAGCCCTGATGATGCTGACGTTGCACGCAGGCGACTGATTAGACTCGGTCCCTGTTTCCACTTTCGTCGAGGATGCACAGATGAGCATGAAGTTCTCCGGCCAGGTCGCCCTGGTAACCGGCGCCGCCAACGGCATCGGCCGCGCAACCGCCCAGGCGTTCGCTGCCGAGGGCCTCAAGGTGGTGGTCTCCGATGTGGACGTTGCCGGGGGCGAAGGCACCGTGGAGCTGATCCGCGCCGCCGGTGGCGATGCCGTGTTCATTCGCTGCGACGTGACCCGTGACGCCGAGGTCAAGGCGCTGATGGAAGGCACCCTGGCCGCTTACGGCCGCCTTGACTACGCCTTCAACAATGCCGGCATCGAGATTGAAAAGGGCAAGCTGGCCGATGGCGACGAGGCGGAGTTCGACGCCATCATGGGCGTGAACGTGAAGGGCGTGTGGCTGTGCATGAAGCACCAGATTCCGCTGATGCTGGCCCAGGGCGCTGGCGCCATCGTCAACACCGCTTCGGTGGCCGGCCTGGGTGCCGCGCCGAAGATGAGCATCTATGCCGCGTCCAAGCACGCGGTGATCGGACTGACCAAGTCGGCCGCCGTCGAGTATGCGAAGAAAAAGGTCCGGGTGAATGCCGTATGCCCGGCGGTGATCGACACCGACATGTTCCGCCGCGCCTACGAGGCCGACCCGAAGAAGGCCGAGTTCGTCGCCACCATGCACCCGGTGGGGCGCATCGGCAAGGTGGAGGAAATCGCCGCGGCGGTGCTCTATCTCTGCTGCGACGCGGCTGGCTTCACTACCGGTCATGCGCTGGCGGTGGACGGCGGAGCCACTGCAATCTGATTCCCACCAATGGAGAAAGGCGCCTTCCGGCGCCTTTTTCATTTGTCCTTGCCAGTGTCGACGTTGAGGATCAGCAGGGTCAGCACCCCGGCGATCAGGCCCCAGAAGGCCGAGCCGATGGACAGCAGGGTCATGCCAGAAGCGGTGACCATGAAGGTGATCAGCGCCGCTTCACGCTCCTTGGGCTCCTGCATGGCGGCGGTCAGGCCGTTGCTGATTGAGCCGAACAACGCCAGGGCGGCGATGGACAGCACCAGTTCCTTGGGCAGGGCGGCGAAGAGTGCTGCCAGGGTCGCGCCGAAGGTGCCGGCAATGCCGTAGAAGATCCCGCACCAGACGGCGGCGGTGTAGCGCTTGTTGCGGTCCTCGTGGGCGTGGGGCCCGGTGCAGATGGCCGCACTGATGGCCGCCAGGTTGATACCGTGGGAACCGAAGGGCGCCAGCAACAGCGAGGCGATGCCGGTCACGGAAATCAGCGGCGAGGCGGGTACCTGATAGCCGTCGGCGCGCAGCACCGCGATACCGGGAATGTTCTGCGAGGCCATGGCCACCACGAACAGGGGGATGCCGATGCTGATCACTGCGGTGGCGGAGAATTCAGGGGTGGTCCACACGGGGTCGGCCAGGGCGAACTCGAAGCCGCTGAAGTCCAGCAGGCCCAGCGCCGCCGCCATCACACAGCCCACCACGAGCGCCACCAGCACGGCGTAGCGGGGCTGCAGGCGTTTGAACAGCAGGTAGCTGAAGAACATCGCCAGGACCAGGGCGGTGCGATGCTGGGCGGCGATGAAGATCTCGCTGCCGATCTTGAACAGGATGCCTGCCAGCAGGGCCGCCGCCAGGGATGCAGGGAGGCGGCGCATCAGGCGCTCGAAGCCGCCTGTCAGGCCAACCAGCGCGAGCAGGGCGGCGCAGACGACGAAAGCGCCAATGGCTTCGCCGTAGCTTACGCCCGGCAGGCTGGTGATCAGCAGGGCCGCGCCCGGTGTGGACCAGGCGACGACGATGGGCGTGCGGTAGCGCAAGGAGAGGCCGACGGTGGTCAGTGCCATGCCGATGGACAACGCCCAGATCCAGGACGAGATCTGCGCGCTGCTGAGCCCCGCGGCCTGGCCAGCCTGGAACATCAGCACCAGGGAACTGGTGTAGCCCGTGAGCATGGCGATGAAACCCGCTACCACGGCGGAAGGCGAAGAGTCGGCCAGGGGCCGCAGCCGTGCGGGGTTGGCCGGGGATTCGGACACTTGGGTCATCAGATCTTCCCGTTGACGTCGACCAGGATGGGGTAGAGCGAAGCCACCAGCAGCAGGGCCATGCCGATGTTGAACAGGCGCAGTATGCGCGGTTCGGACAGCCAGCGGCGCATCAGGCTGCCGGCCACCGTCCAGAGGCCGACACTGGGGCAGTTGACCAGGGCGAACAGGGCGGCGATCAGCACCACGTTGACCACGAAGTTTTCCTGCGGCGTGTAGGTGGTGATGGCGCCGATGGCCATGACCCAGGCCTTGGGATTGACCCACTGGAAGGCCGCGGCCTGGAGGAAGGTGAAGGGCTTCGGCCGTTTCTCCGAGTTGCTGGCGTCCGGCGCGCCGGAGCCGGCGATCTTCCAGGCGAGGAAGAGCAGGTAGGCGGCGCCGATGTAACGCAGCGCGATGTAGAGCTCGGGAACCTGCTGGAACACCTGGGACAGGCCCAGGCCCACGGCCATCACCAGTACCATGAAGCCGAGGCTGATGCCGAGCATGTGCGGCACGCTGCGGCGCACACCGAAGTTCACGCCCGAGGCGAGCAGCATCATGTTGTTGGGGCCGGGGGTCACCGAGGTGACGAAGGCGAAGAGGATGAAGGCGAAGATCAGTTCCAGGCTCATGGCGGTCACCTTGTCGTTGTGTCGGCAGCCTAAAGCCAGGTGGCGGGTAACGTCCCGATACAGCGACACGCGCGTTGAGCGATACAGTCGATTGGCACCTGGGGGATCTGCGGCTACTGTGTTGGTTTTCCGCCTGGAGAGACGCACATGGACGAGAATCCCTACGCCGCGCCGCGGGTGGATCTGGTCGAAGATGCCGGTCCACGGCAGATGGAAGGCTGGACCCCGGGAAACCTCAGGCTACTGGGCTGGCTGAGCCTGGTCAGCGCGGTGGGCACCCTGCTCATCACCGGTTTCGCCGTGGCCGCCGGCGTCACCGAGGACCCACGGCTGGTGAGTGTTTCCGACTGGATCGGCGTGGCCCTGACCTTCCTCGGCTGCTACCTGCTGATCCGCTTCAAGCTGTTCGCCGAGGCACGTTTCTCCGCCGATGGGCTGGCGCCGCCGATCTGGGCGGTGATCGTCGTCAGCCTGGCGATCGAAATACTGGACCTGCTGATGGGGGATGCCAGCACCGAACCCGGTTGGCCGATGCTGCTCTATTTCGGGGTGATTGCCTTGCTGGGGGCGCTGACCGCCTGGTTCGGCGTGCGTCTGCTGAAGGTGCAGAACGTCTATCCGGCGTTTCGTGTGATGGCCTGGCTGGACCTGGTAGGCGGGATCATGATGGCCACCATCGTGCTGATGATGCTGGGCCTGCTGCCGCTGATCGCCAGCAGCGTGGCGATGATGCTGGTGTTCTTCCGTGGCGCGCGGGAGCTGGAGCGTTCCGCCTAACCTTCCGAGGCGTCTCCCTGGCGGGCGGTGCACAGGGCCTGGTTGACCTCCAGCCAGCCGCGCACTGCTTCTTCCCCGGCTTCGCCAAAGGCGCGCTGGAGCAAGCGCGCCTGTTCCCGGCGCAGGGCCTGTTCCAGCTTCGCCCCTTCGCTGGTGAAACCGAGCATGCGCTTACGCTTGTCATCGCTCGCGGCCACGCTTTCCACCAGTTTCAACTCGACCAGTTGCCGCAGCGGCGTGTTCAGCGCTTGCTTGGTCACGCCCAGGTAGCCCAAAAGCTCCTTGACGCTCAGCCCCGGGTACTTGGCGATGAAGAACAGGATGCGGTGATGCACCCGCGACAGGCCCCGGCGGGCGAGGATTTCGTCCGGCTTGCTGGTGAAGGCCTGGTAGCCGAAGAAGAAGGCTTCCATGGCGGCTTGCTGAATGCTGGGATTTTTCAGGTCAAGCATATTGACGTATCTGTCGCGGTCGTCGTAGTTTCGGTCAAGCAGTTTGACTTAATTTCCTCGCTTCCGCACCCGGTGACAATCCATGGCCTTCTCCGAACGCATCGCCCGCCTGAAAAGCTCCCTGATCCGCGAAATCCTTGCTGCCGCCCAGCGTCCGGAAGTGATGTCCTTCGCCGGAGGCCTGCCGGCCGAGCCGATGCTGCCGAAAGTGGATTGGGACGAAATGCCGGCCAGCATGGGCCAGTACGGCATGAGCGAAGGCGAGCCGGCACTGCGTGAAGCCATAGCCGCCCAGGCGCGTGCCCTCGGCGTGCCCTGCGAAGCGAGCCAGGTGCTGATCGTCAGCGGCTCCCAGCAGACCCTGGACCTGGCTTCCAAGTTGTTCATCGATCCGGGCACCGAAGTACTGCTGGAGGCCCCGACCTACCTGGCGGCCCTACAGGCCTTCCAGCTGTTCGGCGCCGATTGCATCGCCGTGTCCCAGGAAGCCGACGGCCCTGAGATCGCCGCCTTGCGCCAGCGCCTGGAGCAGCACAAGCCGTCGTTTGCCTACCTGATCCCGACTTTCCAGAATCCGTCCGGCACCCGCTACAGCGAAGCCAAGCGCGATGCGGTCGCCGCGTTGCTGGACGAGTTCGGCGTCACCCTTATCGAAGACGAGCCCTATCGCGAGCTGGTGTTCGATGAGGGCGCCGCGACTCCTATCGTCAGCCGCCTGAAGAAGGCGAGCTGGATCTACACCGGCACCGTCTCCAAGACTCTGCTGCCGGGCTTGCGCGTGGGCTTCCTGATCGCCACGCCGGACCTGTTCCCGCACCTGCTGCGCCTGAAGCAGTCCGCCGACCTGCACACCAACCGCATCGGCCAGTGGCAGGCACTGCAATGGTTCGGTACCGAGCAGTACCGCCAGCATCTGGCCGAGCTGCGCGACTTCTACCGCGTGCGCCGCGACTCCATGCAGGCGGCACTGGAAGAGCACTTCGGCGAGCTGGCCACCTGGGAAATCCCCCAGGGCGGCCTGTTCTTCTGGCTGACCCTGAAACAGCCGCTGGACACTCGCACCCTGCTGAAGCCGGCGCTGGAGCAGAATGTCGCCTTCATGCCGGGCGAGCCGTTCTTCATCGATCCGGACCAGCATCCGGGCCACCTGCGCCTGAATTTCAGCCACGTGGCACCCGAGCGCCTGGGCGAAGGCCTGAAGCGGCTCGCGGGCGTCATCCGTCAAGCCCAGGCAGCGGAAGCGGCCTGACTACCGGGGAGGGAGTAGCGATGTACAAGGTTTATGGCGACTACAAATCCGGCAATTGCTACAAGGTCAAGCTGATCCTCAACCTGCTCGGCCAGCCGTACCAGTGGATTCCCGTGGACATCCTCAAGGGTGAGACCCAGAGCGCCGAATTCCTGGAAAAGAACCCCAACGGCAAGATCCCGGTGCTGGAACTGGAGGATGGCACGACCCTGTGGGAGTCCAACGCCATCCTGAATTTCCTCGCCGAAGGCACCGACCTCCTGCCTGCCGAGCCGCGTCTGCGTACCCAGGTGTTGCAGTGGCAGTTCTTTGAGCAGTACAGCCACGAGCCCTATGTTGCGGTGGCGCGTTTCATCCAGCTGTACCAGGGCATGCCGGACGATCGCCTGGAGGAGTACAAGGTCTGCCAGGCGCGCGGGAACAAGGCACTGAAGGTGATGGAGAAGCAGCTGCAACGCACGCCGTACCTGGTGGGTGACCAGTACTCCATCGCTGATATCGCCCTCTACGCCTACACCCATGTGGCCCATGAAGGCGGCTTCGACTTGTCCGGCTACCCGGCGATCCTCGCCTGGCTGGACCGAGTGGCCAGCCACCCGCGCCATGTGGGCATGCACGACTGAGGTTTTCTGGTTCATGAAGAAGCCGGCGCAAGCCGGCTTTTTCGTCTGTGGCGGTCAGTGAGCGCCTGGCGGCTATGAGCTGTCTCGGGCTGTCCGCTGCCTCATGTCCCGGCCCCCGCGTAGCGAGTTGTAACGCTGTTCACGTCTCGGCTGCAGGTTGTTCTCATCTTATTGATTGGAATCAAGATTTTTCTCGCTGCCAGCCACTAGCCTACCGGCCGTTCCGAATTTTCAGACAACGCTGGGCGGCGCGGTGAGGAGAGCAAGTGGCGTATCTCGAGTGGGAAAGTGATCTGGACACCGGCATCGAGGTCATCGATGGCCAGCACAAGCGCATCGTCGAGATGATCAACGACTTGCATGCCGCCCAATTGCAGATGGACAAGGCCGCCGTGGCGCGGGTGATCGAGGAAGTGGTCGACTACACGCTGTCGCACTTCGCCTTCGAGGAAACCCTGCTGGAAGATGCCGGCTACCAGTTCAGCCGCGCGCACAAGAAGGTCCACGAACTGTTCATCCGACGGGTCAACGTGTTCCGCACACGTCATCAGGCCGGCGATGACGTGGCCGACGAACTCAAGGATCTGCTCGGCCGCTGGCTGTTCAATCACATCCGCAACGACGATGCCAACTATGTCGAAGCGGTCAAGGCCAACATGCAGCAGTTGACCCGGGACGACAGCAGCGGCGGCTGGCTATCGCGCTCGATGAGGCGCTTCTTCGGTTGAGTGGTTGTCACTGCCTGGTTTCGGCATTCATGGCGGACCTACCGACCCTGTACTAAGTTGGACGCTCCAGCCTGCCAACAGGCGTTTCCGGGAGTGTCGACCATGAAATATCGAGGCAGTTGCCACTGCGGGAAGATCGCCTTCGAAGTGGAAGGCACCCTGGAGCAGGTCATGGAGTGCAACTGCTCGCTGTGCAGCCGGCGTGGCTACCTGCTCTGGTTTGTCCCGCGCGAGCAGCTCAAGCTCGCCACGCCCGAGTCCGATCTTTCCACCTACCGCTTCAATCGCATGCATATCGCCCACCACTTCTGCGCCAATTGCGGCTGCGCGCCCTTCGGCGAGGCCACCGATCCGAAGGGGAAGGCCCTGGCCGCAGTGAACGTGCGCTGCCTGGAGGACGTGCCCCTGGAGGGGCTCAAGGCGGTGAAGGCAGATGGGCGGAGTTTCTAGTCTGCGAAGCTCAGGCCGCTGACCAGGCCGCTGTCGAACAGCCTGCCGAGCGCCTTGCCGGCTTCGTGCCATTCCCAGGGGTAGGCCGCCAACACCCATTCGCCGGCATCGGGCTGTTCCAGATGGCCACCGAAGCGCGCGACCATGAGGTGCAGGTGCTGTTGCAGCTTTATCGCACTCCGGCGCTTTGCGCGGATCAGGATTGTTCGGGGCGTCGTGGTCGACATGGTCCATCTCCTTCCGAGAGGCGTGAGCCGGGGAATGCCTGAAGGTGCCAGATTGCGCGCGCCATCGTGACAATCCGATAGCCAATCGCCCGGAATACGCCTGAGCCAATCCCGGATCGGCCTCCGCGCCGTGCGGAAACGAAAAAGCCGGCGCAAGCCGGCTTTTCGGGGGACAGCGAAACTCAGTTGTTGATCAGGCTGAGGAATTCGCTGCGGGTCGCGGCGTTTTCGCGGAATTCGCCGAGCATCACCGAAGTGACCATGGAGGAATTCTGCTTCTCCACACCGCGCATCATCATGCACATGTGCTGGGCTTCGATGACCACGGCAACGCCCAGGGCGCCGGTGACCTGCTGAACGGCTTCGGCGATCTGGCGGCTGAGGTTCTCCTGGATCTGCAGGCGGCGGGCGTACATGTCGACGATGCGCGCCACCTTGGACAGGCCCAGTACCTTGCCGTTGGGGATGTAGGCCACGTGAGCCTTGCCGATGAACGGCAGCAGATGGTGCTCGCAGAGCGAGTACAGCTCGATGTTCTTCACCAGCACCATTTCGCTGTTGTCGGAGCTGAACAGGGCGCCGTTGGTGACTTCTTCCAGCGTCTGCTGGTAGCCGCGGCAGAGGTACTGCATCGCCTTGGCGGCACGCTTCGGAGTATCGAGCAGGCCTTCACGGGAGACATCCTCGCCGAGCTGGCCGAGGATCGCGGTGTAATGCTGTTCCAGGGACATGGAAATTCCTGTGGGGGTTTACGCAAAGGCGCAGGGTAGGGCGCGAAGGGGCGGCTGGCAAGGGCACCATGCGCCAGCGTGAGTCATTTTTCAGGCGCGGGCAGGCGGCTGGCCCAGTGCTCGGCCCATTCCGCCAGCGGCAGACAGCGCCGCGCCAGTTCTTCGCCGTCCGCCGTCAGGCAGTAGCCCGACTCGCCAATTTCCACCAGCAGCGCCCGACGCAACTCCCCCAGGCGAGTATTGAGAACCGAGGGTGACAGGCCTTCGCAGCGCGCCTGCAAGTCGCGAAAGGTCGCCGGACCCTGATGCAGTTCCCACAGGATGCGCAGGCTCCAGCGTCGACCGAGGAGGTCGAGCAGAGCCATGATCGGCCGCCCGCTGGTGGAGCCGCGAACCGGTTGGCCGGGAAGGGGAGTGGTCATGGTCGTTCCTTTTGCTTCTGATTTAGTAGCGAAGGTTGATTGCGAGTGCTACGTTTTCGGTAGCGTATCAGCCCAGCAGGAGCACCGCCATGAACGAACCCCGCATCCAGCCCGTCGAGGCTCCTTACGATCCGGACATCCAGGCCGCCTTCGACCGGGTGATGTCAGGCGCTCCGCCCCTGCTGCTGTTCCGCTGCGTTGCGCGCAATCCGCGAGTACTGCAGCGGATGATGGCCGGCGGGCTGCTGGATCGAGGCAGCATCAGCCTGCGTGAACGGGAGCTGCTGATCCTGCGCAGCACGGCGCGTTGCGGCGCCGAGTACGAATGGGGCGTTCACGTGGCGGCGTTCAATGCCAAGGCAGGGTTCAGCCAGGCGCAACTGGCCGACACCTGCCGGTTGCCGGTGGATGCCGGGCTGTGGGAGGAGTCGGAGCTGGCGTTGCTGGCCATGGCCGATGCCCTGCATGAGCAGGCAGATATCGACGACGACCTGTGGCAGCGCCTGCGCGGGTACTTCAGCGAGGAGCAACTGGTGGAGTGCGTGATGCTGGCGGGCTTCTATCACGCAGTGTCTTTCCTGGTGAAAGGCTTGCGGGTGGCGCTGGAAGACCGTGCGCCGAGGTTTCCGTCAGCCCCAGAAAGCGCAGGATCTCGCGAGCTAGGGCGAGGCTGTTCCTGACGCAGCATCGCCGACGCCCATCAGAACCTCGGTTACTCGTCGCGACCTTCGAGCATGGTCCGGCGCAGCATCACATAGACGGCACCGGTGCCGCCGTGCTTCGGCATGCAGGAGGTAAAACCGAGTACCTGCGGATGCTGGCGCAGCCAGGTGTTGACGTGGCTCTTGATAAGCGGGCGCTTGCCGTCCAGCCGTGCCGCCTTGCCGTGGGTGACGCGCACGCAGCGCACTTCAAAGCGGGTGGCTTCGGCGATGAAGTCCCAAAGGGTTTCGCGGGCCTTCTCCACCGTCATGCCGTGCAGGTCGAGGCTGCCCTCGAAGCCGATCTGGCCCTGCTTGAGCTTGCGCATCTGGCCTTCCTGCACACCGTCGCGAGCCCAGTACAGTTCGTCCTCTGCGCCCACGTCGATGACGAACTGGTCGGACAGGCCATCCACCTTGATGCTCGTTTGCGTCACCGTGGCGTTCTGCCGACGGTTGGCGAGCTGGCGGTTGTCGATCCTGGGCTTGCCGGTGTCCGCGCGGTCGTCATGGATACGCTTCACACCGCGCATCTGCTCGGTGAACAGGGAAAAATCATCGTCGTTGTGGGCGTCGTCTTGCATACAGGCCTCCGCGAAGGGCGGCTAGTGTACCCAAATGCCCGGCGCCAGGCTCAGTCACGTTTCTTCATCAGATGCGGCGACATGCTGAGACCGTTGCGGCGCCTGGAGCGTCGGCGGCAGAGGCGCCAGCCAAGTACGCCGATCCAGAGGAAGAGCAGGCCGAAGAGCAGCAGCACGATGGCCGCGCCGGTGCTGTCATTGAGGGGGCCGAGGGCAGGTGGGCGACCCAGGAGGGTGGCGGTGCCGGCCATTGCCAGCAGCACGCCGAAGCCGGCGAACAGGGCGGCCAGTGCCGCCGCGAAACGCCAGCGCCAGCTGCCTGGACCTCGGGGTCGCAGGCGGCGGGCATCGAAACCATCGGATAACTTCATCCGCACGTCCTCTTGCTTGATCGGGGTATGACCGGCGCCTTCTGGCGGTGGTTCCGGCCAACCCCGTCGCTGATGTCGCGGGATGTGAGGGCGCTTTCCTAGATGAGCGCCTTGGCCTGCGGCACCACGCTGGCGAAGTTGTCGGCCAGGGCGATCACCTCGACTCGGTGCATTTCTTCCGCGCTGATGACGCCGCCATCGACGGTCGGCAGGTCGCGGGTCGCACAGGCGGCGCTCACCAGCGTGCAGCGATAACCATAGTCCTTGGCAGCGCGGACCGTGGTGCTGATGCTGGAGTGAGTCATGAAGCCGCAGACGATCAGGTCCAGGTGGCCAATCGCTTGCAGGCGGTCATGCAGGTCGGTGCCGGCGAAGGCGTTGGGCAGGCGCTTCTCGACCACTATCTCGCCCGGCAGGGGCGCGGCTTCGGGCAGGTGCTCACCGCGTTCGCCGCGGGGGTCGAAGATGCCGCCGGGGACACCGAGGTGTTTCACGTGGACGATCGCGCTGCCCATGGCGCGGGCGGCAGCGAGGAGGCTGGCGATTTCGCCAAGGGCGGCATCCAGCCCGGGCAGAGCGAGAACGCCGCTGCGGTACTCTTCCTGGGCGTCGACGATCACAAGGGTGGCATTGTTCAGATTGGCCGGCGGATAGCCGCGGCCACTGAGCTGGAACATGGATTTGGGAGCGGACATGCGAGTCTCCAGGTACGACATGGCCACCATTGTCCGCCCTGCGACGGAATAAGTGAACCATGGACCAAGGTCCAGTTGTCTCGCCCGGTGCGGGCGTTCGGTCGCTTTGCGGCTTGCAGGGGGGGCGGGGACAGGCTCGGGGGAGGCCGTTCGTCGGCCGCTGCAGGCTGCCCCCAAGCGGCAGGGATGGTAGAATCTGCGGCCCGCTTTCTGAGGTAGCTGCCGTGTCCGAATCCCGCCTGCGCACCCTGCGTGACCACATCCGCTGGGCTGTCAGCCGTTTCCATGCCGAAAACCTGTTCTTCGGTCACGGCACCGATAACGCCTGGGATGAGGCCCGCCAGCTGGTGCTGGGCGCGCTGCACCTGCCCTACGAGATTGCCGACAGCTACCTGGACTGCTGCCTGGAAGAGGACGAGTGCACGCACCTGCGCGAGTTGCTGCGCCGACGCATCGAAGAGCGAGTACCGGTGGCCTACCTGCTGGGTGAGGCCTGGTTCTGCGGCATGCCCTTCGTCGTCGACGAGCGGGTGCTGGTGCCGCGTTCGCCCATCGCCGAACTGATCCAGCAGCAGTTCTCCCCCTGGCTGCCCCGGGACCCGGCGCGGGTGCTCGACCTCTGCACCGGCTCGGGCTGCATCGGCATCGCCTGCGCCCATGTTTTCCCCAACGCCGAGGTGGTGCTTGGTGACCTGTCCTTCGACGCCCTGGAAGTGGCCAACCTGAACATCGAGCGCCACGGCCTGGAAGACCGCGTCTACACGGTGCAGGGCGACGGCTTCGACGGCCTGCCGGGACAGCGCTTCGATCTCATCGTGTCCAACCCTCCCTACGTGGATGCGGAAGACTTCGCCGACATGCCGGTGGAGTACCACCACGAACCCGAACTGGGCCTGGCTTGCGGCAACGACGGCCTCGACCTGGTGCGGCGGATGCTGGCCGAAGCGGCGGACCATCTCACTGAGAAGGGCCTGCTGATCGTGGAAGTGGGGAACAGCCAGGTTCACGTGGAAGCGCTCTATCCGGAAGTGGACTTCCTCTGGCTGGACTTCGAGCACGGTGGGCACGGCGTGTTCATGCTCAGCGCCAACCAGTGCCGTGAGCACCAGGCGCTGTTCCGCTCGCGCCTGAATCCCTGACCCGTCGGGTCAGCGGGTAGTAATCCAGATCAACAGGCCGGCCTGGAATACCGCGAAGGCCACCAGGCAGGCGATGGTGAAACGCAGGCCGCCGTCTTCGCGCTTGTAGATGGCGATGCGCTCTTCCAGTTTGCGAATCTCCACGTCCTGCCGCTGCAGGTTCTGGTCGGCTTGTTCGAGCATGGCGGCGGCTTCCTGCAACCCCAGGATCTGCACCTTCTCGCGGTGCCAGTCACCGTGCAGTTCGCTGACCCGGCCGGCGCCGTAGCTGGCCTTCAGCTGAACGTTGTCCAGGTAGGTGACTTCGAAACCTTGCGCCTTGAGCACGTGGTCGCGGCGCAGGCGGACTTCGTTGTCCAGGGCGTCCCTGGCGGGGAGGGCGCCACCTTCTACCCGATAGTGCGCCCAGCGTTGCCTGGCCCAGGCGACACCCTGGGCCAGCAGGAAGCGACCCAGGCCGCGGTTCTGGGGTTCCAGGTGCAGGCCGTTGTCCGGACCGAAGCGGACTTCCTTGCTGCGATGGTCGGCCCAGACCTCCAGCAGGTTCTGTTCCTTGCGCACTTTCTGCCCGGGCAGGCCGATGCTCAGGCGCAGCATGCTCAGCTCGTTGTTGTGGCGCTCCACGCGGCCCAGTTCGACAAAACGCAGCGGCCGAGCCCCGGTATGGCGGTCAATAGGCAAGGGCGCGAGGCGCAGGAGGTCGAAGTGTTCGGCAACCAGCTCGGCCCAGGGATGGGGCTGGGGCGCGGCCTCTTCGGCACTCTGCTGTTCGGCTGGGCTTTCGGTCATTGGGAAGTACCTTGTAGGAGCCTGTGACGACGTATCTGGTACGCCAGTCCGGATTCTGTACGCTGTTTCCCGTATTGGGCCAGATTTCCTACAGAACCTTTCGTCTTATCGGCCGATTCCCGCATTTCTGGAGTCGGGCAGCCCCTTGATGAACGCCAGGATGTGTTTGCCCAGTTCCTGAGCCAGGGGCAGTTGCGGATTGCGATAGGACGCCAGTTGCTGCTCCACGTCCATGGGCACGATGCGCAACATGTGGTTCATGCCTTCGACGATTACCAGCTCGGCGTCGGGGCGGACGGCCTTGAGCTGCTCGGCATCGCTCACGCTGACCTGGATATCGCTGCTGCCCTGCAGGATCAGCGCCGGAATCCGCAACCGGCCAAACGCCTGTGCCGGGTCCTGGCGGAACAGGGAGATCAGGTAGGGCTGCACGCTGGGGCGGAACAGCGCCTCCAGTGCCTGGGGTACGTTGGCCACCTGCTGGCCCGCACGCAGGCTGGTAAGCACTGCTTCGCTCTGGGTCAGCAAGCGCGGTGGCAGTCGGCTCTGCAACTGGTCACGCAACAACTGGTCGATGGGGCGGGCGCTGCCGGAAATGCTGATCAGCGCATCGGCGCCGGCCGCATCCGCCGCCAGGCTGGCGATCAGTGCGCCTTCGCTGTGGCCGATGAGGATGAGCTGCGAGAAGCGCGGGTCCCGCTTCAGGGATTGGCCCCAGGCTGCAGCATCCCGGGTGTAAAGCTCGATGCTCAGCTGGCGTTCGTCGGTTCCTGCATCGCGACTGGCGGCGATGCCGCGCTTGTCGTAGCGCAGGCTGGCAATGCCATTGCGCGCCAGCAATTGGGCGAGCTTCTTCAGGCTGTCGTTGCGGCCGCCGATGGGGTTGTTGCCGTCGCGGTCGGTGGGGCCGGAGCCGGCGATGATCAGTGCCACTGGGACGGGCTGGTCGGTCTTCGGCCGCAGCAGGGTGCCGCGCAGGATGCCGTTGCCGGTGTCCAGTTCGACGGGGCGTTGCAGCACGCTCTGGGGGGCGGCCTGGGCCAGGCCGGCGAGCAGGGGGAGAAATAGCAGGAATAGTCGCAGCATCGGGTCGGAGTCGGTGTCTGGAGTGGCGGGTTGGACGGACGTGCTGGCACAAGGTCCGAGGGGTGAACTGGCCAGGCACCGCGGGTATACTGCTCGACCTTCGAATCGAGGCCCATTTCTGCGGAGCACTGTGCATGTCCGGCAACACCTACGGCAAGCTGTTCACCGTCACCACCGCTGGCGAAAGCCATGGTCCGGCGCTGGTCGCCATAGTCGACGGCTGCCCGCCGGGGTTGGAGCTGTCCCTTGAGGACCTGCAGCGTGACCTCGACCGCCGCAAACCGGGCACCAGCCGCCACACCACCCAGCGCCAGGAAGCCGACGAGGTGGAAATCCTCTCCGGCGTCTTCGAAGGCAAGACCACTGGTTGCGCCATCGGCCTGCTGATCCGCAACACCGACCAGAAGTCCAAGGACTACTCGGCGATCAAGGATCTGTTCCGCCCGGCCCACGCCGACTACACCTACCACCACAAGTACGGCATTCGCGACTACCGTGGCGGCGGCCGTTCCTCGGCGCGGGAAACCGCCATGCGCGTGGCCGCCGGCGCCATCGCCAAGAAGTTCCTGGCCACCCAGGGCATCACCGTGCGCGGCTACATGAGCCAGCTCGGCCCCATCGAGATCCCCTTCAAGACCTGGGATTCGGTGGAGCAGAACGCTTTCTTCAGTCCCGACCCGGACAAGGTGCCGGAGCTGGAGGCCTACATGGACCAGCTGCGTCGCGACCAGGATTCGGTGGGCGCCAGGATCACCGTGGTCGCCGAAGGCGTGCCGCCGGGCCTGGGCGAGCCGATCTTCGACCGCCTGGATGCCGAACTTGCCCATGCGCTGATGAGCATCAACGCGGTGAAGGGCGTGGAAATCGGCGCGGGCTTCGACAGCGTCTCCCAGCGCGGTACCCAGCACCGCGACGAGCTTACGCCGGAAGGCTTCCTCAGCAACAACGCCGGCGGCATCCTCGGTGGCATCTCCTCGGGCCAGCCGATCGTCGCCAACCTGGCGCTCAAGCCCACTTCCAGCATCACCACCCCCGGCCGTTCCATCGACATTCACGGCAACCCGGTGGAGGTGATCACCAAGGGCCGCCATGACCCCTGCGTGGGCATTCGCGCCACCCCGATCGCCGAAGCCATGATGGCCATCGTGCTGATGGACCACCTGCTGCGCCACCGCGCGCAGAATGCCGATGTGCGGGTGGAAACGCCGGTGCTCGGCCAGCTGTGACGGGCGGCGCGAACGCGCTGCCCTATTGGCGGCTGTCCAGTTTCTATCTCTTCTACTTTTCCCTGCTGGGCGCTACGGCGCCCTTCCTGGGCCTGTACTTCGCGCACCTGGGCTTCGCCAGTGCGCGCATCGGCGAGCTGCTGGCCATCCCCATGCTGATGCGTTGCGTGGCGCCCAATCTCTGGGGCTGGCTGGGAGACCGCAGTGGCCGGCGCCTGGATATCGTCCGCTTCGGCGCCTTCTGCACCCTGCTGACCTTCTCGCTGATCTTCGTCAGCCACAGCTATGCCTGGCTGGCGCTGATCATGGCGCTGCATGCCTTCTTCTGGCATGCGGTGCTGCCGCAGTTCGAGGTGATTACCCTGGCGCACTTGCGGGAGCAGGCGGCGCGCTACAGCCAGGTACGGCTGTGGGGCTCCATCGGCTTCATCCTCACGGTGATCGGCCTGGGCAAGCTGTTCGAGCTGTTCAGCCTGGACCTCTATCCCTGGGCGCTGGTGTTCATCATGAGCGGCATCGTCCTCAGCAGCTTCTGGGTGCCCAACGCGACGCCCCAGGCCCGGCCGGGCGCGGCCGGGCAGGGCGGTTTCCTTGCCCAGTTGCGCCAGCCGGGTGTGCGGGCCTTCTATATGGGTGTCGGGTTGATGCAACTGTCCCACGGGCCCTACTACAGCTTCCAGACCATCTACCTGGAGTCGCTCGGTTATTCGCGCAGCCTGATCGGCCAGCTCTGGGCCCTTGGCGTGGTGGCTGAAGTGCTGTTATTCATCGTGATGGCGCGCATCCTCGCGCGTTATTCGGTGCGAGTGGTGCTGCTGGCCAGCTTCCTGATCGCTGCGCTGCGCTGGCTGCTGCTGGGCAATTTCGCCGACCAGTTGCCGGTCCTGCTGTTCGCCCAGGTGCTGCACGCCGCCACATTCGGCAGCTTTCACGCAGCCGCCATCCATTTCGTGCAGCGTCGGTTCGGGGCGCGCCAGCAAGGTCAGGGGCAGGCGCTCTACGCGGCCCTGGCCGGCACCGGCGGCGCCCTCGGCGCGCTTTACTCGGGCTACGCCTGGAGCAGCCTAGGGCCGCTCTGGACCTACGTCATCGCCAGTCTCGCGGCACTTGCCGCAGCCGTTATCATTGCCACCCGATTGCAGGAGGAGCGGGCATGAATCGCCAACAACTCGCCCAGGAAATCATCGACGCAGGCCGCTTCCTGTACGGCCGCGGCTGGTCGCCGGCCACCAGCAGCAACTATTCGACGCGGATCTCTGCCAATGAGGCGCTGCTGACCGTATCCGGCAAGCACAAGGGCCAGCTCGGCCCGGATGACGTGCTGGCCACCGACATGGACGGCAACAGCCTGGAGCCGGGCAAGAAGCCTTCGGCGGAAACCCTGCTGCACACCCAGCTCTACCGCTGGAAGCCGGAGATCGGCGCGGTGCTGCACACGCACTCGGTGAACGCCACCGTGCTGTCGCGGCTGACCCTGGCCGATTCCCTGGTGTTCGCCGACTACGAACTGCAGAAGGCCTTCAGCGGCATCACCACCCACGAGTCCCAGGTGTTGGTGCCGATCTTCGACAACGACCAGGACATCGCCCGCCTGGCCAGCCAGGTGCAACCCTGGCTTGACGAGCATCCGGACTGCGTCGGATACCTGATCCGTGGTCACGGCCTCTATACTTGGGGGCCGCGCATGAGCGATGTCCTGCGTCAGGTCGAGGCCTTCGAATTCCTCTTCGAGTGCGAGCTGAAGACCCTCTCGATCACCCGACGCTGATGCTTCCTTCCCACGAAGGTGCCTGACTGACAACGGCGCCTCCGACCCGCCTGCAAAACCGGGAGGAGGCCCGCAAGGAGTACCCAGATGAGCAGCCTGACCGTCTACCATGAATCCAGCCCCGACCTGCCGAACAAGGTCCTGACCCACCTGGACGACATCGCCTCCACCCTGGCGTCCGTTGGTGTGCGCTTCGAGCGCTGGGAGGCTTCGGCCCCCATCGCCCCGGGTGCCAGCCAGGATGAGGTGATCACCGCCTACCGCCCGCAGATCGACCGGCTGATGCGTGAGCAGGGCTACGTGACCGTCGACGTGGTCAGCCTGAACAGCGACCACCCGCAGAAGGCCGAACTGCGCGCCAAGTTCCTCGACGAGCACCGCCATGGCGAGGACGAAGTGCGCTTCTTCGTTGCCGGCCGTGGCCTGTTCACCCTGCATATCGACGACTACGTCTACGCGGTTCTCTGCGAGAAGAACGACCTGATCTCCGTGCCGGCCGGCACCCGCCACTGGTTCGACATGGGCGAGCATCCGCATTTCGTGGCCATCCGCCTGTTCAACAACCCGGAAGGCTGGGTCGCCCAGTTCACCGGCGACGAGATCGCCAAGCGCTTCCCGCAGCTGGAAGACTGATCCCAGCCTCCGTAGGAACCCGCTTGCTCGCGAAGTGTTGTGGTTTCGCCGGCAAGCGGGCCCCTGCGATGGCAACATTCGATTCACCTGGAGTTTCCCAATGCCCATCAAGGCCATCCTCACCGACATCGAAGGCACCACCAGCGCGGTGAGCTTCGTCTTCGACGTGCTCTTCCCCTTCGCTGCACGCCACCTGCCTGAGTTCGTCCTGGCCCGCGCCGATGAACCTGCGGTGGCGCTGCAGATCGACGCGGTGCGCGCGGAAAGCGGCGAAGCCGGAGCCAGTCTCGAGCGGGTGGTGGAGATTCTCCTGGGCTGGATCGCCGAAGACCGCAAGGCTACGCCGCTGAAAGCACTGCAGGGGATGGTCTGGGAGCAGGGCTACCGCGCCGGCCAGCTCAAGGGCCATGTCTACCCGGATGCAGTGGAGGCGCTGCGCCGCTGGAAACAGGAGGGCTACGACCTCTATGTCTATTCCTCCGGCTCGATCCAGGCGCAGAAGCTGATTTTCGGCTGCTCCGAAGCAGGCGATCTGACCCCGCTGTTTTCCGGCTACTTCGATACCACCAGTGGTCCCAAGCGCGAGGCGGCATCGTACCGGCAGATCGCCGCCGCCATCGGCCTGCCGGCCGAGCAGATCCTCTTCCTGTCCGATGTGGTCCAGGAGCTGGACGCTGCACTCGATGCGGGCATGCAGACCATTGGCCTGGCTCGTGAGGGCGGCGTGCTGGAAGGTCACGAGACCGTGGCCAGCTTCGCGGTTATCGATCTGGCGCGTGTCTGAAACCGTCTGAAATCGTCTGACGGGACGCGAGGTAGGCCGCCGTCGGTCGATCTATCCTTGGGGTGACTGCATCCATCCGGGAGCGTCCCCCATGGGTTCCTGCCTCTGCGTCGTCGCGGCTTGTCCTGATCCAGGCCTGTTCGGGATCGCCCGTGGCCGGGTTCCGCCATTGGCGACCCGGCCATGACCCGCATCGTCATCCTGACGCTCATTGCGCTGCTGGCATTGCCAGTGGTCGCCGACCAGAAGTCGGCCTGGCAGGCCCTGCGCGAAGGCAAGGCCTTCCTCCTGCTGCGCCATACCACAGCCCCGGGCACTGGTGATCCGGAAGGGTTCCGCCTGGGCGATTGCAGCACCCAGCGCAATCTCAGCGACAGGGGCCGCCAGGAAGCGCGGCGCTGGGGCAAGCTGCTGGTGCGGCGCAAGGTGGAGCAGCCGCGCCTCTATACCAGCAACTGGTGCCGTGCCCAGGACACTGCCCAGGAGATGGGATTGGGGGCCGTGGAGACCTTGTCGGCGCTGGACTCCTTTTTCAGCGATCCGGAAAGCCAGGCGGCGCAGACGGTGGAGCTGCGCAAGGCCATCGACAAGGTGCCCAAGGACCGGCCCGTGGTGATGGTCAGCCACCAGGTGAACATCAAGGCGCTGACCGGGGTGGCGCCGAAGAACGGAGAAGGGCTGATCATCGCGCTGCCGCTGGCCGAGCCGCCGAAGGTGCTGGCGCGCATCCGTCAGCCCTGACTCAGATCAGCAACAACTGGTCCTGCTCCGGCTGCAGCTTCACGCCTTCCAGCTTCAGCAGCAGCGCCTTGCGCGCCAGACCGCCCGCATAGCCGGTCAGGCTACCGTCGCGGCCGATCACCCGATGGCAGGGAATGATGATGGAAATGGGGTTGGCACCATTGGCCGTGCCCACCGCCCGCACCGACTTCGGATTGCCGATGCGTTTGGCCAGTTCGCTGTAGCTGGTGGTGTGCCCGTAGGGAATCTCCAGCAGGGCTTGCCAGACCCTTTGCTGGAAGGGCGTGCCGTGGGGCGCGAGAGACAGGTCGAAGCGCTTCAGGCGGCCTTCGAAGTAGCGGTCCAGTTGCCGGCAGACTTCGTCGAACTGGCGGCTGGCCGGCTGCCAGTCGGCATTCGGGTATCCGCGTCGCTCGGTGTCCATGTAGAGCATTTGAAGGCCAGCATCGTCGCCCGCGAGCAGCAGGGAGCCTGTGGGGCTGTCGTGAAAGCGGAAGTACATGTCAGTTGTCCTCGGCGTAGCTCTGCCAGAGATAGACGGCGGCATAGGCGCGCCATGGCCGCCACTGTTCGGCGCGGCTGGTCAGTTCCCGGGCGCTGATGCCGTCCGGCCCCCAGAGCGGCGACTTGAGCAGGCCGAGGTCTGCGGCGGGGAAGGCGTCCGGCTGGCCGAAGGCGCGCAGGGCGATGTATTCGGCGGTCCAGCGGCCGATGCCGGGCAGGGCGCAGAGACGTTCGATCAGGGCTTCGACGCCTGCCGCCAGGCTCAGTTCCAGGCTTCCGTCCGCGACCGCCTGGGCGAAGCGGCGCAAGGTGTCGACACGTTTGCCTGGCATGCCGATGCCGGGCAGCGGATCGTCGGCGATGGCCTGGGGCGTGGGGAAGAGCCGTTGCGGACCGTCGCCTTCGGCGTCTTCCAGCGGGTCGCCCAGCCGCTCCACCAGGCGTCCGGCAATGGTCACCGCGGCCTTTACCGTCACCTGCTGGCCGATGATGGTGCGCACGCCTTGCTCGAACGGGTCGAAGGCCGCCGGCAGGCGCAGGCCTGGATAGCGTGCCAGCAGCCCCTGCAGCAGTGGGTCGCGTCCGAGGTGTCGCGCGATGGTGGCGGGGTCGCTGTCCAGGTCGAACATTTGCCGGATGCGCGGCGCCAGGCGAGGGGCGAGGTCGCTGGCCGCCGGGCTCAGTTCGAGCTCCAGGGCGCCGTGCGATGGCCGCAGGCGAAACCAGCCGGTGCGCTCGCCGAGGCGGAAGCTGCGGCAGTAGCTGTCGCCGGTCAGGTGCTCGACACCGGGCAGGCGCCGCAGTGCGAAATGTTGCTGGAACTGCTTCCAGCTCCAGGGCTCGAAGTAATCAAGGCGCATGGGCTCGCGGGAATCAGTCGAGGGAGCGTTTGTGGTCATGGTGCGACGATATCCTCCTGGCGCCGTGTCGTCTCTGCAAAACTGACTTTCAAATTCGCCCGCTGCGGTTCGACCTGTCATCGAAGCCATCGTAGAATGCGCGCCTTTTCATGGGGCGGTGCACCGTCCGCGAATACAGCCAGCAGGGGAGACAACCCATGAGCGATTACCAGGAAACTCTCTACGACGGATACGGCCAGCGCTTCCGCATGGACAAGCTGCTGCACGAAGTGCGCACCGAGCACCAGCACCTGGTGATCTTCGAGAACGCGCGCATGGGCCGTGTGATGGCGCTGGATGGCGTGATCCAGACCACCGAGGCGGACGAGTTCATCTATCACGAGATGCTGACCCACGTGCCGATCCTCGCCCATGGCGCGGTGAAGAGCGTGCTGATCATCGGCGGCGGCGACGGCGGCATGCTGCGTGAAGTGCGCAAACACCGCGATATCGAGCGCATCACCATGGTCGAGATCGACGGCACCGTCGTCGAGATGTGCAAGGAATTCCTGCCGAACCACTCCAGGGGCGCTTACGAAGACCCGCGCCTGAACCTGGTGATCGACGACGGCATGCGCTTTGTCGCCACCACCGAGGAGAAGTTCGACGTGATCATCTCCGACTCCACCGATCCCATCGGTCCGGGCGAGGTGCTGTTCTCCGAGAACTTCTACCAGGCCTGCCGCCGCTGCCTGAACGATGGCGGTGTGCTGGTGACCCAGAACGGCACGCCCTTCATGCAGCTTGGCGAAGTGCAGACCACTGCCAGCCGCATGGACAGCCTGTTCGCCGACTGGCACTTCTACCAGGCGGCTGTACCGACCTACATCGGCGGCTCCATGACCTTCGCCTGGGGCGCCACCGATCCGGATATGCGCAAGCTGCCGCTGGATACCCTGCGTCAGCGCTACGCCGGCAGCGGCATCGTGACCCGCTACTACAACCCGGAAATCCACGTAGGCGCCTTCGCGCTGCCGCAGTACGTGCTGCACGCCATCAACAAGCCCAGCAACGACTGAGGTCGACGGGGGATGAAAAAGGGGCCGGAAGGCCCCTTTCTTTTGGGGCGGAAGTCCGTGCGGCCCGGGGGGCGACTGGTCGACGGGCAATGAAAAGCCCGGCACTTGGCCGGGCTTTTTCGTTGGCGCGGTGGATCAGATCTCTGCCGGCCGCACATGGCCGAACAGCTCCTGGGATACCCGCACGCGTTCTTCCGGGGTTTCCTGGATGCCCTTGGCCTTCAGCTCTTCGAGGCGAGCCTCGACGGCGTGGGCGCGGTGGGTCAGGCCGCAGTCGTTGGCGATCTGGATGTTCAGGCCGGGGCGGGCGTTGAGCTCGAGGATCAGCGGGCCCTTGTCCTGGTCCAGCACCATGTCGACACCGATGTAGCCCAGGCCGCACAGCTCGTAGCAACCGGCGGCCAGCTTCATGAAGCCGTCCCAGTTCGGCAGTTGCACGCCGTCTACCGCGTTGGTGGTGTCCGGGTGCTTGGCGATCTTGTTGTTCAGCCAGGTACCGCGCAGGGTGACACCGGTGGCCAGGTCCACGCCGACGCCGATGGCGCCCTGGTGGAGGTTGGCCTTGCCGTTGGACTGGCGGGTCGGCAGGCGCAGCATCGCCATCACCGGGTAGCCCATCAGCACGATGATGCGGATGTCCGGCACGCCTTCGTAGCTGATGCTCTTGAAGATCTGGTCCGGCGTCACGCGGTACTCGATCAGCGCGCGGTCGCGGTGTCCGCCGAGGGAGTAGAGCCCGGTGAGGATCGAGGAAATCTGGTGCTCGATTTCCTCGTGGCTGATGATTTTGCCGGACACCGTCTTGTAGCGGCCTTCGAAGCGGTCGGCGATCACCAGGATGCCGTCGCCGCCGGCGCCTTGCGCCGGCTTGATCACGAAGTCGTTACGCTCGCCGATGATGTCGTTGAGCTTTTCGATTTCCTTCTCGGTGGAGATGATCCCGTACATCTCGGGTACGTGGATTCCCGCCTCGATGGCGCGCTGCTTGGTGATGATCTTGTCGTCGACGATCGGGTACAGGTGCCGTTTGTTGTACTTCAGCACGTAGTCCGCGTTTCGCCGATTGATGCCCATGATGCCTTTGGCTTCGAGGGCTTTCCACGTCTTGAGCAGGCCGAACATGGCTCAGTCCTTCAGGAAGGCTTTGAAGCGGAAGAGCTCGGTCAGGCGGTAGCCGCGGTAGCGACCCATCGCCAGCATGAAGCCCACCATGATCAGCAGTACCGCCGGGAAGGTGAAGATGAAGTAGGTCAGCTCCGGCACGGTCATCAGCAGGTGCGCCAGGGTGGCCGCGACCAGGGTGCCGATGGCCACCTTGAAGGCATGGCCGCCGCCGCGCTCTTCCCAGGTGATGGAGAGGCGTTCGATGGTCATGGTCAGGATCACCATCGGGAACAGGGCCACGGACAGGCCGCGCTCTAGGCCGAGCTTGTGGCTCAGCAGGCTGATGACTGCGATCAGCACCACCACGAAGGTCAGCACCACCGATAGTCGCGGCAACATCTGCAACTTCAGGTGCTCGAGGTACGAGCGCAGCGACAGGCCGAGTGCGGTGATGATGGTGAACAGCACGATGCCGAAGCCCAGCTGGGTTTCGCGGAAGGCGAGGGCGATCAGCACCGGGGTGAAGGTACCCAGGGTCTGCAGGCCGCCTAGGTTGCGCAGGATCAGGATCACCAGCACGCCGATCGGGATCATGATCATGATCTGGTAGGTCTGCTGGGTCTGCAGCGGCAGGCCGTAGAGCGAGTACTCGAGGAAGTCGGCGTCGGTGTTTTCGTCGGTCAGCTTGGCCAGTCGAATGGCGTTCATCTCGCTGTTGTTCATGCTGAAGGTCACCTGGACCTTCTTGCCGCCGTCGACGCTGATCAGGTTGTCGTCACCGGTCCACCAGATCAGGCGGTCGCTGGGCAGGCCCTGCTCGCCGGTATCCGGGTTGAAGTACAGCCAGTTCTCGCCATTGAAGCTGCGCAGCCAGAGCTCGGGAGTCTGGGCCTGCTCGCTCATCAGGCGAATGGTGTGCACGCGCTCCATCGGTACGTGGGCGATGGACAGCAGCAGCTCGATGGCCTTGGCCTTGTTCGGGGTGCTGGTGTCGCCGGCCAGCAGCAGCTTGACGTTGTCATCGTTCAGGTTGTTCACCCGCTTGATGGTCTCGCTGATGAAGGTCTCGACGTCGGCCGAGTGCTGGCGGATGGGGGCCAGCAGGGCTTCGGCGGCGATCTTCTCGGGGCCCTCCACCGCGATGCTGTCGCGGAAGATCGGCCCCTTGTCCTTGGGCTTCTCGCCGCTATAGCGCTTGGTCAGCACCAGGCGGTAGTAGAGGGTCTGGTTGCCACTGGCGCGCCGCGCGGACCAGGTCACCTTGCGGTTGCCATCCACGCGATTGATGCTCACCCCGTAGTTGTTGGAGATGAAGCTCTCGTTGAGGCTGACGTAGTCCCGGTTCAGCGGCGGAACGAACATCTGGACCTTGACCGGGTCGCGCGGATTCGCCTGGAACTCGACTTTGGCGTCGATGTTCCAGAGGTCGTCGGTCGCATCCTCGGTGATCGGGATGCCCTGGATGAAGATCTGGTAGGCCGTTATCAGAACGCCCAGGCTCACCAACAGGGTGATCAGGACTTTCAGATGCAGGGTAAGAGAGCGCATGTGGGTTACTCGTCAGAGTTTGCGTCGGTGGCACAGCCGGGTTTGCCGGCAGCGTATTTAAGGCTCGGGTCGACCAGTGCATCGAAGCGCTTGAGCGCCTCGGAACCGATCAGAAGCGGATATTGGAAAGCACTGCGGTCGGTGAGGTTCACTTCGATCTGTCGCAGGGCCTTGCCCATGCACACCTCCAGTTCGATGACCGGGCGTGCGGTGTAGGTCTTGCCTTCATCGGGGTTGTAGTCCCCGGCGCGGCGTTTGATCTTGCTGATCCGCGCCAGCGGGCGCTCGATCGGGTGTTCGTGAGCGTCGTCGATGGCGAGATAGAAACGGACCCAGGCTTCGCCATCCTTCTTGAAGCGCTTGATGTCGCGGGCACTGAGGGAAGCGGTCTTGGCGCCGGTGTCGAGCTTGGCTGCGACTTCCAGATCGAGGTCCTTCAGCTTGGCGTATTCGTTGAGACCGTAGACGGTCTTCTCGGTGGCGAAGCCAAGGCCGGGGAGGGCGAGCAGGCAGGCAATCGGGGCGAAGGGCTTGAGTGTCATAAGTCCTTTGAGCGTAACGCGGTCATCGGTCCAGGAGCCCGGCCCACGGCCATCTTGGCTGCGGCGCCTGGTCTGGGAGTCTAGCAGGCAAGTCATTGGCGCCCAGACTGGCGCTGGCGGCGCGCATTCTAACACGCGGATTTTCCGGCGCGACAGACGCTTATGACGCAGGTAAGCGGAGCGTGACGCGGTAGGTGAAATTTTTGGAATTAGACGGATTGTCGACAATTGATCGAATGGTGTTTGACATGCCTGCTTATATGGCAGTAGTTTTGCGCCACCAAACAAGAATGTGTCGACAATCATGCTGGACACCCCTGAAAGCCCCGTCACCGAACAGCTGGACTCGGAAACCCTGGCCGAAAGCGTCTTCCGTCGCATCCAGACGGCCATCGTGCGTGGTGACATTGCCCCCGGCAGCAAGATTTCCGAGCCCGAGCTGGCGCGCACCTACGGCATCAGCCGTGGCCCATTGCGCGAGGCCATCCATCGCCTGGAAGGGCAACGCCTGCTGGTGCGCGTGCCCCACGTCGGCGCGCGGGTCGTATCCCTCAACCATGCCGAGCTGATCGAGCTCTACGAAATTCGTGAATCCCTCGAAGGCATGGCCTGTCGACTGGCCGCCGAGCGCATGAGCCAGGCCGAGATCGACGAGTTGCGCCTGGTGCTGGATACCCACGAGCGCGACGAGGCCTTCCAGGCCGGCCGTGGCTACTACCAGCAGGAAGGCGACTTCGATTTCCACTACCGGATCATCCAGGGCAGTGGCAACCAGACCCTGACCAAGATGCTCTGCGGCGAGCTGTACCAGCTGGTGCGTATGTACCGCCTGCAGTTCTCCACCGTTCCGAACCGGCCGCGCCAGGCCTTCAACGAACACCACCGGATTCTCGATGCCATCGCCGACCGAGACGGCGAGCTGGCCGAGTTGCTGATGCGCCGTCACATCGGTGCCTCCAAGCGCAATATCGAGCGCCACTACCAGGAAGCGCTCGCCAACCCGTCCAAAACACGAGGTGAGTCATGACTCAGAAAACTGCCGGCCAGCGCTTCCGCGACGCCATTGCCGAGGAACGTCCGCTGCAGGTCATCGGCGCGATCAACGCCAACCACGCGCTGCTGGCCAAGCGTGCCGGCTTCAAGGCCATCTACCTGTCCGGTGGCGGTGTCGCCGCCGGCTCGCTGGGCCTGCCGGACCTGGGCATCAACACCCTGGACGACGTGCTCACCGACGTACGCCGCATCACTGATGTGTGCGATCTGCCGCTGCTGGTGGACATCGACACCGGCTTCGGCCCCAGCGCCTTCAACATCGAGCGCACCGTCAAGAGCCTGATCAAGGCCGGGGCCGCTGCAGCTCACATCGAAGACCAGGTCGGCGCCAAGCGCTGCGGCCATCGTCCGGGCAAGGAGATCGTCTCCACCGAGGAGATGGTCGACCGCGTCAAGGCGGCTGCCGATGCCAAGACCGATCCGGCCTTCTTCCTGATCGCCCGTACCGACGCCATCCAGGCTGAAGGTGTGGATGCCGCCATCGAGCGCTGCCTGCGCTACGTCGAAGCCGGCGCCGACGCCATCTTCGCCGAAGCCGCCTACGACCTGCCGACCTACAAGCGCTTCGTCGATGCGCTGGGCGTGCCGGTGCTGGCCAACATCACCGAGTTCGGCGCAACCCCGCTGTTCTCGCGCGACGAACTGGCTTCGGTCGGTGTAGCCATCCAGCTCTATCCGCTGTCGGCCTTCCGCGCCGCCAACAAGGCTGCCGAGGCTGTCTACACCGCGATCCGCCGCGATGGCCACCAGAAGGAAGTCATCGACCTGATGCAAACCCGTGCGGAACTGTATGACCGCATTGGCTACCACGCCTTCGAGCAGAAGCTCGACGCGCTGTTCGCCGCCAAGAAATGACCGGACGCAGGCCGCTCTCCAGAGGGGCGGCCGGCGTAAGAACAAGACCGAAGCAACCGGATTGAAATGAGGAGAATCACGCGATGAGCGCTACCGAAAACACCACCGCCTTCAAACCGAAGAAGTCCGTGGCCCTGAGTGGCACCGCCGCCGGCAACACCGCTCTGTGCACCGTTGGCCGCACCGGTAACGACCTGCACTACCGCGGCTATGACATTCTCGACTTCGCCACCTCCTGCGAATTCGAGGAAATCGCCCACCTGCTGGTGCACGGCAAGCTGCCGAACGTCGCCGAACTGGCGGGCTACAAGGCCAAGCTGAAGGCGCTGCGTGGCCTGCCGGCCGGCGTCAAGGCCGCCCTGGAGCAGCTGCCGCCGTCCGCCCACCCGATGGACGTGATGCGCACCGCCGTTTCCGTGCTGGGCTGCCTGTCCCCGGAGAAGGATGACCACAACCATCCGGGCGCCCGCGACATCGCCGACAAGCTGATGGCTTCCCTCGGCTCCGCGCTGCTCTACTGGTACCACTTCAGCCACAACGGCAAGCGCATCGACGTCGAGACCGACGACGACTCCATCGGTGGTCATTTCCTGCATCTGCTGCACGGCGAGAAGCCGCGTGAGTCGTGGGTCCGCGCCATGCACACCTCGCTGATCCTGTACGCCGAGCACGAATTCAACGCGTCGACTTTCACCGCCCGCGTGATCGCCGGCACCGGTTCCGACATGTACTCCTGCATCACCGGCGCCATCGGCGCGCTGCGTGGGCCGAAGCACGGCGGCGCCAACGAAGTGGCCTTCGAGATCCAGAAGCGCTACGACAATCCGGACGAGGCGGAAGCCGACATCCGCGCCCGCGTCGAGAAGAAGGAAGTGGTGATCGGTTTCGGCCACCCGGTCTACACCGTGTCCGACCCGCGCAACAAGGTGATCAAGGAAGTGGCTCGCGAGCTCTCCGAAGAGCAGAAGAACACCAAGATGTTCGACATCGCCGAGCGCCTTGAGTCGACCATGTGGGAAATCAAGAAGATGTTCCCCAACCTCGATTGGTTCAGCGCCGTGAGCTACCACATGATGGGTGTTCCCACCGCCATGTTCACCCCGCTGTTCGTGATCGCCCGTACCTCCGGCTGGTCCTCCCACGTCATCGAGCAGCGCATCGACGGCAAGATCATTCGCCCGAGCGCCAACTACGTTGGCCCGGAAGACCTGAAGTTCGTGCCTCTGAAGGATCGTCCCTAATCATGAACAGCATGAATAGCCAATACCGCAAGAGCCTGCCGGGCACGGCGCTCGACTACTTCGATGCCCGCGAGGCGGTGGATGCCATCGCCCCCGGCGCCTACGCCAGGCTGCCGTACACCTCCCGCGTGCTGGCCGAACAACTGGTGCGTCGCTGCGATCCGGCCATGCTGACCGATTCGCTCAAGCAGCTGATCGAACGCAAGCGTGACCTGGACTTCCCCTGGTACCCGGCCCGCGTGGTCTGCCACGACATCCTCGGCCAGACCGCCCTGGTGGACCTGGCCGGCCTGCGCGACGCCATCGCCGAGCAGGGCGGTGACCCGTCCAAGGTCAACCCGGTGGTGCCGACCCAACTGATCGTCGACCACTCGCTGGCCGTCGAGTTCGGTGGTTTCGACCCGGACGCGTTCGAAAAGAACCGTGCCGTTGAAGAGCGCCGCAACGAGGACCGCTTCCACTTCATCGAGTGGACCAAGACTGCGTTCAAGAACGTCGACGTGATCCCGGCCGGCAACGGCATCATGCACCAGATCAACCTGGAGAAAATGAGCCCGGTGATCCAGGCGCGTGGTGGCGTGGCCTTCCCCGACACCTGCGTCGGTACCGACAGCCACACCCCGCACGTGGATGCCCTGGGCGTGATCGCCATCGGTGTAGGCGGCCTGGAAGCGGAAACCGTGATGCTCGGCCGCGCCTCGATGATGCGCCTGCCCGACATCGTCGGCGTCAAGCTGACCGGCAAGCGCCAGCCCGGCATCACCGCGACCGATATCGTCCTGGCCCTGACCGAGTTCCTGCGCAAGGAGAAGGTGGTGGGTGCCTACGTCGAGTTCTTCGGCGAAGGGGCCGACAGCCTGTCCATCGGCGACCGCGCCACCATCTCCAACATGTGCCCGGAGTACGGCGCCACTGCGGCGATGTTCTACATCGACAGGCAGACGATCGAATACCTCACGCTCACCGGTCGCGAGCCGGAGCAGGTGGCGCTGGTCGAGAACTACGCCAAGACCACCGGTCTGTGGGGCGATGCACTGGTCACCGCCGAGTACGAGCGAGTGCTGCAGTTCGACCTGTCCACCGTGGCGCGCAACATGGCGGGCCCGTCCAACCCGCATCGTCGCCTGCCGACTTCCGCGCTGGCCGAGCGCGGCATTGCCGACGAAGCCAAGCTCGAAGCCGGCAAGGCTGAAGAGGCCGACGGCCTGATGCCGGATGGCGCGGTGATCATCGCCGCCATCACCAGCTGCACCAACACCTCCAACCCGCGCAACGTCGTGGCTGCCGGTCTGGTGGCGAAGAAGGCCAACGAGCTGGGCCTGGTGCGCAAGCCCTGGGTGAAGACCTCTTTCGCGCCGGGCTCGAAGGTCGCCAAGCTGTACCTGGAAGAAGCCGGCCTGCTGCCGGAACTGGAAAAGCTCGGCTTCGGCATCGTCGCCTACGCGTGCACCACCTGTAACGGCATGTCCGGCGCGCTCGATCCTGTGATCCAGCAGGAAATCATCGACCGTGACCTCTACGCCACCGCCGTGCTGTCGGGTAACCGCAACTTCGACGGCCGTATCCACCCGTACGCCAAGCAGGCCTTCCTCGCCTCGCCGCCGCTGGTGGTGGCCTACGCCATCGCCGGTACCGTGCGCTTCGACATCGAGCAGGACGTGCTGGGCCATGACCAGGCGGGCAATCCCATCACCCTGAAGGACCTGTGGCCGAGCGACGAGGAGATCGACGCCATTGTCGCCGCCTCGGTGAAGCCCGAGCAGTTCAAGCAGATCTACATCCCGATGTTCGATCTGGGTGCGGTGAAGGAAGCCGAGAGTCCGCTGTACGACTGGCGCCCGATGAGCACCTACATCCGTCGCCCGCCGTACTGGGAAGGCGCCCTGGCCGGCGAGCGTACCCTCAAGGGCATGCGTCCGCTGGCAGTACTGCCGGACAACATCACCACCGACCACCTGTCGCCGTCCAACGCCATCCTGGCGGATTCGGCGGCTGGCGAGTACCTGGCGAAAATGGGTCTGCCGGAGGAGGACTTCAACTCCTACGCGACCCACCGCGGCGATCACCTGACCGCCCAGCGCGCCACCTTCGCCAACCCGCAGTTGGTGAACGAAATGGCCGTGGTCGACGGCGAGGTGAAGAAGGGGTCCCTGGCCCGCGTCGAGCCGGAAGGCAAGGTGATGCGCATGTGGGAAGCCATCGAGACCTACATGGATCGCAAGCAGCCGTTGATCATCATCGCCGGTGCCGACTACGGTCAGGGTTCGTCCCGTGACTGGGCGGCCAAGGGCGTGCGCCTGGCGGGTGTCGAATCCATCGTCGCCGAGGGCTTCGAGCGTATCCACCGCACCAACCTGATCGGCATGGGCGTGCTGCCGCTGGAGTTCAAGCCGGGTACCACCCGCAAGACCCTCGGCATCGACGGCACCGAGACCTTCGACGTGATCGGCGAGCGCAAGCCGCGCGCCGACCTGACCCTGGTGATCCGCCGTACCAACGGCGAAGCCCTCAAGGTTCCGGTGACCTGTCGCCTGGATACCGCCGAAGAGGTGTCCATCTACGAGGCTGGCGGTGTGCTGCAGCGCTTCGCCCAGGACTTCCTCGAAGCCTCCTCGGAAAAAGCGGTCGGCTAAGGCACGCGACAGCGCCTTCTCCCTCTGGGAGAAGGTTGGGGTGAGGGATGGCGCCTGCCTTCCCTCATCCGCCCTTCGGGCACCTTCTCCCTGGGGGAGAAGGGCATTCAAAGCCTTTCAGGACAATATTCATGGCCCACGTACCCCAAGTCAGAATCCCCGCCACCTACATCCGTGGTGGTACCAGCAAGGGCGTGTTCTTCCGCCTGCAAGACCTGCCCGAGCGCTGCCAGGTGCCTGGCGAAGCGCGCGACAAGCTGTTCATGCGCGTGATCGGCAGTCCGGACCCGTACTCCGCGCATATCGACGGCATGGGCGGCGCCACCTCCAGCACCAGCAAGTGCGTGATCCTGTCGAAGAGCAGCCAGCCCGGCCACGACGTGGATTACCTCTACGGCCAGATTTCCATCGACAAGGCCTTCGTCGACTGGAGCGGCAACTGCGGCAACCTGTCCACCGCAGCCGGTTCCTTCGCGCTGCATGCCGGGTTGGTCGATCCGGAACGCATTCCGGAGAACGGCACCTGCGTGGTGCGCATCTGGCAGGCCAATATCCAGAAAACCATCATCGCCCATGTGCCGGTCACCAATGGCCAGGTACAGGAAACCGGCGACTTCGAGCTCGACGGCGTGACCTTCCCGGCCGCGGAAATCGTGCTGGAGTTCCTCGATCCGTCCGACGATGGGGAGGAGGGAGGCTCGATGTTCCCCACCGGCAACCTCGTGGACGACCTGGAAGTGCCCGGTGTCGGCACCTTCAAGGCGACCATGATCAGCGCCGGCATCCCGACCGTGTTCGTCAACGCCGAGGACATCGGTTACACCGGCACCGAGCTGCGCGAAGCCATCAATGGCGATCCGGAGCAGCTGGCACGTTTCGAGAAGATCCGCGTCGCCGGCGCCCTGCGCATGGGCCTGATCAAGACCCCCGGGGAAGCCGCGACCCGCCAGCACACGCCGAAGATCGCCTTCGTCGCCCCGGCAAGGAACTACCGCACCTCCAGTGGCAAGGAAGTGCAGGCCGGCGAAATCGACCTGCTGGTGCGCGCGCTGTCCATGGGCAAGCTGCACCACGCGATGATGGGCACTGCTGCTGTGGCTATCGGCACCGCCGCTGCCATTCCGGGCACCCTGGTGAACCTTGCCGCCGGTGGTGGCGAGCGTAGCGCCGTGCGTTTCGGTCATCCCTCCGGCACCTTGCGCGTGGGCGCAGAGGCGAAGCAGGTGGACGGCGAGTGGACGGTCACCAAGGCCATCATGAGCCGCAGCTCCCGTGTGCTGATGGAAGGCTGGGTGCGGGTGCCGGGCGATTCCTTCTAGGTCATGTACGAAAACTGCCTGCGCTCGGTGATGCTTCGTTAAAAATCGGTTCGGAAAGCCGCTTGCGGCTAGCGCGCTTCAGCGCGGCCCGAAGGGTGAGCGGAGCGAGTAATGCTCATTAACAGTCGTTAACTCCGCTTCCTCACCCAATTTTGCCTCGCCTGACCTTCGCTCGACGACTTCTCGTACAAGACCGGGGTCGCTGGTTCCCAGGCATGAAAAAGCCCGCCGAGGCGGGCTTTTTCTTTGGGTGTCGGGCTTACTTGAGCCGGCGCTCGACGCCTTTTTCCACCAGGATCTTGGCGGAGATTTCCTCCACCGAGAAATGCGTGGAGTTGATGAAGTTGATGTTCTCGCGACGGAACAGGGTCTCTACCTCGCGCACTTCGAACTCGCACTGGGCGAAGCTCGCGTAACGGCTGTTGGGCTTGCGCTCGTTGCGGATGGCGGTGAGACGATCGGGGTCGATGGTCAGGCCGAACAGCTTGTCCTTGTACTTCTTGAGGGCGGCGGGAAGCTGCAGCCGCTCCATGTCTTCCTCGGTCAACGGATAGTTTGCGGCACGAATTCCGTATTGCATTGCCATATACAGACAGGTCGGCGTCTTGCCGCAGCGGGACACGCCCACCAGGATCAGGTCGGCCTTGTCGTAGTAGTGGGTACGGGCGCCGTCGTCGTTGTCTAGGGCGAAGTTGACCGCCTCGATCCGCTCCATGTAGTTGGTGTGGTGACCGATGGAGTGGGATTTGCCGACGGAGTAGGAAGAGTGCGAAGTAAGTTCCTGTTCCAGTGGAGAAAGGAATGTGGAGAAGATGTCGATCATGAAGCCATTGGACGTCGCCAGGATGTCGCGGATCTCCTGGTTCACGATGGTGTCGAAGATGATCGGGCGGACGCCGTCCGCCTCCGCAGCCCTGTTGATTTGCTGTACCATGGCGCGCGCTTTCTCGACGCTGTCTATATAGGGGCGCGTGAGCTTGTGGAAAGCGATGGTCTCGAACTGCGCCAGGAGGCTCTGGCCAAGGGTTTCCGCAGTGATACCGGTACCATCGGAGATGAAGAAAGCGGTTCGTTTCATTTGCGCCAAAGGCCTTAAGTCAGGAACGATTCTTGGCTATGATAGGCCGCGTTTTTCGCCAGGCCCGAGCCGGTCGGCATTGTGACGTATTTTTCTGGCCCAAGGCCAGAACGCTGCGGAGTGGTTCCGCATGAGCTTTTCCAACAATTAGTGGAGAGATCACCTTGGTAGAGTACGTAGTTTCCCTCGATAAGCTCGGCGTCCATGATGTTGAGCATGTGGGGGGCAAGAACGCATCCCTGGGCGAGATGATCAGCAATCTGGCTGGCGCCGGTGTTTCCGTTCCCGGTGGTTTCGCCACTACCGCCCAGGCCTACCGTGACTTCCTTGAGCAGAGCGGCCTGAACGATCGTATCCATGCCGCCCTCGACAGGCTCGATGTGGATGACGTCAATGCCCTCGCCAAGACCGGCGCCGAAATCCGCCAGTGGGTGATGGACGCCGAGTTCCCCGCCCGTCTGGACGCCGAAATTCGCAGCGCCTTTGCCGAACTGGCCAAGGGCAATGACAACCTGGCCGTGGCCGTGCGTTCCTCCGCCACCGCCGAAGACCTGCCCGACGCGTCCTTCGCCGGCCAGCAGGAAACCTTCCTGAACATCCGTGGCGTGGACAACGTGATCCGCGCTGCCAAGGAAGTCTTCGCCTCCCTGTTCAACGACCGTGCCATCGCCTACCGCGTGCACCAGGGCTTCGACCACAAGCTGGTCGCCCTGTCCGCTGGCGTGCAGCGCATGGTCCGTTCGGAAACCGGTACCGCCGGTGTGATGTTCACCCTGGATACCGAATCCGGCTTCCGTGATGTGGTGTTCATCACCGCCGCCTATGGCCTCGGCGAAACCGTCGTGCAGGGCGCCGTGAACCCCGACGAGTTCTACGTGCACAAGGCAACCCTGGAAGCGGGTCGCCCCGCCATCCTGCGCCGCAACCTGGGCAGCAAGGCGATCAAGATGGTCTATGGCGAGGAAGCCAAGGCTGGCAAGTCGGTGAAGACCGTCGACGTTGACCGTGCCGACCGCGCCCGTTTCGCCCTCTCCGACGCTGAAGTGGCCGAACTGGCCAAGCAGGCGCTGATCATCGAGAAACACTACGGCCGCCCGATGGATATCGAGTGGGCCAAGGACGGTGACGACGGCAAGCTGTACATCGTGCAGGCCCGCCCGGAAACCGTTAAGAGCCGTGCCAGCGCTACCGTGATGGAGCGCTACCTGCTGAAGGAAAAGGGCAAGGTCCTGGTGGAAGGCCGTGCCATCGGCCAGCGCATTGGCGCCGGCCCGGTTCGCGTGATCCACGACGTATCCGAGATGGACAAGGTCCAGCCGGGCGACGTGCTGGTCTCCGACATGACCGACCCGGACTGGGAGCCCGTGATGAAGCGCGCCAGCGCCATCGTCACCAACCGCGGCGGTCGTACCTGCCACGCGGCGATCATCGCCCGTGAACTGGGTATCCCGGCAGTCGTGGGTTGCGGCAACGCCACCCAGGTACTGCAGGATGGTCAGGGTGTGACCGTTTCCTGCGCCGAAGGCGACACCGGTTTCATCTTCGAAGGCCAGCTGGGCTTCGATATCCGCACCAACTCGGTCGACGCCATGCCCGACCTGCCGTTCAAGATCATGATGAACGTCGGCAACCCGGACCGCGCCTTCGACTTCGCCCAGCTGCCCAACGAGGGCGTGGGCCTGGCGCGTCTGGAATTCATCATCAACCGCATGATCGGCGTACACCCGAAGGCGCTGCTGAACTTCGCCAGCCTGCCGGCGGAGATCAAGGAAAGCGTCGAGAAGCGCATCGCCGGTTACGACGATCCGGTCGGCTTCTATGTCGAGAAGCTGGTGGAAGGTATCAGCACCCTCGCTGCGGCTTTCTGGCCGAAGAAAGTCATCGTGCGCCTGTCGGACTTCAAGTCCAACGAATACGCCAACCTGATCGGCGGCAAGCTCTATGAACCGGAAGAAGAGAACCCGATGCTCGGCTTCCGTGGCGCTTCCCGCTACATCAGCGAGTCCTTCCGTGACTGCTTCGAGCTGGAATGCCGCGCGCTGAAGAAAGTGCGCAACGAGATGGGCCTGACCAACGTCGAAATCATGGTTCCCTTCGTGCGTACCCTGGGCGAAGCGAGCCAGGTGGTCGAGCTGCTGGCCAGTAACGGCCTGAAGCGCGGCGAGAACGGCCTGAAGGTCATCATGATGTGCGAACTGCCGTCCAACGCCCTGCTGGCCGAGGAGTTCCTGGAGTTCTTCGATGGCTTCTCCATCGGCTCCAACGACCTCACCCAGCTGACCCTGGGCCTGGACCGCGACTCCGGCATCGTCGCCCACCTGTTCGACGAACGTAACCCGGCTGTGAAGAAGCTGCTGGCCAACGCCATCGCCGCCTGCAACAAGGCCGGCAAGTACATCGGCATCTGCGGCCAGGGCCCGTCCGACCACCCGGATCTGGCCAAGTGGCTGATGGAGCAGGGCATCGAGAGCGTCTCGCTGAACCCCGACTCCGTACTGGACACCTGGTTCTTCCTGGCGGAAGGTCAGGCCTGATCCTTCGTTGGCCAAAACGAAAAGGGCGGGTTCCAGAACCCGCCCTTTTTTGTGCAAGCAGCAAACATGCAAAGCAGTAGCGAACTCTTTCCCGTGGCGCTGATCAGCGCGGAACTCCGTGGCGACCTGACCGAAGACGTCTATCGCCTGAAACCCGGCAACAGTCCCGACCCCAGTGTCGAACTGGTCCTCACCCGTCTTGGCCGCTTCGGCCACGAAGGTGCCCGTGGCGTGCCGGTGATCCTCGTGCACGGCAGCTTTTCCAATCGCCGTTTCTGGTACTCGCCCAAGGGCCTGGGGCTCGGCCCGTATCTGGCGCGTGCCGGCTTCGACCTGTGGATCGCAGAGATGCGCGGGCACGGCCTGTCGCCGCGCAATCAGCACTACCGCCGCAACCGGGTGGCGGATTACGCCCGATACGACCTGCCGGCCATCGCCGCCTTCGTTCGCGAGCAGGCTGGCCAGGCGCCACACTGGGTTGGACATTCCCTGGGCGGTACGACCCTGGCTGCGGCCCTGGGCGGGCATTACCTGGGTGAGGAGGACGTGGCATCCGCCGCGCTCTTCGGTAGCCAGGTCAGCCGTGTCTACTGGCCGCTGAAGATGCCTCCGGTGGCGTGGGGAGGCCGCCTGCTGCTCAAGCGCTTCGGCGTGCTTTCTGGCTCGTGGCTGAAGCGCGGGCCGGAAGATGAACCGATCGGCCTTGCCCTGGAGAGCATGCGCTGGCACGGCCTGTTCGGCCGCTTTGGCGATGCCGAGCGGGATTGGTGGGCTGGTCTGGCGGATGTGCGCGTGCCGGTACTTGCGGTCGCTGCCGCAGGCGACCTGCAGGACCCGGTCTGGGCTTGCCGCAAGCTGGTGGAGCAGGTGCCCGAGGACTGTCGTCACTTCCTGAGGCTGGCGAAAGATGAAGGGTTCAGCGAAGACTTCGGCCACATCGAGATGCTGGTGAGCAAGGCAGCCGAGCGAGAGGTATGGCCCCTGGTGGCCCATTGGCTGAAGCACCAGGCCCTGCCGGGCGCGGCGCAAGCGGCCGAGGCACTGGCGCTCTAGCTTGCTGCCCGCCGGCGTGTTCCGGTTTCGGCAGGCGGGAGGCTGTGCTAAAGATGGCGGGAACCGCGGAGCGCTGGAGGCTCCATGTTCGTAGCGCTGGAACGACTGATCAACCTGCAGGGCGGCTATCGCGGTGCCTTTCAGGTGCAAGGGCGGCATCTATTGCTGATCGTCGTTGATCAGCGGCCGATCCTCATGGAAAATCGCTGCCCACACCAGGGGCGCCCCTGCACACCGGCACTCTCGAACAGGGGATGCTGCGTTGTTCCAGGCACGGCATTGCCTTCGACCTGGCCAATGGCCGTCCGCGCAATGCACCTTGCCCTCCGTTGCAGCGCCTGCCGCTGACCTGTGACGGCGACCGCATCGGTCTCGATCTGTAACTGCTATCAAGGAGATGTCCATGCAATACGTTACCCCTGATCTGTGCGATGCCTATCCGGACCTGGTCCAGGTCGTCGAGCCGATGTTCAGCAACTTCGGCGGCCGCGATTCCTTCGGCGGCGAGATCGTCACCATCAAGTGCTTCGAGGACAACTCCCTGGTCAAGGAGCAGGTCGACCTGCCGGGCAAGGGCAAGGTGCTGGTAGTGGATGGCGGCGGTTCCCTGCGCCGGGCCCTGCTGGGCGACATGCTGGCCGAAAAGGCTGCGAAGAACGGTTGGGAAGGCATCGTGGTCTATGGCTGCATCCGTGACGTCGATGTGATCGCCCAGACCGACCTGGGCGTCCAGGCGCTGGCCAGCCACCCGATGAAGACCGACAAGCGCGGCATCGGCGACCTGAACGTGGCCGTCACCTTCGGCGGCGTCACCTTCCGTCCCGGTGAGTTCGTCTATGCCGACAACAACGGCATCATCATTTCGCCAAAACCCCTGGAAATGCCGGCCTGACCCAGCGAGCCCGGCGAAAGCCGGGCTTTTTCTTCCAAGGAGACTGAATGTTCGAGGAACAGAACGCCCAGTGGGGGCTGGTACATGCCTTCGTGCTGGACGGGCAGGGCGGGGCCGAGCCGATCTCCCGCGAGGCGCTGGCCGATCTGCAGTTGAGGCCGGAGCAGAGCGTCTGGCTGCACTGGGATCGCAGCCACCCGTTGGCGCGACGCTGGCTGCGTGAGCAGAGCGGATTGTCCGAGTTCACCTGCGACCTGCTGCTGGAGGAAAGCACGCGGCCACGCATGCTGGTCCAGCCTGGTGATGAACTTCTGCTGTTCCTGCGTGGCGTGAACCTGAATCCGGGGGCGGTGCCGGAGGACATGGTCTCGGTGCGCATCTTCGCCTCGTCGCAGCGCATCCTCTCTCTGCGCCTGCGGCCATTGCACGCCACCGATGAGCTGATCGAGCAGTGGGCCAGGGGCACCGGCCCGAAGGTGGCGTCCGAGGTGATGCTGTATCTGGCCGAGCACCTGACTGACAAGATCGATTCGCTGGTGGCCGAGTTGTCGGAGAAGATCGACGAACAGGAAGAGCATCTCGACAACAACGAGCGCTTCCGCCCGGACCACGACCTGATGTTGCAGATCCGCCGGCGGGCAGCGGGACTCAAGCGTTTCCTCGCACCCCAGCGGGACATCTACGGGCAACTGGCGCGCAGCCGGATGCCCTGGTTCGTCGAAGACGACAGCGATTACTGGAACGAACTGAACAACCGATTGACCCGTTACCTGGAAGAGCTGGAGCTGATCCGCGAGCGCATCGGCCTGGTGCTGGAAAGCGAGAGTCGCCGACAGGGCGAGCGCACCAGCCGCACCATGTACCTGCTCGGCATCACGACGGGTTTCTTCCTGCCGCTGAGTTTCATCACAGGCCTGCTGGGCATGAACGTGCGCGGTATTCCAGGAGATGACACGCCTTACGGCTTCATCCTGGCCTGCCTGCTGATCCTCGGAATCGCGGGTTTCCAGTTATGGCTGTTCCGTCGGCTTCGCTGGCTCTGATGTGACCCGACCCGCTCCAGCCACGTCTAGCCGACATATCCACGTGAGGTGCGCATGCACGATCCCTTCGAAGAATCCCTGCGGGACCTGCTCAAGGCGTCTCCGCACTCCGACCACGACGACGACGCAACCCTGGGCCGCGTGCTCAAGACCGCCAATCGTCAGGTGGGCGCCGGGGATCTGTTCAGCCTCATGGGCCACTGGCTCGAGGCGATGATGATCGCCCTCAACAATGGCTCGCCCCATCTGGCGCCCGTTTCGCGCCGCAATGCTTCTGTCCGTTCTGCAGATAAGGCTGATTGAACATGGAATTCGACCCCTGGACCCAAGGACTTGTTAACGCCATGACCTCGGTGTGGACACCGGTGGCGGGCTTCATCCCGCGCCTGTTCGGCGCGCTGGTGGTGGTACTGCTGGGCTTCGTGGTGGCCAAGCTGCTGGATACCCTGCTGTCCAAGCTGCTGGCCAAGGTGGGACTGGATCGCCTGATGGCCGGTACCGGCCTGACCAAGATGCTGGCCCGCGCTGGCATCCAGGTGCCGGTTTCCACCCTGATCGGCAAGATCGTCTACTGGTTCGTGTTGCTGATCTTCCTGGTCTCCGCAGCCGAATCGCTTGGTCTGGACCGCGTTTCGGCTACCCTCGACGTGCTCGCCCTCTACCTGCCCAAGGTGCTGGGGGCGGCGCTCGTGCTGCTGGCTGGCGTCCTGCTGGCGCAACTGGTCAGCGGCCTGGTGCGCGGCGCGGCCGAAGGTGTTGGCCTGGAATACGCCCACGGGCTGGGCCGCATCGCCCAGGGGCTGGTCATCATCATCAGTATCTCCGTTGCCATCGGCCAACTGGAGGTCAAGACCGACCTGCTGAACAACGTCATCGCCATCGTGCTGATTTCCATCGGTCTGGCGGCGGCGCTGGCGTTGGGTCTTGGCAGTCGCGAAATCGCCGGGCAGATCCTCGCCGGCATCTACGTGCGTGAGCTCTATCAGGTCGGGCAACAAGTCAAGGTCGGTGATGTCGAAGGGCAGATCGAGGAAATCGGTACGGTGAAAACCCTGCTGCTTACCGAAGAGGGTGAGCTGGTATCGGTGTCGAATCGTACTTTGCTCGATCAACGGGTAACCAGCCGCTAACACGACGGCTTTTCCCTGCTAATGTATGCCGCCAGACAGGGTGCGCGAACCCCGCGCCCCCGGCGGCTTTTGACCTGACTGTCGGCCCGACCCGTTTTGAACAAGCCCCAATCGCTTTCCTTGCGCTATGACCCACGCGAGCTCTCCGATGAAGAGCTCGTGGAGCGTGCGCATGTCGAGCTGTTCCATGTCACTCGCGCCTATGAAGAATTGATGCGGCGCTATCAGCGCACCTTGTTCAACGTCTGTGCCCGCTATTTAGGCAACGACCGCGACGCAGATGATGTCTGCCAGGAAGTGATGCTGAAGGTGCTTTATGGGTTGAAGAACTTCGAAGGCAAGTCGAAGTTCAAGACATGGCTATATAGCATCACGTACAACGAGTGCATTACCCAATATCGGAAAGAGCGCCGAAAGCGACGTTTACTTGACGCGCTGAGTCTGGATCCTCTTGAAGAAGCCTCCGACGAGAAAGCCCCCAAGGTCGAGGAGCGCGGCGGTCTGGAGCGATGGCTCGTACATGTCAACCCCATTGACAGGGAAATTCTGGTGCTACGTTTTGTCGCAGAGCTTGAGTTCCAGGAGATTGCAGACATTATGCATATGGGCTTGAGCGCTACAAAAATGCGCTACAAGCGTGCGCTCGATCGCCTTCGCGAAAAATTTTCCGGACTCGCTGAAACTTAGTTCGGGAAAAATTATCTCTTATGGGCCGGCGTGTTCTGCTAGAATTGCCGCCCAAGTTGTCCGGAGATTGTTCGACAACTTACTGACCACCAAGATGGGGATTTACGGATGAAACTGAAAAACACCTTAGGCGTAGCCGTTGGCTCTCTTGTTGCCGCCTTTTCGCTGAACGCGCTGGCTCAGGGCCAAGGCGCAGTTGAGGTGGAAGCTTTCGGTAAGCGTTACTTCACCGACAGTTCTCGCGATCTCGAGAACGGCAACCTGTACGGCGGCTCGGTAGGCTACTACCTGACCGACGACGTCTCCCTGGCTCTGTCGTACGGCGAATACCACGACATGACCTCCGAAGACTCCTTCGGTACCGATGGCCACAAGGACATCAAGGGCAACCTGGCCTCTCTGGACGCCATTTACCACTTCGGCACCCCGGGTGTTGGCCTGCGTCCGTACGTTTCTGCCGGCTTCGCCCATCAGAACATCAGCAACATCCCGCCGCGTACCGGTCGTGACCACAGCACCTTCGCCAACGTTGGTACCGGTCTGAAGTACTACTTCACCGAGAACTTCTTCGCCAAGGCTAGCCTGGACGGCATGTACAACCTGGACGCCCAGGAAGCCGAGTGGATGGCTGGCGTAGGTGTTGGCGTGAACTTCGGCGGTTCCACCAAGCAGGCCGAGCCGGCTCCGGCTCCGGTTGCTGAAGTGTGCGCCGACAGCGACAACGATGGCGTTTGCGACAACGTCGACAAGTGCCCGGACACCCCGGCCAACGTTACCGTTGATGCCGATGGCTGCCCGGCTGTTGCCGAAGTCGTACGCGTTGAGCTGGACGTGAAGTTCGACTTCGACAAGTCCAAGGTGAAAGAAGAAAGCTACGGCGACATCAAGAACCTGGCTGACTTCATGAACCAGTACCCGGCTACCACCACCACCGTTGAAGGTCACACCGACTCCGTTGGTACCGACGCCTACAACCAGAAGCTGTCCGAGCGCCGTGCAAACGCCGTTCGTGAAGTTCTGGTCAACCAGTACGGTGTTGGTGGCGAGCGCGTCAACGCTGTTGGCTACGGCGAAACCCGCCCGGTTGCTGACAACGCCACTGCTGAAGGCCGCGCTGTTAACCGCCGCGTAGAAGCCGAAGTAGAAGCCCAGGCCAAGTAATTGGTTTGAGCCGCAGGAAAAACCCGGCCTCGGCCGGGTTTTTCTTTGCCCGGAGAAAAGTGCCGGAAGAAGACGGCGATGTCGAGCGCCGCTGTCTGGTACCGGCACAGCCGTCTTTCTGCGGGCGCGAATTCATTCACAAAGTGCCGCGAGCGGCCCGTGACCCCGTATTGCGAATGAATTCGCTCCTGAGCCCCCGCCCATAAAAAAGCCCGGCAGCGCCGGGCAAGCACTACTTCGCAGGAGCGAAGAGAGACTCAGGCGCTTTGCGCCATCGGGAGGATCGCTTCGGCTGCGGCGACTTCACCTATGACCAGGATGGCCGGGCTCTTGAGTTCGAACGCCCTGGCGTCGGCCTGCATGCGGGCGAGGGTGCTGCGGCATTCCCGTTGCTGGGGCAGGGAAGCGTTCTCGATCATCGCCACGGGCATGGCGCCGGTCATGCCGCCGGCCAGCAGGCCTTCCCGGATATCCGCCAGCTTCGCGACACCCATGTAGACCACCAGTGTGGTGCCCGATTGCGCCAGGGCGCCCCAGTTGAGGCTGCTGTCGTCCTGGGTGTGGGCGGTGACCAGGGTCACGCCACGGCTGATGCCGCGCAGGGTGAGGGGGACACCGCAGTTGGTGGCCCCTGCCAGGCCTGCGGTGATGCCATTGACCAGCTCACTCTCGATGCCGCGCTCGGCCAGCCACTCGGCCTCTTCGCCACCGCGACCGAAGATGCACGGGTCGCCGCCTTTCAATCGCACCACGCACTTGCCCTGGCGGGCATAGCGCAGCATCAGGCGATGGATGAATTCCTGGGGGGTCGAGCGACAGCCGCCACGCTTGCCGACGCGGACGACCCGGGCGGTCGGGGAGTGCTCCAGCACGGCTGGATTGACCAGGTCGTCGATCATCACCACATCCGCCTGATTCAAGGCCTTCACTGCCTTCAGGGTGAGGAGTTCGGGGTCACCAGGGCCCGCGCCTACCAGCCAGACTTTGCCGTTCATTGGAGATCTCCCGGGCGCATCGCGCTCCATAATTGATTCAGGTCCAGGCGAGCACGTCGTTGGAAGCCAGTTCTATCTGCCAGTCATGCAAGGGGCACGCCTCGTGGCCCTCGGCTGCGTGAGTGGCATGGGGGAGGTCGCCAGCGCAGAACATCTCGATACCGGCGATCTTGAGTCGAGTGCCCATGCGCGCCCCCTGGTAGCGGGCGAAACCGAGCATTGCCAGGTGATTGGCGCAGACCTTGGCCTGTTCCATCAGCGGCGCTACCAGTCCATAGGAAACCCCGCGGTGGTTGGCGCATTCGCCGATGGCATAGATGCGCGGGTCGTAGGTCTGCAGCGTGTCGTCGACCAGGATGCCATGGTTGCAGGGCAGGCCTGCCGTTTCGGCGAGTTCGGTATTGGGCGTGATGCCGGCCGCCATCACCACCAGGTCGGCGGTGATGATCTCGCCGCCTGCCAGCTGCACCGCACATACCTGGCCATTGCCATTGTCGATCAACTCTTCAGTGGCCGTGCCCAGGCGGAAACGAATGCCCCGGGCCTGCAATGCGCGCAGCAGCTTGTCGCCGGCCGACTGGTCGAGTTGCTTCTCCAGCAGCCAGTCGGGCAGGTGCACCACGGTCACGTCCATGCCGCGTTGCTTGAGGCCGTTGGCCGCTTCCAGGCCGAGCAGACCGCCTCCTATCACCACGGCATGGCTGTGGGTGCGGGCCGTTTCGATCATGGCGCGCGCGCCGGCGATATCGCGGTAGCCGATCACGCCTTGCAGTCGATTGCCAGGGATGGACAGGCGGCTCGGCGTGGAACCGGTGGCGATCACCAGTCGGTCGTAGTCGGCGCAGGTGCCATCTTCGGCTATCACCTGGCGGCGCGGGCGATCGATCTTCACCACCTTGCGGCCCAGCAGGAGTTCGATGCCGTTATCCGCGTACCACGCCAGGTCGTTGAGGATGATCTCCTCGAAGGAGTGTTCGCCGGCCAGCACCGGGGAGAGCAGGGTGCGGTTGTAGTTCGGGTGGGGTTCGGCGCCGAAAACCGTGATCTGGTATTGCGCCGGCGCGAGTTTCAGCAGCTCTTCGAGGGTACGCACTCCGGCCATGCCGTTTCCGATCACCACCAGCTTGGATGTCTTCATGCCAGGGCACTCCTGCATAAACGTCGAGCAAACAAAAAAGGCGTCCCGCTGTTGCCAGCAGGACGCCTTTGTCCAAGTCCCGTTCGACCGGGAAAGTGCCGTCTCGTCGTTGAGGCGGGCGCTTTTTGTAGATTGTCGAAATGGCCTTTGCAGGTGCCGTGCCAACCCCTGCAAGTCTCGGGTTGTGCGGTCCCGGGCTGTGACTCATGGGTCGCTCCGCACCCTCCTGGAGCGGAATGCGCTGAACTGGTGCGTCAGCCGCGCAGGAGAGTGACCAGCAGCACCAGATTGAGTAGCAGGGACAACAGAGCCAGTACGCGCCAGACCTTCAGCGGCTCGCGTTCCAGCAAGGGCCTGGGTTTCGCGGTGAGGGCCCGGCGTTCGCCTTGTTCCAGCGCCAGTAGCCACTCCTCCATCGTCTCGTAGCGCTCGTTCGGGTCGGCAGCGACCGCGCGCGTCAGGCATTCGTCGAGCCAGGCGGGCAGGTCGGGACGGTAACGGCTGGGCGGTGTGGGGGTGCCGAATCGTGGATGCTGGAAGGCTTCCACTTCGCCGTGGGGATAGTGCCCGGTAAGCAGGTGGTAAAGGGTGACGCCCGCGGCGTAGAGATCCTGCCGGGGAGACGGTGGCGTTCCGCAAAAGGCTTCCGGGGCGATATAGCTGGGGGTGCCCGGCAGGCTATGCGCCTCGTCCTGGGACAGGCCGGGGCAATAGGCCAGGCCGAAATCCAGCAGGCGCAACTCCCCGTCATCACCCCAAAGCAGGTTCTCCGGTTTGACGTCGCGGTGCAGGATGTTGCGTCGGTGCAGCTGGCCCAGCGCCTTGAGCAGGCGCGGGGCGATATCCAGCCACTCCGGGAGCGCCATGGGGCCGCTGAGGCGCAGGTGCTCGGCCAGCGTCTGCCCGGCGTACTCGCGCTGCACGTAATAAAGATGCTGGCGCCCGGGCAGCGGATGCACTTCGGGGAAGTGACGCCCGGCGACACGACGCAGGAACCACTCTTCCAGCATCAGGGCCGGGGCGGCGGCCGGTTCGTCATGGCGGCTGGCGGGCAGGGTCTTCAGCAGCCAGCGGCGGTCCTGGCCATCGCGTACCCGATAGACCATGGACTGGCGGGATTCGGCGACCAGGCGGTCCACCTGCCAGCCCTCGAAGTCGTGGCCCTCCTGCAGGCGCGGTGGCAGCGGCCATTGATCGAGCTGCGCCAGGGTATCGGCCAGACCCACTTGGGGCAGGTTGTCGACGCGAACCAGCAGGGCGCTGGCATTGTCCTGGCCGCCCGCCAGGTGTGCGGCGCTGACCAGTGCCTGGGCGGCGGCGGGGAGATCCTGTTCATCCTGGAGAATGCGCTGGATGCCCTGGTCGCCGAGTACGGCCCAGACGCCGTCGCTGACCAGCACGAACCCCTCGCGCTCCGCGAGTTCGCCATCGAGGTAGTCCACCACCAGGTGCTGATCCAGACCGAGAGCGCGCTTCAGCACGTGCTGCATGCCCGGCTGTTCCCAGACGTGATCCTCGCTGAGGCGGGTCAGCTGCCGGCCGTCCCAGCGATAGGCGCGGCAGTCGCCCACATGGGCCAGGGTGAAGCGGCGCCCGCGCAGCACCATGGCGGTCAGGGTGGTGAGCAGTGGCTGCCCGCCGCCGTTGGCCTGGAGCCAGCGGTTGTGGGCCACCAGCAGCCGGTCCAGGGATTGGGCTACAGCCCAGGTTTCCGGGGTGGAGTAGTAGTCCAGCGCCAGGGCCTGCAAGGTGGCGCGGGCAGCCAGGCCACCGTCGGCGCATTGGCTGACGCCGTCGGCCAGGGCGAACAGGTAGCCCTTGCTGGCAGCCAGCGCGGGTGCCGGGGTGACCACCCGCAAGGCGTCCTGGTTCTCCGCGCGCGGGCCGGTGGCGCTGGCTTCGCCGAAGCTGAGGTGCAGGGTCATCGGGCTTGGGTCCTGTATGGCCAAAGGAGCGCGAGGCGCTCCTTGTCGAGTCCGGCTCGGCGCCGCACTGGGCGCCGATTCGTCAAGCGGGTCAGACACGGGCTGCAGTGACGGCAGCCGAACCCCAGGTGGTGCGCCAGCGCTGCTTTACCCCATAGAGGCCGAACCAGGCCACCACGCCCAGGCTGGCGAACAGCCACAGGCCGAGCTGGTAGTCGCCGGTGTACTGCTTGATGGCACCCAGGCCAGCGGTCAGGCAGAAGCCGCCGATGCCGCCGGCCATGCCGATCAGGCCGGTCATTACGCCGATTTCCTTGTGGAAGCGCTGGGGTACCAGCTGGAACACCGCGCCGTTTCCGGCACCAAGGCTCAGCATGGCGACCACGAACAGGCCCAGGGCGACTGCGGAACTGGCGATGTGGAAGCCCACCGCGGCGATGCACACCGAGGCGACCGTATAGACCACCAGGAGGGTGCGAATGCCTCCGATGCGGTCGGCGAAGGCGCCACCCAACGGACGCATCAGGCTGCCGGCGAAGACGCAGGCGGCGGTGTAGTAGCCGGCGGTCACCGGGGCCAGGCCGTACTGGTCGTGGAAGTAGCCGGGCAGGGTGCTGGCCAGGCCGAGGAAGCCGCCGAAGGTCACGCTGTAGAACAGCATGAACCACCAGCTGTCACGGTCGCCCAGGGCTTTCAGGTAATCGCCGAGGGCCTTGGGTGCCGGGCGGTTGGGAGCGTTGCGCGCCGCCAGGAAGAAGATCGCCAGGGTCAGCACCAGCGGGATCAGCGCCAGGCCGAAGACATTGTTCCAGCCGTACAGTGAAGCCAGGCCGGGAGCGAAGAGGGCCGCCAGCACGGTGCCGGAGTTGCCTGCACCGGCGATGCCCATGGCCTTGCCCTGATGCTGCGGCGGATACCACTGGGATGCCAGCGGCAGCGCCACGGCGAATGATGCACCGGCGAAACCGAGGAACAGGCCGAGGAGCAGCGCCTGCTCATAGGTGCGGATGCCGACCTGCCAGGCGACGAAGAGCGCGGCGATCACCACGACCTGGCCGATGAGGCCCGCAGTCTTGGGCGAGGTACGGTCCGCGAGCATGCCCATCAGGAAGCGCAACACGGCGCCGGCCAGGATGGGGGTGGCGACCATCATGGCGCGCTGCTGGGTGCTGAGTTGCAGGTCGCTGGCGATCTGCACCCCGAGCGGGCCGAGGACGTACCACACCATGAAACTCAGGTCGAAATAGAGGAAGGCGGAGAACAGGGTGGGCGTGTGGCCGGCTTTCCAGAAACTCGTTGTCATCGAACACCTCATCTGCAGTTAGGGGCCGGGAGGTGCTCGCGCCATGATCGTGGGCACGGCGGTCGCACCTCCCGGTAAAACGTCGCGCTTGTGGCGCGTCGTCCTGCGGCCGCAGCCGCAGCGGGATTGAGTGAGCTGCAAGCGAACGTCCGGATCCCGGCCCGTCCACCGCCCCATCACTGGGGCCGGAACGAAAAAGGCGCCGCACCACTGCCCGCATTTCTGCGTAGTGACGCGACGCCTTTGTCGTGTAGTAGGGCAACCGCCGTTGGCTACCTCTGACTGTCCCAGAGCAAGAGCCGGGCCAATCTCCGGAAGTGCCGATTCAGAGCGGTTTCTGCGAGGGGTTCGATTTTTCTGTCTGAATCAAAACGGGGCGAGTGGGTTCTGTTTGCACCGAGTTGAAGCCGTACTGGCTCAGTCCAGCCAGTTCACTCCGGGGAAGGTCTGGCGAAAGTCCTCTGGCATGGGGACTACGCGGGACGCGTGGTAGTTGAAGAAGACGAAGCCGGATTTGGCCATGGCCACCAGCTTGCCGTCGGCCGGGCGGGTGATGCGGAAGGTGATGTCGCCGCCGTACCGGTTGAAGTCCATGACGCCCACTTCGAACAGCAACTGGTCGCGGGCGTGGGCCTCGGCGCGGTAGGTGGTGGCCAGATCGGTGACGATGATCCCGGTGCCGTCCTCGGCCGTCTCGCTGATGCCGAATTCGAACAGGAAGCGCGCCCGCGCTTCGGAAATCATCGAGATCATCGAGTCGTTGCCCAGGTGGTTGGCCCCGTTGATGTCGGTGACCCGCACGGTCAGGTGCGTGGAATAGCAGTACTGGTCTTCGGGGAAATTCAGCGTCAAGCGGGCCATCGGAACCTCGGGCGTGGAATCGGCAAGGCGCCGATTCTACGCCCGTGGCCGCGGATGGCCTGGCATTCGTAGGCTGAATTTCAGCGGTGCAGGCTGTTCAGCCAGTAGAAGGTGACACGGCCACCCTCATTCTCGGCACCGTAGTTGTCCTGGATGTAGGCGCCGGCCTTGAAGTAGAGCTGCTGTTTGCCCCAGTAGCCGCTGAGCTCGCGGTAGAGGTTGCCGTCGTCGCCATCGCTGGTGATGACGATACCCAGCCTGCCGCTGGGGGTGATGCGCAGGTCGTAGCCGAATCGCTCGCCGAGGTCGACGTTCTCCGCCAGCAGGATGTTCTCCACTTCCGTATCGCCGGGGCGCTTGCGCAACAGCGCTTCGATGCGGCCGTTGCCGCGCAGGTAGTGGTACTGAATCTTCAGCAGTGGGTCGTTCTGGCTCCCGGCTTCGTCCTTGCTGTGAATCTGGCCGATGACGATCTTGCCCTGACTCGGTACCTGCTCCACCGAGAGCACCGCGCTGAGGTAGTTGTCGGCGCTGGCGTGGTACCAGTAGCTGAGGGTTCCGTCGGTCTGGGTCTCCCGCAATTCGGTGCGGGGATAGCTGGCATCTTCTGTACGAGCACCATTCACTGGAACCCAGAAGCTGATGCTGCCATCGGAGTTGCGACTGAAGTACTGACTTTCATAGCCGTTGTTGAGACGGCCGGTTTCGATGAGGGTATTGGAGGTGGTGGCTGGGACCGTCAGGTTCCAGGTGCTGAGGTCGATCACTGTATGTCCTTACTGCTGGAATTCTTGGAGGCAGCAGTTCGTGCATGCAGGAGGGGAAAAAGTTCCGGGTCGTAGCAGAGAAATATTGGGACTCTTGTCCCTGTTTGGCTGGAGGAACCGGTCAGGCAGCTGCAGGGGATAATGCGGTTATATAAGTGTTCTTATATTTGGTGAAGTTACTTGTTTGTACTTGAATGGGAACTTCAGTTTGAAACTGGGCATCCCTGCCCAGCTATCTCTTACCAGGAGGCGAGTGCGGGATTCACTCGAGTAGGAGTGAGATTTTCAGCTCTGTTGCTTGCCCACTTCACCAGCAGCGTCATCGCGACGAAGCCAAGGCAGATGAACAGCGGGTAAGCGAACATGATTTCGCCAAGGGAGTATTTCCAGCTGAGCGGACGAGCGATGCCCAGCATGGCTCCGTAGAACCAGGAAACTCCGGAGACGACGCCCGAGAACACCGCGAGGGTGCGGGCATTGGTTTCCATTCTGACCAGCGAGCCAGCTTTTTTGATGGCGGGCAGTACAGCGCTGTGAAGGAGGAAACCGTTAACGGTCAACAGTGTCACGACCAGGATCTTGGCCTGGAGCTTGGGGTTGAGGAAGTACACCGCGCCTTTGACAGAGTAATCCATCAGGATAATACCTATCCCTGTAACCCAGAGTGCCGCGAGTGCAAGCAGTACAGTTTTCTTCAGAGTATCAAGATGGGTTTTGTCGCTATGGGCAGCGTCGTCTTCGCCGGAGATCATTTGCTTGATCATGGCGATGTCGCTGGTCAGGACCAGGCCGATAGCCACGCAGCAAGCGATCAGGTGGGCATAGACGACACCCATGCGCATTAATTCCATGGTTGCTTCCTGTTTGAACAGGGAAGTAATTAGGTGATACAGCTCCATGGTTGACCTCTTGTTTTACAAAGTAAGTTGGTGTGCTGATGCAGGAATGGCACCGATGTGTGTTTTATGTATTTACTCGTTGGTCTCTTTGGACCTTGAGTGATGGTCAGGTTGAACTAACAGATCTAGTTATTTTCATGTCTTCATAAGCACTCCTCCTATTTTGAGGCAAAGAAACCACCTGCACGTAAACTCGTGCATTTGGAATCACTCCGGACTCAAGGGGAATTAGATAGACATGCGCGCCGGTGACCAGCCATGGTTCGAGAAGTGGCGCGATGAACTTTGGCTTTCATCAGAGTCATCCTCCCCCGACTTTGTTCAAAAAATGATCGTAAAGCCGACGGGCGGTAGTGACTGGAGGGGCATTGCAAGCGCTTGAAAAGGCGAGGGAACCTTGCCAGGCGGGCGTTTCGGGGAAGTTCAGTGGGAAGCGCGCCCCCTGTGACCTGGGGGCGCGATCCGGCGTTACGCCTTGCCGGTTTTCCGGGGCTTGGACGCTGCCGGCGACCCGAGAAGCCCGTCAGCGCGGAACATGCCCTTGATACCGCGAACGGCCTGGCGGATACGATCCTGGTTCTCGATCAGGGCGAAGCGCACGTGGTCGTCGCCGTAGTCGCCAAAGCCCAGCCCGGGCGATACGCAGACCTTGGCTTCGGCCAGGAGTTTCTTGGAGAACTCCAGGGAACCCATGGCGGCGTAGGGCTCGGGGATCTTGGCCCAGACGTACATCGAAGCCTTGGGGTTCTCCACCATCCAGCCAATCTCATGCAGCCCCTTCACCAGCACGTTGCGGCGCTGGCGGTACTGCTCGGCGATGTCGAGAACGCACTGCTGGTCACCTTCCAGGGCGGCAATCGCGGCTACCTGCAGCGGGGTGAAGGTGCCGTAGTCGTGGTAGCTCTTGATCCGCGCCAGGGCGCTGACCAGTTCCGGGTTGCCGACCATGAAGCCGATCCGCCAGCCCGCCATGTTGTAGCTCTTGGACAGGGTGAAGAACTCCACCGCAATGTCCTTGGCGCCGGGAACCTGCATGATGGAGGGTGCCTTCCAGCCGTCGTAGACGATGTCGGCGTAGGCCAGGTCGTGGACCACCAGGACCTCGTACTGCTTGGCCAGGGCAACCACGCGCTCGAAGAAGTCCAGTTCCACGCACTGGGCGGTGGGGTTGGACGGGAAGCCGATGATCATCATCTTCGGCTTCGGAATGCTTTCGCGAATGGCCCGTTCCAGCTCGGCGAAGAAGTCCACGCCTGGCACGAGCGGAACCGAGCGTACCTGGGCGCCGGCGATCACCGCACCGTAGATGTGGATCGGGTAGCTCGGATTGGGCACGAGCACGGTGTCGCCGTGGTCCAGGGTGGCGAGCATCAGGTGTGCCAGGCCTTCCTTGGAACCGATGGTGACGATGGCTTCGGTTTCAGGATCGATCTCCACGTCGTAACGGTCCTTGTACCAGCGCGAGATGGCTCGGCGCAGGCGTGGAATACCGCGGGAAGTGGAGTATCCGTGGGTGTCTTCACGCTGGGCGACCTGCACGAGCTTTTCCACGATGTGCGGCGGGGTGGCGCCGTCGGGGTTGCCCATGGAGAGGTCGATGATGTCCTCGCCGCGACGGCGTGCTGCCATCTTGAGTTCGGCGGTGATGTTGAAGACGTAGGGGGGGAGACGATCGATGCGCGCAAAGCGGCGCGGTGAACGCTGTTCAGCCATGCTTTCCTCGGATACGTAAGCGCCCGGAACCGTCCGAGCGACGTCGGCCACTGCGGTGGCCTGGCGGCGAAGATAAGGGCTTGGCGGGCCGTTTGTCGAGGGAAGTTTTTCCGCGTTACCGGCGCCTCTCCGTCAGTGGGAGAGGCGCCAGCCAGAGGGGCTTCAGCGGGAACCGCTCTTCAAGCGAGCGAGCAGGTCGGCCAGGCGCTCGATATCGGCGTCGGTGGTGCGCCAGGAGGAGACACTGAGTCGGAACGCCGGTCGGCCTTGCCACAGGGTGGGGCCGAACCAGACCTCGCCGGATGCCTGGGCTGCGGTGCGGATGGCCACTGTTTCCTCGTCGCAGTCGGCCCGCACCAGGACCTGGTTGAGGACTACGCGGTTGATTACCTGGTACCCGGCCGCGCGTAGGCGCCCGGCGAGGTGATCGGCCTGACGCAGGTGGCGGTCGATCATGCCGACCAGGCCGTCGCGACCGAGGGCGGCCAGTGCGGCCCAGATTGGAATGCCACGGGCGCGGCGGGAGAATTCCAGGGTCAGGTTCTTCTGCGCATCCCGCAAGGCAGTGGCATAGGCGGCATCGCTGTTCATCGCCGTGGCCAGGGCGTCGGCATCGCGACAGATGGCCATGGCGCCGTCGTAGGGAGTGTTCAGCCATTTGTGGCCGTCGCAGGTCCAGCTGTCGGCCTGCTCGACCCCGGAGGCTAGCTGCGCCCGGGACGAAGCGCGGACCCAGAGGCCGAAGGCGCCGTCGACATGGACCCAGGAGCCGGCCGCCCTTGCGCGGGGAATCAGTTCGGCGAAGGGGTCGAATTCTCCCGTGTTGACCTCACCCGCCTGCAGGCAGAGTACCGTCATGTCGTCCAGCGGCGGCAGGCGCGCTGGGTCGATGCGGCCGTGTTCGTCGACGGGCGCGATCAGCAGGCGGTTCATGCCGAAGCCGAGGATGCGCAGCGCCTTCTTTACCGTGATGTGCACGCTGGCGGAAACCACCACGCGCACTTCGGGCGCGCCCATCAGGCCGTCGCCGTCGAAGTCCCAACCCTTGCGTGCCAGCAGCGTGCGGCGTGCCGCGGACAGGCAGGCGAGGCTGCAGGCGGTGGCGCTGGTGCCGAAGCCCACGGCGCTGTCGACAGGCAGTCCAAGGCTTTCCAGTACCCAGCGTGCGGCCACCTTTTCGATGCGATCGGCGGCGGGGGAATTGTCGAAGGAGGACGCGCACTGGTCCCAGGCCAGTGCCAGGCGTTCGGCGGCTGCCGCGGCTGGCAGGGTGGCCCCGATCACGAAGCCGAAGTAGCGCCCGCCGTTGGAGGCGGTAGTGGCGGGGGAACCGAGCTCGTCGAGCTGGCGCAGCACCTCATCGGCCGGCCGTCCCCGTTCGGGGAGCGGGCCGTCGAGTGCGTCCAGGGCCTGGATGGCCTCCGGGGCGGGGAATACACGGCGCTGCGGTATCCCGGCGACGTAGGCGAGGGCGCGGCGGTCGGCGTCTTCGAGGAGTTGGCGTTCGTGGTCCATGGCGATCTCGTTGGCAGAAGGCGGTGCTTCCTACCATAGCGGGACCGCGCGCGGGCCAGCAGATACACCCGGGATCACTGCTGCCCGTACAGATGCCCAGCGCGTACCGAAACGAGTGCAACAGTGGTGCCGACCGGCGGTACAGTTCAGCCTCAGGGGCCGAGCATGTCGTGCATTGCGATGATCTGCTCAGCTACCTGGATCAGCTTCTGCTGGCGGCTCATCGCCTGGCGGCGCATCAGGGTGTAGGCCTCTTCTTCGCCACAGTGCTTCATCTTCATCAGCAGTCCCTTGGCCAGTTCGATGCGCTTGCGTTCGGCCAGTTGCTGGTCGCGGGCGTTGAGCTGGGCGCGAAGGGCCTGGTCGGCCTCGAAGCGAGCCATGGCGACATCGAGAATCGGCTGCAGGCGGTCGGTCTGGATGCCTTCGACAATGTAGGCGCTGACACCTGCCTGGATGGCCTGGCGCATGACCTTGGGGTCGTGCTCGTCAGTGAACATTACGATGGGGCGGGGCTGGTCGCGGCTGACCAGTACGACCTGCTCCATCACATCGCGGCCAGGGGATTCGGTATCAATCAGCACCACATCCGGGCGGATGGCTTCGACGCGGGCTGGCAGGTCGATGGTCAGCCCGGATTCGTCGATGACTTCGAAGCCGGCTTCCACCAGGGCGGTCTTGAGGCGCCCGACTTTCTTTGCGGTGTCGTTGATCAGCAGGATGCGCAACATGGCGACGGTCTTCCCCAACGGCTACAGGGCGATGGCGCGGGCGTGGCCGGCCAGGGAATGGATCGGGAAGCTACGGGCGTAGGCGGCGGGGTCGCTGCCGTCCCAGACGCGGCCGTCGATCAAGGTGGCGCTGCGCATCAGGTCGGGGACCGGGATGTCGAGCGCTTCCGCGGCGGCGCGGTAGATGTCCAGCCGTTGCACGCGCCGGGCGATGGCCAGGTAATCCGGGTCGTCCCGCAGCAGGCCCCAGCGACGGAACTGGGTCATGAACCAGATGCCGTCGGAGAGGAAGGGCATGTTCACCTGGCCGCCGTCGAAGAAGCGCAGCGGGTGCTGGTCCTCCCAGGCATTGCCGAGGCCGTCCTGGTAGTGCCCGAGGAAGCGTGGCTCCACGGCCGATAGCGGCACGTCCACGTAATCGCTGCCGCTGATGAGCCGGGCCGTGCTGTGGCGGTTCTCCTCGCTGGCATCGATGAAGCGGCTGGCTTCCAGGACGGCCATGGTCAGTGCGCGGGCGGTGTTGGGGTATTGCTCGGCGAATTCGCGCGTGACGGCCATGACCTTTTCCGGGTGATCGGGCCAGATCATCTGGCTGGTGGCCAGGGTGAAGCCCTGGCCCTGGTCGACCGCCAGCGCACCCCAGGGGCCGCCGGCGCAGAAACCGTCGATACGTGCCGCCTTGAGGTGGGCGACCATTTGCGAGGGTGGGACCACGACTGTATCCACGTCCCGCAGTGGGTGGATGCCCTGGGCCGCCAGCCAGTAGTTCAGCCACATGGCGTGGGTGCCGGTGGGGAAGGTCTGGGCGAAGGTCAGGCGCGCACCGCCATGGTGCACATGATTGGCCAGCGCCTCGGAACTGGTCACGCCGATGCGCTTGAGTGGTTCGGAGAGGTTGATGGCCTGGCCGTTCTGGCAGAGCCCCATGAGGATGGCCATCTCCGCGTCGGGGCCACCGATGCCCAGTTCGATGCCATAGACCTGCCCATAGAGCGCCTGCGCGGCATCCAGTTCACCAGAGAGCAGTTTGTCGCGCAGGGTGGCCCAGGACGACTGGCGCTGCAGGTCCAGGGTCAGGCCGTATGGCTGCGCGAAGCCCTGGGTGGCGGCGACTATCAGCGAGGCCGAGTCGGTCAGGGGCATGAAGCCCAGGTTGAGCACGCACTTCTCCGGTGCGTCGCTGCCGGCGACCCAGGCCAGGTTGTCCGGGCGCGTGGTGTTCTGCTTGTCCGTCATGTCGATTGCCACCTATCAGCAAAATGGCGTCGATCCGGTGTGACCGGAATCGACGCCATTGTCATCAGCCCGCTCCGTCGTTGCAGCGGGCCTCGTTGTCGCTGCTGAAGCAAGCGATATGCCAGTGACAAAAAAAGAGATCCCCGCGATGGCGGGGAAGATTTGGAGGTCGGAGCTACCTTAACGCTCGATGATCTGCTTCACCTGGTTTTGCGGAATCTGCTGGGTCCGGCCTTCATGGTCCTCGAATTCGAGCATGCCGGTGTCTCTGTCCAGTTCGGGTTTTTCGTCGGTGGCGATGAGCTGGCCGTCGGTCGTGGCGATCAGGTACTCGCTGGAGCAGCCTGCCAGGCCAAGGGTGCATATGAGGATCAGGAACCAGATTTTCATGGAGGCCTCCCCCCGTCGTGGGGTTCATATCTGCAACATAGCTGCTGGGAGGGCGCCTGCAAGTCGGTCCGATGGGAATGCGGAAAGGCCTGTGATGCAGATTGCAGAAAAGAAAAAGCCCCGCACGAGGCGGGGCTTTCTCATCACCGGTCTACCGATGGGGCCTTAGGCTTGGACCACCGGGATCTTGGCGTTTGCAGCGGCTTCCTTGTACTCGGCGATCTGGTCGAAGGACAGGTAGCGATAGATATCGGCAGCCATGCTGTCGATGTTCTTCGCGTATTCCATGTACTCCTCGACGGTCGGCAGTTTGCCCAGGATGGAGGCAACGGCCGCCAGTTCGGCGGAGGCCAGGTAGACGTTGGTGGCGTCGCCCAGGCGGTTCGGGAAGTTACGGGTGGAGGTGGAGACCACGGTGGCACCGGTCTGCACGCGGGCCTGGTTGCCCATGCACAGGGAGCAACCCGGCATTTCCATGCGGGCGCCGGCCTTGCCATAGATGCCGTAGTAGCCTTCCTCGGTCAGCTGGTGCTGGTCCATCTTGGTCGGCGGAGCCAGCCACAGACGGGTCGGGATACCGCCCTTGACCTTGTCCAGCAGCTTACCGGCAGCGCGGAAGTGACCGATGTTGGTCATGCAGGAACCGATGAACACTTCGTCGATCTTGTCGCCGGCCACGGTGGACAGCAGGCGGGCATCGTCCGGGTCGTTCGGTGCGCAGAGCACGGGCTCTTTGACGTCGGCCAGGTCGATCTCGATAACGGCAGCGTATTCGGCGTCCTTGTCGGCTTCCAGCAGTTGCGGGTTGGCCAGCCAGGCTTCCATCGCCTTCGCGCGGCGCTCCAGGGTACGGGCGTCGCCGTAGCCTTCACCGATCATCCAGCGCAGCAGGGTGATGTTGGACTTCAGGTATTCGGCAATGGCTTCTTCCGGCAGCTTGATGGTGCAACCAGCAGCGGAACGCTCGGCCGAGGCGTCGGACAGCTCGAAGGCTTGCTCGACGGTCAGGTCGTTCAGACCTTCGATCTCGAGGATGCGGCCGGAGAAGATGTTCTTCTTGCCTTTCTTCTCGACGGTCAGCAGGCCGGCCTGGATGGCGTAGTAGGGGATGGCATGCACCAGGTCACGCAGGGTGATACCGGGCTGCATCTTGCCCTTGAAACGCACCAGAACGGATTCCGGCATGTCCAGCGGCATTACGCCAGTGGCGGCGGCGAAGGCTACCAGGCCGGAACCGGCCGGGAAGGAAATGCCGATCGGGAAGCGAGTGTGGGAGTCGCCACCGGTGCCGACGGTGTCAGGCAGCAGCATGCGGTTCAGCCAGCTGTGGATGATGCCGTCGCCCGGACGCAGGGACACGCCGCCACGGGTCTTGATGAAGTCCGGCAGGGTGTGGTGGGTGTTGACGTCGATGGGCTTCGGATAGGCGGCGGTGTGGCAGAAGGACTGCATCACCAGGTCGGCGGAGAAGCCGAGGCAGGCGAGGTCTTTCAGCTCGTCGCGGGTCATCGGGCCAGTGGTGTCCTGGGAACCGACGGTGGTCATCTTCGGCTCGCAGTAGGTGCCCGGACGGACGCCTTTGCCTTCTGCCAGGCCGCAGGCACGGCCAACCATCTTCTGCGCCAGGGTGAAGCCCTTGCCGCTGTCAGCCGGGGATTCCGGCTTCTTGAACAGGTCGGAAGCGCCCAGGCCCAGCTCGGCACGGGCCTTCTCGGTCAGGCCGCGGCCGATGATCAGCGGGATACGGCCGCCGGCACGGACTTCGTCCAGCAGGACCGGGGTCTTCAGTTCGAAAGTGGTGACCACTTCGCCGCTGTCGTGGCGAACGACCTTGCCTTCATAGGGGTACACGTCGATGACGTCGCCCATGGCCAGGTTGGTGCAGTCGAATTCGATCGGCAGGGCGCCGGCGTCTTCCATGGTGTTGTAGAAGATCGGGGCGATCTTGGTGCCGAAGCAGAAGCCGCCGCCGCGCTTGTTCGGTACGAACGGAATGTCGTCGCCGAAGAACCACAGCACGGAGTTGGTAGCGGATTTACGGGAGGAACCGGTACCGACCACGTCACCGACGTAGGCAACCGGGAAGCCCTTGGCTTTAACAGCTTCGATCTGATTCAGCGGGCCAACGGAGCCCGGCTGGATCGGCTCGATGCCATCGCGAGCCATTTTCAGCATGGCCAGGGCGTGCAGCGGGATGTCCGGGCGGGACCAGGCGTCCGGAGCGGGGGACAGGTCGTCGGTGTTGGTTTCGCCGGGCACCTTGAACACGGTCAGGGTGATTTTTTCGGCGACGGCCGGCTTGTTGACGAACCACTCGCCTTCGGCCCAGGACTTCAGCACGGCTTGGGCGGAAGCGTTGCCTTTCTTGGCGCGCTCGGCGACGTCGTGGAAGGCGTCGAACATCAGCAGGGTGTGCTTCAGTTGCTCGGCAGCGACGGTGGCCAGTTCGGCATCGTCCAGCAGCTCGACCAGGGTGGCGATGTTGTAGCCGCCCTGCATGGTGCCCAGCAGTTCGGTGGCGCGAGCCTTGTCGATCAGCGGGGAAGTGGCTTCGCCCTTGGCGATGGCGGAGAGGAAACCTGCTTTGACGTAGGCGGCTTCATCGACACCCGGCGGAACACGATTGGTGATCAGGTCGAGGAGGAAAGCCTCTTCGCCGGCCGGGGGATTCTTCAGCAGTTCAACCAGGCCTGCAGTTTGTTCGGCGTTCAGCGGCTGGGGGACGACCCCTTGGGCGGCACGCTCTTCTACGTGTTTGCGATAGGCTTCAAGCACAGTTTTACCCTCATCAGTGGCCCTGGAATCGTCCAGGGCGCTCATCCAGGAATCCGCCGAACGCATGCGCCGCACAGCTTTTTGGGCTGTCTGGCCAAGGTTTCGGCGGCCTCCATCGAGAAGCTGTTTTCAAAGTTTTACGCCGGAAGGAAGGCCTGATGAGGGCTGGCGGCGGGCATCCCGGGCGGGATGACCGGCGCCATTATTTCCTGCCGGATGAACTGTGCTCGTGACGCTTTGAAAACAGCTTCCAACGGATATCGGCGCCTTAAATGGCGCGCCGATTCTAAAGGAAAGGCTCGACAAAGTTAAGACGAAATCCCTATTTCCCTGAGGGTGACCCTGACTGGACAAAGGGCTAAGATGGCCGGCCCGTTTCACCTGCCGAATCCGCTTCCGCCATGTCCAACCAGCGCATCAAGACGCCTTGCGTCGGCCTCTGTTCCACTGTCTACGGGGACCACGTGTGCCGCGGCTGCAAGCGCTTCCACCATGAGGTGGTGAACTGGAACCTCTACAACGAGGAGGAGAAGCGTGCGGTGTGGCGGCGCCTGGAAATCCTTCTGGTGCAGGTGATGGCGGCCAAGCTGGAAGTGTTCGACCCGCAGCGTCTGCGCCAGCAGCTCGAACAGCGGCAGGTGCGATTCGTGCCCGAACAGTCCCACTATTGCTGGGCTTACCAGTTGATCGCGCGGGGCTCGCGCATGATCCATCGCCTGGATGCCTACGGTATTGCGCTGCTTCCCGAGTTCCGCGGCTGGGCACTGCCGGATCTGCGGGAGGCCATTGATCGGGAATTCTTCCTGTTGTCCGAAGCCCATTACGAACGCTATATCGCGCCGCGCTTCTTGCGTGAGGGTGTCGAGAGTCGGGTCTGATCGCATGAAAAAAGCCGCCATCAGGCGGCTTTCTTCATCACGGCGCGATCAGCGCTGGGCGACCAGTTCCTCGAGGTGGGCGATGATTGCCTCGGGCTTGAGCACCAGGACATCGCTTTCCAGCGTGTCCAGCACCACTTCAGCGGTATTGCCGATCAACGCGCCGGACAGGCCGGAGCGCGCCACGGTGCCGATCACGGTGACCGCTGCTTCCAGTTTGTGGGCGACAAAGGGGATCAGCACGTCGGCCGGACCTTCTTCGATATGCAGCCTTTCGTCGCTTACGTCGTACTCGGCCTGGAAGGCGCGGCATTCGTCGCGATAGCGGGCCTCGATGGTTTCCTTGAGCTGGAAGGTCGGATCCGCCGCCGAGAGCATGGGCGATGGGTGGGCGCTGATCACGTGGAGAGTACCGTGGGCGAGACTGGCGATGTCGTAGCCGTGGCTGACGATGGTGGCGTGCAGGGTGCGGTGCTCTCCGTCGCTATTGCCCACGTCCACGGCAGCGAGGATGTTGCCGCCGCTCCACGGCTTGTCGGTCTTGACCATCAGGACCGGCCCCGGGCAGTAACGCAGGAGCTTCCAGTCATCAGGGGTGAGGATCGCCTTTTTGAGCGGGTTGTCCGGCACGTGCTGCTTGATCACCAGGCCACAGCCCTCGGCTTGCTGGGCGGCGATGATGGTCTGGTGCAGATTTTCCAGCCACGCCTCCTGGGTAGTCACGCTGTACCCTTCAGCCTTGAGCGAATCGGCCAGGTCGCTGAGGTAATCGGCATGATTGCCCTTGCGGTCGCAAATCAGAAGGTGCAGATGCGACTGGGTCACCCCGGCGATCAGTTTTGCCCTTTTCAGGGCAAGACCTTCCGGCCGGTCCGGCTCCAATACCACCAGAATGCTGCGAATGGCTTGCATGGTCCTCGTCTCCCTGTCGATAGCTTATAGCCAAAACAAATGTAGTCCCGATTCAGCTTTGGTGTTCTTGATATATATCAAGTGGCTCGGGCTGGTCGTCGCGTCCTGCATTCGTATAATGCTCCGCCTTCGGGAGCCCGGCCAGCGTGGCACCCAGCATGATGAGAGCCGCTTGTGAACCTGCCTGAAATCCATGACTTTCTTGGCTGCCGTACCCCCGATGCCTGGGTGGCGGCCGCGCTGGCCGATCAGGAAACCCTGCTGATCGACCACAAGAACAACGAGTTCAAGGCAGCCTCCACGGCGATGGCGCTGATGGCCAAGTACGCCACCCACCTGGACCTGATCAACTTCATGTCGCGTCTGGCCCGCGAGGAACTCGTGCACCACGAGCAGGTGCTGCGCATCATGAAGCGTCGCAAGATCGACCTGAAGCCCGTTTCAGCCTCCCGGTACGCATCGGGCCTGCGCAAGCTGGTGCGCAACCACGAACCGCAGAAGCTGGTGGACACGCTAGTGGTGGGGGCCTTCATCGAGGCTCGCTCCTGCGAGCGTTTCGAGGCACTGGTGCCGCATCTGGATGAGGAGCTGGGCAAGTTCTATGGCGGCCTGTTGAAGAGCGAGTCTCGTCATTACCAGGGTTACCTGAAGCTTGCGTACCAGTTCGGTGAGGCGCGGGACGTGGATCGCACCATCGAGAAGGTGAGGGTGGCCGAGCGGGAGTTGATCGAGTCACCGGACGAGGAATTCCGCTTCCATAGCGGTGTGCCGGCCTCAGCAAGATGAGAAAAGCGCCCCGCGGGGCGCTTTTTCGTCTGTGGCCTATTCCTTCACTTTCATATCCAGGGCCAGGTCTCTCGCCGCCTTTGTGGCGAGGACGCCCATCAGTTGGCCGATTTCGTCCTGGCGGCTGCTGGCGGCGCTTTGCCCGCCGGCCATCATCACGCTGGGGACTGGCGCCTTGGCTGCCGCTTCAGCCCATACCTTGTTGATGGCGATCAGGGCATCGAGCTTGGGTTGCAGTGCGCCGTCGGCCTTGATTACCGCTTCGCGGGCGTAGGCGTCGGCGTCTGCGGTGATCTTGGTGGCGTCTGCAGTGATCGAGGCCTTGTCACGCAGCAGCTCGGCAGTTTGCTTTTCGATCTCGGCGCGGCCTTTCTCGCGTTCGGCGTTGATGATCGCCAGCTGCTTCTCGGTTTCCGCCTGGGTGGTGCGTTCGATCTGATCGCGCAGGGTCTCCTGGCGACGAGCTTCCACTTCTTTTTCGCCGCGGGCGGTCACCAGCAGTTTCTCTTCTTCTTCCTTCAGGCGGTTCTGCCTGGCCACCGCCAACTCGGCCAGGGCTTGCTGGACCTTGACCATGCGTTGTTTGTATTGCGGATTGGGGTCGACGTTGGTGATACGCGCCTCGACCACCTCGACGCCGTACTTGCGGAATTGCTGTTGCTTGCGGACCGCAATGCCCTTGGCGTCTACCACCTTCTCGGTGACGAACTGGCTGGCACTGTTGTCGCCGAAGCTGCCTTGCTCGGTGCCGGCCTGGAGAATGGCAGTCTGATGGGGGAGAGCACCGCGCGGGCCACGGACTTCCTTGCGTTTGATCAGGTAGAGACCGTCGTTGAGCTGGTTCTCGAACTCGGCGGCGAACTCGCTGCGTGCGCCAGCGTAGAAATCGTCGGCACTCATCAGTGAAGCGGTGGCCTGCAAGGTTTCCTTGATGGCCGGAACCAGCGCCGTTCCGATGAAGTTCTCGGGGTTGCGATATTCCTGGGCGATCCTGAGGAACTGGTCGCCGCCGGGCAGGCGGAAGCGAGCGGAAGATTCCACCTTGGCATCGACGTTGCCGAGGAACACGATCGGGAAGGCTTCGATGGTGGCGCCGAGTGAATCGTTGTCGCTGTCGCTGTTCCTGCTCTTTTCCAGTGCCTCGGTCAGCACCGACTGTACGCTGAGTGCTTTCTTCCAGGGGGTCGCGCGGCCGAACCATTTGGTGGCATAGCCGACATCTTCCACCACCTTCTCTTCACCGAATATGGTCCGTACGTGAGTGGCGAAACCTGCTTCGTTGTAGAAGAAAATGCCGTTGAACAGGGCAAAGCCAATGACGGCGAGAAGAGCGGGGCCGCCCAGGTATTTGATGAGTTGTGCCTTGGTGAATGGCATGGTCGCTCCGTGACAATGAATCGGGAGCGGCGATGCTGATGGCCGGCTGCCACCTCGTCAAGGGGAGGAGTGCCGGCCTGGGGAGGGCGTCTCGTAGGAAGTTTCAGATGAGGTCGAACGAGTGTTGCAGAAAACCGTTCTCATCTACCTGAAGGGCCCAGCCGCGTCGATCCCAATCGCCGAGAACGATGCGGCGGGCGGGTTGGCCGTCCAGCTGCAGTTCGTGTGTCGCGGGGCGGTGCGTGTGGCCATGGATTAGCGTCCGGACACCATGCTGGCGAAGGATGCGCGGGATCTCTTCCGGGGTGACGTCAGTAATTTCCGCCGCCTTCTGCGGGGTTTGCATCCGGCTTTCCTTGCGTAGCTTGCGCGCCAGTTTGTACCGGGTGGTCAGTGGCAGGTTACGCAGAATGAACAGGCTCGCCGGGTTGCGCAGCCACTTGCGTAGGCGCATGTAGGCCTCGTCCTGGGTGCAGAGGCTGTCTCCGTGCATCAGGAGTACCGGCTCGCCGTTCATCCGTACCAGGCTGGGGTCGGCCAGCAGGCTGCAGCCGGCCTCGCGGCAGAAGGCCTTGCCGATCATGAAGTCGCGGTTACCGTGCATCAGGAAAATGCGTGTGCCGCCATCGGACAGCTTGCGCAGCGCCTGAGCGATGGAATGCTGGAAGGGGGTCATGGCGTCGTCGCCGATCCAGGCTTCGAAGAAGTCGCCGAGGATGTAGAGGGCTTCGGCTTGCGGTGCGCGGGTCTGCAGGAAATGAAGAAACGCCCGGGTGATGTCCGGGCGTTCCTCTTCAAGATGCAGATCGGAGATCAGCAATATCACTCGACGATCTCGGCCTTCTCGATGATCACGTCATCGACCGGGACGTCCTGGTGGCCGGCCTTCATGGTAGTGGCCACGGCCTTGATCTTGTTCACCACGTCCATACCTTCGACCACTTCGCCGAATACGGCGTAGCCCCAGCCCTGCACGGTCGGCGCGCTGTGGTTCAGGAAGGTGTTGTCGGCCACGTTGATGAAGAACTGCGCGGAGGCCGAGTGTGGTTCCATGGTGCGAGCCATGGCGATGGTGCCGACCTTGTTGGACAGGCCATTGTTGGCCTCGTTCTTGATCGGGGCGCGGGTGGACTTCTGCTTCATGCCCGGCTCGAAACCGCCGCCCTGGATCATGAAGTTGCCGATCACGCGGTGGAAGACGGTGCCGTCGTAGTGGCCGGACTTCACGTACTCCTTGAAGTTGGCCACGGTTTCCGGGGCTTTGTCTTCGAAGAGTTGCAGGGTGATGACGCCATGGTTGGTATGCAGCTTGATCATTGGGCTATTCGCTCTATCGAGAAATCCAAGGCCTGTCAGGGGATTGACAGCTTCGGCTATGATAAGCGCTTTGATTTGGCCGGCCTACCCTGAGCCGCGCACCAGCTAGATCTAAGGACCCCATGAGCAAGCCAGAGACTCCCGCCGCTTCCAACTTCCTGCGCCAGATCGTTCAGGCGGATCTGGACGCCGGCAAGCACACCAAGATCGTCACCCGCTTCCCGCCGGAGCCCAATGGTTACCTGCACATCGGCCATGCCAAGTCGATCTGCCTGAACTTCGGCCTGGCCAAGGAGTTCGGTGGTGACTGCCACCTGCGTTTCGACGACACGAACCCGGCCAAGGAAGACCAGGAGTACATCGACGCCATCGAGAGCGACGTGAAGTGGCTGGGGTTCCAGTGGGCCGGCGAAGTGCGCTACGCCTCCGGTTACTTCGATCAGTTGCATGACTGGGCGCTCGAGCTGATCAAGGCTGGCAAGGCGTTCGTTTGCGACCTGTCGCCGGAAGAAATGCGCGAGTACCGCGGCTCCCTCACCGAGCCGGGCAAGAACAGTCCCTTCCGTGACCGCTCCGTGGACGAGAACCTCGATCTGTTCGCCCGCATGAAGGCCGGTGAGTTCCCGGATGGCACCCGTTCCCTGCGTGCGAAGATCGACATGACTTCGCCGAACATGAATCTGCGCGATCCGATCCTCTATCGCATCCGCCATGCCCACCACCACCAGACCGGTGACAAGTGGTGCATCTACCCGAGCTATGACTTCACCCATGGCCAGTCGGACGCCATCGAGGGCATCACTCACTCCATCTGCACTCTGGAGTTCGAGGATCACCGCCCGCTTTACGAATGGTTCCTGGAAAACCTCCCGGTTCCGGCCCAGCCGCGCCAGTACGAGTTCTCGCGCCTTAACCTGAACTACACCATCACCAGCAAGCGCAAGCTCAAGCAACTGGTGGACGAGCGTCATGTGAGTGGCTGGGACGATCCGCGCATGTCGACCTTGTCCGGCTATCGCCGCCGCGGCTACACCCCCGAGTCCATCCGCAACTTCTGCGAGATGATCGGTGTGAACCGTGCCAGCGGCGTGGTGGATATCGGCATGCTGGAATTCAGCATTCGTGACCATCTGGACGCTAGCGCGCCCCGTGCCATGTGCGTGCTGCACCCGCTCAAGGTGGTGATCACCAACTATCCGGAAGGCCAGGTGGAAAACCTGGAGCTGCCGCGTCACCCGAAAGAAGACATGGGTATTCGCGTGCTGCCGTTCTCGCGAGAGCTGTACATCGATGCCACCGACTTCGAGGAAGTCCCGCCGGCCGGATTCAAGCGCCTGATCCCCGGTGGGGAAGTGCGCCTGCGTGGCAGCTACGTGATCCGCGCCGACGAGGCCATCAAGGATGCCGACGGCAATATCGTCGAACTGCGCTGCAGCTACGACCCGGACACCCTGGGCAAGAACCCCGAAGGCCGCAAGGTCAAGGGCGTGATCCACTGGGTGCCTGCCGAAGGCAGCGTGGAGTGCGAAGTTCGTCTGTACGATCGCCTGTTCCGTTCGGCGAACCCGGAGAAGTCGGAAGAGGGTGGTAGCTTCCTCGACAATATCAACCCGGACTCCCTGCAGGTGCTGACCGGTTGCCGCGCCGAGCCGTCGCTGGCCCAGGCCCGGCCGGAAGATCGCTTCCAGTTCGAGCGCGAAGGCTATTTCGTCGCCGATCTGAAGGACACCCAGCCTGGCAAGCCGGTGTTCAACCGTACCGTGACCCTGCGTGACTCCTGGGGCCAATGATGACGCTGTCGATCTACAACACCCTCAGCAAGACCAAGGAACCGCTGCAGCCGCTGGTCGGCAATCAGGTGCGCATGTATGTCTGTGGCATGACGGTCTATGACTTCTGCCACATCGGCCATGCCCGCGTGATGGTGGCCTTTGACGTTGTGGCGCGCTGGCTGCGTCATCGCGGCTACGACCTCACCTACGTGCGAAACATCACTGACATCGACGACAAGATCATCCGTCGCGCCAATGACAACGGAGAGCCGTTCGAGGAGCTGGTGGAGCGCATGATCGCGGCGATGCACGAGGACGAGGCGCGCCTCTCCGTGCTGCGTCCGGATATCGAGCCACGTGCCACTGGCCACATCGCCGGCATGCACGAGATGATCCAGACCCTGATTGACAAGGGATTTGCCTATGCCCCGGGCAATGGCGACGTCTACTACCGCGTCGGCAAGTTCGAAGGCTACGGCAAGCTGTCCCGCCGCAAGATCGACGAGCTGAAGATCGGTGCGCGCATCGAGGTGGACGAGATCAAGGAAGACCCGCTGGACTTCGTGCTCTGGAAAGGCGCCAAGCCGGGTGAGCCGAGCTGGGACTCGCCCTGGGGGCCGGGGCGTCCGGGCTGGCACATCGAGTGCTCGGTGATGTCCACCTGCTGCCTGGGTGAGACTTTCGATATCCATGGCGGTGGTCCGGACCTGGTGTTCCCGCACCACGAGAACGAGATCGCCCAGAGCGAGGCGGCTACCGGCAAGCTCTACGCCAGGTCCTGGATGCACGCCGGTGCTGTGCGTGTGGATGGGGAGAAGATGTCCAAGTCCCTTGGCAACTTCTTCACCATTCGCGAAGTGCTGGAGAAATACCACCCCGAGGTAGTGCGCTACCTGCTGGTGTCCAGTCACTACCGCAGCCCGATCAACTACTCGGAGGAGAGTCTGAAGGAAGCCAAGGGTGCCCTGGAGCGCTTTTATCACGCGCTTCGCGGTCTCCCTGATGCCGCCCCTGCGGGTGGCGAGGCCTTCGTCGAGCGCTTCGCGGCTGCTATGGACGATGACTTCAACAGTCCGGAAGCCTGCGCTGTGCTCTTCGAGATGGTGCGCGAAGTGAATCGCCTGCGTGACGGTGACCTTTCCGCTGCTGCTGCCCTGGCTGCGCAGCTCAAGGCACTGGCCGGCCTGCTCGGCGTATTGCAGCTGGAACCGGATGCCTTCCTGCGTGCTGGTGCCGAGGGCAAGGTGGACGCAGCTGAGGTTGAGGCGCTGATCCAGGCGCGCCTGCAGGCGCGTGCGGAAAAGAATTGGAGCGAGTCCGACCGTATCCGCGATCAGCTCACCGCAATGGGGGTGGTGCTGGAAGATGGGAAGGGCGGTACTACCTGGCGTCTTGCCGACTGAGTTTGCTCAGTCGGATTCGCTCAGTAAAAAGGCCGCTGAATGCGGCCTTTTTTATTTCCTTTCGCATCAGGCGTGAAGCGTTTCGGCTGCGTAGAGGGTGTTCTCCAGCAGGCAGGCGCGGGTCATGGGGCCAACGCCACCCGGAACCGGGGTGATCCAGCTGGCGCGTTGCTCGGCGACGTCGTATTCCACGTCGCCCACCAGCTTGCCGTCCTCTTGGCGGTTGATGCCGACGTCAATGACGATGGCGCCGGGCTTGATCCACTCGCCCTTGACCAGGCCAGGCTTGCCGGCGGCCACTACCACCAGGTCGGCATTGGCCACGTGGCCAGCCAGATCCTTGGTGAAGCGGTGGGTGACGGTCACGGTGCAGCCGGCCAGCAGCAGTTCCAGAGCCATGGGGCGGCCCACGATATTGGAAGCGCCCACTACCACGGCGTTCATGCCGTAGAGGTTCGCGCCAGTGCTTTCCAGCAGGGTCATGATGCCCTTGGGAGTGCAGGGGCGGAGGAGCGGGATACGCTGGGCCAGACGGCCGACGTTGTAAGGGTGGAAACCATCCACATCCTTGTCGGGATGGATGCGTTCCAGCAGTTGCGACGCATCAAGATGCTCCGGCAGCGGCAGCTGGACCAGGATGCCGTCGATGGCCGGGTCTTCATTGAGGCGATCGATCAGCGCCGCCAGTTCGGCCTGGCTGGTGCTAGCGGGCAGGTCATGGGCCTGGGAAAGAAAGCCGACTTCCTCGCAGTCCTTGCGCTTGTGGGCGACGTAGACCTGGGAGGCGGGATCGCTGCCGACCAGGATCACGGCGAGGCCGGGAACGCGAAGTCCTTGCTGGCGGCGCTCGGCGACACGTTGGGCTATCTGCTGGCGGAGGCGGGCGGCGATCGTTTTGCCGTCGATCAGTTGTGCGGTCATGACGCTAGATTAACCATCGGGAAGGGCTAAAAAGGGCGCGTATTCTCGCATGGAGGGGCGGGCGGGCAAAGGCGGGTGGTCTGCATTTTGTCCCGACGCCTATATCTTTCTGATTTTTTTAAATTTTCCTGTTGACGAGGGGTGGGGCTGGCTATAACATGCGCCCCGCTTGTCGAGCACAGCCTGTCGCTGGGTAAGACGGCCAAGGCGAATCCAGGTGATTCAACCTAAGCCGAAGCTTTATAGTCTGCTTGCAGATATAAGCGCCCGTAGCTCAGCTGGATAGAGCATCCGCCTTCTAAGCGGATGGTCGCAGGTTCGAGTCCTGCCGGGCGTGCCATTTGGCACATTTGGCACAAGCAATGCGCAATATGGTGGGCGTAGCTCAGTTGGTAGAGCACAGGATTGTGGCTCCTGGTGTCGTGGGTTCGATTCCCATCGTCCACCCCATATTCGAGAGAGCGCCAGGCACTGTGCCTGGCGTTTTCGTTTCAAGCGTTGCCTCTCGCGGACGTGGTGGAATTGGTAGACACACTGGATTTAGGTTCCAGCGCCGCAAGGCGTGAGAGTTCGAGTCTCTCCGTCCGCACCATGATGTTCGAGTCGTGCTGAGCAGTGGATGTTCCGCGAGTTTCTGGCGATTCTGGTTGTAAGGCGGTGGCTCCATGCTTCCGCTGCCGATGCTGGTCGGCAAATGCGTAATATGGTGGGCGTAGCTCAGTTGGTAGAGCACAGGATTGTGGCTCCTGGTGTCGTGGGTTCGATTCCCATCGTCCACCCCATATTCATGAAAGCGCCAGGCTCTTAGCCTGGCGTTTTCATTTCTGGTCTGTTCTCGGGGGTGGCGGTGTCCTGCTGTCGTGGGGGCAGGTCTCTGCCTGCCCCGAAACATCCCGATTTCTCTTTATTCCATTCCGTCGATTTGCCGGCTGTTTCTGGCGGGTGACTTCTGTAAATCGACCCACTAGAATGCATGCCCTTGATTCTGGGGCCGGAACGCCCGGCTTATGTCTGTGCAACGAGGATTATCCATGCAAGTTTCTGTAGAAAGCACCTCCGCTCTTGAGCGCCGCATGACCATCGGCGTGCCGGCCGAGCGCGTCGAGAACGAAGTGACCAAGCGCCTGCAGCAGACTGCCCGCCGCGCCAAGGTTGCCGGCTTCCGTCCGGGCAAGGTACCGATGAGCGTCATCCGTCAGCGCTTCGAGGACTCCGCTCGTCAGGAGGTCCTGGGCGACCTGATCCAGTCTTCCTTCTATGAAGCTGTTGTCGAGCAGAAGCTGAACCCGGCTGGCGCCCCGGCCGTTGAGCCGAAAGTGTTCGAGAAGGGCAAGGACCTGGAATACATCGCCACCTTCGAAGTATTCCCCGAGTTCCAGGTCGCCGGTTTCGACGGCATCGCCATCGAGCGCCTGCAGGCCGAAGTTGGCGACGCCGACGTCGACAACATGCTGGACATCCTGCGCAAGCAGAACACCCGCTTCGAAGCCGTTGAGCGCGCCGCCGAGAATGGCGATCAGCTGAACATCGATTTCGTCGGCAAGATCGACGGCGAAGCCTTCGCTGGCGGTTCCGCCAAGGGCACCCTGCTGGTCCTGGGCTCTGGCCGCATGATCCCGGGCTTCGAAGATGCCCTGGTTGGCGTCAAGGCTGGCGAAGAGCGCGTGATCAACCCGACCTTCCCGGCTGACTACCAGAACCTGGACCTGGCTGGTAAGACTGCTGAGTTCACTGTGACCGTAAACGGTGTGTCCGCTCCGCAACTGCCGGAACTGAACGACGAGTTCTTCACTCTGTTCGGTATCAAGGAAGGCGGTCTGGAAGGTTTCCGTGCCGAAGTTCGCAAGAACATGGAGCGCGAGCTGCGCCAGGCTACCAAGTCCAAGGTGAAGAACCAGGTGATGGACGGCCTGCTGGCTGCCAACCCGGTGGAAGTGCCGAAGGCCCTGATCGCCAATGAAGTGAACCGTCTGCGCGTCCAGGCTGTTCAGCAGTTCGGCGGCAACATCAATCCGGAGCAGCTGCCGGCGGAACTGTTCGAAGAGCAGGCCAAGCGTCGCGTTGTCCTGGGTCTGATCGTTGCTGAAGTGGTCAAGCAGTTCGAGCTGAAGCCCGACGAAGCCCGCGTGCGCGAACTGATCGAAGAGATGGCTTCCGCTTACCAGGAGCCGGAGCAGGTAGTGGCCTGGTACTACAAGAACGACCAGCAACTGAACGAAGTTCGTTCTGTTGTGCTGGAAGAACAAGTTGTAGATACTGTCCTGCAGAAGGCCAACGTAACCGACAAGTCGGTTTCCTACGAAGAGGCAGTCAAGCCGGCAGAAGCTCCGAAAGCCGACTGATTGTTCCGCCTCCTTCGAGCACACCATAAGCCAGCCTCCGAGCTGGCTTATGTGTCTTTGAGACATGACTATCCAATTAGGGAGTGATCGCAGGACATGTCCCGCAATTCTTTCGTGCAGCAAATGCCTGACATCCAAGCCGCCGGTGGCCTGGTGCCGATGGTGATCGAGCAGTCCGCCCGCGGCGAACGTGCTTATGACATCTATTCGCGCCTGTTGAAGGAGCGCGTGATCTTCCTGGTCGGCCCGGTCGAAGACTACATGGCCAACCTGGTAGTGGCGCAGCTGCTGTTCCTCGAGGCCGAGAACCCCGACAAGGACATCCAGCTCTACATCAACTCCCCGGGCGGCTCGGTAACCGCTGGTATGTCGATCTACGACACCATGCAGTTCATCAAGCCCGACGTTTCCACCCTCTGCATCGGTCAAGCGTGCAGCATGGGCGCACTGCTTCTGGCTGGTGGCGCTGCGGGCAAGCGTTACTGCCTGCCGCACTCGCGCATGATGATTCACCAGCCGTTGGGCGGTTTCCAGGGTCAGGCGTCGGATATCGAGATTCACGCTCGTGAAATCCTCACCATCCGGGAGCGCCTGAACAAGATCCTGGCTGACCACTGCGGTCAGCCGATCGACGTCATCGCCCGCGACACCGACCGTGACAACTTCATGAGTGGCGACGAGGCGGTCAAATACGGCCTTATCGACCAGGTGCTCAACAAGCGCCAGATCGCGGGCTAAGCCCATCCGCAAGACTGCGGCCGGAGAATATCCGGCCGTTTCGCGGGGTTGAAAATGCCCGCATTTGCCTTCATCTTGTGTTTCACGCCTACCCGATTGGATCGATCGAATGACTGACACCCGCAACGGCGAGGACAACGGCAAACTGCTTTATTGCTCCTTCTGCGGCAAAAGCCAGCACGAAGTACGCAAACTGATTGCTGGTCCCTCCGTATTCATCTGCGACGAGTGCGTCGACCTGTGCAACGACATCATCCGCGAGGAGGTGCAGGAAGCCCAGGCCGAAAGCAGTGCGCACAAACTGCCCGCACCCAAGGAAATCCGCACCATCCTCGACCAGTACGTGATTGGTCAGGAGCGTGCGAAGAAGGTCCTCGCGGTAGCGGTGTACAACCACTACAAGCGTCTTAACCAGCGCGACAAGAAAGATGACGTCGAACTGGGCAAGAGCAACATCCTGCTGATCGGCCCCACCGGCTCCGGAAAGACCCTGCTGGCTGAAACCCTGGCACGTCTGCTCAACGTACCCTTCACCATCGCTGACGCCACCACCCTCACCGAGGCTGGCTACGTTGGTGAAGACGTTGAAAACATCATCCAGAAATTGCTGCAGAAGTGTGATTACGACGTCGAGAAGGCCCAGATGGGCATCGTCTACATCGACGAAATCGACAAGATTTCCCGCAAGTCTGACAACCCGTCCATCACCCGTGACGTATCAGGCGAGGGCGTGCAGCAGGCCTTGCTGAAGCTGATCGAAGGCACTGTTGCCTCGGTGCCGCCGCAAGGTGGCCGCAAGCACCCGCAACAGGAGTTCCTGCAGGTCGATACCCGCAACATCCTGTTCATTTGCGGTGGCGCGTTCGCGGGCCTGGAGAAGGTGATCCAGAATCGCTCTACCAGGGGCGGAATCGGCTTCAACGCCGAAGTTCGCAGCAAGGACCTCGGCAAGAAGGTGGGCGAAGCCCTGCGCGAAGTGGAACCGGAAGATCTGGTGAAGTTCGGCCTGATTCCGGAGTTCGTAGGCCGTTTGCCAGTCATCGCCACCCTCGACGAGCTGGACGAGGCTGCCCTGATGCAGATTCTCACCGAGCCGAAGAACGCACTGACCAAGCAGTACGCCAAACTGTTCGAGATGGAGGGCGTTGACCTCGAGTTCCGACCGGATGCGCTGAAAGCCGTCGCCCATCGGGCGCTGGAGCGCAAGACCGGTGCTCGTGGCCTGCGTTCCATTCTCGAAGGTATCCTGCTCGACACCATGTATGAGATTCCCTCTCAAACAGATGTAAGCAAGGTAGTCATCGACGAAAGTGTCATCGAGGGATCGTCCAAGCCTCTGTTGATCTACGAGAACAACGAGCAGCCTGCCAAGGCGGCGCCTGACGCTTGATGAAACAAAGGGGCCTACGGGCCCCTTTGTATTTCCTGCCTCAAAGCTTGTTTTTTCCCTGACCTAACCCCATCTTAGGGCCAAGGGTTTTCCCATCTGTTTACGGCCTGAGGGCCGCCGTAGAGCTGATACCATGAATACGACTGCCGAATTACCTCTCCTGCCATTGCGCGATGTCGTGGTTTATCCGCACATGGTCATCCCGCTGTTCGTAGGGCGTGAGAAATCCATCGAGGCGCTCGAAGCGGCAATGACGGGAGACAAGCAGATTCTCCTGGTTGCCCAGAAGAACCCGGCCGATGACGATCCGGGCGAAGATGCCCTGTATCGCATGGGTACTGTCGCCACCGTACTTCAACTGCTCAAGCTGCCGGATGGCACCGTGAAAGTGCTGGTCGAGGGCGAGCAGCGTGGTTCCATCGAGCGATTCATCGAGGTCGACGGTCATTGCCGCGCTGAGGTCAGCCTGGTCGACGAAGTCGACGCGGGTGAGCGCGAATCCGAAGTATTCATCCGTAGCCTGCTCAGCCAGTTCGAACAGTATGTACAGCTGGGCAAGAAGGTGCCTTCCGAGGTTCTTTCTTCGCTGAACAGCATCGATGAGCCGGGCCGTCTGGTGGACACCATGGCTGCCCACATGGCGCTGAAGATCGAGCAGAAACAGGAAATCCTCGAGCTGACCGACCTCTCCGAGCGCGTCGAGCACGTTCTGGCGCTGCTGGATGCCGAGATCGACCTGCTGCAGGTCGAGAAGCGCATCCGTGGTCGCGTCAAGAAGCAGATGGAGCGCAGCCAGCGCGAGTACTACCTGAATGAGCAGATGAAGGCCATTCAGAAAGAGCTTGGCGATATCGACGAAGGTCACAACGAAGTCGAGGAGCTGAGGAAGCGTATCGACAATGCTGGCCTGACCAAGGAAGCGCTGGCCAAGGCCAACGCTGAACTGAATAAGCTGAAGCAGATGTCTCCGATGTCCGCTGAAGCGACCGTGGTGCGTTCCTACATCGATTGGCTGGTCAATGTGCCGTGGAAGGCCGAGAGCAAGGTTCGCCTGGATCTGGCAAAGGCCGAGGATATCCTCGATGCCGACCACTACGGCCTGGAAGAGGTCAAGGAACGTATCCTCGAGTACCTTGCCGTGCAGAAGCGCGTGAAGAAGGTCAAGGGTCCGGTGCTCTGCCTGGTTGGGCCGCCTGGCGTCGGCAAGACCTCGCTTGCCGAATCCATCGCCCGTGCCACCAACCGCAAGTTCGTACGCATGGCCTTGGGTGGCGTGCGTGACGAGGCAGAGATCCGTGGTCACCGCCGTACCTATATCGGTTCCATGCCGGGGCGTCTGATTCAGAAGATGACCAAGGTCGGCGTGCGCAACCCGCTGTTCCTTCTCGATGAAATCGACAAGATGGGCAGTGACATGCGCGGTGATCCGGCATCCGCACTGCTGGAAGTGCTCGACCCTGAGCAGAACCACAACTTCAACGACCACTACCTGGAGGTCGACTACGACCTCTCGGACGTGATGTTCCTGTGCACCGCCAACTCCATGAACATTCCGGCTCCGTTGCTGGATCGTATGGAGGTGATCCGTCTGCCGGGTTACACCGAGGACGAAAAGGTCAATATCGCGGTCAAATACCTCGCGCCCAAGCAGACCAAGGCCAACGGCCTGAAGAAGGGCGAGCTGGAATTCGACGAAGCGGCCATCCGCGACATCATTCGTTACTACACCCGCGAAGCCGGTGTGCGCAGCCTCGAGCGCCAGCTCGCCAAAGTGTGCCGCAAGGCCGTGAAGGAGCACGCTCGTGAGAAGCGCTTCGCGGTTCAGGTCACCGCCGAATCGCTTGAACACTATCTGGGCGTTCGCAAGTACCGTTACGGGCTGGCCGAGCAGCAGGATCAGATCGGTCAAGTGACCGGCCTGGCCTGGACCCAGGTTGGCGGCGAGCTGCTGACTATCGAAGCGGCGGTCGTTCCCGGCAAGGGGCAACTGACCAAGACCGGTTCGCTGGGCGACGTGATGGCTGAATCCATCACCGCTGCTCTGACTGTGGTGCGCAGCCGCGCGAAGAGCCTGGGTATTCCGGCTGACTTCCACGAAAAGCGCGACATCCATATCCATATGCCGGAAGGCGCTACTCCGAAAGATGGTCCGAGTGCCGGTATCGGTATGTGCACCGCCCTGGTTTCGGCCATGACGCAGATTCCGGTTCGTGCCGATGTGGCCATGACGGGGGAAATTACTCTGCGCGGACAGGTGCTCGCGATTGGTGGTCTGAAAGAGAAATTACTGGCCGCACATCGTGGTGGAATCAAGACCGTGATCATTCCCGAAGAGAATGTGCGTGATCTGAAAGAAATTCCCGAAAATATCAAGCAAGACTTGGCGATTAAACCAGTTAAATGGATTGACGAGGTCCTGCAAATTGCGCTGCAATACGCCCCGGAGCCCTTGCCCGATGCGGCTCCGGAGATGGTTGCAAAGGATGACAAGCGCGAGACTGATTCCAAGGAGCGAATCAGCACGCATTAGCCGGGGGGCTTTCTTGACACATTTTTCGAGCCCTTGTTATAAGAGCGGCTCTTATGTGTTGGCAGGCCATCCAGCACCCGCTTTGCTTACACCAAACAACTAAGAAACAACTCAACAGAAATAAGGGGACTTAAGAGTGAACAAGTCGGAACTGATCGATGCTATCGCCGCATCTGCTGACATCCCGAAAGCTGTAGCTGGCCGCGCGCTGGACGCAGTTATCGAATCCGTTACTGGCGCTCTGAAGGCTGGTGACTCCGTAGTGCTGGTTGGCTTCGGTACTTTCGCTGTTAAAGAGCGTGCTGCTCGTACTGGCCGCAACCCGCAGACTGGCAAGCCGATCAAGATCGCTGCTGCCAAGATCCCTGGCTTCAAGGCCGGCAAAGCTCTGAAAGACGCCGTCAACTAAGCGTCTTTCGGGCTCTGCCCGACCGGGCCGGGTTCAGCCTGGCCCGATAGCGGAGTGGTGGAAGCGAAAGGTTACTTCCTACTGCCGGAGAGTTCGAATCTCAGACTCCGCAAGCTACGAGAAGGCGCATCCTTGGATGCGCCTTTCTCATATTCGGATACTCTACCCGCGTTACTCGGTTGCGATCCCATGCAACCGTTTCTGGGGGACGCATGCTGCAGAACATTCGGGACAATTCACAGGGGTGGATTGCCAAAACCATTATTGGCGTCATCATCGCGCTGCTGGCGCTGACCGGTTTCGACGCCATCTTCAATGCCACCAGCAATCGCCAGAACGCGGCTGAGGTCAACGGTGACGAAATCACCCTGGACCAGCTGAGCGAAGCGGTGAACATGCAGCGCCGGCAGCTGCAACAGCAGCTGGGCAAGGACTTCGACGCGTCCTTGCTGGACGAGAAGCTGCTGCGTGAGGCCGCATTGAAAGGCCTGATCGAGCGCAAGCTCCTGCTGCAAGGTGCGAAGGATGCCGATTTCGCCTTCTCGCAGGGCTCCATTGACCAGCTGATCCTGCAGACGCCGGAATTCCAGGTGGACGGCAAGTTCAACGCCGACCGCTTCGACCAGGTCATCCGCCAGATGAACTACAACCGTCTGCAATTCCGCCAGATGCTGGAGCAGGAAATGCTCATCGGCCAGCTGCGTGCCGGTCTGGCTGGCAGCGGTTTCGTGACTGATGCTGAAGTTGAAGCCTTCGCCCGCCTGGAAAAGCAGACCCGCGATTTCGCGACCTTGACCCTGAAGGCCGACCCGGCTGCGGTCAGCGTTTCCGATGACGAGGTCAAGGCTTACTACGACGGCCACTCCGATCAGTTCATGAGCCCTGAACAGGTGGTGATCGAGTACGTCGAACTGAAGAAGTCTGCCTTCTTCAGCCAGGTCGAAGCCAAGGAGGAAGACCTCAAGGCCCAGTACCAGAAAGAGATCAGCAACCTTGCCGAACAGCGTCAGGCCGCCCACATCCTGGTGGAGGTCAATGACAAACTGAACGAAGAGCAGGCCAAGGCCAAGATCGAGCAGATCAAGCAGCGCCTGGACAAGGGCGAAGACTTCGCAGCGCTGGCCAAGGAGTTCTCCGACGATTCCGGTTCTGCTGCCAACGGCGGCGACCTCGGTTTTGCCGGTCCTGGCGTCTACGAGCCCGCGTTCGAAGAGTCGTTGTATGCACTGAAGCAGGGCGAAGTTTCCGCCCCGGTGCGCACCCAGTACGGCTGGCACCTGATCAAGCTGCTGGGCGTGCAGGCACCTGATGTGCCGAGCTTCGAGAGCCTGAAACCGAAGCTCGAGCATGACATCAAGGCCCAGCAGGTCGAGCAGCGCTTCGTCGAGGTGAGCAAGGAGCTGGAAGATGCCGCGTTCGAGGCGTCCGACCTTGCCCAGCCGGCCCAGGAACTGAACCTGGAAGTGAAGACCAGCGCGCCCTTCGGCCGTGAAGGCGGTGAAGGCCTGACTGCCAATCGCCAGGTGCTCCAGGCTGCCTTCAGCCCGGAAGTGCTGGAAGACGGCGCCAACAGCTCGGCCATCGAACTGGATCCGGATACCGTCGTCGTCCTGCGTGCGAAAGAGCACAAGAAGCCTGAGCAGCTGGCACTGGAGAAGGTCAGTGACAGCATTCGTCAGCATCTGCAGAGCCAGAAGGCCAGCGAAGCTGCCAAGACCAAGGGCGATGCCCTGATCGCCAGCCTGCGTGAAGGCAAGACTCCGATCGAGCAGGCGCAGGACGGTCAGTCCTGGCAGGTGGTGGAAGCCGCTACTCGCAGCCAGGAGGGTGTTGATCCGGTGCTGCTGCAGGCGCTGTTCCGCATGGCCAAGCCGGCCGCAGCCGACAAGCCGGAATTCACTGGCGTGAAGCTGAACGATGGCGATTACGTGGTGATCCGCCTGAACGGTGTGAACCAGTCGGAAGAGAAGCTCTCCGAGCAGGAAAAGGCGATGTATAGCCGCTTCCTGGCCTCGCGCAGTGGCCAACAGGACTTCGCTGCGTTCCGTCGTCAGCTGGAAGAAAAAGCGAAGATCGAACGCTTCTGATCGACTCGCTGAAGAAAAGGCCGCTTAAGCGGCCTTTTTCTTTTGCGCGTGCCCGGAGTCGCTTCGAGAGCAGAACTCGCTCCTACGAGGCGAATGCATTCAAACGCTGCACAAAAAAGCCCGCACGAGTGCGGGCTTTTCCGTCAGGGCGACTATCAGTCTTCGATATTGCCCATGGCGGTGGTATTGAAGCCACCGTCGACGTACATGATTTCGCCGCTGATACCCGAAGCCAGGTCGGAGCAGAGGAAGGCGCCGGCGTTGCCGACTTCTTCGATGGTCACGTTGCGGCGCAGGGGGGTCTGCTTCTCGTTGGCGGCAAGCATCTTGCGGAAGCTCTTGATGCCGGAAGCGGCCAGTGTACGGATCGGGCCGGCAGAGATGGCGTTGACGCGGGTGCCTTCCGGGCCGAGGCTGCCGGCCAGGTAACGGACGCCGGCTTCCAGGCTGGCCTTGGCCATGCCCATGACGTTGTAGTTCGGCATGGTGCGCTCGGCGCCCAGGTAGGACAGGGTCAGCAGGCTACCGTTGCGGCCTTTCATCATTTCGCGGCCGGCCTTGGCCAGGGCCACGAAGCTGTAGGCGCTGATATCGTGGGCAATGCGGAAACCTTCGCGAGTGGTGACTTCGGTGAAGTCGCCATCCAGCTGGTCGCCCGGGGCGAAGCCAACGGAGTGCACGATGCAGTCCAGGCCATCCCACTTCTTGCTCAGGGCCTCGAAGACCGCGGCGATCTCTTCGTCCTTGGCCACGTCGCAGGGGAAGCAGAGCTCGGCGCTGGAACCCCAGCCCTCGGCGAATTCTTCCACGCGGCCCTTCAGTTTTTCGTTCTGATAGGTGAAGGCGAGCTCGGCGCCTTCGCGGTGCATGGCTGCAGCGATGCCCGATGCGATGGACAGTTTGCTGGCTACGCCAACGATCAGTACGCGCTTACCGGCGAGAAAACCCATGTGCTTTCATCCTCTTCTGGTTAATGGGCAGTTCCCGGAGCCAGGAATGCGGCTTCCAGCAACTGCTTCGTATAGCTGTGCTGCGGGGCGGCGAAGATGGCATCGGCCGGACCCTGTTCGACCACCTGCCCGTGCTTGATCACCATCAGCTGGTGACTCAATGCCCGGACCACCGCCAGATCATGGCTGATGAACAGGTAGGTCAGGTCGTACTTGGTCTGTAGCCTGCGTAATAACTCCACTACCTGGCGCTGAACCGTCCGGTCGAGCGCCGAGGTGGGCTCGTCCAGCAGGATCAGTGCCGGTTTCAGCACCAATGCCCGGGCAATGGCAATCCGCTGCCGCTGCCCGCCGGAAAACTCGTGGGGGTAGCGGTGCCGGGTTTCCGGGTCCAGTCCTACCTCCAGGAGCGCGTCGATGATGGCCTGTTCCTGCTCCGCCTCGGTGCCGATGCGGTGGATCCGCAAGCCCTCGCCGACAATGTCGCCCACGCACATGCGTGGGCTGAGACTGCCGAAGGGGTCCTGGAAGACCACCTGCATCTGCCGCCGGAACGGCCGCACTTCACCCTGCGACAGTCCATCCAGGGCCTCGCCCTGGAAGCGGATACCGCCGCGACTGCCCAGCAGCCGAAGGATCGCCAGGCCCAGTGTGGACTTGCCGGAGCCGCTTTCGCCCACGATTCCCAGGGTCTGGCCCTGCGGCAGGCTGAAATTGACACCGTCCACCGCCTTGACGTGATCCACAGTGCGCCGCAACAGCCCTTTCTTGATCGGGAACCACACGCGCAGGTCTTCGACCTCCAACAGTGGCGCCCCCGCGGGGTTCTCCGCCGGCCGGCCCGAAGGCTCGGCGCCGAGCAGTTCCCGGGTGTAGGGATGCTGCGGTGCGTGGAACAGCTCATCACACGACGCTTGTTCGACGATGCAACCGCGCTGCATGACACATACGCGATGCGCAATTCGCCGAACCAGGTTCAGGTCATGGCTGATCAGCAGCAGCGCCATGCCCAGGCGGGCCTGCAATTCCTTGAGCAGCTCGAGGATTTTCAGCTGCACGGTGACGTCCAGCGCCGTGGTCGGCTCGTCGGCGATCAGCAGCTCCGGCTCGTTGGCCAGCGCCATGGCGATCATCACCCGTTGCCGCTGTCCGCCGGAAAGCTCGTGGGGAAAGGCCTTGAGCCGCTTGTGCGGTTCAGGAATGCCGACCAGTTCCAGCAGCTCCAGGGTGCGCTTGGTGGCGGCCTTGCCGGTCAGGCCCTTGTGAAGGGCGAGCACCTCATTGATCTGCTTCTCGATGCTGTGCAGCGGGTTCAGCGAGGTCATGGGCTCCTGGAAGACCATGGCGATGCGGTTGCCGCGAATGCCACGCAGCTTGGCTTCGGGCAGCTTCAGCAAGTCCTTGCCCGAGTAGTTGATGCTGCCGCTCGGATGGCGGGCGAGCGGGTAGGGCAGCAGGCGCAGGATGGAGTGCGCCGTCACCGACTTGCCGGAGCCGCTTTCTCCCACCAGCGCGAGGGTTTCGCCCTTGCGGATGTCGAAGCTGACGCCCTCGACCACGCGCTGGACCTTCTCGCCTGCGACGAACTCGACGGAGAGGTCGCGGATTTCAATCAGGTTCTCGCTCATCTCACTTCCTCGGGTCGAAGGCATCGCGCGCGGCTTCGCCGATGAACACCAACAGGGTCAGCATGGCCGCCAGCACCAGGAAGGCGGATATGCCCAGCCAGGGTGCCTGCAGGTTGGACTTGCCCTGGGCCACCAGCTCGCCAAGGGACGGGGCTCCCGGCGGCAGGCCGAAGCCGAGGAAGTCCAGCGCGGTGAGGGTGCCGATGGCGCCGGTGAGGATGAACGGCATGAAGGTCATGGTGGACACCATGGCGTTGGGCAGGATGTGGCGGAACATGATGGCGCCGTTCTGCATGCCCAGGGCGCGCGCGGCGCGCACGTACTCCAGGTTGCGGCCACGCAGGAATTCGGCGCGCACTACGTCCACGAGACTCATCCAGGAGAACAGCAGCATGATGCCCAGCAGCCACCAGAAGTTCGGCTGCACGAAGCTGGCGAGGATGATCAGCAGGTAGAGCACCGGCAAGCCGGACCAGATTTCCAGGAAACGTTGTCCGGCAAGGTCTACCCAGCCGCCGTAGAAGCCCTGCAGGGCACCGGCGATCACGCCGATGATGGAGCTCAGAATGGTCAGGGTCAGGGCGAACAGCACCGAGACGCGGAAGCCGTAGATGACCCGCGCCAGGACATCGCGGCCCTGGTCGTCGGTACCGAGCCAGTTGTCCGCCGAGGGCGGTGCGGGGGCTGGAACCTTGAGTTCGTAGTTGATGGTGTCGTAGCTGAACGGAATGGGGGCCCAGATCATGCTGCCGCCCTTGGACTCGATGAGTTCGCGGATATAGGGCGTCTTGTAGTTGGCTTCCAGGGGGAATTCGCCGCCGAAGGCGGTTTCCGGATAGCGCTTGAGGACGGGGAAATACCACTGGCCGTCATAGCTCACGGCCAGCGGCTTGTCGTTGGCGATCAGCTCGGCGCCCAGGCTCAGGACGAAGAGGATCAGGAACAGCCAGAGCGACCACCAGCCGCGTTTGTTGGCCTTGAAACGCTCGAAGCGCCGCTGGTTGATGGGGGAGAGTGCCATGCTCAACCCTCCCGGCTTTCGAAGTCGATGCGCGGATCGACCAGGGTGTAGGTGAGATCGCCGATCAGTTTCACGACCAGTCCCAGCAAGGTGAAGATGAAGAGCGTGCCGAACACCACGGGATAGTCGCGGTTCAGTGCGGACTCGAAGCTCAGGAGGCCCAGGCCGTCGAGGGAGAAGATCACCTCGATCAGCAGGGAGCCGGTAAAGAAGATGCCGATGAAGGCCGCCGGGAAGCCGGCGATGATCAGCAGCATCGCGTTGCGGAATACGTGACCGTAGAGCACGCGATTTTCCGACAGGCCCTTGGCACGGGCGGTGATCACGTACTGCTTGTTGATCTCGTCGAGGAAGCTGTTCTTGGTCAGCAGGGTGAGGGTGGCGAAGTTGCCGATCACCAGGGCGGTCACCGGCAGGGCCAGGTGCCAGAAGTAGTCGAGGATCTTGCCGGTGAAGCTCAGCTCGTCGAAGTTGTTCGAGGTCAGCCCGCGCAGGGGGAACCAGTCGAAGTAGCTGCCTCCAGCGAACAGGACGATCAGCAGGATGGCGAAGAGGAAGGCTGGGATGGCGTAGCCGACGATGATCGCCGTGCTGCTCCAGACGTCGAAGGCGCTGCCGTGGCGCACTGCCTTGGCGATGCCCATCGGGATGGACACCAGGTACATGATCAGGGTGCTCCAGAGCCCGAGGGAGATGGACACCGGCAACTTCTCGATGATCAGGTCGATGACTTTGGCGTCACGGAAGAAGCTCGTGCCGAAGTCCAGCTTCAGGTAGCTGGTGATCATCAGCCAGAAGCGCTCGGGGGCCGGCTTGTCGAAGCCGTACATCTTCTCGATCTCGGCCACCAGTTCCGGGTCCAGGCCCTGTGCGCCGCGGTAGTTGGAGCCCGCGGTGGCCACCTCCGAGCCGCCGCCGGAAATGCGCCCGGTGGCGCCGCCCGCTGCGGCGTCGAAGCCTTCCAGCTTGGCGATCATCTGCTCCACCGGGCCGCCGGGGGCGGCCTGGATGATGATGAAGTTGATCAGCAGGATGCCGAACAGGGTGGGAATGATCAGCAGCAGTCGACGCAGTATGTAGGCAAGCATTTACTGGGCATCCGGCGCGGAAGTGGTTTGCTCGGGCTGGCTGGCAGCTTCCGCGCCCGGTACCTGCCACCAGGTCATCAGGCCGAAGTCGTAGAGCGGCGTGTGCTGCGGACGCTGGAGCTGCTTCCAGTAGGCCACGCGGTAGGTGTCCACGTAGTAGTTGGGCACCACGTAGTGCCCCCACAGCAGCACCCGGTCAAGGGCGCGAGCGTGTTCCACCAGGCTCTGGCGCGAGTCGGCGCGGATCAGGGCCTCCACCAGTTTGTCGATGGCCGGGTCGCGCAGGCCGATGAAGTTGCGGCTGCCGGCGCTGTCGGCGCTGCGCGAGTGCCAGAACTCCATCTGCTCGTTGCCCGGCGAGTTGGACTGGCCCCAGGTGGCAGGGATCATGTCGAAGTCGCGGGAACGCAGGCGGTTGATGTACTGGGAAACGTCCACGCGCCGGATCTGCAGGTCGATGCCGAGCTCCGCCAGGTTGCGCTTGAAAGGCAGGATCACCCGCTCCAGGTTGGCCTGGGCGATGAGGAACTCGAAGGCCAGCGGCTTGCCGTCCGGGCCGACCATCTTGTCGTTCTCGATCTTGTAGCCAGCTTCCGTGAGCAACTGGTAGGCGCGGCGTTTCTGCTCGCGGATGATGCCGCTGCCATCGCTGACCGGCGGCTGGAACACCTGGGTGAACACCTCGTCCGGCACCTGGCCCTTCAGCGGTTCGAGGATCTTCAGTTCATTGGCATCGGGTATCTCGTGGGCGGCCATCTCCGAGTTCTCGAAGTAGCTGCTGGTGCGTTTGTAGGAACTGAAGAATAACTGCTTGTTGGCCCATTCGAAGTCGAACAGCAAGGCGATGGCCTCGCGCACGCGGCGGTCCTGGAATACCGGCCGGCGAATGTTGAAGGCAAAGCCCTGCATCCCGGTGGGGTTATGGTTCGGGATGGCTTCCTTGACGATCTTGCCGGCGCGCAGGGCAGGGCTGTCGTAGCCGGTGGCCCAGTCCTTGGCGGAGTACTCCAGGTTGAAGTCGAACTGCCCGGCCTTGAAGGCTTCCAGGGCAACCGACATGTCGCGGTAGTAATCCACCGTGATGGCGTCGAAGTTGTAGTAGCCGCGGGTTACCGGCAGGTCCTTGGCCCACCAGTCCTTGACCCGCTCGTAGCGGATCGAGCGGCCGGCATCCACCTTGGTGATGCGGTAGGGGCCGCTGCCCACCGGCGGCTCCAGTCCAGTCTTGCCGAAGTCGCGGCCGTCCCAGTAGTGCTTGGGCAGCACCTGGATCTGACCGAGGATCAGGGGCAGCTCGCGGTTGCCGGAATGCTTGAAGTCGAAGCGCACGCGCTGCTTGTCCTCGGCCTCCACCTTGGCCACGTCCGCGTAGTAGTGGCGGTACATCGGGTCGCCGTGTTCGACCAGGGTATTGAAGGTGAAGACCACGTCTTCGGCGGTCACCGGCTGGCCGTCGTTGAAGCGCGCCTTGGGGTTCAGGTAGAAGCGCACGTAGCTGTTGTCCGGCGCCTTCTCGATCTTCTCCGCCAGCAGGCCATATTCGGTGAAGGGCTCGTCGGGGGAATGGAAGGTGAGGCTGTCGTAGATCAGGCCGAGCTGGTCCGCCGAGTTGCCGCGCGGGATGAAGGGGTTGAGGCTGTCGAAGCCGCCGACGCCGGAGAGACGCAGCACGCCGCCTTTGGGGGCGTCCGGGTTGACCCAGGAGAAGTGCTTGAAGTCGGCCGGGTACTTGGCGGGTTCGTCGTACAGGGTGATGGCGTGTTTGGGCTCGGCGATGGCGAGTCCGGCCAGTGACAGCAGCAGGGCGCCGCAGCCTTGCAGGCAAAGGGTGCGCAGCGTTTTGCTCATCGGGCGTTCTCCGTGGGCTTCAGCCACCAGGCACGCAGGCCCAGGGTATAGGGCGGCGTGGTGACGAAGGCGAACCGGTTGCGGTACGCCAGGCGGTGATAGTTGATGTACCAGTTGGGGATGCTGTAGTGCTCCCAGAGCAGGGTGCGGTCGAGGGCGCGCGCGGCGGCCAACTGCTCGTCTCGGCTCTGGGCGCCGAGGAGCTTGTCGATCATTTCGTCGGCCACCGGGTTGGCGACACCCGCGTAATTCTTGCTGCCTTTCACGCCCACCTGGCTGGAGTGGAAGTACAGGTATTGCTCCAGGCCGGGACTCAGGGTTTGTGGCAGGGTCATCAGGATCATGTCGTAGTCGAAGTGGTCCAGGCGCTGCTTGTACTGGGCGCGGTCCACCGTGCGCAGGCTGACGTCGATGCCGATGCTGGCGAGGTTTTCGCGATAGGGCTGGAGGATGCGTTCAAGGTTCGGGTTGACCAGCAGGATTTCGAATCGCAGCGGCTGGCCGCGATCATTCAGCAACCGCTGGCCGGACAACTTCCAGCCCGCTTCCGCCAATAGACCGAGGGCGCGGCGAAGGGTTTCCCGCGGGATGCCGCGACCTTCGGTAGTGGGCACCTGGAACGGCTGGGTGAAGAGCGCTTCCGGCAGTTCCTTGCGGTGTGGCGACAGCAGCAGCCACTCATGTCCTTCGGGCTTGCCCACTGCGCCGAACTCGCTGTTCGGGTAGTAGCTGGCTGCGCGCATGTAGGCGTTGTTGAACAGGGTGCGGTTGGTCCATTCGAAGTCGAACATCAGCCCCATCGCCTCGCGCACCTTGCGGTCGCCGAACACCGCGCGGCGGGTGTTCATGAACAGCGCCTGGGTCTGCGTCGGGATCTGGTGCGGAATCTCGGCACGGATCACGTCACCCCTGGCAATGGCCGGGAAACGATAGCCGTTTGCCCAGTTCTTCGCCTGGTGCTCGATGTAGAAGTCGAACTCGCCTGCCTTGAAGGCTTCGAAGGCGACGTTGCTGTCGCGGTAGAACTCCACCTCGACCCGGTCGAAGTTGTACTTGCCGCGATTGGCCGGCAGTTTCTCGCCCCACCAGTCCTTGACCCGTTCGAACACCAGGCTGCGCCCCGGCTGGACCTGGGTGATGCGGTAGGGGCCGCTGCCGAGCGGCGGCTCGAAGGTGGTGGCCTTGAAATCGCGATCCTTCCAGTAATGCTGGGGCAGCACCGGCAACTCGCCGAGCCGCAGGATCAGCAGCGGATTGCCGGCGCGCTTGAGCACGAAGCGGATGCTGTGGCGGTTGAGGATGTCGACCCGCTTCACTTCCTGCAGGCTGGTGCGGTACTGCGGGTGTCCATTCTTGACCAGGGTGCGGTAGGAGAAGGCCACGTCATAGGCGGTGATCGGCTTGCCGTCGTGGAACCGGGCTTGCTCGCGCAGGTTGAATACCACCCAGCTCCGGTCTTCGCTGTATTCGACACTTTTCGCGATCAGGCCGTAGCTGGAGGCCGGCTCGTCGCCGGAGGGGTCGTACTGACCGGTGCCCACCATCAGCGGCTCGTTCAGTTCGGTCACGCCATACTGCGGGAAATTGGGCGTGGACACCGGGCTGGTACCCTTGAAGGTGTAAGGGTTGAGGGTGTCGAAGGTGCCGAAGGCCATGACCCGCAGGGTGCCGCCCTTGGGGGCGCTGGGGTTGACCCAGTCGAAATGCTCGAAGTTGGCCGGATATTTCAGGGTGCCGAACTGGGCGTAGCCGTGACTTTCGATAAGGCTGGCAAAGCAGGGTTGCGCCAGCAGGCCGATGAGCATGAATGCAAGGCGACGCATCAGGCGGAGGTCCGATCCATGGCTATCGTGTCAGGCATGTGGGCGCTGGCCTCGCTGGCGGTATCGCGCGGGCGTCGGGCCAGCGAAATCGTGTCGGAAGTCACGCGCCGCGGGTGTCGGCGGTAACGGCTGGCAAGTACAGTAACAGCTTGTACAGGCAAGAAAAAAGGGTCAGCCTGCGCGTAGCTGGCCAGCATTCTGGCCACCATCCGGAAATTTGTGCAGAGGTGCCAATCTTGGGTGAACGCAGCCATGGTTTGCAGTCATGGATCGACCGCCTCAACGAGGCTGAATTACCCGCTCTGGCCGCGGTGGTGCAGGACTTGCACCAGATGGCCCAACAGGACAAATCTTCCGTGCAGCAGCTGGCCGATGTGCTGCTGCGCGACGCGACCCTGACCTCCAAGGTGCTGAAGGTTGCCAACAGCGTCTACTACAACCCCTCCCAGGAACCCATCCGTACCATCTCTCGCGCCATCGTCCTGATCGGCTTCGAGAACGTGCGCCTGATCGGACTCTCGGTGAGCCTTATCGACAATCTGCTGACTCGCGGCCCGCGGGAGCAGCTTCCCGAGCTGCTCGCCAGGTCTTTCCATGCTGCCGTCCAGGCACGAAACATAGCCGGCTATCTGCTGGCGCGTAGCCAGGAAGAGGTGTTCATCGCCGCTTTGCTGCACAACCTGGGTGAGCTGGCCTTCTGGGGCTGCGGCGGCGAGCAGGCCGATGAGCTGGCCGCTGCGCTGGCGCAGCCGGGCGTCGATGCCGACCAGGCGGTGCGCGATGTGCTGGGTACCAGCTTTCGTCAGTTGACCCTCGGCCTCGTGCGTAGCTGGAACCTCGGCGAACTGGCGAGCCTGGCCCACGCCGGCTCGGCCCAGGGCGACTCCGCAGTGAAGGCCGTGAGCCTGGGCGTGCGTATCAGCGAAGCGGCCCTGCAGGGTTGGGACTCCCCAGCCATGACGCAACTGGTGGAGCAACTGGCGAACCAGGTCGGACTCAGCCGCGAGGAGGCCATGCAGCAGGTGCTGGCCAGTGCCGACGAGGCGGTCAAGGTGGCGACGACCTTCGGCGCCAGCAAGCTTTGCCACCTGATTCCCCACACTGATCCGGAACAGATCCAGCTCCAGCGGGAGCAGCGCCAGGCGCGTCAGTTGCAGCCGAACCTGCTGGTCATGCAGCAGGCGTTGCAGGAACTGGGGATGCTGGTCTCACGCAAGGCGGATATCAATCTGGTGCTGGATACCCTGCTCCAGGGCTTGCACCAGGGGGCGGGGCTGGAGCGGGTGATGGTGGCGGTGCTGACCGACCAGCGCAGCCGCTTCACCGTGCGCCGGGCGTTGGGGGAGGGTAGCGAGCGCTGGCTGGAGGGGTTCGCCCTGCCGGCCGGGCAGTCCGAACAACCCAACCTCTTCAGCTACGCACTGCGTACTCGCGAGACGCTGTGGATGGGAGTGCCTGCGAGCTACAGCCTGAACGACCTGGTGACGCGGCCGATGCGCGAGTGGCTGGGGCAGGGGATGTTCTTTATTGCCCCGCTTTTGGCTGGCAAGCGCGAGATTGGGGTGATCTACGCCGATTGCCGGCTTTCGGGGCGGGCGCTCAGGCATGAGCAGTTCGTGGCGTTCCAGCATTTCGCCCAGGCGGCGGGAAGATGCCTGGAGGCGATGGCGCAGAGGTCCTAGCGGGCGATGGCATGCCGGGTGGACGAACCGCCCGGCCGCACGGGGATCAGGGCAGGTAGACGGTCAGTGTCTGGCCTGGTTTCAGGCTTCCGCCGCTGCGGGGGTTCCAGCGCTGCAGGTGTTTCATCTCGACATTGAAGCGCTTGGCGATCAGGTAGAGCGAGTCACCCTGCTTGACCTTGTAGTAGGTCACCGATTCGCGACCGTCACCCTTGGACTTGGCCTTCCCGGTGCTCTTGCTGGCGCTGGAGACCTGGGTGGTGCCGCCTTGCAGCTTCAGCACCTGGCCGGCCTTGAGGTGATTGGCCTTGAGCTGGTTCCAGCGCTTGATGTCCTGCACGTCCACCTTGTACTGGCGGGCGATGCTCCAGAGGTTGTCACCGCTCTTGACCTTGTGGCTGCGTGCCGGGGCCGGGTCGGGCGCGCTGGCGACGTTCTGGAACAGCGGTTGTTCGGGCTGGAGGCCCGGCTCGACCGGAATGCTCAGCTGCTGGCCCACCCGCAGGTGGTTGCTGGAGAGGCCGTTGATTTCTTTCAGCGTCTTGACTGTCACGTGGTAGCGGTTGGCGATGCCATGCAGGCTGTCGCCGTTACGCACGCGGTATTGCTTCCAGTCCACCAGCTCCCTGGGCTTCATCAGGGCGAGGTTGGCGGTCAGCAGTTCGGCCTTGTCGGTGGGCACCAGCAGGTGCTGCGGGCCGTCCATGGTGATGCGCTTCTTGAAGGCCGGGTTGAGCTGGTACATCTCGTCGGCTTCCATGTCGGCCAGTTCGGCGACCTGGGACAGATCGAGGCGCTGCTGCTTGACCTCCACCACTTCGAAGTAGGGCTCGTTGGCGATGGGGCTGAGGTTCACGCCGTAGGCTTCCGGCGCCATCACCAGTTGCGACAGGGCCAGCAGCTTGGGCACGTAGTCCTGGGTTTCCTGGGGCAGCGGCAGGTTCCAGTAGTCGGTCGGCAGGCCGAGCTTCTGGTTGCGTTCGATGGCGCGGCTGACGGTGCCCTCCCCGGCGTTGTAGGCCGCCAGCGCCAGCAGCCAGTCGCCGTTGAACATTTCATGCAGGCGATCCAGATAGTTCAGTGCGGCGTTGGTGGACGCGGTGATATCGCGGCGGCCGTCGTACCAGTTGGTCTGGCGCAGGTTGTAATGGCGGCCGGTGGACGGGATGAACTGCCAGATGCCGACGGCGTGGCTGCGGGAATAGGCGAAGGGGTTGTAGGCGCTTTCCACGACTGGCAGCAGGGCCAGTTCGAGGGGCATGTTGCGCTCCTCCAGGCGTTCCACCACGTAGTGGATATAGAGGCTGCCGCGCGCGCTGGCGCTTTCCAGGAAGGAAGGCTTGCTCACGTACCAGAGGCGCTGGCGCTCTACACGCGGGTTGACGCCGATTTCGTCCTGCAGCTTGAAGCCATTGCGCATGCGCGCCCAGATGTCCTGAGGTTCGCGCTCGGTCTCGGCCTCTTCCAGCCACTGGGTCTGCTGGTTCATGTCCAGGGCGCGGTCGGTATCCCGGCCCTGGTCGTCGTCCTTCTGACCCATGCCCGAACAGCCGGCGAGTGTGGTGGCGCACACCACGACGAGCACGCGCGCGGCTCGTGCCAATGCATCCAAGTCAAAGGTTTTGATCGGCGAAGACAACATTGGCTGTGGGGTTTTTCCAGCAAAAAAGTTCGGGGATTCTAGGAACCGACCTATGGCTGGTCAAGTTTTCACCAGTTGGCCACAGCCTGGCTGGGTGTTCAGAATTGATCCTTCCAGGCCCGCAGAACCGCGAAGACCTCGGCGGGCGTGGCGTTGTCCCGGCCGGCCCGCTCGTCGGCCATTTGTTTAACGGATATTTCAGCTACCCGCAGGAAGGGATTGGTGGCCCGTTCCAGGGCGATGTTTGATGGCAGGCTGATGCCACCTTGTTCGCGCAGCCGGGTGACGGCGTCGAAACGCTCTGAAGTGGCGTGGTTTTCGGGCTCCACCGCCTTGGCGAAGCGCAGGTTGCTGAGGGTGTATTCGTGAGTGCAGAACACCAGGGTGGCCGCCGGCAGCGCGGCCAGGCGGCTCAGGGAGTGGTGCATCTGGTCCGGGGTGCCTTCGAACAGGCGGCCGCAGCCGGCGGCGAACAGTGTATCTCCGCAGAACAGCAGCGGGCGGTCGTTGTCCGCATGGTAATAGGCGATATGTCCCAGGGTGTGGCCAGGCACCTCGAACACCTGGAAGTCCAGGCCAAGCACATGCACGGTGTCGCCATCGACCAGGGCCAGGTCACGTGCCGGAATCTTCTCCTGCGCCGGGCCCAGGACACGGGCGCCGCAGGTTTCCTTGAGGTGCGCCACGCCGCCGACGTGGTCGTGATGATGGTGGGTGACCAGAATGTCGGTCAGCGTCCAGCCGGGATGGGCCTCGAGCCAGGCCAAGACTGGTGCGGCATCACCGGGGTCGACCACGGCACAGCGGCGGGTGTCGGCATCCTGCAGCAGCCAGAGATAGTTGTCGGAAAAGGCGGGGAGGGCGTCGATCTGGATCATGAAGGGAGTCGCCAAGCTGAGAGCAATGGAGCATCTTAGGGCTCTGACGCAGGAGATTGCCATGACCGAGAAAGCATTCGCCCAAGCCGATGCCGACTGGCTGGAGCTGATCACCGGGGCCCGTTCCTGGTTCTCCGGCCCCTTGGGCGGCCTGATGCTGTTCGAAGAGCAACGTCTGCTGGAGGACGAACTGGCGCGGTACTTCGGCGGCTACCTGGTGCACTACGGACCGCGCGCGGAGCTGCCGCCGGGCGCCAAGCAGATCCAGCGCAGCGTACACCTCGGCGCGCCATTGCCGGGGGTGGAGATTGCCTGCGAGGAAGCTGCCTGGCCCCTCAGCGAGCACGCCGCCGATGTGGTGGTGCTGCAGCATGGCCTGGATTTCTGCCTCTCTCCCCACAGCCTGCTGCGTGAAGCGGCTCGCAGCGTACGTCCCGGCGGCCATCTGATCATCGTCGGGGTCAATCCCTGGAGCGCCTGGGGCGTGCGGCACTATTTCGCCCGGGACGCCCTGCGCCAGGCACGCTGCATCTCGCCGGCGAAGGTCTGCGACTGGCTCAACCTGCTGGGCTTCGCGCTGGAGAAACGCCGCTTCGGGTGCTATCGTCCGCCGCTCGCTTCGCCCGCCTGGCAAACCCGCCTGGCCCGCCTGGAGCGCTGGGGCGCGGCCGGACAAGGGTTCGGCGCGGGCTTCTATCTATTGGTGGCGCGCAAGCTGGTGATCGGCCTGCGGCCACTGCGTCAGCCCCGGCGCGAGCCCATGGGCAAGCTGGTTCCCATGCCAGTTGCCAAGGTCAGCCGGTGCGATTCGAAACATGAGGCTTAAGTGAGCGATCTGGTCGAGATCTATACCGACGGCGCCTGCAAGGGCAATCCCGGCCCGGGCGGCTGGGGTGCATTGCTGGTCTACAAGGGCGCCGAGCGCGAGCTCTGGGGCGGTGAGCGCGATACCACCAACAACCGCATGGAACTGATGGCCGCGATCATGGGCCTGGTGGCACTCAAGCGTTCCTGCGAGGTGAAGATCATCACCGACTCCCAGTACGTGATGCAGGGTATCACCGAGTGGATGCCCAACTGGAAGAAGCGCGGCTGGAAGACCGCCGCCAAGCAGCCGGTAAAGAATGCCGACCTTTGGCAGGCGCTCGACGAGCAGGTCAATCGCCATAACGTGCGCTGGCAGTGGGTTCGCGGCCATACCGGCCACCCTGGCAACGAGCGCGCCGACCAGTTGGCGAATCGGGGTGTCAGCGAACTGGGTGCCCGCTAGAATTGGCCCCTTGCGGCATCCTCCTTCATAGGTTCTGAACATGCGTTATGTAGTACTGGACACCGAAACAACGGGCATGCCGGTTACCGATGGTCACCGGGTCATCGAGATCGGCTGCGTCGAGATGGAAGGCCGTCGCCTGACGGGGCGGCACTTCCACGTTTACCTGCAACCCGACCGTGAGGTGGATGAAGGCGCCATCGCGGTACACGGCATCACCAACGAATTCCTGGTGGGCAAGCCGCGCTTCAAGGACATCGCCGACGAGTTCTTCGAGTTCATCAAGGGCGCCGAGCTGATCATCCACAACGCGGCGTTCGACATCGGCTTCATCAACAACGAGTTCGCCCTGCAAGGGCAGAGCGAGCGTAGCGACGTCACCGAGTACTGCACGGTGCTCGACACCCTGCTGATGGCCCGTGAGCGCCATCCGGGGCAGCGCAACAGCCTCGACGCCCTGTGCAAGCGCTACGACGTCGACAACTCCAATCGCGAACTGCACGGCGCACTGCTCGACGCCGAGATCCTTGCCGACGTCTACCTGGCGATGACCGGCGGCCAGACCAACCTCTCCCTCGCCGGGGACGGTGGCGATGGTAGCGGTGGCCGAGCGCAGGCTTCGCCGATTCGCCGTCTGCCGGCCGATCGAACGCGTGGCCGGGTCATTCGGGCCAGCGAAGAAGAGCTGGCCGCCCACGCCGCGCGCCTGGCGGTCATCGAGAAGTCCGCCGGGGCGCCCGCCCTCTGGGTGCAGATGGAAACGCCGCCGGCTTCCTGATTGCGACCTTTACCTACAGCCTGAAGCAGCGGGGGTACCACCCCCGCGAGTGAGCTTCTACCCTGAGGAGAAAGGTGGGCCGGGCCCGCCCCTCAGGGAGCAACAATGTACAAAGAACTCAAGTTCCCCGTCCTCATCGTCCATCGCGATATCAAGGCCGACACTGTTGCTGGCGACCGGGTTCGTGCCATCGCCCGCGAACTGGAGCAGGACGGTTTCACCATCCTCCCCACCGCCAGCTCCGCCGAAGGCCGCATCGTAGCCTCCACCCACCACGGGCTCGCCTGCATCCTCGTTGCTGCCGAGGGCGCCGGGGAGAACCAGCGCCTGTTGCAGGACATGGTGGAGCTGATCCGCGTTGCCCGGGTTCGCGCACCGCAGCTGCCGATCTTCGCCCTCGGCGAACAGGTGACCATCGAGAACGCGCCGGCCGAGGCCATGGCCGACCTCAATCAGCTGCGCGGCCTGCTTTACCTCTATGAAGACACCGTGCCTTTCCTCGCCCGCCAGGTGGCCCGCGCCGCTCGCAACTACCTGGAAGGGCTGCTGCCACCGTTCTTCCGCGCCCTGGTGGAGCACACCGCGCAATCCAACTACTCCTGGCACACGCCGGGGCACGGTGGTGGCGTGGCCTACCGCAAGAGCCCGGTTGGGCAGGCCTTCCACCAGTTCTTCGGCGAGAACACGCTGCGTTCGGACCTCTCGGTGTCGGTGCCGGAACTGGGCTCTCTGCTGGACCACACCGGCCCGCTGGCCGAAGCCGAGGCCAGGGCCGCGCAGAACTTCGGCGCCGACCACACCTTCTTCGTCATCAACGGCACTTCGACGGCGAACAAGATCGTCTGGCACTCCATGGTCGGCCGCGACGATCTGGTGCTGGTGGACCGCAACTGCCACAAGTCCATCGTCCACTCGATCATCATGACCGGCGCCATCCCGCTATACCTGACGCCGGAACGCAATGAGCTGGGCATCATCGGGCCGATTCCCCTGAGCGAGTTCAGCGGCGAATCGATCCAGGCGAAGATCGACGCCAGCCCCCTGGCCAAGGGGCGTGAGCCGAAGGTCAAGCTGGCCGTGGTGACCAACTCCACCTACGACGGGCTCTGCTACAACGCCGAGCTCATCAAGCAGGCCCTGGGCGACTCGGTGGAAGTGCTGCACTTCGACGAGGCCTGGTATGCCTACGCCGCCTTCCACGAGTTCTACGCTGGGCGCTACGGCATGTGCACCAGCCGCGAGGAGCACTCGCCGCTGGTGTTCACCACCCATTCGACCCACAAGCTGCTGGCGGCCTTCAGCCAGGCCTCGATGATCCACGTACAGGATGGCGGCACGCGCCAACTGGACCGGCACCGCTTCAACGAAGCCTTCATGATGCACATCTCCACCTCGCCCCAGTACGGCATCATCGCCTCCCTCGACGTGGCCTCGGCGATGATGGAAGGGCCGGCCGGGCGTTCGCTCATCCAGGAAACCTTCGACGAGGCCCTGCGTTTCCGCCGGGCGCTGGCCAACGTCTGGCAGAACCTGGCGGCGGACGATTGGTGGTTCGATATCTGGGAGCCGCCGCTGGTAGAGGGGGCAGACGCGGTGGTCACGGAAGACTGGCTGCTGCGCCCGGATGCCGACTGGCACGGTTTCGGCGACGTGGCGGAAGACTACGTGCTGCTCGATCCGATCAAGGTCACCCTGGTGACGCCCGGCCTCACCGCGGACGGCAAGCTCGGCGAGCAGGGCATTCCGGCGGCGGTGGTCAGCAAGTTCCTCTGGGAACGCGGGCTGGTGGTGGAGAAGACCGGCCTCTATTCCTTCCTGGTGCTGTTCTCCATGGGCATCACCAAGGGCAAGTGGAGCACGCTGCTCACCGAACTCCTGGAGTTCAAGCGCGGCTACGACGCCAACCAGCCCCTGGCCGAGGCGCTGCCTTCCATTGCCACCGCCCACGGCTCGCGCTATGCCGGCATGGGGTTGCGCGATCTCTGCGACGCACTGCACGCCTGTTACCGCAGCAGTGCCACGCCGAAGGCGCTGCGGCGCATGTACACCAAACTTCCGGAGCTGGCGATGAAGCCGGCCGACGCCTACGACAAGCTGGTGCGCGGCGAGGTGGAACCGGTGCCCCTGGACAAACTGCAGGGGCGCATCGCAGCCGTGATGCTGGTGCCTTATCCGCCGGGTATCCCGCTGATCATGCCGGGCGAGCGCTTCACTTCGGAAACCCGCGCGATCATCGACTATCTGGAGTTCGCGCGGACCTTCGACCTGAGCTTCCCGGGCTTCGATATCGACGTGCACGGCCTTCACTGTCAGGAAAGTCCTGCGGGGCGCTGCTATACAGTGGACTGCATCAGGGAATAAATCAGCCGGCGGGAGCATCGATGGCACAAGGAAACGGGGGGAAGTCACGGGGCAGCATGGGGTTCTGGACCTGCACTGCGCTGGTGGTGGGCAACATGATCGGTTCGGGAGTGTTCCTGCTGCCTTCCAGCCTGGCGGCCTACGGTGGCCTCAGCCTGTTCGGCTGGCTGATCTCCAGCACCGGTGCGGTGATACTGGCCCTGACATTCGCCCGGCTGGCGCGGCTCAATCCGTCTGCGGGCGGCCCCTATGCCTATACCCGTGACGGTTTCGGCAGCTTTGCCGGCTACCTCTGCGCCTGGACGTACTGGAAGGCGGCCTGGATCGGCAATGCCGCCATCGCCGTGACCCTGGTGGGCTACCTGCAGGTGTTCATTCCTGCGTTGCGCGACCCGGTGTTGATGGTGTCCACCGCCATCGGCGCCATCTGGTTATGCACATTGATCAACCTGCGCGGGATCGGCGCCTTCGGCCTGGCGCAGAACGTGCTCACGGCGCTCAAGCTGGTGCCGCTGCTGCTGGTGGGCGTGCTCGGCTGGTTTTCCTTCAACCCCGAGTACCTTCGCATCCCCGAGGTGAGCGAACTGCCGGCCGGCGCCGGCGGTTATGCCCAGGCCATCGCCACCACGGCGGCACTGACCCTGTGGTCCTTCATCGGCCTGGAGTCGGCCACCGTGCCGGCGGACCACGTCGACAACCCGAAGCGCACCATCCCGCGCGCCACGGTGTTCGGCACCCTGGTGGCGGCCGGGGTGTACATCCTATCCATCACCGCGGTGCAGGGCGTGCTGCCTCCGGAGGTACTGGCACGTTCCACCGCGCCCTTTGCCGACGCGGCGCGTGTGCTGGTGGGGGAGTGGGGCTATCACCTGGTGGCGGCGGGCGCGGTGATCGCTTGCCTCGGCGCACTGAATGGCTGGGTGCTGCTGCAGGGGCAGATTCCCATGGCTACCGCTCGCGATGGCCTGTTGCCCGAGTCCCTGGCGCAGACCAACAAGTACGGCGTGCCGGCCCACGGCCTGCTGGTGTCCGGCGTGCTGGTCACCGCGCTGGTGCTGGTGGATGGCCAGGGCGATCTGGTGGACGTGTTCAACGTGATCATCCTGCTCGGCACCATGACCGGTGTCGTGCCCTATGCCTTCTGCACCGCCGCGCTGCTGCAGCAACTGGCGGTGAAACCCGGTGATTTCTCCGAGCGCGAACGGGGTCGACTGGTGGCCATTGGCGTGCTGGGCTTCGTCTATTCCATCTGGGCCCTGTACGGCACTGGCGAGCAGGCCATCTTCTGGGGCTTCCTCGTGCTGATGGCCGGCATCCCGTTGTACACCTGGCGCCAGTGGCGCAACCGGGTGCAGGCGGAGGCGGTTGTCAGAGCCAGTGACTGACGGCCCACCAGCCGAGCAGGCCCATTACGATGGTGTAGGGCAGGGCCATCCACACCATTCGCCCGTAGGACAGACGCACCAGTGGCGCGATGGATGACGTGAGCAGGAAGAGGAAGGCCGCTTGGCCATTGGGCGTGGCGACGCTGGGCAGGTTGGTGCCGGTGTTGATGGCCACCGCCAGGGTATCGAAGTGCTCGCGGGTCATGTTGCCGGCCCGCAACGCGTTCTTCACTTCCGTGATGTAGATGGTGGCGACGAAGACGTTGTCGCTGATGGCCGACAGCAGACCGTTGGCGATGAACAGCATGCCCGGCTGCTGTTCCGCAGGCAGTGCCAGAACCGCGTGGATGATCGGCGTGAACAGGTGCTGCTGCTGGATAACCGCCACGACCGCGAAGAACGCCACCAGCAGCGCTGTGAAGGGCAGGGCGTCCTGGAAGGCCCTGCCAATCTGGTGTTCGTCGGTGATGCCGTTGAAACTGCTGATCAGCACGATGACCAGCAGGCCGATCAGGCCCACCTCGGCCACATGCAGCGCAAGGCAGGCAATCAGGATCAGCGCTGCCGCGCCCTGGACCATCAGTGCCAGGCGCTGGCTCTGGGTACGCCGGGTGCCTTCTTCATGGGCGAACTCCGCCAGTATCCGGCGCACGTTGTCCGGCAGCTCCGCGCCATAGCCGAACCAGCGCAGTTTCTCCAGCAGCACACAGGTCAGCAGGCCTGCCGCCAGCACGGGCATGGACACCGGCGCCACTCGCAGGAAGAAGTCCTTGAAATGCCAGCCGGCTTCGTGGCCGATCAACAGGTTCTGCGGCTCGCCCACCAGGGTGCAGACGCCACCCAGTGCGGTGCCCACGGCGGCATGCATCAGCAGGCTGCGGAGGAAGGCGCGGAAGGTGTCCAGATCCTCGCGGTTCGATCCCGCTATCTCGCTGTCGGAATGCGGGCTGTATTCGTCGTCCGCATGAGTGCCCGAGGCCACGCGGTGGTAGACGGCGTAGAAGCCCAGGCAGACGCTGATGATCACCGCGGTCACAGTCAGTGCATCGAGGAAGGCCGAGAGGAAGGCCGCCAGCAGGCAGAACATCAAGGCCAGCAGCGTCTTGCTGTGCACGTCGAGCAACAGGCGGGAGAACAGCAGAAGCAGCAGGTCCTTCATGAAGTAGATGCCGGCCACCATGAACATCAGAAGGAGGATGACCGGGAAATTGTGCTGCAACTCCTCATACACCGCCTGGGGTGTCGCCAGGTCGAGCAGCAGCGCTTCGACCACCAGCAACCCGCCGGGTAGCAGCGGATAGCATTTGAGTGCCATGGCCAGGGCGAAGATGAATTCGCCCACCAGCATCCACGACGCCACCACCGGTCCCAGCGACCAGAGCGCCAGCGGGTTCAGGACCAGGAACGCGATGATCGACAGCTTGTACCACTGCGGCGAATTGCCGAGAAAGTTGCGGCCGAGGGCCGCGGTGGGTGAGGCGGGCATCGAGGTTGTTCCTGGGCTTGTGGTGGTTGGAAGGCGCTGGGAAGGTGCCAGCCCGGTCCAGCTAGATCAAGCGTTTGAGCCGGCTTCTCCAGGTGAAGTGGCAATTGCGCGGCGTGGCCTGCGTCACAGTGGGCGGCATCGACTTTTACCTTGTGCTTGTTATAGTTGCCGGGCTCCTGAATGACACCATTTCAATGGCGCACGCCGAGGACTGAACCGTGCCTGATTACAAAGCCTTCCGTGTAGAGTTGGCAGACAAGATCGCCCATGTGCAGATCAACCGTCCGGAAAAGATCAACGCGATGAACGCGGATTTCTGGAAGGAAATCGTCGAAATCTTCCGCGAAATAGAGGACAACGACGAAGTACGGGTGGTGGTGCTTTCCGGCGCGGGCAAGCATTTCTCCTCCGGCATCGACCTGATGATGCTGGCCTCGGTCGGCGCCCAACTGGGCCCGGATGCTGGCCGCAACGCACGCGCGCTGCGCCGCAAGATTCTCGAACTGCAGGCCTCCTTCAATGCCGTCGACAACTGCAGCAAGCCGGTGATCGCGGCCATCCAGGGTTACTGCCTGGGCGGCGCCATCGACCTGATTTCGGCCTGCGACATGCGCTATTCGACGGGCGATGCGCAATTCTCCATCAAGGAAATCGACATCGGCATGGCCGCCGACGTCGGCACCCTGCAGCGCCTGCCGCGCATCATCGGCGACGGCATGATGCGCGAGCTGGCCTACACCGGCCGCACCATCGACGGTGAAGGGGCCCAGCGCCTGGGGCTGGTCAACCGTACGTTCGAAAACCAGGACGCGCTGCTCGACGGCGTGTTCGGCATTGCCCATCAGATCGCCGCCAAGTCGCCCATCGCGGTGCGCGGCACCAAGGAAATGATCCGTTACATGCGCGACCACCGGGTAGATGATGGTCTCGAGTACATCGCCACCTGGAATGCGGCCATGCTGCAATCGGCCGACCTGCGCGTGGCGATGACGGCCCACATGAGCAAGCAGAAGCCAGAGTTCGCTGACTGATGCGGTACCGCACACTCGCGCGGGAGGCGCACTGAGGCATGGTCACTGGAGTCACTTCGCTGGGTCTCGTGCGCGATGAACTGTTCGCCACCATGGAACAGGCGGAACAGAGCCTCGAGCACTTCATTGCCGAGCGTCAGAACGGCAGCCTGCTGCAGCAGGCGGTGGAGGCCATGCACCAGGTGCGTGGCACGCTCAATCTGATCGAACTGACCGGCGCCGAACTGCTGGCCCAGGAGCTGCTCGACCAGGCCACCGACATTCCCGCCGGTGCCGGCGAGGAACGCGACGTCCAACTGGCGGCCCTGAGCAATGCCCTGCATGTGCTACGTCGCTACCTGGAAAACCTCGACGTGCATCGGCAGGAGATGCCCGAGCTGCTGCTGCCGGCCATCAACGACCTGCGTCAGGCTGGCGGCCAGCCACCATTGCCGGAGAGCTATTTCTTCAGCGTGCGCCTGGATCAGTCGCGCCAGGCACCCGTGCCCGGACTGCCGGAAGGCGTCGATGCCGAAGCGCTGGGGCGGCGTTTCCGTCAGGCCTACCAGCAGGGCCTGCTCGGATTCCTGCGCGGCCAGAAAGTGCCGAGCGCGCTGCGTACCATGGAGCGAGCCCTGGGCGGCATCGAGCGCCTGTACGCCGATCAGCCCCGCGGACGCCTGGGCTGGATTGGCGCCGCGGCCATCGAAGCGCAGCTGGATGGCCAATTGCTCGCTCGCAAGTCGCGCAAGCAGCTGTTCTCCCGAGTGGACCGTGAGCTCAAGCTGCTGCTGGGCAATGCCGCCTACGAGGCACCGCGCAGCCTGCAGAAAGAACTCCTTTACCTGGTGGCTCTGGCCGACAGCCAGGGTCCGCGTTCCCGCGAGCTGCGCGAAGTCTTCGGGATGACCGCGCTGCCGTTCACCGACCAGCTCCTGGAGCAGGAGTACCAGCGCCTGTCCGGCCCCGGTCAGTCGGTGATGCGCTCGCTGTCCTCGGCCATCTTCGAGGAATTGAACAGCGTCAAGGACACGATCGACCTCATCGAGCGGGGTACCGCGCCCGCTGAGTCCTTCGGGAATCTGCACGCTCTGCTGGGCAAGCTGTCCAAGACCCTGGTCATGGTCGGGCTGAATTCTCCCGGCAATGCCCTGCAGGTGCAGTTGCCGCTGGTCGCTACCTGGAGCGCAGGCTCACCGGTGGACGCCAACGAGTTGCTGAAACTGGCTGATGCCGTGCTCTACGTAGAAGGCATGGTGGCCGGCCTGGACAGCGGTAAGCGCAGTGGTGTTCGCCAGCCGGTCGAGCCGGGACACGAGGCGGAATCCTTCGCCAACCACCAGTTGGCCGAAGCGCGCATCGTGGTGCTCGACGAAGCCCAGGCTGGGCTGGCACTGGCCAAGCGCGCCATCACCGCCTACCTGGAATCCAATGGCGAAAAACCGCACCTGGCCAACGTGCCGGTGAGCCTGCAAGCCGTTCGCGGCGGCCTCTGGTTCCTTGACCAGGAACGCGCAGCCGCCCTGGTGGGTGCCTGCGGCGCGTACATCCAGCAGCAGATGCTGGAAGCCTCGGCAATGCCTTCTGAGCAGATGCTGGAAACCCTGGCCGATGCCCTGACCAGCCTCGAGTACTACCTCGAAGGCGGCGCCGGCATGCGGCGTGGCTTCCAGGCCGACGTGCTCGATCTGGCGGCCAATAGTGTGCGGGCCCTGGGCCTGCCGGTGGCGGCCTGAGATGGCTGGTGAACGCTGGCAGTCGGGGCTGCTGGATGTCTCCACGCCTGGTGGCTGGGTCGTGGCCCATTGCCGCCAACAGTTCCTCTCCGACAGCAACGGCGTGCTCTTTCCCCGTGAGTGGTTGAAGCGCCAGGAGCTGCCGGTGCTGGCCGAGCATGGCATCGGCCATTTCGACGGCGATCCGATCTATCTGCTGGAGTTGGCCCATCCTGCTCCAGTGGACGGCTGCTACTGGCAGGGGCTGCGCCAGGTCATGCTGCAGGGCGATCCCGACGTCTTCCGCATGCTTGGCTACGCCAGCCAGATCGGCACCTGGGCGGAACAGCACCGCTTTTGCGGCAGCTGCGGGCAGCGCATGGAGCGGGTTGCGGGTGAGCGCGCGATGCGTTGCCCGAGCTGCGAAGTCCACCACTATCCGCGCCTGTCACCGAGCATGATCGTGCTCGTCAGTCGTGGCGATGAGCTGTTGCTGGCGCGCTCGCCGCGCTTCGTCACCGGCGTCTACAGCACCCTGGCCGGTTTCGTCGAGCCGGGTGAGTCGGTGGAAGACTGCGTAGCCCGCGAGGTGCGGGAAGAAGTCGGCGTGGAAATCGGCAACATCCAGTACATCGGTAGCCAGAACTGGCCGTTCCCGCATTCGCTGATGCTTGGTTTCCATGCCGAGTACCGCAGCGGGGACATCGTGCCGCAGCCGGGTGAGATCGAAGACGCCCGCTGGTTCCCGGTGGATGCGCTGCCGCCCTTGCCGGCACAGCGCTCCATCGCGCGTTACCTCATCGACCTCTATGTGGCACGGCGCCTCGGTTTAGCCGATCCAGTGCTGCCAAACTAGGCGCGCGGTCAGCGCCAACACCACCATGATGAACACCGGGCGGATGAACTTGGCACCGCCCTGGATGGCCGTGCGTGCGCCAAGGAAGGCGCCCGCCATCAGTGCGATGCCCATGCTGATCCCCAGTGCCCAGGCCACCTGGCCGGCGGCGATGAAGACCACGAGTGCCATGGCGTTGCTGACGAAGTTCATGCTGCGGGCAACGCCGCTGGCACGGACCAGGTCCAGGGGGTAGAGCAGCAGGCTGCTGACCGTCCAGAAGGCGCCCGTGCCCGGACCGGCGACACCGTCGTAGAAACCGAGGCCAAGTCCCTGGGGCCATTGGCGGCGGCGTGCGATGGGCGCGTCTTCATGGTGCTGGACATCCGGCGTCTTGCCGAACAGCAGGTAAAGGCCGCAACCGAAAACCACCACCGGCAGCATCTGGTTGAGCCAGGCGGCGGGCAGCCAGTGGGCGATCACCGCGCCCAGGGCCGCGCCGATGGCGGTGGCGATCAGCGCATTGCGCCATTTCGACGGGTCGAACAACTTGCGCCGATAGAAGGTGTAGCTGGCAGTGGCCGAGCCGAAGGTGGCGCAGAGCTTGTTGGTGCCCAGCACCAGGTGAGGTGGCAGGCCGGCGGTGAGCAGGGCGGGGATGGTCAGCAGGCCGCCGCCGCCGGCGATGGCATCGATGAATCCGGCAAGGAAGGCAACAGCGGCGAGAATCGCCAGGGTGGCGGGATCGACCGCCAGCTCGAAGGGGATTGGCATGGAAAACGAGGTCCGTGTCTACAACTGCCGCGTGGCTTGTGGCTGCGGCGGGGGGAGTTGCGCATAATGCCGGCATTTTCACGCATAAGGAATGGGCTCCATGCAGTATGACGGCCTGGCCTGGGCAGCCGCCCTGCTGGCAGTGTTGGTCGCGGTCGTAGCCGGACGCATCCTCTTCGATCGCAGCTGGTTTCTCGGCTGGCTTCGTGGCACGTGCGGCCTCGCTTTCCTGGCCTTGGCGCTGCTGGTAGCACTGGTCGCCCGGGACCTGTGGAGCTACGACGCGCTTCCCGAAGACAAGCCGCTGGTGACCCTGAGCTTCAAGTCCCTGGGCCCGCAGAGCTATGAGGTCACCTTGCTGGAAGGTGCCACCGAGCGCGAGGTGCTGCTGGATGGCGACCTCTGGCAACTGGATGCGCGACTGTTGAAGTGGAAAGGACTGGGCAACCTGCTGGGGCTGCAACCGGGGTATCGCCTGGAGCGTCTGTCGGGGCGCTTCCTCGCCATCGAGCAGCAGAACCTGGCCCAGCATCCGCGCGCGCAACTGGCGAGCAGCCCTTACGGCGTCGACTTCTGGCGTTGGCTACGCATGGCTCAACGCGACTTCTTCCTCTTCGTGCCCGAAGCCCAGCGGGTGACCTATCTGCCCATGGCTGATGGCGCGGTCTATTCGGTGAGCCTGTCGCCCACCGGGCTGCTCGCCCAGCCGCTGAACCAGGTAGCCAAGGAAGCCCTGAAGGATTGGCGTTGATTCGGGGCTTGAAACGCAGGGCACGCCACCGTGGGTGCGAGTTCATTCGCGAATGATTTCGCTCCCACGGAAACGGCAGGCATGAAAAAAGGGAGCCATCAGGCTCCCTTCTTTCATGGGCGTGAAACTCAGGAGAGGAAGCCGCCGTCGACATTGAGGGCAACGCCGGTGGTGTAGCTGGAGGCAGCGCTGGCCAGGTACAGCACGGCGCCGGCCATTTCGCTCGGGTCAGCCACGCGCTTCAGCGGGATGCGCTGCAGGGCGACGTTGCGGATGGCATCGTTCTTCACCAGGGCCGAGGCGAACTTGGTGTCGGTCAGGCCCGGCAGCAGGGCGTTGCAGCGGATGCCGAACTGGGCGCATTCCTTGGCGAACACCTTGGTCATGCTGATCACGGCAGCCTTGGTCACGGAATAGATGCCCTGGAACTCACCCGGGGAAACACCGTTGATGGAAGCGACGTTGATGATGCTGCCGCCACCGTTCTGCTTCATCAGCTTGGCGCCTTCGATGGACATGAAGTAGTAGCCGCGGATGTTGACGTCAACGGTCTTCTGGAAGGCCGAGAGGTCGGTATCCAGCACGTTGCAGAATTGCGGGTTGGTGGCGGCGTTGTTGACCAGGATGTCGAGGCGGCCGAACTTCTCGCGGATCTCGGCGAAGACGCTCTGGATCTGCTCCATTTCACCGATGTGGCAGGCGATGGCGGTGGCCTTGCCACCTTCGGCGATGATGGCGTCGGCGACGGCCTGGCAGCCCTCGATCTTGCGGCTGGAGACGATCACGTGGGCGCCTTGCTGGGCCAGCAGCTTGGCGATGGCTTCACCGATACCGCGGCTGGCGCCGGAGACGAAAGCGATCTTGCCGTCGAGGTCGAACAGGTTGGTCTTGGGCATGGGATTCCCCTTGTTGTAAGCCGGTTTACAGCCGTGATTGGTTGATGACCTGCAGGCTCATCTGCTCCAGCAGCTTGTTCATGTGGATGAACTGGGCGAAGCGCTTGTCCTGGGTCTGTCCGTGGAAATAGCGGTAGTAGATCTGCTGCACGATGCCGGCCAGGCGGAACAGGCCGTAGGTGTAGTAGAAGTCGAGGTTGGTGATGGGCGGCAGGCCGGCGCGTTCGGCGTAGTAGTCGGCGAACTCCTGGCGGGTGAGCATGCCCGGCAGATGGCTCGGCTGGCGGCGCATCAGTTGTACTGGTGCCGGGTCCTTCGCTTCGATCCAGTAGGCGAGGGTGTTGCCCAGGTCCATCAGCGGATCGCCGATGGTGGTCAGCTCCCAGTCCAGCACGCCGATGATCTTCATCGGGTTGGCCGGGTCGAGGATCACGTTGTCGAAGCGGTAGTCGTTGTGGACGATGGCTGGCTTGTGGTGGTCAGCGGGCATCTTGTCCTTGAGCCAGGCCTTGACCGGCTCCCAGGTCGGAGCGTCCGGAGTCAGGGCCTTCTCGTAGCGGTCGCTCCAGCCGGCGATCTGGCGCTTCACGTAGCCTTCCGGCTTGCCCAGGTCGCCCAGGCCGCAGGCGTTGTAGTCGACGTTGTGCAGCTCCACCAGTTTGTCGATGAAGCTCAGGCACAGTTCGCGGGCCTGGCCTTCGTCGAGCGACAGGTCTGCTGGCAGGTCGGCTCGCAGGATCACCCCCTTGACCCGATCCATCACGTAGAACTCGGCGCCGAGCACCGATTCGTCCGTGCAGTGCACGTGGGCTTTCGGGCAGTAGGGGAAGCCGGCGTTGAGCTGGTTGAGGATGCGGAATTCGCGGCCCATGTCGTGGGCGGACTTGGCCTTGTGGCCAAAGGGCGGCCGGCGTAGCACGAATTCGCGGTTGGGGTATTCCAGCAGGTAAGTCAGGTTGGAGGCGCCACCCGGGAACTGGCTGATACGCGGCGTACCGTCCAGGCCGGGAATGTTGGCCTTGAGGTACCGGTCGATAACGGCGGCGTCGAGCTCTTCGCCTTCACGGATGCGGGTGGACTGATCAGTAAGCGTCATGCTTATCCCTTCTGTTTATGATGGGGGCCCGAGACTATTCGCTAATCTAATGCCGCCTTGGGTGCGTCACAAGCCGAACGAGCCGTTATAGACAAAGGTGTTGCAGCACAATCAGGCTGCCTGATTCGCCCGCACTGCATGCATTGGGCGAAAAAAAACCGGAGCCCTGGGACTCCGGTTCTTCGTTCTGGATCTCAGCGTAAAGCTTAGACCGGGAACAGTTCGCCGAGCTTCATCGCCAGCATCATGTCGCCTTCGGCGCGCAGCTTGCCGGCCATGAAAGCCTGCATGCCGTCGGTTTCGCCGGTCATGATGCCAACCAGGGTGGCGCTGTCCATGATCAGGGTGACGTTCGGGTTGGCGGCGTCGCCCTGCTGTACGTCGCAGGTACCGTCCTTGACCGTCAGGTAGTGGTTGTCGCCGTCTTCGATGTTGAACTGGAATACCAGGTCCAGGCCAGCGGCGGCACCGGCGTTGAACTTGGACTGCATGGTTTTGACGATGTCAGCAACGTTGGTCATGGTGTTTTCCTTTTTCTAGGGTTTTTCGGCGGCCTGTCCGGCCGCAGTAGGCCGGGCTCAGCGATAGGTGATGAGCTCCGGCGCCTTCAACAGTTCCAGATGCACATGACTGTTGAAGGAAGCCAGGGTCACTTCGTTGCCGCGGAACTTCAGGCGGTTGAGCGAAGTGTTGACGATCTGCCAGTTGAGGCCGAAGGCGCTTTCGGCCGGGATGCCGGTGACCAGGTGGAGCAGGGCGGTGATAGTGCCGCCGGAGGTGAAAACGGCAATGTTCTGTTTGCTGTTCGCTTCGGTCAGGATGCGCTCCAGGCCGCCGCGGACCTGCTCGACGAAGTCCTTCCAGCTTTGCAGGTCGGGCATGTCGCGCTCACCGGCGACCCAGCGCAGCACCAGCTTGGAGAACAGGCGCTGGAACTCGGCGCGATTCTGCGCCCCGTTGCGCAGCACGTGCAGGGCTTCGGGTTCTTCGGTGAGCAAGTCGGGGAGCAGGGCGCGGATCACTGCGTCTGCGTCGAATTCGTTGAAGGCCGGATCGATCTGGATCGCGGGAGCGCCGAGACCGGCGGCGTCGAACTGCGCCAGTGCGGCCTGGGCGGTGTGTTGCTGGCGACGCAGGTCACCGCTGTAGCAACGATCGAGACGCAGGCCCAGTTGGGCAAGGTGGGCGCCCAGCACTTCGGCCTGGCGGATTCCGATGGGCGAGAGCACATCGTAGTCATCGGCACCGAATGAAGCCTGGCCATGTCGAATCAGGTAGATGCTGCCCACGTACTGGCGTCCCGTGAGGTTGAAAGTTCCGCGAAGATATGGGGAAGCCAGGGGCCTGTCAACGAAAAAACATACGCTTGTTTGAATGCATTCCCACTGTTTATGAAGACGTTTCCAGTCGCTGGCGAGCCAGGGGTGGCGCCGTTATGCTTGCTGGTCGTCGCGCCGCCGAAAGGATGGCGCCAGGAGGGATTACAAGGGGGATACACGTGGAGTTCTTTGCCGATTACGCAGGCTTTCTGGCCAGGACCGTCACCGTGCTGGTGGCCATTCTGGTGGTGCTGGCAGCCATTGCTGCCCTGCGTGGGCGCAATCGCCGCGTCGCCAGCGGCCATCTGGATGTGCGCAAGCTCAACGATTTCTACAAGGGCCTGCGCGAGCGCCTGGAGCATTCGGTGCTGGACAAGGCGCAGCTGAAGGCTGTGCACAAGGCCGAGGCCAAGGCGGCGAAGCAGTCGAAGAAGGCAGGCAAGCACAAGCCTCGGGTGTTCGTGCTGGATTTTGAGGGTGACATCAAGGCGTCGGCTACCGATCACCTGCGCCATGAAGTGACCGCGCTGCTGTCCATGGCCACGGACAAGGACGAAGTGGTGGTGCGCCTGGAAAGCGGCGGTGGCATGGTGCACAGCTACGGCCTGGCGTCTTCGCAGCTGGCGCGTATTCGTGATGCGGGCGTGCCGCTTACCGTCTGCGTGGACAAAGTGGCGGCCAGCGGCGGCTACATGATGGCGTGCATCGGCGACAAGATCCTCGCCGCGCCGTTCTCCATCATCGGCTCCATCGGTGTCGTGGCGCAGTTGCCCAACGTGCATCGCCTGCTGAAGAAGCACGACATCGATTTCGAAGTGCTCACCGCCGGCGAGTACAAGCGCACCCTCACTGTATTCGGCGAGAACACCGACAAGGGCCGGCAGAAGTTCCAGGAAGACCTGGAAGCCACCCACGAGCTGTTCAAGGGCTTCGTCGGTCGTTATCGCTCGCAACTGGACATGGCCGAGATCGCCACGGGTGAAGTCTGGCTGGGCACGGCCGCACTGGAGAAGAAGCTCGTGGATGAACTGCGTACCAGCGATGAGTACCTCGCCGCGCGCGCCAAGGAAGCCGAGCTGTTCCATCTGCACTATGCCGCTCGCAAGAGTCTGCAGGAGCGTGTCGGCCTGGCTGCCAGCGTGGCCATTGACCGCGTGCTGCTGAGCTGGTGGGAGCGGCTCAGCCAGCAGCGCTTCTGGCAGTAGGCCGATCGGCCCGGGCTGCTTAAACCAGCTCGGGCAACAGCACGTCCTGCCAGAGCGAGCGTTGGTAGTGCGGCTTGAAGAAGCCGAAATGACCGATGCTCTTCTCGCCCACGTCCGCCGGGGCGATGCGTTTGAATGTCTTTTTCGCCTGTCGGTAGAAGCTGTGCAGCGACTCGGTGTTGCGCCCGGACATCATCTCGTCGTCGGTAAAGGAAATGGAGGTAATTGGCGTGCGCACCGCGGAATAGGCGGCGCGCACGTTCTCGCCTTCAGCGCCAACGGCGTACTCCGGGTCCAGGCACCAACGGCGCCATTGATTGATCACACCCTTGGGCAGGTCGCCCACCATGCCCAAACGCTTGCCGGGGAAGTAGCCGGCCAGGGGCGTCACCAGCGGTGCCACCAGGAACCACAGTAGCCAGACACGGCTACGAAGCTCGGCGGTGTTCTCGCGCCAGTAGCCGCTGCCGGTGGCGATGGTCAGTACCTTGCTGATGCGCTCGGCGCCTTCGACAAAGGGCAGGATCTGCCCGCCCAGGCTGTGGCCGATCCAGTACAGCGGTTTGTCGCCGGCGGCGTTGGCCACCAGCGAGAGCATGGTGCTGCAGTCATGGCGGGCCCAGTCGAGGATGTCCACATCCAGATTACGCAGGTGGCCATTACGCGACTGGCCCATGCCGACGTAGTCGAAGGTGGCAACCAGGTAGCCGCGCTCGGCGAGCCAGGTGGCGAAGGGGGCGTAATAGCGCTGCGGAACGCCCATGGCGGGTACTATGAGCACCGCGGCCTGCACCTCGCCATCAGGGCGGAACCAGTTGGCGCTGATGAAGTGGCCGTTGCCGTTGTCGATCCGGGTTTCTGTCGAACTGGTCATTGCATCCGTCCTGGCGTGGAAAGGGCTTCTGGAAATATGCGAATCGCGGCAGTATACGAAAGCTAGAAAAGTATTCTAGAAAAATATTCTAGTCTCATCAGAGGACATTCATGGGCCGTCCCTCCCGCAAAGACGACATTCTCCAGGCCGCCCTGGCCTGCTTCAGCGAGCAGGGCGTGGATGCCACCACCATCGAGATGATCCGCGACCGCTCCGGCGCCAGTATCGGCAGCCTCTATCACCACTTCGGCAACAAGGAGCGGATCATCGCGGCGCTCTATCTGGAGGGCGTGGGCGGCTATGCGCGCCTGCTCGAGGCGGGCTTCGCCAAGGTGGACGGCGCCGAGGCGTGCATCAAGCTGTTGGTGGGTGGCTACGTCGACTGGGTGTTGGCGAATCCGGACTGGGCGCGCTTCATTCTGCACAATCGGGGGCGGGTGGAAGCGAGCGAGCTGGGCGAGCAATTGCGCGAAGCCAATCGCCTGCACCACGGGCGCATCGATCAAATGCTGCGGCCCTACCGCGAGTCGGGTGCCTACCGCGAGATGCCGCGGGACTGCTTCGTTTCGGTGGTCATCGGGCCGGTGCAGGATTTCACCCGCAACTGGCTGGCCGGACGCACCCGTACCAGCCTGGCGGATTGCCGTGAGCTGTTCATGCAGGTGGCGTGGGATGCCGTTCGTGCCTAGTTCCCGGGATGGGCGATGCACCTGTGGAAGCGAATCTATTCGCGAATGAATTCGCTCCCGCAGACCCAACAAAAAGCCCCGCAATTGCGGGGCTTTTCGCGGGTACGCCGGTCAGGCCGTGCGGCGGCGGAACAGCGGCAGGGGCTGGTCGCTGGATGCCTGGTAGACCTCGGAATAATCTTCGAAGGCCTTGATGGCGTCGTACGGGTCCTTGTCCGCGCGCAGGGCGAAGGCGTCGAAGCCGCAGCGCTTGAGGGCGAAGAGCTGGTCGCGCAGCACGTCGCCGATGGCACGTACTTCACCCTTGTAGCCATAGCGCTGGCGCAGCAGGTAGGCGGTGGAGGAGTGACGGCCATCGGTGAAGGCCGGGAAGTTCAGCGCGATGACCTGGAAGTATTCCAGTTGGTCGGCGATTTCCTCGATTTCCTCGTCGCTGTCCAGCCAGACGCCCAGGCCGCCGTCGCGGGCTTTCAGGGCGTGGGCGTGGTCGCGCCAGAGGGCCAGCGGGACGATGATGTCGTCGCAGTTGGGAACGCCGTCCAGGGTCGCGTCCTTGGCAAGCAGGTGCCAGGTCTCGTCGATCACCTGGCCGTTCTTAATGATTCGCTGCATATACGCGCTCCTTGAACGGGTCGATACCGATACGGCGGAAGGTGTCGAGGAATTGCTCGTCTTCGGTGCGCTGTTCCACGTAGACCTTGATGATCTTCTCGATCACATCGGCCATTTCGTCCTGGGCGAAGGACGGACCGAGGATCTGCGCCAGGCTGGCGTCGCGGCCGGCACTGCCGCCGAGGGATACCTGGTAGAACTCCTGGCCTTTCTTGTCCACGCCGAGGATGCCGATGTGGCCCACGTGGTGGTGGCCGCAGGCGTTCATGCAGCCGGAAATGTTCAGGTCGAGGTCGCCGATGTCGAACAGGTAGTCCAGGTCGTCGAAGCGGCGCTGGATGGCTTCGGCCACCGGGATCGACTTGGCGTTGGCCAGGGAGCAGAAGTCGCCGCCCGGGCAGCAGATGATGTCGGTCAGCAGGCCCACGTTCGGGGTGGCGAAGCCGAGCTCGCGCAGCTCGCCCCACAGAGTGAACAGCTGGGACTGCTCGACGTCAGCCAGGATGATGTTCTGGTTATGGCTGTTGCGCACTTCACCGAAGCTGTAGCGATCGGCGAGGTCGGCGATGGCGTCCAATTGCTTGTCAGTGACGTCGCCAGGCGCCACGCCGGTGGGCTTGAGCGACAGGGTCACTGCGGCGTAGCCGGGCTTCTTGTGCGCGATGACGTTGCGCACGCGCCAGCGGGCGAAGCCGGGGTGCTCGGCATCCAGCGCGGCAAGGGCTGCATCCTGGTCTTCCAGGGCCTTGTAGGACGGATCGACGAAGTGCTTGGCAACGCGTGCCACTTCTTCTTCGGTCAGGGTGGTGGGGCCATCTTTCAGGTGGGCCCACTCGGCGTTCACGCGCTCGGCGAAGACTTCGGGGGTCAGCGCCTTGACGAGGATCTTGATCCGCGCCTTGTACTTGTTATCGCGACGGCCGTAGCGGTTGTACACACGCAGGATGGCGTCGAGATAACTGATCAGGTGCTGCCAGGGAAGGAATTCGTTGATGAAGCTGCCGACGATCGGAGTACGACCCAGGCCGCCGCCCACGGACACACGGAAGCCCAGCTCGCCGGCAGCGTTCTGCACCGCTTCCAGGCCGATGTCGTGGACTTCGATGGCGGCGCGGTCGCTCACGGCGCCATTGACGGCGATCTTGAACTTGCGCGGCAGGTGGGAGAATTCCGGGTGGAAGGTAGACCACTGACGGATGATCTCGCACCAGGGGCGCGGATCGACGAGTTCGTCACGGGCGACGCCGGCGAACTGGTCGGTGGTGGTGTTGCGGATGCAGTTGCCGCTGGTCTGGATGGCGTGCATCTGCACGGTGGCCAGCTCGGCGAGGATTTCCGGCACGTCTTCCAGTTCCGGCCAGTTGTACTGGACGTTCTGGCGGGTACTGATGTGGGCGTAGCCCTTGTCGTAGTCGCGAGCGATCTGAGCCAGCTTGCGCACCTGCACGGAAGAAAGCAGGCCATAGGGCACGGCGACGCGCAGCATGGGCGCGTAACGCTGGATGTACAGGCCGTTCTGCAGGCGCAGCGGGCGGAATTCCTCACCCGAGAGCTCGCCTTCCAGATAGCGGCGGGTCTGATCGCGGAACTGCTTGACGCGGTCCTCGACGATCCGTTGATCGTACTCGTCGTATACGTACATGAAATGTCCTGTTGTCAGGCTGCTTACAGCTTTTCTGCGCGCACGGCCGCGCACTCCCCGCGGAGCCGGAGGAAGATACCAGTTCGTGGTTATGCGCAAAAGTGATGTTTGAGTATATGTAAAGAACCGAAAGTTATGTCTTTGAGCGGGTGCATAACCCTTCGGCTTGAGGCGCTGCGGGGGCTGGTCTTTACTCGAAGTGCAAGCCGCCTATAACCACAACAACCGGGGGACGCCATGACTGAACATTCCGAAGACACCAACCGCGACAGCAAGGTCGATGCCTGGGCCATCTTCTTCCTGATCCTGATTGCCGTTTCCACGGCTGTGTTCTGGGTCAGCCACCAATAAGGGACGTGTGGGGCGGGCTGGCTTCCCGGTGTCTGCCCCATCTTGTCCGGTAGCCCTGCGATAAGCGGTTATACTGCGCCGCTGCTTATTCAGGGTGATGGAATGAAAGGACGTTGTGCCTCCCTTCTGTTTTTTCTCTGCCTGGGGCTCAGTCAGTCGCTGAGTGCCGCTTCGGTGGTGTTTCTCAACCCCGGGCGAACCCACGAACCCTTCTGGGCCAGCTATGCGCAGTTCATGCAGGCAGCTGCCGGCGATCTGGGCATGAAGCTGGAAATCCGCTACGCCGAACGCAACCTGGAGCGGATGCTCGACCAGGCTCGCGAAGTGCTGCAGGGCGAGAATCGTCCTGATTACCTGGTATTCGTCAACGAGCAGTACGCAGGGCCGGAAATCCTGCGGCTGGCCCGCGGCAGTGGGGTCAAGCTGTTCGCGGTGAACAGCAGCCTGACGCCTGATCAGCAGTCCGTGACCGGTGGCACCCGGGAGCGCTATCCGGACTGGATCGGCAGCATGGTTCCCAATGATGAAGAGGCCGGCTACCTGATGGCGCATTCGTTATTGGAGCAGCAGGCGCGCCGCGCATATGGCCAGCCCTTCGACGTGCTGGCGTTCTCCGGCGTGAAGCAGACGCCCGCCGCCCAGCGCCGAGAGCAGGGGCTGATGGCCGCCCTCGCCGAATTCCCCCAGGCCCGTCTGCGGCAACTGGTCTACAGCGAATGGAATCGAGACCGCGCCTACAACCAGGCCCTTCAACTGTTCCAGCGTTATCCGGATGTGAGTGTCGTGTGGTCGGCCAACGATGAAATGGCTTTCGGCGCGATGAAGGCAGCCACCGAACTGGGACGCAAGCCGGGGCGGGACGTGTACTTCTCCGCGCTGAACAATTCCCCGGAAGTCCTGCGCACCTACCTCGATGGACAGATCAGCGCCCTGGTCAGCGGCCACTTCACCCTCGGCGGCTGGGCGATGGTACTGCTGCATGACTACGACGCAGGCGTGGACTTTGCCCGGCACGGGGGCAAGGATCGCGAAGTGCGGCTGTTCATGGCCCTGGACCGGGACAAGGCGAAGCGCCTCCTGCGGCACATGGAGCAGCAGGGCTACGACCTGGATTTCCGCGCCCTCAGCCTGGTGGGCAAGACGTCTGCGCCTGACTACCGCTTTTCCCTGGAGCCACTGATGAAGTGAGGCTCACACCCCGGCGAGGTGGAGTATCACTTTCACCAGTCCGAACAGCACCAGCACGAAGATGGCGGTGAACAGCACCCCGAGGATGATGAAGTGGCTGGGCTTGCCGCGGCTGAAGTCGCGGGTTCGATTCTTTCCGCTCTGCACGCCGAAGGCCGCCGCCAGTACGCTCTGCAGCATCTCGCGGAAGCTCAGTGGTTGATCGTGGTTCTTGTCGTCCATGGGCACCTCCTGGCCTGAGCTTAGCTCGTCAGCCGGGAAATGCTGTCCGGCCGCTCAGGAGGCCGAGCGCTGCAGGCGACGGGTATTGACCAGTTCCACGGCGCGGGCGCGCAACTGGCCGCAACCGCCTTCGACGTCCTGGCCGGCGGAGTTGCGCACCTTGGTGAGGATGCCGCGGCTGTGCAGGTAGCGGACCATCTGCACGATGCGCTCGCCATCCGGGCGCTGGTACTCGTCCGCATCGAGGCTGTTGTAGGGGATGAGGTTCATCACCGCGTACTTGCCCTTGAGCAGGCGCAGGATTCCGTCCATTTCTTCCGGGCTGTCGTTGATGCCCTTGAGCAGGGTCCACTGGTACTGGATCGGATAGCCGATGCTGCGGGCATAGCGCTCGCCCAGCTCCACCAGTTCGTCCGGGGCGATGCGCGGCGCCTTGGGCAGCAGCTGTTCGCGCAGGTCGGCCCGGGTAGTGTGCAGCGATAGCGCCAGGGCCGGCTTGACTCGCTCCTGGGGCAGGCGCTCGAAGACGCGCATGTCGCCCACGGTGGAGAACACCAGGTTCTTGTGGCCGATGCCGCCATCGGTGCCCAGCAGGTCGATGGCTTCGAGCACGTTCTCCAGGTTGTGCGCCGGCTCACCCATCCCCATGAACACCACCTTCTTCACCGGCCGGAAGCGGCGGGCGAGGGCGACCTGGGCGACGATTTCGGCACTGCCCACCTGGCGCAGCAGGCCGCTCTTGCCGGTCATGCAGAAGACGCAACCCACGGCGCAGCCAACCTGGGTGGAAACGCAGAGGCCGTCACGGGGCAGCAGTACGCTTTCCACCATCTGACCGTCACGCAGGGCCACCAGTAGCCGGGCGGAACCGTCGACGCCGGGGTGTTCGGATCGCAGGCTCACCAGGGAGCCCAGCTCCTCGGCCAGTGCCGGCAAGCCGTCGCGGACGCTCAAGGGCAGGAAGTGTTCGGTGTGCTGACGGCGGGTGCCGGCGTCCAGGGGCTTGCCCTGCAGCCAGGCACGCACTACCCGCCCGCTATGGACGGGGAGGGCGCCGAGGTCGGCGAGTCGCTGGTGAATATCGGGGATTCGCATGGGGCGCGCATCCTACCACTGTCCCCGAAGCGGTGGCAGACCCGCCGACCGGGCGCTGGATGCGACTCAGGGCGCCTCGACACTGATGGCCAGCGCGGAGGTCATCCGGATGACCACTTCCTGGTTGAGATAGGACGATTTGAGTTCGATGTCCGGACGTACCCGCACGACCTTGCGGGTACCGTCGGCGAACTGCAGCGTGGCAGTGTGCTGGGTGGTGTCTATGGCCTTGACCACGGCGGTGATTTCCACCGTATTGGCGACCAGCATGCCCGGCTTGTCGCCTTCCGGTGCGGTCGCCACCAGGCCGGCGGCGCCATCTTCCGCGGCTTTGCCTGGCGCGCGCAGCTCGATCACGCGCTCGTGGGTCACCACAGCGTTGACGTGGTCGCCCACCTTGAGCTGCGAGAAATTGCGCATTTCCGGGACCGCGTTGAAGGTCTGGCGATTGCCTTGTTCGTCCTCGAGGGTGAAAGTGCGTTTTTTCTGGTCGACAGCCTTGACCACCGCCGAAATCTGCTCAGTCTCGGATACGACGCTACCGGGCACCCCCTGGGCGTAGGCTTCGCCTGAGCTGGTGGTGGCGGCCAACCCCTCGTTTTCCGCATGGCTGGTGCAGGCCGCGAGTAGGCCGAGGGTAATCAGGAGGGCGGGAATACGGCTGGCGTCGAGCATAAAGTGTCCACCTTGGTCGATCGGGTTCCATGAAAGTTGGATGCGCAGTGGGAGGTCATCCCGTTTCCCCGGGCATCCTGCCTGGTCGGCTTCTTCAGCGTAGGCGAGGCTGTGGCATTTGCCTCCGTGGTATCCTCGCGCGCTGTTTGATCCAGCGATTCGGGAGCTGTCCATGAAGTTCATCCATCAACGCGAGCACCTCAACGAGGGCGACCTGGTCGTCATCCAGTGCTCGCAGACCTGTAACATCCGACTGATGAACGATGCGAACTTCCGCAGCTTCAAGAATGGCGCCCGCCACAACTACATCGGCGGCGCGTTCGACCGTTTCCCGGCGAAGATCGTGGTCCCCAGCACCGGCTTCTGGAACGTCACCCTCGACACCGTCACCCGCCGTGCCATCAGCGTGACGCGCAAGCCCAACTTCGAGTGGTCGATCAAGTTCGTGCGCCGCAGCAAGTAAGGCGCGTGGTGGAGCCAAGGACCTGGCTAGTCCGCCAGGTTCTTTGCCAACAGTTGTTCCGCGAGTCTTGCCGCATGCTGGCGCAGTTCAGGCACAGCGGTCGCCTCCCAGTATCGGGCGCGGAGCATGGGGCTCAACAGGAAGAGTCGCTCTTGCGCCGCTTCGTCCTTGCGCATCAATCGATAGCCATCGTCGGCTTCCAGCCCCAGTCCTTCCTCATCCCCTAGCACTTCGCCGCGGGCACATAGACTGTTGAGCAGCGGCTCATCCAGCTTCGACAGGTCGCTGCACGGTCCTGTGCAGTTGATGATGTAATCGACTTCGAAGCGGCAGGATTGCTGTTTTCCACGTGGTTTCACGTCCAGTACCAGCGCTGTGTCGGTGATGCTTGCGGCGCTCACGCGACCGGCTTTAACCTGCAGCAGGGACTGCCGGAGCATTGCCTCGATTCGCGCGGCGATCCTCGGCGCGGCTCTGTGGCGATGCACTTCCCAGTAGGGTTGCAAGTGGCGCAGGAACCTCTTGCGCTCACTGCACGCCAGGCGCTGCCAAAGCAGCGGCGTGATCGGGCGCAGGGCCGCGACCACGTCGCGCCAGTCGAAACCGTCGCGTTGCGCCTCGTGTACGAAGTTCCTGACGTCGGAAAGCAAATGCCGCATCGTGGTTTGCTGGAGTATCGACTCCGGGATTTCGGGGAGGCTCGGTGATTCCTGATTGGAACGGTGAGGCTGGGGTAGCAGCGCACGTCGCGAAAGCGCTTGCAGGCTGCCGAGGTGGCCCTTGTCCTGCAGCGCCAGGGCCACGTCGAGCATGGTCAGCCCTGTGCCAATCAGCAGGATTCTCGACTTCGGGTCGATTGGCTGGAGTACGCCGGGCCGCCACGGGTCCCGGATGAAGCGCGGATCCGAGGCGATGTCGGCAAGGGGGGCGGGAATGGCCGGGGCGAAATTGCCCGTTGCGATGATTGCCTGGGTCGCTTCCAGGCGGCGGCCGTCCAATAGTTCCAGCGTCACCTTGCCGGGAGTCGTGTCGATATCGACGACCTGGGCTTCGACATGCTCGAACGAGACGGCCGGTGACCTGCCTGCGATGGCTTCGGCCAGGCGCTGCTCCAGGTAGTCGCCGTATAGGCTTCTGGGCAGGAAATCACCCGTCCGGGCCTCTGGAAGCCTGGACTGCGCGAAAAACAGGAAGTCGTTGGGGTGATCCGGAAACAGGCTCATTCGCCCTGCTGGAACATTGAGAAGGTGACTGGCAGAGCGGGTGCCGTAGGCCAATCCCCTTGCCAGAAGGCCGGATCGATTAATCAGCTGCACATGCAGCGGCTCTTTCGCGTGGTGGAGTAGTTGGATGCTAAGTGCCGTTCCGCAGAATCCACTGCCAATGATGCTGATGCACTGATTCACTCTCATGCCCCCAAATTCGGCCTTCGACTACATTCGTTGCGGCGGACCTGATCCGCCGCAACGGGGCAGAGCGTGCCTTAGTTCTCGTATCCCAGATTCGGTGCCAGCCAGCGCTCGCTTACGGCCTGGTCCTGACCCTTGCGTCTACTGTAGCTCTCGATCTGGTCGCGTTCGACTTTGCCGACGGCGAAGTACTGGGCCTCGGGGTGGGCGAAGTACCAGCCGCTGACCGCCGCCGCCGGGAACATGGCGTAGTGCTCGGTGAGGGTCACGCCGGAGGCGCCTTGCGGGTCGAGCAGGTGGAAGAGGGTGCCCTTTTCGGTGTGGTCCGGGCAAGCCGGGTAGCCGGGAGCGGGGCGGATGCCCTTGTACTGCTCCTTGATCAGCGCCTCGTTGTCCAGATGCTCGTCGGCCGCGTAGCCCCAGTGTTCCTTGCGCACGCGCTCGTGCAGCCATTCAGCGCAGGCCTCGGCCAGGCGGTCCGCCAGGGCCTTGACCATGATGGCGCTGTAGTCGTCGCCCTTGGCTTCGTACTGCTTGGCCAGCTCCTCGGCGCCGATGCCCGCGGTGGTGATGAAACCGCCCACGTAGTCGGTGATGCCGCTTTCCTTGGGTGCCACATAGTCGGCCAGGCAGAGGTTCGGCTTGCTGTCGGGCTTGATGGTCTGCTGGCGCAAGTGGTGCAGGCGCGCCAGGGCCTTGCCGTGGGCGTCGTAGACTTCGATGTCGTCGTGGTCCACCTGGTTGGCCGGCCAGAAGCCGAACACCGCACGGGCCTTGATCAGCTTGCCGTCGATCAACTGTTTGAGCATGGCCTGGGCGTCGTTGAACAGCGCAGTGGCCGCTTCACCCACCACTTCATCGGTGAGGATGCGCGGGTACTTGCCGGCCAGGTCCCAGGCGATGAAGAAGGGGGTCCAGTCGATGTACTGGGCCAGCACCGCCAGGTCGATGTCCTCCAGCAGCTGGACGCCGGTGAAGCTCGGCTTGGCAACCTGATGGGAAGCCCAGTCGAATTGCGGCTTGTTGGCCAGGGCGTCGGCGTAGGCCAGGCGTTCGGTGCGGGCGGCGCGATTGGCGGTGCGCTCGCGGACCTCGGCATATTCCTCGCGCAGTTTGCGGGCGTACTCCGGCTTCATCTCCTTCGACAGCAGGGTGGTGGCTACGCCCACCGCGCGGGAGGCGTCGGTGACGTAGACCACCGCGTCATTGCTGTACTGCGGGTCGATCTTGACCGCCGTGTGTGCCTTGGAGGTCGTGGCACCGCCGATCATCAGCGGCAGGTTGAAGCCCTGGCGCTGCATTTCCTTGGCAACGTGGACCATCTCGTCCAGGGACGGGGTGATCAGGCCGGACAGGCCGATGATGTCGCATTTCTGTTCGCGGGCGGTTTGCAGGATCTTTTCCGCCGGCACCATCACGCCGAGGTCGACGATGTCGTAGCCGTTGCAGCCCAGTACGACGCCCACGATGTTCTTGCCGATGTCGTGCACGTCGCCTTTCACGGTGGCCATGAGGATCTTGCCCTTGGCTTCCGGCTTGTCGCCTTTCTCCGCTTCGATGAAGGGGATGAGGTGGGCCACGGCCTGCTTCATCACGCGGGCGGACTTCACCACCTGGGGCAGGAACATCTTGCCGGCGCCGAACAGGTCGCCCACCACGTTCATGCCGGACATCAGCGGGCCTTCGATCACCTCGATGGGGCGCGCGCACTTCTGGCGGCACTCCTCGGTGTCTTCGACTATGAAGGTGGTGATGCCCTTGACCAGCGCATGCTCCAGGCGCTTCTCAACGCTATAGCTGCGCCATTCCTCGCTTTCGGCTTCCTTCACCGCGCCGCCGCCACGGTAGTTGTCGGCGATGGCCAGCAGGGCCTCGGTGCTGCCCTCGTGACGGTTGAGCACCACGTCTTCGACCTTGTCGCGCAGTTCGGCCGGGATCTCGTCGTAGATCTCCAGCTGGCCGGCGTTGACGATGCCCATGGTCAGGCCGTTCCTGATGGCGTGATACAGGAACACCGAGTGGATCGCTTCACGTACCGGGTTGTTGCCGCGGAAGGAGAAGGACACGTTGGACACGCCGCCGGACGACAGCGCATAGGGCAGCTCGTCGCGGATGTAGGCGCAGGCCTCGATGAAGTCCACCGCGTAGTTGTTGTGCTCCTCGATGCCGGTGGCCACCGCGAAGATGTTCGGGTCGAAGATGATGTCTTCCGGCGGGAAGCCCACTTCATTGACCAGGATGTCGTAGCTGCGCTGGCAGATTTCCTTCTTGCGCGCGGCCGTATCGGCCTGGCCGACCTCGTCGAAGGCCATCACGACCACGGCAGCGCCGTAGCGCTTGCACAGGCGGGCATGGTGCTTGAACGCCTCGACGCCTTCCTTCATGGAGATGGAGTTGACGATGCCCTTGCCCTGGATGCATTTCAGGCCCGCCTCGATCACCTCCCACTTGGAGGAGTCGATCATGATCGGTACGCGGGAGATGTCCGGCTCGCCGGCGATCAGGTTGAGGAAGGTGACCATGGCCGCCTGGGAGTCGAGCATCCCTTCGTCCATGTTGATGTCGATCACCTGGGCGCCCGCTTCCACCTGTTGCAGGGCCACTTCCAGGGCCTCGGTGTAGTTCTCTTCGCGGATCAGACGGGCGAACTTGGCGCTACCGGTGATGTTGGTGCGCTCACCGACGTTCACGAACAGCGAGCTGCGGTCGATGGTGAAGGGTTCCAGGCCCGACAGGCGGCAGGCCTTGGGGATTTCCGGGATCACGCGCGGCGGGTACTTGGCCACGGCCTCGGCGATGGCCTGGATGTGCGGCGGCGTGGTGCCGCAGCAGCCGCCGACGATGTTGAGCAGGCCACTGGCGGCGAACTCTTCCACCACTTCGGCCATCTGCGCCGGGGTTTCGTCGTATTCACCGAAGGCGTTGGGCAGGCCGGCGTTGGGGTGGGCCGAGACGTGGGTTTCGGCCTTGGCCGCCAGCTCCGCGAGATAGGGGCGCAGTTCCTTGGCGCCGAGGGCGCAGTTCAGGCCGATGGAGATCGGCTTGGCGTGGCGCACCGAGTTCAGGAAGGCCTCGGTGGTCTGGCCGGACAGGGTGCGGCCGGATGCGTCGGTGATGGTGCCGGAGATCATGATCGGCAGCTCGAAGCCCAGTTCCTCGAATACGCCCTGCACGGCGAAGATCGCCGCCTTGGCGTTGAGGGTGTCGAAGATGGTTTCGATCAGGATCAGGTCGGAGCCGCCTTCGATCAGGCCCTTGGTGGCTTCGCTGTAGTTCTCCACCAGTTCGTCGAAGGTGACGTTGCGGTAGCCGGGGTTGTTCACGTCCGGGGAAATGGAGCAGGTGCGGCTGGTCGGGCCGAGCACGCCGGCAACGAAGCGCGGCCTGGCCGGGTTCTCGGCGGTCTTGGCGTCGGCCACTTCACGGGCCAGACGCGCGCCTTCGACGTTCAGCTCGTACACCAGCTCTTCCATGCCGTAGTCGGCCTGGGACACGCGGGTGGCGTTGAACGTGTTGGTCTCGAGGATGTCCGCGCCGGCGTCCAGGTAGGCCTTCTCGATGGCCTGGATCACGTCCGGGCGGGTCAGCAGCAGCAGGTCGTTGTTGCCTTTCACGTCGCTCGGCCAGTCGGCGAAGCGGGTGCCGCGGTAGTCCTCTTCCTGCAGCTTGTAGCTCTGGATCATGGTGCCCATGCCGCCGTCGAGGATCAGGATGCGCTCTTTGAGCGCCTGTTGCAGGGCTTGCTGGCGGGCGATGCGGTCGGACATGGGAACTACCTGAAGGTGGCGTGAACAAAGGCGAGGATGATAGCAAAACCTTAGTAATTTTTAGCTTGTCCGCCATTTCCATGAATTTCGTTCATGTTGGTGCCGGGGCCGATTCGCCGTCCCATGCCGCAAGCCACTAGAATCCGCCTATTCACTCCTCATGGAACGAGTCATGTCGCTGCGTACCCTTGCTTCGTTGTTTGTCCTGTTCATGCTGTGGATGCGCCCGACGGTAGCTGAGGACTTGTCCTACAGCCGCGACGTACAGCCGATCTTCACGCAGAAGTGCGTGGCCTGCCATGCCTGTTACGACTCGCCTTGCCAGCTCAACCTGGGCAGTGCCGAGGGGGCCGCGCGGGGTGCCAACAAGTTGCCGGTGTACGACGGAGGCCGCACCAAGGCGCAGGAAACCACTCGCCTTTACTTCGACGCGCGTGGCGCCGACGCCTGGCAGCGCAAGGGCTTTCATTCCGTGCTCGACGCCAATGGCGCCCAGGCCGCGCTGATGGCTCGGATGCTGGAGCTGGGCCGATCGAATCCGCCGGTACCCAATGCCAGGCTGCCAGCCGACCTCGATATCAGCATCAATCGCCAGAACCAGTGTCCCCTGCCCGAGGAGTTCGACGACTACGCCCGCAAGCACGCCCGTGCCGGCATGCCGTTCGCCGTTACCGGCCTCAGCGACGCGGAATACCAGACCCTGCAACGCTGGCTGGCCCAGGGCGCCCCGGTCGAGGAACAGGCCGTGCAACCCAGCGCCGCTGAAACGCGCCAGGTGGCCGATTGGGAAAACCTGCTCAATGCGCCGGGCGCCCGTGAGGTGCTGGTAGGGCGTTGGCTGTTCGAGCACTTGTTCCTCGCGCACCTGTATTTCGAGGGCGGTGAGCCGGGGCACTTCTTCCAGCTGGTGCGGTCGCGTACGCCCAGCGGTCAGCCAATTGACCCCATTGCCACTCGCCGTCCCAACGAGGATCCGGGTAACAACTTCTACTACCGGCTCTGGCCGATCCAGGGCGTGATCGTGCACAAGACCCACATCACCTATGCGTTGAGCGCGGCGAAGATGGCGCGGGTCAAGGAGCTGTTCTTCAGTGGCGACTGGGTCGCCGACCAGGTGCCTGGCTATGGCGCCCAGCGCCGTGCCAACCCGTTCGAGACCTTCCAGGCCATCCCGGCGCAGGCGCGCTACCAGTTCATGCTGGATAACGCCGAGTACTTCGTGCGGACTTTCATCCGCGGTCCCGTCTGCCGTGGCCAGATCGCCACTGATGTGATCCGTGACAACTTCTGGGCACTGTTCCAGGCCCCGGCCCATGACCTGTACATCACCGACCCTGAGTACCGTGAGCAGGCAACGCCGCTGCTGGCGATGCCGGGACAGTTCGACGAGATCGGTGACCTGCTGGGGTTGTGGCGCAGCTACCGCGACAAGCGCAACGAGTACGAAGCGCTGCGCATGGCGGCTTATGCGGAGGCACCGGTGCCAAGTTGGTCGCATATCTGGACCGGTAACGACAACGCGCTGCTGTCGATCTTCCGCCAGTACGACAGCGCCTCGGTACGCAAGGGGCTGATCGGCGAAGTCCCGCAGACCCTCTGGTGGATGGACTATCCGCTATTCGAGCGCACCTACTACCAGTTGGTGGTCAACTTCGACGTGTTCGGCAATGTGTCGCACCAGGCGCAGACGCGGCTGTATTTCGACCTGATCCGCAACGGCGCCGAGGTGAACTTCCTCCGCCTGATGCCCGCGGAGTCCCGGGCGGCGCTGCTAGGTGACTGGTACCAGAAGAGCGGCAAGGTGAAAATGTGGCTGGACTACCAGAGCATCGACAAGGACACCCCAAGCGCTCTCGCCTTGCCTGAAAAGGACCCCAAGCGTGCTTTCGCCCAGGAACTGCTGTCGCGCTACGCCGGTATCAACGTCAGGCCCGACCCCATCAACCGCTGCAGCGATGGCCGTTGCTTCCGGCCGGGTGTCGCACGCGAGGTGCAGGATGTGGAGCAGGTGCTCAGCCGCCTGGTGAGCCGGCCAGCTGCGGGGCTCAAGGTAATCGAGCAACTGCCGGAGGCGACGCTGCTGCGGGTCGAAACGTCCGATGGGCGCCGCGAGATCTACAGCCTGCTGCGCAACCGTGCGCACAGCAACGTGGCCTTCATGCTCGGCGAGGAACTGCGCTACCAGCCGGGGCTGGACACCCTGACGTTGTACCCCGGCGTGCTCTCCAGCTATCCGAACTTCATCTTCAACCTCAAGGCGGGTGAGGTGGATGCCTTCGTGTCCGCCCTGGAAAAGGCGAAGGATGGTGCAGCCTTCCACCAGGTGGTGGAGCGCTGGGGCATCCGTCGAACCCACCCGGAATTCTGGTCCTACTTCCATGACCTGGCGGCTTTCATCCGCGAAACCGAGCCGGCGGAGGCGGGAGAGCTGGATATGAATCGGTACCAGAATCTCTGACGAGAATAATTCCTACCAATTTGGTAGGGCTTTAACCCCTGTTCCCCTTTGGCGTACACTGCGCCCATGTTTGCGAGGAGTTGCCATGAGCGCCATCACCATTACCCAAGCTGCCCAGGATTATCTGGCTGACCTGCTCGAGAAGCAGAACACCCCGGGCATCGGCATTCGAGTCTTCATCACCCAGCCGGGCACCCAGTACGCCGAAACCTGCATCGCCTATTGCAAGCCGGGCGAGCAGAAACCGGAAGACAGCGCCCTGGCTCTGGCCGCATTCACCGCCTGGATCGACGGCATCAGCGAGCCTTTCCTGGAAGACGCCATCGTGGACTACGCCACCGATCGCATGGGTGGCCAGCTGACCATCAAGGCGCCGAATGCCAAGGTGCCGATGGTCAATGAAGACAGCCCGCTCAATGAGCGCATCAACTACTACCTGCAGACCGAGATCAACCCCGGCCTCGCCAGCCACGGCGGCCAGGTGAGCCTGGTGGACGTGGTCGAGGAAGGCATTGCCGTGCTGCGTTTCGGCGGCGGCTGCCAGGGCTGCGGCATGGTCGACATGACCCTGAAGGATGGCGTCGAGAAAACCCTGATGGAGCGTATCCCCGAGCTCAAGGGCGTGCGTGACGTCACCGACCACAGCAATCGCGAAAACGCCTACTACTAAGGTGCGATCAGAACGAGAAAGGCGACCTCCGGGTCGCCTTTTTCATGCCTGTTTGTGGGGGCGAATTCATTCGCGAATGAATTCGCTCCCACAAGAACTTTCAGGATTCGTCCGTGGATGTGGCGGGCGGCGTTCCGCTGGAGCGCAGTGCCATTCAGCCTGCTGCCAGCCTGCGCCGCACCGGCAAGAGCATCAGCAGGGCGACTGCCAGCAGGGGCAGCATGCCCAGGTTTACCGCATCCCAACCGATCCCACTGATCAGCGCTCCGGACGTGAAGGACGCGCACGCCGCCACCAGGCCATTACCCAGCTCCATCAACCCCTGTGCCTGGCCGCGCTCTTCGACGCTGTGGCCTTCGCCCAGCAGCGTAGTGCCCGCCACCAGCATCAGGTTCCAGCCGACGCCGAGGAGGAAGGAACTGACCAGGAAGTGGGCCTGGCCCAATCCGGAAAGAGCCGCCGTGGCGCTGCCCAGCAGGACAACTCCGCCGAGCAGGGCGATACGTCGGCTACCCAGGCGATCCACCAGTGGGCCGGCGACGAAAGCGGGGAGGAACATGCCAAGCATGTGCCAGCGGATCACCTCGGTGCTGGATTCCAGGGAATGGCCGCAGAAGTTCATCGCCAGCGGTGTGGCATTCATCACCAACACCATCAGGCCATGGCCGATGGCGGTGGTGGCCAGTGCAGCACGCACCAGTGGGCGGGAGAGCAGGGCGCGGGCTTCGGCCCAGCCAGCCTTGGGCGGGCGCGGTGCTTCGCCTTCGCGCAGGCGCGACATCAGCAGCAGGCCGACCAGCGCCAGAACCGCGATCAGCAGGTAGGCGCCCACAAAGGGGGCATCCAGCGCAGAGCGCGACCAGAGGGACAGGCTCGGGGTGATCAGGGCTGCACAAACGCCGCCGCCAATCACGTAGGCGGTCGCTCGGCCCTTCTGTGTTTCTTCCACTGCTTCCAGGGCTGCGAAGCGGTAGTACATGGCTGAAGCCTGATAACCACCGATGGGCAGGGCGCCCAGGCAGAACAGAACGAAACTCCCCAGCCACACGCCCAGTGCACTGAGGAGCCCGCCCACCACACCGCACGCGGCGCCGAGCATCAGGCCGGGGCGGCGACCGTGGCGCTGCATGAACAGCGACAAGGGTTGCACGGCCAGCAGGTTGCCGAGGACCAGCAGCGCTAGCGGCAGGGTTGCCAGGACGTTGAGCGGCGCCAGTTGCAGGCCCACCAGAGAGGTGAGCGTGATGCCGATCATCGAGCAGCTCCAGTAGAGCGCCTGGCCGGCGAATAGCAGCCGAATGCTGGGGTTGTTCAGCAGCATGGTTCTTCCTTGGGCGGGAGGTTCAGGTCGGGCAGCCGGCGGGCTTCAGGACGCGCTGCGTGGACGCGGGATGCCTGGCCAGCCTGGTTGCGGGGCGGACTGGCCGCCGAACCAGCTCGCCTCCGCAGTTGGGGCAGGTGCCGTGCAGGCGCTGATCGGCACAGTCACGGCAAAAGGTGCATTCGAACGAGCAGATCAGCGCCTCGGTGGACTCCGGGGGAAGATTCTTGTCGCAGCATTCGCAGTTGGGGCGCAGTTCGAGCATGGCGAAGTCCTCAGTCGAAGGTCGGGCGTCCGAAACGTTCCGCGTACTCCTGCGGACTCACGGACAGGTGCTTGTGAAAGGTGCGACGCAGGTTTTCCGGGTGACCGAAACCGGTCAGGCGCGCCACTGTGGCGATGGAAGCCTGGGCGTCCTGCAGCAGGGTGCGAGCCGCCTCGAGACGGATGCGTTCGACATACTTGCCGGGGCCTACACCCAACTCCTGGGAAAAGGTGCGCGACAGGCTGCGTGGCGCCATCTTCGCCTGAGCCGCTAGCGCTTCGAGAGACAGGTCACCACCGAGGTTGGCCGGGATCCACTCCAGCAGCGCGGCCAACCTGGGTGTACGACTGGGTTCCGGCGTGAGCAGGGCGCTGAACTGCGCCTGGCCGCCAGGGCGACGCAGGAACAGCACCAGCCGGCGAGCCACGGCCAGCGCCATCGGGCGGCCGAGGTCAGCCTCAACCAGGGCGAGCGCCAGGTCGATGCCTGCGGTGACGCCGGCGGATGTGAACACGTGTGCGTCGCCATCCCGGCCTTGCGGGTCGTAGGTGTGCAGGCGGTCTCCTTGCACCTCCACCGCGGCATGGCAGCTCAGGGCCTCCACGTCCGACCAGTGCGTCGTGGCCGTGCGACCGTCCAGCAATCCGGCCGCTGCGAGGACCAGTGCGCCCGAACAGATGGAGCCCAGGCGTCGTACCCGGGGCTCTGCCTGGCGCAGCCAATCCAGCAAGGCCGTGTCCTCGCAAAGCTGCTTCATCTCCATCCCGCCGGGAATCAGCAGGGTGTCCAGGCTGGCCAGGTCAATTTCGCGCCAAGCCTGCTCGGCCACCAGGGCGAAGCCGGCGGAGGTCTTCACCGGCCCCGCTTCAGGGCCGAGCAGGTGCAGCACGTAGCAAGGCGGCAGCCCCTGACGCTGGCGTTCGACATTGGCCGAGGCGAATACCTGCAGCGGGCCGGTGACATCCAGGCTCATGACTTCGGCGAAGGCGAGGCAGGCGATATGGCGAATCGGTTCCATGACGACCTCGGGAGGAGAGATGACGTCAGTCTGCAGCGAACGGCGGGTGGCAACAATGACAAGAAGCCCACAGATCTCGCCAAGGCTGGCGAAATCCATCACCTGCCGGAGAGGTCGGATTCAGCGCGGGATCGAGAAGAGGGGGAAAGCGGGAGGGAAAATGCAGCCGGGGCGGGCAGGGAGGCCTGCCCGCCGCGCATTGGGCATCGGCGCAGGAGTCTTACTCCGGCATTGTCCAGGGCTCGAGATCGTAGCCCTTGCGGCTCAGCTCCTCGCGGGACTGCTTGAGGATGCTTGCCAGTTGCTCCGGGTCGGAATAGGTGCTGCAGGGAATCTTCGAACGACCGAGCAGACGGGTATTGGTACGGTCGATCACGCTGATGCTGAGTTCACCGGTGCCGTCTTGCAGGGCCCAGGCAACGCACTGAAAGGGTTTGAATGCACGGCCAGTGATGATCAGTGCTTCGTTGAAACGCAGCGGAGTGTTCATGGAAGCGGGTCTCTCCATATTGTGCCCAATGAAGGTGACGGCGCGGCTTCAGCCCTTTGTTACACCGTCGTGAATGTGGATGGCGAGACCTGACCGAGAAGTCACAGCAAGTCGTGAAAAACTAACTTTTTGTCGCGCAAATGAATGGGTAAGCGGTTTTTGTACCCGCCGTTGTGCATTTTGCACGCTGCAATGGGTATACAGAGCGCATCCGGCATTGTTCCGGATCGCATCCTGAAGGGCGCGTGATGTACCGCCCGGGTTCCTGCCAGTATCATCGGCAGCCATTCGAGGTTGCCTACAGCGAGTGTTGCCGTGCCCGTCCTGAACCGCCTGTTCCGTCCTGTCCTTGTTGCCGCTTGCGTTGCCGTGCTGGCCGGTTGTGCCGCCCAGCCGCTGTCGTCGAAGCTAAGGGCGGGGCCTGAGCGGGTCGAGCTGAGTGGCGTCCCATTCTTTGCTCAGAACGCCTACCAGAGCGCGCCGGCTTCCATGGCTGCCCTTCTGACCCAGCAGGGGGATGAGGTGACGCCAGGCACGGTCGAGAAGGAATTGCAGCTGCCGCAGAAGGAGGCATCCCTGCGCGAAGGGCTGGCGGCGACTGCGCGCCAGCACGGCCTGATCGTCTATCCGCTGGGCAACCGTCTGGATGATCTGCTTGAGCAGGTAGCCGCGGGCAATCCGGTGCTGGTGCACCTGCGTGAAGGTTTCGGCTGGATGCCCTCGTGGCGTTACGCATTGCTGGTGGGCTACGACCGGACCAATCAGCAGGTGCTGCTGCGCCAAGGCCATGAACGCCGCGCTGTGATGAGCTTCAGGGAGTTCGAGGCGGACTGGGCGGAGGCGGGTAATTGGGCGGTGCTGGTGCAGGCGCCGAATCAGCTGCCGGCGTCGGTGGAGCGGGCGCGCTGGCTGAAGGCAGCGGATGAACTCGCGGCGGCGGGCCAGGTCAACGCTGCAAAGATGGCACGCCTGCAGATGCCTTGAGCAGATTATTCGTGAAATGAAAAACGGCGCCCTTGGGCGCCGTTTTCGTTGCGGGCGGATCAGACGCCCAGCTTGTCGCGCATGGTGTAGTACCAGGCGCCCATCGCAGTGAAAGGCACGCGGAACATGCGACCACCCGGGAAGGGGTAGTGCGGCAGGCTGGCGAAGGCGTCGAAGCGCTCGGCCTGGCCGCGCAGGGTTTCGGCGATCACCTTGCCCGCGATGTGGGTGTAGGTCACGCCGTGGCCGCTGCAGCCCTGGGAGTAGTAGATGTTGTCGCCGATCCGGCCGACCTGGGGTAGGCGGGACAGGGTCAGCAGGAAGTTGCCGGTCCAGGCGAAGTCGATCTTCACGTTCTTCAGCTGCGGGAAGGTCTTCAGCATCTTCGGACGGATGATGGCTTCGATGTTCGCCGGGTCGCGGGCACCGTAGACCACGCCACCGCCGTAGATCAGGCGCTTATCGCCGGAGAGACGGTAGTAGTCCAGCAGGTAGTTGCAGTCCTCGACGCAGTAGTCCTGCGGCAGCAGGGTTTTGGCCAGTTCATCCGACAGCGGCTCGGTGGTGATCACCTGGGTACCGCACGGCATGGATTTGCTGGCCAGCTCAGGAACCAGGTTGCCCAGGTAGGCGTTGCCGGCCACAACCACGAACTTGGCCTTAACGCGGCCTTTCGGAGTATGCACCACCGGGTTGGCGCCGCGCTCGATACGAGTCGCGGGGCTCTGCTCGTGGATCACGCCGCCGAGGGATTCGACAGCCGCAGCTTCGCCCAGGGCCAGGTTGAGCGGATGGATGTGACCGCCGCTCATGTCCAGCATGCCGCCGATATAGTTGTCGGTGGCGGCGACTTCACGGATGCGCTTGGCGTCCAGCAGTTCCAGCTGGTTGTGGCCGAAGCGTTCCCAGAGCTTCTTCTGAGCTTCCAGGTGACCCATCTGCTTCTTGGTGAAGGCTGCGAACACGCCGCCATCCTTCAGGTCGCACTGGATGTTGTACTTCTGAATGCGGTCGCGAATGATGCGGCCGCCTTCGAAGGCCATGTCGGCCATCAGCTTGGCATTCTTCGGGTTAGCGGTGCGCTCGATAGCATCGATGTCGCGACTGTAGCTGTTGACGATCTGGCCGCCGTTACGACCGGACGCGCCGAAGCCCACCTTCGCAGCTTCAAGGACGGTGACCTTGAAACCGTTCTCCAGAAGGAAGAGGGCGGTAGAGAGGCCGGTATAGCCTGCACCGATGATGCAGACGTCGGTTTCGGTCTCACCTTGCAGTTCGGGGCGTGCCGGCACCGGGTTGGCCGAGAACGCGTAATAGGACTGGGGGTAGGGAGTGTGCGTCATAATGGAATCTCTGTTTTTTATTTTTTACAGATGTGGTGATCCTACCTGACTTGAAACGGGTCGGCTAGCCTCTGTGCAAAATATTCAACGAGGCGATGAACAGTAAAAAATCCACTTTTTCAGAGAGTTAGCGAAAAAAGATGTTGACAGGGAAAAGTTAGTCCGTAGAATGCGCACCCATCGAAGGCACATAGCTCAGTTGGTTAGAGCACCACCTTGACATGGTGGGGGTCGTTGGTTCGAGTCCAATTGTGCCTACCAAATTCGATAAAAAGGGTCACTCAGGTGGCCCTTTTTTATTGGGCGCTTGTCGGGGCTCCGGGTTTCTGCAAGCATCCCGCTCTTCATTACCTCCAGTGACTCTGGTTCGGCCATGGTTGGCTGCAAGGCTCCTGCCACCGTATGGCAGGCATACCACCGAATCGCGTACTGGCTCATCCCAACCCATGTGGCCTTTGGTAGAGGTCACCACTAGGAGAGGAGGCGCCATGCCCATCATCACTCTTCCTGACGGCAGTCAGCGTACTTTCGATAATCCCGTTTCCGTGCTCGAGGTGGCCCAGTCCATTGGTGCGGGCCTGGCCAAGGCAACCCTGGCCGGCAAGGTCAACGGCAAGCAGGTGGATGCCTGCGATCTGATCGAAACCGACGCGACCCTGCAAATCATCACGCCGAAGGACGAGGAGGGTCTGGAGATCATCCGCCACTCCTGCGCACACCTGGTTGGTCACGCCGTCAAGCAGCTCTATCCGACTGCCAGGATGGTGATTGGTCCGGTGATCGAGGAAGGCTTCTATTACGACATAGCTTTCGAGCGCCCCTTCACTCCCGAAGACATGGCGGCTATCGAGAAACGCATGGCCGAGCTGATCGACAAGGACTACGACGTCATCAAGAAGATGACTCCGCGTGCCGAGGTCATCGAGCTGTTCAAGGCTCGCGGCGAGGAATACAAGCTGCGCCTGATCGACGACATGCCGGACGAGACGGCCATGGGCCTGTACTTCCATGAGGAGTACGTGGACATGTGTCGCGGCCCGCACGTGCCGAACACCCGCTTTCTGAAAGCCTTCAAGCTGACCAAGATTTCCGGTGCGTACTGGCGTGGCGACTCGAAGAACGAGCAGTTACAGCGAATCTATGGCACTGCCTGGGCCGACAAGAAGCAGCTGGCTGCCTATATCCAGCGCATCGAAGAAGCTGAAAAGCGCGACCACCGCCGCATCGGCAAGCAACTGGACCTTTTCCATCTGCAGGAAGAGGCGCCCGGCATGGTGTTCTGGCATCCGGCTGGCTGGACTGTCTACCAGGTGCTGGAGCAGTACATGCGCAAGGTGCAGCGCGACCACGGTTATGTGGAGGTGCGAACCCCGCAGGTGGTCGATCGTATCCTTTGGGAGCGTTCGGGTCACTGGTCCAACTACGCGGAAAACATGTTCACCACTTCGTCGGAAAGTCGCGACTACGCGGTCAAGCCGATGAACTGCCCGTGCCACGTGCAGATCTTCAATCAGGGCCTGAAGTCCTACCGCGACCTGCCTCTGCGCCTGGCCGAGTTTGGTGCCTGCCACCGTAACGAGCCGTCCGGCGCGCTGCACGGCATCATGCGTGTACGTGGCTTCACCCAGGACGACGCCCACATCTTCTGCACCGAAGATCAGGTGAAGAAGGAAGCGGCCGATTTCATCAAGCTGACCCTTCAGGTCTACCAGGACTTCGGCTTCGCTGACATTTCCATGAAGCTGTCCACTCGTCCGGCCAAGCGTGTAGGTTCCGACGAGCTGTGGGATCGCGCTGAAGGCGCCCTGGCTGATGCGCTGAACGAGTCCGGCCTGTCCTGGGAATACCAGCCGGGCGAGGGGGCTTTCTACGGTCCGAAGATCGAGTTCACCCTGAAAGACTGCCTCGGTCGTAGCTGGCAGTGCGGCACCCTGCAGTACGATCCGAACCTGCCGGAGCGTCTGGATGCCAGCTATATCGCCGAAGATAACAACCGTAAGCGCCCGGTGATGCTGCATCGCGCGATTCTCGGTTCCTTCGAGCGCTTCATCGGAATGCTGATTGAGCACTACGCTGGATCGTTCCCGGCCTGGCTGGCGCCGACCCAGGCGGTGATCATGAACATCACCGATAAACAGGCCGATTTTGCCGTCGAGGTGGAGAAGGCTCTCAACGAAAGCGGTTTCCGTGCCAAGTCCGACTTGAGAAACGAAAAAATCGGCTTTAAAATCCGCGAGCATACTTTGCTCAAGGTTCCCTATCTCTTGGTTATTGGAGACCGGGAGGTTGAGACTCGATCCGTTGCTGTGCGCACCCGTGAGGGTGTCGATCTGGGTTCCATGCCCTTCGAAAGCTTCTCTGAATTGCTCGCACAAGCGGTTTCCCGGCGTGGTCGCCAAGAATTGGAGTAATCACTATTAAGCGTGAAATGAGACAGGACAAGCGGACTCAACCGAAAGCCCCGATCAACGAGAACATTACGGCTCGCGAGGTGCGGTTGATTGGTGCTGACGGCCAGCAGATTGGCGTCGTCTCGATTGATGAAGCGCTTCGCGCTGCTGAAGAAGCGAAGCTGGATCTGGTAGAGATCTCTGCCGATGCCGTGCCGCCTGTTTGCCGGATCATGGATTACGGCAAGCACCTCTTCGAGAAGAAGAAGCAGGCCGCTGCGGCGAAGAAGAACCAGCATCAGCAGCAGATTAAAGAAATCAAGTTTCGTCCAGGGACGGAAGAAGGGGATTACCAGGTAAAACTACGCAACCTGGTACGTTTCCTTAGTGATGGGGACAAGGCCAAGGTATCCCTGCGATTCCGCGGCCGTGAGATGGCCCACCAGGAGCTGGGTATGGAGCTGTTGAAGCGGGTCGAAGCCGACCTCGCCGAATTCGGCACCGTAGAACAGCATCCCAAGCTGGAAGGACGCCAGCTGATGATGGTCATCGCTCCCAAAAAGCGAAAATAACCCCCAGGGCACTGGCAGGCCTTGCGGTTATGTTTATTGATTGAATGCGGAGTATCCGAACATGCCAAAGATGAAAACCAAGAGCGGTGCTGCGAAGCGCTTCAAGAAGACCGCTTCCGGCTTCAAGCACAAGCACGCTTTCAAGAGCCACATCCTGACCAAGATGACTACCAAGCGTAAGCGTCAGCTGCGCGGCTGCACCTTGGTGCACCCGTCTGACGTACGTAAAGTAGAGCGCATGCTGCGCGTTCGTTAATCGGTCAAGATTCTAGAGGAAATTACTCATGGCTCGTGTTAAGCGTGGCGTCATCGCTCGTGCTCGTCACAAGAAAATTCTGAAACTCGCCAAAGGCTACTACGGCGCACGCAGCCGCGTGTTCCGCGTTGCCAAGCAGGCGGTGATCAAGGCTGGCCAATACGCCTACCGTGACCGTCGTCAGCGCAAGCGTCAGTTCCGCGCTCTGTGGATCGCTCGTATCAACGCTGGTGCTCGTCAGAACGGTCTGTCCTACAGCCGTCTGATCGCTGGCCTGAAAAAAGCAGCCATCGAGATCGACCGTAAGGTTCTGGCCGACCTGGCAGTGAACGAAAAAGCGGCGTTTGCTGCGATTGTCGAGAAAGCTAAGGCCGTTCTGGCTTAAGTCCCCGACAATCACCGGGTTCGCCCGGTGCTGAACGTCACCGATAGGGGAAGGGCCTTGTGCTCTTCCCCTATTTCGTATCTGGAGTCAGTAAATGGAAAATCTGGATGCGCTGGTCTCGCAAGCGCTTGAGGCCGTGCAACAAACCGAAGACGTGAATGCCCTGGAGCAGATTCGCGTTCACTACCTTGGCAAGAAAGGCGAACTGACCCAGGTGATGAAGACCCTGGGCGACCTGCCGGCTGAAGAGCGTCCCAAGGTCGGCGCCCTGATCAACGCCGCCAAGGAGCGCGTTCAGGACGCCTTGAATACCCGCAAAGAGTCGCTTGAGCAGGCTGCCCTGACCGCCAAGCTCGCGGCCGAGCGTATCGACGTGACCCTGCCGGGGCGTGGCCAGGCCTCCGGTGGCCTGCATCCGGTAACCCGCACTCTCGAGCGCGTCGAACAGTTCTTCACTCGGATTGGCTACGGCATTGCCGAAGGCCCCGAAGTCGAAGACGACTACCACAACTTCGAAGCGCTCAACATTCCCGGCCACCACCCTGCCCGGGCAATGCATGACACCTTCTACTTCAACGCGAACATGCTGCTGCGTACCCACACCTCCCCGGTACAGGTGCGCACCATGGAGTCGCAGCAGCCGCCGATCCGCATCGTCTGCCCCGGCCGCGTATACCGCTGCGACTCGGATATCACCCACTCGCCGATGTTCCACCAGGTCGAAGGCCTGCTGGTGGACGAAGGCATCAGCTTTGCCGACCTCAAGGGTACCATCGAAGAATTCCTGCGCGTGTTCTTCGAGAAGGACCTCGGCGTGCGTTTCCGTCCCTCCTTCTTCCCCTTCACCGAGCCATCGGCCGAAGTCGACATGCAGTGCGTGATGTGCTCCGGCAAGGGTTGCCGCGTGTGCAAGCAGACCGGCTGGCTGGAAGTGATGGGGTGCGGCATGGTTCACCCGAACGTGCTGCGCATGTCCGGCATCGATCCGGAGAAATATCAGGGCTTCGCCTTCGGCATGGGCGTGGAGCGCTTGGCCATGCTGCGTTATGGCGTCAATGACTTGCGCCTGTTCTTCGACAACGACCTGCGCTTCCTCGCGCAATTCCGCTAGGTCGCAGTGTCCGAAACGAATCCCTTAGGAGAGCAGGATGAAATTCAGTGAACAATGGCTGCGGAGCTGGGTAAGCCCGCAGGTATCCCGTGACGAGCTGGTGGCTCGTCTGTCCATGGCCGGCCTCGAAGTCGACAGCGTTACTCCGGTAGCGGGCGCCTTCAGCGGCGTGGTCGTGGGTGAGGTGCTGAGCACCGAACAACACCCGGACGCCGACAAGCTGCGCGTCTGCCAGGTGAGCAATGGCAGCGAGACCCTGCAGGTCGTATGCGGTGCTCCCAACGTGCGCCCCGGTCTGAAGATCCCGTTCGCCATGATCGGTGCCGAACTGCCGGGTGACTTCAAGATCAAGAAGGCCAAGCTGCGTGGCGTCGAGTCCAACGGCATGCTGTGCTCGGCTTCCGAACTGCAGATCAGCGATGACAATGATGGCCTGATGGAGCTGGCGTCTGACGCTCCGGTCGGTCAGGACATCCGTGCCTATTTGGGTCTGGATGACGTGATCATCGAACTGGGCCTGACCCCCAACCGTGGTGACTGCCTGAGCCTGTCCGGCTTGGCTCGCGAAGTGGGAGCGCTCTACGCCGCTCCGGTCACCCGCCCGCAAGTCGCCGCCGTTGCGCCGGCTCACGACGAAGTACGCCCGGTTGAAGTGACCGCTCCGGGTGCCTGCCCGCGCTACCTCGGCCGCGTGATTCGCAATGTCGACCTGTCCCGCCCGACCCCGTTGTGGATGGTCGAGCGCCTGCGTCGCTCCGAAGTGCGCTCCATCGATGCCGCCGTCGACATCACCAACTATGTGATGCTCGAACTTGGCCAGCCGATGCACGCCTTCGACCTCGCCGAAATCAACGGCGGTATTCGCGTACGCATGGCGGAGGAGGGCGAGAAGCTCGTCCTGCTGGACGGCCAGGAAGTATCCCTGCGTGCCGACACACTGGTAATCGCCGACCATAACCGTGCCCTGGCTATCGCCGGCGTGATGGGTGGCGAGCACAGCGGCGTCAGCGGCAAGACCCGCGACCTGTTCCTGGAAGCAGCCTTCTTCGACACCATCGCTGTTGCCGGCAAGGCTCGCTCCTATGGTCTGCACACCGATTCGTCTCACCGCTTCGAGCGTGGTGTCGACTTCGAACTGGCTCGCGAAGCCATGGAGCGCGCGACCGGCCTGCTGCTGGAAATCGTCGGCGGTGAAGCCGGCCCGATCATCGAAGCGGCAAGCCAGGACCACCTGCCGAAAGTCGCGCCGGTTACCCTGCGCACCGATCGCATCGCCCAGATGCTGGGCATGGAAATGGACGCCGCCGAAGTCGAGCGCCTGCTTGCGGCGCTGGACCTGAAGGTCACCGCCGAAGGTGCTGGCCAGTGGCGCGTTGAGGTGCCGAGCCATCGCTTCGACATCAGCCTGGAAGTTGACCTGATCGAAGAGCTGGGCCGCCTCTACGGCTACAACCGTCTACCGGTTCGCTACCCGCAGGCTCGCCTGGCGCCGCGTGCGCGCGCCGAAGGTGCTGTCGAACTGCCGGCCCTGCGTCGCCTGCTGGTAGCCCGTGGTTTCCACGAAGCCATCACCTACAGCTTCATCGATCCGAAGCTGTTCGAGCTGTTCACTCCGGGCGTGAAGCCGCTGATGCTGGCCAACCCCATCTCCGCTGACATGGCTGCCATGCGTTCTTCGCTGTGGCCGGGCCTGGTGAGCGCGCTGCAGCACAACCTCAACCGTCAGCAGTCCCGCGTTCGGCTGTTCGAAAGCGGCCTGCGCTTCGTTGGCCAGCTTGAAGGCCTGAAGCAGGAGCCGATGCTGGCGGGCGTGCTCTGTGGTTTCCGTCTGCCGGAAGGCTGGGCCCACGGTCGCGACGCCGTCGACTTCTACGACGCCAAGGCTGATGTCGAGGCAGTTCTCGGCGCCGCTGGCGACTTGGGTGCCTTCAGCTTCGTGCCGGGTGAGCATCCGGCTCTGCATCCAGGCCAGACCGCCCGCATCGAAAGGGAAGGGCGCCTGGTTGGCTTCCTCGGTGCACTGCACCCGGAACTGGCCAAGGCCCTGGACCTGGATCAGCCGGTCTACCTGTTCGAACTGGTACTGGCCGAAGTGATGCAGGGCAAGCTGCCGAGCTTCAGTGAGCTGTCGCGCTTCCCTGAGGTGCGTCGTGACCTGGCGCTGCTGGTGGATCGCGAGGTTCCCGCAGAGTCCGTGCTGGCCACCATCCGTGAAGCCGCTGGCGAGTGGATGACGGACCTCAGGCTATTTGACGTGTATCACGGTAAAGGCATTGATCCGCTTAGAAAAAGCCTTGCCGTCGGCTTGACCTGGCAGCATCCATCGCGCACTCTTACTGACGATGAGGTGAACACCACAACGCAAAACATCGTCACCTCGCTGGAAGACAGGTTCAATGCCACGTTAAGGAAGTAGCGTATGGGGGCTCTGACGAAAGCTGAGATGGCTGAACGTCTTTATGAAGAGCTTGGCCTGAATAAACGGGAAGCCAAGGAACTGGTGGAGCTGTTCTTCGAGGAAATCCGTCAGGCGCTGGAGCACAACGAACAGGTGAAGTTGTCGGGCTTCGGCAACTTCGATCTGCGCGACAAGCGTCAGCGGCCTGGCCGGAACCCGAAGACAGGAGAGGAAATCCCGATCACGGCTCGCCGTGTGGTCACTTTCCGTCCAGGGCAGAAACTCAAAGCCAGGGTCGAAGCTTATGCTGGAACCAAGTCATAACGACGAGTTGCCGCCCATTCCAGGCAAGCGTTACTTCACTATTGGCGAAGTTAGTGAACTCTGCGCAGTCAAGCCCCACGTGCTGCGTTACTGGGAGCAGGAGTTTCCCCAGCTCAACCCGGTAAAGCGGCGCGGGAACCGGCGCTATTACCAGCGCCAGGATGTGCTGATGATCCGGCAGATCCGGGCGCTGTTATACGATCAGGGCTTTACCATCGGCGGAGCGCGCCAGCGCCTGTCCGGGGACGAAGCCAAGGAAGACACCACGCAGTACAAGCAGCTCATCCGCCAGATGATTGCTGAGCTTGAAGATGTCCTCCATGTGTTGCGGAAGTGAATTTTTTTGAAAAAAACCTTCCACAATTCAAAAGCTTAAGATATAGTTCGCTCCGCTTCCGGTGATCCGGAGCGAGCTAAAAAACGTCGGGGCGTAGCGCAGCCTGGTAGCGCACTTGCATGGGGTGCAAGGGGTCGAGTGTTCGAATCACTCCGTCCCGACCAAAAATCCCTAAAAAATCCAGTCACTTAGCGGTGACTGGATTTTTTTATGGACGGGTGTTTTATCTATACGCTGAATTTTGTGCCACTTTTTGTGCCACCGGAATTTTGTGCTGCTTTCGAGCGTGAGGCTGGTTGGCTTTCAGCCGTCTTTGTCCAGTGGACGGAGGCTCAGCTTTTGTTCTGTGCTCTCATTGCGGGTCCTGGGTCTGTCCATCTCCACAGCATTCAGTTTCCGTTTCGTATGCGCACCTCGTGCTTCTGCTCTGACGCAGATCGCTTTTTACCTCTAAGAGCTGGGGCGGGCTGCGGCGGCTGGTTACGGCGTCGCGATTCTGCTATCGGTCAATTTCAGCTATCGGCCAAAGCAAGACACTCAAAGCAGCTACGTAATAAGCAGGCGCGATCCAATTTCACGCTTAGCGGGGCCGGAGATACGCGTATTCGTAGAGCATCAGATCGGCTCTGCCTAGTCAATCGGATCGATCATTGCGCAGGCGTGCCTTCAAAATCAGCTTTGTCGCCTTGAGCGCCACCGCGTAAGCGTTACCCAGGGCCAGGCCGTCTACGGTACCCGTGTGGATCAAAGATCCTCGCAGGTCATAGGCACGCACCACATCGCGCGCAAGCTCCTGCAATTCAGGTACAGGCAATGGCGCAACATCTAAGATGAGCTTGCGCACTCGGCGCCGAATCGAAGTTTCCTTGCGAAAGTCGATCTCCCTGGCTAACGCTTGTAAGGCATCGCGAGTGTCCTCATCGGACATGTCATCGAGCCTGGTTTGCACTGTCGCTGCAAGTTCATTCAGTAGCGCAACAGCAACCGGGTGCTTCTCTGTCACTGGCGATAGAACTTCAAGCACCATCATGAGGGTCAAGAAGCGCGCCCTAATGGAGGTCTCTGAAAGGTGCGCTAAGTACAGATCGAGCGCGGTGGCGAGATCCGAATCTAATGGCACCGAGGCGGCACCAAGCTGAATTCCTTCGCCTAGCGCCTTTTCTACCAGGGGCCATGGTGACAAGGTATGCATCGTCCCACTCATTGACAGGAACCGAATGTGCTCATCACTCCTGTACACCGAGACGCCGGCTTCTTCGGTCAAGCCGTGCACCGGCCCTGAGTAAGGGAGGTCAAACTGCTGACTGAGGTTCCTCCCCGCCTGCTCAGGATCGGCCGCCCGCGTAATATGGCGCTGCTCAAAGTAGGGGACGAAAGAGATGCCTCTATCGACAGCAAGATTCCACAGCCCAACCGTCAATTGTGGAGCGTAAGCCAGCGCCGCAGCTTCGGAGTCAAAGTCGCGAGCCTCCAGTACCAGGTGGCCAGCTTTGAGCTTCACTGTGATCTCCACCGTCCCGGCTTTAAAGGTGGGTTCAGACTCCAAGCCTGAAATCGATTTTTCTTGAAGCAGCAGTACGGAGAGGCGCAACGTCCATCTTTCAGCAGGTAGCATGAAATCACCCTTAGTCAGCGAGCAGCACCAAAATGTTCTACCAGTGCCTCAGGCATGAGAAAAGTATTTTCCGTTTCATGGCCTGACGGAAACAGGGACAGTTTTTTAGTGAGTAGCCTGACCGCTTCTGCCGGTGGCGGTCCTTGGAGGCAGTCCGCTCTCGGCCGATTCCGTTGAAAAACTCCCTCGACTACTTCCTTTGCCGAAAGTACGTGGCTGAGGCTGAAATCTGAATCGTTGCGGTGGTCGAGCTACTTTAGATTTCACATGGCAACGCTCGAACTAGACGTTTTTCAGGCTACGAACAAGCAGCTCTGTTGCACACCGAGTTTTTCAACGGAATAGGCCAGAAGCGGGCCTTGATTGCTCACCCGAAAGAGGAAGTCAGATGGTCCAGCCTGAACCGTTTCACGACAGCGAAGTTGACGGGACCTCGCGCTATCTGTGGTGGATGTCATTCTCAGTGTGAGCGGTGACGACGCCTGCATTGCCACGATTTCCACTTTGGACGATGACTGAGTCTGTTGATTGCTGCTTAGGCCTTCGATTCCGCGGAGGCGTCCTTGCGAACAGGCGACAAAATCGAATGCCACTCCTGCTTCGGCTCGCTATGTGCCTAGGAATGGCTTATGCGATAGTCCGTACAAATTCCAATGCGCATGCTGCCAGGGGGGCATCAATAACATGCATGTACATTCTCTTGCCTTCAAAAATTTCCGGAGATTGAAGGACGCACGCATCGATTTCGCCAATGACCTGACGATCTTCGTTGGGGCCAATAACAGCGGAAAGACTTCAGCTACTCACGCGATTGAACTCTTCCTTTCAGGCGGTAAGGACAAGTTTACGGTTCACGATTTTTGCGCGAACTGCTGGGCCGACTTTGAGAGCTTTCCCGCCGAAGGCGTGGCTGGCGCGAAGGTCGAATTTCCGGCTATATCCCTCGATGTCTGGATCAGCGTAGACTCAGACAATCTCTATCGAGTGGTCGAGCTACTTCCTCGTGCAGCCTGGGAAGGCTCCCTGGTCGGACTTCGGATTGAATTCGCGGCCAAGGATCCCGCGCAGACACTAGCGAACTTCAGGGCGAAGGCGGCCGAAGCAGCCAAATTTGCGACGACCAAGGAAAAAGATGGGCAGGACTACAAGCCTTGGCCACGCAACATGCGAGACTATCTCTCTCGAGAGCTGAAGAACGAATATGGTCTGCGCTACTTCATTCTGGATGAGGCGCAGCTCAAGGCGGAAACTACCGACGCGGCCTATACGCCCAAAGAAATTATTGGTGATTCCGAGAGATCCGGGCATACCGTCATCAACTCATTGATCAAAGTCGATTTCCTTAGCGCGCAGCGTCACCTAAGTGATGGGAACGCTCAGGCAAGAACGGAGGATCTATCGAGACGACTGAGTCGATTCTACACCCGCAATCAGAAACAACGGGAAGATGATCACAACGCATTGAGAGCCCTTGCGCTCTCTGAAGACCAGCTTACCAAGCACTTTGCCGATGTATTCAGCGACACATTCAACTCGCTCCGTAAGCTTGGCTATCCAGGATTAGCAAATCCTAGCCTCGAGATTCGCGCGGCACTCAAGCTGGAGCGCCTCATGGGCGACCAACAAGCGAAAGTTCATTACCTCCTTGAAGAGGCGACTTCCGAAGCCGAAGCTCTCGCGCTCCCTGATAGCTACAACGGGCTCGGATTCAAGAACCTCATCTATATGGGCGTTGAACTCCTCGACCTTCATTCGACGTGGGCCACCACCGAGGAAGGCGAGGAGGATAAGCGACAGCCTATCCACCTCATCTTCATCGAGGAGCCGGAGGCGCATATGCATGCACAGCTCCAGCAGGCATTTGTGCGCAAGCTCACCGAGTTGATTCCTCCCACGGGGGATGATGGCTATTCGACGCAATTTGTGATCACCACACACTCGCCGCACATCCTCTATGAGCGCGGCTTCCAACCAATCCGCTACTTCAGGCGTTCGCCGGAGACCGGCGCGAAGCAGAGTTCAGCTGTCTTCAATCTGTCGGTCTTTTACGATCAGAACGAGCCCGACCGGGATTTTCTCCAGCGCTACATGAAGCTGATGCATTGCGACCTCTTCTTCGCCGATGCAGCCATCCTGGTTGAAGGAAACGTTGAGCGTCTCGTCCTGCCGCTGATGATTGCGCAGGGCGCCAAGAAGCTCAGCGCGACCTATCTAAGCATCCTCGAAGTGGGCGGCGCTTTTGCCTTCCGATTCCGCAAGCTGATCGAGTTCCTCGGACTGCCGACACTGATCGTGACCGACCTCGACAGCGTGCATCCTGCACCGCAGAAGGGAGAAGAAGAGGCGGCAGCAGGAGACGGCGAGGCTGCCGAAGCGTTGGAAGATGCTGAAGAAGAGGATGATGACGATGGAGACCAAGATGCAGAACGTGACAAAAAGCCCAAGCCGAGGTCGAAATGCCCCGCTGGCACGCCCGGCGCAATCACGGCGAACCAGACTCTGGTCCAATGGCTTCCAGGCAAGTCATTGATTGATGATCTCCTGGCTACGCCGGTCGGCGGCAGGGTTCAGGCCCCCACAGCAGATGGCGGTGCGCATGTGATGGTCACCTATCAGTGCCCCGTAAATGCGACTTGGGGCTCGGACTCGCTCGAACTCAAGAGCCGTACGCTTGAGGAGGCGTTCGCCTATGAAAATCTCGTTTGGTGCCAAAAGAAGGAGAATCACGAGGTTGGCTTGCGCTGGGCCAAAGCGTCCACGATGTCGCTCGAAGAGCTTGCGGCCAAAATCCATAAGCGGGTGAAGGGCGATAGCTTCAAGAAGACGAACTTTGCGCTAGGACTTCTTGCTAGCAGCGATGCGGGTTGGGTTGTCCCCACCTATATCCAGGAGGGCCTCGACTGGCTCGCAACGCATGTCGCAATTGGTGACGATACGGTCGAGAATGCTACCGCTAATAAGGAGTCTGCACCTGACAAAGCCTCTGGCGCTGTTGAGGCTACGAAATGACTAGCCGTGCGGGCAAACCGGATACGCCGGCCGATATCCAGCTTCGGGATCTTCTTGATGCTGACGCTTCGACGGGCTTCGTTATGGTCTCGGGCGCGGGCTCGGGGAAAACCACTTCGATCATCAAGGCGCTGGATCACCTACGAAAAACGCGCGGACTCTACCTTCGGCAACGGGCAAAGAAGATTGCCTGCATCACCTACACCGAGGTTGCTGTCGGTGAGATATGGGGCGACGTCGGGAACGACCCACTTTTCCATGTTTCGACCATCCACAGCTTTCTCTGGGCCGCCCTAAAACCTTTTCAAGCAGACATCGCGAGCTGGGTAGATCGCCGGCTCGATCAGAAGATCGCCGACACAGAGGCGAAGGTCGCTGCCTTCACGAGCCGGACGCATGATAAGACGCGGGTTCAGGCTGCTGCCGACATCCAACGCTACCGTGAACAGAAGCTGAGGATCTCCTCTGTTGACCGTTTCACCTACGGCGTTGGGAGTGACTACCCGAAAGGGATCTTGGGGCATGATGATGTAATCAGACTGTCCACCGAACTCATCCGCACCCTGCCTCTCATCGCCAAGGTTGTTGGGCAGAGATTCCCGTTCGTTTTTGTGGACGAAAGCCAGGACACCGCTCCCGATGTGGTCGAGGCGTTCAAGGCTATTTCGGAAGAGCTGGGTTCGAAGTTCTGCCTCGGCTTCATCGGCGATCCAATGCAGAAAATTTATACAGCTGGAGCGGGCGCGATTGAGCCTCTCGCCGGGTGGAAAACCATCGAAAAGCCGGAAAACTTCCGATGCCCTGTGGCCGTGCTGAACGTCATCAATAACATCAGGGCCGGTGGAGACGGTCTGGCTCAGACAGGCGGCAAGACTGAACTCGTTGGAGAGGAGCGACAGCCCGTTCAGGGTACAGCAAAGCTTCTTATCGTTCCCAAAGATGACAGGAGCGGGCGTTTGGCCGCTGCTCGCCAGTGGCTAGCTGATCGACATGCCGATCCCCTCTGGCTCAGCGATGAGCCGGAGGCCGATGTGAAAGTGCTGGTGATCGCGCACCGTATGGCCGCCAGTCGTCTGGGGTTTGGAGGCCTCTATGAGGCCTTCCACGACAAAACATCTGATGGGTTGAAAGACGGGTTCGATGATGGCTCGCATTGGTCGATACAGCCGTTCCTGAAATTTTTGATGCCGCTCGTCTTGGCCAGAGGAACTGGCGATCACTTCGAGGCGATGAATCTGTTGCGTCGCTTTGCTCCTTCGCTTCAGCGCGAGCACCTGCGCGCGAACGCGTTGCCGTCGATCCTCAAGGAGCTGGATGAGCGGGTAAATGCACTCGCCGAGTCATGTGGCGCGATCTCTACCGTCCCTGCGTTCGAGGCGCTTAGGCATCTTCGGGATGGCGGGATGTTCCAGCTGGATGATCGCCTTCTAACTGCGATGGCTGAATACGATCCATCCGTTCCACATACGGAGCCTGGCGATGCAGCAGCTTTGCAAAAGTTACTTCACACTCCGTTGAGGGAACTCTGGGGGCATCGGACCTATCTTGAGGAACAGTCGCCCTTCGCGACTCATCAGGGAGTCAAGGGGGCCGAGTTCAGCCGAGTCCTAACAGTTCTCGATGACGAGGAAGGTCGCCACAACCAATTCTCATACGGGAAACTCTTCGGTATTACGCCGCCATCTGATAACGATCGGGCCAATCTGCGTGAGGGCAACGAGACTACTTTCGACCGTACAAGGCGCCTTCTGTACGTATGCTGCTCGCGAGCCGGAAAAGATCTGGCTGTGGTTTTCTTCGCGGACGATCCGGCGGAGGCGTATGCCGCTATCGCGGGTCTTGGACTGTTCCCGGCCGAAGACATCCATAATTTCGCAGCCGTCTGAAACCAAGCGCATGCCGGTGCCTCGATCGCGGCCATCACTCTGTTCCATAGCGTTCCCACGAACGTATGAGATGGGACAAAGTGCCCGGATGCGAGCGACCGGCTTTTGGGCCGAAAGCGGGCATTCCCCGAGGACAGCTATCGGCCGATTCTGTTGAAAAACTCCCTATGCGATCTCAGGAAACGAAAGTACGTGCTTGACGCTGAAATCTCAGTCAACGCCGACACTGAACTGCCCCAGATTTCGCAATTCCTAGAGGTTGCACCAAATGAATGCAGAGGCCAAGGAAGCAATATTAAGTATTTTTTGTGGCAACCATAACATCGCCCCTGAAACTCTAGACTCCAAGATTAAGATCATTACTGCTGAAGTCTATGCGGCATTCTTGCTTTTCTGCGAATGCCTAGGCACTAATCAATTCAGAAATAGGAATAACCCGTTCGACGGATTTTTACTAAACATGCTGCATAGGTCATCGAACAGCTTTGCCAGTATGGTTTCCCTAATTGCCAATGGGCACCTGCAGGATGCAGAGGTTATTTCTCGAACGCTAACTGAATCAACGCTAGCCATTCAATTTATTCTAAATGGCGATGCCGAAGAAAATCTAACACACTACCTGGCCGGCTATTTCGAAGGTCAAAAATGGAAGAATGACAAATGGCAGACAACTATAAGCGGAACGGAAGGTCATCCTCATGAAAAGCTAATAGCTCAGAAAAACGATACCGAATTGAAGGCGAAAGAAATTTGCAAAAAATTTGTAGAGGCTGCCGGGAGAAAGTGGCCAGAGAAGCCAAGGTCGATGTCAATTGAGAAGTTGTACAAAGAACTAGGCAAAGACATTGAATACAGAACCGTATATAGAGCAATGTGCGGCCAGTCACACCAAAACCAAGAAGACTTAGTAAATAACCTACTTTGCTCACTTACAGACAATGATGAGCTAGATATTAAATCCAAGAATGAAAAGCACTCATTCAGTGTTTTCATATGCCTATGGGGGACTAGTTACTTTTTAAGCGCAATTGAGTCGCTAGGAAAGTACTACAAATTTAGTTCTGTAACACAGCAATCAAAAAGCGCCCATGAAGTTATAAAAAAATTTCATGAGGAAATCGTAGAAGCACTAAATACCTGTTCTTTTCCAGTCGGGTGGGCAAAGTCTATCGTTCATGGAATATAACAAATGGTTCAAATCGCTCGCTCCGCTCACTGGGGCGGGCTAAAGGCCGGCCTTTAACCAAACTTAGCCACTGCAGTCGAGACTTCGCAGATGACCAAAGAAAGCCCTCTGGGAAAACTCATTGCCAGTCTTCAGAAGAAGATTCTTGAGGACGGTTTAGACAAGGCCTCAATTGAGGGAGCAATAAAAGAACTAGAAAATCTTGGTTATCAATACAACGAAGATAGATTCCCCCCGCTCGTAGGCACGGAAAATTTCTCGAACAATATCTCGGATTCTCCACAAGACCTTGCAGAGGCTCTTTTGTGGAAATTAGGAAGATGGAAGGCATACAAGAGGTTCTGTGAGACCTATGCTGCAGAGCAGCCAGTGCCAACCAAGACCGATGTGGTGTTCTATGCCTTTGCAATGCATCTGAGAGACAAGAACAATCCGATTTATGACCAGCACGCAATCAGGTCGCTTTGGGCTGTCTTCGGAAAATTGACCGCCGACGAGAGGCAGAAGTGCAAGTCGCTACTTTTCGACAAGAAAAACAAGTGGAAGCAATCTGGCACAGGAAAGAGCGCAGTTGATTGCTACACAATATTCGTCAAATACGTTAATGACCTGATTGCGGCTAGCGGGGGAGCAAATAAGTCTGAGCTTGACCGCTTGCTCATGCCTCTAGGTCAGGCAATCAAGGAGTCTACAGAAACGTATGCTGAATTTGACGCCCTTTGTGGTTGGCCTGGCAGTGGCTAACAATTCGCTGCAGGCGCGACAGTCCTGAAGGGCCGGCCCTGAGTACAAACGTTAGTGTCCGCTTTGGCCGGTAGCTGACTTTGGCGAAGGGCGAGAGCCGGCCAGTTCCAGTCTGCGGCCATCGGCAACGTGCGGCCAGAAGCTGCCTGTCATGAACGTCCACGGCGGCCAATTACTGACTCATTGACTCGTCCCCATTCGCAAGCGAGCCTGCCATTAGGCTAGGATGCTGGAAAATGACTTGTCAGATTGGTGCATAACTTCAGCGTCTGTGCTCAATGCACACGCTAGAGCTTTCGCTGCCACCTACAAGAGAAAGTTATCCACCAAGTAGGGTGTTTAGACACACCGTTTGGTGTCTTTTTATAGTGAGAGATCGAGGGCGAAATGGTGACTCTTTCAAGCTTGGAAGAATGTATAAAAGTCTGTCGCAAGTGCGAGAGAACACTAACCAAATTCGGTGTCGAACCCCGTCCAATCTTCAGTGGTGGGACTGGCTACCCAATCTTTCTGCTAGGCCAAGCTCCTGGAAAGACTGAGTACGAGCGGCGAGCCCCATTTCAAGGGGACGCCGGAAAATCCATCAAAGCCCAATTTACAGCGTGCGGTCTTTCGAACTTCGAACGCACCGTCTATCAAACCTCTGTCACCAAGTGCTTCCCTGGTCGTCGGCCTGGCTCATCAACAGACCGGATGCCAACCGCAGCCGAAGTGAAGAATTGCCAGCCATTCCTAGAGCAGCAGCTTGCACTTGTAAGGCCAAAGCTTCTCGTCTGCCTTGGCGGCCTTTCGTGGACGGCATTTCTATCAATGCAAGAAGCGGCAGAGCCCGGATTCTGCTTGCGTGAGATTGGCATAGAGCGCCCGAGGGACGTAAAGCTTCCACACATGGTCGGTCGCCGGTTTCAATGGCATTCGATGCTTGTGCTTCCGATGATTCATCCTGCGGGAAGTGCAAATGGTGCACGCTCTCGGTACCCCGATCATGATCAAGAGTCAAAGGCACTCTTGGCTCAATCACTTATCGAACTGGGTCTGAGTGATCTCTAACCCTTCCATCGAGCTGACATGCCTCGGCAAGATGGGTCATACAGTTCATATCAAACGTTATGCACTGCAGCGAGTACTTCATGGAACGCGATGTCTCCCCCGATATGAGTAGCAACTGGCTTTGGGGCCGGAGCCATGTGATGGATTTTTAATCCGAATGAATTGACTTTGATTTCTGAAAAAGAAATGACTGCTTCCGCTGCCGAAAGCGGCCACCGACGAGCGACTGCTTTAGCTAAATTCGAGCGCTCGAAGGTTTCTGCGAAATTAGGGGGGGATTCGAATAGCAGCATGGTGCAGGCGGGACTTATGTGCTCGACGCTAATTGCTGGGCTGTCCGTATTTATTCCATCTGATTTTTGTCGCTAGGAATATCATAAGTCTCAAAGCTTGATGGTTGTAGAATTTTGTTTAAGTGCTCTGTAATGCTCAAGTCTAATGATATTCCTTTGTTTAGTATCTTTTCCGCCAAGGTGAGAGCTATAAGCCTAAGCGTGGCTATCTGGTTTTCTTGTTCTTCTATTTTTACTTCCAGTTTAGAGAGCTCTGATCGGTGGGCTGCAATCTTCTCGAGAGTGGTGCTGAAATTATGTAGCTCACGTGAAATGCCGATATGTTTTTTAGATTGTCTGCTTTTGAGCTTTTCTTCAAAAAAAATTTTGTAGTGCTTTTTTGCTTCGTAGTTAATATTGATTATTTCTTCAATGGTTTCAGTTAGGCCACGCTTCCCTTGTATTTTTTTAAGCGTACTAAAGGTTGCTGGTGAAATGTCGCAGCTGAGGGATTTCCTTGTCGATCTATGAGTGTATGAATTCCAGCGCTGCTTTATTTTCTTGAGTTCATCCTCTGTTCTATGATTCAGATATGTCAGAAAAGCATATTCATCGCATGCCCAGGGAATAGTCGTGCTTTTCAACCAGTCTTGGATTCGAGGGTCTTTGTGGAACCAGTCGCTTCGAGATTGCTTTTTTTTCATGCGATCACATGTGATTTTATTAGATATCACGCGTGATATTACATGGTTTTTATTCCGAGGTGTATGGGGTGGGAAACGAGGATAAAGTATCTCTGATGTACATAGCGTGTCGTGCCTTCGCTTGCAGAAAGGCGCTTTCGCTTAGGTCGCGCGTCCTTCTTTTCAGACTGGTTGAGTTATATGGTCTAGGGGTGTCGTATCAGGCCGGGGTAGGCGGAGTACAGCGTCTTGCCAACGGCACTGGCTTTAGCAAGGGCGCGTTGAGTCGAAGCTTAAAGGCCCTGGTTGATCAGGGTGTACTCATAGAGGGGCGGGAGCTAACCAGCGGGAGGCCTAGAACAATCTACAGCCTTGCACCGGCCTTGAAAGAAGTAGTGCTCTCACCGTCACCGAGAGATTTTCACGCGCCTTGGCTGATTCGCTTGCTGGGTTCAGATGATCCTGTGTTTAGCGATCTTTCGATATCAGAAAGAGCTCTCTTGGCGATCCTGTGGGGTTTGCTCCCGTGCCCGGGTTTGTGCGTGCTTGATGGCTGGAGTGTTTCACGTTTAGCAAGGTTGGCCAGTGTCGATCCTTCTACTTTTTATGAGATCGTTCGTAGGCTCGAGCAAAAGAAGATGCTCGTAGTGTCTGGTGCAGCGTTTGCTTCTCGCGGGGCAAAGGACAAGACCAAGACTTACTTTCTGTTGGGGCCTGCAGTGCTGTCGTGTTGGCCTAGAGCCTATACATGGCAGGTTGATTTGACGGGGGTGTTGGGGTGGTTTGCAGGAAGGGAGGATCAGTTCAGCGCCAGGGAGCTGATGCGGCTTGTTAATAGTCGAGCGTTGAAAGTGAGTGAAATCGAGGTCGGTGTCAGGGCTGAGTTGCTTGAGCTATTAAATGATTCGGCCAGTCGTAACTTTGTTTTCCATCAGTGCTGCGCTGCTATCTCACATGCGTTCTCCGGTGGTGGAAGTGATTTTTTGAATGCAAACATTCTTTATCCTAGAGTGCAGTCGGCGTTGTTAAGGCTATTACGAATGCCGGTGCAAGGTCATGGCTCGTACCACAGAGCCATTGAGGATATGGATTTACGTGGTCTTGATGCCAGGTCTCACGTGTTACATGTTCTTGCGGAGGAAATTTCAATTGTCATGGTTGGCGATCTAAAGAAACTACTTTCCTTTGTTCCTCGTTCTAAGGAGCTTGGGCGAGGGAGTCGGAATATGGTTTGCTACCTCGTGGGTGAGGGTGAGGCATGCAAGATGCGCCTTGACCTTGTCACTGATGACAGCGATGCAGGGGATAAGTTCGGAGCGCATTTGATGGCCCGACACCAACAAGGTCTGCTTGATTTACCTGATCAACTGCGGCTAAAGACTGATCGTTGAGCACTGTTATTGTGTTGGTTAGTTAATATTATTATTAGATGCTAGGTCGTTTAGTCTTAGTGTTAGTCTAGGTGTGTCCTGTGTGTCCTGTGTGTAGTGAGTGCTGTTAGGCGTGAGTGTGTGAATGTTTACCGATCAGGGTAGTTCCTATGAAAATCATCATAGGAACTACCCATGTACTATCAACCACCACTTGGCTCGACGCAATGGCAAGGGCTTTCTGTCCAATTGCTACCCCATGAAATTAAGTTTGACTATCTGATGAGCATCCACTCCTTGCTCTCAGATATTGTGATGATCCACCCACGGTGGACAGTGATTCGGTTAGATCTTCATGTGCCCGAGGGATGTGTTATGCCCCAGCGGGCAATAACCGACTTCATCGAATCCCTCAAAAGCCAGCTTGCTCATGCTCAGTCTATCAAGACTGCAGCAGGGAAGAGAGCGTACAACCCGATGCTCCGCTATGTCTGGGTGCGCGAGTGGGAGAGTTCTAGAAGTCCGCATTATCACCTGGCGCTAATGCTTAGCCGTGATGCTTATTTTTCCCTGGGTGATTATACGAATTTACAGTCAGATGATTGCAGTTATGACCAAATGCTTGCTGGTCGCATCTTCAAAGCCTGGGGGGTGGCACTGGGTCTGGATTGGACGATCGCCATGAAGGGTGTTCTATTCGCGCCCCAACCTGTATCGCCTCTACAGGTCCAGCATAAGGACTTCGAGAAACAGTTTCGTGCGGTCTTCTATCGCCTGAGCTATTTCGCCAAAAAGAAGAGCAAGGTGTATGGGGACGGGCAGCGTAACTTTGGCATGAGCCAGCTTAGCCGTCTTCAAACCGCACAGCCCTGAGCCATCTCATGGACTAACTATCGGAGTGCCGACCATGAGGCTGATTCGACTGAAAGAAGTGATGCGACTGACCGGTCTTGGCCGTTCTACTGTCTACAAGGTCATGAAGGAGGGGAGCTTCCCAAGCTCGGTTGCATTGGGAGGCAAGGCTGTAGCGTGGGTTGAGTCCGAGGTGCAGGAATGGATTCTGGCTCGGCTTCGGGAGCGAGATGGCCAGGCATCTCTGTAACCCTACGATGCAATCGCAGATGGGGTTGTCATCGCGCCCGTCTGCAGGTGTAGAAGGCTCCTTGACCTTGACCTTGACCTTGGCCTTGGCCTTGGTAAAAAAATATCGGGCATGGATCGACGTGGGCAGCTGCTACGCTGCCCACGCTGGATCTATCCGGTGATGATCAATCTCGATGTGTGTCTTCAAGGAAGACCCGTCGCAGTTTCACAGGTATCCCTGTTCGGCGAGCGATACGCAGCCTTCAGCACCCACAACAATGTGGTCGAGCGTGCGTACGCCCACCATCTCTAGAGCCTGTTTGAGTCTACTGGTCAGCACACGGTCTGCCTGGCTGGGTTCAGGATCGCCGGAAGGGTGGTTATGCACCATCACCATTGCTGCAGCGTTGTGCTCCAGCGCAACCTTGACGACCTCCCGTGGGTAGACGCTGGCACCATCCAGGGTGCCGCGGAACAGCTCCTCGAATCGAATGACACGGTGTTTGCAGTCCAGCAGTAGCAGTGCAAATACCTCGTGTTCATAGCCCTGCAGCAGGATCTGCAGATAGCTAAAGACTTCCTTGGGTTGATGCAAGGCCTGGCCTTTACGCAGCCGCTTGCTGGCTAGGCGTTGTGCCATCTGCACGATATCGGCTTCGGTCACAGGTGCATCGGCGATATAGGTGCCAGCGGACTCGCCGGCTTTAAACTTGGCAGTCATAGGACCTCCATACGGCTGTGTTTGCACACAGGGGCATAAAAAAACCGCCAGACCATCGACTGATCTGGCGGTTTGAGGGGGGGACGCTGAACCGGTATTTCTGGTCAGCTATGTCAGTAGGTCATCAGGGCAAGCGGCCTTCACTGCACCATTGCTGCCATTCGGTGATCTGGTCGTGGATGATCGCGACTTCGTCTCCTTCTTCTTGTCGATAGGCATCGATCCAGGCATCCAAGCACGCTTCGGCATCCACTTCGGTTGGTGCTGGGTCTTCTTTCAATCGACCCAGCTGAAGCAGCCGGCCCTGGAATTGATATTCAACGCAAGCGTAATTCTGGCAGCTGGCTTGGACTCTCTGCTCCCAGGCTTGCTGCTCCTGCAGGACGTTCTGCTTGGTTGCCTCGCTGTAGTTCGGGCTGCTCATGATTTTGTTGAGGCCTTTGTCGACAGCTCTCTTGAGCGCCGTCAGAGATTGTCGATAGCAGGTCTCAACCTCATGGGCGGATCGTCTGGAGTCGCAATAGGTATTGGCCTGCGCGTTGATCGATGACGCCAGTAGCAATACAGGGATGAGTGTTGTCAGGAGCTTCATGAGCATGCCTACATCAGTGGCGCTTTTTGGCGCAGATCTGAATAGGTTTCCGCGCTATTGCGGTAGACGTCCTGTAGGCTCCCGAGCCGATTGATATGGCCGAACGTATTGACCTGCCCGTCGCTGTAGGTGCCTTCCAGTCCCGACCAAACGAGCTCGATCTCTTCTCCCTTTACGACCCACTGAAAGACCTCGGCCACTGACTCTATGGTGGCGGCATCGTCAAATTGCTTCAGCTTGGCAGCGTGCTGGGCATCCAGCTCTTCAAGCTTTGTGGCAACGGAGTTTTGCAGGTTTTCATAAAGCTCTTTTGCCCGATCCAGGCGCTGCTGAGCATAAGCCACAGATTCTTGCCCTCGAGCGTTCTGGACTTCGCTCAGGCGAGCGCGTTCTTCGTCAATATCGGCTTGCACCTTGGCGCGTGCGGCCTCCATGGTCTGAAGCAGCTCCCGTTCGTTCTGCTTGTGCGCGGCGAATTGAGGGGAGGCTGGGTCACGCACGTAGCTGAGGAAGTAGCGCTGCGCGGCTTCAGCAACCTCTGGGCTGCCGGTGTAGTTCTGAAGCGATCGTGAAGGGGGATTTTCGGTGAGCAAGGCCTCCTGGGCCAGCAGCTCATTGAGCTGGTCGCTGTCCAAGGAGACACTGCTGGTGGGACGTGGTTTATTCAGCGCGTTTTCGGCTGCCTCCACCTCCATGCGTGCCGGTTCCAAGTGGACTTGAGCAGCACGTCTTTCCATATCGAAGCCGCTGAGTAAGTTCTCCCGGGTGCGTTGTTTTTCCCGTTCGTAGTACGACTCGATGCCGGTGATATGGCATTTGTACTGGACGAGCTCTCTGTTTCTATCATCGGTGATGACGTTCCAATCGACGCTGTCGCAAATGCTTCGATTACTGAATGCTTGGTCGACGGTGTATTGATCGTTGATTTTCATTCGACCATTCTTGACGGTATCGATGGCGTCGTTGCATCCGACCAGAGCCAGGGGCAGAAATGGCACGAGAATGATCTTTCGCAGGCTCATGTGATCCTCGAATGGTCTGAAAATGAAAGGGGGGATTGAAGCGGGCTGCATCCTGCAGAGGTGATTCCCTAGCTGTTTAAGTCGTGTGTAGGCATTAGAGGTTGAGATTCAACTCTTTAGGTCCTTCATGTCAATAAGTGGTTCGCCAACCATCCAGGGCGAGATGGGAGGCGACATGTCCGAGATTGATCAGAGGCACTTGGCTGAAGCAGTAGGTCGAGCGATTGCCAAGCAGCGTGTCCGCGCGTGTATGACGCAAGAGGACGTTGCCGAGCGGCTTGGTATTGGCAGCGAGGCGGTTTCCCGTATCGAGCGGGGTATCGTCATCCCCAACATTTCTCGCTTGCTGGAGTTTGCTGCCATTTTCGAGTGCGAGGCCGCGGACTTGCTGACAGAAGCAAGTCCGCGAGCCGATGACCAGGCCCAGCGAATCAGCCGCCTGCTGGCTACGGTCGCACCTGCGGATCGCCAGCTGATCCTTGGGATGGTCGAGCAGTTGGCGGATCGCCTGGCTGGGGCGTGACGGTATCGCTGAGGTGCTGGTCGAAACGTGCACCGCAGCGCAGGCAAAGGCAGTCGAATTCTCCGAAGTGATAACGCTGAACGTCCTGGGCGAACTCCCAGCTTTGGGCACACCCAGAGGTAGCGCTTTCTACGGCACTTGTAACCAGCTCCAGCCCGGCCTGAAAGGTTTCGCCGGTACTGCGGTTTCCGTGTCCACTGCGCTGGTCTCGCGTCTGCGAAAAGCCGTCCAAGAAGCCGCCTAAGGTTCCCAACAGAAGCGAGAATGCTTGGGCCTGAGCCTTGGTGATGACCAGGGTCGATTCGCAGATCAGGCATCGTGTTTCCATGGTGAGTCTCCTGATGGGTTAGGGCCTCGATTCGCTGCTGAGCGATTCCAGCTTGGCGGCCAGGGTTATGCGCTGTGAGGATGAGGGCTCGCTGATGGCGGGCGCTGGCTCGGTGAGCGGGAAGAACTCATCGACAATGGCGCCGCTGTCCTCCTCGTTGTCTTCAAAGGTGCCATTGCCTAACCCTTGTTGCGCTGCACTATCCAGCGCGCGCTGATCGAAGCCAGCTGATTGCCGTGCCTCATCCAATTGCTTGGCGGCCAGCAGGTTCTCCTCCACGCTCATACCGCTACGCAGCGTGATGTCCACGTAGAAAATTGGCGTGCCATGGCTTTGCCGGGTGGACTTGCCGCGCAGACGCAGCTCCAACGCCAAGCAGGCCAGACGGTTGCCTGAAATGGCCTGGAAGTATTTCAAGCGTGCCGCGAGGGTACGAATGCTGTTGAAACCAGTGGTACGGAAGACAAAGCTGCCCAGCGGATCATCATCGCCAATGACGACATTCAGTCGGCCATACGGCTTGCAGGCGCCACCTTTGGCGAGTTGGCAGGCATCGGGGGAGGGGCACGGCAGTGACTGGATTCCATCCTGGCCAATGCGCTTGCAGGTTTCACCATTACCCACACAAACCGGTCGCCCGGTTTGCCGATCGAAAAGGGTGTAGTCGGCGCGGAAATTAAGCTCGGGTTCGTTGAACATCAGGCGAATCGGGATACTGCGCAGCTTGTCTTCTTTACCCTGGCGCAGCTGGTCGTTGAGCGGGTGCAGTAGCCAGCCATCCTTGCTTTGCACCTGTGAGGTGATGGTGAACTGATCATCCTTTTCCGGCAGACGCTTGCCGTTCTTCTCAACAACTTTGCCGATGGAGATGCGCCCAATCACCGGGGGTGTCAGAGCTAGACCTTTCAACATGGTGGTTCTCCTGGAAACGAAAAAAGGCCAGCCATGCAGCGTGAACTGCACGGACTGGCCAAGGGGGGAGGGAACAGATGGAAGCGGTTGGATTCAGCCGACCAAGAAGCGCCGCGCACCGGGTTTCAGCAGCGGGTACTTGGCCTGCAGGTACGGCTTGTCTTTGAGCAACTGGACGACGTCCAAGCCGATGCTGTCCTTGGCCTTGCGCCAGCTGACATAGCCGCTGGCGAACTCAGCCCGGCAGGCATCGCCCATGGCTTGCTGCAACATCTGCTTGAGCTCGGCCTCGCGCTTCTCCTTGTCGGCAATCGACTGTCGAACGGCTTTGAGCTCGATGAAGGCGGCGGTCAGTCCGGCATTGCGGCTGAAATCGACGACCTGGCCGTTGTCCTCTGGATAGAGGCAACGCAGGGCCGCTTCAGCAGATGCGGTGCCATCGGCCGGCGGAGGCGTCTCGGTCTCCACGTACTGCCAGAACTTGCGCTCCAGCTCGATCAGGCGAGCGATCATCTGCTCATCCCGCTCGATGCGGTGGATCTCCAGCGCCTGGCCGCCGAGTAACACCGCCACGTCGGCCGTCTGTTTGCCGGTAACCGCCAACTGGTGCATGACCTGCAACTGCACATACTCGGGCACGCCTTCTTTCCAGAGGCGTGCCCCGTTTATGCCGGCGGTCTTGCATTCGAGTATCTGCACGTCGTCGGCCCCGATTACCTCGCGGTCGATATTGGCCAGCATCCAGGGCAGCTCTGGATTGGGATGCTGCAGTACGGCGTTGATGCGTCGTACGCGGTTCTTGGTGCGCTTGCTGTAGTGCCAGGCCACGATGGGTTCCAGGACATTGCCCCAGTACATCGGGCTTTCCTCATCGTGGGGATCAGCCTTCGGCAAGCGAGCATCGCGTCCGGTCTTCTCCAACCACAGTTCCAGCTGCGATTTGTAGGGATTCAGGGCGACCGCAGCGGCGGCATCCGAACTGCCGATACCTTGCTTGCGGATCTGCAGCCAATCCTCGCGTGGCAGCTCCTTGGTGCTGACCAGGCGCAGGGCAGGGCGTTTCTTGCGGGTGCTGCTGTTCAATGACGTTGCTTTCATCGTATTCACCTGCAGACATAAATACGCCCGGTCAGCACAAGGCTGACCGGGCGCGAGAGTGTTGTGAGTAAGGGTTAAGCGGCGAGCTGCAGCGCGGCATCCAGAGCGCGTTGTTTGATCTGAGCGCCCTGCCCGAACCAGGCAGAGTCCATGCGGTACTCGTTGCTGCGCGCACGGCGCTCGTGATCGACGTACTCGGTGACGGCGTTAAGCAGGCCCCAGGCGGTACCGCGTGCCGAGTCCAGCTGACTACCGCGGCCGCGGCCTTCGTATAGCTCCTGGACTTTGCGCAACGCGCGTTCGTTGGGCAGTTGCTCCGGCAGAGCGCCGGTCGGGCTGGTTTCGCACATCACATTCATGAAGAAGCCCAGCGCCTCATGCCACTGCACCTTGCGCTCGGCCAGTGCGCGCATGCGGTACATAAAGTCATCCCATTGCGAGACGGCGATACCGAGCTGCTTTTTCACCGCGTGCGAATCAAAGCGTGTGTTGTGCGGCACCTTGATCGCGCGACTGGTACCGTCCAGGGCGATAGTCAGGGTGTTGTTGCACACTACGCGCACGGTAGTGGGGGTTGCGGTAGTGGCCAGCGTGCCGTCGCAGGAGGTGGCCAACAGCAGGTAGCCATTGACCTGGTCGTTGCCTTTCACGGCTACGCCTTGCCCGGTACGCGCCAGCGCCCAGAGTTTGCGGCCGCCCTTGAGCACACCAGCCGTTTCCAGCTCATAGCCCGAGACCTCAGTGAGATCCCGGTAGAACTCCAGCACCTCGCGTGGCTGCACGGTGTGGTAACGCTGGGAGACGACCGACAGCGGAGTCTTGGTATCGGAACGATAGAGCACCTTCTGTTCCGGGAACGAGTGGATGGTGCCCAGATGGCCGATGGCATCCGACTTGAAGTGCACGGGGCTTTCCAGGATTTGCCAGTCCATGCCAGCTTCGCGCTGCCAGACTTCGAGGGGTTGCTTCTGGGTGAGTTGATTACCCAGGCCATGCCAAGGCGTAGCGCCGACATAAGCCATTTGCTCGATTAGGTGAGCCATAAAAATCTCCTTGCTAGGGGAACTGGCGAGCGCCAGTACCCGGCTGAAGTAGCGAGCATCAACGCGCGTGGAAAGTGAGGGTGAGAGGTGCCAAATGGGGGCGTCGCATCGCAGGAGGAGGGCTAGTTTTCAGTGACCGAAAACACGTGGCCGCAGGCCTGGCATTCGAGGTTGTCGAGAACCCTGGCATCGATTTCCTCGCCCATGCGAGCACCGGCAAGGCTGCCAACAGCGCCGCCAGCTAGGCCGCCCAGAATCGCGCCAGCCAAGCCACCGAGTGCAGCGCCAATTGGGCCAGCAACGGCACCCAGAGCCGCGCCACTTTGCGCTCCGGTCACGGCGCTGGCAGCGCCTGTTGCGGCACCGCCTATGGCTCCAACGCTACCGCCCAGCTTGCGGGCAATATTGCGAGTGGTGATGTTCTTAGAGTTACACGCAGGACAGCAGATCGACATCGTTCAAGCTCCTGTTCAAAGGGATAGGGGCTAAAGAGGGCGATACTTGCCCGTCTTCCCTTAGGTAATACAGGTCTGAAGTTTTTTGGAATCCGATCCACTGCCAGGCGGGAGACGGCCGCTCTCCGGGAGCGGGCGGGTATTTCTGGCGTTACGCTATGGGCGCCCCTGACACACCTGACCGACGCCTGGCCCGTACCTGCCAATGCATCCCGGTGCAAGCCAGGGTATGCGGGGCGATCAGGCGGGCGCGGCGCACTCCAAGAGGGTGCAGCAGTTCCGGGCGCACCGTGCGATCCGGCGCCTGTAGCAGCTCGGTATGCGCATAGGCCAATCCCAGGCTCTCGACATGCGGAGCTCGGTCATGGTTTTGGTTCAGCAGGTGCAGGTAGGCACTGGTGCTGTCGTCGATGAACAGCTGTTGGAAGCGGCGGCTCGGTACGTACCCCTTCAAATGCTTGTCATATTCCAGGTTCTTCGGCGCGTGCTCGCTGATATAGGAATTGATGTCCTTTGACGCCTACTGGTGGCTAATGCCGAAGCACTGCATTGGGTGATTGGTAGTCAGGCGGCGTTCCCACCAGGCGACGGTCTTGATCATTCGATAGCGAAGTGCTGGGCTCCAGCGGACAGTCTTGACCGATTGCTCGCGTTTTATGCCACCTCCATCTGCTCGGATTGTTTACCTGTATATGTAGACATTATGGATGTGCAATAAAAGCCTACATATCCTTATTCCATCTTTCTACGGATTCAACAGGGAGATAGATGGCATGGATTTCCTTACATTGGCCTGGTGGCTTGTTGGCGTGGTGTCACTCGTTCTGCTGGTTGCGACGGGGGCCATGGCGATGCTCTGGTTGCGCTGTGATGCACTCAGGGAGCACGGCACATTTCTCCGCCTGCAACTGGATGGGGAACGCGCTCACTCTGCCGAACTACAAGCGGAGGTAATGGAGTTGCAGGCAGCCGTTAGGGCAGAGCTCTTTCATGTCGAGCAGCTCCAGCGCCAGGTTGACCTGCTCAAGTGATGCAGGCCCCGTCAGGCAAAGAGTTTCGAACAAGCAGCAAGGAGTACCTATGAAAAATCTGCTGGCAGCAATCGGGTTAGTGGTGGTGATCAAGAAAGGCTACGAGCTATATCGCGAGTATTCCGAGCTCAAGCGTGCCCATGCGGCCCGGGAGGGATCCGATACTTAACCTGCATCTGCACAAGGCGCAATCGTCTTTGGTGCAAATGGCATTCGGCCATCATGCGGGTTAGCATGTCGCGACTCGCTTAACCTAGAAAAGGACCTTCCATGAGCGCTAGCGCCTATCTTCGCGAAAATCTGGGATCAATCTCTACCAAGAACATTTCCATCGCTCCCGGCATCGACGAAAAAAAGCTGAACAACGCGATCAAGGCTTTCGGATACGCCGGCGTGCCGGCGAACGTCGTGGCGCTATTCGACAACACGCTGTTTGGCACCGGCAAAGACGGTCTGCTATTTACGGGTGAGCAACTAATCTATCGCTCTGGCTTCTCTGACCCCATCCAGTTCCCCTATAAGGCGATCGCCACCGCCAAATACGCCCAACTGCATACCGGGAAGAACCTGGACAAGCTGGAACACTCCCTGATCATCCACAGGACGGACGATAGCCAGCTTGTGATCAAGGATCTGACGGACTGTGACTACGCGGTGCTTGCGTCAGTGCTGCAGGGCGTGATCGACAACTTCAGCGATTTCCAGGACGAAAAGCAACTAATACCCATCGACGAAATGGACGAGTCGGTCAAGGTGGCCTACCTCAAGGTCATCGTGAATATGGCCTATGACAACGACGCCATCATCGACGAGAAGGAGTTTGCAGAGATCCTGCTGCTGATGACTCGTCTGAACCTCAGCCCCGAGTCTCGCTTCAGCGTGCGAGCCTACATGACCGCTTTCGAGCGGGCCGTGCCGATCGAGACCCTGCTGGCGGAAATTGACAGCCATTGCCCACAAGGGCAGATCAGGTCGTTGCACATTTCGCTGACCAAGGACTTGATCAACCTCTACTTCTCTACCGGTGGAAGCTCGCTGACCGAATTCGGCTTCCTACAGAACAACCGTGCGCTCCTGCAGATCACCGATGACGAGATTGATCTCGCCGTGGCAGCTATCCGCAACGACCACAGCATGCTCAAGGAAGACGTCACGGACGATCAGATCGTCAGCTCGTTGAAGCTGCTTTCCGCAAAAGCGGCTGCTGTCGGTACCCCCCTGGCTGCGGTGTATCTCTCAGGCTCGGTGATCGGCATGTCGGCCGCAGGCCTGACGTCGGGCCTGGCAACCCTGGGGATGGGCGGCCTGCTGGGCCTGTCGGGCATGACGACCGGAATCGGCGTTGCCGTGCTGATCGGCGTTGGTGCGTATGCGGGGGTGCGCAAACTGACCGGAGCTGACGAGCTGACGCGCTCGAAACGACGCGAGTTGATGCTGGTCGAGGTCATCAAGCAAACCCAGGCCACCATCTCCCTGCTGATGCAGGACATCAATCACATCACCGAGCGGTTGAACCAGGCCCTGGCAAACCACGGCGAGCAAAGCCAGAAGATCCAGCGCCTCATGGCCATGATGGGACAGATGACCGGCGCTGGGGCCGTGCTCACCAGCAAATCCGAGGCGGCGCAGAGCAGTGCCACCAAACTGCGCTGCGCCCGATTCCTGGACGAGGCCAAGCTGAAGACCCTCACCAAAGAGCCGACCAAAGCGGAGCTGTACGACTTCATCAGAGGTTTCTACGAGGAGCGCTCATTCACCCAGGAGAAGGACGGGCAGCAGGTCGAGACCACCAAGCTGGCAGTCAAATCAGGCGTTTCGGCTAAAGATCTGGATAACCTGGCCCGGGCCTTCGAAGCGGTCGGGTACTTCAACGTTAGCGACGTGCTCGCAGGTGGCGCCGCGGACATGGCCGACAAGGCCAAGGACAAGCTGATCGGGTTCTTCTCATGAGCAAGAAGGAACCGTTGATCGAGCATGCACAAGCAATGCTTGTGCAGAAGCACCAAACGGACGCGGCTCAGGGGCATCTCGGGCTGCTGGATAGTGCCCTGGAGGACATGCAAGCTCTCCAGGCCGAAAACCTTCAGCATCTCGAACTGATGCTGTTCCAGGCGGGAACGCTCGTCGAAGAAAGCCAGGTGATTTTCGACGCGGACGAAGAGGACGCACTGCTCATCGAGAGCAGCCTCCTCGTACAGGAAGAATTCGTGAGTATCCGCGCGCCGCTCCCTGGCCTCGACTTCATCGAGATGGACGGTGGAAGCGATTGGCGCAACTACCTGGATCAAGTGGCCTCGTATGCGCAGCGACATCAGATCGAGATCGGGCAAGACCCTTTCCGCGATCTGATGAGCACTAGTCAACGCATTGCTCTAGAGAAGCGCATCAGGGACGAGTTCTCTTTCAAAGGCGTACAGTGCGACAAATACGACTACATGATCGCAGGTACCTGCGGCTTGATAGGCGGATTGGTCGACGTGCTGTTCGTCGGTCTTCCCGGCCAAGGTTCGCTTACTCAATTCACGGATGACATGACAGATAAGGCGGTGGAGAAGTTCGCTTCCTGGAATGGCTGGAAAGGTCCCCGTGAAGGTAAGAATCCGACAGCTAGTGCGATCGGATTCCTCGAGCGCAAGTACAAGGTCAATTACGACCATCGGCACGGGGGTGACGTCGATGGCCTGTTTGCGATGAGCACGCGCAATCATCACATCAAGAGCCTTGCCCACTCCCCAGATCTGGTTGGGCTGTTCTTCTCGATACTGGATCAGTTCACCAGTACGGCCCATTTTGTCGATGGCGGCCGGCTCATCAGCGTCGACACTGACACCTTTGAACTCAAAGGGTCGAACCTGGTTGCCAAGCTATTCTGCGGCTTCATCAACTGGCTGGGGCACCTGTTCTCGGACGTAGCAGGATCGTCCGGCGCACAGCAGCGTGGATCGGGTATCCCCATTCCGTTCTTCTCACTGCTGCAGTTCATCAACGTCGGCGAGTTCGGACAACACAAGCAAACCTTCGCGAAGGTCGCCGTCCAGGTATTCGAACAGGGCTACGACCTCCGTCATGGGCTGGCGATGGCGATACCGGTGCTGCTCAGCGAACTGCTGACCCGCGTAACCTGGGTCGTGAAGCAGCGCTTCTATCACCAAAAGGATTGGTCAGAGTGCATCCCTTCCGCTTCCAATCCCGAGCTTCGGCGGATGCTGCTGGTGGCCCACGGAACCCTGTGCCTAGTCGATGGTGCCGATGCCGCGATTCGTTCGGGCGGCGACATGATCCAGTTCATGCTGCGCTCCAATCTTATTGCCTGGGTGCGCTTCGGCACGCTGGCGCTCAAGGAACTGAATGCTTGGTACAAGGAAGGGAAGCTCGACGTCTCGGCAGTTGACTCATATCTGGACGGTGAGTGCGAACGACTGTTGGCGAGCTGACGACAAGTTCAGCTGTCGGTGCAGATTGCCCAGCGCATCGAACTGCACACTTGCAAGGTGATTCTCGAGCGCCGTCACTCGTTTGGCGTGTTTTTCTACATCGTGACCGGTCGTTTCGGTAGATCGCCCGCCTTGGCGACCAGGTTCACGTGTCACGTCCTGATGAGGCTCTATCCTATCGAACGCCTGGTGATTTCGGGGCAGGCGAGAGATCAACTCGTTGCCTCTTCCTCGAAAAAATGGACCACTCCGTGCAGCCAGCACGTGATCAGCAACGGGTCATTCCCTTATGAATGCTCTTCAGGCGGAGACGCCACATCAGAAAACTCTACGCGTGCGGGAGCTGTTGTCGCTGCCAAATTTGTCGATCCCGATCTATCAACGTCCCTACAAATGGACGGAAAAGCATGTCGCTCAGCTGTTTTCCGACCTTTTCACCCACCAAAGCAAGTCTGCTTATCGGCTTGGCACCGTAGTTTTTCACGGTCATGAGGGACACCTGGATATTGTGGACGGGCAGCAGCGCACGCTTACGCTGATCCTCGCGGTGCGTGCCTTGATCGACATAGGACACCCCCAGGTCGAGTGTCGTGAGCTGCGCGAGCAATTGGGCGCGCTGCGTCGACAAATGCCTGATCCTGAGTTCACCAGCGAAGTGGCGATGCGCAATCTCCACCAGAACTACCTTGCCATCTACCGCATCGTGAGCCGCTCTGACTTTACCGAGGCGATGGTGGACTTCCTGCTGAACAAGTGCGAGGTGGTCTGTTTCACCCTACGGAACATTTCAGAGGCTTTTCAATTCTTCGACTCCCAGAATGCGCGTGGTCGCGATTTGGAGCCGCATGACCTGCTCAAGGCGTATCACCTCAGGGAGTTCGATCCTGAAGACGAGCCTCTGAAGGCCGCTACCGTTGCTCGTTGGGAGTCGTGTGAAACGCAAGAACTGGCCACGCTTTTCGCGCAGTATCTATTCCGCATCCGAAGCTGGGCCAAAGGTGATTCCGCCCGCTACTTCGGTAAGGAGGATGTGCCGCTTTTCAAGGGTGTGAGCCTGGCTACAGTCGCGCCCTATCCTTACGTGGAACAGTTACGCATTGCCCATCACTGGGTGGATCACTACAACAGTCAGCCGGAGCGGCGCATCGATCGCCTGTCCATCTCGTTCCCGTTTCACCTTGACCAGATCATCCTCAACGGGCGGCGTTTCTTTGAGATGGCTGCGCACTATCAGGAAAAGGTGACGTGGACTCGGCAGGAGGAGAAAAGAGGGGGCGGCTCGTTGGGGGGCATTAGGCTCGACGGTCATGCCGCAGCCATTCTTACAGCCCTCAACTCCTACCCGGGGCGGCATCGCACCGGCGATGGCTATGTCCGGACGATGTTCGATTGTCTACTGATCTACTACATCGACAAGTTCGGTCTGGCGGAAATTTCCCGTGCTATCGAGAAAGCCTTCATCTGGGCCTACCGCTTGCGCTTGGAGATGCAGGTGGTGCAGATGGCGACAGTGGACAACTACGTGCTCGCTAACAACCTGTTTCGCCTCATCCAAAGCGCCACCCGCCCTGCAGATTTCCTCCTGCACACCTTGCCGGTGGTGAGGGGCCATCGTGCCAAGCTCACGGATCCGTTAGCAGCGTTATTCAGGGATATGCGTTTTTATGAATGAATCAATCGTCCAACTTTCTATCCGTGCACTACTGGACGGCCGCGCGCGCTATGTCATTCCCATGTATCAGCGCAACTATGCCTGGGAAGAAGGTGAGATATCGCAGCTCATCCAGGATGTCGTCGATACCATGCACCATAACGGTGCCAGCCGCGATTACTACATAGGCTCTCTGGTGGTCTTCAGGCGCGGCAAAGGCGAGGATACGATCTTCGAAACTATCGACGGCCAGCAGCGGCTGACAACCTTGTCGCTGCTTGCGGTTTACTTGAAGAAGCTGCAGCCGGAAGCCTTCACGTGGCTCAGTCGGCCGACCGTCGAGTTCGAGTGCCGCCCCCACTCCGGCAAGACTTTCGCCGCAATCGCAGCGGCAACACATGCGGACGATCCAGTCGAGCGGCTGGCGCCCGTGGACATGAACGCCGAAATCCTCAACGGCTACCGTCTGGTCCAGAAGCTTCTGCCTGTAAAGCTGCGGGAAAATGGTCTGGCGCTCGACAGTTTTCTTAACTATCTGTTGACCCACGTGCAGATCATGCGCGTGGAGGTTCCGGCCGATACCGATCTCAATCATTACTTCGAGATCATGAACAACCGGGGTGAGCAGCTCGAAAAGCATGAAGTGCTCAAGGCACGATTGTTGAAGGCGCTGGAGAGTCTCCCTGACGCAAAGGCCTGTCAGTCCTGCCTGCATCAGGTGTGGGAAGCCTGCGCAAATATGGAGAAGTATGTGCAGATGGGCTTTCCCCCCGTGCAGCGCGATCGCCTGTTCGGTCATCACGACTGGAGCGCACTACGGGTCGCCAACTTCGATGAGTTGAAGGTGCTGTTGCAGGATGCGGACAAAACGGGTGAGCCGGGAATAAGACGGAGGCTGAGCGAAATCCTTGCAGAGCCGCCAGAAGTGACCAACCAGGCCACGCGGGCCGGCGACGAGGAAACGCCCGAGCGCTTCAATTCGGTCATCACCTTTCCTCACTTCCTGCTCCATGTATTGCGTGTGGAGACCGGGAAGAAAATTCCGTTGGATGACAAGCGCTTGCTTTCCACTTTCGAAGAGTTTGTGTTCAGGTCCGACGATCCGGCTGGGCACATCAAACGCTTCGTCTACAGCTTGCTTCGCTGCAAGTACCTGTACGACCACTACATCATCAAGCGAGAGTTTCTCAGGGGGACGGATGGCTGGAGCCTCAAGCGGCTCACGTGCAACACGTCCGATGGCAAGACCAGGCGCAGCCAGTACGTCAACACCTTCGGCGCCGAAGAGGGGGACGACCTGATCAACCGCCGAATCCTCATGCTGCTTTCGGCGTTTCACGTTTCAACGCCGACGCTTGTCTACAAACATTGGCTGAGCGCGGCGCTGCACTACCTGTTCATGGCTGAACGCATCGAGGTGGGGGCCTACCTGTCACACCTTGAGTCGGTGGCTAGGGCGTTCGTCTTCGATCGCTTCCTAGCTGAGCAGCCAGCCGAGTACGACGACATGATTTTCCAACGGGGCGGCAGATGTCAGGCCCGACCTGCCTCCATTTCGTCAGAGGGGATACGGTGCCGGCTTTCCTTCGGCAGCATTGAAAACAACCTGGTCTTCAACTACCTCGACTACCTGCTTTGGAACAAGCGCAAGGGCGAGGATCCGCAAGTACGCGATTTCGAGTTCACCTTCCGCAGTTCGGTGGAGCACCACTACCCGCGTAATCCACTGACCGGACTTGCCCGCTTGGAGGGGACTGTGCTCGATTCGTTCGGCAACCTGTGCCTGATCAGCCACAGCAAGAATTCTCGCCTGAGCAATTTCACACCCGAGGGGAAAAAGGAGTTTTACGCGGCCAATGCCCCGGACAGCATCAAGCAATATCTGATGATGAAGCACGTGTCCTGGAATGTGGACACCATCCGGGAGCATGGAGATGCGATGATTGACGTCTTGATGTCCGACCTCGCCAGCTGTGATCAGAATTGACCTGGCTTGGGCTACCGCTAAGGTGATGCCACAAAAACAGTGCCTGTTCTGAGAGATGCCAGGGACGAAACCAGTGCTCGATGCCGACAAACGATGTCAGGAATATTACCAGGCTCAGTTCGCCCGGTATTTGCAGCTTCATGCCCCTGGCGTAGCGCTCAATGAGTGTCTGCATGATTTTCTTGATCAGCGACCAAGTGGCAAATACACCACGCGTAATCGCGCTGTAGGACTTGCTGCTGCTCAATTTTGGTGGGAGCCAAGCAATGTCGAAGGGGCCGAATCTGCCAGTCTGACTTTAGCTCGTGTCCTGAATTTCGATGATGCGGTCAGCTTCGAGCTGCTGGATCACTTGGCTGCCTATCATCCGCATATGCTGCGCTGGGCAATTCGCTACTCCAAGCTTTTTACGCGCACCGATTCGTCGTCTTGGAGGTATCTGAGGGAAACGCTCCATGGCAATGAGTGGAGCGATTTTTTCGGCGTGTGTGACCGTCTTCTCGAGCAACTTAAACCGTTCGATAAGGCTATTGAGCTTGCCGAAGGCCAGTTGAGCTCGCTTTCATTGCTTGAGCTTTTGTCCTACCTCAGTGTGCTGGCCTATAGCTGTTTGGGCGAGGGCGACGGTGATCCCGCTGGTAGGGATTGGGCCGTTTATGAGCGGATCATTCTGCGCAAATTGGTGGTCTGCACAGAACGCGACTTTCGGGTGACTGAAGAGGCGCTTGCTCGCTCCCTTAAAAGGCATCTGTCCCCCATCCTTTTCCCGCAGTCTGGTCCGGTGGCGGAATGTGCTGCCAGCCTGGAGGCTGTCGCCCTACTGGTCGCCGCCGTGCGCGAGCGTATCGATTACGAAGGTTCTATCGACTGGTTCTGCTTCGATACCGAGTGCGATTACCAGCTCAAGCCTGGGAAACCCGTCATTTTTAATAGAACCGATGAGGGCACTTTGCGTTGGCGGCGTACCGAGCGCAAAAGCCAGTTGCTCTGGCACTACTGGATGCACCGTGCGGTTGAATTGATTGCTGCTGCGAGCATGGCAGGGCAAATCATCGGCAGTCCGGAGAATCACGAAGCTAATCGGCTTGCCTATATCAAGGCCATTCGCAGTCAGTTGTATCTGCAAGTGGTATTCGGACTGGGGGAGCGTGTCAGGCTCACCGACGGAACCGAAGTCATGCTGTACCACGCCATGCTCGCCAGTGAACTGACCCAGGCTTTTTTCGAACAGGAATTTCTACAGCCTTACCAGCGATATTTGGACGAGTCCGGTGTGCCGGCAGTGGCGCTTGGGCGGCTAGCCTTTGAGGGGCTTTTGCAGGGCGAAAATCGCTTTCCCATGACCTGGTCTGAACTGCCAGACAAAATTCGGCGTATTCGCGGGTGGACGGTCAGTGATGAGCACCCCGCGGGCGATCCTGAGGCAGCTAGGGCGATTTTGCAGTTCTGGACCAGTGATCTGCTGGCGCTGTCCACGCAGATCCGCCAGACGCCCAACATGCCAGCGCCGCGCTTGTACGAGCGGCCGTATTACAAGATTGGCCGCTACAGTTTTCAGTTCCCCTGGGTTGCCGGTCGACAGAATAGCCTGACTGCTGCGGCAAACAATCTGCGTCGCGTCGAACCGCGCCGGCCCGAACTGCGCAGTGAAACGGAGCGGGTCGAACACGGGCTCGCGGAGTCGCTTAGACAGAGAGGATTCCGTGTCGTCGTAGGCTACCAGCCACCGTTGGATGGCGAGCGTGATGCCGGTGAGGTGGACTTGCTCTGTCACTTGAATGGGGCGGTATTGCTGTTAGAGGTCAAGTCGGGGTTTATCCGTTCAACACAACATGAAGTCTGGCTGCATCGGACGAATACCTTGCGCAAGGCCGCCAGGCAGTTGAAGCGCAAACACCCGGTTGTGCTCCGGGCCCTGCTGATTGATCAAGGATTGCGTGCCCAGTTGGGGATGAGCGAACTCGATCCGATACCAGTCCCACATGCTTGGGTTGTCGATACTTCAATTGAGTGTGATGGAGAAGTCGTCGATGGCTTTCGCGTCGTCTCGCGCGAAGTCATTGAGGTCGCCCTGCGCGATGAAACGCACAACCTGCAGCGGCTCGACCAAGAGGAGAAGGCAGAGGTAGCGTCGCTTTATCCAAATGGATTCAGTGCACACGACTTTGTTCGAGTGATTGAGTCCGATGCGGTCTGGCGTGGTCTGCTTTAGGCGGCTGCTATCAAGCCACGTGCATCTAGCTATCGCCTGGATGTTGGATGGGTGGTCGCTAAAGGCAAGCGCGAGCGTGAGGTCGTTTACCAGTTGGAGCCAAAAGCGCCACCTCGAATGCGTTGGTTTCAACACCTGTTCGAGTTGTTTACAGGCGAAAAGTTGGCAGATCGTCCTGCCGGGCAAGTCTCGCTAAGGTGAGAACCTCACCATCCACGAGGTTCTGCCATGTCAATGCTACTCTCGCTGAATGAAGGTCTGTGTGTTGTTGCCATGCTGCTGCCGGCTCTTCTTGGGCTGGCGAGGTTGGCTTATGGTGGTGCTGTCGATTGAGGTAGGGCAGCGGTGATAGTCATCCGATTTTGCTGGCCAGTGATGGGCGCTGGGCAGCTGGATGGGGCCGCCTGGGATCACGGGCTCGGTCGAGCACCTCGCGTCAATTGCCGTTGACGCTGCAGGATTCAAATGACGTCGCCAGATCGGCGCGTTAATTTGCAGTGGCCCCAGTTGGGTATACCGGGTGTGCAGCAATGGCTGATTTGCAGTGAGGGCTCCACCCGCTAGTGGTAAAGCCAAGGCTGCAACTCCTCCAAATTGGTGACGACAATCTGCTGCGCTGTGGCCTTGGCATGTACTTTGGTCGGGTCGATCTGGTAGCGCTGCAGCACGTACTGCACCAGGGCGCCACGAGTCTCGATGATCAGCCGGCCATCCAGCATGCCGTAGTCCGCTTCGATGATGGCGCGCTGTTCTGGCTTTAGGCGCGAGTCGGGTTCGATGAGTACCGGCACCTGGGAGACCCATCCTGCGTCCTGCTCCCGGTCATATTCGGAGTGGTCGTCCATTAGCTCCGGTATGCCTCGGAAGCGACTCAGAACGAAATCACGAAAATCTCGATTTTTCTCGCAATAGGCCCGCACATGCCAGCGCATGCCTGTGTAAACCAGGGTATGCGGCGCGATCAGCCGGGTTTCACCGTCCGGAGTGGTGAAGGAAACGTACTCGCACTCCAGGCGTCGCCCTTCACGGCAAGCTTTGAGCAGCGGGCGCAGCACTTCCGGGCGCACTGACCGATCTGGAACGCCCAGTACCTCGGTATGCGCATAGGCTAGCGCCAAGCCCTCGATATGCGGAGCGCGCTCATGGTTCTGGTTGAGCAGGTGCAGGTAGGCACTCGCACTGTCGTCGATGAACAGCGGTTGGAAGCGGCGGCTCGGTACGTACCCCTTCAAATGCTTGTCATATTCCAGGTTCTTCGGCGCGTGCTCGCTGATGTAGGTGTTGATGTCCTTCGACGCCTGCTGGCGGCTGATGCCAAAGCTCTGCATCAGGTGATTGGTCGTCAGGCGGCCTTCCCACCAGGCCACCGTCTCGATCAGGCGATAGCGCAGGGCCAGGTCCCAGCGCACAGACTCGATTGATTGCTTGCGTTTCATCGCACCTCCATCTGCTCGAAAACTTTACCTGTACAGGCAAACACTCTAGATACGTCGCTTCAAGCTACATACCTTGATGCTGTCGTTCAAGCCGCCTCGTTAGGGCCGGCTGATTGATGGAGTGTCGAGCACGAACATGATGATTTTTTCGTGGATGGTAACTGGGGCGAACCGATTGTGGGGATCGTTCTGGAGCGTTCCTGCCTGGTCAACGGCAAGGCTATCCTGGTCAAGCAGGTCAGTGATTTCCGTCAGTTGGGCGTATCGGTCAAAGGTGAGCTGAATGAGGTCTGGCTCGACCGGGCGGATCTGGAACTCAACTTGATCTCTCAGGTGCCTGCTGAGGAGCAGGCCTGAGGCCAGCAGAAGCACGCCAGCGAATAGCCAAGGAGCAAAACAGGATGAAGAAACCAGCGACGGTACAGGCGCTCGAGGACCTGGGTCGCGTCCGGCTATCCAAGCACTTTTTCATGCGTGATTTCCTCTACTCGGAAATCAGCCAGATCGAGGGCATCCCCAATATTCCGGATTATCCGGATCGCGCCATCGAGGCCGGGCGAGGGCTTTGCGAGCAGTTGCTAGAGCCTCTGCAGGAGCGCTTTGGCCGGATCGTGATTCGCTCGGCTTACCGGGCGCCAGCAGTTAATGCCAAGGGCGCCGAGAACAACAACCAGTACAGCTGTGCTGCTAATGAAAAAAATTACGCGGAGCACATTTGGGATTATCCGGACACCAAAGGGCATCTGGGGGCTACTGCCTGCATCGTGGTACCTGCATTGCTTCCCTGGTATGAGGAGCACAAGGATTGGACGCCGCTGGCCTGGTGGATTCACGACAACCTGCCGTATGCCAGCCAGTTCTGGTTTCCCAGGCTGGCTGCATTCAACCTAAGGTGGAGTGCAAATCCTGACGTACTTCCTAGTATCAGCACCTACGTTACAAATCCGCATACGGGAAACAAGAAGGCGCTGGTGAAGGATGGATTGGCATTTATGGGCCTTGAAGCTAGGAAGTCCGTTGTAGAGCCTTGGCTGGCCAGCTTGACTGGTGAAAGACCACTGTAGCTTTGACACTGGTTACCGCCAAAAAAATCAGCCGACTATCGATGTATCGGTGCAATCTGAAAGGAATCAACGATGTCTCAGTTGCTCAAGATCGTTCTTATCGACTCCCTGTGCGCAGGGGCCAAAGCTGAGATTGCGATCAGCGGGAACACCAGTGTCAACGGCACAAATGGCATCGGTAAGTCGTCGTTTCTGAAGCTCATACCTGTTTTCTATGGGGCTGCTCCTGGACAGTTGGTCAAAGCGGGGAGTAACCGGGAAAGCTTCGCTAACTGGTACCTGCCCAACGCCTCCAGCTACATCATCTTCGAGTACACCAACTCAATGAATGCGCCGCGGTGCGCGATCATGCACCGCAGTGGTGACACCTACGCTTACCGCCTGGTGGCTCACGCCTGGGAGCCAGATCTGCTTTACCGGGACTATGAGGCCGGCGAGCTGGTCAGGGCAGGGGAACTGATACGCCATCTGGCAGTGAAAGGTATCGACTGCAGTCCTGAGCTTCAGCCCATTCACTACCGGCACATCATCCAGTTCAACAGCGGCTACTCCCACATGGAGAAGCTGACGGATCCCCAGAAGCGAAAGCTGGTTCTGGCCCTCCGTCCCTCGTTCTCGCTGGCGCCAAAGCGGACTGACTTCAACGGTATCGACAACGTGGCGCTCGCGCTCCTGGCCAGCGCCGGTACGTTCGACACCATGAAGACCACTATGGCCGAGATCCTCGAACAGGATAACTCCGACCTCGGCCGCACCCTTGAAACCCTGAACGCCGCTCCGTTCAACAAGGTGCTGGAGAACCGGGCCGGTTATCTGCTCATGGACGAGTTGAGACCTAAGGTGCAATCACTGTCCCAGCTTCGGATTGACCATCAGGCGATCACGCGCCAGCTCGGTATCCAGAAGGCCCGTGCAAACCACATCGTGGCGCGGCTGGGTGAGCGCGAAGCTGCGCGGATGGAAGCCCTGAGCGGGCTCAATGCGCGTGAGACGCGCATAAACGAAGACGCCTACGCTCGGCGCCAGGAGCTGGCAGTAAAACGCGGCCACCTACAGGCAAACTTCACTGAGGCCGCGGACTCGGTAAGTAAAATTGAGTCGGCCAAGGAGAAGTCCGAACAGGCGGGAATGGCAGACCTGCTGGCGAGAGCGGACAACATCGGCGAGGTGATCGCTCAGCGCGATCTGAAGCAGGATCACCTGACCAAGCTCAACGCTAAGGGCCTAGACATACGACAGGTCTACGACGTGCGGGCTCAGAAAGCCAAGGACTCTGCGTCAGCGCAGCGAGAGGAAGTTCACTCACGTCACAATCTTGCGCTGGAGGCTATCCAGGAACGCCAGGATGAGCTTGAGGACGATTTACGCCGTCGTAAGGAAGAGACCGAAAGGGAACAGCGCGCTGAACTCGAGGAGCATGAGCAGCAACGCAATTTGCTGGCCACTGCCGCTGCTCGCGCCTCCGTCGAGCTTGATCACCTGAAGAAAACGAAGGTTCTTCCTAGCTCCCAAAATGCCCTTGACGCAGCTCAGCACGCGATTGATGAGCAAGCTGCTCTGCTGGCCGCTTTCCAGGCCGAATTAGCAGTTGCCCGCGGAGAGGAAAAGAGCCTGCAGGATGAGCAATCCAGGCTGGTGTCTGCGTTCCAGGGGCTTGATAAGCAGCGTAGCGAAACAGCGAAGCTGCGCGACGCGCTGAAGGAGCAACTGAACGCTGGTGCAGAGACGATGCTTGGGTACCTGCGAAAGAATCACCCAAGCTGGAAAGACAATATCGCTAGGCTGGTTCCGGTAGAGATCCTCCTGCGAACCGATCTGAACCCTGCAATGCTGGAGTCCCCCCAGCAATCTCTCTATGGACTTGAGCTGGCGCTTCAAGGGCTATCAGTCCCAACGTTCGCCAGCGATGAAGCGCTTGAGCAAGAAATTGCGTCGCTGACGCTCCGTCTTGAGAGTATCCAGGCCGAGTTCGAGAGCCTGGATAAGCAGAATCGTGTTCTAGAAGATCGTTTCCGTAAGCATGCTGCTCGGTTGAGCAAGTGCCAGAACGATGAGAGTCAGGCCGCTATTGAACTCGCATCGCGGCGTGAGCAACGCAAGGCCTTGTACGAACGAGCGCAGGATGAACACAGCGCCTACGTCGAAGAGCAGAGTGCACGCTCTGCTGAAGCGCAGCGGGCTTTGGCCGAGAAAGACGGAAGTATCGCGCAACTGAAGTCTGTTCACGGACGACACTTGCTGGAGCTGACCACGAATGAAAAGACTGCACGTGACGACCTGGCTGAAGAGCGTGCGCGACTGACCGAGGGGCACAAGGCTGCATTGCAGCGAATCACCGAAGGGCTGAACGCAGAGCTTCAGACCATCGAGAACGACAAGTCGGTCAAGCTCCGCAGTGAAGGCATTGATGACAGAGAAAATCGCCGGCTCGAGCGAGAGATAAACCAGCTTGACTCACAAATTAAGGAGATCACTGATCAGCGATCGATTATCGAGAGCTACCGCCACTGGGTGGAGAACGTGCTACCGCAGCTCCCGATACGAGTCGCCGAGATGTCTGACCTGGAAGGTCAGGTCGCCAGGGTAGACAGGCAGATCGCTGACTACAACGAAGAGGTCAAAGCCCGGCTGAGAGAGATTATCGACCAGCGCAAGGCACTAACGCTGGAAGGGCAGCAGGATGAGGCCCAGGCCAGGTTGCTCAACGGTGTACTCAACCGCCTTACTCAAGTCGACGCTGTTGATCCCGGCACCTTGTTAGACGGATTTGCAGCGCAGGACATCGACGAGGATGTGACCAGGTTGACGCGCCAGCGTGGAGTGCTCCAGAAGTCCGCCTCTGAAGCCTATCGCCAGATCCTGTCCCAGTTCAGGACACGGCAGCTCCTGCACACGCCGCAAGGCGCTGCTATCGAACAGATCGCTAGCCAGGCCAGCAATGCGGCAGCAGAGCCTGACCTAGCCTGGCTGGAGGCGGCGCCAAGCCTGCAGGAATACATCGACGTTTCGCATCCTGACCAGAAGACGAAACTGATCATGCAGGCGAAGAACCTTTCTGATGAGCTGTGCGATCGCCGCACCAAGCTGCTGGAGTTGCATCGGAGTATCCAGCAACTCGGCCGCGACGCGACGCAGAAGGCTCGGGAGGTGCTTGGCGCATTTGCCCAGATCAAACAGTTCGAGTTCAGGGTTACATCCCGCATTCAGGAAATGTCCTTCTGGTCTGATCTATCCATCTACGATCAGCACTATCGCCGCTGGCAGGCGATGGGCGATGGCGTCATGCCTACCGAAAATTTCGTCGAGGCCCTGGAGAACGTGGCCAGGCAGATCAATGAGGGCAAGTTCACCTCTGACCTGGAGCAGTGCTTTGACGTGAGTGTGTCGTGCAACGACCAGGGCCGGACGAAGATTGCCACCAACAACTCAGAGCTGATTGAGCTCAGCAGCACCGGCTTGACCAAGATTATCGTGGCAATGATTTACGTCTCCCTGTTCGAGCTACTGCGCAAGGACGCTGATTTCCTCATGTCGATCCCCATTGATGAGGCCCTGGAGCTATCGCCGGAGAACTACGTGGCCTTGGTCAACTACTTCAACCAGAGGGGAATTTCGATGCTGGCATGCTTCCCTGGTGGTGCGCCGGAGTTGCTTCGGCAGTTCACCAACCGCTACTTCCTGGAGAGGCAGGCTGATACCGGCACGATCGTCGTCAAGGAATACGGACTGGACGTTCATGAGGGGCTGGATGAACTGAACGAGGCCTTGGCCGCTGAGGATGAGGTGTACCTAACGTGAGCGAGATTCGCGAAGTCCTCGAAACCCTTCTCTCTGGCGGCTTCATCTGCCAGTACGCCTATCCGGAACTCCATCGTCAGCTTCGCGCGCCTGGTGTTGAGGCTGAGGTCAGGGCGGCGCTGGCGCCTCTCAGCCGGGAGCTGGGTACCATCGGCGAAGAAACTGCCCCGGACACTTACTTTTCGCGGTACGCCGATCTGTCGGACCCCAAGGATAGAGCTGCAGCTGCTGTGCAACTTGTGCAGATGCGCGACCAGCTCAAGCCCTGCCTGGAATTCATCCGCCTCTTCAATCGCTCTGGGCGCACCGATGCGTGCCTAGCGCCCGGTGACACGGTGTCCTTTTCGGATCTGCTCGAGGCCATCGAGAACAATCCCACCTACAGGGATCAGCTGCGAGACCTGAGTGGCCACGAGTTCTTCAGCAAGTCCAAGAGCGCCAAGGACAACAAAGAGCGATTGGCGCTGGTGCTGCGGCCCCTGGCCGACGCGGGTTACCTGGTCAAGCGCAGTAGTGAGTCCGCGAACTACGTGGCCACTGGCAAGATGGGGTACTTCTACATGATTCTGGCCTGGGTGGCTGAGTTCAGCAGCCTAAGCCTGGATCCGGAGCCGGATCCATCTTCGACTCAGTTGGAGCAAAGAGGCCTCGAACTGTGAAGGCAGAAGACTGGGTAAGGCTAGGCGAGCACCTGAAAGCGAATGCTGATCTGCTGGAAGCTATGGCCTTGGCCGATGAAACAGGCATCACGCCCCCGGAGCGTATGACCAAGGGCCTCTCGTGGCTCATGTCCAAAGGCCTGGTGGAGGAGGACAGCGACCTGTTGCATCTCAGTGGTCTACTGCTCGACGTGGGCGCACAAATTTCTATCCAAGGGTTTGATCGCGTAGCGCCTGACCTCAAGGAGATCCTGATCAGCATTGAGGAGGGGTGCGAGGCTTACCATGGCGCCAAGGCAGCTGGCGAACCGGCCGAGACCGAGCGCCACCTGCGGCGTGTCACCAACACCACCCGCCAGGTGGTGCAGCACCTGAGAAACGAGCAGAACGTCACCAGGGCATTCATTGAGGGAGGATATGGATTCTCCGTCCGGCTCACCGACAGGATCCGCGACATCAAAAATGCGATCGACCGGCTCAAGCGACTGCACGAGAAGTTGGGCCTGTTTACACACACGGGCCTATTGCCGCTGACAAGAAGCGACCGGGCGCTGCGGGGCAAACTTATCGACGGTCTGTTGGGTGCGGTGTCCCGCAACCGCTTCGCTCTCGACGAGATGATTGGTCGGCTTGATCGGCTCAGTCTGACAGTGCGTAAGCGCAACAAGATGCGCCAGGTGGCCCAGGCCGTCGACGCTCACCTGCAGGGCGGCGGCGTAATCGATCTTGAGCCACTTCTTGAACGACTTGATGCTGCGGTTTGGGCTGGTGCTGCTCCACTTTCACTGGGCGGCAATGCGTTCTGCGACGTCCACGCTGGCGAGAATCTTGAGCAACTGGAATTGCTGATAGCCTCACTGCCTGCACCGAAGGTCAAAGCGGCGCCAGCGGCAGCAGCCCAGGAGCGTGAATCGAAATTTGTCCCCTCAGGGGCCAATCAGGAAAAGGAGCTGGAAAAACCCTTCGTGCGTGCCCACTTGGAGGCCATGCTTCGGGAGCTGATTGCCACTGGTAAACCTCAATCGGCTACCGCTTACTGGCAAGACTGTGGTGATCCCGACATCCCTGACGGGATATGGCTCTACGCCCTGGATGGCTATGCCCAGTTGCAGGCGGCATTCGCCAAAGCCAACGGTAAGAAACTGAACTACCGCCTTGTGCCGACGCTGGCGCCACATAGTCGGCTTTCGGCGAACCGGCGTGTCCTGGAGTTGACCCTGGATAGGGTGTCGAGGCGATAGCGCATGCTGACCAATAAGCGCCACCTGACGGCGATCATGAATGCGGTGCGGCGCAACCAGGACAAAATCACCCTTACGGATACCTGGCGGCAGATCCACCAGCTTTACGGCGTAGGGACGAAGCTCGGTACATCCGCGTTGCTGCTGACTGCTGCGGATCACCAGACACTTCTTGCGCTGGTGAGAAAGGACATGTCTCTGGATCCGCTGAAGCACAGCACGGCAGCGCTCGAGGGGGACAGGCTGGCTCTGGCTGCGATCTCCAGAAACGAAAAGGTCAGTGGCCGGACGGTAGGCGAGGGGCTGGTGCTGGTCGCTCATCCATCGGGCAGGGTTCTACTGCCATCAGGTGACTACCAGCATCCCCGCGGCGGCACGCTGAACGTCCAGGCTATCGACCTGCATGGGCTAGAGAAGGTGCTGTTGGTAGAGAACCTGAGCGTTATGCACGCGGCCCACCGTTACCAACTGCCGACAGAGCTCCAAGACGTACCTATGTTGTTTCGGGGCGATCGACAGTGGTCGCCGAGGGCTGTTTCTGCTGCGAGGGAAGGGATTTCCGACTTAATAAGCTTTCCAGACTACGACCCGCAGGGCCTGATGAACTCGCTGACTGCTGGCGCTTCGGCGGTGGTGGTGCCAGCGCCGGCGACGATCGCACACATTCTTGAGGCACGCCTCAACAAGCCTGCAGATTTCGATAGGCAGTCTGCCGCGGTGGAGTGGCTAGAAAGGGGAGGGGGAGCCATCGCGGCTGATATGCTCTGCCGTCGTCTGGCGATCTCTCAGGAATCGATGGCAGGCCAGGTTCTGGAACTCATTGCGCTGAGATGAGTGTGCTCACTAGAAATTTCGTACACGGGTAATTCGTGGATTGCGCATTGTGGCTCTCATCCAAACAGATACGGCCGGAAGGCGCGCAAGGGCATGAGGTTCAAAAGAGGAGCCCTGCCAAGGCTAGGCTGACCTTTGACCGGAGTAGGAAAATCGTCTTCAGTGCGGTCAGGCGATGGCGAGAACATCGGAAAGCCTCTGCGGGAGAGGTATTTCAGACGAGTGCGAGCCTGCTAACTGACTGACTTTAAGGGCAAAAACTGACGTCCATCTTTACCCATGCTCCTGCAGTGGATAAGGTGATGGCCATCGCAAATTAGGGGGCAATGTCCAGGGATGATCTGCAGTCGTTCAGCACCGCCGTCCCTCGATCTCTGAGCTCTGTGGGTAACACCTCTGTCATTTCATGCTGAGCTGCTCAATGAGCGGCGCGTAATTTCACGTGCCGCTTAAGCAATATGCTTGGCGAACAGGGTTTGCTATTGCAAGCAGACCGCAATAAGGATTCTTTCTCAGATGATCTATAGCCCGTATCAAGCGAAGTATTTCGCCCACTTCTTAACTCGCGAAGGTATCGGTGCCGACGAGTCTCTGACCCAGTCCTTGTCCTCAGCCCGTGTGGATCTGAACCCGCACCAGGTCGATGCGGCTATGTTTGCCCTACGCTCGCCCTTGTCCAAAGGTGTACTGCTGGCCGATGAGGTAGGGCTTGGCAAAACGATCGAGGCGGCGTTGGTGCTCAGCCAGCGTTGGTGGGAGCAGCGTCGAAATCTTCTGTTAATTGTGCCGGCCTCTCTTCGCAAGCAGTGGGCAACGGAGCTCCGTGAGAAGTTCTCATTGCCCTCTGCCATCCTTGATGCCAAGCGCCTTAAAGACTTGGCGGCTAGCGGACAACCCAATCCCATTGGGCGTAAGGAAGGCATCATCATCGTTTCTTACGAATATGCCGCTCGTATCGCCCATCAGCTGCAAAAGGTTGCGTGGGACCTGGTCGTGTTTGATGAGGCGCATAAGCTGCGCAATGTCTTTAAGGCTGCTAACAACTCCCGAGCTGCAGTCCTGCGCGATGCCTTACAGGGTTGCCAGAAGCTTCTGCTGACCGCAACGCCTTTGCAGAATAACTTGATGGAGCTTTACGGCCTCGTCACGATCATTGATGAGGCTTACTTTGGTTCGGAGCAGGCCTTTAGGGCCGAGTTTGGCGGTAAGGGTAACCTTGCTGCTATGACCCTGCTGCAGCATCGTTTGGAGCCGATCTGCAAACGCACTTTGCGTCGTCAGGTGCAAAAGGCCGGGTTGATCAACTACACGAACCGCCTGCCGAAAACCTTTGACTTTACCCCCAGCAAGCTTGAGCTGGATCTGTACGAGTCAGTGTCGGCGTACCTGCAAAACCCAGACACCATTGCCCTAGGGAAAAATGGCCGCCACTTGGTGACCTTGTCCCTGCGCAAGATCCTGGGCTCATCCTCATTTGCCATTGCCAAAACTTTGGACAAGATGGTCAACCGCCTGCAAGCCAAGCTGGCAGTGGATGACGACACCCTGGATGATCTCGATGGCTTTGCTGAAGACGCTGAGGATTGGCGTGATGCCGGTTCTATAGCCGCAACCGAGGCGGATGCTGTCGAAGACCATACGGATGATGATCTTGACGAGATTGACCCGAAAAAGCTTCAGGCAGAAATTGCCGAGCTGACTCATTACCGGGATATCGCTACCTCAATTAACGACAACGCCAAAGGGCGAGCACTCCTGGAGTGCTTGCCCATCGTTATGGCCGAGATAGAAGGCAAAGGCGGCCAGCGCAAGGCCGTGGTATTTACTGAGTCCGTGCGCACCCAAGCCTACTTGCGTGACCTGTTGGAGCAAAACGGCTTCGCTGGTCAGACCGTCATTCTCAACGGCTCGAATACCGACAAAGATAGCGCCGCCCTTTACAAGGCGTGGCTTGCCAAAAATAAAGGCACTGAGGTCGTGTCAGGTTCCAAAACGGCCGATATGAAAGCGGCCATTGTCGATGCCTTCAGACATGACCGCTCCATCCTCATTGCCACGGAATCAGGTGCCGAGGGTATCAACCTGCAGTTCTGCTCGCTGCTAATCAACTATGACTTGCCCTGGAACCCCCAGCGAGTGGAACAGAGGATTGGCCGCTGTCACCGCTATGGGCAAAAGATCGACGTCACTGTCATCAACTTCCTCAACCGCAAGAACCAAGCGGAGGAACGTATCCATCAACTCTTAGAACAGAAGTTCAAGCTCTTCGAGGGCGTGTTTGGCTCATCCGACGAAGTATTAGGCGCAATTGAGTCTGGTGTGGATATCGAGCGGCGCATTTTGGAGATTGTCCAGACGTGCCGCTCGAATGATGAAATAAATGAGGCTTTCGATCGCCTGCAAGAGGAGTTCAGTGTCGAGATTGATGCGGCCAAACAGGATGCACGCAACAAGATCTTGGCAGAAATGGACGAAAAGGTGATTGAGCGCCTTATGAGCCGTAAGGAAGGCGTCCATGCCGCCTTGGGCGACTTTCGTCGTGCTCTTTTGAATCTGGCACGCGCGGAACTGGTCGAGGCCCGCTTTCATCCAGACCATGCCGAGCGCTTTGATTATCAAGGCAACATTTGGTCTACCGAATGGCCTGAGGCAGCAGATAACGGCTGGCGCTTCTTCCGCTTGGGCGATAGAGGGCTGGCGGACCAACTAGTTGAGCGGGCTAAAGCGCGATCAACGCCCATGGCAACGCTTGACTTTGACTATAAGGCTTACGGGGGCAATCTGGCGGATGTGGCCAGCTTACGCGGGCAATCCGGTTGGATGCGGCTTTCGCGTCTCACATTACAAACCCCTGCTCGCACGTGGGATGAGCTGATCTGCGTCGCCTTCACTGATGACGGCCGCATGCTTGACCCCAGCACCGCCGAACGCTTACTACACATTCCAGCCCAAGGGCTTGGCTCGCCTTCTGGGCTGGCTCCCGAGGCAGAATTAGCCGAAGTGACTGAGGCACGGCAAACGACGCTGGTTGGGCAGGCGCAAGAGCGATTGGGTGAGTTCCTCAACGAAGAAGAAGACCGTCTTGATGCGTGGCGTAATGACGCCCGCGTGGCCTATGACCAGAAAATTAAAGAACTCACCAAGCTGGCCAATGAAAAGAATAAGCTCGCCCGTGCGACCACCAATCTTGCGGCCAAGCTGGAACTGCAACGCGAAGGCAAAACCTTAAAGCGGCAAGTGGATGATTTACAGCATCAGCTTTATAGCCGCTTGCGCGAAATTGACGATGAACGCGAAGCTATGCTCGACACCATTACCGAACAACTTAACCTGACGCCACAGGTGGATCACCTGTTTACGATTCGATGGAGCCTGATCTAATGGCTGGTAAAACCAAACTTGAACTGACCTGGATTGGCAAAGACGAGCGCCCGCGTCTCGAGCCCCGAATTCTGATTGAACAGCCTGAGTTCTCTTATCACGCCGAAACACGACGTGAGGGAGATCAGTTCGACAATATGCTGATCCATGGGGACAATCTGCTGGCGCTAAAGGCGCTGGAGACTGACTCCAATGTGCGGGGTAAGGTGAAATTTATTTACATCGATCCACCTTTTAATACTGGATCTGCATTCGAGCACTACGATGATAATCTCGAGCACTCAACATGGCTTAACATGATGAGGGAGCGCTTGGTTATTTTGCATGATCTTCTTGCTCCTGAGGGCGCAATTGCTCTTCAGCTTGATGATACTGAGGTCGCCTATTGTAAGGTTTTGATGGATGAAATTTTTGGTCGAAAAAATTACATAACAACCATCACAATCGAGGCCGCGACTACATCAAGTTTCAAAACTGTAAATATCGGGCCCACCCAAGTTACTAATTTTATTCTTTGTTATAGTAAGGATAAGGCTAGATTGATATATAATCAGCCTTACTTGGGTAGTAAAGAGGTTGATCTTGCGCATTTCTCTAGGTTTATCGAGAACTTCGAGGATGAGTGTGAGAGGTGGAGATTTAAAAGTATTAATTCTTATATTTTGAGTGAGATGGGATATGAGGGGTCAAGTGCGAATTCGCAGTGGGCTAAGGCAAAGCGTGCGCTTGGCGATGATGCTATCGAAATTGTCAACGAAAAGGCTAATGAATTTGCTATAAATAATGCCTATCGTGTATTTGAAACGAAAACATTGCAGAAGCCCGCCGCATGGCTCAGTGATCATCTTAAAAGATCCAAGGACTTGGATCACGTTATCAAGCTTGATCGGGATGGGTTGGATCCGCTTTATATTTATCAGGGAAGGCAGGTGTACTTTCTTGGGAAAGGTCTTCGGGAGATTGATGGGGAGAAAGTAATTGCTCGGCCCGTATCCAATCTATGGACGGATCTTCCTACCAATAACTTGCAGTCAGAGGGTGGAGTAAGCTTTCCGTCAGGAAAAAAACCAGAAGCCTTAATTAGGCGATTAATACAAATGTTCACCTCGGGTAGTGAGGATATTGTTCTTGACTCTTTCGGCGGGTCAGGGACAACGGGTGCTGTCGCTCACAAGATGGGACGTCGTTGGATCATGGCTGAGCTCGGAGAGCATGCCGTAACACACATTGCCCCACGAATGAAGAATATCATTTTAGGCGCCGACAAAAGCGGAGTCACTGAAGTCGAAAGCTGGAAGGGAGGCGGTGGCTACCGCTTTTTTAAGCTAGCGCCCTCTCTTTTGCAAAAAGACAAGTGGGGTAATTTGGTTATCAATAAGGATTACCGGCCGGAAATGCTGGCCGAGGCCATGTGCAAGCATTTCAATTACACCTACGCGCCATCCGCCGAACATTATTGGATGCATGGTAAGGCCACTGAAAACGCCTTTATATACGTGACCACCAATAGTTTGACCTTTGATCAGCTCAAGGCCCTGTCTGATGAGGTGGGCGAAGAGCGTAGCCTGCTAATTTGCTGCATGGCCTATGAGGGTGCTGGCGATAGCCTGACAAACCTAACCATCAAAAAAATTCCCCGTGTGGTGCTTGATCGTTGCGAGTGGGGTAAAGACGATTACTCCTTAAAAATCGCAGAATTGCCTATGCATGACGAAGAGTCTGAAGCAGTCGAAATCACGAGCGCCAGACCTAATAAAAATAAAGCGTCGGCAGCACAGGCCAACCTGTTCGACGGTACTGAGGGAAACTGAGATGACTGAAATAAACAAGGATCGTGTAGTTGCCCAAATTAGTCAGCGTCTTTCGTTACGCAACCCTCAGACAGAAGCGCTGCGGCGCCTCGATACAATCGTAGGGCTGATTGATCCGAAAAAGGGTACTGATGTAGAGGCCGCTCGGGAGCAGGTGCGCCAGGTATTCAGTGAGATTACTGATGCGGATTTTGCAGACTTCGAGCGTGACTTCCCATCGGTTTGTTTTTCCGTTGCCACCGGCGTCGGCAAAACTCGATTAATGGGCGCGTTCATTAGCTATTTGCACATGATCGGCAAGAGTCGGAACTTCTTCGTTCTTGCGCCAAACCTGACGATCTATGAAAAACTGTTGTTCGATTTTGATCCGCGTAGTCCTAAATATGTGTTCAAAGGAATTGAGGCTTTTGCTCATACTCCGCCTTTGATTGTTAATGCGGAAAACTATGAGGAGGGTCGAGGTGTGCGCGGTAACGACCTTTTTGGTCGTGAAAGCGTAATCATCAATATCTTCAATATTTCAAAGATAAATTCCGAAGTACGAGGTGGGGCAGCGCCGCGTATTAAACGTCTACAAGAGTACATCGGCGACAGCTATTTCTCGTACCTGTCTGAACTTGAGGACTTGGTGCTGCTGATGGATGAAGCGCACCGTTATCGCGGTAGCGCCGGATTCAAAGCCATTGCCGAATTGCAGCCCATTATGGGCCTTGAGGTCACTGCGACGCCAAAAACCACTGGCAGCAAGCCTCAGCCGTTTAGGAACGTGGTGTACCGTTACGATTTGCCGGATGCGATGGAAGACGGTTATGTGAAGGAGCCTGCCATTGGTACTCGGGCGAACTTTAATCCGAAATCAGTCGATGCCGATGCGCTGGAACGCATCATGCTTGAGGATGGAGTTAACTACCACGAGCATGTCAAGGTAGCGCTGGAAACCTACGCCAAGAACTACGATAAGCCGATCGTGCGGCCGTTTATGCTGGTGGTGACCAAGGACACCACGCATGCCTCCGAGGTAAAACAGTTTGTAGAGTCAGGCGAGTTTTTCGGCGGCCGCTACAAAGGCCGTGTGATCGAGATTCACTCAAAGACTTCTGGGGAGGAGAGTGATGAGAATGCGCAGCGCTTGCTGAATATCGAAAAAAGCGGCGATACCGATATTGTTATTCATGTTAATAAGCTCAAAGAAGGTTGGGACGTTACTAACCTGTTCACTATTGTTCCATTGCGTGCATCAGCTTCCGATATTCTGACCGAGCAAACCTTAGGGCGCGGTCTGCGATTGCCGTATGGCAAACGCACGGGGGTGGCTGAAGTCGATCAGCTCACCGTGATTGCCCACGACCGCTTCAATGAATTGATTGAACTGGCCAAAACGGAAAACGGCGTTACCAAGAAGCTCAAGCAAGTGTTTATTGGTGAGGATGGAGATGTCACTGCAACGAAACCGGAGGTCGTCACTACACCTAATGTGGTGCAGCATCTGGTGCAATCCATGATGCCGAAAGAAGAGGGTGGTGAAAAAAGCACTACCTACAAAATTCCGGAACCCTCGAATTCTGTTGGTATTGCAGAAGCACCAGCGTCTTTCGTTTTGCAAACGGCGCAAGAAGTGGAAGTGGCCGAGAAGACCCTTCAGATCGTTGTTCAGCAGACTGCTAAACAAGTAGCAAGCCTTGCGGACCTGAATAAGCCGGAAGTGCAAGCAGCTATTGTGCAGGCCATTCAAACTGAGCAAAGACCGCAAGCTGAGATCTTTCCGGTTGGAACACCGAAAATTGAAGAAATCGTGAAGACAATTTGCAGTCAGTTTGTTGAGCGGATTATTGCTATTCCGGCATTGACCATCACACCGACCCAAAATGTGTCTTTTGGCTTTAGATCGTTCGAGCTGGATCTCAAGCAATGGAACCATCAACCGCTCTCTCGCGAGTTGTTGATTCAGGTCTTGCGCACAGAGAAAACTCAGTCCATTGCCGGTGATGCCCATGATGAGCAACAAGAGCGCTTAGAAAACTATATCGTTGCCAAGCTCATGGACTTTCCAGAGATTGATTACGACTCGCACGCTGAAGTGCTTTACGAGTTGGCTGGTCAAGTGGTGGTTCACTATCAGGCCAAGTACGATAAACCCGAAGAGCTGCGTAGTGTGCTTCAGGGTCACTCTCGGCAAATGGCAGAGGCGATCTTTGCTGATATGAAGAAAAATATGTGGCGCGGAAAAACTAATTATCGCGTTACTGTGAGTGCAGCTTTCCAGGATCTACGTCCGCAGACCTTCGAAAATGCAGGCAGCCAATATTCATTGGACTTTCGCCAAGCACCGCCAAAGCTAAATGAGATTAAGCGTTATATTTTTAGTGGTTTCAGTAAGTCCTGCTATCCATTGGCCAAGTTTGATTCGGACACGGAACGTAAGCTGAGCGAGATCTTAGAAAAAGAAAGTGGCGTTAAGCTTTGGATGAAGCCTGGCCCCAACCAATTCAAACTCTACGACTCAGATGGTTCACCTTACCAACCGGACTTTGTGGTTGAAATGCAAGACCGCATTTTGATTATTGAAACAAAGCGCGCGGATGAAATAAATGATGCGGCGGTATTGCGCAAAGCAGAAACCGCAGCGCTTTGGGCGCATATCGCGACTGAGTTTCATGCGAAGAAAACGGGTGGTAAACCGTGGTCTTATTTGTTAGTGCCGCATACGGACGTGGTCTCAAACTCCACGTTGGCAGGACTTTCCGCAAAATACACACGCCAAGCAGATACTGAGCTTTTAACTCGCTATGAGCTATCTAACGAGCTGGGTGTAGCTCTGCAGGCATAGGTAGATCACGGAAAAGGGTAGCTTCGGCTACCCTTTTTGTTGGTCATAAATGAGCTGTATTGCGTACTTTTGGGCAGATCCAGAAGGCCATAGCCACGACCAGAATCAGTGGTGGAAAGCGCACCATCAGAATCACCAGCAGCAACATTGCCAGGCAATCAGCGAGGATGCCGGCAAATACGAATTCAGCGGCGAAGGTGCGTAGCAGTAGCTTCATCTCTATCTCCTTACAGGTAGCGCTGTTCCGCCAGTGATGTACAACCTTCGCGGCCCACGATTATGTGATCCAGCGTCCGTACCCCAACTAGGTTCAGCGCAGGCAATCGAGCCCAATTCGCTCGATTGGAGGAAAGCCCGGAAGTAGGGCGTCCATTTTCAGATCTGCAGGAGCTGCGTGAGTTCACGCATCGAGTTTGGTGACTCAGGTTACGTCTCGCTCTACCGATATGAGCGCGCAGACGATACTGCGTATGTCTTGGCCTTTCGCCACCAAAAAGAAGCTGGCTACTGAAGCTGAAGCTGAGGCTGAGCTGCAGCTACTGCAGCTACTGCAGCTTCGCTGAGGATCGACTCCAGCTTCTCGCCCAGCAACCGCCATGCCTCGGTCTTTTCCTTGGCGTAATCGTGGTGTAGATAATGCCGACGTACCTTGGAGCCACCCAGCAGGTGGTTCTGGCAGCGGTCGATGATCTCCAGTGTGACGCCGAGCTCCTGCATCATGGTCGCGCCTGTGCGTCGCAGGTCGTGCGGTGTCCATTCACCCTTGGTGCCCTTGCTCAGCACCAGCGAGTCGTCGTGATGGCGGCCCGCCAGAGGCTTGCTGCGGTTCTTGAAGCGACACTGTCGGTCTCCGATCAGTTTGCTGACCGTCTTGGTATCGACGTGGCTATCGCCATCTTTGCTAGGGAAGCAGAACGGTGTATGGCTGGTTTCTTTGTGCAGCCGCTTGAACTGCTCAAGGGCAAAGGCTGAAAGAAATACGTGGTGATCCTGACGCTTACCCTTATGGCCTTTGGTCGCTTCGGCTGGAATGAACCAGGTGCCTTTATCCAGATCCACATGCCGCCATTCAGATTTGAGTAGCTCGCCGATTCGGCAAAGCGTGCTCAGGCAGATCCACGCTGCGCACTGAACACGCAGGTTGACCGGGCGAATACCTGAGTATTTTTGGCCGGCGGGCAAGGCCTCGTAGTCACGCTCAAGGCGCTCGAAGATATCGCGCAGCTCGCGAATCTCATCTGGCGGAAGCAGCCGGTCGCGCTGTTCTTCATAGTCGTGGTCGAGCAGCTTGCTCACGTCGATCAGGTCGGCAGGATTGCCGTCAGCCATTAGGCTGCGCCATGGCTTGCGTTTCTCGCCCCAGCGCAGCATTTGGCCGATGTCCTTGCTGCGAATCACGACGGTACGGTTCAATCCACGCGCTTTGACCGAGCGTAGGACGGTGAGCAGATCTTTCTCTGTCAGGCTGCGCAGCGGCTTCCTGCCAATGAGGGGGAGCACGTCCTTTTTGAAGCTTCGAATCAATTCGGCATTGCCATCCTGGCGGGAGACGCCATCGCGTATCCATTCGTCAAACAGGTCAGCCACTGTTTTGTTTTCGGCGGCTTCACGCTCTGCTTCAGCAATAGTGGTGGCAATCGCAGCTTGAGCCTCGATCCGGGCTGCTTTGGCGGCAAGGGTAGGGTGCAAGCCTTTCGTGACGAGTGCCCGCGCTTCGTCGCGCTCAGATCGGATTTGCGCCAAGCTTTTCTTCGGCCAGCTGCCCAGCCTCTTTCGAGTTCTGGAGCCATCTAGTTTGAATTCATAGCTGAACTGAACCGTGACTCCGCGCACTCCAGCTCGCACCTCGGCCACCAGCCCTCCATCCTCTCGGAAGACCTTTCCATGATCTTCAGCTGTGAAAGCCTCCAGTTGCTTGATCGTCAGCTTGGCCACTCTCTACCCCTAGTAAAATTCTTTGCCTCTGAATTTTGTGCCACTTTTGTGCCACCGAAACGCTTGGCTGGTGGTGGACGATAGTGGACGCTATGGGAAGGTAAAATAGCCTGTAAGCCTCTTAATTACTAGGCTTCCTGTTGTTCGTGGATGTCTATGATGATCTATGTAAATCCACAAAATAAGAGTATGGGGTGCAAGGGGTAGAGTGTTCGAATCACTCCGTCCCGACCATATTCTTCAACGACTTAGGCCAGTTCGGAAACGACTGGCCTTTTTCGTTTCAGGGACTTTTGCGGGACTCTTCATCCTGCCTTCCTCCTCAGTATTGTCAGCACCGGCCCACGGGAGTCCGTCGCCGATATCTTGTTGGCTTCATCGATCAGTTTTCCCAGCTCTGCTGCCGAGTAGTGACTGGTGATGCTGCCGTTCTTGTGCCCTAGTAGAGCCTTCCGGTCCTCTTCCGTTACCCCGGCTGCCCGAAGCCGGCGGCCGAAGGTGTGCTTCAGGTCATGGACACGGATCGAAGCGAATCCGGCTGCCCATGGTGAGCATGTGTCAGCACGAACCATCGTGATGCAGCAGAAAACTCAGCGGCCTGTGCAGTTTGAGATTACCGAGCAAACAAGGGCTGCTCTCGAAATCTGGATACATCAAGCCCAGCTTCACAGTGAGGACTGCCTTTTTCCGAGCCGGCTGCATACCTCAGACCACCTCTCCACCCGGCAATACGCACGAATCGTCAAAGCTTGGGTGAAATCCATTGGCCTTGATCCAGCGATGTATGGCACCCACACCATGAGACGCACAAAGGCATCGCTGATCTATCGCAGGACAAAGAATCTGAGGGCAGTCCAACTCCTGCTTGGCCATACGAAGCTTGAGAGTACCGTTCGATACCTAGGAGTTGAGGTCGACGACGCCTTGGAAATGGCGGAACAGACAGAGGTTTGACCATGCATAGCGACGGTCGAAGTGAGGCCGTCGCTAACCGGCCGTTGGCTGCTATTCGAATCACCTCACCAGGCGGTCACGCAGCTCAGCTAGTTGTTCAAAACCCATCGTTCAGTTCACAGCGTCATGGTTGATTCGTGTCGCAAGGTTATCCCATACAGTCTTTTAGAACAGCCTAATCAGGCGTCGGCACGATCAAGGCAAGTGATCGCGGCTGCCGGGCTTACCAAACACCTAGAGGCGTCTTTCTTGGACTCATCGGCTAGTGTGGCTCAAATGCTACAAAAAACGGTCTATCGAGAAATTTTGTAGCCTCAGGGACACATATTCACGTGACAGCCTATTGCTAGCCCTGTGGCTCAAGGGCTACATTCTCCCGCATACTTCCTATTTTTGATGCCCAAGAGCTACAAATGTCCTCTCTATACGATGTCGCCGAAATGCTGAAGCAAGCGCGGAGTGACGCGAATCTAAGCCAAGAAGCATTGGCCAGCCGCGCAGGCGTATCGCGCTCCACAGTCGCCCGCATGGAGACACTGGCCAAGGGCGATATGAGCGTCTCGGCGCTTGTTCGCCTTCTGGAAGCAGCAGGCTTTGACTTGAAGCTGGTAAAAGCCGGCCATGAACGGACGGTTGAGGACATTCTCAACGAGCAACGCTCTGGAAGAGGTTAACCATGATTCTCGACGTCCATGTCCGCTCAAGGCTTGTGGCCAAGCTCTACCGGGAGCGAGACGAGTACGTCCTGAAATATCTCCCAGGAACAGCCCTGGAAGACTTTGTCAGCCTGGCAATGCCCGTTCGCGAAGAGCCATGGCGCTGGCCCCGCGATCTGTTTCCATTTTTCCGGCAGAACCTTCCCGAGGGGTATTTGCTGAACGTCATCCGTGAGGAGTTCGGCCCGCTGCTCGACGGTACCGATCTATCGTTGCTGGGCCTGGTAGGCGGCACCGGCATCGGCAGAGTCTCGGTTACACCTGAGGGCATTCAGCCTGGCATCGAGATGGCGCCGTTAGAGATAAGCCACCTGCTCAAGGCGGAAAACACTACCGAACGATTCGCCGCACTGGTGCGACAGTACGCTCGGGTAGCGGTATCGGGTGTCGTACCAAAATTCATTGCCACAGATGCAGCCCAGCATCGGGAGCCACTAGGAAAGCCGACCCTGCGCACTGGGTTTCACATCATCAAAGGCTCCGATGACACCACCCCATTTCTTGGGTTCAACGAGTTCTACACCATGCGTGTGCTGGAGCGGCTGAATGTCGTACCCGTCGCAGCATGCCGCATGTCTGAGGACGGCAAGATTCTGGTGGTGGATCGCTTCGACGTGGACGAACAAGGCATCCCTCGCTGCGGAGTCGAAGACGCCTGTGGGCTACTGGGCTTGCCGCCACATGAAAAATACGCCCCCACCACTGAGCGCGTTTGGAACGCCACCCGGGCTTACATCCCCGCAGATTGCCTCAATGCACAGCGAGAACACTTGGGCTGGCAGTTGCTGACCAACTACGTGGTGCGCAATGCCGACTGCCACTCGAAAAACATCGCCCTGTTTTACACCTCTCGTGCTGATGTGACCTTTACCCCGGTCTATGACCTGGTGACCACCCAAGCCTATTCACGTTTCGCCGACAACCCGCCTGGGCTATCCATTGGTGGCAGGCAAACCTGGACGCCTGGCCGCTCGCTGGAGTCGTTTTTCAAAGCCGTCCTCAGCATCCCACCACGCCAGTACGCGTCCATGGTCGAGCGGCTTTGCGAGTCTGCAGTAGAGGTTGGAAAAGAGGTCATCGAAGCCTCGAAAAACGAACCCGCCTGGCGCGATGTTGCCAAAAACATGGTGCATGCCTGGAATGTCGGCATGGAGACCTTGCGCAGCCCCAAAGCAGCCCCGCATTTTCGCGGTTTGGATGCTGCTATCGCAGAAGCCGGCTTCTCTGGACCGCGCAAACCCGAACGTAGCCGTGAGCTGATTGGCCGCTCTGAATTGCTTGCCAAAAGGTGATGCCGTGTCCTCCGTTGACGTGGGAGGGGCACCGTGCGACAGCCGGCGCGCTCGATCATGTCGGGTTAGGTCTGGGCGAATGCGAAAGTAAGAGCGGCGTGGATTGATACCCGCAAGGTCTCGGCGCCGACCGAGCACGCCCACCTATGCGTGTGCCCGTCCGCGATACACAAACACACAGAGCTCCGTGCGTGCAGCACTACGGATTGGCGGATCTACGGCTTTCTGCAAAACCGGAAAACCGCATCGGCGGATTTCCGTAAATCCGTAAAAGCGTAAATCCGCTTCCCCACACATCCGTAAATCCGTAGAAGCGGATCGGCGGATTTGTGCAAAGACGTAAGTCCGTAACGGTCTGAATCAGCAGCCCCACAGGGCGACTGCGTCAGGCGGGTCGTCTGGTGTCGGCACCCGTGCATTAGTTTCCCGGGGGGGCGCGGGTGTCCGAATCGACAGGGGCGCAAAAAACAAGGGCGCCGGGCTAGTCCTGGTGCCCCCAGCCTGCGTTATCTGTTCCAGAACACATGCACCTGCACGAAGCCCGTCTCGAGGGTGAGCAGGTCGCCGCCGATCTCCATAGGTGGCCGGCATCCAGTGGTGATCTGGATCTACTCGGCCAGGCGAAATGCCGAGGCCATTCTTTCCTGTTCTTTCGCGCTGATGCCCAGCTTTTTGGCCGCAGGCCGCCAGAGCAGTCGAACCTTCGCGCGAAAGTCTCCGATGATTTCCAGAGCTTCCTGCTGCTTGAGCCGGAAGTAGCCGGCAACAGAAATAGCCAAGTCCAGGTCGAGAGCGTTGTCGGACTCCGAGACGTTCAGCTTCAGCCCGTCGGAGTAGGGCACCGGATTCATATCGTAGGCGGCGGAGAGCTGCCATCCCTTGCCTGGGACGAGGATAAAACCATGGTTGCGCAAGTGGTCATCGGTATTGCTGACTAGCATGTTGAAAACGATGCGCTTCCACAGCTCCTGAAGATCAGCTTCTGGCGTGGCTCCGTGCCGTATCAGCACTTCGGCGATTTCCAGGTAGCTGGCGCCGGTTGAGTGGTCATCGCCATCCACATGCTCCGTCATGGTCATGGCAGAGGCGAAGTGTAATCTCTTGCCCGTGGCGGTGCGGTCGAAGCGCTTGACCATGAAGCAGTGATGGTTGCTGGCATATTTCCCTGCGGTGGCTTCCGCCACGCGCAAGCCGCAGGCGTTGGCCAGGATATTGACCACCATTTCCCAGGCGCCGACATCGTGTTCGTCGTTGTTGCTGGGGAACTTGGCGATCCACAAGCTGTTGTCCGGATCTACCACGCTGGCTTTGGGCCGGGCGCCACCCAGTGAGCCGCCCGGGGCTATCAGCATCTTCAACCAGTCTCGGCCGTCACTCATGTCCTCGCCCTGTTCGAAGCGCCTGGAGGCCTCTTCAAGCTCGCGCATACTGGTCATGGGCGGTGCCGCCATGTCGTGGTGGTCATCCAGGAACGGGCCATTCACATCCGTCTTGAAGCGTATGGCTCCTACGCGGAAGTTATCGTGGACACCCAGCAGATGGTCAGACTCGAATAGCTTCGAGCCCTCTGCGGCAGCTCCAGCTCGTACATCCCGTTCATGTCTACGCCGCATCAGCAAACGTCCCCAGCGGTCAGGCGAGGCGTCGGCGAAGATGCCGAAGGTGGCGGCGCTCTGGGCGGGGAACTGGCGCCCTGCGAAGGGCTGGAGCCGCGGATCAAGCAGTGCTTGTTGCGCCAGGCCAGCCAATGCCGAGTCGGCGAATTCGAATTCGAACCGCTCGGTACCGCGTGTGCGCTGGCAATGCAGGGTACCCAGGCTCTGCGGGCCATTGAGCCCCACCCAATCGGCGAAGACCAGGATCCGGCTAGCCATTGAGTTCCTCCATCAACTGAGCTGCCAGGTCGGCGCCGGTAACGACTTTTTTCCGGGCTGATTTGGCATGGGAGGGGGCTTGCTTAACGGTCTTGAGACGTTTCGTCGCAGGACGCTGGGGCTCACCGACTGCCGACTTGATCAGCTCTCCCGCAGCCGGTTTTGAGGCGCTTCGTTGAGAAGTGGGCTGGCGTGGCGGGGCCGGCTTGTTCTTGCTGGCAGTCGTCCTCGACGGTGACAGGGCTGCATCCTGCAGGTGGCGACCAAGTTCATCATGCAAAGCTATCTGAGCAATGTCTTTTTCCAGCCCCAGGACCTGCAGCACGGCCATGTAGGCACCAAGGGTCACGCCGGCGCTGCCTTGCTCAAGAGACCTGAGGGTCGGCAGAGACATGCCGGCCCGCTCGGCCATCTGCTTGGCAGTGATCTTGCGACGCTTGCGCGCAAGTACCAGGCGCTCGCCAAGCTCTGCGAGCAGTCGATCAGATCCGGGCAGCAGTGGGGCGGTGCGCTTTGCCATTGGGAAAATATTCTTTCAGAAAAAGTATGATGATGAAGGAATAATAGCACCTGCCCTCTCATTTTTCTCTAGGATAGTGTTTTAGGTAGAGCTATTACTTAATTTTTCAGAAAAAAATGAAGCAATATTTTCACTCTCATGAGGGGTGGGAGGTCCCGGAGCATACCGCCAGGGGCACTCATGAATGCTGCTTAGCGCCACGGCTGCTTCAGATCGAATCTTCCCGTATGCACAACGTGTCGCCGTTTTTGGATTCTGCCGACATGTTTTGTTTTCGTGTCGCTGGTGACGACATGTGGGGAAAAGGATTTACTCAAAAATCGCCGAAACCGCTCGTATCAAAATCTAGAGTTTACGGTCAGCGGCAACACAGATGGACCTCATAACGCTCGCCGTCATGGGTCGCACCATAGCCCCAATTGGCGCGAAGCGTTCCATATTGCAGTCCATACCCTTCAATGCGTGTGCTCCGGCCATTTACCATCTGAGGCAATTGAATCTCGCGAGCTGCACATGAAAAAGCGCTTACCTCCATTGAACTGGCTCCGCGCGTTTGAAGCGTCTGCCCGCCACCTTAACTTCACCCATGCAGCCCAGGAGCTGAACCTCACGCAAGCTGCGATCAGCCAGCAGCTCAAGGCTTTGGAGTCGCAGCTGGGCACAGCCCTGTTTAAGCGTTTGCCGCGCGGTCTGGAGCTCACGGAAGCAGGAATGTCTTACTTTCCCGTCGTACGTGAGTCGGTGGAACGTTTGGCAGCGGCTACCGATGAAATTTTTGGCCAGGGGCATCGACGTGTATTGGTCCTGCGAACCAGCCTGGTTTTTTTCACGCATTGGCTGGCGATGCGATTGCCGCGCTTTCGTGCTCGGCATCCTCACATCAACATCCGAATCGACAGCAATATCTGGGTGGATGACTCCGCTTCGGATTCGGATCTGGAGATTCGCTACGGGCAAGGGCGCTGGCCGGGTATGAAATCCGAGCGACTCACCTGGGATACCTTGCAACCGGTGTGTTCTCCCAGTCTCCCAACTGCCGAAAGGCCCTTGAGTCGCCCGCTGGATCTGGCCCACCACGAACTATTGCATGTGCTGGGTTACGAAGAAGGTTGGGGCTACTGGCTCAAGAAGAACCGAGCGGACAGCGTTGACTCATCCCAGGGATTGCAATTCGACACGCTGATTTCCGCGCTTGAGGTGGCGGAGTTGGGCCAAGGCGTGGCCTTGGCTCGCTCATCACTCGTGCACCATCTGCTGCAAAGTGGCCGCCTCATTGCTCCATTGGCCAGCACCGTCGCCACACAGGAGGCCTTCTATCTCGTGTACACCCAGCACAGCGTTATCAATCCTGATGTTGCTGCATTTGCCGAATGGTTGACCAGTGAGGCATTAGCCTTCCGCGCAGAAGCCGACTCCGCGAATTCTTGATACCGCCTGCAATAAGCTCTGCTCGACATCCATAAGAAAAATGGCCCCTTAGGGCCATTTTTTATTGCTTTTCCCTGGCAGACGTTTTCCCGAAAGTAGCCCCCAGATCGCAAGCCGATGGCCCTGCTAGTCAGGTCAGGTGACCGGTTAATGCAAGAAATCGACAACAACAATAAACCGTGGTCGGTCTGCCTGGCCGACTCGGCGCTAGATAGGGTTACCTCATGGGAAACGCTAAGCAACTGCCCCTGCAGGGCGTCAACGTTATCGACTTCGGCCAGTACATCGCCGGTCCCGCGGTAGCGATGATCCTCGCCGATCTCGGTGCCACCGTCATTCACATCGATCCCCCAACGGGCCCGCTTTGGGACAGTCCGGCCAACGCCACACTCAACCGCAACAAGCTGTGCATGCGCTTGGATCTGAAGAGTGCCGATGGACTGCGCCAGGCACGCGAACTGGTAGCGAAGGCGGATGTTGTGATCGAAAACTTCCGCCCGGGTGTGATGGCAGGCCTAGGCCTGAATTTCTCTGAGCTGCGGCGTAGCCGCCCGGAACTGATCACACTTTCCATCCCCGGTTTCGCCAGCAACGATGAGTTGCGTCGTGAGTGGCGCGCCACCGAGGCAGTAATCGCGTCAGCCTCTGGCGTGTTCACCGACATGGGCCAGAATCGGGTGCTGATGGGGATCAACCCAAGCTTCTCTCCGCTGCCGTTGGCCTCCGCCTACGGCACCATGCTCGCAGTGTCGGCCGTGGTATTGGCTCTGCAGGCGCGCGAAAAAAGTGGCGTAGGTGATGAGATTGAAGTGCCGCTTTCCTCGGCGGTGATGGAAGGGCTTTCGTACAACTCCATCAAGATCGACGGCTATCCGCTGCGATACAAGACCTTGCGCGAGAAGGAGAGCGAGCGGCGCAGGGCGGAGAACCTGCCGATGAACCTCAGCTATGAGGAGCTGCAGGAGTACCTGGATCCCTTCTATCGCACCTACGAATGCGCCGATGGCCGCAAGTTCTATGCGGTCTGTCCTTCGCACCGAGACCATGCCAAGCGCTGCCTGCAGGCAATGGGGCTGTACGAGGAAATGCTCGCCGCTGGCCTGCCCAAGGTGGACAACCCGTACCTGCCGATCGATCAGTGGGAAGGCGATGCTTCCCTAGGTGTCTACCCGCTGCCCGCAGATTGGGCCGCGCGTATCTCCGCACGGATGAAGGAAGTGTTCCTCACGAAGACTGCTGCCGAGTGGGAAGTGATCTTCGGCGAGGGGCGATTCCCTGGGGCTCCACACCGTTCCACTCAGGAATGGCTACACGACGAGCACTCCAACACTGCTGGTCTGGTAGTCGAGGTGACGGACCGCGAGTACGGGCTAATGAAACAACCAGGGCCGGTGGCATGGTTGGAAGGCTGTGCAGAACCGATGCTCAAGCCGGTTTCCCGGCGTGACGTTACTTTCGATGAGGCGCTGGCAACGCTGCAGGAACGTCCGACCCCGACCCTGCCGGCACCGAAATTGGACGGTCAGAGTGGTTGGCTGGACGGTGTGAAGATCCTCGACCTTACCAACGTCATCGCCGGTCCGCACTCCACCTCGTTCCTCGGCCGCTTCGGCGCAGATGTCATCAAGCTTGATCCGGCAGTGCCCAACTACGATCCGTGGAACACAGTCGTCTTCGGCCTGTCCTCCGCACGCGGCAAGGAAAGCATCCTGGTCGACCTCAACACCGTTGCCGGTCGCGAGGTGTTCAACCGCCTGGTTCGCGAAGTGGACGTAATTGTGATGAACGCCCCGGATCGTCAGTTGGCCCCGCTGGGCCTGGACGAGGCCAGCCTGCAGGCGGTCAATCCTGGTGTGATCTTCTGCCAGCTCGATTGCTTCGGTGGCCCGCGCCGTGGACCGCGTACCGACTACCTGGGCTACGACGATCTGATCCAGGCCACCACCGGCATCATGCTGCGATTTGGCGGCGGCATGCAGACCCCAGAAGAACACGCCCACGTCGGTACCATCGATGTGATGTGCGGCTTCGCTGCAGCCCTGGGTGTGGCCACTGCGCTGTATCGTAAGCATCGCTCCGGCGAAGCCCACCGTGCGCGCACCTCTCTGGCGGCACTGGGTAACCTGGTCCAGATACCGTTCTGCTACGACTACGCAGGTCGCGGCCCCTTCGATGAACCTTCTGGTCGTGACGCCGTAGGTTACAGCGAGCTGTCGCGCTTCTACCGCACGGCAGACGGCTGGATCTACCTGGATGCTGACGAGAGTGACCTGGACAAGTTCGGTGCTATTGCCGAACTGGCAGGAGTGGCTTCGGCGACCGATCGTGAGGCCTTCCTTGGCCAAGCCATCGGCCGCATGTCCAGTGCAACGCTGCAAGAGCGTCTGCAAGCGGCCAACATCGCTGCTGCGGTGCCGGACAACATTGACAATCTGCGTCAACGTTATAGCCGCGCAGCCGATGGTCAGCCGGGCACGAGCATCGGCAGCTACGCCTTCAGCGTGTATGGCGATCATCCCAGCGGTCATCGGATTACGCAGCTCGACCCTTACGCGATTCGCCCGCGCGTCTCGCGCATTCGCGCCCTTCCGCCGGCAGAGAAGTTTGGTGCCTCTACCCGCAGGGTTCTTGAACGACTGGGTTACAGCGCTGAGCAGATTCGCACGCTGCTGGATATCGGAGCGATCAGCGAAAGCTGGAGTGACGAGTACCTGCCTACCTAACCGGTAGGACCACCCAGTACGCGGTTCAGGCCTATTCCTCGTATCGGGTCTGAACCGCCCCAGGATGCCCTCACCCTCTCTAAGAACGAGCGTCGAAGCCCGCTCGCGGGCTCGCTCATGCCGCGAAAAGAGATTTCATCATGACTTACTCAAGCATTCTCCCCCGCGTTCTGCAGACCGGAGCCGGGGCCAGCCTGCAGATCCCGCAGATCCTCGCCAGCCTGGGATGCATGCGCCCGCTGATCATTACCGACCGCATGATGGTTGAACTGGGCTACGCCGGGCGCATTCAAAATGCCCTCGCCGATACCGGTCTGTATGCAGACGTCTTCTCCGATACCGTACCTGAACCCACGGTTGCCTCAATCCAGGCAGGTGTCGAAACCGCTCGGAGTGGTGGCTACGACAGCATCATCGCACTGGGCGGCGGTAGCCCGATTGATAGCGCCAAGGCCATCGGCATCCTCGCCAAGCACGGTGGCGAAATGCGCGACTACAAGTTCCCGCGCAACGTCACCGAGGCCGGTCTGCCGATCATCGCCATTCCAACCACTGCCGGCACCGGTTCGGAAGTGACTCGCTTCACCATCATCACCGACGAGAAAAGCGACGAGAAGATGCTCTGCGTCGGGGCAGGCTTCATGCCCGTGGCCGCACTGGTGGACTTCGAGCTGACCCTGAGCTTGCCTCCGAGGGTCACTGCCGATACCGGAATCGATGCGCTGACCCATGCCATCGAGGCCTATGTCAGCAAGAAGGCGAACCTGTTCAGCGATGCACAGGCGCTGGCCGCAATGCGTCTGATCGGACCGAACCTGCGTCGGGTCTATGCAAAGGGTGATGATCGCGCGGCACGTGAAGCGGTGATGCTGGGTTCGACCCTGGCGGGTTTGGCGTTCTCGGCCGCCTCGGTCGCTTTGGTGCATGGAATGAGCCGCCCGATCGGCGCGTTCTTCCATGTGCCGCATGGCCTTTCGAACGCCATGCTGCTGCCTGCTGTTACTGCGTTCTCCATCCCCTCGGCCCGGGATCGCTACGCCGACTGTGCGCGAGCGATGGGGGTAGCTACCGCCTCAGACAGCGACAACATCGCTGTTGAGAAGCTCCTCACTGAACTGGAGGCGATCAACGCTGAGTTGAACGTGCCAACACCGGCGCAGTTCGGTATCGATCGTAATCAGTTCTTTGAGCTCATGCCGACCATGGCTCGTCAGGCGCTGGCCTCCGGCTCGCCTGGCAATAACCCGCGCGTACCAAGCGAGGCCGAGATGGTCGAGCTGTACCGCAGCCTCTGGTAAGTCCTTTCGCCCTTTTCGAACCTGTCTGAACATACGAGGAATCCGCTCATGAACACTGTAGGCCACCTGATCAACGGCCAGATCACAACTGCCGCCAAGCGCACCCAGGATGTCTTCAACCCGGCTACTGGTGAAGTTTCCCGCCAGGTCGCACTGGCCACCGCCCAGACCGTGGATTGTGCGATTGCCGCGGCTGAAGCAGCCTTCCCGGCCTGGCGCGATACGCCGCCGATCAAACGTGCCCGAGTGATGTTCCGCTTCAAGGAACTGTTGGAGAAGAACGCCGACACCATCTGCCAGATGATTGGTGAGGAGCACGGCAAGATCTCCCATGACGCCGCCGGTGAGCTGCAGCGCGGCATCGAGAACGTCGAATACGCCTGTGGCATCGCCGAGCTTCTCAAGGGGGAACACAGCAAGAACGTTGGACCGAACATTGACTCCTGGAGCGAGTTCCAGCCGTTGGGCGTGGTGGCCGGCATCACCCCGTTCAACTTCCCGGTGATGGTGCCGCTGTGGATGTTCCCGATGGCGATTGCCAGCGGCAACTGCTTCATCCTCAAGCCTTCCGAGCGCGATCCGAGCTCCACCCTGTTCATTGCCCAGCTGCTGCAAGAAGCGGGTCTGCCCAATGGTGTGCTGAACGTGGTGAACGGTGACAAGGAAGCGGTGGACATCCTCCTGCGCGACCCTCGCGTTCAGGCGGTGAGTTTTGTCGGTTCGACTCCGGTGGCCGAGTACATCTATTCCACCGCGACTGCCCATGGCAAACGTTGCCAAGCGCTGGGTGGTGCCAAGAACCACGCCATCGTGATGCCCGACGCAGACATGGACAACGCTGTTAACCAACTGCTCGGGGCAGCCTTCGGCTCTTCCGGCGAGCGCTGCATGGCCTTGTCGGTCGCCGTGGCGGTGGGTGATGCAGCTGCGGATGCGCTGGTCGAGAAAATGCAGGCGGCCATGCAGAACCTGAAAGTCGGCGCCTACACCGACAGCAAGAATGATTTCGGTCCTGTTATCACCCGCCAGCATCAGCAGAAGGTGATTGGCTACATCGACAGTGCGGAAGAGCAGGGCGCCACTGTTGTGGTCGACGGTCGTCAGCCCTGTGTCGAAGGCTACGAGAACGGTTTCTTCGTGGGCGGCACTCTGATCGATCGGGTGACGCCGGAAATGGTCAGCTACAAGGAAGAGATCTTTGGCCCCGTGCTGCAGGTTGTTCGCGTCAACAGCATGCAAGAAGCCATGGCGCTGATCGACAACCACGAGTACGGCAACGGCACCTGCATCTTCACCCGCGACGGTGAAGCCGCTCGGTACTTCTCCGACAACATCAAGGTCGGCATGGTCGGTATCAACGTCCCGCTGCCGGTGCCGGTGGCCTACCACAGCTTCGGTGGCTGGAAGCGTTCGTTGTTCGGCGACCTGCACGCCTATGGCCCGGATGCAGTTCGTTTCTATACCCGCCGCAAGACCGTGACCCAGCGTTGGCCGTCGTCCGGTGTGCGTGAAGGCGTCGAGTTCTCCATGCCGACGATGAAGTAGCTACTGGATGTCCCACCGGGTGTTGGCAACGCCTGGTGGGGATCTGGCCATGTTTCGTTGGAGCGCTGCAATCACCGACGCTTAACGAGCTCCGCCGCATAAGGGTGACACCGACTTGATCAAGGCGCCCCGGGCAACCGAAGACGACTCAAGTCGAACACAACAATAAATCCCGCAATCGAGAGACGACTATGAACAACAATCACAAGAATATTTCGCTCCGCTGCCCCTGCTATCTCCTCCGCTCTGCGCGACCCCACGTCAGCTTTCCGGCCGATCTGCGGAACTAATCCGGTTTCTGGCCTTGCACTGCTGTGAAAGGCAATGAGCTATTGAGGAGACTTGCGAAATGAACAAAGTCCACACGGGCACTGCGCTTGATGGGCGCGTATTCTGGCCCTCATTGATTGTCATTCTGGGCATCACCATTCCCTTGGTTGCTTTCCCCGAGTCGGGTGAAGCGATCATCAACCAGATGTTTGCGTTTTCCACCGGGAAGTTCGGTTGGCTGTACCTGGTTTCCGGGCTGGCAGTGGTTGCGTTTTTGCTTTGGCTCGCTTTCGGCCGTTACGGAAACATCCGCTTAGGCCGGGATACGGATGTACCCGAGTTTTCCTATTTCAGTTGGGTCGCGATGATTTTCTGCGGTGGTATCGGTATTGCCATCGTCAACTGGGCCTGGGTTGAGCCGATCTACTACTTCAACGCACCGCCACTGAATGTCGCAGCGCACAGCCGAGAGGCTGCCGAGTGGGCACTGACCTACGGACAGTTCCATTGGGGCGTCACGCCTTGGGCGTTCTACTGTTTGCCCGCCTTGCCCATCGCCTATTCCATGTATGTGCGCCGACAGCCCGGTGTACGTCTATCGGTTGCTGCACGTGGGGTACTTGGAGACAAGGCCAACGGCTGGATGGGCATCCTGCTCGATACGATCGTGGTTTTCGGGATTGTCGGGGGCGTGGGAACTTCGCTCGGTCTTGCCGTACCGCTGGTCTCGACCCTGGCCAGCGATGTCTTTGGGATCAAGCCGTCGTTTGCCTTCGATATGGCGATTCTCTCCCTCTGGACACTGATGTTCGGTATGAGCGTCTGGTTCGGTCTCAGCAAGGGAATCAAGATCCTCAGCGACATAAACGTCTATCTGGCACTTCTGCTGTTGGCGTTTGTAGCCATCATCGGCCCCACCCTGATGATTATTAATGGATGGGCAAACAGCCTGGGATTGATGTTCAACAACTTCATTCACATGAGCTTGTGGACCGACCCGATCGCGAAGGGCTCCTTCCCCCAGGATTGGACGGTTTTCTACTGGGCCTGGTGGATTGCCTACGCGCCGATGATGGGTTTGTTCGTGGCTCGTATTTCACGGGGCCGCACCATCAAGGAGTTGATTCTTGCCGAGTTGGTCTGGGGCAGTCTCGGCTGCTGGGTCTTCTTCGCCGTATGGGGCGGATATTCGCTGAATCTCCAGTTGTCTGGTGCGCTGGACGTGAGCGCGATCCTTAGTCAGCAGGGTATTCCGGCAGCCGTTCTCGCCATCCTCAAGACCATTCCGTTCTCCGGTCCAATAATTGCCGCGTTCGTGCTGTTGTGCTTCGTGTTCCTGGCTACCACGCTGGATTCTGCCGCATACGTCCTGGCGTCGGTCACTTCGCGTGAACTGAACGGTTATGACGAGCCGCAACGCTGGCTACGTATTGTCTGGGCATTGCTTCTGGCGGTGATCGGTATCGGTCTGATCAAGGTCGGGGGGCTCAAGGCGGTGCAGACGTCGACAATCGTCGTGGCACTTCCACTGATACCGGTCCTCGGCGTGCTGGCCTGGTCCCTGGTTCGCATGATCAGGACAGACTTCGGCGATCAACTCGAACAGCGCGAAGTGGTTCTGGCCGCGTCGCAGGTCGCGGTTCCTGGGCATAGGGAAGAGACGATCAGGCCGGACATTTTGAGTCCGGTGGCGGCCACTATGGGCAAATGAGCGACAACAAGCTGCCAGTGAGGTGGCACGAGTTTGCTCGGTCGTCTGGTTGGTGGTGCTTTTCGTTCGTCTCGTCCAGATACAGCACCGTGGGACGCCTGATGTGCGGCTGAGATTTAGCTTGCGTGCCTCTGGCTGATTGCAGGGTGCGTGCAGCACCTGATCAGCCTTCAGGGTGGTGCGCGCGGGTGTCCGAATGGACAGGGGCGCAAAAAAGCAAGGGCACCGGGTCAATCCCGGTGCCCTCAGCCTGAGCTACCTGTTCCAGAACACATGTACCTGACCGACGATATAGTGAAGCGAGGTCAGGCGCACTTGCGCGAAAAAGGAATCGCAATTGATAAAATTGTAGGGCTGCAAAACTTGTCACGTGCGGATGCCCGTGCGGTTGAGCAAACGCTGATTGACTTTCATGGTCTTGGAAAAGATGGCGGCACACTCATCAACAAAATCAATTCCATCTCCAAGATTAAGAACCCGACCAAATACGAGCAGGGGCTGATTCGCGGCGCTGAGCTGTTGAAGAGAGCCGGGTATGAAGGATTTTAAATGGCAAAAAAGTGAAACTGGGTGATGTTCTGCAAGTTCTGACTTCGCAGGGGGTTGCATATGCGCAAGTCACGCACAAGCATCCTGAGTTTGGCTATTTGATCCGGGTGTTTTCCGGGTTTTACGACACGGAGCCAGCAGATTATTCAGCTGTAGTAAGTAGTCCTGTTCAGTTCTCTGCTTTCTTTGTGGTTCAGAGCGCAGTTAATCAAGGGCTGCTATCCGTGGTTGCAAACGTTCCTGTTCCTGAAAGCTTGCAAGCATTTCCCACGTTCCGCTCTAGGAACGGTGGTCCCGGTGGCTCTATCTGGCTGTGGAATGGCGATGAGGCAGTCCGGCTTGAGCGAGATCTCAGTTTGGAGGAGCAGAGGTGCTCTACTAGGGGAATCATCAGTGCACCTCTACTCGTTGAACGAATTGAAAACAACTACAGAGCGGAGACACATGAGGTTTGGTGAGAGCCTGCTCTGTTGACGCCAACACCGGCCTCGCGCCGGTGTTGTTTTATTCGCGGCCAGCGGCGGGCAGTTGCCGCCCGCCCACGATCCGGTCCCTGAATTCGTTCACAATGGTCTCGATGCCGAGTTCGCCGTTGAGTTGCCGGATCACCTCGGCATAAGGTCCCACCCTTTCAGACGCCGACTGGTGGTGGTTTGGCTATTGCCTGGGGTGAGTTCGGTCTTGCTCTAGGGCATACCCGGCCTGTCGGGACAGTGTCCGTAGGAGTGGAGCATAAATACGAGAAACCCGCTCGCTGTTCGCGCGGTCCTCGATGCGCAAAGCATCGCGCTCGTCTAGGTGGGTATGTTCGTGCTGCCACTTCTCAATCAGCATCTGATCAGGTTCAGACTGCTGCCGCTCTACATGGATCAGTTGCGCATAGTGACTGATCATCAAGTCCAAACACCACTCGGCTAGGTCGAAGGCCTTCCAGTTGTCTGCAGCCATTCCGTTTCTCTTGTGATAGATGACACAGCGATAGGATCGTACCCCAAGCAAGAGGCTCGCGTAGCTGTATAGCTGACGCTGGAAAACCCGTCGCACGCTCCCGGCACACTGATCATCACCGGTGCAATTGGGTGTTCAAGTCCCATGCAATTGAGTGGTCAAGTGGAATGCAATCAGGTGGTCAAGTGAATGCAATTGCGCAGTTTCTATCTCGTCTCGCCCATTGAGTATGCGGAGTCGAGCAAAATCACGGCATTCCGGACTTGGTTGATAAGGACGATCCAGCAATCGCATCTGGAGAAGCCGGAGTTTGCCAAGGCAAGCTAGCCAGAAGCGGGTGGCAGCGGGACTTACATCACCTCTGCCGGCCTGAGTGCGCCCGACGACCGCCACAGTTTCGAGTGCTGCATTTCCGAGCAGTATTGGGCTCTTCGACGTTGTCTGGTCTGTCCACTCAGCCTTGGACAGACCGCTGGCGCCCAATCGGATGGGAATATATTCATTCCATGTTTGTTTAAGCCGGGACTTGAAAGCTTCCAAATCGCTTACATATTCCCCGTCGTCAGGAGCCGGAACTTGAGGTTTCGCGTCTCCTGTTTGAAATCATGTCTGTCAGCCGGAAGGAGGTTTGTCATGTACGAGTCCCTTCTCAATCTGTCGAGCGACCCAATTGCCGAGTTCGAGAGGCTGCAGCGCGAATTGCAACAAGTCCTGGGCACAAGACTGGGGCGTCCAGGCAGCATTCGCGCGCTGGCCAGTGGCGCTTTCCCGGCGATCAATGTGGGCAGCACGCCTTCCAGCATGGAGGTCTACGCCTTCGTTCCCGGCGTCGATCCGAGCGACCTCGATCTGCAGATTCACCGAGGCTTGTTATCGATTTCCGGCGAGCGCCGGCCGGCGCGCAGCACGGAGGAAGGCAACTGCTCCGTATATGCCAACGAGCGTTATTCCGGACGCTTCAAGCGCACCGTGAGCCTCAATGATGAGGTCGATACCGACAAGGTCGAAGCTCGCTATTGCGATGGCGTTCTCCGCATCTCGCTGCCTCGGCGGGAGGCTGCGCAACCCAAGCGCATAACCATTCAGTAACAGCATCGGTTTGAAGGAGGAATCACCATGAACGACAAGCAAGCGGTCGTGCGCGGCGAGACTGAATCCCAAACACTGCTGCCGCGTGTCGATGTCTTCGAAGATGACAACGGAATCCAATTGTTCGCGGACCTTCCGGGTGTGCCCAAGGAGCGTCTCATGGTCAATGTGGAAGGTGACTCGCTTGTGCTGGAAGGAGAGATCATGCCGCTGATGTCCGAACAGCTGGAGGCCGTCTATGCCGAAGTCCAGCTATCGCGGTTCCGGCGAGCCTTCACCTTGAGCTCCGAGCTGGATACGTCACAGATCGATGCTCAGCTGCGGGACGGTGTGCTGGATTTGCGCATTCCCAAGCACGCGCACGCCCAGCCGCGGAAGATCGTCGTGAGAAGCGAGTAGGCCCCTGAGCCTGAGGAGGTCGACCCCATGGACAAACTAGTTGAACTCAAGCATGGCCTGGAGGAAACCTGGCATTCGCTGGGCGAGGGCTGGCGCCAGCTTCGCGATCGTGCGAGCGAGGCACTGACGCGCTTCACACCCGTCAACCGGAGCAGGAGCTCGTCGGAGGAGCCCTCGTTGCCACCGGCACTCGCCTCGAACTGGGGATTGCTGGCCGGCGATCTCTACGAGAATGGCGAACAGATCGTCATTCGCCTCGAGGTGCCAGGAATGGTGAAGGACGATCTGGATCTGGAGGTGCACGGAGATGCTCTGATTATCCGCGGTGAGAAGCGCATCGAGCAGGAACAGGGTAATGGGCGCTACCGTGTCCGGCAGTGCACCTTCGGTAGTTTCCGGCGCAGCTTCCAGCTTCCCGCACCGGTCATTGCCGAGAAGGCCAGAGCCAGATGCAGTAACGGCGTGCTGCGAGTCGAGCTGCCCAAGGAAGAGCGCGTGCGTGGCCGACGCATCGAGGTTCGCTCGGGCTGACCCAGTGCGCCTGGTATTCACCCCGTCAGTCGCAAACAAGGGAAATTGCCTCCTCGCCCAGGCAGCCCGTCCGCGACAAGCTCGCGGGCGGGCTGTTCTTCAAGCGAGGAAGTAGAAGGCGGCAGAATTCACCACTCCGGATTACAGCAATGTGATGAGGCAGTAGCCCGCGACAGTGGGGTGACTTCACTGAGGCGAGGATTGCCCTCGCTCAACGTGTGCTTCAACGCGGCCGTAACCTGTCGTCGAGTGAAGTGTCGACTCACTTTAGTCGTCACCTCTCCGCTCGCATTTCACCTCTTCCTTGTACTCGTCTCGCTTGGCCTCAATCTTGACCTGGCACGGGCCATCCCGGAACTCGCGTTTCCACTCGCCGTGCTTCCAGGTCCTTCCCCTGCCATCCGGACATTTGATTTCCTTCTTGTACTGGTTGCCATCGGAGACTTCCTTGACCCGGCAGGGACCATCCCGGTACTCATCTTCCCAATCTTCATCGCCATCCCAACGATGATCCGCGATGACGCTCCCGGACCCGCCGATTGCCGCGATCAGCATCAACGTCCCAATGAGTGAACCTGCCTTCATGCCATAACCTCGGCTGACATTGTCTTTGAACACCCACCACCCGTTTCATTTCAGCGGGGCTGGCCAGGTGCAGACTCAGACAACGAAGTCGCGCTTTTGCTCTCTCGCCTCCTGAAACCATCTGAGGGGTTGCAAGTCCGGGGTTTTGGTGCGCCATAAAATTGACTTTATCTTTTGGGTGGCGATAAAGCCCGTATAGGCAATTGATTTATTGCTGAATATTGCCTTATGGCACTTTGCTGGACGGACGGTCGGTTATGCGCCGGAAAAGCTGCTTGTACTGAAGGATGAGACATCATTCGCTCAACAAGAAGCGATCATGGCGTGCTGAGATTCGGCGCAGGGGAGAGGACATTCGACAAACCGTGGCTAGGGCGGTGTGAGAGGGCATGCGTTGAGAATGGGGTGATGGAACAACCAGATGCGAACCGGCAAACGGAGCAACAAGGGGAGTTTTTCGGAACGACAGATCAAAAGCGACACCAATCGGCGAACGTTTCTCCAGCTCTCGGCGGCTGTCCTGGCGGCTCCGTGGCTCCCGGCGAGCCGGTCCGGCCATGCCGTCGAATGGGTCACCACGCCGCAGCCGATCTTTCCACCCAGTCCGGTGACCCGGCCATGGATGGAAGAGCTTCCATCGGTCATCGTTCCGGTCGCACACACCGAAGCATTCGATCCCGCGCCGACCATTGACCCCAATACCGAGGCGGGGGAGGCGGGACGTGATGCACACCAGCGCTATGAAGAATTGACCGCTGTGCTGGGAGCCCCGGAGTTGTACGAGCTGCGCGTGGTGCAGAATACGGAATGGATCACCCACCCTGATTTGCCTGAGCAAAAAGTCTGGGCGTACCGGGGAAGCAATCCTGATGCGACCGTTCCGGCGACCATTTTCGCTACATACGGGCATCCGGTGCTCTGCCGTATCTATAACGACCTGCCACAGAATCACGTCGGCTTCGGCACGCCGGAGATTTCTACGCACCTGCACAATGCTCACACACCCTCGGAGAGCGATGGCTTCCCTGGGGATTACTACAGCGGCAAAAAGGCGGGGCCGACGCTGAACAGGTCAGGCCCTGGGCAGGGAAGAGGGCAGTTCAAGGATCACTTCTACCCCAACATCTACGCCGGGTACGATGAGCTGCAAAATGGCATCGGCGACTATCGGGAGGCACTGGGGACGCTCTTCTATCACGACCATACCCTGGATTACACCGCCCCCAACGTCTATCGCGGGCTGATCGGCTTCTACCTGCTGTTCGACCACATCGACTCAGGTGACGAGCGCGATCCACGCCCCAGTGCGCTGAGACTGCCCAGCCATCCCTACGACTACCCGCTTGCATTTGGTGATCGGCGCTTCACGCCGATGCCCGACGGGCAGCTGTTCTACGACCAGCTCCACGCGGAAGGTGTGCTGGGTGACAAGGTCGTGATCAATGGCAAGATCGAGCCGGTTTTGCGGGTCGCGGCTCGCAAGTACCGGCTGCGCCTGTTGAATAGCGGTCCGAGCCGATTCTATGACCTCTACCTGGTGAACTCGCGCAATGTCGTGCAGCGGTTTACCTACATAGCCAACGACGGCAACCTGCTCCCCGAAGCTCTGTTCAACTTCACTCATGTCAGGCTGGGGGTGGCCGAGCGGGCCGACATCGTCGTCGACTTCTCCAGGTACCCGATCGGCACTGAACTGTACCTGACCAATCGGCTGCGCCAGGACAGCACGCGTAAACCCAAGGACTCCAAAGCGCCGGGCACGCGTGTGATGAAGTTCATTGTTGACCGCCATCCGCCTGAGCAGGACCTGAGCCAGGTGCCCAGGTTCTTGCGTCCATTGCCGGATCTCCCGTCAGCCGAAGAACTGAAGAAGCTGCCCGTGCGGCGCTGGGAGTTCGATCGGCGCAACGGGCTGTGGCAGGTCAACCGGCAACTGGTGGACGCCAATCGGCCAAGGGCGCGGGTCCGCCAAGGGAGTGCGGAAATCTGGGAGTTCGCCAGCACGGGAGGCGGGTGGTCTCACCCGATTCACTCGCACTTCGAGGAAGGAATCATGCTCAAGAAGCTGGTCGATGGCGTCGAGGTGCCGATTCCATTGCATGAGCGAGGTCGAAAGGATGCCTTCGTGCTCGACCAGACCATGACCATGGTCGTGCTGTTTCGTTTCCGGGACTTCAAGGGCAAGTACGTTATGCATTGCCATAACGTGATCCATGAAGATCACGCCATGATGGTCCGCTGGGACCTTGAAGACGACCAGGACGACGAAGAACTCGATGCCTAGGAGTGCCTGCTGATGAACACGAGAAGAAATCTGCTGGTAGGAGCCGGCCTGCTGGGTGTGGCTGGAGTAGGGATTGCGCTCGGGCTGGGTGCTTCCGGTGGCGGGCGGACGGATCGCCCCAATCTTACCGCCAGCCGACTGCCCAACGTGCTGCTCACCAACCAGTACGGCAGGTCGGTGCGCTTCTACGATGACCTGATTCGTGGAAAGGTCGTGGCGATCAACATGATGTACACCTCCTGCGCCGGCATCTGCCCAACCGCTACCGCCAACCTGCTACAGGTGCAGCGGCTCCTGGGGGCTCGGCTGGGGCGACAGGTTCACCTGTACTCCATCACCTTGGCGCCCGAACTGGACACCCCGCACACCCTCAGGGAGTATGCCAAGCGGCACGGCGTGGGGCCCGGCTGGTGGTTCCTGACGGGGGCACCCGCGGACATTGAACAGGTGCGAGTCAGTCTTGGCTTTTACGATCCTGAGCCTGAAGTGGATCGGGACAAGAATTCGCACTCCGGCATGCTGCGAATCGGCAATGACCGTGTTGAGCGCTGGACCATGGCCCCGGCGCTGGGCTCACCCGAGCAGATCCTGGGCACCATCGATCATGTGGATGAGGCATGAAACAGGTGGAGGCGAACCTTGCGTGCAAGTACCAGGCGTGAGAGCCGCCATGAGCAAGCCATGGCCATGCTGAGGCGCGTGAGCAACGCGCCTTGGCCTGCGTAATGGTCTTGGACCTCGGTCAGGTTCGCGGCCTTGCAGGCAACGGCGCAGACCAGGCATAGACAGGGTAATGGCGCGTGTCGGCGAGGCGAACGGCAGTTCGAATCGGCAGTGGTTGAGAGACGTCTGTCGGGCGTCGCCCTCCTGCCATTTCCCGGTATCGGTCACATTCGTGGTAATGCCGGCGGGTACGAGCGGGGGCCGATCGAATACCGCAATCGTGACTGATGTACATGGGCTGGTCGGCATTCACCCGCCAAGCCATGTCGTCGAGTTCGTCAATCGATCTATTGATCACCGCGCCGGATGACCTGTCTGGCGACCTCACCTGGCGCCCGCAAACGCTCCGTCTCCTGCCGCGCTGAATAGCGAAATAAGTTGTACATATAGTGTTTTTGTACAACTATTTCGGCATGTCGCCATTTCAAGCAGGGGAGTCGCATGGTGGCACTTGGCTGGTTGCTCAAGCGCGGGGCGCGCAAGGTCAGTTCCCTGTCCTTGGTGCTCTCGCTGAGCACGGCAGCGGCGCTGGCGGACTGGCGCGAAGATCTGCCCGGTGCACGTGCTGTCGGCACTGGCCAGTTCAAATGGTTCGGCTTTTCAATCTACGAAGCGAGACTCTGGAGCCCAAACGCCAGGCCAACGCTGGACAACCCCTTCGCCCTGGAACTGACCTACCGGCGTGAGATCAAGCGTGGCGATCTGGTGGAGGTCAGCCTGGAGGAAATGCGCAGGTTAGGTGGTGAAGGGCTCCCCCGGGATCGCTTGGCGCGTTGGGCCCACGAAATGCACGAAGCCTTTGTCGATGTGGTCCCCGGCCAGAGCATCACGGGGCTGTACATGCCGGGCCAGGGGTGTCGCTTCTATGTGAATGGGCGATTGAGCCGGGAGGTGGCAGATCCGGACTTCGCCCGGGCCTTTTTTGCAATCTGGCTAGACCCGCGCACGCGCAATCCCGAACTGCGACGCCAGCTGCTGGGTCTTGAGGTCGCAGCCGAATGAGTCGCTTGCCCGATGCATGGCGAAGGCACTACCGACTGAGCATGGAACCGGGCCGCGTGACCTTGTTCGTCTGTCAACCGGCAGGAGGGCCGGGCGGATGAGAGAAACGCTGAGCCTTCATTCGATGGATCACGGATACCGCTCCCTGGTGATCGGAGCGAGTGGGGCATTGGGTAGCGCCTTCTGCGAGCTGCTGCGCGAGGACCCGCGCTGCGCCGCCGTGCGGGAGCTGGGGCGTGGAAGTTCGCCCGCGCTTGATCTGGAAGACCCCTCGAGTATCGCCCTGGCTGCCGCCGCGCTTACAGCGGAAGGGCCCTATCAGTTGATCCTTCACTCAGCCGGCCTGCTGCATCGTTCGGGCGTGCAGCCGGAAAAGTCCCTGGCCGCCCTTGAGGCGCAGACCTTGCAGGCCGTGTTCCAGGTCAATGCGCTCGGGCCTGCGCTGGTACTGCGGCATTTCCTGCCATTGCTGCACGCCCGGGGAAAGATGGCCATGCTTTCTGCGAAGGTGGGGAGCATCGGCGACAACCGCCTGGGTGGCTGGTACGCCTACCGTGCGTCAAAGGCAGCATTGAACATGCTGGTGAAGACCGCCGCCATCGAGTTGGGCCGCAGCCGGCCCCAGGCATGTCTGTTCAGCCTGCATCCGGGGACGGTTGTTTCCCGGCTGTCCGAGCCGTTTCGAGGCGCGGCGCTGGCGCGCCCTGCGCATCAGGCGGCAGTGGATCTGCTGAGCCTTGTCGACCGCCTTGGGCCCGCCGAGAGCGGCGGATTCTATGCCTACGACGGCGAGCGTCTGCCCTGGTAACGGTGGAGCACGCATGAATCTGAAAGCGCTGGAGGGTGCCGCCGGCCACCGGTTGCAGCCTGACCCCGCAGCAGGAGGCGGGGCCCGGCCTGCTCGCCGGATCGGCCTCGTGCTGGGTGACCAGCTGTCATTCGACCTGAGCCTGTTCGACACCCTGGATCCTCGGCAGGACGCAGTGCTGATGGCCGAGGTAGAAGCCGAGGCGCGTTATGTTTCTCACCATCCGCAGAAGATCGCGTTGATCTTCAGCGCCATGCGGCACTTCGCCGACGCGCTGCGCCAGCGTGGCTGGCGGGTGATCTACGTACGCCTGGACGACGCCGGCAATAGCGGCAGCCTGCCCGGCGAACTGCATCGCTGGATGGCGATTCTGGAGGCCAGGGAGGCGCACATCACCGAATGCGGTGAGTGGCGCCTGGAACAGGCGCTCAAGGATTGCGGCGTGTCGCTGACCTGGCACCCCGACCGCCGCTTCCTGTGCTCACGGGAGGCGTTCGCGCGCTGGGCGGGGGACCGTGAACATTTGCGGATGGAGCACTTCTACCGCGGGATGCGCAAGCGTACCGGACTCCTGCTGGAAGCGGACGGCAGCCCGCTGGGAGGGACCTGGAATCTTGATGCGGACAATCGCAAGACGCTGCCGCGTGGCCTGCGTGGCCCATTCCCGCCGCGTTTCGAATCCGATGCCATTACCCGGGAGGTGCTGGCGCTGGTGCGGAGCAGATTCAGCGACCACTATGGTCGCCTGGAAACCTTCGACTACCCGGTGACCCATGCTGATGCGCAGCTCCTGTGGCAACACTTCCTCGACTTCTCCCTGGCTGCCTTTGGCGATTACCAGGACGCCATGGCCAGTGGAGAGCCTTTTCTTTTCCATGCGAGGATCAGCGCTGCGCTGAACATCGGCTTGCTCGATGTGCGCCAACTGTGTGCGGATGTGGAGGCAGCCTATCGCCGAAAGCAGGTGCCGCTGAATGCCGCGGAGGGGTTCATCCGCCAACTGATCGGCTGGCGCGAGTACGTGCGTGGCATCTACTGGCTGCGAATGCCGGAATATGCCGAACTCAACGCATTCGGCAATCAACGCCGATTGCCGGAGTTCTACTGGACGGGCGCCACGGATATGCGCTGCATGGCCCAGGCGATCGGCCAGACCCTCGAGCTGGGTTACGCCCATCACATACAGCGGCTCATGGTGACCGGCAACTTCGCGCTGCTCGCCGGCATCGCCCCCAAGGCCATCTGCGAGTGGTACCTGGCGGTCTACCTGGATGCCTTCGACTGGGTAGAGCTGCCGAACACCCTGGGCATGGTCATGCATGCCGATGGAGGCTACCTGGGCTCCAAACCCTATTGCGCCAGCGGTCGCTACATCCAGCGCATGTCCAACTACTGCGCGCAATGCCGCTACCGGGTAGGGGAGGCCACGGGGCCGCTGGCCTGCCCGTTCAATGCGCTGTACTGGCACTTCCTCATGCGCCACTGCGAACGCTTGGGGGAGAACCCGCGTATGGCCCTGGTCTACCGCAACCTGCGGAACATGGATGAGGCGCACCGCCAGGCTCTCTGGTTGCGCGGAGAGGAGCTGTTGGCGCGGCTGGATGCGGGAGACGCCCTGTGAGGAGAACTGAGCTGCCGAGCAAACTGTGTCCGGTCTGCGGGCGGCCATTCCTCTGGCGGCGACGCTGGAAGCGCTGCTGGGGTGACGTTCGCTACTGCTCGGAGCGCTGCCGTCGTTCAGCGCGTACCCGCCAGGCGAAAGGCCAGGGGCATCCAGAGCGCCCATAGCGGTGCCAGCACCAGGGCCGTGCCAGCGACGCCCATCGGCAGCGACACCTCGGCCAATGGCGCGCCTGCGCAGTAGGCCAGTGGACCGCCGATCCCCCCGAGCAGCATGGCCCGCCAGGCTGGCCGCGCCGCCCAGGCGAGGCTGTGGCGCAGGCCGCAGGCAAATACCAGCCAGAGCAGTACAAGCCAGATCGGGAGGGGGGCCTGGCCGAAGTCGAATACACCGGACGCGCCAAGCGCGCTGTCCATGGCACAGCCAACCACCGCCACCCGCCACAATGCACCGGTCTCCGCCCGGGGGAGGGGGCAGAGGGCCAGATGCGCGATCAGCCCGGTGGCGACCGCGAGCAGCAACCAGGTTGACTGGGAGCCGAGCACGCAACCCCACCAGCCCAGTTGCAGCCACAGCGCGTTGCCTAGCAGCCAGGCCCGCCCCATGGCCTGGCCTACAGCCGCTCCGCCAGGGGGACGCCTCGATAGGCCGGGCCAGCCCAGAGCAATTGGGCAACGCCAATGGCGCGCTCTTCGAAGCCGCCTTCGCAGTAGCAGAGGTAGAACTCCCAGAGGCGCTGGAAGGCCTCGTCGTAGCCGAGCTCCAGCAGTGCCTGGCGCGATTGCCGCAGGTTGTCATGCCAGAGTCTCAGGGTACGTGCGTAGTGCGCGCCGAAGTCTTCCATGTGCAACAGGTTGAGCTGTGTCTCGGCGCTGGCCGTCTGCAGCAGACTGGTCAGCGAGGGCAGGGCGCCGCCAGGGAAGATGTAGCGCTGGATGAAGTCGACCGAACGGCGGGCCAGCTCGTAGCGCTGGTCACGGATGGTGATGGCTTGCAGCAGCATCAGCCCGTCTTCCTTGAGCAGCCCGGCACAACGACGGAAATACTCTGGGAGGTAGCGATGGCCGACCGCTTCGATCATCTCGATGGACACCAGCTTGTCATAGCGCCCTTCGAGATCCCGGTAGTCCTTGCGCAACACACGTATGCGCTGCTGCATGCCCTGAGCTTCGACACGCCGAACGGTGTGCTCGTACTGCTCTTGCGACAGGGTGGTGGTGGTCACCTGGCAACCATGATGGCTGGCCGCATAAAGTGCCAGGCTGCCCCAGCCGGTCCCGATCTCCAGCAAGTGGTCGCCCGGGCGCAGGTCGAGCTTGCGGCAGATGCGTGCGAGCTTGTTCAACTGAGCCTCTTCCAGGCTCTGCTCATGGCTTTCGAACATGGCCGCGGAGTACATCATGGTGGGATCGAGCAAGCGTTCGAACAGGGAGTTGCCCAGATCGTAGTGCGCCATGATGTTGCGGCGTGCACCTCTTCGGCTGTTGCGATTGAGCCAGTGCATCAGGCGCAGCATCGGACGCCCCAGTCGCACCAGGCCGCCTTCCATGGCGTCCAGCACCGCAAGGTTGGCGACGAACAGGCGGGTTACTGCTGCCAGGTCGGGGCTGCGCCAGTAACCCAGGATGTAAGCCTCGCCGGCGCCGATCGAGCCATTGCTGGCAACCAGGCCCCAGGCCGCCTCATCCAGGATCTCGACCTGGGCTTGCAGCGAGCTGGCTGGATCGCCGAAGCCCAGTTGTTCACCGCGAAGCTGTATCCGCAGGTGACCATGGCACAGACGACGCAACTGGGCGAGCACGACCTGCCTGAAAAGGCCGCCTGCGAACGGGACCAGGTTGCCGGCTTTGCTAGCGCTCAGAGTCGGATCGGACATGCGTTGAATCCTCGGTAGCGGGTTGGCCGACGCTCAGGTGGCGCTCGCTGGACTGATGAGCGTGCAAGGGAGTGCCTTTGAGCAGCAGCAGCAGGGCCTGCCAGTAGATGGCGGTCAGGGTACGCAGCGACATCCACGGGAACGCCAGCACGTAGCGGCGCAGACCTGCGGCGTCGAGTGCCTGGCGCTGCAAGCTGAGGCAGGCCTCGAACAGTTTTTCGCCATCGCGCCAGTTCTCCATGTGCACGCGAAGGTCCGGCCCCGTGACCCGGAAACGCATGCGGTAATCCATGTCTCGCGGCAGGAAGGGCGAGACGTGGAAGGCCTTCGCCACCCCGAGCGCCTGAGGCTCTCCGGGGTGAACGGGCAGCACGTAATGGTGGCGTTCGCGCCAGGGCGTATTGCTTACCTCGCAGACGATCGCCGCCAGGCGGCCGATATCGTCGTGGCAGAAGTAGAAACTCACCGGATTGAACGACAGGCCCCAGTTACGTGGCTGCGTCAGTAAATGGATGGGGCCCCGGGGAGCATCGCCCAGGGCGTCGCGCAGCAATGCCCGCACGGCCTCGGACAGGGGAACGCCAGTGCGAGTCCAGGCCGGCAGGTAGTCGCGCTCGCGCCAGCATAGCGGCGCCAGGCGCTGCGGGCGCAGAAGGCGAGATATGCTCAATACCCGCTCTTGCTCCGCAAGGTCCAGGTAAAGCATGCCAATGGGGTATCGGAAACTGTGCGGGAAGGGCGCAAAGCGCCGATGGCTGATCCAACCACGGTAGAGGCCGCTGTTCACAGCTTTTCACCGAAATGAGCGGCGACCTTCAGCGCGCTGACCACGCCATCCTCGTGGAAGCCATTGCCCCAGTAAGCGCCGCAGAAATAGCTGTGCTGGTGACCTTGCAGGCTTTGCTGGCAGGCTTGAGCGGCGATCGCGGCCTGGGTGTACTGGGGGTGCGCATACTCGAAACGAGCCAGCACCCGTGACGGGTCGACCGCAGCGCCCTGGTTGAGGCTCACACAGTAGGTCACCGGAGCGTCCAGGCCTTGCAGGATATTCATGTTGTAGGTCAGCGTCGCCGGCGAGTCAGGTGGGCCACCAAGTCGATAGTTCCAGCTGGCCCAGGCTTTGCGCCGCCGAGGCAGCAGACGCTCGTCGGTGTGCAGGAGCACCTCGTTGCTGGCGTACGTCAGGGCACCAAGTACCTTGCGCTCAGGCTGGCTCGGGGTCTCCAGTAGCGACAGGGTCTGATCGCTGTGGCAGGCGAACACCACCTTGTCGAAGCGCTCCCATCCCGTGGCACTGAGCACCCGCACACCGTCGGCGTCCCGGCAGACTCGCTGCACCGGACAACCCACTCGCAGGCCCGCGCGAAAACCGGCACACAGCGGCTCGATATAGCTGCGTGATCCGCCTTCGATCACCCTCCATTGCGGGCGGTCGCCAATGGAAAGCAAACCGTGGTTATGGAAGAAGCGCACAAAGAACTGCAGCGGGAAATCCAGCATCTGCGTCCGTGACATCGACCAGATGGCCGAGCCCATCGGAATGATGTAGTGCTCGATGAAACGCCGCCCGTAGCCACGCATGCGCAGGTACTCGCCAAGCGGGGTCTCTGGGGCGATGCGCCTTTCGTGGAAACAGCCAGGAGCCTGGTGGTTGAAGCGCAGGATGTCGTACAGCATCCCCCAGAAACCCGGTGAAATCAGATTGCGGCGTTGCACGAAGAGGCTGGACAGATCGCGTCCGTTGTACTCGATGCCACCGGCAGGGTCATGCACCGAAAAACTCATCTCGGTAGGCCGAGAGGCCACCCCCAGCTGCTCCAACAGACGAATGAAGTTCGGGTATGTCCAGTCGTTGAACACGATGAATCCGGTGTCCACCGCGTAGCTGCGGCCCTGGCATTGGACATCGACCGTGTGGGTGTGGCCGCCGATCCAGTCGCTGGCCTCGAACACCGTCACGTGATTGCGGCGCGCCAGCAAGTGCGCACAGGTAAGTCCAGATATACCGCTGCCGATGATTGCGATGCGCACGTTTCAGTCCATTCGTGGTGGTCGTGCCAGACGTCGCCCCAGGGCCAGGCGCCAGCGCGCCGGAAGGCCACCGAGCAGCCGGATGGCAAGAATGAAGGGGAGGGGAAAGGTGATCTCGAGGGGCCGTTTGCGCAGGCGATCGGCGATGCGTCTGGCTGCACGCTGCGCTGACCAGCACATGGGCATGGGAAAGTCGTTGCGTCGGGTGAGCGGGGTGTCGACGAAGCCGGGGCTGACCAGGGTCACGTCGATACCTTCTGCGGCAAGGTCGATGCGCAGGGACTCGACCAGGTAGCGCAGCGCCGCCTTGGATGCGCCATAGGCACCGGCGCGCGGTAGCGCCAACCAGGTTACCGCGCTGCAAACGACTACGAGGTGCGGGCGCTCGCCGCAACGAAGCAGAGGCAACGCCTCCTGCACGCAGTGGCTGGTGCCGAACAGGTTGGTGCGAACCACGCGCTCCACCTGTTCAGCGTCGAAGTGCCCAGGCTCCAGATACTCGCAGGTGCCGGCATTGAGGATCACCATGTCGAGGCCGCCCCAGGAGTCCTTGATGCGCCGGCCTATCTCCATCACCTGCTGCCGCTCGTTGATATCGCCAGTGACGAGCAGGACCTGGTTGGGAAAGCGCGTCGCCAGCGCCTGCAGGGGCATGATCTGGCGGGCACTCAAGGCCAGTCGGTGGCCTTCTTCCAGCAGGATTTCCGCCAGGGCCGCGCCGATGCCGCTGCTGCCGCCCGTCAGCCAGACGCGACTCATGCGAGCCTCCGCTTGAGCCAGGCAATCAGCCGCCCCAGCAATGGCAAATGTTCATAGAGCAGTGCCCCGGCGTCGAAGTAGTCCTGGTGCAGGTAAACCCGCTCCTGCCATAGCAGGTAGCTGCAGCCTTCCAGCCGGATGACTTCACCTCCGCCCAAGCGTGGGTGACGAAAGCGCAGGGTCCAGCGAAGGTAGCCTCGACCGGGGCCGACTTCGTCGAATCCGTGGAATTCGTAATGCAGGTCCTCGACGCTGGCGTACATCTGCCCGAAGTAGCGTCGCAGCGCGGGAAGACCATTCAGGCTGTGCAGCGGATCACGGAACTGCACATCCGGAGCGTACAACTCGTCGAGAGCGCCCAGGCTGCTAGCATCCAACGTGGAGAACGATTGCGCGAAGCATTGCAAGAAGTCAGGCATTCTTGGCGCCCCGAATACTTGTACAAAGTGAATTCTTGTACAACTTTTTCAGGAGCCTAACGCGAAATTTGTACAAGTCAACGGGGCTTGTAGAAGTTTTGTGTTGCCAATTTCTCTCAACAAGCGTGTTGATGAGAGAGGGCGCATGTGCTGGCAGCAGCTTGCGCACTACCCACTAGGGCACGCTTGGCCCGGTGCGTCATCGTGGTGGCGGGACTTCAACGTTGATGGCCCGCTGTACCCATCGCAGGGCGTCACGGAAATCTCCGCCCCGGAAAACAGCCTCCACCTGATTGGTGAGTCAGGCGCGTATACACCCCGCTCGAAGGGCAGGAAATCGACACCTCGCCGGGTTGAGAGCGGGCAGCGGCCCACCGGGGAACGGCGCAAGGCGTCCCCCGGCAAGTCCACCCGGATCGAGCGCCCAGGCTTCGCTGGCAACGATCTGGGCAGCCTTGCCGAGGGGCATCACTTCTGTTGCATGCCAGCTGATGCGCTGTCAGTTGGCCCCGGTTTAGCCAGTGACGGCGCGACATTCGAGCGAGCAACCAGTCCCGGCAATGACTCGTGGGCGACGACTTCGACACATCGAGAGCGGTCGTGGAGTTACCCGCGGCTTGTTAACCACGCCCGCCAGCCACCGAAGTGGCTGATGTCCTCGGCACCATCCAGTCCCCATGCATCGCAGATGAAGCCGGTCTCCCAACTGCCGTCCTCCAGCTGGACCTTGCCCAGCCCCAGCGGCGCCGGGATGCCGGTGAGGAAGGAACCCAGTTCGGCGCTGGGCAGTTCCCAGACTTCCACCTCGATGGCCACGCCGCCTTCGGCCACGCGCAGCATGCCGGGGCGAAGCGGCGGCCCGCCGGCCAGGGCGTAGAGTTTGTAGCTCGGTGCGCTGCGGGTGGCGCGCAGCAGGCGGGCCCCGCGCTGGCGCAGTTGCCAATTCAGCGCCAGGCCGTCCAGGTGCGCGCCGCAGACGACCAGGCGCGCGCGGTCGTTGCGCGCGGCGTTGGCGGAAGTGGCCGGCCAGACCGGATTGCCGCCGGCCAGCGGAAGGTCGTGCTGGCGCTGCAGGGCGTCGGCCACGCTGAGCAGGTACTGGTCGGTGAAGGTGCGGCCGAACAGCGTCACGCCCCAGGGCAGTCCGTTGTCCATGAGGGCGCTGGGCACGGCGACGGCGGCGTAGTCCAGCAGGTTCATGAAGTTGGTGTAGTAGCCCAGCTCGGCATTGCGCTTCACCGGTTCGGCGTGCAGTTCGTCCAGCGTCACCGGACGGCCGATGGTGGGCGTCAGCACGCAGTCCAGATCGGCGAGGATCGCGTCGCACTGCGCCTTGAGCTCCTGCAACCGGTATTGCGCGCGGAACGCCTGCACGGCGGATGCACCGGGTGCATTCGCCAGCACGTCGCGGATCACTGGCAGCACCGCCTGCGGGTCACGCTCGATCAGGTCGCCGGCCACGCTGTAGCGCTCGGCGACCCACGGACCTTCGTAGAGCAGGCGCGCAGCTTCGAGGAAGGGCGCGAAGTCGATTTCCCGCGCCTCGCCGCCCAGCGCCTTGAGTTGCTCCAGGGCCTTGCCGAACAGCTCCGGGCCTTCGTGGCAGCCGAAGAATTCCAGCTGATCGGCGCGCGGCACGCCGAAGCGGAACGGCCCGGGTGCACCGAAGGCGCTGGCGTCATTCCAGGCCGGGTTGGCGCGGCTATAGCCATCCTGCGGATCGAGCCGAGCAGTGAGGGCGAACAGTTCGCTGGCCTCGGCGGCGCTGGCCGTGAAGTAGGTGATGCAGTCCAGCGTGCGGCAGGCCGGCAGCAAGCCGTGGTTGGACAGCAGTCCCTTGCTCGGCTTGAGCCCCAGCAAACCGTTGAGCGCCGCCGGCACACGGCCGGAGCCGGCGGTGTCGGTGCCCAGGGCGAAGCTCGCCACGCCCAGCGCCACGGCCAGCGAGGAACCGGCGCTCGAGCCGCCCGACGGATAGTCCGGCAGCACACTGTTCCGGCATTCGCCGTAGGGCGAACGGGTGCCGTTGAGGCCGGTGGCGAACTGGTCGAGGTTGGTCTTGCCCAGTGGGATGGCGCCCAGGTCGACCAGTTGCTGCACCAGCGTCGCGGAATTCTCCGGCGCGTAGGCGAACGCCGGGCAGGCGGCGGTGGTGGGGATGCCGGCAAGGTCGATGTTGTCCTTGATGGCGAAGGGGATGCCGAAGAGTGGCAGGCTATCCGGGGACTTGTCGTCCAGCGCGGCGAGGTAGGGTTCCAGCTCGTCCAGCGTCAGCAGGTGGATGAACAGGTGGTAGTCCGGGTTCAGCGCGGCGGCCTTGGCGCGCAGCTCGGCGATCAGCTGGCGCGGCGTGGTGCGGCCTTCGCGGTACGCAGTGCGCAGAGTGGCGAGGCGCAGGTCGAAGGTGTGGGGCATGGTCGGTATTCCTGTGCTGGGCGGATACCCTCTCCCCGGCCCTCTCCCTGAAGGGAGAGGGGGAAGAACGGTCCGGTGCGGTGTCGGTTTCAAACCACGGACAGGCCGTGGTTGCAGGATGAATCAACGCTTCAACCCCGCTCCGAACAGTCCCTTCTTCCTTTCAGGGAGAGGGTTAGGGAGAGGGGTTTTCCAGGGCTCAAGCCTCCTCCATCACCACCACCCGCTGCCCGGCACGCACCGGCGAGCCGGGCTGCACGCGCACTTCGCGCACCACGCCGTCGCGCGGGGCGGTGAGGGGGATTTCCATCTTCATGGATTCGAGGATCACCAGGATGTCGCCGGCCTTCACACTGGCGCCGGCCTCCACCTGCACCTGCCAGAGATTGCCGGCGATATGGCTTTCGATGGCGTGCTGGCCGGCGCCGAGCGGGGCGTCCTCGCTGTTGTCGACAGCGGCTTCCTCGCTCTCGAAATGCGCCTGGCCGGAGGCGATCCAGCGCTCGCGCTCGGCATCGAAGGCGGTGCGCTGGTGGCGGCGGAAGGCGGCGATGCTGTCGGCTTCCTCGGCGAGGAAGGCCTGGTAGTCCCCCAGGCGCAACTCGCTTTCCTCGATGCGCAGCGGGTAGCGGCCCAGCGGGAAGTCGCGGCGGATGTGCAGCAGTTCGTCCGCCGACACCGGGTAGAAGCGGATCTGGTCGAAAAAGCGCAGCAGCCACGGCTTGCCGTCGAATGCGGCGACCTCGCGGTAGCGGTTCCACATCTGCAGGGTACGGCCGACGAACTGGTAGCCGCCGGGACCTTCCATGCCGTAGACGCACAGGTACGCGCCGCCGATGCCCACGGAGTTCTCCGCTGTCCAGGTGCGCGCGGGGTTGTACTTGGTGGTCACCAGGCGGTGGCGTGGGTCCAGCGGCGTGGCCACCGGCGCGCCGAGGTAGACGTCGCCCAGGCCCATCACCAGGTAGCTGGCCTCGAACACGGTGCGGTACACCGCTTCCAGGTCCGGCAGTTCGTTGATGCGGCGGATGAACTCCAGGTTGCTCGGGCACCAGGGCGCTTCCTTGCGCACGGTGGTCATGTATTTCTCGATGGCCAACTGGCAGGCGGGGTCGTCCCAGGACAGCGGCAGGTGGACGATGCGCGACGGTACCTTGAGGTCTTGCGCGGCGCACACGGCATCCCACAGGCCGGAGACGATTTCCAGCAGGTTCTCCAGCGGCAGGGTTTCCGGCTGGTAGTGCACCTGCAGCGAGCGGATGCCGGGGGTGAGGTCGATCACGCCGGCGAGGTGCATCGTCTCCAGCGCCTGCATCAGGGCGTGGGCGCGGAAGCGCAGCACGAGGTCGAGCTCGGGTTGGCCGATTTCCAGCAGCAGGTGGGTGTCACCGGAGAGGCGCGCGACCAGGCGTGTGTCGTCCTGGCCGAGGTCGAGGACGATGGGGGAGGTGAATTGTGCGCGAGGGCCGCCCTCTCCCCCGCTCCCTGCGGGAGCGGGTCGGGATGAGGGGAAACCGGCGGCGCTGATGTTCGCCGCTGCTTGTGCAGGAGCAAGCCCGCTCCTGCGAAAGGCTGCCAACTTGCGGGCAGTGGCGATATCCACCGGCACGAAGCGCACCTTGTCCCCGGCCTTGAGCTGGCCGAGCTGCCAGAGGTCGGCCTCGATCACCGTCACCGGGCAGACGAAGCCGCCCAGGCTCGGGCCATCCGGGCCGAGGATGACCGGCATGTCGCCGGTGAAGTCCACCGCGCCGATGGCGTAGGGGTTGTCGTGGATGTTCGAGGGGTGCAGGCCGGCCTCGCCGCCGCTCTCGCGCACCCATTCCGGCTTCGGGCCGATCAGGCGCACGCCGGTGCGGCTGGAGTTGAAGTGCACTTCCCAGTCGGTGGCGAAGAAGGTCTCGATGTAGGCCGGGGTGAAGTATTCCGGCGCGCCGTGGGGGCCGTAGATCACGCGGATCTGCCGCATGTCTGGCAGCTCGGTGCGTAGCGGCGGCGGCAGGCTGGCGCCGTGGCTGGTGTCTTCCAGTGCGGCGAGGTGCAGCACGTCGCCCGCGCGCAGGGCGCGGCCGCCGTGGCCGCCGAATTGACCGAGGGTGAAGGTGCTCTTGCTGCCCAGATAGTCCGGCACTTGCAGGCCGCCGCGCAGGCACAGGTAGCTGCGTGCGCCGGCGCCGCCGACGGTGCCCAAGCTCAGCGTCGAGCCGGCGGCGATGAATAGCGCGGTATTCATTGGCTGTTCGATGCCATCGAGCAGGACCGGCAAAGCCGCGCCGGTGATCGCGACCACCGCGTCGGTGTTGAAGCGCAGGCTCGGACCGCTCATGGTGATTTCCAGCGCGGCGGCGCCTTCGGGGTTACCCAGCAGGACGTTGCCCAGGCGCAGCGCGCGGTCGTCCATCGGCCCGGATGGCGGCACACCCACGGCCCAGTAGCCGAGGCGGCCGGGGTAGTCCTGCACGCTGGTCTGGGTGCCGGCGCTGAGTACTTCGAAGGTGTGGGCGCGGTAGCGCAGGCCTTCCAGGCAGCGCGTCCAGGGTGAGCCGCTGGCGAACGGCGCGTCTGCGAGGATCTGCCGCAGGTAGTCGCGGTTGCATTCCACGCCGTAGAGCAGGCTGTCGGCCAGCGCGCGGTCGAGACCGGCGCTGGCTTGCTCGCGGGTCGGTGCCCAGGCGATGAGCTTGGCGATCATCGGGTCGAACCAGGGCGGAATCTCGCAGCCGGCCTCGACCCAGGTATCGATGCGTAGCGCCTTGCCATCTGCCGGCGGGAACTGCACGGCGGTGAGCAGGCCGGGGCAGGGCTGGAAGTCGCGGCCCGGGTCTTCCGCGTACAGCCGTGCCTGGATGGCGTGACCGGTGGGTTGCAGCGTAGCGGCCAGTTCGGCCAGCGGCGGCAGGTCGCCGGCGGCCAGCTCGATCATCCAGCGCACCAGGTCGACGCTCCAGACCTGCTCGGTGACGCCGTGCTCCACCTGCAGGCGGGTGTTCACTTCGAGGAAGTAGAAGCGCTGCGCCTCGCTGTCGTAGACGAATTCCACGGTGCCGGCGCTGCGGTAGCTGACGGCTTTCGTCAGTTGGATCGCCGCTGCGCAGAGCTGCTCCGCCATGCCGGCGGGCAGGTTGGGCGCCGGGGTTTCTTCCAGCACCTTCTGGTTGCGCCGCTGCACCGAGCAATCGCGCACGCCGAGAGCGATCACTTCCCCCTGACCGTCGCCGAACACCTGCACTTCCAGGTGGCGGGCGCGCTGGATGTACTTCTCGATGAATACGCCAGAGTCGCTGAAGTTGTTCTGCCCCAGGCGCTTCACTGCGTCGAAGGCGTCGCGCAGCTCGTCCGCCGAGCGGCACACGCGCATGCCGATGCCGCCACCGCCGGCGGTGCTTTTGAGCATCACCGGGTAGCCGACCTGTTCACCGGCGAGCAGGGCGGCTTCGAGGTCGGGCAGCAGGTCGGTGCCTTCGAGCATCGGCACGCCCTGTTCGCGGGCCAGGGCACGGGCGGTGTGTTTGAGGCCGAACAGGCGCAGTTGCTCCGGCGTCGGGCCGACGAAGGCGATGCCGGCGGCTTCGCAGGCTTCGGCGAAGGCGGCGTTTTCCGAGAGGAAGCCGTAGCCGGGGTGGACGGCCTGGGCGCCGCTGGCGCGGGCGGCCGCGAGGATTTTCTCGACCACCAGGTAGGTGCTGGACGCCGGGCCTTCGCCGAGGCTGATGGCCTGGTCGGCCTGCTGGAGGTGCAGGCTGGCGGCGTCGGCCTCGGAGTAGACAGCCACGCCTTTCACGTCGAGTGCGTGGAGGGTGCGCAGGATGCGGCAGGCGATGGCGCCGCGGTTGGCGATCAGGAGTTTGTCGAACATGAGGAAGTCCCCATGGAGTGGCGGGTCGTCCCGCCGTCATTCGGTGTGCGCCAGGGTCGTCCGCGGCGCCGAAACGGTTCTACAGGGCGGATTCGTCCTGGTTCGAGGGCTGGCGAAGCGTGGGGCTGCACTGGGCGCTGCGGCTCCGGCAAAGCAGCCACAGCCAGCGGCGCAGGCGCACGGTCAGTTCCATACCAGCAACTCCGCCGGCGTCGGGTTCCAGCCATTGCAGGGGTTGTTGAGCTGCGGGCAGTTGGAGATCAGGACGATGACGTCCATGTGCGCGAGCAGTTCGACGTACTTGCCTGCGCCGGAAATGCCGTCCTCGAAGGTCAGGCCGCCTTCGGCGGTGACCGGCACGTTCATGAAGAAGTTGATGTTGTGGCCGATGTCGGCCTTGGAGAGGCGTCCGTCGTGCAGGCTGGCGCGCAGGAAGTTGTCGCGGCAGCTGTGCATGTAGCGCTTGTCCAGGGCATAGCGCACGGTATTGCTTTCCTGGGCGCAGGCACCGCCCAGGGTGTCGTGGCGGCCACAGGTGTCGGCGACGATGCTCAGCATCGGGTTGCCGAGGTTGGACCAGAGCACGCTGCCGGCGCTGAGATAGACCTGACCCTGTTTGCGCAGGGTGCGCTGCACGTCGTAGCGCTCGCGCGGGTTGGCGGCGCTGAAGAACAGGGTGTCCACCGCCTGGTTGCCTTCCAGGTCGAGGATGCGCAGGGTCTGTCCGGCTTTCAGTTCGGTGAGGCTGGGCTCGCCGGCGGGTATCAGGGTGCGCGAGATGCAGGCTTCGGGGTGTTTGTCGCTGGGGACGATGGGCATGTCCGCGCTCCTCAGATGAACAGGCGTTCGGTGTTGTGGAAACCGCGGCCGTTCTCCGGGCGCGAGGTGCGGCAGAGCACGCTGATGCCGTCGGACGCGACCTGCTGCCAGGTCAGGCCGATGGGTTTGGGCGCGTATTGCGGGTTCGGATCCATGGGGTGTTGCAGGGCGGTGAGCACCACGAGGGTGTCCATCGGCGCGTAGAGCTCGACGTAGTCGCCAGCTCTGGAGTTGCCCGTCGCGAAGCGGAAGCAGCCGTCGGCGTCGACATCCACGCGACTGAACAGGTTCAGGCACATCAACAGGTCCTGCAGACGCATGTCCCATTTGCCCATTTCCACCAGCAGGTTGTCCGCGCCGTTGCGGAAGAAGCCGTTGCGCAGCTCCTGGTAGCGGCCCTGGCCGTACTTCTCCTGCACTTCGGCGGCGTTCAGCACGCCGCCAAGGCTGTCGTGCCAACCGCAGCTGTCGGCGGTGATGGCGGCGAGCACGCGTCCCATGTCCGAGTACAGGCAGTGGCCGGCGGTGAGCTTGACGGTGTGCTGGCACTTGAGGCTGTCGGGCAGGTTCAGCCGCTCGCTTTTCTCGGCGGCGTTGAATAGCAGCACGCTGGCGTTGCCGCCGCCTTCCAGGTCGGTCAGGCGCAGCAACTGGCCACGCTTGAGCACGAAGGAAGTGTGGCCGCCGCCGGGCACGATTGTTTCATAGAGGGTGGTGCGTAGTTCGTTCATATCGGGCTCCTCAGTAGGCCGGCGTGATCAGCGGCGCGGCCGTTTCCAGGCGCGCGGCGAGCGGTTCGGGCAGGGCGGCGCGGGCAGCCTTGCGGTCGGCGTTGAGCGGGATGTCATAGGTGATGCGGGCGCCGTAGGCGGTGGGCGCCTGCGGGTCGTGGCGGACCTTGTCGAAGACCAGCAGGCGGGTGCCCAGGTTGAAGCCTTCGGCCAGGTCGTGAGTGACCATGAACACGGTGAGCCGGGTTTCCTGCCAGAGCTCCAGCAGCAAGGCGTGCATGTCCTTGCGGATGCCTGGGTCGAGCGCGCCGAAGGGTTCGTCGAGCAGCAGCACGCGCGGCTTCATGACCAGCGCTTGGGCGATGGCCAGGCGTTGCTGCATGCCGCCAGAGAGGGCGCTAGGGTACTGCTTCAGCGCATGGCCAAGGCCGACGCGCTCGAGCAGGGCGGCGGCCTGTTCGCGGGCCTCGCGCCTGGCGCCGCCGAACAGCCGGCCGAGCAGCGGCGAGCGCGGCAGCTCCAGGCCGAGGGCGACGTTGTCCTGCACGGAAAGGTGCGGGAACACCGAGTAGCGCTGGAACACCACTCCACGGCTCGGGTCGGGTTCGCCCGGCAACGGCTGGCCCTTGAGCAGCAGTTCGCCGCGGCTGGGGCGCTCCTGGCCGAGCAGCAGGCGCAGGAAGGTGGACTTGCCGCAGCCGGAGGCGCCGACCAGGGTGCAGAACTCGCCTTCCTGCACTTCCAGGTTGAGGCGTTCGAGCACCACGTTGCCGGCGTACTCCTGCCAGACGTTCTTCACACTGATGAAAGAAGCGGCAGCACTCGCAACGCTGGCTGAGCTGCCTGTCTGTTTTTCGCTCATGCCTTGCCTCCTTCGTACCAGGGGAAGGCGCGGCGGGTGAGCTCGCGCAGCGCCCAGTCCATCAGCCAGGCCAGGGCAGTGATCCACACGACGTAGGGCAGGATCACGTCCATGGCCAGGTAGCGGCGCACGAGGAAGATGCGGTAGCCCAGGCCGTCAGTGGAGGCGATGGCTTCGGCGGCGATGAGGAACAGCCAGGCCGAGCCGAGCATCAGGCGCAGGGAGATGAGCAGGCGCGGCATCAGTTGCGGCAGCACCACGCGCAGGATCAGCGTCCAGGTGCTGGCGCCCAGGGTCTGCGCCTTGATCAGCAGTTCGCGGGGGATCTCCCGCGCGCGCTGTTCGATGTCGCGGGCGATGCAGGGTGCGACGCCGATGACGATCAGCACCACCTTGGACAACTCGCCCAGGCCGAAGACGATGAACAGCACCGGCAGGATCGCCAGCGGCGGGATCATCGACAGCACCGTGAGCAGCGGTGACAGGGGCGCGCCGAACAGCGGCACGCTGCCGGCGGCAATGCCCAGTACCAGGCCGAGCAGGGCGGCGATGGAGAGGCCCACGCCCAGGCGCTGCAGGCTGGCGCCGGTGTCCTGCCAGAACAGCACTTCGCCGGTGCGCTTGTCTTCGCTGAAGGCCAGGCGGTTCACCGCGTCGGCCATCTGCGCGGCGCTGGGCAACAGCTTGTCGTTGGGGTTCTCCGCAAGCCGCGATGCCGAGCCGGTGAAATAGGCGAGCAGCAGCAGGGCGAAGGGCAGCAGCACCAGGAACAGGCGGCCACTGCGGTCGGGGGTTCGGTTGATCAGGCGCATGCTTCGTACCAGTCGGTTCGTAGGGCGGATAACGCGGAGCGCGTTATCCGCCGAGGCGTCGGGACGGCGGATAACCGCCAGCGGTTTTCGCCCTACGAGGGGAAACGGTGCATAGGTCAGAGCTTCCCTTCTGCCGCCATCTGCACGTAGGTGGGGTCGAAACGCAGCTTCAGGTTCTGTGCATCCCCGGTGGAGAGGCCGCCCGCGAAACTCATGCCGACGGCTTCGGCGCTCTTGGCACCTTCACCCAGCAAGCCGTGGGCAAAGGAAAAGGCCGCGACCTTGTCCATGGTCGCCGGCAGCTTCGGGCTGGTGGCGAAGGCCAGGGCCTCCTTCGGCGTGGCGAACAGCTTGGTGGTGGCGAGCTGGCTCTGGTAGCCGGCCAGATCGGTGCCCGAGGCCTTGGCCATGTGTTCCAGCGCGGCGCGGGTCTCGGCGCTGTCGCCCTGCATCAGCGCGACGGTTTCGAACCAGGCGCCGGTCAGGGCTTTGCCCAGTGCCGGGTTGTCTTTAAGGACTGCGCTGTTGACCACCATCATGTCCATGATCTCGCCGGGGATCTGGCTGGAGTTGAACACCTCGGTGGTGCCCGGCTTGGCGCGGGCTTCGGAGAGCATCGGGTTCCAGGTGGTCACCGCCTGCACGTCGTCGGTGTTGAAGGCGGCGGCGATGTCGGCGTCGGAGGTGTTCACCGTGGTCACGTCCTTCTCGGTCAGGCGGGCGTTTTCCAGCGCGCGGGCGAGCAGGTAGTGGGAGACCGAGAGTTCCACCAGGTTGACGTTCATGCCCTTGAGGTCGGCCAGGGATTTGCCTTCGCCCTTGAGGACGATGCCGTCGTTGCCGTTGGAGAAGTCGCTGACGATCAGCGCGGTGGAGTCCACGCCGCCGGCTGCGGGGATGGTCAGGGCGTCCATGTTGGTCATGGTGCAGCCGTCGAACTGGCCTGCGGTGTACTGGTTGATCGACTCGATGTAGTCGTTGAGCTGGGTGACCTTGATCTCGATGCCGTACTTCTTCGCCCACTTGTCCACGATGCCGTGGCTGGCCGCGTATTCCCAAGGCATCCAGCCGGCATAGATGGTCCAGCAGAGGTTGAAGCTGTGCTTCGCGGCGGCGCTGGCGCCGAGGCTGAAAGTGGCGAGGCCGGCGGCGAGCAGGGCGGTCAGAAGGGGCTTGCGCATGGACAATCTCCAGGTCGGTTGTCGGGCGGCAGGAGTCGGGCGGCACTGTGGCGCTCTCGTCTCCCGGGCTTTTGTCCCGCCGTGTAACCTCGCTGGAGGTCGATGACTCTCGGACCAGTCACTCGCTGCGCGAGCCGGAACCCTAGTCATCCATTGTCAGATTGTGGTGCCGCTTTCCGGTGGTCCGGATTACTCCTGCACTCATTGGGCGAAGCGAATGCCGTGCCAACTCTTAAAGACCGCCATTTCAGTGAGGCTGCAATGCACCCAGGTCGATTACGACTGGCTTTTTCATGCGGTCTGTGCCCCTGAAAGAGGCGGCGCGCTACTTTCTGGTGCATAGCGTGCGTTGTGGCAGGGGTGAACGCGCAAACTGGGCGCGACCGAAGTGAGGCAGTGCCACTTGGAGCGCGTACGGGGAGCTCGAAGCCCTGAAGATCGCCGAACCCGAAACCGCGGGTGCCCCTCGGAAAGCCTTCTGGAAACTGCGCATGCACATGCTCCGGCGCCTGCGATCCGTCAGGAGGTCCACGGTCGTGAATGGTCCAGAGCGAAGAGCTGCCTCCTCCACTTCGGCGAAGAGGGGCCTTGAGATGAGGTTGATGGCCTCCCGGGCCCAGCCTCTGTGGATCATGCCGGTTTTCATCGAAGTCGCTGGAGTCCCCGTGGGCCCAGCGCAAGAGCTGAATGTGTCATGGCGAATGCCGGGCGGCCCGGTGTTTATGGTGATAGCGCGCGCTATCTTCCTGGCATGTCCGGCGATCTTCTGCCCGTCGTTACCCGCCCGCTTATGAGGGGTAGGGAGAAGGCGCGGATCTCGGAAAGCCGGCATCTCCTCTTCCTTCCAGCTTTTGCAGCACCCGGCTTCGTCCCTGGCATTCCTTGAATGCGCCGGTAAGGATGCGCTCGTCCGCCTGGGGCCGGTGGATCTTGCCGTCGCTCTTCTTCTTGTGCTCGGCGCGGCGGTGGATCAGGTCGGGCGATAGCCTGTCATCGCGGCGGCTCGCCAGGACGGTAGCCAGGCCGGCCTTGACCTTCAGCCAGCCGGCGTCAAAACCCGTTCCGGTCCTGCTCGCCCAGCAACTCCGGCACAGGGAAGGGGGTATCGGGCCGCAGGCATTCAATCATCCAGGCCAGAGTCAGCAGGCGGGAGCCTTGATGGGAAGTAGAGAGCGTTTCCTTTCCGGCATCGACAACTATTGAGCCGTCCAGCCGCCATCCATGTTCCAGGCAGCACCTCGGACCTGGGCGGCGGCGTCGCTGCACAGGAATAGCGCGAGTTCGCCGAGTTGCTCCGGGGTGACGAAGTCCAGCGAGGGCTGCTTTTCCGCCAGCAGGTCGTGGCGCGCCTGTTCCGGGCTGGCGCCGGCACTGATGCGCGCGTCGATCTGTTGCTGGACCAGCGGCGTCAGTACCCAGCCGGGACAGATGGCGTTGCAGGTGATGCCGGTGGTGGCGGTTTCCAGCGCTGTGGTCTTGGTCAGGCCGATGACTCCGTGCTTGGCGGCGACGTAGGCGCTTTTTCCCGCCGAGGCCACCAGTCCGTGGGTGGAGGCGATGTTGAGGATGCGCCCCCAGCCGCGCTGACGCATGCCCGGCAGCGCCAGGCGTGTGGTGTGGAACACCGCGGACAGGTTGATGGCGACGATCGCGTTCCAGCGCTCGACGGGGAAGTCTTCCAGCGCGGCGACATGCTGTATGCCGGCGTTGTTGACCAGGATGTCGAGGGCGCCGAACTCGCGCTCGACGTAGGCGATCATCTCGGCGATCTGCTCGGGTCGGGACATGTCCGCGCCATGATGGCCGATGCGAGCGCCATGGGCGGCGAGCTCGCCCACCACCGCGTCGATGTCGCCGAAGCCGTTGACCACCACGTTGGCACCCGCGGCGGCGAGGCGACGGGCGATGCCCAGGCCGATACCGCTGGTGGAACCGGTGACCAGGGCGGTCTTGCCATTGAGGTTCATGGGGTTCTCCTGTTGGTCACGGCAGCCGCCTGCGGGCGGCTGCGTGTTAGGGGACTCAGACGATGCCGGTCGCGTAGAAGGTGCCGATCACCAGGAACACGGCGAACGTCTTGATCAGGGTGATGGCGAAGATGTCCTTGTAGGCCTCGCGGTGGGTCAGGCCGGTGACCGCGAGCAGGGTGATGACGGCGCCGTTGTGCGGCAGCGTGTCCATGCCGCCGCTGGCCATGGATGCCACCCGGTGCAGCACCTCCAGCGGAATGTCGGCTGCGTGGGCGGCAGCGATGAACTGCTCGGACATGGCCGCCAGGGCGATGCTCATGCCGCCGGACGCCGAGCCGGTGATGCCGGCGAGGGTGGTCACGGTGATGGCCTCGTTGATCAGCGGGTCGGGGATGCTCTTGAGTGCGTTGGCCAGCACCAGGAAGCCCGGCAGCGAGGCGATCACCGCGCCGAAGCCGTACTCCGAAGCCGTGTTCATCGCCGCCAGCAGGGCACCGGAAACGGCGGTCTTGCTGCCTTCGGCGAGCTTGCTGCGGATCACCCGGTAACTGCTCGCCAACACCAGCAGGATGCCCAGCAGCAGCGCCGCCTGCACCGCCCAGATGCCGGTCAGCTTGGCGACGTCACTGGTCACCGGGGCGGCCATGCCGGCCAGTTGCAGGCTGTGGGTCGTGCCGTAGAGCTGTGGAATCCAGTGGGTGAACAGCAAGTTGGCACCGCCCACCAGCACCAGCGGCGAGAGCGCCAGCAACGGGTTGGGCAGTTTCAGGTCGCTGGCGGTTTCCGGCTCGTTGCGCAGGTCGTTGCCATAGCCTTCGCCGGCGGCCTGGGCCTTGTTCAGCTGGCGGCGCAGGAACAGCATGCCCATGGCGAACACGCACAGGCTGCCGATCACGCCCAGCCAGGGGGCGGCCCAGCCATTGGTGCTGAAGAAAGTGGTTGGGATGATGTTCTGGATCTGCGGGGTGCCGGGCAGCGCGTCCATGGTGAAGGTGAAGGCGCCGAGGGCGATGGTCGCCGGGATCAGCCGCTTGGGGATGTTGCTCTGGCGGAACATCTCGGCGGCGAACGGATAGACCGCGAACACCACGACGAACAGCGATACGCCGCCGTAGGTGAGCAATGCGCAGACCAGTACGATGACCAGCATCGCCTGGCGGGTGCCTAGCAGGCGGATGGCGGCGGCGACGATCGAGCGCGAGAAGCCCGACAGCTCGATCAGCTTGCCGAACACCGCGCCCAGCAGGAACACCGGGAAATAGAGTTTGACGAAGCCGACCATCTTTTCCATGAACACCCCGGTGAAGGCCGGGGCGACGGCGGAGGGATCGGTCAGCAGTACTGCGAGCAGGGCCGCGATGGGGGCGAAGAGGATCACGCTGTAGCCGCGATAGGCGGCGAGCATCAGCAGGGCGAGGGCCGCAAGGGCGATGACCACGCTCATCGAATGGATCTCCAGTTGGCGCGACGGGTGCCGCGAGTGGTTCTTGTTGTTTTGAGGACTACCAGAGCGGCAGGACGAAGCTGGTTGCGTCGATTGTTGTGATGCCGGTTATGTAGCCAGGGCCGCGGCAAGCGACATAGCCAGGATCGTGCCAGTTATGTAACTCATTGATTTATATGAATTATTTTTTAGCTTGGGCTGTCGAGGCGCTACGCTATTCTCCGAATTGAGACAAATTGCGTGCTGTTGGCTCCCGAGTGCCCGGGCATATGCGGAAGTCCTGGTTGTCTCCATATGGAGACTTGTCTCTGTTTCAGGACGAAAGACCCAGCGCAGCCAACTTCTTGTACAGCGTCGAACGGCCCAGCCCCAGGCGCCGTGCGGCCGCGTCGACATTGCCGGCCTGTTCGTCGAGCACGCTGCGGATCAACTGGCGTTCGAATTCCTCGCGCGCGGCGTAGAAATCCTGGCCGGCAGCCAGGGTGACGGAAGGCGCACTCGTCGCTGCCGGTAGCGGTTGCAACGTACCGAGGGACGAGCGCAGCGTGGCGGCGTCGAGCTGAGGGCGGTCGCCAAGCAGCACGGTGCGTTCCAGCAGATTGCGCAGCTCGCGCACATTGCCCGGCCAGGCGTGCTGGGCCAGCAGGGCAAGAGCGTCGGCGTCCAGTTCGTAGAGCATCTGGTGGTCGTCGCGCAGGCCGTCGAGTATGGCTTCGCAAAGGGCCGGCAGGTCCTCCAGGCGCTCGCGCAGCGGTGGAATCTCGATGGGCAGGACGTTGATGCGGTAGAACAGGTCGGCGCGAAAGCGCCCCTCGCGCACGGCGGCATCGAGATCGATGGAGGTGGCGGCGATCAGGCGGATGTCGCTGCGCAGCATCTCGTTGGAACCCACCGGTTCGAATTCCTTTTCCTGCAGCACACGCAGCAGCTTGCTCTGTAGCGCCAGTGGCATGTCGCCGATCTCGTCGAGAAACAGGGTTCCGCCCTGGGCGATCTGCAGCTTGCCAGGGCGGCCCTTGCGGTCGGCGCCGGTGAAGGCGCCCGGAGCGGTGCCGAAGAACTCCGCTTCCAGCAGGGATTCGGGAATCGCCGCGGCGTTGACGCTGACGAAGGGCTTGTCGGCCCGTGGCGAGGAGGCATGGATGGCATGGGCCAGCAGCTCCTTTCCGGTACCGGTTTCCCCCAGCAGCAGTACCGGGGCGTCGCTGGTCGCCCCGCGCCGGGCGCGGCGCTTGACTTCCAGGCTGGCCGGGCTGGTACCGATGAAGTGGCCGAAGCTGTATTTCGCCTGGCGCGCCTGCAGCAGGGAGCGGGTCGAGGCCAGCTCGGCCTGCATGCGCTGGTAGCGGGTCAGCAACGGTGAGAGCGAGCGCAGCTCGTCGAACAGGGCGAAGCCGATGCCCCCGATCACCGCGCCGGTGTCGTCGCGGATCGGCATGCGCATCACCACCAGCGGGTCCTTGGCCATGTCGAGAATGTCCAGCAGCATCGGCCGGCCGCTGCTGACCACCTCACGCATCAGGCTACCGGGAATCACCTGCTCGACCGGACGGCCGATGGCTTGCTCGGCGCTGTCCAGGCCGAAGCGCTGGGCGTAGCGCTGGTTGATCCAGACGATGCGTGCCTCGCGGTCGACGATCACCGTGCCTTCGCTGAACTGCTCGAAGATTTCGAACAGCGAGCGGATCGCCAGTTGGCGGACGCTTTGATAGTCCGAGAGGGCGTGGTTGTCGCTCATGGGGCTTTCGACAGTCTGATGGGGACGTCGCGCACCTTAGCGCACTGTCATTCGCTCGGCGACACCACGACGCGAACCGCCCCTCTCCCGCCTGCGGGAGAGGGGCGGGGGAGCGTGTGGCGCCTGTCTGGGGGACTTGGGCTTAGAACGGCAGGCTGCCGCCGCCTGTTTTCAGGTGTTCGAGCAGCAGGAAAATGGAAACCAGCACCGCGTTGATCGACCAGGCGACGGTGAGGAAACGGGCGATCTCGCCAAAGAGTGCGGTGCGGACGTTGCCGGCGTTGCGCCAGACGGCATTCAGCACCCAGGCCGTGTAGATAATGAAACCGAAGAACAGCAGGGCCAGCTGGGCACTGCCGAGTTGCCCGTACAGCGCCAGTATGCCGCCGAACAACACATGGCTGACCAACACGCCGTACAGCCAGAACACCTTCCACAGCGGTGTTGTGCCGGGAGTGTCGAGCCAGGCGTAAAGCTTGTGTGCATGCATGGTAGTGCTCCTGTGCTGGAAGTTCCGTCAACGCTTGAGTGTAGATAGCGCTGGTGCAGGTTGGTCCGGTCAACGGCTCGACCCGCCAGCGGCGGGTCGAGCCTGGCCAACACTCTTGCTCTGTCAGTTAACCGATAGGCGTTCTCCTTCCGCGCGCTGGGGCACGGTGCTGGTGGTGGGAGAGAAGAATCCGCTGACGACCTGCCAGGCCATGGCCAGCGCACCGACGATGAACACCACATCACCGAAGGTGCGTACCCAGCGCAGCGTCTGGAGGATTTCCTGCTGCATGAAGGCCTCGCTGCGGGCATACCACAGGCCCTCGCTGACGCTGGCGTGGAACTGGATGATGCCGATCGGCAACAGGCTGGTGGCGATCATCAGCACCAGGCCGCCGTTCAGCCACCAGAAGGCGGTCTTCATCAGACGCTCGTTGAAGCGTAGTTGCGGACGGATGTAGCGCAGCACCAGCAGGGTGAAGCCCAGGGCGAGGAAGCCATAGACTCCGAACAGCGCGGCGTGGGCGTGTACCGGCGTGGTGTTGAGGCCCTGCACGTAGTAGAGCGAAACCGGCGGGTTGATCATGAAGCCGAAGACGCCGGCGCCGAGCATGTTCCAGAACGCCACGGCGACGAAGCACATCAGCGGCCACTTGACCCGCTCCATCCAGGCCGCGCGGCTCTTCAGCCGCCAGTTTTCCCAGGCTTCGTAGCCAAGTACCACCAGCGGCACCACTTCCAGGGCGCTGAAGGTGGCACCTACCGCCATCACCGGAGTGGTGGTGCCGGCGAAGTACAGGTGGTGGAAGGTGCCGGGCACGCCGCCGAGCATGAACAGCGAAGCCGAGGCCAGGCTGGCGGTGGTGGCCATGCGCTTGGACACCAGGCCCATACTGGAGAAGATGAAGGCCAGTGCAGTGGTGGCGAATACCTCGAAGAAGCCCTCGACCCACAGGTGCACCACCCACCAGCGCCAGTACTCCATGATCGACAGGTGGGTGCGCTCGCCGTAGGCGAAGCCGGCGCCGTAGAACAGGCCGATGGCGATCACCGAGGCGGACAGCAGGGCCAGCAGGTTCTTGTCGCCGGGCTGGCGGAACGCCGGCAGGATGCCGCGCAGCATCAGCAGCAGCCAGAAGGCCACGCCGGCGAACTTGCCGATCTGCCACAGGCGGCCGAGATCGACGTACTCATAGCCCTGGTGGCCGAGCCAGAAGTTCCACTCGGCCGGCATGACCTGGGCAATCGCCAGGTAGTTGCCGACGAAGGAGCCGAGCACCACCACCACCAGCGCCCAGAACAGCGCGTCGACGCCGAGTTTCTGGAATTTCGGGTCCTTGCCGCCGTTGATGATCGGGGCGAGGAACAGGCCGGCGGCGAGGAAACCGGTGGCGATCCAGAACAGCGCGCTCTGGATGTGCCAGGTGCGCAACAGCGAGTAGGGGAACCACTGCGACAGCGGGAAGCCGTAGAAATCCTGGCCTTCCACCGTGTAGTGCGCCGTGGCGCCGCCGAGCATGACCTGGAAGCTGAACAGCCCGACCACCAGCAGCAGGTACTTGCCGAGGGCTCGCTGCGACGGGGTCAGCGCCACCAGGCTGAGCGGGTCCTGGGCGGGCGCGGCGGGTTCTTCCTCCTCGTGGCCGCGCAGGAAGGCCCAGGCCCAGATCAGGAAACCGACGCCGGCGATCAGCAGGATCACGCTGGCCACCGACCAGATCAGGTTCTCTGCGGTGGGATGGTTGTCGATCAGCGGCTCGTGCGGCCAGTTGTTGCTGTAGGTGGCTTCGTGCCCTGGCCGTTCGGTCGCGGCGACCCAGGCGGTCCAGAAGAAGAACCGGCTCAGCTGCTCGCGGCGCGCGGCATCGGGCAGGGTGTTCTCCTTCATGGCGAAGCTCTTGCGGCTGCCCTGCAGGGCTGGGTCGTTGCTGAACAGCGCGTCGTAATAGGCGGCGGTCTGGCCCATGGCGGCGACGCGGCGCTCGCTCAGGGACAGCACGCCGTCACGCACCTGGTTACCGCGATACTCGCGCTTGAGTTGCTCGCGTAGCAGGGCCTGGTGGTCCTGGTCGACCTCGGCATAGGGCTTGCCGTACTGCTGTTGCGCGGCCAGGTCGAGCCAGGCGAGCAGTTCACGGTGCAGCCAGTCGGCGGTCCAGTCCGGCGCCTGGTAGGCGCCATGGCCCCAGATGGAGCCGAGCTGCATGCCGCCGACGCTCTGCCAGGCGGTCTGGCCATCGAGGATGTCGTCGGCGCCGAACAGGTGCTGGCCGCTCGCGCTCACCACCTCCGAGGGAATCGGCGGCGCCTGGCGGTAGACCTCACGGCCGAACCAGCCGAGCAGGCAGAAGGTCACGCCGAGCACGGCGATCAACGTCCACCACAGCTTGCGGTACTCACCCATGGCGCACCTCCAGGCCCAGGGCACGGGGGAACAGCAGGTTGTTTTCCAGGTGGATGTGCTGCATCAGGTCGACGCGCAGTTCATCGAGGCCGCGATACAGCGCTCGCCAGGTGTTGCAGGCGCCTTCGGGCGGCTGCATGTCGCCGGTCAGATCCACCAGTTGCTGCAGCGCTTCGCCATGCTGGTCGTGCTCGAAACGCATGACCGAGATCGGCCCGCCGGCCATGGGGCCTGCGCCGCGTTCGATGAGCGGGAAGAGCACCTGCTCCTCCTTCTGCATGTGGCTTTCCAGTTCCTGCTGCATGGTGATCAGCAGTTCGGTCAGCCCGTGGGGGCAGTCGTCACGTTCCCCGTGGACCTGTTCGACGCGCGCCGCCAGGCGGATCAGCTCCGGCAACTGCTGGCGATGCACGGCGTGGAAACGGTCAAGCAGGTGGTCGATCAGTTGCTCGGGAGACGCCTGGCGCCAGTCGGCGCCCTCGGCGTCCTGCGGGTCGAGCCGGGACAGCTGGCGGATCACTTCGTCGGCATCCACCCCGCGCTCCAGGGAAGCCTGGCGCAAGGTCTTTTGGCCGCCGCAGCAGAAGTCCAGGTGGAACTGATGGAATACCCGTGTGGCGCCGGGGAGGGTGCATGCCAGGTCGCCCAAGGTGCTGTCGAGCAGTTGGTCAGCCATGGAGAGGCTCCTTGATGGTTGAGAGTCCTCCTGACACTGGCAAGCACCGTGCCGCTTTTGAAATTGACGGAAATCAAGGGTTTGCCGGCAGGTAAGGTCTAACCTACCCGGCACGAATCAGGTCATGGATACCCGAAATGGTAGATTTCACCCCGATCCAGAATGCCCAGCTCGCCGACCTGGTCTGCGAGCTGCCGGCGGCGGTCCGCCTGCAACGGCTGGTGGTTGGCCTGCGCGAGGCGTTTGGCTGCAGTGCGGTGGTTCTGTTGCGCCTGGACGGCGAGAGCTTGCGCCCGCAGGCGGCCGTGGGGCTGGCCCATGAAGTGCTCGGACGCAGCTTCGCGGTGGCTCGCCATCCGCGCCTGGCGCAGATCCTGGCGCAGCGCGAGCCGCTGCAGTTCGCCGCCGACAGTCTGTTGCCCGACCCCTACGACGGCCTGCTGGAAGACAGCCCGGACGAGCCGCTGCCAGTGCATGACTGCATGGGCATGAGCCTCTATCTGGATGGCCAGCTGTGGGGCGCGGTGACCCTCGATGCCTTGCGTCCCGGCAGCTTTGATCGCCATGCCGCGCAGCGCTTGCGCCAGCACGCGCTGCTGATTGAAAGCGCGCTGCGGGTGTGCCGGCTGGAGGCCGAGGTGCGCAGCCTGCGCCTGGCCGGACGCCAGGCGGAACCGGACGGGGAGGCCGGTGATGCGGCGATTCTCGGCAACAGTCCAGCGATCAGCCAACTGCTGGACGAACTGGCTGTGGTGGCCGACTCCGAGTTGCCCGTGCTGCTGCAGGGCGAGACCGGCGTGGGCAAGGAGCTGTTCGCCCGCTGGCTGCACAGCCATTCGCCGCGCGCGCGAAAGCCGCTGGTCTACGTCAACTGCGCGGCCTTGCCGGAAACCCTGGCCGAGAGCGAGCTGTTCGGCCATGCCAAGGGGGCGTTCTCCGGCGCGGGCCAGGACCGTCCCGGGCGCTTCGAAGCGGCCAACGGAGGCACCCTGTTCCTCGACGAGATCGGCGAGCTGCCGCTGGCAACCCAGGCCAAGATGCTGCGCGCGCTGCAGAACGGCGAAATCCAGCGCCTTGGCGCCGACCAGCCACGGCATGTCGATGTGCGGGTGATCGCAGCGACCAATCGCCGCCTCTGGGAAGAGGTGCGCGAGGGACGTTTCCGCGCCGATCTCTACCATCGCCTGTCGGTGTATCCGGTGCATATTCCGCCGCTGCGCGAGCGTGGCCGCGATGTGCTGTTGCTGGCCGGCCACTTTCTCGAACTCAACCGGGTGCGTCTTGGCCTGCGTTGCCTGCGCCTCTCGCCAGAGGCCGAGCGGGTGCTGCTGAACTACGACTGGCCGGGCAACGTACGCGAGCTGGAGCATGTGATCAGCCGGGCGGCGCTCAAGGTGCTCAGCCAGGCCGAGTCGCGTACTGCACTGCTCAGCATCGAGGCTCCCTGGCTAGGACTCGAGTCGCCGCCAGTCCGCCATCTCACTCCGCCACAGGCCGCCTCCGAGCCGGTGCTGGAGTCCATGCAGCAGGCACTGGAGCGCTACCAGCGCGAGCTGGTCGAAGCGGCCCTGGGCCGTCATGCCGGCAAGTGGGCGGCTGCCGCCCGCGACTTGCAGATGGACCCGAGCAATCTGCGCAAGCTGGCCCGCCGTCTTAATCTGATCTGATCCAGGAGTCCTGGCGATGTTGACCCACCTCGATACCCAAGGCCGCGCCAACATGGTCGATGTCACCGACAAGGCGGTGACTTCCCGTGAAGCGACAGCCGAATCCCGCGTGCGCATGCGCCCGGAAACCCTGCGCATGATCGTCGACGGCGCCCACCCCAAGGGCGACGTGTTCGCCGTGGCGCGTATCGCCGGCATCCAGGCGGCGAAGAAGACATCCGATCTCATTCCCCTGTGCCATCCGCTGATGCTCGCCAGCGTCAAGGTCGAACTGGAGGCGGAAGGGGAGAACTGCGTGCGCATCGTCGCCCGCTGCAAGCTGGCCGGGCAGACCGGAGTGGAAATGGAGGCGCTGACCGCCGCCAGCGTCGCCGCCCTGACCCTCTACGATATGTGCAAGGCGGTGGATCGCGGCATGACCATCGAAAACGTCCGCCTGCTGGAAAAACGCGGCGGCGCTTCGGGCCACTATGTGAGCGCGGCGGCCGAACCGCAGGGCCCCGTCCCGGCGTTGGCGGCTCCTGCGGAGGAACCCTGGATGCTGCTGCAGAGCTGGTTGCGCGAAGCGCAATGCGACAAGGGCGCGGCCATGGTGCTGGCCACGGCGGATGACTTCGGCCATCCACACTGCCGGGTCGTGTCGCTCGGCGGCCTGGATGAACAGGGGCTGCTGTTCTACAGCGACCAGTGCAGCGAAAAGGGCCAGGACCTGGTGATCAACCCCTGGGCGGCAGTGGTGTTCCATTGGCCTGCAGCGGAGCGGCAGTTGCGCATCGAGGGCCGGGTCGAATGGCTGGGCGCGCGTTCGGCGGAGGATTCGCCGCCGGTCTATCGCCAGCGTGACGAGGCACCGTCCCTCCTGCCGAATTGGGGGCATTACCGCCTGCTGCCCGGCCGCATGGAATTCTGGCAGGGCCTGCCGGGGCAGCGTTACGAGCGCCTCGATTTCCGCAAGGAGGCGAACGGCTGGCAGCCGCTGCCGACAATGCCCTGAGCCTGCGCTGCATGCCGGCGGCCTGATACCCGCTGTCACCGCCTGGTCGATTGCGACCCTTTGCCACGCCTGGCCCGGCAGCGGGCAGGCACGCGGCCTGCGGGGCGGAACCGCGAAAGTGATACCTCCATCGGGGAATGGGCGGCGCCGCGGCACTGGCGCAGGCTGCGCGCAGTCATTTCGCGGAGGTTTGCAGCATGGCCCATCTATCCAGCGTCGAATTCCAGCCGCTGCGTATCGCAGTGCTGACGGTCAGCGATACTCGCAGCCTGGCGACCGACACATCCGGGCAGACCCTGATCGAGGGACTGGAAGCGGCCGGCCATCAGCTCCATGAGCGGGCCCTGGTGATCGATGACATCTGGCAGATCCGCGCCTGGCTGTGCGCCTGGATCGCCGACCCGCTGGTGCAGGTGGTACTGATCACCGGCGGCACCGGATTCACCGCGCGGGACAATACGCCCCAGGCGGTGTCGCCGCTGCTGGACAAGGCGGTGGATGGTTTCGGCGAGCTGTTTCGCCAGGTGTCGCTGGCCGAGATCGGGACCTCCACCATCCAGTCCCGCGCGCTGGCCGGAATCAGCAACGCCACCCTGGTCTGCTGCCTGCCCGGTTCCCCCGGGGCCTGCCGGACGGCCTGGGAGAAGATCCTGCGCGAGCAGCTCGACAGCCGTACGCGGCCGTGCAATTTCGTCCCCCATCTCAAGTCGCTGCCGGAGCACCCGGCCCTCCAGTGCGGAGCCCGCTCATGAGCGCCTGCGGCTGCCATGCGGCTAAGACCGACTTGCGACCGGTGGACGAGGCGATTGCCGAACTGCTGAAGCAGGTCCCCTTGCCGCCGAAACCGGAGCGGGTACCGCTGGCGCAGGCCCTTGGTCGTACCCTGGCGCTGCCGATTCATGCGGCCAGCGCCATGCCCGCCTGGGACAACAGCGCGATGGACGGCTATGCCCTGCGTGCCGCCGACCTGCCCGCTGGCGAGGGCTGGCTGCCTCTGGCCGGACGGATCGCCGCTGGCGACGCGGCGCTGGCCGAACTGCCAGCCGGCACCGCGGTGCGGATATTCACCGGTGCGCCATTGCCGCCAGGCGCCGATACCGTGGTGCCGCAGGAGCTGGCACGGGTCAAGGATGACGGGGTCTGGCTGGCCAGCGTGCCGGCAGGGGCGAACGTGCGCCGCCAGGGCGAGGAGTTCGCCGCCGGGAGCCGCGTGCTGGACGCCGGAATCCGGCTGCGGCCTCTGGAAATCGGCCTGCTGGCGAGCCTGGGATGCGCCGAAGTGACAGTCTACCGACCGCTGCGGGTCGGCTTGCTGAGCAGCGGCAACGAGTTGCGCGAGCCCGGCCAGGCGCTGGCGCCGGGGCAGATCTACAACGCCAACCGTTACAGCCTGGAAGGCGTACTGCGCAGCCTGGGGCTGGATGTGCTTGATGGCGGCATTCTCGTCGACGAACTGGCGGCCAGCCGTGATTCCCTCAGCCTGGCGGCTTGCGAAGCGGATGTGCTGATCACCTCGGGCGGCGTCTCGGTCGGCGAGGAGGATCATCTCAAGCAGGCGGTGCGCGAGCTCGGCGAGCTGCACCTGTGGCGCCTGGCGATCCAGCCGGGAAAACCGCTGGCCTTCGGCTCGGTGTGCGGCAAGCCGTGGATCGGTCTGCCGGGCAACCCGGCGGCGGCGCTGATCACCGCGCTGGTGGTAGCGCGACCCTTTCTGCTTCGCGCGCAGGGGCGAAACGAAGTGCTGGCGCGCCCGCTGCGCCTGCCTGCCGCCTTCGACTGGACGCGGGGCAATCCGCGTCGCCAGTACCTGCGAGCCCGCCTGGAAAGCCCTGGCGGGCATTTGCAGGTGGTCCTGCATCCCGATCAGGGCTCGGCCATGCTGGCCTCGGCCTGCTGGGCCGACGGTCTGGCGCTGATCGAGTGCGAGCGCACGCTGATGCGCGGCGAGCTTGTGGACTTCCTGCCCTTCGCCGACCTGCTCGGCTAGACACCCTCGGTGGGATGCACGGTTTTTCCAAGGAGAGTTTCCAGCATGCACCTGGTATGTCCGGCGGGCAGCCTGCCCGCCCTCAAGGCGGCCTTGCGACAGGGGGCCGACGCCATCTATGTGGGCTTTCGCGATGACACCAATGCGCGGCACTTTGCCGGCCTCAACCTCGATGATCGCCAGTTGGAGACTGGCATGCAGCTGATCCGCCAGCAGCGCCGGCAGCTCTATGTGGCGGTCAATACCTATGGCCAGCCGGTGGGCTGGACACGCTGGCAGCGGGCGGTGGACCGCGCCGCGGACCTCGGGGTGGATGCGCTGATCGCCGCCGACCCCGGTGTTCTGGCCTACGCCAGTCGCCGGCATCCGGACCTTGCCCTGCACCTTTCGGTACAGGGCTCGGCCACCAACGCCGCGGCCCTGGAGTTCTACCGCACGCGCTACAACATCCGCCGTGCGGTGCTGCCCCGGGTGTTGTCGCTGGCCCAGGTACGCCAGGTGGCGGAACGGAGCCAGGTGCCGCTGGAGGTCTTCGCCTTCGGCAGCCTGTGCATCATGGCCGAAGGGCGCTGCCACCTGTCTTCCTACGTCACCGGAGAGTCGCCGAACCTGTGCGGGGTCTGCTCGCCGGCCAAGGCGGTGCGCTGGCAGGAGAATGCCGACGGGCTGAGTTCCAGGCTCGGCGGCGTGCTCATCGACCGTTACCGCAAGGACGAGCCGGCCGGCTATCCGACCCTGTGCAAGGGCCGCTTCCTGGTGGAAGGGCAGCGCTTCCATGCCCTTGAAGAGCCCACCAGCCTGAACACCCTCGACCTGATTCCGCAGCTGGCGGCGATGGGGATCGCGGCGGTGAAGATAGAGGGGCGCCAGCGCAGCCCGGCCTATGTCGAGCAGGTCACCGGAGTCTGGCGCGCGGCGCTCGACGCCCATGCGCGTGCGCCGCAGCGGTACACCGTAGAGGAGCAGTGGCGGCGTGCGCTGGAAGCGGTGTCGGAGGGCAGCCAGACCACTCTGGGTGCCTACCATCGATCCTGGCAGTGAGGTAGCCATGAAGCTGAGTCTGGGGCCGGTCCTGTTCTACTGGAGCCGGGAGAAACTGTTGGATTTCTATGCCGAGATGGCCGGGCAGCCGCTGGATGTCATCTACCTGGGTGAAACCGTCTGCTCCAAGCGCCGCGCGCTGTCGCTCGACGGCTGGCTGGGGCTGGCCCGCGAGCTGCGTGAAGAGACCCGGGCCGAGCTGGTGCTGTCCGGGCTGACCCTGGTGGAGGCGGCCTCCGAACTGGCCAGCCTCAAGCGCCTGTGCGACAACGGCGAGCTGCGGGTGGAGGCCAACGACATGGGTGCGGTGCAGTTGTTGCTGGAGCGCTGCCAACCCTTCGTCGCCGGGCCGGCGCTCAACCTGTACAACGCCCATGCGCTGGCCGAATTGCTCGACTGCGGAATGGTGCGCTGGGTGCCGCCGGTGGAGTGCTCGGCGAGTCTGCTGGCGGACTGCCTGCAGCAGCTCGACGCGCTGGGCCAGCCGCGTCCGGAGGTGGAACTCTTCGCCTACGGGCATCTGCCGCTGGCCTATTCGGCACGCTGCTTCACCGCCCGGGCGCAGAACCGGCCCAAGGATGACTGTCGATTCTGCTGCCAGGACTACCCGGAAGGCATTCCGTTGCTCAGCCAGGAGGGCCAGGCGCTGTTCACCCTCAATGGCATCCAGACGATGTCCGCCCAGGTCAGCAACCTGCTGCCCGAATACTCGCGGATGACGGCGCTGGGGATCGACCTGTTGCGCCTGAGCCCGCGAGCGGAAGGCATGGCGCAGGTTGTCCGGGCATTCGCCGAGGTGCGCGCCGGTGCGCTGCCGCCGCCGCTGGCCGTGGATGGCTGCAACGGTTACTGGCATGGCCAGGCAGGCATGCTGCGAGTCGAGGAGGCGGGGCTATGAGCCTGGCAAGCATGGCTCTGCGCCTGGGTGAACCGCTGCTGCCGCTGGGCCGGCGGGTGCCTTTCCTGATTCAGCGCCTGGTGCTGGAGCAGGCGTTGCCGCGGGTGTTCGCCACGCCGCTGGAGGAGGGCGCCTTCGAGGTGCTGGAAGGGCGCTGGCTGCGCCTGGAAATCAGCGATCTGGGACTGGCCTGGTGCCTGACCCGTGAACGCACTGGCCTGAAAGTGGCTCGGCAGGCACCGGTGGACGTGAGCATTCGCGGCAACTGGCGCGAGTTCCTGCTGTTGCTGAGCCGCCAGGAAGATCCGGACACGCTGTTCTTCCGCCGCCGGCTGGTGATCGAAGGCGACACAGACCTTGGCCTTTCCATCAAGAACCTGCTCGATGCACTGGACCCGGACGAACTGCCGCCGCTCCTGTGGCAGGCGATTCACCGGCTGGGCGAAGCCGCTCGCGAGAAGTAGGGCGGGCAAGATGCCGAGAAGCCGCCAGCGTTGCCGATGCTTCGCTGGCGTTCCTCGAGGCTATGTCTGCGTCAAGTGTTGCTGGAACCGCTGAGCCAGGCTGGAGGATGTAGGCGAGCTCTGCTCGCGATTCGCTGCGTGGGACATTCGCGAGCAGAGCTCGCTCTTACGGTGTTTGGGTCCATTAGAGATGCAGCTACCCTCTCCCTCTGGGAGAGGGTAGCGTCAGGCAAACACGGAGACCTGAAAACCCTTGGCCATCGCCTTTCTCGACACGCGACCGCTAGGACGCGCTCCGATCGGTGCGGCGCGCCTGCAGGCGATCGCTGGCGATCAACTGGACCACTTCGCTGTACAGCTGTTCGGCGGTTTCCGCGTCGCAGTCCTCGCCGTAGCGTTTTTTCAGGCCGTACTCATTGAGCAGCAGGTGCACGTCGGCGGTCACGCCGTGCTGGTCCAGGCAGCCTTGCACGCATTGCAGGCGGCAGCCGTCGATGGCGAGGATCGGCCGCCCGCTGCGGGCCTTGCTGACCAGGGCCGGTACGCGACCGCCAACTCCGGCGATGCACGACATCTCGGCCAGGCCCTCACGGTCCAGGCGAACCGCCAGGGCGTTGGCCAGTTGCGCGACGTTCGAACAGCCGGAGCAGGAATAGACCAGTGGACGGTTAGGGGTAGACATTTCAAGCCTCCTGGGGGCGTGACGCCGCCGGTTTCATTCGCAGTAGTTGGCCAGGCTCGGCGTGTCCAGCACGCGGATCTGACGCCGCTCCATGGCAATCAGCCCGGCGTCCATCAGCCGGTGCAGGATGCGCGAGAAGGTCTCCGGCTGGATGCCCAGCCGCGAAGCGATCAGGCGCTTTGGTACGTTGAAGCGGATCTCGCCGTTGCCGGCCTCCTGCTCCTGGCAGAGAAAGCGCGCCACCCGGCGGCCGGCATTGGCCAGGGTCAGGGTGTCGATTTCATCCAGGCGTTGATGCAGGCGAGTACTGAGGCTGGCCAGCAGTTCGAGGCAGATCTTCGGTTGATCTTCCAGCAGGCTCCGGTAATGGCTGCCGTCGAGGCTTACCAAGCTGCTCGGCTTGAGGGCGCAGGCCGTCACCGGGTAACGGCGGAGGCCGCTGAACAGCAGGGATTCAGCGAAGCACTGGCCGGGCACGATCACCTCGACCAGCTTCTCCTGGCCATCGGGCAGCACCCGGGTGAGCTTCATCTGGCCTGCGAGCAGCAGGTAGAAGCGCTCGGCCGTCTCGCCCTGGTGGAAGAGGATGTCGCCGCTGCCCAGCCGGCGGCTTACCGCCAGGTTGCACAGTGCGTGAAAGGGCGTCTCCGGCAGCCGGTCGAACAGGTGATGCTGGCGCAGGGCCTGTTGCGTTGCCACGTCTGTGAGCATGGTCCACCTCCCATGCCACCATGCTAGAGCGCCCGGGGGATGGCTCCCATTCCTCCCAGGTACTACCTCGAAAGAGGCAGGCCGGATGGCGCCAGGTGCCTGGAGAGCCGGCTCATGTGTCTCAGCGCAGGTTCTCCATCGCCCAGACGGCGGCTTCGACCCGTGAGCGCAGCCCCAGCTTGTGCAGCAGGTTCTTCACATGGACCTTCACCGTGCCTTCGGTGATGCCCAGCTTGTTGCCGATCATCTTGTTGCTGAGGCCCGCAGCGATCATCTTCAGGACCTGGCGCTCGCGGTCCGTCAGGTCCAGCGAGCTGGCGCCCTGTGGTGCCCGCAACGCCTGGGCGAGGACGGCGGTCAGCGCCGGGCTGACCACCAGGGCGCCGCGCAGCACTTCGCGCAGGCGGCTGATCAGGTGCTCCGGCTCCATGTCCTTGAGCAGGTAGCCGTCGGCGCCGAAGCGCATGGCGTCGCGCACGTCTTGCTCGGCATCGGACACGGTGAACAGCAGGACCTTGCCGGCGAAGCCCTGTTCGCGCAGGCGCTTGAGCGTCTCCACGCCGTTGAGCTGGGGCATGTTGTTGTCCAGCACGATAAGGTCCGGCGAGAGCCTGGCCGCCAGCGCGCAGGCTTCTATGCCATTGTTCGCTTCACCCACCACCACCAGGTCGTTTTCCAGTTCGATGAGCTGGCGCAGGCCGCGACGCATCATCGGGTGGTCGTCGACCAGCAGCAGCGTGTGAGGGAGCATTGCGTTCATGAGAGTGCCTCGGGGTCCAGTTGGCGCAGGAAGCCCGGGCAGAACTTGAGCCGAACCCGGGTGCCATGGGGCTCCCTGCGTGAAAGGGTGAGCGTGCCGCCCAGGCTGCGGGCTCGCTCCTGCATGATGTTCAGGCCGTGGTGCTGGCGGCTGTCGAAGCCTGGGGTGATGCCGATGCCGTCATCCTCGATGATCAGCTCGACGTCATCGCCACGCTGGCGCAGCTGCACCCAGGCGTGCTCGGCCTGGGCGTGCCGCGCGCAATTGGAAAGCGCCTCGCGAGTGATCTGCAGCAGGTGGATCTGCTCGGTGGCGGAGAGGGTGAAGGCCAGTCGTTCGTTGTCCAGCAGCACCTGCAGGTTGCCGCGCTCGGCGAACTCGCGGGCGGTGTCGTCCAGAGCCTGCTCGATGCCGCCTTCCTGGATCTGCAGGCGGAAGGTGGTCAGCAATTCGCGCAGTTGGCGGTACGCGCTGTTAAGGCCTTCGCGCAGCTCGTCGCTGACCTCCAGCAGATGCTCGCCGCTTTCGCCCCGGCGAATCAGGGTTTGCAGGCGGCTTACCTGCAGCTTCATGTAGGACAGGGCCTGGGCCAGCGAGTCGTGCAGCTCGCGGGCGATGGTTGTGCGCTCGTCGAGCAATACCAGGCGGTGGTCCTGTTCACGCTGGCGTTCCAGGGACAGAGCGGTGCCGATGAGGTGAGCCAGCGCTTCGATCAGCTCGCGTTCCCAGCCGAGCGGTGCGTGCCCATCGAGGTAGTGGGCGCGCAGGTCACCCAGGGATTCTCCCTGGGAGTTGATCGGCACGCTGATGCGGTTGGGCATGCGTTGCCGCTGGCAGGTCGCGCAGTCGCCCGGCGCGCAGATTTCGCGGCTTGCGTCGCTGTGCAGGGCGATCAATTGTTCGACGGGCTGCTTCTGCCCGCCATTGAGGCAGAGCGAGAGGCTGAGGCCTGGCAAGCGTTGCTGGAAACGGTCGATCAGTTCGTGCAGCTGGTCGGCGTTGGCGGGTTGGCTGGCGATGCTGCGGCTGCTCTGGTAGAGCAGTTCGAGTGCCGCGTTGCTCTGCTCCAGTTCGCGGGTCTTGCTGGCGACGCGCGACTCCAGGGTCCGATGCGATTCCTCGATGGCATCGGCCATGGCGTTGAAGCTGTCCGCCATCTGTCCGAGTTCGTCGCGGGAACGGTATTCGATGCGGGCGTTGAGGTCGCCGGAGCGGAAGCGCTCGGCGGTGCTGACCAGTTCCTGCAGGGGATTGAGGACGCTGCTTTGCAGCTCGAACATGCCGACGATCAGGATCACCACCGTCAGCAGCAAGGCTGCGCCCTGGATGCTCTGCTGCCAGCCCTGGCGCCGTTCGCTCTCTTTCTGGAGTTGCAGTACGAAGTGCTCCAGCTCGCCGATGAAGGCTTCGGACTGTTGCGCGAACGCCATGCCGTCACCCCGTTCGAGGGCTGGCAGCAAGTGTTCCCGCCATTGCCGCTGAATGTTGTCGAAGGTGATGCCGAGTGGGTCGTCTCGTTCTTCGCCGACCATCTGTTTCAGCGATTCGCTGTCCAGGCGGCGCTGCATGTCGTCACGAAGGCGGGTGATGGTTTGCGGGGCGGCATCGGCCTCCAGCTGCCAGTTCAGGCGATAAGTCGCCATGCGCAGCGAGCCGGCGGTGTTGATGGCTGCCGCATCATCCTCGCTGATCAGGGCGATGAGTACCGCGCTGAACGCGCTGGAGAAAGCCAGCATCGCGATCAGTATCACCGCGAGCCCGGCCCGGGCCGGCAGTGAGCCCTTGAACCAGTCCGGCATGACCGCTACCTCCAAAGAGTTCGAATGGCTTCCAGGCGGCGCCGAGTTTGTCTGTAAGTCGTGTAAAACATTGATTTTAAAGGACTTAGTTGGGCATCGCCTACCTACCACTTTGGTGGTAGATGGCGGAATGGTAGGGCTGTGTCCGCCGTTGGCTCCTTGATCCAGGTCAAGGGAAATCAGCCGTCGGGAAATAGCCTGCCGCCATGAAAGCCGCTTGGGAGAGCGTTCATGGCGAGCAGGAAAGTGCAACAGGGATTGGTGCTGGGGATGAGTACCGCAGCGTTCACCATCTGCTTCATGGTGTGGATGATGTTCGCGGTGCTCGGCGTGCCCATCAAGGAACTGTTGCAGCTCAACGAGACCCAGTTCGGCCTGCTGGCTTCCACACCGGTGTTGACCGGGTCGCTGGTGCGCCTGCCGCTGGGCATGCTCACCGACCGCTTCGGCGGCCGCATCGTGTTCTTCGTTCTGATGCTGGTGTGCGTGCTGCCCCTCTACCTGATCAGCCAGGCGACGGAGTACTGGCAGTTCCTGGTGCTTGGCCTGTTCGTCGGCCTGGCCGGCGGCTCCTTCTCGGTGGGCATCGCCTACGTCGCCAAGTGGTTCGACGCGTCCAACCAGGGCCTGGCCATGGGCATCTTCGGCGCGGGCAACGCCGGTTCGGCACTGACCAAGTTCGTCGCCCCGGCGATCATCGCCGCGGCCAGCTGGCAGATGGTGCCCAAGGTCTACTCGGCGATCATGTTCGTCACGGCGCTGCTGTTCTGGTTCTTCAGCTACGACAACAAGACCCATCGGGTGGCCGATGGCGTGTCACTGGCCGAGCAGCTGAAGACCCTGAAGGACCCGCGCGTGTGGCGCTACTGCCAGTACTACTCGATTGTCTTCGGCGGCTACGTGGCCCTGGCCCTGTGGATGACCAGGTACTACGTGCAGGAATACGACTTCAGCCTGCAGGGCGCGGCGCTGCTGGCTGCCTGCTTCTCCCTGCCGGGTGGCGTGCTGCGCGCCATCGGCGGCTGGATGTCGGACAGGTGGGGCGCGCACAGCGTGACCTGGTGGGTGATGTGGGTCAGCTGGATCTGCCTGTTCATCCTGTCCTATCCGCAAACCGACTTCACCGTGCACACCGTCGACGGGCCGCGCACTTTCCACATCGGCCTCAACGCCTGGATGTTCACCGCGCTGATGTTCGTCATGGGCATCTCCTGGGCCTTCGGCAAGGCCTCGGTGTTCAAGTACATCTCCGACGAGTTTCCCGATCGCATGGGCGCCGTGTCCGGCATCGTCGGGCTGGCCGGCGGCCTGGGTGGCTTCGTCCTGCCGATCCTCTTTGGCGCCCTGGTGGACCTCACCGGCGTGCGCAGCTCCTGCTTCATGCTGATGTACGGCGTGGTCTGGGTCTCCCTGATCTGGATGTACTTCAGCGAGGTTCGCAAAACCCCTGTCATGGGTACGGGTTCGTCCGCCCCCATGAGTTCCGCTTCCTGACGCTTCTAGGAGACAGAGCATGTCCGCAACCAAGAATCCGGCCATGAGGCAGCCGCCCCGGCAGGGGGCGGCGATCGAGGACTGGCGCCCGGAGGACCCGCATTTCTGGGGAACCACGGGAAAGGCCATCGCCACCCGCAACCTGTGGATTTCGATTCCCGCGCTGTTCCTGGCTTTTGCCGTGTGGATGGTATGGAGCACGGTGATCGTCCGCCTGAACGCCATCGGTTTCACCTTCAGCACCGACCAGCTGTTCTGGCTGGCAGCGTTGCCGGGGCTGTCCGGCGCGACCCTGCGCGTTTTCTACTCGTTCATGGTGCCGGTGTTCGGCGGCCGGCGCTGGACCGCGCTGAGCACCGCTTCGCTGCTGATACCGGCGGTGTGGATGGGCATTGCCGTGCAGAACCCGGCCACGCCCTACAGCGTGTTCGTGATCATCGCCCTGCTGTGCGGCTTCGGCGGCGGCAACTTCGCCTCCTCGATGTCCAACATCAGCTTCTTCTATCCCAAGTCCCAGCAGGGCACCGCCCTGGGCCTGAACGCCGGACTGGGCAACCTGGGTGTCTCGGCCATGCAGTTCCTGGTCCCGCTGGTGATCGGCTTCGGCCTGTTCGGTGCGCTTGGCGGCAAGCCGCAGGAACTGGCCGACGGTAGCCAGCTGTGGCTGCAGAACGCCGGCCTGATCTGGGTTCCGATGATCTGCGCGGTGATGGTGGCGGCCTGGTTCGGCATGAACGACCTGGCCTCGGCCCGTGCTTCCTTCTCCGAGCAGGCGGTGATCTTCAAGCGCAAGCACAACTGGCTGATGTGCTGGCTGTACCTGGCCACCTTCGGTTCCTTCATCGGTTTCGCCGCGGCTTTCCCGCTGCTGATAAAGACGTCCTTCCCGGAAGTCACCGCCTTGCGGTTCGCCTTCCTTGGCCCGTTGGTAGGCGCCCTGGCACGGCCGCTGGGTGGCTGGGTGGCGGACAGGCTGGGCGGCGCGCGGGTCACCCTGTGGAACTTCGTGGTGATGATCGCTGCGGTGTTCGGGGTCATCGCTTTCCTGCCCCATGGCGGGGAGGAGGGCAACTTCTACGGTTTCCTGGCCATGTTCATGCTGCTGTTCGTTGCCACCGGCATCGGCAACGGCTCGACCTTCAGCATGATCCCGGTGATTTTCCGCACCCTGCATGAGCACCTCAGTGCCGGCAAGGGCACGGCGGCCAGGGAGCAGGCGCTCAAGTCCGCCGGCAAGGAGTCGGCCGCGGTGCTCGGTTTCAGCTCGGCCATCGGGGCGTTCGGTGCCTTCTTCATTCCCAAGTCGTTCGGCAGCTCCATCGCCCTCACTGGAGGGCCGGAGGTCGCCCTGTACGTGTTCGTCGGCTATTACGCGAGCTGCATCCTGGTTACCTGGTGGTGGTACTCGCGCAAAGGCGCGGAAACCCCCTGTTGAGTTCGCCTTCAAGAAAGATGACGAGCGCAGGGGCAACTGCCTGCGCTCAGCCTGAGAGGAAAAGTAAATGAGCCATCTACTCGACCAGCTGCGCTTCTTCAATCGCAAGCAAGGAGAGTTCGCCGACGGTCATGGCGAGACGCGCAAGGAGTCGCGTGACTGGGAGAACGTCTACCGCTCGCGCTGGCAGTACGACAAGATCGTGCGTTCCACCCACGGGGTGAACTGCACCGGGTCCTGTTCCTGGAAGATCTACGTGAAGAACGGCCTGATCACCTGGGAGACCCAGCAGACCGACTACCCGCGCACCCGCAACGACCTGCCCAACCACGAACCGCGCGGCTGCCCGCGCGGCGCCAGCTACAGCTGGTACATCTACAGCGCCAACCGCCTGAAGTATCCCAAGGTACGCAAGCCGCTGCTCAAGCTGTGGCGCGAGGCGCGCCGCAGCCTGGCGCCGGTGGAGGCCTGGGCCAGCATCGTCGAGGATCCGGTCAAGGCCGCCAGCTACAAGAGCAAGCGCGGCATGGGCGGTTTCATCCGCTCCAGCTGGAGCGAGGTCAACGAGATCATCGCCGCCGCCAACGTCTACACGGTCAAGCGGTATGGCCCGGATCGGGTGATCGGCTTCTCGCCGATCCCGGCCATGTCGATGGTCAGCTACGCCGCCGGCAGCCGCTATCTGTCGCTGATCGGCGGGGTGTGCCTGTCGTTCTACGACTGGTACTGCGACCTGCCGCCGGCCTCGCCGCAGGTGTGGGGTGAGCAGACCGACGTGCCGGAGTCCGCCGACTGGTACAACTCCAACTACATCATCGCCTGGGGCTCCAACGTACCGCAGACCCGGACCCCGGACGCCCACTTCTTCACCGAGGTGCGCTACAAGGGCACCAAGACCGTGGCCATCACCCCGGACTATGCGGAAGTCGCCAAGCTCACCGATCTCTGGCTCAACCCCAAGCAGGGTACTGACGCGGCACTGGCCCAGGCCTTCGCCCACGTCATCTTCAAGGAATTCCATCTGGAGAAGCCCAGCGCCTACTTCCGCGACTACGCCAAGCGCTACACCGACCTGCCGATGCTGGTGCTGCTGGAGGAGAAGGACGGCAGCCACGTCGCCGACCGTTTCCTGCGCGCCTCCGACCTGACCGGCAATCTCGGCCAGGACAACAACCCCGAGTGGAAAACCATTGCCATGGATGCCAGCGGCGAGCTGGTGTCGCCGCAGGGCGCCATCGGCTACCGCTGGGGCGAGAAGGGCAAGTGGAACATCGAGGCCCGCGAGGGCAGGGAAGGTCGCGAGGTCGATCTGCAGCTTACCCAGGTCGATGACGGCGAGGCCGTGGAGGTCGCCTTCCCGTACTTCGGCGGCCTGAGCCACGAGCACTTCAGTCACGTTGCGGGCGAGGAAATCCAGCTGCGCCGCGTGCCGGTCAAGAGCCTGACCCTGGCCGATGGCCGCAGCGTGAAGGTCGCCACCGTATTCGATCTGATGGCCGCCAACCTCGGCATCGACCGGGGCCTGGGCGGCAAGCACGTCGCCAGCAGCTATGACGATGCCGGCGTTCCCGGTACACCGGCCTGGCAGGAGCAGATCACCGGGGTTTCACGCGAGAAGGTCATCCAGGTCGCTCGCGAATTCGCCGACAACGCCGACAAGACCCATGGCCGTAGCATGATCATCGTCGGGGCGGCGATGAACCACTGGTACCACATGGACATGAACTACCGTGGCCTGATCAACATGCTGATGTTGTGCGGCTGCGTGGGTCAGACCGGTGGCGGCTGGGCCCATTACGTCGGCCAGGAAAAGCTGCGTCCGCAGTGCGGCTGGCTGCCCCTGGCCTTCGGCCTCGACTGGCACCGTCCACCGCGGCAGATGAACGGCACCAGCTTCTTCTACAACCACAGCTCGCAGTGGCGCCACGAGAAGATGAGCATCCACGAGGTGCTCTCGCCGCTGGCCGACAAGTCGCGGTTCCCCGAGCACATGCTCGACTACAACATCCGCGCCGAGCGCGCCGGCTGGCTGCCCAGCGCACCGCAGTTGAACCGCAACCCGCTGCAGATCACCCGTGATGCCGCGGCGGCCGGCATGGAGCCCGCGGACTACGTGGTCAAGTCACTGGCGGACGGCAGCCTGCGCTTCGCCTGCGAGCAGCCGGACAACCCGGACAACTTCCCGCGCAACATGTTCATCTGGCGCTCCAACCTGCTGGGCTCATCCGGCAAGGGCCACGAGTACATGCTCAAGTACCTGCTGGGCACACGTAACGGGGTGATGAACGAGGACCTCGGCAAGCGCGGCGGCTTCAAGCCAGAGGAAGCCGAGTGGGTGGACGAGGGCGCCATCGGCAAGCTCGACCTGGTGACCACCCTCGACTTCCGCATGTCCTCCACCTGCGTGTATTCCGACATCGTCCTGCCGACCGCCACCTGGTACGAGAAGGACGACATGAACACCTCGGACATGCACCCCTTCATCCACCCGTTGTCGGCGGCCATCGATCCGGCCTGGGAGGCGCGCTCCGACTGGGAGATCTACAAGGGCATCGCCAAGGCTTTCTCGGCAATGGCTGAGGGGCACCTGGGCGTGGAGAAGGACCTGGTCACCGTGCCGCTGCTGCACGACACCCCCGGTGAACTGGCGCAACCATTCGGCGGCAGCGACTGGAAGACTGCCGGCGTCACCCCGCAACCGGGCAAGAACTGCCCGAACATCACGGTCATCGAGCGCGACTACCCGAACACCTACAAGAAGTTCAGCTCCCTGGGTCCGCTGCTGGACAAGCTGGGCAACGGCGGCAAGGGCATTACCTGGAACACCGAGCACGAAGTCGAGTTCCTCGGCAAGCTGAACTACAAGGTGCGCGAGGAAGGCGTCAGTCAAGGCCGGCCGAAGATCGAGACGGCCATCGACGCGGCCGAGGTGATCCTCAGCCTGGCGCCGGAAACCAATGGTCACGTCGCGGTGAAGGCCTGGGCCGCGCTATCGGAATTCACCGGCCGCGACCACACCCACCTGGCCCTGCCCAAGGAACACGAGTCGATCCGCTTCCGCGACATCCAGGCGCAGCCGCGCAAGATCATCTCCAGCCCCACCTGGTCGGGGCTGGAAGACGAGCACGTCAGCTACAACGCGGGCTACACCAACGTTCACGAGCTGATCCCGTGGCGCACCCTCACCGGCCGCCAGCAGTTCTACCAGGATCACCCCTGGATGCTGGCCTTCGGCGAAGGCCTGCAGAGCTACCGGCCGCCGATCAACACCCGTTCGACCGGTTATGTGAAGGGCAAGATGTCCAACGGCAACCCGGAGATCTGCCTGAACTGGATCACTCCGCACCAGAAGTGGGGCATCCACAGCACCTACAGCGACAACCTGATCATGCTGACCCTGAGCCGCGGCGGCCCGATCGTCTGGATGAGCGAGATCGACGCGAAGAAGGTCGGCATCGAAGACAACGACTGGATCGAGTGCTTCAACGCCAACGGCGCGCTCACCGCTCGCGCGGTGGTCAGCCAGCGGGTCAAGGAGGGCATGGTGATGATGTACCACGCCCAGGAACGCATCGTGAACGTGCCCGGCGCCGAGAGCACCAGGACCCGCGGCGGCCACCACAACTCGGTGACCCGCGTGGTCCTCAAGCCCACCCACATGATCGGCGGCTATGCCCAGCTGGCCTATGGCTTCAACTACTACGGCACCGTGGGTTGCAACCGCGACGAGTTCGTCGTGGTGCGCAAGATGAACAAAGTGGACTGGCTGGACGGGCCCGATGGCGACGCCCTGCCACAACCGCTGCCGACCGAGATTGAGTGAGGAGTGATGCCATGAAGATCCGTTCACAAGTGGGCATGGTCCTTAACCTGGACAAATGCATCGGCTGCCACACCTGCTCGATCACCTGCAAGAACGTCTGGACCAGTCGCGAAGGCATGGAGTACGCCTGGTTCAACAACGTCGAGACCAAGCCCGGTATCGGCTATCCCAAGGAATGGGAGAACCAGGAGAAATGGAAGGGCGGCTGGGTCCGCAACAAGGATGGCTCGATCAACCCGAGGATCGGCGGCAAGTTCCGCGTGCTGGCGAACATCTTCGCCAACCCGGACTTGCCGAGCATCGACGACTACTACGAGCCGTTCGACTTCGACTACCAGCACCTGCATACCGCCCCGCTGGGCGACCACCAGCCGGTGGCGCGCCCTCGCTCGGTGATTTCCGGCCAGCGCATGCAGAAGATCGAGTGGGGCCCGAACTGGGAGGAAATCCTCGGCACCGAATTCGCCAAGCGGCGCAAGGACAAGAACTTCGACCAGGTGCAGGCCGACATCTATGGCGAGTACGAAAACACTTTCATGATGTACCTGCCGCGCCTGTGCGAGCACTGCCTGAACCCGGCGTGCGCCGCGTCCTGCCCCAGCGGCGCGATCTACAAGCGCGAAGAGGACGGCATCGTCCTGATCGACCAGGAGAAATGCCGCGGCTGGCGCATGTGCATCAGCGGCTGCCCGTACAAGAAGATCTACTTCAACTGGAAGAGCGGCAAATCCGAGAAGTGCATCTTCTGCTACCCGCGCATCGAGGCGGGCATGCCGACCGTGTGTTCGGAAACCTGCGTCGGCCGGATTCGCTACCTGGGCGTGCTGCTGTATGACGCCGACCGTATCCATGAGGTGGCCAGCACCCCGAGCGAGCAGGACCTGTACCAGAAGCAGCTGGAAATCTTCCTCGATCCCCATGATCCCAAGGTCATCGAACAGGCGTTGAAGGACGGCGTGCCCAGGTCGGTCATCGAGGCCGCGCAGAAGTCGCCGGTATACAAGCTCGCTGTCGACTGGCAGCTGGCCCTCCCGCTGCACCCGGAATACCGCACCCTGCCGATGGTCTGGTACGTGCCGCCGCTGTCGCCGATCCAGAATGCCGCCGCCAAGGGCAGCGTCAGCATGGACGGCGTGTTGCCGGACGTGGACAGCCTGCGCATCCCGGTGCGCTACCTGGCCAACCTGCTCACCGCCGGCGACGAGAAGCCGGTCAAGCTGGCCCTCAAGCGTCTGCTGGCGATGCGCGCCTACAAGCGTGCCGAGCAGGTCGACGGCGTGCAGGATCTCAAGGTGCTGGAGTCGGTCGGCCTGAGCGTCGCCCAGTGCGAGGACATGTACCGCTATCTGGCCATCGCTAACTACGAAGATCGTTATGTGATTCCCACCGCGCACCGTGAAGAGGCCATGAGCGACGCCTTCGCCGAGCGCTCGGGCTGCGGTTTCAGTTTCGGCAGCGGCTGCAGCGGCAGTTCGGACACCAACATGTTCGGCGCCAGGAAGGCCAACCGCCGCGACATCCTCAAGACCGTGCAACTGTGGGAGGACTGAATATGCGCATTCTCAAGGTGATTTCCCTGTTGCTGGACTATCCCGACGAGGCCTTGCAAGGCGCCCGTACCGAGTTGCACGAGGCAATCGGCAGTGCCCGCGAGATCAGCCCTGAGCAGCGGAGTCTGCTGATCGCGCTGCTCGACGAACTGGCCGGCGACGAGCTGATGGATGTGCAGGAGCGTTACTCCGAGCTGTTCGACCGTGGCCGCGCGCTGTCGTTGCTGCTGTTCGAGCACGTGCATGGCGAGTCCCGCGATCGTGGCCAGGCCATGGTCGACCTGATGGCCCAGTACGAGGCCGCCGGCTTTGCCATCGGCGTGCGCGAGCTGCCGGACTACATCCCGCTGTACCTGGAATTCCTCGCCAGCCGCGAGGACCTGGAAGCCCGCGAGGGCCTGGCTGACGTGGCGCATCTGCTGGCCTTGCTGGCGGCGCGCCTGGAAGAGCGCCGGAGCGCCTACGCGGCCTGCTTCCGTGCACTGTTGCAAATCGCTGGCGAGCAGCCGGCAGCGGCGGTGGAGCAGGTGCGCGAGCGGGTAGCCGGCGAGCAGCGCGATGACAGCCTGGAGGCTCTGGACAAGGTGTGGGAGGAGGAGGCCGTCGATTTCCTCCAGGCCGAGCAGCAGGAACGCTGCCCGAGCCAGCCCGGCCTGCCAGGCAAGGCCCGCGAGGAAGTGCCCGTGCCGCTGCACTGGGTGGGGTTCAAGCAAGACGGGCAGGCCGCTGCGCCGGCCCGGGAGGTTCGCAATGTCTAACGTCAATCTGCTGCTGTTCGGGATTTATCCCTACGTTGCCCTGGCCATCTGCATCATCGGCAGCTGGGCGCGATTCGACCTCGCGCAGTACAGCTGGAAAGCCGGTTCCAGCCAGGTGTTCAACCGTACGCCGGCCGAGCATCGCTACATGCGCATCGCCAGCAACCTGTTCCACGTCGGCGTGCTGTTCATCCTCGCTGGCCATTTCGTTGGCCTGCTGACGCCCGAGGCGGTGTATCACACGGTCATCAGCACCGCGAACAAGCAACTGCTGGCGATGGTCTCCGGGGGCTTCTTCGGCGTTCTCTGCCTGATCGGCCTGTTGATGCTGCTGTACCGCCGTCTCAACGATCCGCGCGTGCGCGCCAGTTCCAACCTGTCCGACATCCTCGTCCTGTTGGTGTTGCTGGCGCAGTTGGTGCTCGGCCTGCTGACCATAGTTGCCTCCGCCCAGCACCTGGATGGTTCGGTCATGGTGCTGCTGGGCAACTGGGCGCAGGCGGTGGTCACCCTGCAGCCGCAGGTCGCGGCGGCGAACATCGCTCCGGTGGGGCTGGTGTACAAGCTGCACGTATTCCTCGGCTTGAGCCTGTTCGTGCTGTTCCCCTTTACCCGCCTGGTGCACATCGTCAGTGCGCCGGTGTGGTACTTGGGGCGGCGCTACCAGATCGTCCGGCAGAAAGGTTGAAACGACTCCGGTCCACCGGGCATTCCGGCGGACCGGGTTCACCAGGTTGAAGCGAAGCGGAGAACTCATCATGGGATGTGGATGCGGCGGTAACGGTAATGGTGGTGGCTGCGGCGGAGGGCTGCAGCCGCTGCCCGAGGCGCTGGCGAGCGCGCCGGTGGTGCAGGAAGTGGTGCCCGAGTCGCGTCCCGAGACGGACGAGGCACTGAAAGAGGAGGACGAGGCACCAGGTGAGCTGATCGCCAGCAGTGAGCAGGAATGGCCGCGGATCAAGGTCAATGGTGTGCGCATCGCGCCCGAAGCCATCGCCCGCGAGTTGCAGTATCACCCGGCCGGCAGCCGCCGGGAGGCGGTGTTCCTGGCCAGCCAGGCACTGGTGATCCGCGAGTTGCTGCAGCAGCGCATCGCCGAGTTGGGCCTGCGGGTGCGGGCGCAGGCGGGGGAGAGCGAGGAGGAGGCCGCGACCCGCGCGCTGATCGAGCGCGAGGTACCCCTGCCAAGCGCCGATGAGGCGGCCTGCCGGCAGTTTTTCGCCAACAACCGTGAGCGCTTTGCCAGCGCTCCGCTGCTGGCTGTACGGCATATCCTGCTGGCCTGCCCGCCGGAGGATGCCGAAGAACGTAGCCGTACCCGCGAACGTGCCGAGGCTTTGCTCGGCGAACTGACCCGCGACCCGACGCGTTTCGCCGAACTGGCCGCCGCCCATTCGGACTGCCCGTCTGGCGATCAGGGTGGCGCCCTCGGCCAGCTCAGCAAGGGGCAGACTGTGCCGGAGTTCGAGCGTCAGCTGTTCCGCCTGCCGCCGGGGCTGGCGGGGCGGCCGCTGGAGAGCCGCTACGGTTTCCATCTGGTCTGCGTCGATCAGCGCATCGAGGGCCAGCCGCTGCCTTACGAAGCCGTCGAGTGCAGCATCCGCGACGAGCTCGATCAGCGCGTCTGGCAGTCGGCGGTGAAGCAGTACCTGAAGGGGCTGGTCGGTGCAGCGGACATCCAGGGCATCGTAATCGAGGCGGCCGACTCCCCGCTGGTGCAGTGACATCCGCTTCCCCCGGAGCTCATTCGGGGGCTGATCGCAAGCATCGCCCGGAAGAGCTTCCTCTCTTCCGCTGGCGGGGGAGAAGCCGGGAAAGGTAATCCAACGATGGACACACAACTGCGGGATGGCTTCGGCCGCCGCATCGACTACCTGCGTATCTCCGTGACCGATCGTTGTGACTTCCGCTGCGTGTATTGCATGGCCGAGGACATGAAGTTCCTGCCGCGCCAGCAAGTACTCACGCTGGAAGAGCTGGAACGGTTGGCGCGCCTGTTCGTGGCCAACGGGGTGAAGAAGATCCGTCTGACCGGCGGTGAACCGCTGGTGCGTCCCGGCATCGTCGGCCTGTGCGAGCGCATCGCTGCGCTGCCTGGGCTGCGCGAGCTGGTGATGACCACCAACGGTTCGCAGCTGGGAAAACTGGCCCGGCCGCTGGCCGACGCGGGAGTCAGACGTCTCAACATCAGCCTCGATACGTTGCGTCCCGAACGCTTCAAGGCCATCACCCGTACCGGCGACCTGGCCCAGGTACTGGCCGGCATCGACGCGGCGCGTGAAGCCGGTTTCCAGCGCATCAAGCTCAACTGCGTGGTGATGCGGGGACGCAACGATGACGAAGTAGTGGAGCTGGTCGACCATGCGCTGGCGCGTGGCCTGGACATCAGCTTCATCGAGGAAATGCCATTGGGTGACGTCGGTCGTTCGCGCGGTGAGAGTTTCTGCTCCAGCGACCAGGTACGCGAACTGATCGGGCAGCGCTACAGCCTGCTCGACAGTGCCGAGCAGAGCGGCGGACCGGCACGCTATGTGCGCCTGGCGGGCTATCCGGACAGCCGCATCGGTTTCATATCGCCCCATAGTCACAACTTCTGCGCCACCTGCAACCGGGTGCGCCTGACCGTGGAGGGACGCTTGCTGCTGTGTCTCGGCCACGAGCATTCCCTCGACCTGCGTGCCTTGTTGCGCCGTTATCCGGAGTCGGACGCGCCGCTGCTTCAGGCGATTCAGGCCGGCCTGGCGCACAAGCCGTTGCGCCATGAATTCAGCGCCTCCGGCGAAGTGCAGGTGTTGCGCTTCATGAACGCCAGCGGCGGCTGATCGACAGCAGGCGTCGCTCGGCGCTTGCTGTCGGCCCGCATTTCCTCCCCGCAAGCGACTTTTTCCCAACTTGATTGCAATCAATTTTTGTTTCGTTGCTCTGGGGATAATTCGCTGCATATTGTGTTTTCAAATTTAAAAAACACCATATGTTGCGATCTGGAGGTGTGAATGAGTACCCGGAAAACGATGCCCAGGCCACGGACCCTGTTCAAGCGCGATGGCAGCGAAGTCTCTTTCGATGAATCCAAGATCCAGCGCGCCATCCTGGCGGCAGGCCTGGCCACCGGAGAGCTCGCCGCCGACCAGTCCGAGGCACTGACGATAGCCGTGCTGGCCCGTCTGCCGGGGCTGCAGAGTCTGGATGTCGAGCAGGTGCAGGACAAGGTCGAGCTGGTACTGATGGAAGGCGGATACTACGCCACCGCACGTGCCTACATCGTCTACCGCGAGCGCCACGGCCGGTTGCGCCGTGACCGCAAGCACCTGGTGGACGTGGCGGCGTCGATGAACGAATACCTCAACCGGGAGGACTGGCGGGTGCAGGCCAATGCCAACCAGGGCTATTCCCTGGGCGGGCTGATTCTCAACGTCTCCGGCAAGGTCACTGCCAATTACTGGCTGGACGAGGTGTACAGTGCGGAGATCGGAAAGGCCCACCGTGAGGCCGACCTGCACATCCACGACCTCGACATGCTGGCTGGCTACTGTGCCGGCTGGTCGCTGCGCAGCCTCTTGCACGAGGGCCTGAACGGCGTACCGGGGCGGGTCGAGGCCGGGCCGCCGAAGCACCTGTCCAGCGCCTTGGGGCAGATGGTCAATTTCCTCGGTACCCTGCAGAACGAATGGGCCGGCGCGCAGGCGTTCAGCTCGTTCGATACCTACCTGGCGCCCTATGTACGCAAGGATGGCCTGGGTTACGCCGAGGTGCGCCAGTCGTTGCAGGAGTTCATCTACAACCTCAACGTGCCGTCGCGCTGGGGCACCCAGACGCCCTTCACCAACCTGACCTTCGACTGGGTCTGTCCAGAAGACCTGCGTGAACAGGTGCCGGTGATCGGCGGCCGGGAGATGTCTTTCCGCTATGGCGAGCTGCAGGCCGAGATGGACCTGATCAACCGTGCCTACATCGAGGTGATGATGGCCGGCGACGCCCGGGGGAGGGTGTTCACTTTCCCGATCCCCACCTACAACATCACCCACGACTTCCCCTGGGACAGCGACAACGCCACGCGCCTGTTCGAGATGACTGCGCGTTATGGCCTGCCGTATTTCCAGAACTTCCTCAACTCGGACATGCAGCCCAATCAGGTGCGCTCCATGTGCTGTCGCCTGCAGCTGGACGTTCGCGAGTTGCTCAAGCGCGGCAATGGCCTTTTCGGCTCGGCCGAGCAGACCGGATCACTGGGGGTGGTGACCATCAACTGCGCGCGTCTGGGCTTCCTCTACCGGGATGATGTCGAGGGCCTGTCCAAGCGGCTGGACGAGCTGCTGCGCATGGCCTTCGAGAGCCTGGAGGTCAAGCGCAAGGTGATCCAGCATCACATGGACGCCGGTCTCTATCCCTACACCAGGCGCTACCTCGGCACGCTGCGCAACCATTTCTCCACCATTGGCGTGAACGGGCTGCACGAGATGGTGCGCAATTTCACCGCCGACCGCGAAGGCATGCATACCGAGGCGGGGCGGCAGCTGGCGCTTAGCCTGCTGGACCATGTGCGGGCACAGCTGGTGGAGTTCCAGGAGGAAAGCGGCCATCTGTACAACCTCGAGGCGACCCCGGCGGAAGGCACTACCTACCGCTTCGCCAAGGAAGATAGAAAGCGTTTCCCCGGCATCCTCCAGGCCGGTACGCCAGAGGCGCCTTACTACACCAACTCCTCGCAGCTGCCGGTGGGCTTCACCGACGACCCTTTCCAGGCCCTGGAGCTGCAGGACGCCCTGCAGTGCAAGTACACCGGCGGCACCGTGTTGCACCTGTACATGGCCGAGCGTGTGTCTTCGGCCCAGGCCTGCAAGGAACTGGTGCGCACGTCCCTGAGCCGCTTCCACCTGCCTTACCTGACAGTGACGCCGACCTTCTCCATCTGCCCGGTACATGGCTACCTGGCCGGCGAACACGAATTCTGTCCGAAGTGCGACGAGGTGCTGTTGCAGAAGCAGCAGTGCTGCGGCGCGTGCAACTGATCCACGAACCCACCCACAGCAAGGAGCAACATCATGAACGCAACCGTGCAACTCCCCGAAGACCAGCGCCAGCGCTGCGAAGTCTGGACCCGCGTCATGGGCTACCACCGTCCGGTGGCGGCCTTCAATCCGGGCAAGCAGTCGGAGCATCGCGAACGGCGCCATTTCAACGAACCCGGGGGACGAAACTGAGGGATTGAATCCGTCATACAGTCCGATCATTCCCTCTCGACGGCCTGCCCGGGATTCCGGGCGGGCCCTCGCGTTTGCGGAGACCGTCATGCACGCCGATTGCCAGAATTCCGTCCGTCCCGCCGGCAGCAAACGCTCGCTGCGGATCGGCGGGCTGTTGCCGATGACTACCCTCGACTATCCGGATCACCTGGCCTGTGTGCTGTTCTGCCAGGGCTGCGCCTGGAACTGCCGTTATTGTCACAATCCCGAACTGATCCGCCGTGGGGCGAAGCCTGCCATGAGCTGGGGGCAGGCCCTGGCCTTCCTCAAGCAGCGGCAGGGACTGTTGCAGGCAGTGGTGTTCAGTGGCGGCGAGGCCACCCTGCAGCCAGCCTTGCCGCAGGCCATGCGCGAGGTTCGTGCCCGTGGTTTCAAGGTCGGCCTGCACAGCGCCGGCATCAAGCCCGGCGCGCTGCGGCGGGTGCTGCCGCTGTGCGACTGGGTGGGGTTCGACGTCAAGGCACTCGAGGAGGACGTACCACTGATCACCGGCGTGGCCGGCAGCGGGCGGGCCAATTGGGATAGCCTGGATCTGCTGCTGGCCAGCGGAGTCGCCTACGAGTGCCGCACCACCGTGCATTGGCGCCTGTTCGACCCACTGCGCGTGCGGCGTCTGGCCGAGCGTCTTGCCGGTCTCGGCGTGGAACGGTTCGCGGTGCAGCTTGCACGGCCGGGGCAGATGCTGGACATGAGCCTCGGCGCGGCACCGACCCCGGACGAGGCCGACGAGTTGTGGGCTTACCTGGGGCAGCTGTTCAGGCGCTTCGAACTGCGCGAAGCCTGAGCCAGGGGCGCCGCCCGCAAGCAGCAGTCGGACCCCGGTGGTTGTCCGGGGTATTGCCGAAAAGCACGATTTCTTCGCGGCCGGCATGGGCGATTTTCTTGCCGTCGGCGATCACCTTGTCGTTTTCAGCAGGCGGCGTATTGTGAAAGTCACTCTCCCTTCTGGAGGTGTTGCTATGTTCCAGGTAATGCGAATTGGCGAGAACCGTATCGATGTCAACTTTGCCGGCAAGCTGGATAGCAGTGAAATGCGAACCGGAATAGAACAATTGGCGCAGCAGTCCGAAGGCATCGCTCATGGCCGGATGCTGTATCGGGTTGGTGAATTCAAGATGCCTACGCTGGGAGCAATGGCGGTTGAGGTGTCCCAGATTCCGCAGTTGTTCAAGGTGGCCAGGCGTTTCGATCGAATGGCGGTCGTGGCCGACAAGGAATGGGTGAGGAAGGTGAGCGAGGTCGAGGGAGCGCTGATTCCGGGGCTGACGATCAAGGCATTCGGTTCACAGCAAACAGCCGAAGCCGAAGCATGGCTACAGCACTAGCCCTGCCAGGTTCCGCCCGACATGCGCCGCCTTTGGGCGGCGCTTCTATTTCCGGCCTGTGCTCAGGCACAGATATAACCCGCTGCGAGTGAGGGAGGTGGCGCAGGCATGATCCGTGGCCCGAATGCCGGGGTGCTATTGGTGGGGCTGATGGTTTCAGTGGTTGTGTTCTTGGTGGCCCAGGCATTTTCCAAGAACCTGTTCCTCTTGTTTCTGCCGCTCGTGTTCGTTGGAACGGTCTGCTGGAAGTGGCCTACCCGGCGGGACTGATTTCGGCCTGCGAGGCGCTGGCATGCCGTATGGAGCTTGGGCAGATGCCCTCTATATATAGGGGAGGGCGCGGAGGCTGTTTGAACGGGATGACGAAAAGTTTTCAATTAAGTGTTGACGGCAGATTCTGCGTCCCTATAATGCGCCCCACTTCCGGCGCAGCCGCCACGCAAAACTCCTTGTAGATCAATGGGTTAAGTGTTTGGAGAGCGTGCTGGAAGGTTCCGCTTCGAAAGGTTCGCCGGTGGCGAATGAAGCTGAATCGGAGGTGTTGACAGCAAGTTGTAACGCTGTAGAATGCGCCTCCCGCTGACGAGAAGAGTGAATCGGATCGGAAGCGCAAGCGGTTGAGTAGAAACGAAAATTTCGAAAAACAGCTTGACAGCAAGAACGGCTAGCGTAGAATGCGCGGCCTCGGTTGAGACGAAAGACTTGATCGAAACGCTCTTTAACAACTGAATCAAGCAATTCGTGTGGGTGCTTGTGAGGTAAGACTGATAGTCGACTGATTATCAGCATCACAAGTAACACTCGTGAATTCGAGAGTTTATTTGCGATTGCTGAGCCAAGTTTAGGGTTTTCTCAAAACCCAAGCAGTATTGAACTGAAGAGTTTGATCATGGCTCAGATTGAACGCTGGCGGCAGGCCTAACACATGCAAGTCGAGCGGCAGCGGGTCCTTCGGGATGCCGGCGAGCGGCGGACGGGTGAGTAATGCCTAGGAATCTGCCTGGTAGTGGGGGATAACGTTCGGAAACGGACGCTAATACCGCATACGTCCTACGGGAGAAAGTGGGGGATCTTCGGACCTCACGCTATCAGATGAGCCTAGGTCGGATTAGCTAGTTGGTGGGGTAAAGGCTCACCAAGGCGACGATCCGTAACTGGTCTGAGAGGATGATCAGTCACACTGGAACTGAGACACGGTCCAGACTCCTACGGGAGGCAGCAGTGGGGAATATTGGACAATGGGCGAAAGCCTGATCCAGCCATGCCGCGTGTGTGAAGAAGGTCTTCGGATTGTAAAGCACTTTAAGTTGGGAGGAAGGGCAGCTAGTTAATACCTGGTTGTTTTGACGTTACCAACAGAATAAGCACCGGCTAACTTCGTGCCAGCAGCCGCGGTAATACGAAGGGTGCAAGCGTTAATCGGAATTACTGGGCGTAAAGCGCGCGTAGGTGGTTCAGCAAGTTGGAGGTGAAATCCCCGGGCTCAACCTGGGAACTGCCTCCAAAACTACTGAGCTAGAGTACGGTAGAGGGTGGTGGAATTTCCTGTGTAGCGGTGAAATGCGTAGATATAGGAAGGAACACCAGTGGCGAAGGCGACCACCTGGACTGATACTGACACTGAGGTGCGAAAGCGTGGGGAGCAAACAGGATTAGATACCCTGGTAGTCCACGCCGTAAACGATGTCGACTAGCCGTTGGGATCCTTGAGATCTTAGTGGCGCAGCTAACGCGATAAGTCGACCGCCTGGGGAGTACGGCCGCAAGGTTAAAACTCAAATGAATTGACGGGGGCCCGCACAAGCGGTGGAGCATGTGGTTTAATTCGAAGCAACGCGAAGAACCTTACCTGGCCTTGACATGCTGAGAACTTTCCAGAGATGGATTGGTGCCTTCGGGAACTCAGACACAGGTGCTGCATGGCTGTCGTCAGCTCGTGTCGTGAGATGTTGGGTTAAGTCCCGTAACGAGCGCAACCCTTGTCCTTAGTTACCAGCACCTCGGGTGGGCACTCTAAGGAGACTGCCGGTGACAAACCGGAGGAAGGTGGGGATGACGTCAAGTCATCATGGCCCTTACGGCCAGGGCTACACACGTGCTACAATGGTCGGTACAAAGGGTTGCCAAGCCGCGAGGTGGAGCTAATCCCATAAAACCGATCGTAGTCCGGATCGCAGTCTGCAACTCGACTGCGTGAAGTCGGAATCGCTAGTAATCGTGAATCAGAATGTCACGGTGAATACGTTCCCGGGCCTTGTACACACCGCCCGTCACACCATGGGAGTGGGTTGCTCCAGAAGTAGCTAGTCTAACCGCAAGGGGGACGGTTACCACGGAGTGATTCATGACTGGGGTGAAGTCGTAACAAGGTAGCCGTAGGGGAACCTGCGGCTGGATCACCTCCTTAATCGAAGACATCAGCTTCTTCATAAGTTCCCACACGAATTGCTTGATTCAATTGCGAAGGCGATTGGGTCTGTAGCTCAGTTGGTTAGAGCGCACCCCTGATAAGGGTGAGGTCGGCAGTTCGAATCTGCCCAGACCCACCAATTGTCGCGGGGTCGAATGACCGGTTGACATTGGGGCCATAGCTCAGCTGGGAGAGCGCCTGCTTTGCACGCAGGAGGTCAGGAGTTCGATCCTCCTTGGCTCCACCACTCTCAGTTAGGCAGACCAAGAGCTCAGAATTGAATATCCGTGGTTGGATATTGAATTCTGAACTTTGTTTCAGAATCGTTCTTTAAAAATTCGGGTATGTGATAGAAGTGACTTATTGGGTGTTTCACTGCACTCAATAATTCAAGGCAAAATTTGCGAGTTCAAGCGCGAATTTTCGGCGAATGTCGTCTTCACCCCTATGATCGCAGGCAGATTGCTTGGGGTTATATGGTCAAGTGAAGAAGCGCATACGGTGGATGCCTTGGCAGTCAGAGGCGATGAAAGACGTGGTAGCCTGCGATAAGCTTCGGGGAGTCGGCAAACAGACTTTGATCCGGAGATCTCTGAATGGGGGAACCCACCTAGGATAACCTAGGTATCTTGTACTGAATCCATAGGTGCAAGAGGCGAACCAGGGGAACTGAAACATCTAAGTACCCTGAGGAACAGAAATCAACCGAGATTCCCTTAGTAGTGGCGAGCGAACGGGGACTAGCCCTTAAGCTTCTTGGATTTTAGCGGAACGCTCTGGAAAGTGCGGCCATAGTGGGTGATAGCCCCGTACGCGAAAGGGTCCAGGAAGTGAAATCGAGTAGGACGGAGCACGTGAAACTTTGTCTGAATATGGGGGGACCATCCTCCAAGGCTAAATACTACTGACTGACCGATAGTGAACCAGTACCGTGAGGGAAAGGCGAAAAGAACCCCGGAGAGGGGAGTGAAATAGAACCTGAAACCGTATGCGTACAAGCAGTGGGAGCCTACTTTGTTAGGTGACTGCGTACCTTTTGTATAATGGGTCAGCGACTTATATTCAGTGGCGAGCTTAACCGTATAGGGGAGGCGTAGCGAAAGCGAGTCTTAATAGGGCGTTTAGTCGCTGGGTATAGACCCGAAACCGGGCGATCTATCCATGGGCAGGTTGAAGGTTAGGTAACACTGACTGGAGGACCGAACCGACTACCGTTGAAAAGTTAGCGGATGACCTGTGGATCGGAGTGAAAGGCTAATCAAGCTCGGAGATAGCTGGTTCTCCTCGAAAGCTATTTAGGTAGCGCCTCACGTATCACTCCAGGGGGTAGAGCACTGTTTCGGCTAGGGGGTCATCCCGACTTACCAAACCGATGCAAACTCCGAATACCTGGAAGTGTCAGCGTGGGAGACACACGGCGGGTGCTAACGTCCGTCGTGAAAAGGGAAACAACCCAGACCGTCAGCTAAGGTCCCAAAGTTCTAGTTAAGTGGGAAACGATGTGGGAAGGCTTAGACAGCTAGGAGGTTGGCTTAGAAGCAGCCATCCTTTAAAGAAAGCGTAATAGCTCACTAGTCGAGTCGGCCTGCGCGGAAGATGTAACGGGGCTCAAACTAGACACCGAAGCTACGGGTTCGTCGTAAGACGAGCGGTAGAGGAGCGTTCTGTAAGCCTGTGAAGGTGAGTTGAGAAGCTTGCTGGAGGTATCAGAAGTGCGAATGCTGACATGAGTAACGACAATGCGAGTGAAAAACTCGCACGCCGAAAGACCAAGGGTTCCTGCGCAACGTTAATCGACGCAGGGTGAGTCGGCCCCTAAGGCGAGGCAGAAATGCGTAGTCGATGGGAAGCGGGTTAATATTCCCGCACTTCTAGTTACTGCGATGGAGGGACGGAGAAGGCTAGGCCAGCTTGGCGTTGGTTGTCCAAGTTTAAGGTGGTAGGCCGAACACTTAGGCAAATCCGGGTGTTCAAGGCCGAGAGCTGATGACGAGTGTTCTTCTAGAACACGAAGTGGTTGATGCCATGCTTCCAGGAAAAGCTTCTAAGCTTCAGGTAACTAGGAACCGTACCCCAAACCGACACAGGTGGTTGGGTAGAGAATACCAAGGCGCTTGAGAGAACTCGGGTGAAGGAACTAGGCAAAATGGCACCGTAACTTCGGGAGAAGGTGCGCCGGTGAGGGTGAACGATTTACTCGGTAAGCCCATGCCGGTCGAAGATACCAGGCCGCTGCGACTGTTTATTAAAAACACAGCACTCTGCAAACACGAAAGTGGACGTATAGGGTGTGACGCCTGCCCGGTGCCGGAAGGTTAATTGATGGGGTTAGCGCAAGCGAAGCTCTTGATCGAAGCCCCGGTAAACGGCGGCCGTAACTATAACGGTCCTAAGGTAGCGAAATTCCTTGTCGGGTAAGTTCCGACCTGCACGAATGGCGTAACGATGGCGGCGCTGTCTCCACCCGAGACTCAGTGAAATTGAAATCGCTGTGAAGATGCAGTGTATCCGCGGCTAGACGGAAAGACCCCGTGAACCTTTACTGTAGCTTTGCACTGGACTTTGAGCCTGCTTGTGTAGGATAGGTGGGAGGCTTTGAAGCGAGGACGCCAGTTCTCGTGGAGCCATCCTTGAAATACCACCCTGGCATGCTTGAGGTTCTAACTCTGGTCCGTCATCCGGATCGAGGACAGTGTATGGTGGGCAGTTTGACTGGGGCGGTCTCCTCCTAAAGAGTAACGGAGGAGTACGAAGGTGCGCTCAGACCGGTCGGAAATCGGTCGCAGAGTATAAAGGCAAAAGCGCGCTTGACTGCGAGACAGACACGTCGAGCAGGTACGAAAGTAGGTCTTAGTGATCCGGTGGTTCTGTATGGAAGGGCCATCGCTCAACGGATAAAAGGTACTCCGGGGATAACAGGCTGATACCGCCCAAGAGTTCATATCGACGGCGGTGTTTGGCACCTCGATGTCGGCTCATCACATCCTGGGGCTGAAGCCGGTCCCAAGGGTATGGCTGTTCGCCATTTAAAGTGGTACGCGAGCTGGGTTTAGAACGTCGTGAGACAGTTCGGTCCCTATCTGCCGTGGACGTTTGAGATTTGAGAGGGGCTGCTCCTAGTACGAGAGGACCGGAGTGGACGAACCTCTGGTGTTCCGGTTGTCACGCCAGTGGCATTGCCGGGTAGCTATGTTCGGAAGAGATAACCGCTGAAAGCATCTAAGCGGGAAACTCGCCTCAAGATGAGATCTCACTGGGATCTTGAATCCCCTGAAGGGCCGTCGAAGACTACGACGTTGATAGGTTGGGTGTGTAAGCGCTGTGAGGCGTTGAGCTAACCAATACTAATTGCCCGTGAGGCTTGACCATATAACACCCAAACAATCTGGTGATTGTGGGTGCGACTGGTGAAGTCGACAGACCGAAAATTGGCCTGAACCGCAAACAGACTGTCACATACCTGATTCGGGGTAGCGTCCCAGACGATGCCCCAACCGAATTGCTTGACGACCATAGAGCGTTGGAACCACCTGATCCCATCCCGAACTCAGCAGTGAAACGACGCATCGCCGATGGTAGTGTGGAGCTTCTCCATGTGAGAGTAGGTCATCGTCAAGCTTCTATCCCAAACCCCCGATACGCCTAGGCGTGTCGGGGGTTTGTCTATTAGTGAAAGCCATAGATTTCGGGGTTGCGTCTGAGGACGAGATCCCAACCGAATTGCTTGACGACCATAGAGCGTTGGAACCACCTGATCCCATCCCGAACTCAGCAGTGAAACGATGCATCGCCGATGGTAGTGTGGAGCTTCTCCATGTGAGAGTAGGTCATCGTCAAGCTTCTATCCCAAACCCCCGATACGCCCAGGCGTGTCGGGGGTTTGTCTTTTCGCACGAGAAAATTCAGGTCAGCGCGCCGGCATAAAAAAGGCCACCCGAGGGGTGGCCTTTTTACATTCTGGAGCTGTCAGTCGCCGCGGTATTCGCAGCCACTGGTGCAGGTCTCGTGGATGCGGATGCGGGAGAGCTCCGGGAGCAGGGGCTTGAGCTGCTGCCAGATCCATTTGGCGAGGACTTCGCTGGTGGGGTTCTCCAGACCGGGGATCTCATTGAGGTAGTTGTGGTCGAGCTGCTCGTAGAGCGGCTTGAAGATGGCCTTGAGCTCGGAGAAGTCGCGGATCCAACCAGTGTAGGGATCTGGCTCGCCCTCGATATAGATGGCCACGCGGAAGGAGTGGCCGTGCAGGCGGCCGCACTTGTGGCCGGCAGGCACGTGAGGGAGCCGGTGCGCGGCTTCGAAGATGAATTCTTTGAAGATTTCCACTGAACAACGCTCTTGAAGTGACGGCCAGGTGACTGGCCAAAGCAGGAAAACCCCAATTCTACCAGCTCTCCGGCAGCCTGACCGAAAAGACAGGTACTGCCGGACGAGCTAACGCCTCACTTGATTCCCAGTCGTTTGGCCAGGCGCAGCAGGTTGGCGCGGTCCAGGCCCAGTTCACGGGCTGCTGCCGCCCAGTTCTGTTGTTGGCGCTCCAGGCTCACGGTAATGAGTTGGCGCTGATAGCGATCCACGGCTTCGCGCAGGTCGCCAACCGCATCAATGGTTGGCACATCGACCAACTCGGCGGCAGGATTCGGTCGGCTGCTGGGCAGGGCCAGATCATGGGCGGTCAGGGTTAGGATGCGTGGGCGCTCAGGGCTGGCTGCCAGGGCCTTCAGCGCGGCGCGGCCGATCAGGTGTTCCAGCTCCCGTACGTTGCCAGGCCAATCGTAACCGAGCAGGGCTGCCTGGGCGTCCTGACTGAGGCGCAGGCTGCGTAGGCCGAGCCTGGCGCGATTCTCTTCGAGGAAGAAGCCTGTCAGCAGCAGCACATCGCGGCCTCGTTCCCGGAGGGGCGGGACGCGCAGGGGATAGACGCTGAGCCGGTGATAGAGATCGGCGCGGAAGCGGCCGGCACGCACTTCCTCCGCCAGGTCCCGGTTGGTGGCGGCGATTACGCGTACGTTCACTCGATGCTCCCGGTCCGAACCCACCCGCTGCAGTTGCCCGCTCTGCAGCACCCGCAGCAGCTTGGCCTGGATCGCCAGTGGCAGCTCGCCCACTTCATCGAGGAACAACGTGCCTTCATCGGCCAGCTCGAACTTGCCCTTGCGATCGTTCATCGCGCCGGAGAAGGCACCACGCACATGACCAAACAGCTCGCTTTCCACCAGGGTATCGGGAAGGGCGGCGCAGTTGAGGCTGATCAGTGGGTGCCGGGAGCGCAGCGACCGGGCATGGATGGACTGGGCAACCAGCTCCTTGCCGACGCCGGTTTCGCCACTGATCAGCACCGTGAGGTCACTTCCGCCTACCAAGTTGATCTCTTCCACCAGTGCCTTGTGTGTGGCGCTTTGTCCGATCATCTCCTGTGGACGTACCTGCCCGGCGGCCTGGCGATAGACCTCTGCCAACTGCTGTTCGTCCTGGGCGCGACGGGTAAGGGTTTCCATGCGCTCGGCAGCTTTCACCGTTGCGGCAGCGAGGCTGGCGAAACCTTCGAGTACGTCCAGGTCCTGTCCATCGAACCGCGCTGGGTCCATGGCGTCCAGCGTCAACACACCCCAGGGGCGGTCATCCAGATAGAGGGGGCAGCCCATGCAATCGTGCACTTCCAGCTGCTCCTGATGCCCTTCGACCAGTCCGTCATAGGGGTCTGGCAGACCACAGTCAGCAGCGAAGCGGGTGACGCCGCGTTTCTCCATCAGGGCCTTCAGCCGTGGATGGTCAGAAACCTTGAAGCGCCGCCCGAGCGTGTCCTGGCTGAGGCCATCCACCGCCATGGGCACCAACTGGTCGCCATCCAGTCGGAGCAGGGCGGTCGCGTCGCATGGCAGCAGTCCACGCAGGGCCTCCAGCAGCCGGCGGTAGCGTTCGCGTTCAGGGAGCTCGCGGGACAGATCGCTGACCAGGGGAATCAGTGTCTGCAGGAAGGGCTGAGTTGTCATTATGACTCCGGCATGTCGATATGACTCGATCGCTAGTGTAGTCAAAACAACACATAAAAATATAAGATGTTGATTTAAAAGGATTAAAAAGTTGGCATGAAAGCTGGAATGGAACTGGCAGAAAGACCAACCCAGAAATTGGAGTCCTTATGCTCACTAGCCAACAACGTGCCATCGTCAAATCCACCGTCCCCCTGCTGGAGACCGGGGGCGAAGCACTGACCCGTCACTTCTACAAGATCATGCTGGGTGAATACTCCGAAGTCCGCCCGCTGTTCAACCAGGCTCACCAGGCCAGCGGCGATCAACCGCGAGCCTTGGCAAACGGTGTACTCATGTATGCCCGCCACATCGATCAGCTCGAGGCTCTCGGCCCGCTGGTTGGCAAGATCATCAACAAGCACGTTGCGCTGCAGGTGCTGCCGGAGCATTACCCGATCGTCGGTGCCTGCCTGCTGCGGGCCATCCGCGAAGTGCTGGGCGCCGAAGTCGCCACCGATGAAGTCATCGAAGCCTGGGCCGCCGCCTACCAGCAACTGGCCGACCTGTTGATTGGCGCTGAAGAGGAAATCTACGCCGCCAGCGCGTCTGCCAAGGGGGGCTGGCGTGGTGCCCGCTGGTTCCGTCTGGTGCGCAAGGACGTGGAAAGCGCGGAAATCACCTCCTTCTACTTCGCTCCGGAAGATGGCGGCGAGCTCATGGACTTCACGCCGGGACAGTACATCGGCCTGCGCCTCAACCTCGACGGCGAGGAAGTGCGTCGCAACTACTCCCTGTCGGCACTCGGCAATGGCCGCGAGTACCGCATCAGCGTCAAGCGTGAGCAGGGCGGTCGCGTATCCAACTACCTGCACGACGAGTTCCACGTAGGCGATCGCATCGAACTCTTCGCTCCGGCCGGTGACTTCGTCCTGCGCCCTGGCAGCAAGCCCCTGGTGCTGATTACTGCCGGCGTCGGCATCACTCCGGCGCTGGCCATGCTGGAAGCTGCTCAGGACAGCGGCCGGCCGATCCACTTTATCCATTGCGCGCGCAATGGTGCGGTCCACGCCTTCCGCGACTGGATCGACGAGAAAGTTGCCGCCATTCCGCACCTGAGCCGCTTCTTCTGCTACAGCGAACCGCATGCGGGCGACCAGCCCGACGCCGAAGGTCTGCTGAGTCGCGAGCAGCTGGCCCAGTGGCTGCCCACCGAGCGCGACCTGGATGCCTACTTCCTCGGGCCGAAAGGCTTCATGTCCCAGGTGAAGAAACACCTGCGAGAGTTGGGCGTGCCCGAGCGCCAGTGCCACTACGAGTTCTTTGGACCGGCCGGCGCCCTGGAGGCCTGACCACAGCCACCCGGCGCCAAGGTGGCGCCGGGTCTTCACGCGAGGAGTGCAAGATCATGACCAGTCTGTTCGGATGCCCCCAGCGTTTGCTGCAACTGTCTCACCTGTTCCTCTGGACCGGTCTGTTCCAGCTCCTGCTGGGAATTGCCGGCGGCTACTACCTCGATGCCCACCTGGGACTGCTCTCACTGATTGGTGCCCACGGCCTGGTCATCCTGGGTCCGACCCTGATCAAGCTGGGCTATGTGATGCGCCTGACCGCCCTGTGCCAGATACGCAAGGAAGAAAGGGAGCTGGCCTGTGCAATTGCTTGATGCTTCTCGCGACCTGGCCATCCGGCCGATCTGGCGCCTGGGCTTCAGGCCCTTCTTTCTCTTCGGTACGGCCTTCGCTCTGGTGGCGGTGCTGATCTGGCTGGCTGCCCTTGATGGTCATGCCGCCTGGCAACCGGCCGGCGGCTGGCTGGCCTGGCATCGTCACGAAATGGTGTTTGGCTTCGGCGGCGCCATCATTGCCGGCTTCCTCCTGACCGCCGTGCAGAACTGGACCGGCAACCCCGGCCTGCGCGGGCGATCCCTGGCGCTGCTGGCGACGTTCTGGCTGACCGCGCGAGTGGCCTGGTTGATGGGGGCGCCTCTGGCGATGGTCATACCTCTTGAGCTGGCCTTCCTGCCAGCCGTCGCTTTCGTGATGGGGCGCAGCCTCTGGCGTGTGCGCCAGCGTGGCAACTACCCGGTAGTGGTGGTGCTGAGCTTGCTGGCTGCGGCCGATGCCCTGGTGCTCTGGGGGCTGGCCGTTGGCGGCGACGCAGTGCAGCGTCAGGGCGTGCTGGCTGCGCTATGGCTGGTCGCTGCGCTGATGGGGCTGATTGGGGGGCGGGTGATTCCGTTCTTCACCCAGCGTGGGCTTGGGCGTGCTCAGCAGGTGAAGGCCTGGCCCTGGCTGGACTGGGGCATTCTGGCGGGCGGCGTGCTGCTGGCGGCGAGCTTCGCCACGGGCTTGGGGTTGCAGCCCAAATCCTGGCTGGCGGGTCTTTGCCTGCTGCTTGGCTTGGGCAATCTGCTGCGCCTGACGCGCTGGTATGACGCTGGCATCTGGCAGGTAACGCTGCTCTGGCCGCTGCACCTGGCATTCGCCTGGTTGGCTGTGGCGCCGCTCGGGCTTGCGGCCTGGCACCTGGGCTTCCTGGCCAATCCGAGTCTGGCCCAGCACGCCTTGGGCGTCGGCGCCATGGGCGGGTTGATCCTGGCGATGATCGCCCGCGTGAGCCTGGGGCACAGCGGTCGTCCGCTGGAACCGCCCCGTGCGATGAGGGGGGCGTTCGTGCTGATCAACCTGGGCGCCGCCGCGCGCGTGCTGCTACTACCGATTGCAGGAAACACTGCGCTCTGGCTGGCCGCCATTTGCTGGGCCGCCGCGTTTGCGCTGTTCCTGCGACATTACGCCGTGCTGCTCTGCACCCCGAGGGTGGATGGCAGACCGGGTTGAGCCGATTCCGCTTCGGCGGACGGGCCAGTGCAGGCGCGTAGCAGTTCGCGCAGGTGGCGGGCGAGGTAATCCTGGAAGCGCGCGTCGTTCCAGTACTCCAGGTGGCTCAGGGGGGTGTGACGGCGGAACCAGGGGCCTACGGCCATCGGCCGGTCTTCATGCACCACCCCCGCGTAGCCCTGCACCGGACGCAGCGGGTAGCCCAGCAGGTCGGCCGGTGCGTAGACGTTCAGCCAGCGTGCCGACCGGGCCAGGCGCTCATCGAGGCAATGCCCGGGAAAGCGAATCGGTTGCACCGGGTCATAGGCAAAGGTGAATAGCGGGATGTTGCAGCCGAAGGTGACCAGGCATGCCAGGGTTTCCATGGCCAGGAAGGGATCCCTCGGGCAGCTCGGTGTGGTGTTGAGCTTCTGCTGGTCCCAGATGTAGTTGGAGATGATATGTCCGCCCAGGGAGTGGGCCAGCACCACCAGCGGGGTGTTCGGCCCCACCTTGGCGCGCAGGGCGTTGAGGCCATTGCGCACGCTCTGGTGGACCTGCTCGTAGGTGGTGTCGTAGGCCTGGCTGACCTTGCGGTAACCACTGGCGTCACCGAGGAAGAGGGTGACCATGCGGCGCATCCAGCGCCAGCGCACGGGTTCCTGTTCGAGCTTCTCCAGGTAGGCCAGTTCGCGCTTGTCCAGCACGTTGGCCCAGTACAGCGACTGGAAGACGATGTCGGCCGCTTCCACATCAAGCCGTTTGCGCAGGCCGCGGATCAGCCCTTGGGCGAAGGCGTGCTGACCCTCTGCATCCTTCGCGTCCTGTTGATTGCCGATGCCATGAATGATGGCAACTGCCAACTTCATCCCTGTACTCCCTTCGCTCCATGCGTCTCAGATCAGAGGCTTCGCAGGCGCTCTTTCAGCGTGTCGCTTTCCACCAGCTCGAGGAATTCATCGCCCAGGCGTTGGCTTTCGGCCATGGCCTTGCGCCAATAGCGCTCGCGACCGGCGTCGTCGCCGAGATAGCGCTTGAAATCCTTGCGGTCTGGCAGTTTGCCATGAGGCAGCGTGGCGAGATACTCGCGCGAAGGGGAAATCAGCAGCACGTCCTGCAGTCGCTCGGCATCGCCCTTGCGCCAGGGCAGGCCCTTGTCGAACCAGCCGGGAACCACCTTGTCCGTGAAGTGCGGATAGAGCACCACGCCGCCCGGGTTGTAGGGCAGGTCCAGGTGGTAGTCGAGCAGGCCGCCATCGCGGTAGGTGCCGGGACCGGCGCCGGGGATGTCACGCACACCTTCCATCACCATGGGAATCGAGCCCGAGGCCAGCAGGGCGTGGCGCAGGTTGCCGGTATCCAGCGTGTGGTAACGCGAGGGGAAGTCTGACAGCGGCGCCAGTGGCGGCGCCTGGCGGGCATCGTGGAGGATTACACGCTCGAAATGCTTCGCCAGGTGGGGGCGGCCGAGGAGATTGCTGCCGATCACCGACGACAGCCCGAGTCCCAGGGCGCCACGACGGTCGTGGGCGAGCAGACCGTGGCTCTTCACGACCACCACGTTGAGGCGATAGTTGGGGTTGGACAGCACATGGGCGTCGTGGCCCTGGAGCAGGTCATCCAGCATGAGGCCGCACAGCCGGCTGACTTCCGCCATGCTCACGCCCTTGGGGAATCGCTGGCTGGTATAGAGCTCGCCCAGGCGGCGGATGCCGGCGGCGGCGTCCGGCAGGCAGGCGCTGGCGAAGCGCCAGGAGCCGATGGAGGCGCCGATCAAGGCGCGCTCGCGGGGCGCCCGTGAGAGCCAGTCGCCGAACAGCGCCAGGTCCAGTCCCTGGATGCCCAATGCCTTGGGGCCTCCCGCCGCACCCGGCAGGATGCCGACGTCGGCCGGCTTCAGACCCTGCCCGCGAATGTGGGCGAGGGCTCGGCGTCCGGCACGCAGGGTAAGGGCGGGGAACTTGATCTGGATGGCGCTCATGCGGGGCTCCTGAAGGCGAGGCAGCGATTATAGTGGCGACCCCGTCAAGGCCAAGCTTCTTCAGGGTATGAATGATCCTTCCCAAGTCTTAAGGCGAATTCAGCTTCAATTAAGTCGCCCCCGGTATCTTGCTCCCATCGAAAGCCGACGAGCTCCCAAGGAGATGAACCATGAAGAAACTGGCTGCCCTGTTCGCCTTTACTGCCCTCGCCACCACCGCCGGTATTGCCCAGGCCCGTGACCTTGGCCCGGACGAGGCCCTGAAGCTGCGTGATGCCGGGACCATCCAGTCGTTCGAGAAACTCAACGCCGCGGCGCTGGCCAAGCACCCTGGCGGCACCATCAACGAAACCGAACTGGAAGAGGAATACGGCCGCCACATCTACCAGGTAGAGCTGCGTGATGCCCAGGGCGTGCAGTGGGATCTGGAGCTCGATGCCACCAACGGCCAGATCCTCAAGGATCATCAGGACGACTGATGCGCTGGGTCCTTCGCTACAGTGGGATCATCGCCCTGGTCCTGGCCATTTTCGCGCTCGAAGCGATGGCCAGGGACCTGGACCAGGACGAGGCCCTGAAGCTCCGCGAAGAAGGGGTCATCATGCCGCTCGACCAGCTCTTGCGCAGTGCCCTGGGGCTCTACCCCGGGGCACGTCTGCTGGAGGCCGAGCTGGAAGAGGAAGATGACGTCTACATTTACGAGGTTGAGCTGGTCACTGCCGATGGCACAGTGCGAGAGCTGGAACTGGACGCTCGCGACGGGCGAATTCTGAAGGACGAGGAAGACGACTGATGCGGTTGTTGCTGGTAGAGGACCATGTACCCCTGGCCGATGAGCTGACCAACAGCCTCGGTCGCCAAGGCTATGCCGTGGACTGGCTGGCCGATGGCCGCGACGCATTGCACCAGGGGGCCAGCGAACCTTATGACCTGATCATCCTGGATCTGGGCCTGCCCGGTAAGCCGGGGCTCGAAGTGCTGCAGGAGTGGCGTGCGGGTGGTCTGTCGACGCCGGTGCTGATCCTGACTGCACGCGGCTCCTGGGCGGAACGCATTGAAGGCCTCAAGGCCGGCGCCGACGACTACCTGACCAAGCCCTTCCATCCCGAAGAACTGGCCCTGCGCATCCAGGCGCTGTTGCGCCGTGCCCATGGGCTGGCGAACCAGCCGCAACTGGAAGCGGCCGGCCTGCAACTGGACGAGGGGCGCCAGTGCGTCAACCGCAATGGCGAGGAAGTTCAGCTGACCGCTGCCGAGTTCCGCCTGCTGCGCTACTTCATGTTGCATCCCGGCCAGCTCCTGTCCAAGAGCCACCTTGCCGAACACCTCTACGACGGTGAGACCGAACGGGATTCCAATGTGATCGAGGTGCACGTCAACCATCTGCGCCGCAAGCTCGGTCGCGAAGTCATCGAGACGCGACGAGGGCAGGGCTACCGTTTCACCGGTGAGGGCCGATGAGGTCGATCCAGCGCCGGCTCAGCCTGGGGCTGATCGGCGTTCTGCTGCTGGTGGGGCTCGTCCTGGCTCAGACCAGCCTTTGGCTGTTCGATCTCGGTTTACGACGCTATCTGGCCGAGGGCATGCGCAGCGAAGCCGAGTTGCTGCTGGGAGCGCTGGTGCGTGGCCCCAACGGCATACAGCTGGACGAGAAACGTCTCAACCCCGCCCATCAACAGCCCTATTCGGGCCGCTATTTCATCATCGAGCTGGACGAGGAACCCTGGCGTTCCCGTTCCCTCTGGGATGCCGAACTGCCCATGCCGTCGCAGAAGGGGCTAGCCCCGCACCTGTTGCCGGGGCCGGATGGGCAGGAGCTGCTGGCCTGGCGCGGCGACTACAAGCGCTTTGGCCGCCAGGTGCGCATCGTCGTTGCGCAGGATTACACCCCGATTCTGGAAAGCTTCCGTCGCGTGCAGTGGACGGGCTTTGCCCTGGGTGCGGCGGCGCTGCTGCTGATTCTCGCCCTGCAGCGCATCACCGTGCGCCGGGCATTGCGTCCATTGGAGGACGTTCGCCAACAGATCGCCCAGCTGCAGCAGGGCCAGCGCAGCGAACTGGATAACCAGGTGCCTGAGGAGCTGGACCCGCTGGTGGCGCAGATCAACCACTTGCTCAGCTACACCGAGGACACCCTCAAGCGCTCCCGCAATGCCCTGGGCAATCTTGGCCATGCGCTGAAAACGCCCCTCGCGGTGCTGGTCAGCCTGGCCGACCGTGAAGAACTGCGTGACCAGCCCGAGCTGCGCGAAACCCTGCGTGAGCAGCTGGAGCAGATCCAGCAGCGCCTGGGGCGTGAGTTGGGGCGTGCGCGCCTGGCTGGCGAAGCGCTGCCAGGTGCCCACTTCGACTGCGCCGAGGAGCTGCCCGGCCTGTTCAACACCCTGGCGATGATCCACGACCGTGGGCTGGACCTAGACTGGGACGCACCCGAAGGGCTGCGCCTGCCCTGGGACCGGGAAGACCTGCTGGAGCTGCTCGGCAACCTGTTGGACAACGCCTGCAAGTGGGCGGAAACCCAGGTCAACCTCACCATTCGCGGCGGCGAGGGCGGCTACAGCCTGATGGTGGACGACGATGGTCCGGGCATAGCCGAAGACAAGCGCGAGGAAGTCATCGGCCGTGGTGCCCGGCTGGATGAGCAGGTGGCAGGACACGGTCTGGGGCTCGGCATCGTGCGCGATATCGTCGATTCCTGGAATGGCCGTCTGAGTCTTCAGGAAAGCCCGCTGGGGGGATTGCGGGTGCGTATCGAGCTTCCGGTCGCACAGTCCCATTAGGGTGGGCCGCAGTGCACCCTGCGGTACAGACCGCGCTGAAGAGGCCGGTTTCGTGTTCGGGGGAATCGATCTCTGCAAAATACCGCCCCCGTAACGCTCAGTAATGCAGCGTGGCTTCCCCCTTGTGCCAGTTGCAGGGACACAACTCCTCGGTCAGCAGGGCATCGAGCAGGCGCAGGGTTTCCTGCGGGTTGCGGCCCACCAGCAGGTCGTTCACCGAGACATGCCGGATGACGTTGTCCGGGTCGATGATGAAGGTCGCGCGTAGCGCAACGCCTTCGCGGCGATCGATGATGCCGAGGGCTCCGGCCAGTTCGTGCTTGATGTCTGCCAGCCAGGGAAAGCTCAACCCCTTCAGGTCCTTGTGGTCGCGGCGCCAGGCGAGGTGGACGAATTCGCTGTCGGTGGAGGCACCGATCAGCAGGGTGTCACGGTCGTTGAATTGCTCCAGCAGGTCACCGAAGGCCTTGATCTCGGTCGGGCAGACGAAGGTGAAATCCTTGGGCCAGAAGAACAGCACCTTCCACTTGCCGAGAAAACTGTCCTGGTTGACCCGCTTGAAGGCGTGCTCGGGGCTGGCGGCGTGTTCCGAGTCGTGGTCCACCGCCAGCATGTCGAATGCCGGCAGCTTGTCTCCAATGGTGAGCATGGCAGGGTTGCTCCGGGGCAGGGGAAGGCATCGGGATAGGGCAAGTATGGAAGGCTCCTGCGACCTTGGAAAATCCGGCCGGGCCATGTCTTCGATAGAGGAGGCTCCAGGACCATAGGTCAGCGGGTTATAGGTCGAATTCCAAATCGCAACATATGCATAGAACAATCGGACCCTAGGGGCCTTGCGTGCCCGGACTAGACTGTCTCATCCAGGGAAGCTGGTGCCCCCGGCGCAACCAGGTTGAACACCTCACCGCCGCAATCCGTCAAACCCGGTATCGCCGCCTAATAGGGCGAGCGGGTCAGTTCCGCTTAGCGGGCTGCACCAGTCTGGGGCGCGATGACTGTGCGTGTGCTGCAAGTTGTTGAAATACATACGGTTGTTGCGATGGCACGGGGCTTGCGATGGCGTAGAAGCCCGTGGCGACAAGGAGTTAGGCATGTCCCGCACCTTTTATGACGAGATGTACGACGCGAGTGGCGAATGCCGTCCGCACTACCGGGAATTCGCACGTTGGCTGGCGGACACGCCCCAGGAGTTGCTTGCCCAGCGGCGTCGCGAGGCCGACCTGCTGTTCCACCGCGCCGGTATCACCTTCACCCTCTATGGCGACGAACAGGGCACCGAGCGCCTGATCCCCTTCGACACCATTCCCCGCGCCATTCCCATGAGCGAGTGGCGGACGGTGGAGAAGGGCTGCATCCAGCGCGTCAAGGCGCTGAACATGTTCCTCGCCGACCTCTATCACAACCAGCGGATCATCAAGGCCGGGATCGTTCCCGCCGAACAGGTGCTGGCCAACGAGGGCTACCAGATCGCCATGCAGGGCCTCGATCTGCACCGCGATATCTACGCCCACATCGCCGGGGTGGACCTGGTGCGCGATGGCGATGGTACTTACTACGTGCTGGAAGACAACCTGCGCACGCCCAGCGGCGTCAGCTACATGCTAGAAGACCGCAAGATGATGATGCGGCTGTTCCCCGAACTCTTTGCCGCCCAGCGTGTGGCCCCCATCGACCACTATCCGAACCTGCTGCTGGACACCTTGAAAAGCTCCAGCCCGCTGGACAACCCCAGTGTGGTGGTGCTGACGCCTGGGCGCTTCAACAGTGCCTATTTCGAACACGCCTTCCTCGCTCGCGAGATGGGCGTGGAGCTGGTGGAAGGGGCCGACCTGTTCGTCCGCGACGACCGCGTGTTCATGCGTACCACCGCCGGTCCGCAACCCGTGGACGTGATCTATCGGAGGCTGGACGACGCCTTCCTCGATCCGCTGGCCTTCAACCCGGAATCCATGCTCGGCGTGCCCGGCCTGCTGGCCGCCTACCGCTCCGGCAACCTGGTGCTGGCCAACGCCATCGGTACCGGCGTGGCAGACGACAAGTCGATCTACCCCTACGTCGGCGACATGATCCGCTTCTACCTGGACGAGGAACCCATCCTGAAGAACGTGCCCACCTGGCAATGCCGCAAGCCCGAGGAGCTGTCCCACGTCCTGGCCAACCTGCCCGAGCTGGTGGTCAAGGAAACCCAGGGCTCCGGCGGCTACGGCATGCTGGTGGGGCCGGCGGCCAGCGCCAAGGAGATCGAGACCTTCCGCGAGCGCCTCAAGGCCCGCCCCGAGGCTTACATCGCCCAACCCACGCTTTGCCTGTCCACCTGCCCGACCTTCGTCGAGAAGGGCATCGCCCCGCGTCACATCGACCTGCGTCCCTTCGTGCTATCCGGCCGGGAAACCCGCCTCGTGCCCGGCGGCCTGACCCGCGTGGCGCTAAGAGAAGGCTCCCTGGTGGTGAACTCGTCCCAGGGCGGCGGCACCAAGGACACCTGGATAGTGGAGGACTGAGCATGCTGAGCAGAACTGCCTCCGAGCTTTACTGGATGTCGCGCTACCTCGAGCGTGCAGAGAACCTCGCGCGCATGCTGGAGGTCAGCTACTCGCTGTCGCTGATGCCCCAGGACGGGCGCGGCGATGGCCTGGACGAACTGGCCATGTCGCTGCTCAGCACTGGCACCCTGGAGCTTTACCAGGAGCGTCATGGCGATCTGAACGCGGCGCGCATGCTGCACTTCTTCGCGCTCGACCCCGACAACCAGGCGAGCATCTTCAGCTGCCTGCGCGCCGCGCGAATCAACGCCCATGCCGTGCGCGGGCGGATCACCGCCGATATCTGGGAGAACATCAACGCCACCTGGCTGGAGATGCTGAACATCTCCAGCGAGGGGCTCGGGCGCTATGGCATCAGCCGCTTCTGCGAATGGGTGAAAGAGCGCTCGCACCTGTTCCGTGGCGCCACCTACGGCACCATCATGCGTGGCGAGGCCTACAGCTTCATCCGCCTGGGCACCTTCATCGAGCGGGCGGACAACACCTTGCGCCTGCTGGACTCGCGCTACGAGATGTTTGGCGAAGAGTCGGAGGAGGTCAGTGACCTCTCCGCACGCGGTTACTACCAGTGGAGCGCCTTGCTCCGCGCACTGTCCTCCTTCGAGGCCTACACCGAGGTCTACAGGGGCTCCCCCGATGCCCGCCAGATATCCGAACTCCTGCTGCTGCGCGCCGATGTACCGCGCTCGCTGCGAGCCTGCATGGAGGAGTTGAACCACATCCTTTCCCACCTGCCGGGCGATAACGGCCGCCCGGCCCAGCGTCTTGCCGCCGAACTGGACGCGCGGCTGCGCTACACCGCCATCGACGAAATCCTCGACGAAGGCCTGCATACCTGGCTCACCGATTTCATCCTGTTGGTCCGGCAACTCGCCCGTGCCATCCACAGCTCGTATCTGGAGGCTGTATGAAACTGTCCATCCGCCACGACACCACCTACCGCTACGACGACCAGGTCCGCGCCAGCATCCAGTACCTGCGCCTGACGCCCCAGGAAAGCGAACGTCAGCACGTGCTCAGCTGGCAGCTCACACTGCCGCATCCGGTGCGCGCGCAGATCGACCCCTTCGGCAACATCTTCCATGTGCTGACCCTGGACGAGCCCCATGACGCCATCGTCATCAGCGCCCGTGGCCAGGTGGAAATCGACGAGCGACGCGAAGCCGAGCACGACAAGCAATCGGCCCTGCCGTTCCTGCGCTTCACCCGCCTGACCACCGCCGACGATGCCCTGCGTGAGTTCGCCGCCCTTCAGTGCGGCAGCCGCCGGGACCGCAGCGGATTGATCGGACTGATGGAAGCCCTGCATGAGCAGATGCCCTTCAAGAAGGGCGTGACCCGCCTCGACAGCACCGCCGCGGAAGCCTTCGCCGGCCGCGCCGGGGTCTGCCAGGACCATACCCACGCCTTCCTCGCCTGCGCCCGCAGCCTGGGCGTGCCGGCACGCTTCGTATCGGGCTACCTCTACCAGGGCAATGACCAGAACCTGGCCAGCCATGCCTGGGCCGAGGCCTGGCTGGGCGATGCCTGGTACAGCTTCGACGTGACCAACAATCTGTCCCGTCCCGAGCGTCACCTGAAGTTGGCGGTGGGGCTGGATTACCTCGATGCCTGTCCGGTGCGCGGCATGCGCCGGGGCGGCGGTGGCGAGCAGATGCACGCGAAGGTGGATGCGCCGCCGCTGATGCTGGTGCAGACGCAGTAAGGCGACTTTCCAGGCTTTCCCCAGCGCCGGTCGCCCCTTACTGCCAGCCCGCAAGGGCCGGTGGCCGGACTTACGACGGCGAGAGCCCCAACAAGGAGAACCGGCATGACCTATTGCGTCGCGATGCACCTGGCCGACGGCCTGGTGTTCGTATCCGACTCGCGCACCAATGCGGGCATCGACCACATCGCTACGTTCCGCAAGCTCTATTCTTTCGGCGTCACGGGGGAGCGGTTGATCGTGCTGCAGAGCGCCGGCAACCTGGCCACTTCGCAGTCGGTGGTGAACCTGCTCAAGCAGCGCCTTGATGGCCCGACGCCGAACCTGCACAACGTGCCGACCCTCTACGACGCTACCGCCCTGGTGGCCGAGACCATACGTGAGGTCATCGCCCGCGATGGTGCACCGCTGGCCGGCAATACCGACCTGACCTGCTCCTTCCTGGTGGGCGGGCAGATCGCCGGCAATCCGCCGGACCTCTACAGCATCTACCCCCAGGGCAATTTCATTCAGGCCACCGAGGACACGCCCTTCCTGCAGCTGGGGGAGAGCAAGTACGGCAAACCGATTCTCGACCGTAACCTGGAGTTCGACACCAGCCTGGAAGAGGGCCTGCGTTGTGCGCTGGTGTCGTTCGATTCGACCATCCGCAGCAACCTGTCGGTGGGCATGCCGCTGGACTTGCTGGTCTATCACCGCGACAGCCTGATCCTGCCGGCCGGCTACCGGGTGACGGAGGAAGACAAGTACTTCGCCGACATCCGCCGCCAATGGGCCGAAGGGCTGCAGGAACTGATCGGCGAACTGCCGCCGCCACCGGTGGAATACAACGTGTAATGGGCGGGGCCGATTCAGGGAACCGGCCTGTTGGATGTGGGAGCGAATTCATTCGCGATTGAAATCGCTCCCACTGGGTTGGCGTCAGGTTGAAGTTCCAGGTGGCTAAGGCGCCACTTTCCTCCCGGCCATGTGCTTCAAGTAGCCGATCAGTTGCCCCAGTTCCTCATCGCTGATGGCTTGTTTCGAGAACCCCGGCATCTTGCCCTCGGGCCAGCGGCGCAGGCTTTGCGGGTCGCGGATGTAGCGGGGGAGGAAGTTGCCGGCGAGGTATTCGGTGGGGTTGTGGGGGATGTTCAGGTCCGGCCCGAACTGGGCGTCGCCTGCGCCATTGAGTCGGTGGCAGGCCAGGCAGTTCTTCTGGAATTGGGCGAAGCCCGCCTTGACCTCGACACTGGCGTCCTTGGCCGGGAGCAGGGCCGGAAAACGCTCGGCCACCGAGGGCAGGTAGCGGATGCGTGCCACCTGGAAGGGCCATTGTTCCGGGCCGATGCGTGCTGCCTCGGGATCGGTCCAGACCAGATAGAAGGGGCCAGCGCCGGGCTTTCCGGCAGCGAGTGGCGGCCAGGGGCTGGCCGGGTCTTCGATGGCCAGCCAGGCCCGGGAGCCCTGCTTGGCCAGCAGCGGCGCAGCGGTGAGTTCGGCGGCAAAACCGTCCAGCGCCACGGCCTGCAGATGTTGCTCCGGTGTCACGCCCTCCAGCAGCGCGGCGAGCGGAACGGCGCGATAGCGCATGGTCTTCTTGTAGGAAACGTCGTCCGGGATGGTCAAATCCCTGGCCTGGGGATGGGCGAGCAGGGCGCCGGTTTCCCATGTGCGGGAGCCGCCGGGAAGGTCCAGAGTCAGCTCGGCGGCGTGGAGTGGGGGGAGGCAGAACAGCAGTGCGAACAGCACATTGCGCATCGATCAGTCCTTGTGCAGGGCGGTTTTCAGGTCCAGGTAGCCGCCGCCATTGATCACTCGACTGTAGCCCAGGCCCTGCAAGGTGTCCTGGGCGATGCTGGAGCGACGACCGCTGCGGCAGTAGACGACTATGGGGATGTTCTTGTCCGGGGCGACTTCGGCGATTCGCTGGCCGATTTCTTCAAAGCCGATATTGCGCGCATCGGGGATGGCACCCTGGGCGACTTCTTCCGGGGTGCGTACGTCGATGAGGACAGCATTGGGCTGCTGCATGGCCTGGACGGCGGCAGCCTGGTCAGTGTCGCCGGCGGCGGCGGGAAGGCTCAGGGAGAGGGCAAGAACAGCGAGGAGGTTTCGCATGATGGCGGCTCCTTCTAAGGCGTGTCCGGGCAAGCTATCACAATTGCCCGAGGGGGGCGCAGGCCGTTAGGATCGCGGCTTTCCGTCATAACCAGAGCTTTTTACGGAGCCCGTTCAGGGCACCTGCAGCTCTTAAGGAGTGGCCGTGCTGGCCGAGTTGTTCGCAGTCATGGCGCCGGTGCTCATCGCCGCCGGCCTGGGTTACGGTTGGGCCCGTTCGGGGCAGCCCTATCCCACGGAATTCATCGCGCGCCTGGTACTGAACATCGGCACGCCGAGCCTCGTGCTCTCTACCCTGAGCCGGACCGAGATCGACCGCCATGCTTTCGGCCAACTGGCCATTGCCTGCCTGCTGGTCATGCTGGCCATGGGGCTGGTCGGCATCCTCTTCAGCCGGGTATTCCGCCAGGACTGGCGCGTCCTGGTGCCGGCCTACCTGTTCCCCAACTCCGGCAACATGGGCCTGCCGATTGCCCTTTATGCCTTCGGCGAAAAGGGGTTGGCGCTGGCGGTGGCGTTCTTCCTGGTGTTGTCGGTCGGGCACTTCAGCCTGGGCCTGCTGCTTTCCGGCACCGAACGTTCGCCAAAGAAGCTCCTGGCCAACCCCATCATCATCAGCCTGGCGCTGGCATTGCCGCTGGTGATCTGGGACCTCCACCTGCCGCTCTGGCTGGCCAACACCATCAGCCTGCTGGGCGGCATGACCATTCCGCTGATGCTGCTGACCCTTGGCGTGTCCCTGGCCAGCATCCGCGTGCATCACCTGGGCAACGGCATGCTCCTGGGGGCGCTGCGGATCCTCTGCGGTGCTGCCGTCGGCTGGCTGGTGGGCCGGGCGCTCGGCCTGCCGCCCTTGGCCCAGGGCGTACTGGTGATGCAGTCGTCCATGCCGGTGGCGGTGTTCAACTACCTGTTCGCCGTGCGCGCGGGACGATCGCCGGAAGCGGTGGCGAGCCTGGTGATGTGCTCGACGCTGCTGTCCTTCGCGCTGATTCCGTTGCTGCTGGCATGGTGGTTACCCGCGCTGCGTTGACCGCAATGGCGGTACGCAGCACAGGACGACCAGTTGATGGGTGACGATCAGCTGACCAGTCGGGTCAGGTTGGGAAGGATGAGAATGACGGTGGTGGCAAAGACGATCAGGCTCGCTTGCCGCATTTTCGGCTGCTTGAACATGGCCAACTGCCTTTGTTGTTGTTGGAGGCGCGTCGGTCAGGGCTCCCTACGGCCGGCCCGGAACCTCACCTTCCCCCGTGGCTTTTGATAAACGGCCACCCCGGCATATCCCGGCAGTGGCTACTTGCATTTCAAACTCTAGGGCCGGCATCACATTGCGCTTATATCGGTTGGTAACTAGTGCGATGGTGTTAGTAATCCCCGGCTATTGAGCGCGGCTGATGGCCATTGACCAGCCCCGAAGCCAGACACTTCCCTTTCACCTTGGCCAGCAACTGGCCATCAACTGACCGTTCGTCTGAGCGCAGCGGTCAATGGGCCTGAGCATTTCCGTCATTGAGCACTTGGCCTATAGCGATAAGGTAGCCACAGCCTGCCGGGACACCGGTGGTCCACGCACAAGAACAACAGGCACCAGCGGTGCCGCCTAGCTGCCTCAAGAGGACGCCATGACCGAAGCATTCATTTTCGACGCGGTGCGCACGCCCCGCGGCAAGGGCAAGAAGGACGGCGCTCTGCACAGCGTCAAGCCGGTCAACCTGATCGCCGGGCTGCTGCGTGCCCTGGCCGAGCGCAATGACCTGGACACCAGCCAGGTGGACGACATCGTCCTCGGTTGCGTGACCCCGGTGGGCGACCAGGGCGCCGACATCGCCAAGACCGCCGCGCTGGTGGCCGATTGGGACGAGACCGTTTCCGGCCAGCAGATCAACCGGTTCTGCGCATCGGGCCTGGAAGCGGTGAATCTGGCGGCGATGAAGGTGCGCTCCGGTTTCGAGGACCTGGTGGTGGCCGGTGGCGTGGAGTCCATGTCCCGCGTGCCCATGGGCTCCGACGGTGGCGCCTGGGCCATGGACCCGGAAACCAACTTCCACACCAGCTTCGTGCCCCAGGGCATCGGTGCCGACCTGATCGCCACCCTGGAGGGCTTCAGCCGCGCGGATGTCGACGCTTTCGCCCTGCGCTCCCAGCAGAAGGCCGCCAATGCCCGTGCCAATGGCGCCTTCAAGAAGTCCCTGGTGCCGGTCACCGATCAGAACGGCATCGTCCTGCTCGACCATGACGAATTCATCCGCGCCGACTCCACCCTCGAAGGCCTGGGCGCGCTCAAGGCCAGCTTCGAGATGATGGGGCAGATGGGCTTTGACGCCACCGCCCTGCGCAAGTACAGCCAGGTCGAGCGCATCGAGCATGTGCACACCCCTGGCAACAGCTCCGGCATCGTCGACGGCGCGGCCGCCATGCTCATCGGCTCCGCCGCCAAGGGCAAGGAATTGGGCCTCAAACCCCGCGCGCGCATCGTTGCCACGGCGGTGACGAGCACCGACCCGACCATCATGCTCACCGGCCCGGCGCCGGCCACCCGCAAGGCCCTGGCCAAGGCCGGCTTGAGCGTGGCGGACATCGACTTGTTCGAGGTCAACGAAGCCTTCGCCTCGGTGGTGATGAAGTTCATGAAGGACATGGGCGTGCCGGAAGAGAAGGTCAACGTCAACGGCGGCTCCATCGCCATGGGTCACCCGCTGGGCGCCACCGGTTGCGCCATCCTCGGCACCCTGCTGGACGAGCTGGAAGCGCGCAACTTGCGCTACGGCCTGGCCACCCTGTGCGTGGGTGGCGGCATGGGTATCGCAACGATCATCGAGAAGGTTTGAGGCGGAGAAGAAAAATGACAGACGCCATCCGTTACGAAAAAGGCCAGGACAATATCGTCGTCCTGACCATGGACATGCCCGGCCAGAGCGCCAACACCATGAACGCGGTGTACCGCGAAGCCATGGGCAAGACCGTCGAACGCCTCGAAGCCGAGAAGGACAGCATCGCCGGAGTGATTATCACCTCGGCCAAGAAGACCTTCTTCGCCGGCGGTGACCTCAATGAACTGATCAAGGTCACCAAGGCCGAAGCCAACGCCTTCTACCAGATGGTGCTTGGCCTCAAGGGCCAGCTGCGCCGCCTGGAAACCCTCGGCAAACCGGTGGTGGCCGCCATCAATGGCGCCGCCCTGGGCGGTGGCTGGGAGATTTGCCTGGCCTGCCATCACCGTATCGCCCTGAATGACAGCAGCGTGCAGCTCGGCCTGCCGGAAGTGACCCTAGGCCTGCTGCCGGGCGGTGGTGGCGTGGTGCGCATGGTGCGCCTGCTGGGTATCGAGAAGGCGCTGCCGTACCTCGCCGAAGGCAGGAAGGTGCGCCCGGAGCAGGCACTCAAGGCTGGCCTGATCCACGACCTGGCGCAGACGCCGGAGGACATGCTGGCCAAGGCCCGCGCCTGGATCGCCGCCAACCCCAAGGCGGCGCAGCCCTGGGACATCCCCGGCTACAAGATTCCCGGTGGTACCCCGTCCAGCCCTGCCGTGGCGCAGATGCTGGCTATCGCGCCGAGCGTGCTGCGTGACAAGACCAAGGGCTGCTTCCCGGCACCGGAGAAGATCATGTGTGCCGTCGTCGAAGGCGCCCAGGTGGACTTCGACACCGCCCAACTGATCGAGGCGCGTTACTTCACCGAGCTGACCACCGGCCAGGTGGCGAAGAACATGATCGGCACCTTCTGGTTCCAGCTGAACGAGATCAATGCCGGCAGCTCCCGACCCAAGGGCCCCGCGCCTTACGTGACGAAGAAAGTGGGCGTGCTCGGCGCCGGCATGATGGGCGCGGGCATTGCCTACGTATCCGCCGTCGCCGGTATCGAGGTGGTGCTGAAGGATGTATCGGTCGAGGCTGCCGAGAAGGGCAGGGCTTATTCCCAGGGCCTGCTCGACCAGCTTGTCAGCCGCGGTCATATGGCTGCCGAGAAACGCGATGCCATCCTCTCCCGCATCAAGCCGACTGCCAGCGACGCCGACTTCGACGGCTGCGATCTCATCATCGAGGCCGTGTTCGAGAACCGCGAGCTGAAGGCCAAGGTCAGTGCCGCCGCCGAGGCTGCAGCGCTGCCGGATGCTGTGGTCGCTTCCAACACCTCCACCTTGCCGATCACCGGCCTGGCCCAGGCGGTGAGCCGTCCGGAGAGGTTCATCGGCCTGCACTTCTTCAGCCCGGTGGATCGCATGCCGCTGGTGGAGATCATCCGTGGCGAAAAGACCTCGGACGAAACCCTGGCCCGTGGCTTCGACTATGTGCTGCAGATCAAGAAGACTCCGATCGTGGTCAACGACAGCCGCGGATTCTTCACCTCCCGCGTGTTCGGCACCTTCACCAACGAAGGCATCGCCATGCTGGGTGAGGGCGTATCGGCGGCGATGATCGAGAACGAAACCCGCAAGGCCGGTATGCCGGTGGGACCGCTGGCGATTTCCGATGAAGTCTCCATGGGCCTGATGACCCACATCCGCAACCAGACCGCCGAAGACCTCAAGGCCGAGGGCAAGGTGATGCCGCAGCATCCGGCCTTCGCCGTGATCGACCTGATGGTCAACGAGTACAAGCGACCGGGAAAAGCGGCGGGCGGCGGCTTCTACGACTATCCGGCGGCCGGCGCTCCGGCGGCCGGCAGGAAGCGCCTCTGGCCAGAGTTGAAGGCGCGCTTCGAGAAAGCCGACCGGCAGATCCCGCAGGAAGACGTGCGCGACCGCATCCTCTTCATCCAGGCCATCGAAACCGTGCGTTGCGTGGAGGAGGGCGTGCTCCACTCCGTGGCCGACGCCAATATCGGCTCCATCTTCGGCATCGGCTTCTCCGCATGGACCGGCGGCGTGCTGCAGTTCATCAACCAGTACGGCCTGCGCGACTTCGTTGCCCGCGCCCGCTACCTGGCCGAGCAGTACGGCGAGCGCTTCGAACCGCCGGCGCTGCTGCTGGACAAGGCGGCCAGGGGCGAACGCTTCTAGCTTCCAGCGGCGCATAAAAAAACCGGCTCAATGTGAGCCGGTTTTTTTTGCGCGCGGTGCAGGTCACGCCTTGGCGAAACGGCTTTCCAGATAACGGATGATGTCGTTGGACTCGTACATCCAACGGCTTTCACCGTTTTCCTCGATGCGCAGGCAGGGCACCTTGATCTTTCCGCCACCGGCCAGCAGGGCGGCACGATGACCTTCATCATTCTTCGCGTCGCGCAGGGTGATCGGCAGATTCAGCCGGTGCAAGGCGCGGCGGGTCTTCACACAGAAGGGGCAGGCGTTGAACTGGTAGAGCGCAAGGCTGGCGGTCTCTTCCGCCACCCGGGCTTGCGCCTCGGCGGTGCGGCGCAGCTTGCGCGGACGGGTGATGAAGTCGAGGAAGATGATCAACTGGCCCAGGCCGACTCGTAATGCCTTGATGAACACTGCTGCGTTCCCTTGAGTGAAAAACGGGGCGGCAGTCTACCGGAAGTTGACGGGTATGACGGAATTTCACGCCAGATGGTTGCAGCCATTCGTGGCCCGTTTGTCGCCCAGGTGGTCGTCGCCAGGGCGGCGCGGAGCGGCTCGCCATGGCGTTTCAGTGATTGGCTCTCAACCCATCCAGACGCAGGTGCCCTTGTCCAGGCATTCCAGCATGAAAGGCTCGGGCAACTGCGGCAGGTCGCGCTGCGGCGGATTGCTGGAATGGCCGCGCAGGGACAGTTCGGTGGTGATGCCGCGGTTGATGTTGTGGTTGGCCTCGATGTTCTTGGCGACCGCGCCGACTGAGCCATGGGCGCAGCCGATCAACGAGAAGCCGTTGGTCATGACGGCCAGGGCCGTGAGGAAGTAGAGCCGGTTCCGTTGCTGTTTCATCGTCGTGATCGCCTGTGCCTGTCATCAGCCCTGGTGTCTGCCGCTGGGCTTCTTCTGGCTTGCCAGCAGTACCGGGATGCTCTGGCTCAGCTGCTGGTAGAAACTCACCGATGCGTCCGTGGGGCTGACGCCGATGCGTCCGCGCTCGTAACCGAAGCTGACCGCGAGGACCACCATCACCACGACGAAATACAGGCCGAGGCTGGCGAGGGCACCGTTGCGTGCGTACTTGATGGTGGGGTTGCTCATGACTGGACTCCGCGACCAGGGGGACTTGGGATGGGCGTAGAGTCGCGAAAATCGTTTCGATGAAAAAACGACCTTCAAGCATGGTAACTATCGATGGAACCAATAGTTTCCCGAGGCGCCGTCAATTTTACTTGACGTGCTCGGAAAGCCCCGCGGTAGAGCGGTGTGGCCTCGCGGACTCCGAGGGGGCGCAAGGAGGGCCGGAGCGGTCTATCGGACCGTTAGGCGCAGGCTATGGAGAGGGAGACCAGGCGGTATTTCAATCACATCGTCACTGTGTTAAATAAAACGCACATTTCCACCACATAGAGCCTCTCTGCATTTCAGGAACCATGAGCTAATGCCACTTCGCATCTGCATTCTCGAAACTGACATTCTCCGCCCCGAACTGATCGACCAGTACAAGGGCTACGGCCTTATGTTCGAGCAGCTGTTCGCCAAGCAACCGATTGCCGCGGAGTTCAGTGTCTATAACGTGGTGCAGGGGCATTACCCGCCTGAGGGCGAGAAGTTCGACGCGTACCTGGTTACCGGCAGCAAGGCCGACTCCTTCGGGACCGACCCCTGGATCCTGAAGCTCAAGGAGTTCCTGCTGGCGCGCTACGAAGCCGGTGACAAGCTACTGGGCGTCTGCTTCGGCCATCAGCTGCTGGCACTCTTGCTGGGCGGGCGCACTGAGCGAGCGACCCAGGGCTGGGGTGTCGGTACTCACAGCTACCAGCTGAAGCAGAAACCGGAATGGATGACCCCTGCACTGGACGACCTGACGTTGCTGATCAGCCACCAGGACCAGGTTACCCAGCTGCCCGAGAACGCCACCTTGCTGGCCTCCAGTGATTTCTGCCCGAACGCGGCTTATTCCGTTGGTGATCAGGTGCTGTGCTTCCAGGGGCATCCGGAGTTCGTCGCTGACTACTCCCGCGCCATTCTGGATCTGCGCCAGGACTTCCTCGGCGATGAGGTCTACAAGCAGGGTGTGAGCAGCCTGGATCGCGACCACCAGGGTGCCGCCGTTGCCGAATGGATGATGCGTTTCATCGCCCGCGACCGCGCCGCCTGATCCTCGCTTCCCCCATGAAAGGGCCCGCCATATGGCGGGCTTTTTTCGTTGGGCCTGATCTGGCTTGGCGACGCGTCGCGTTACAGCCATCCGTAGTGTTTGAAGCTTGCATAGAGCGCGGTGCAGCCTGTCGCTACCACCCCCAGCACCCCAAAGTACCCGTAATGCCAGGTCAGCTCCGGCATGTACTGGAAGTTCATCCCGTAGATGCCGGCGATGGCCGTGGGGAAAGCGAGGATGGCGGCCCAGGCGGCGAACTTGCGCTGTACCACGCTTTGCCGCGAAGACTCCAGCAGCAGGCCGATCTCGATGGCGTGATCGGCCATTTCACGCAGGCCGGTGAGATCCTCCAGCAGGCGCTTGACGTGAATGGATATGTCGCGGAAGTAAGGCCGCATGTGCTTGTCGATGAAGGGGAAGTCCAGGCGCTGCAGCTCCTCGCAGATTTCCCCCATGGGGCCGATGTAGCGGCGCAGGCGCAGCAGGTCGCGGCGCAGGCAATGGATGCGTTCGACGTCGGCCTGGCCGAGCGGGCGGTCCAGCACGTTCTGTTCGATTTCCTCCAGCTCCGAATGGAAGCTGTCCATCAACGGTCGATAGTTTTCCATCACGAAGCTGAGCAGCGCGTAGAGAACGAAATCCTCGCCATGCTCGAGCAGCAGCGGGCGGGCTTCGCAGCGCTGGCGAACACGGGAGTAGGGGGCGGATTCGCCATAGCGGGCACTGATGATGTAGCCCTTGCCGGCGAACAGCTGGGTCTCGATGAACTGCAGATCACCGTTCACCTCGATCGGCGAGTAGACCACCAGGAACAGGGCATCGCCGAAGGTTTCCAGCTTGGGCCGGGTGTGGCGGGTGAGGGCGTCTTCCAGAGCCAGCTCGTGCAGGTCGAACTGCCTCTGCAGGTTGCTAAGCTCCTCTGCACCGGGGTCATGCAGGCCGATCCAGACGAAGTGCCCCGGCTTGCTGGCCCATTGCAGGCCTTCATCGAGGGTTATGTCGGTGACTTTCCGGCCCTTGGCGTACACAGCGGCGGCAACGACTCGACCCATGGTTCAGCTGTTCCTTGATCCGTTGTCGGGAAATGTGACGCGGAGATTAACCCGCTTGATCCTCTGAGTCTTGCCGAAGCCCGAGGTTCTGCAATGGCGTTTCTAGAGTATTAACTCTAGATTGTTCACGCCCCTCGATTGAAACAAGGAGAACAAGGTGACCGAGGCTTTTCGTTTTTCCGCAGGTCGCTTCCATTGCCCTTATCGTGTCTATCGCTCGGCCGTTTCCGGGCCGGTACTGATTCTGCTGCCGGCGCTCGGTGTGGCGGCGCGCAAGTACGAGAACTTCGCCCTTGGCCTGGTGGCAGCCGGCAACCACGTGCTGGTGGCGGATTGGCCCGGCCAGGGAGAGAGCGGTCCGCGGCCGAGCCGGCACCTGGATTACGGTTACCGCGACCTGGTGGATGAGTTCGTGCCGAGCCTGTTGGCGATTGCCCGCGGACACTTCCCACATGGCCGCCCGGTGCTGGTGGGGCACAGCCTTGGCGGGCACGTCGCGACCCTCTACGCGGCCGCCAACCCGGATGCCGAGGTCACGGTGGTGGGCATCGCCTGCGGCAACATCCATTACCGCAACTGGAAAGGTCGGCATCGGTTGCTGACGCCCAGCGTCTCGGTGATCTTCAACCTGCTGACGGCGGTGTTCGGTTATCTGCCGGGCAAGACCATCGGTTTCGGTGGCCATGAAGCGCGCAGCCTGATGCAGGAATGGGGGCGGGTGGCCTGGAGCGGCAACTTCGACCACCTCGGGCTGGCGCTGCATCCCGCCCACGCCAACTCGACGCCATCCCATTACATCGGACTGATCGGCGACCCTTTCGCGCCCGAAGCTTCAACCCGGGGGCTGGCGGCGCTGATCCAGGAGCAGCCTTCAGTGCACATGCTGCCGTCACCAAGACCCGCGTCCGAGAATGCCCACAGCGCCTGGCTGCGCGCGCCGGCAACCGTGGTGGAGGCGGTTGTAAGCGGGCTGGCGCAGTTCTCCCGACAGCCCGCCGCCGGTCAGTCGGTCTGAAATATCTTGTTACGACCGCTAGTGTTCAGGAGATAACCCTCCACGTAAGCGGGGCCTGCCATGACGCTAAAGAAGTGCTTGTTGGCGGCGGTGATCTGCTCGGTTGTGAGCCTGTCGTTCATCGTCCTGCCGGGTGATTTCTCCAGCCCCTCGAGCGCCTACGCCAAGGATGGGGGCGGTGGAGGGGGCGGTGGAGGAGGAGGCGGCGGCCATGGCGGAGGTGGTAGCGGCGGCCACGGTGGCGACGGCGGTGGTCATGGCAGTGGTCACAGCGGTGACGGTGGTGGCCACTCCGGCAATAGCGGCCGCGGCAGTGACCATAGCGACCACGGGGCGGATGATGGAGCCGGCCACGACGTGGGTGAAGCCCATGGCGTCGGCCAGGGTGCGGACGATGGCGCGGATCACGACGTCGGCGACGATCACGGCCAGCACGTCGGTGGCGAGCCGGGCGACGACAACGGCGATTCCATGTAACCCCGGCCCCAAAGAAAAAGCCCCGCATTGCGGGGCTTTTCCGTGTCCCGGGATCAGGCCAGGTGCTGCTTGTCCAGCTCGATGGCCGCGTCCAGGGTCTCCAGGAGCGCCTTGCGCACCTTGAGCTTGGTGTTGCGGTGGGCGGTCATATTGATCTTCTTCAGTTGCAGGGCGGCGGCACGCGCAGCCTCCTGCAGATGCTCGATGGGTACCACCTTGTCGAGGAAGCCGGCATCCAGCGCGCCCTGAGGGTCGAACATCTCGCCGTTGATCACCGAGCGATGGAAGGCCGACTTGCGCAGACGATCGCGCGCCAGCTCGATGCCGACGTGGTGCATGGTCATGCCGATCTGGACTTCGTTCAAGCCGATGCTGAACGGGCCTTCCACGCCGATGCGGTAGTCCGCAGACAGCAGTAGGAAGGCGCCCTTGGCCACGGCATGGCCCGGGCAGGCGACGATGACGGGGTAGGGGTGCGCCAGCATGCGGCGAGCCAGGGTGGAACCGGCGGCGACCAGGGCGACGGCGTTCTGCGGACCGGACGTCATTACCTTCAGGTCGTAACCACCGGAAAGGATGCCCGGCTGGCCGGTGATGATCACGATGGCGCGATCCTGTTCAGCGCGATCCAGGGCAGCGTTGAAAGCAGCGATCACGTCCGGGGAGATGGCATTCACCTTGCCGTTGCTCAGGGTCAGGGTGGCGATGCCGTCTTCGAGTTGGTAGGAGATCAGCTCACTCATGGCAGGTTCCTTGTTAAGAAGTCGACCGACGTTACTCAGCGCCACCGTGGAGGTAAAGGACTGAGACTGACCGGATAGTCAGCCCGCGCGCGGCCCTCGGCGTATGCCTTCCACCAACACGCCCAACGCCCCCTGTTAGCCCCTTGACAGCACCAGGGGAAAAAGGCAGGCGAAAGAAATTTTCATAAACGCATGAAATTTATGAAAAAAGTGTTTGCATTCCGAAAAGCACTCCACTAAATTAGCGCACCTCGACGGGGCCAACGCCTCGAAGAGATTCCGGTGAGGTGTCCGAGCGGTTGAAGGAGCACGCCTGGAAAGTGTGTATACGGGAAACCGTATCGAGGGTTCGAATCCCTCCCTCACCGCCACTTTCCGTATAGATAAGCCCCTGATTTCTAACGAGATCAGGGGCTTTTTCTTTGCCTGCGAAAAAACCGGTGGCGAAAGAGTGCCGAAGCTGGTTCTCCTATGTGAGGCTCAACCTGGCAAATGGAATTGACGGCCCGCTGTTATTTCGTTCGGGTGCACATGCTGCTAGAGAGTGTGAACGGTAGCTTCCTGCTGCTCACTCGGGCTGACTCTTGGATGAAGGCCGCGGCGACGGTCGGTTGCAGGTGAGCGAATCGCCTGGCACGACGCAATCCCCATCCAGCCCCGCCCCGGATAATCGGCCGACCGTCCCAAATCGCTTCCCAGATAGCCGGCGATCCAGAAAGAGCTATCTAATCTCCCTAGACCCTGTATCCTTCCGCCACTGCCTGCTCAGTCTTGCGGCACCGTTTTGATGTTCTGTCCTCTCGATGTTCCATCTCCTCGGCACGCTTCACTTCGCATCCAGTCATGGCCAGGCCTTTGCCTGACCGCTATTTCTACACCTTGGAGATAACATCATGGCAACTCGCCAAAACGGTACCGTTAAGTGGTTCAACGCCGAGAAGGGCTTCGGCTTCATCACCCCCGAGCAGGGGCCGGACGTGTTCGTCCACTTCCGCCAGATCGAAAGCGACGGCTATAAGACCCTGGACGAAGGTCAGCGCGTGAGCTTCATCGTCACCGCCGGGGCGAAAGGTCCTCAGGCTGAACAGGTTCGCGCCCTGTAAGCACCTGCTTCAAAAAGAAGCCCCGCCCTCTGCGGGGCCTTTTTATTTCCGGCCTCTCGCCCCATTCGTCAAATGCCCCAGCAGTAGCGAGGCGAGCCTATCCGAAGCGCTACGGCATTTCCGACGACCCTGGCGACCCCTGGTGTGCCCAGCTGTGGTGGCCGTTCTGCAGATCGAGAACACCAGGCAGCGACTACAACTGACCTCTCGGGACGCCAGCCTCACGAGGCTGGTGTCTGGTGCCGAGGCAGCGCGATGGAAATCAGTGCCGCCAGTAGCACGAATCCGCTGGAAACCCAGAGGCAGGCTGCGAGCCCGTACTGCTGGAACACCCAGCCGGAGAGCAGGGTGCCGAGCAGACGGCCCAGCGCGTTGGACATGTAGTAGAAGCCCACATCCAGCGAGACGCCATCTTCCTTGGCGTAGCTGACGATCAGGTAGCTGTGCAGCGACGAGTTCACCGCGAACAGCACGCCGAACAGCATCAATCCTCCGAGCAACACCGCCTGTTCCGACCCGTCGGCGGCGAGCCCCAGGGCGATCAGTGCGGGAAGCCCGGCCAGGACCAGGGCCCAGGTGAAAGCGGCACGGCCGTCCGGCACATGGCCGCGCTGTTTGCCGGTGATGTGCGGGGCGAAGGACTGCACGATGCCGTAACCGATGATCCAGGCGGCGAGGAAGCCGCCAACCAGCCAGAAGTCCCAACCGAACACCTGGCTCAGGTAGACCGGCAGCGCCACCACGAACCAGACATCGCGGGCGCCAAAGAGGAACAGGCGCGCCGCCGAGAGGACGTTGACCGCCCGGCTTTTCGACAGGATGTCGCGGAATTTCGGCTTCGCCCTGGCCTTGCCCAGGTCCTTCTTCAGCAGCACCAGGCTGCCCAGCCAGATCAGAGCCAGCAGCGCCGCCATCGCCAGCACGGCCCCGGTGAAACCGAGCAAGGCGAGGAGCGCGCCACCGAGGAAGAAGCCCACGCCCTTGAGCGCATTCTTCGAACCGGTTAGGAGGGCCACCCACTGGTAGAGCGTACCCTGCTGGCTGTCCGGTACCAGCAGTTTGATGGAGCTCTTGGCACTCATCTTGTTGAGGTCCTTGGCGATGCCGGACAGCGCCTGTGCCCCCATCACCCAGGGGATGGTGAGCCAGGCCGTCGGCACAGCCAGCATCAGCAAGGCGACGACCTGCATCCCGAGACCGATGTTCATGGTGCGGTTCAGCCCCAGGCGGGCACCGAGGTAGCCGCCCACCAGGTTGGTGATGACGCCGAAGATCTCGTAGAACAGGAACAGCGCGGCGATCTGCAGCGGCGTGTAGCCCAGGGTGTGGAAGTGCAGCACCACCAGCATGCGCAGCGCGCCGTCGGTGAGGGTGAAGGCCCAGTAGTTGCCGGTGACCAGCAGGTATTGGCGCACTTGCGCGGAGAGGGCTGAGAACGCCTGCATGATCCCGGGTTACTCCGCCGCGCCGACCAGGCGGGCCAGTTCCGCCGCGCGATTGGCGTAGCCCCACTCGTTGTCGTACCAGGCGTAGACCTTCACCTGGGTGCCGTTGACCACCAGGGTCGACAACGCATCGATGATCGATGAGCGCGGGTCGGTGCGGTAGTCGATGGACACCAGGGGGCGTTCTTCGTAGCCCAGGATGTCCTGCAGAGGGCCTTCGGCGGCCGCCTTGAGCAGCGCATTGACTTCCTCGGCCGTGGTGGCGCGTTCCACTTCGAACACGCAGTCGGTCAGCGAGGCGTTGGCCAGCGGCACACGCACGGCGTGGCCGTTCAGCTTGCCGCGCAGCTCGGGGAAGATCTCGGCAATGGCCGTGGCCGAGCCGGTGGTAGTGGGGATCAGGCTCATGCCCGAGGCACGGGCACGGCGCAGGTCCTTGTGCGGCTGGTCGAGGATGCTCTGGGTATTGGTGAGGTCGTGGATGGTGGTGATGGAGCCGTGGAGGATGCCGAGGTTCTCGTGGATCACCTTGACCACCGGGGCCAGGCAGTTGGTGGTGCAGGACGCGGCGGTGACGATGCGGTGCCGTGCCGGGTCGAACAGGTGCTGGTTGACGCCCATGACCACGTTCAGCGCGCCCGTTTCCTTGACCGGCGCGCAGACCACCACGCGCTTCACCCCCTGGTCCAGGTAGGCCTGGAGTACCGCGACGGTCTTCATCTTGCCGCTGGCCTCGATCACCAGGTCGCAACCGCTCCAGTCGGTGTCGGCGATGGCCTTGTTGGCCGTGACCTGGAGGCGCTTGCCGCCGATCACCACGCAATCGCCCTCGCTGCCCGCTTCGTGCCGCCAGCGGCCGTGCACCGAATCGAAGTTCAACAGGTGGGCGTGGGTGGCGGCGTCACCCGCCGGGTCGTTGATCCGCACGAACTCCAGTTCGGGCCAGTCCCAGGCGGCGCGCAGCGCCAGGCGACCGATACGACCGAAACCGTTGATACCGACTTTGATGCTCATGCTCATGCTCGTGTTCTCGTAGGGCTGTCTGGATCAGATGGCGCGTTGATTGACGCGTTTGGAGAGTGCTTCCGCCGATTCCTTGCGTTCGGAGTAGCGGTCCACCAGGTAGTCCGCGCGCTCGCGCAGCAGCACGGTGAATTTCACCAGTTCTTCCATGACGTCGACGACGCGGTCGTAGTAAGCCGAAGGCTTCATCCGACCCGCCTCGTCGAACTCCAGGTAGGCCTTGGGCACAGAGGACTGGTTCGGGATGGTGAACATGCGCATCCAGCGCCCGAGCACACGCAGCTGGTTGACCACGTTGAACGACTGCGAACCGCCGCAGACCTGCATCACCGCCAGGGTCTTGCCCTGGGTGGGGCGAATGGCGCCCAGGGCCAGGGGAATCCAGTCGATCTGCGCCTTGAACACCGCCGACATCGCGCCGTGGCGCTCGGGCGAGCACCAGACCTGGCCTTCCGACCAGAGCACCAGTTCGCGCAGCTCCTGCACCTTGGGATGGCTGTCGGGGGCGTCATCCGGCAGCGGCAGCCCGGAGGGGTCGAAGATCCGCGTTTCCGCGCCGAAATGCTCCAGCAGGCGGGCGGCTTCGTGGGTCAGCAGGCGGCTGAACGAACGCTCGCGGGTCGAGCCATGGAGCAGCAGGATGCGTGGCTTGTGGATGGCCGACAGCGGACTGCCCAGCTTGTCCAGGTTGGGCAGGTCAACCAGGTCGGCATCGAGGTTCGGAATGTGGTCGTCGGTCATGGTTCTACTCCTCAGCAAGCGCGCCCTTCGGCTGATCAAACCAGCGGCGCTTCAGCCACCAGGCCACGCCTACCAGCGAGATCAGTACGGGAACTTCCACCAGCGGCCCGATCACAGTGGCAAAGGCCACAGGGGACGCCAGGCCGAAGGTCGCGATGGCCACCGCAATGGCCAGTTCGAAATTGTTGCTGGCGGCGGTGAAGGCCAGCGCTGTGGTGCGTGGGTAGTCAGCTTCCAGCAGCTTGCCCATCCAGAAGCTGAGGAAGAACATCACCACGAAATAGATGGTCAACGGGATGGCGATGCGCAGGACATCCAGTGGCAGTTGCAGCACCATGTCGCCTTTCAGGCTGAACATCGCAACGATGGTGAGCAGCAGCGCCACCAGGGTCAGCGGACTGATGCGGGGGATGAAGCGCTCGTGGTACCAGGTCTCGCCTTTCCGACGGATCAGCAATTTTCGGGTCAGGAAGCCGGCCAGGAACGGGATGCCCAGGTAGATCAACACCGACTCGGCGATATCGACGAAGCTGGTCTGGATCACGTTGCCCTCCAGGCCGAACAGTGGCGGCAGCAGGCCCAGGAATATCCAGGCGTACACGCTGAAGAACAGGATCTGGAAGATGCTGTTGAAGGCCACCAGCCCGGCGACGTACTGGTTGTTTCCTCCGGCGATCTGGTTCCACACCAGCACCATGGCAATGCAGCGGGCCAGGCCGATCAGGATCAGGCCGGTCATGTATTCGGGCTTGTCCGCCAGGAACACCACCGCCAGGACGAACATCAGCACCGGCCCGATGACCCAGTTCTGCGCCAGGGATAGCGCCAGGATGCGCTTGTCCTTGAACACCTGCGGCAGTTCCTCGTAACGCACCTTGGCCAACGGCGGGTACATCATCACGATCAGGCCGATGGCGATGGGGATATTGGTCGAGCCCACGGACAGGCTGTTCAGCCAGGCCGGCAGTCCTTCGAACAGGCTGCCAAGCCCTACGCCGATGGCCATGGCAAGAAAAATCCAGACTGTCAGATAACGATCCAGGAAGGCGAGACGGCTGTTGCCCATGGTCATGTCTCCAAGGTTAAAGGGTGCCGATCAAGGCCAGCTCCGCCTTGAGCTGCTCGCTGCTCATCTGCTTCAACGGCAGCGCCAGGAAGGCCCGGACACGGGTCTTGATCCGCTCCAGCGTGGCGTCGAAGGCCGCTTCGATCTCGTCGGAGCAGCCGGTGTGTTCGGAGGGGTCGGCCAGCCCCCAGTGCGCCTTCATGGCCGGGCCGAAGAACACCGGACAGGCCTCGCCAGCGGCCCTGTCGCACACGGTGATGACAAAGTCCGGGGCGAGATCCTGGTGGGCATCGCTCGACTTGCTGCTCAGCCCGTCCGTTGGGATGCCGGCCTTCTCCAGCGTCTGGAGGCTCATGGGGTGCACCGCCCCTGTTGGCCGGCTACCGGCGCTATAGGCCTGCATGCCAGCCGGTGCCAGGTGGTTGAACACGGCTTCGGAGAGAATGCTGCGGCAGCTGTTGGCGGTGCAGAGAAACAGGACTTTCATCGGACTATCCATATCGGCCAAACGGGGCTCTGGCCTGCGCTCAGCAGCAGGCGGCGACGCGCTCGGGCCGGTCGCCCATGCCATCGAGTCGCTTCGAATCGGGACTCAGCCAATGCTTGTTGGCCTCCAGTACCGTCGTCAGCACGCTGTGTACCCAATCCGGCAGGTTGGGATGCAGGCGGTAGTACACCCACTGCCCCTGGCGGCGATCCGCCAACAAGCCACAAGTGCGCAGTTGCGCCAGGTGGCGGGAAATCTTCGGCTGGCTCTCATCCAGGGCGCAGGTGAGTTCGCAGACGCACAGCTCCTCCTCGCGGGTGATGAGCAGCATCAGGCGAACGCGGGTTTCGTCGGCCAGGCATTTGAAAACGGTGGTCGGGGTCAGATGGTCGGTCATAGCGTTCTCAACGTTTGGTTTTCACCAGAACGAACATCTTGATGCGTTCGGCGATTTCCTGTGCGGCGCGGCGGAAGGCGTCAGGCCTGTCACTGCTGGCCGGATCTTCGAAGTGCCAGGCCAGCACCTCGCTGGCACCGGGCAATGCGTGGCACTCCAGCGCCGACTTGTCGCAGAGGGTGATCACATAGTCGAAGCGCTCACCAGCGAACTCGTCGACGGACTTGCTGCGCAGGCCCTCGGTACTGATACCCAGGTGCTGTAGCTCAGCCAGAGTACGTGGGTGGATCCCCTCTGGTGCGGTACCCGCGCTGAACGCTTCGAAGTGCTCGGAGTCGATGTGCCGAAGCAGCGCTTCGGCGAGCTGGGATCGGGCAGCGTTGGCGGTGCAAACGAACAGCACGCGGGTCTTGGAGGTCATGGCCATGCTCTTGGGTAGATATGGTTTTTCGAATATATGAATTTTCGTATATTAGGTAAAGCCGACTGGATGTATCGCAAGGGGAATCGGCCTGCGAAAGCTGGCGGAAATGGCTGTAAGCCTCAAGTTAGGCTGTTCGCCTCACCAGCAGTCACCCGAAACATCCGGTTACTCGCATATTCGAATATCGCCATGAACTTGTCATGACAGTCACCTTGGTTTCAGTCGCACCTCAACCCACACGGGAGCTGTACGATGAAAAAACTGACCTTGGGTGCAATGGTGCTGACCAGCCTGTTGACCGCCACCGCCTTTGCCAGCCAGTTCGACAAGCCTGGTTTCGTCACCGAAGTGGACGATGGTCGCCTCTCACCGATGTGGGCACCGGCCCGGAGGGCATGACGGTGAAGGCTGCCGACGAGAAAACCCTGAAGGACTACCTCCAGGCGATCAAGCAGTAGGCTGGGGGCCTACGCTGGCCCGCGCCGACATTGATGTCGACCTTTTCGATCAGGATGATCGCGTTGCGGACGATCATGCCGACCAGGGCAATGTCGCCGAGCTGCGCCACGAAGGCCGCGACCGCCGCCATGGCCGTGATTCGGCAGCGATTCCGGCAGGATCAGGGTGCCGAGCAATGGTGAAAACAGGACTGCGACCACCCAGGATGCCGACAGCGAGATCAGCGCCACCATGAACATCGAGTAGCGGTACCAACCCGCCTGGCCCGTCATGACGCAGCTTCTTGCCGGCGCCTCAAGCCGAGTCGACCCACTCGGCGCCGCGTTCGGCGATCATGATGGAGGCGGCGTTGGAATTGCCGCCCACCAGGGGCGGCATGACCGAGGCTCGATCACCCGCAGACCGTCGATGCCTTTCACGCGCAAGCAGCGGTCGACCATGGCCATTTCGTCCTGGCCCGTCTTGCAAGTACCGACCGGGTGGCAGATGGAGTCGATCCTCTACAGAAACGTTCCCTGAACCACGACAACCGATCGCTGTGATCGACTATGCCGGCGACCGCCCGGATTCCGTACAGTGACCTCTCTGCTGTTTTTGCCCTGGCGAAATCGAAGGGCTGCGGAAACATCAGCTATCCAATCGAAGACCTGCCTTTTACAGGAGGTACCGCATGAACTTCCCGAACAGACGCACTGAATCGGCACTCCAGACCCAGGATTTCCTGATCGGGCTGACCCGTAATGCCGACCTACCAGATTCTGTCCGGCAGGAAGTCGGCTGGTTGCTGCGGCATTATCCGAATGTCCTGCACGGCAGAATGGTCGTTGCCGGCACACTTGATACTCCAGCGTTACGGGAAGGATCTGTCCATTCCGGGCAGTGATGACGTGGGGTAGCCACGCGACACGGATGTGCCAGTCATGAGAAGGCTCAGCCAGGATGCTGGGCTTTTTGTCGTGGCCAGTACGGAAGCCCCCAGCGGATGGCCGAATATCGACCTCGCCCTGGTGCGGCGCTATAGTCCGCGACCTTCCCGACCCCCTCACGGCACCGCGCTATGGATGAAGATCTCGAGCTCCATGAACCCGAGCACGATCACCTGCTCGACAACGATGATGACCTGGACGACGAACTCGTCGATGACGAGGACCTCGACCCGCTCGATGCCTCGGAAGGAGAGTGCGAGTACTGCGGCGAACTGACCGAGTGCGTCGATCGGCGCGGCCATTTCGTGTGTGGAGATTGCGCCGACTTCGACTGAACTCAGGCGAAGTGTTCGCCCTGGTCCAGCACGGCCAGGGCCCATTCTTCCTGCCCCGGTTCTACCAGGGCGGCTACGCGCCAGGTCCTGACGCGACCGACATCGACGTGGATGAATCCTTTCGACGGATAGAAGCCCACGCCGCCAGCGCCGATGGCTCGGACCAGCTTGCCCAGTCGCTCGATGCTCACACCGGGAATGCGAATGTCGGCGGCCATGCCGCGGATGTGCAGGGAGTGGCGGGCGGCGCCTTCCAGGGTGGCGTTGTGTTGAGGGGTGCGATAGCCGCTGTTGACCAGGATGCGTGTGGGCAGCTTGTTGATGCGCAGCCAGGCCTGGATCAGGAACAGCAGGTCGAGCAGTTTGACGTTGATCTTCACCGTGCTCCTGTACTTCACATCACGCAGGATGCGGCAACCCTGGCGGTAGCCGTCGAGGTCCCAGCCCTTGCCCTTGCGGAAATAGCAGAAAGTGGCGACTTCACCCGATGCCGGGCGTTCCAGGCGCAGGTGCCGATCGCGGTTGAGCAGGCGTGCATGGAGGTTGCGGGGGCGCAGGGTCACTTCGATCCGAGTGGCCAGGGCATCGCCTGCGACCAGGGCGGCACCGAGGGCGGCGAAGGCCTGGAGCACCTGGCGTCTGGACAATCCGGAAGTGGAGGCAGCCATGGTGACCGCTCGCAGGGAGGACGGGGTTTCCGACTATACACCCGGCCGCAAAAGCTACAGAAGATCTCCGTAAAAACCCCGCAAATGCGGGGCTTTTCGTTACTCAGCGATGGCCTTTCCTGTGTCCGTCCCGGTCATCGTGGTCCCGGTGGCCGTCCCAGCCTCCGCGGTCATGGTCCCGATCGTAGTGATGGATGATGCAGCCGCCGCTGCTGGCGAGTACCACGGCCAGCAGCGCGATTTTCACAATATTGGCAAGCATGGGCGGTACCTCTCGAGGTGAGGGAAAGCATTTCCCATGTCCTTGAGACAGGCAGCCGGAGGAAAGGGTCGAGTCGAATCAGTCTTCGCGCTTTTCCAGGCGACGGGCGATCTGTTCCAGCAGGATCAGGTCCTGCTCGACCAGCCGGCCTTCGGTGGCGGCAAGCGTGAGGCGATCGAGCACCTGGCGTGAGCGGGGGCTGAGGTTCTGTTCCGGGTCGTAACGACCCTCTTCGGATTCGGCGATCTGCATGACGGGATTGAGCAGGTCGTTGAGCGATACCTCCAGCGCTTTGGCGATTCGCCTGAGGTCTTCGAACGAGGGCTCGCGGGTGTCCCGCTCGTAGTTGCCGATCCGGGACTGGGATTCCCACCCGCACTCGTTGGCCAGGGCCTGCTGAGAGAGTCCTTTCAGCTTTCTGTAGTGCGCAATGCGCGATCCAAGCGTATTCATGCCGCGAATCTTAATGACGGAATGAATCGTCCTTGGCTCACTTATCGTGTTTGCTTGGTTAGCAAAACGTGATTATCGTAGGCCGCAATCGACGGATTGCCAAGGGCATTCAAGGATGATGAGGAAAACCCGCAAGGACGGGGGAGGTAAGCCACCAGGGAAATGGCCATCCGGCAGTTCGACCTGCCGGGTGGCGAATGAACCTGGCGCTGGAAGTCGTGATCTGGTGTGGCGCGCCTGCCCGATGGTCCGCAGATGGAGCTGGGCTACCGGGCCGCCCGGGTGACGATTCGAGCACCCCGGCAGGCAGGATGAAGCTGATTCGGTAGGGGCGCCGGGCGCATCGGCGGTTTGACATGGTGCCGATGCTGATCCCGAACTCGGTGCGCACAGCGCATCCCTACGCCAGACCAGGCTCCCTCCAGAGGGCCATCCCAAGTCCACGTTCTATTCATGTTGGTGTTTCCTCAGGCCAGTCGGAAGCGATTGACTTCGGTCTGCAGTTCGCCGCCAAGGCGGGCGAGGTCGATGCTCGCGGCGGAGGTTTCTTCGGTGGCGGCGGCGGATTGTTCGGCCACGTCGCGGATGCTGGTGACGCTGCGATTGATTTCCTCGGCCACGGCGCTTTGCTGTTCGGCGGCGGTGGCGATCTGCTGGTTGAGTTGCTGGATGTCGGACACCGAGCGGTTGATGGCCTGCAGCGCAGTGCCGGCCTCCTTTGCGGCTTCCACGGTGTGACCGGCCTGGGTCTGGCTGCGGCCCATCATGTCCACCGCGCCCTGGGCGCCGTCCTGCAAGGTGCTGACCAGCTTTTCTATCTGAGTGGTGGATTCCTGGGTGCGGCGGGCGAGGGCGCGCACTTCGTCGGCCACCACGGCGAATCCACGGCCGGCTTCCCCGGCCCGCGCCGCTTCGATGGCGGCATTGAGGGCGAGCAGGTTGGTCTGCTCGGCAATGCTTTTGATCACGTCGAGCACGGTGCCGATGTTGGTGCTGTCGTGCTTGAGCCGCTCGATGGCACCGGCGGATTGCTCGATGGCCCGGGCGAGGTGTTCGATGCGTTCGATGGCTTGCTGGACGACGGCTGTACCGTGCTGCGCCTGGCGGTCGGCGTGGCCAGCGGAGTCGGCGGCGGACTCGGCATTGCGGGCGACATCCTGCACGGTGGCGACCATCTCGTTCATGGCGGTGGCCACCTGCTCGGTTTCCATCTTCTGCTGGGTCACGCCGGCGCTGGTCTGCTCGGTGACAGCGGACATTTCCTCGGCGGCGGTGGCCAATTGCTCGATTCCGCTGCTGAGGCGCTTGAGCAGGCTGCGCAGGCTTTCGGTCATGTCCTGCATGGCCTGCATCAGTTGACCCAGCTCATCCTTGCGGTTGCTGTGGATGTCCGAGGTCAGGTCGCCTGCCGCCACCTTGCGTGCCTGCTGCACGGCCTGGCGCAGGGGGGTGACGATCAGTTGGGCGATGACGAAGGCGGACAGCAATCCCACCACGAAACCGATGGCGGCTGCGGTGATGAGGATGGTCTTGGCCTTGCGGGCGTCGGCTTCCAGCAGCTGCATCTGGATGTTGAGTGCGTCGGTGGACGAGTCGGAAATGTCGGAGGCGCGGGTGGCCATTTCGGATTCGGAATCGGCGTGGAGCTGGATGCTCTGGCGCAAGTTGGCGAATTCGCTGCGATAGCGCTCGATCTGCTTGCGCGCCGAGTCGAGGTCTTCGCGGGCGCCGGGATCGCTGATCCGCCCGGCCAGGTCGCTGGCCCGGCTGTCCAGGGTGTTGAACAGGGCGTTGAGCTTGTCGGCGTACTGGTCGTCGCCGCGCATGACGAAGTCCTTCTCGTGGCGCCGCGCGGTGAGCATGTCCTTTGCCATGCCGGACGCGTGGGTCGCGCTTTCCAGCGCGCGGATGCTGTCCTCGTCGCCGTTTTGGCGAATCTGCACCAGGGCCGCCTGGGTCAGGTGCTGCTCCAACTCGTCGAACTGCTTGAGCGCCTCGCGGGCGGCCTGCTCCATGTTCTGCTGCGCGCTGCGCTTGTTCTTCTCCATGTCCTCCAGGCCGGTCAGATTCCGCTGATACTGGCCGAGATCGGTCTGAATCTGCTTCATCAGGTCGATGGTCCTGGGGATGGTCATTACCTGCAGGGTGTTGTCGGCGATGCCCTGGATTTCGCCGATTATCTGCAGTGCATTGCGGATGGCCTGCTCGTCGCTGCGGATGATGAAATCCTTCTCGTGCTGGCGAACCAGATACAGCTTGGTGTCGATGTCGTTCACCCGCAGCAGGATGTCGAAGCGGTGCAGGGCGCCTTCCAGAGCGCGCCAGCTGGTCCAGGCCACCAGCAGGGTGATGGCCAGCACCAGGCCGAATCCGGTGAGCAGCTTCTGACGGACGCTGAGGTCGTTGAAAAAGCCTGTGATGGAGCCGTTCATGGCAGCAGCCTCGCGTTGAGCAGGCGATAGGGGATGCAAAGGGCGAACGAACGTGTGGGGCGGGCGGGGGCGGGCATCGTTTGACTTCCTGTCAGGGGGCGCCATTCAAAGCTAATAGCTATGAGCCATCAATCTAGTCGCCCCATTTCGGTGCTGTCCAGTTGGCGACGGACGGCCAATTGCCGATATGGATAGCCACTATCGAGACAACTGATTTCTACCCAAGAGGCCGCCCTCGTAGTCTTTGCACCATGCAAAGCGAAGGAGGTGAGGCAATGTCCCACGTCGATGTCATGTCCCTGGTAGGTACTGCTGTTCCGGAACCGCTCCGGGCCGAAGGCCACATGGCCTGCTGGTTCGTCGTCGTGGATGGCGTGATGCGCTCCGGTCCCTTCACCTCCCGCGAAGCGGCTGGCGCCAGCAAGGCGATCTGGCTGCTGGAACTGTCCCGCCGCCAAAACGGCCCGCACCGCCTGGCCGCCTGAGGCGCCGGTCTTCCGCAAACATTTTTCGGCACCATGCTCCCCTTGGCCCGCCTTCATGGCGGGCATTTTGTTTGTGCGCCCCATGTCTTGGGTAAACTGCGGTTTTCTTCGGGAATCCGCATCGTGAAGTGGGACATCTTCTGCAACGTCGTCGACAACTTTGGCGACATCGGCGTGACCTGGCGCCTGGCTCGTCAACTGGTGGCCGAGCACGGCCAGGCGGTGCGCCTGTGGGTGGATGAGCCGGCGGTCTTCGCTCCCCTGTGTCCCCGGGCCGATCCCGAGGCGGAAAGCCAATACCAGCAAGGCGTGGAAATTCGTCACTGGCGAAAGGACTGGCCGGCAGTAGAGCCGGCGGACGTGGTGATCGAAGCCTTTGCCTGCCAATTGCCCGAACCTTACCTGGCGGCCATGGCTGCCCGGGCCGACAAGCCCTATTGGCTGAACCTGGAATACCTCAGCGCCGAAGACTGGGTGGCCGGCTGCCATGGGTTGCCATCCTTGCAGCCCAATGGCCTGCAGAAAGCGTTCTATTTTCCCGGCTTCGTAGAGGGCACCGGCGGTCTGTTGCGGGAAGACGCCCTGGCGGAGCGCCGTCAGCTCTTCCAGGCCGATCCAGAAGCGCGCCGGGCGTTCCTGGAGGAACTGGGGGTGGAGCTGGATGCAGCTGCATTGCTCATTTCCCTCTTCGCCTACGAGAACGCTGCCCTTGCCGGCTGGCTCGACGCGCTGGCGACAGGTGAGCGCCCCGTGCAGTTGCTGGTGCCCGTCGGTCGGGTGCTGGCGGATCTGGCCAATTGGCTGGGCGAGGAAAAGCTGAGCGCGGGTGAATGCTTCCGTCGTGGAAGCCTGGCGATCCAGATCCTGCCTTTCGTCAGCCAGGATGATTACGACCGGATTCTCTGGTGCTGTGATTTCAACGCAGTGCGCGGTGAGGATTCCTTCGTCCGTGCCCAGTGGGCTGGACGGCCGCTGCTCTGGCACATCTACCAGCAGGAGGAGGGTGCCCATTGGGACAAGCTGGAGGCGTTCCTTGCCCTCTACTGTCGCGATCTGTCCCCTTCCGCGGCCGCTGCACTGACCGAAGGCTGGCGGGCGTGGAATCGTGGAGAAGGCATGGGGACGGCCTGGAATGCCCTGCTGGCGCAGTGGCCGGAACTCGTCCTGCACGCCGAGCGCTGGTGCCGGGAACAGGTGGCCCGCACCGACCTCGCGGCGGGTCTGGTGCAGTTTTGTACAAAGCGGCTATGATACGCGGCCTGTTTTTTGTCACCCATCCACATCGGATATTCGTATGAAAACCGCTCAAGAGTTCCGCGCCGGCCAAGTTGCCATCATCAATGGCGCTCCCTGGGTCATCCAGAAGGCCGAGTTCAACAAGTCCGGCCGCAACGCTGCCGTGGTCAAGATGAAGCTGAAGAACCTGCTGACCGGCGCCGGCACCGAGACCGTGTTCAAGGCCGACGACAAGCTGGAGCCGGTCATCCTTGAACGCAAGGAAGTGACCTACTCCTACTTCGCCGATCCGCTGTACGTGTTCATGGACACCGAGTTCAACCAGTACGAGATCGAGAAGGCCGACCTGGAAGGCGTCCTGACCTTCATCGAAGACGGCATGACCGACGTCTGCGAAGCCGTGTTCTACAACGATCGCGTGATCTCCGTCGAACTGCCGACCACCATCGTTCGCCAGATCGCCTACACCGAACCGGCTGTCCGTGGCGACACCTCCGGCAAGGTGATGAAAGTGGCTCGCCTGAACAACGGCGCCGAGCTGCAAGTATCCGCCTTCTGCGAAATCGGTGACTCCATCGAGATCGACACCCGTACCGGCGAGTACAAGTCCCGCGTCAAGGCCTAAGCCTTCCAGTGGGATAGAAAAAGCCCGGCATATGCCGGGCTTTTTCGTTTCCGCCTTCCTTACTTCAGGTGCTCCTTCAGCGCTTCGCCGGCCTGCTGCATGGCGGCGCGGGTACCCGGGACCTTGGCCAGCACGTTGAGCAGGCCGAAGTCGTGGATCATGCCGTTGTAGCGCACCGCAGTGACCTCCACGCCGGCGGCGTCCAGCTTGCGGGCGTAGGCTTCGCCTTCGTCACGCAGCACGTCGAACTCGGCCGTCTGCACCAGGGCCGGCGGCAGGCCCTTCAGCTGTTCGGTCGAAGCCTGCAGCGGCGAGGCGTAGATCTCGGCGCGTTGGCGCGGATCGGTGGTGTAGCTGTTCCAGAACCACTTCATCATGTTGCGGGTGAGGAAGTGGCCGTTCTCGAACTGGTTGTAGGACGCATTGTTGAAGTTGGAGTCGGTTACCGGCCACAGCAGGGCCTGGAAGCGGATCTTCGGCGTGCCCTTGTCCTTGGCCATCAGGCTGACCACCGCGGCCATGTTGCCGCCGACACTGTTACCGGCCACCGCCAGGCGGCTGCCATCCACACCGATTTCCTTGCCGTGCTCGGCCACCCACTTGGTGGCGGCGTAGGCCTGGTTGATGGCGGTCGGGTACTTGGCTTCGGGAGAGGGCGTGTAGTTCACGTAGACCGCCACGGCGCCGGAGTTGGCCACCAGGTCGCGGATCAGCCGCTCGTGGGTCGGGTAGTCGCCCAGTACCCAGCCGCCGCCGTGGAAGAACATGAAGACGGGCAAGGTGCCTTTCACGCCAGCAGGGCGGACGATGGTCAGGTCGATCTTCTGGCCGTCGGCCTCGATGGCCTTCCGACTGACGTCGGCTTTCGGCAGTTCCAGCTTCACGCTGGCCTGGGCTCCGACCAGCACTGCGCGAGCATCTTTCGGTGCAAGGGTTTCCAGCGGCTTGCCGCCGCCGGCGGCCAGGGCTTCAAGGAAGGCCTGGGTGGTGCGTTCGACGCCAGGGCCGCCGGCGGCGAAAGCTTGGGTGACGGAGAGGGCGAGAAGGCTGCCTGCGACTACGGTGCTGATCGATTTCATGGTGGGTTTCCTCTAGCTGTCAATTAATTTGTCGCCTAAAAGTTTGCGCGCTAATCAAGTGCGTGAGGCAGAAGTTATCCGTGATTTATTTAGCGCGCAAGATATTTTTTGAAGATATTTGGAATATCGATCAGATGATTCTGGAATAAGGCCGTCAGACGGCCCTTTCCAGACTGCTGCGCAGGGACACCAGTTCTTCCTTGAGCTCGCCCAGTTGCTCAATGGTGAGCTCGGTGGCGGCGAGAATGCAGGCGGGCACCCGCTTGGCCTTTTCCTGCAAGTCCCGGCCTTGCTGGGTAAGGCGCAGCTCCACCACGCGTTCGTCCTTGCTGCTGCGGGTGCGGGTGATCAGCCCTTCGGCTTCCAGACGCTTGAGCAGGGGGGTGAGGGAGCCCGGGTCGGTGAGCATGCGGTTGCTGATTTCGCCCACGGTGATGCCGTCGCCTTCCCACAGCACCATCATTGCGAGGTATTGCGGATAGGTCAGGCCGAGCTCCTGGAGCAGTGGCTTGTAGACCTTGGTCATCATCAGCGAGGTGGAATACAGGGCGAAACAGAGCTGGTTGTCGAGCATCAGCTCCTTGCACGGGGGCGTGGACATGGATGGTCTCCAGAGGCAGTGATGGTGACCAATTTAGCGCGCAAGCCTTTCGCGGGCAAAATGCATTCTTTCCATCACCGTCCCAGGTGTTCTTGCATTGGCTCCATCAGATACCACAATTGCCCGGTCAACCTATGCAAGGACTGCATCATGGACAACCTGCAAAACCCCTATCAGGCGCCCCAGGCGGAACTCACGATCGACAGCGCCGCCCAGCCCCTGCTCGCGTCACGCTGGACCCGCCTTGGCGCGGCCCTGATCGACGGCCTCATCATGAGCCTGGCGACGGTTCCGGTGGCCTACTTCTCCGGTGCCTTCGCCGCCGCCCAACAGGGCATCGAGCCGAGCCTGGGCCAGCAGTTGCTGAGTCTGGTGGTGGGCGTAGCGGTGTTCCTGCTGGTCAACGGCCACTTCCTCAAGAACTTCGGCCAGACGCTCGGCAAACGCCTGCTCAAGGTTGCCATCGTCAACCTCGACGGCCAGGTCCCGGAGCTGGGGGGCCTGCTGCTCAAGCGCTACCTGGTCTGGTGGTTGCTGGCGTACCTCCCGATGATCGGCGTGCTGCTGGTGCTGGTGGACTACCTGTTCATCTTCCGCGCCGACCGCCGTTGCCTGCATGACCTGCTGGCGGGCACCCGAGTAGTCCAGCTGCCGCGCTGATCAGGCCCGGCCCAGACCGTCCAGGGCCAGGTCCCAGGGCGGCACCGGGCCGAAGCGGTTCTTCAGGAACTCCAGCAACAGCCGGCTTCGCGAGCTCGCTTCCCCTTCCAGGCGCAAGGCATAGATGCCACTGGGCTCCGGCGCCGGCAGGCCGTCTTGGCAGAACAGCGCCACCAGTTCACCGCGTACCAGGTATTCGCTGATCAGCCAGGTCGGCAGGTGGGCGATGCCGATACCGGCCAGGGCGCTGAATACCAGGGTTTCGGCATTGTTCGCCGTCATGCGCATGCGTCCTGGGCGAATGTGCTGCAGCTTGCCGTCCACTTCGAAGCGCCAGGCATAGGGCGGGGCCAGGGCGTCCCAATCCAGGCCATCGTGTTCCGGCAATTCGCGTGGATCGCGGGGGATGCCGCGCCGGCGCAGGTACTCAGGGCTGGCGCAGAGGATGCGCACCATCGGGGCGAGCGGGGTGGCGACCAGGCGCGTGTCGGCCAGGGGGCCGATGCGCAGCACCAGGTCCACCTGGCCAAGGCTTTCGCCCTGCATGTCGATGAAGCTGTCGATCAGCCGCAACTGCACGTCCAGGCCGGGATAGCTGGCGAGGAACTCCGCAATGGCTGGCGCCAGATGGCGGCGGCCGAACGGGCTGGGCGCATCGATGCGGATCAGCCCCTCCGGCGCGCTGCTCAGGGACACCGCTTCCGCACGGGCCAGGCGCAATTCCGCGAGTACCCGTTTTGCCCGTTCGGCAAAGGCGAGGCCAGCCGGGGTGGCTTTCACCGCGTGGGTGCTGCGCACGAACAGCGTGCTGCCAAGTGCGCGCTCCAGGGCATCGATGCGTCGCGCCACGGCCGAGGGTGTGAGCGGGTGGCGGCGGGCGGCGGCGGAAAAGCTGCCGGCGTCCAGGACATCGAGGAAGAGGGCCAGTTGTTCAGTCAGGGCATCGGGGTTCATCAGCATTGCCTATGCGAATTTCGCAAAGCCATTGTGCGTCGCTGTGCGTTTCCGCGGCAATTGGTGCTGCGTAGCATTGCGCCAACTGATTGGGAGGCGTCATGGATCTCGTTACGTTCGTTCTGAATATCGTGCTGGGTGCGTTGCTCGGCACCATGGGTGGCCTATTCGGCATCGGTGGCGGGTTGATCGCCATTCCCGCCCTGGGCGTGCTCTTCGGCCTCGACCAGCAAATGGCCCAGGGCACGGCCCTGGTGATGGTAGTGCCCAACGTGCTGCTGGCGCTGTGGCGCTATCACCAGCGCAATCGCATCGATCCGCGCTACGCGACGCTGTTGGCGGCTACCAGTTTCGGTTTCGCCTGGCTGGCTTCGCTGTTCGCGGTGCGGGTGGATGCGGAGAGCATGCGCCTGGCCTTCGTCGGCTTCCTGCTGGCCCTGGCTGCCTACAACTTCGCGCGGATGTTCATGGCCAAGGCACAGGCCAGTGCTGAACTGCGCCAGCCTTGGCCCTGGCTGGGCGTGCTGGGTGGCGTGGCGGGAGCGGCCGGTGGCCTGTTCGGGGTGGGCGGCGCGGTGATCGCCACACCGGTATTGACCAGTGTCTTCGGCACCAGCCAGGTGATGGCCCAGGGACTTTCCCTGGCGCTGGCCGCACCGAGCACCGCCGTGACCCTGGCCACCTACGGTCTGCATGACCACGTGAACTGGGCCATGGGCCTGCCCCTGGCGTTAGGAGGGCTGCTCAGCATCAGTTGGGGCGTGCGCCTGGCTCATGCCTTGCCGGAGCGGGTGCTGCGCTCGCTCTTTTGCGCCTTCCTGCTGCTCTGTGCGGTGATGCTGGCGATCAAGTAAGGCTCAAATGTGGAAGCCTTCAACGATGTGTTCGGCCAGGGTCTCTGTCACTGGTGACTGATGGCGCTCGTTGCGCAACAGCATGATGTTGCACACCGGTAGCTGTGGCAGGCCTTCGGCCTCGCCAAGGATGCGCATGTCCGGGGTGATCAGGCTCTGCAACTGGGCGGTAACCGCCAGCCCGGCGCTGACCACGGCCATGATGGCCGACAGGCTGGGGCTGGTGTAGGCCACCCGGTATTCGCGTCCAATGGCGTCCAGGGCATTACAAGCCCAGGCGCGACAGAAGCATTCGGAGTTGAACATGGCGAGCGGCAGGGCTGGTTGTTCGTGGGGGGTGAACCCAATGGCTTCGGCCCAGACGATACGCTCCTGGCGCAGGAACTCCCCGATATCGTCGCCCGGCTTGCGGGTCACAATGGTCAGGTCGAGGTCCTGGCGCTGAAGCAGTTGGGCGGAGGAGTCGCAGTGCACCTCCACCTGTACCAGCGGATAAGCCTGGGCGAAGCGCGAAAGGATGCCCGGCAGGAAACGCATCACATAGTCGTCCGGCGTGCCGATGCGCACCGAACCCACCATGTGAGGCTGGCGCAGCGTGTTCATCACCTCGCCATGCAGCTTGAGGATGCGCCGCGCATAGCCCAGCAGGATCTGCCCCTCGGCGGTGAGCCTGACCTGGCGGCCGTCGCGCTCGAACACCGCGCGCTGCAGCACATCCTCTTCCAGCCGTTTCATCTGCATGCTCACGGCCGACTGGGTGCGGTTGACCATTTCCGCTGCGCGGGTGAAGCCGCCATAGTCGGCGATAGCGACGAAGGTGCGCAGCAATTCGGTGTCGATGGCAGGGTAGTTCATTCATCAATTCCTGAGATGTACTGCATCAGAAACATTCGTTGGATTGATCTTAGTCCCGTGTGGAAACTGGCGCCATCCCCACAGGGAGGGCGATACGATGAAAGGTCAACACGGTTTTATCGGTACTTCGCATGACGCTCGTTTTGGCGCCGCGCATCATCACGAAAGCTGGCTTGCCGCCGCCTGGCACGCGATCAGGCGCTGGGAGCAATTGGCGTATGAGCGTGACCAGCTCGCACGCATGAGCGATGAAATGCTCAAGGACATCGGCCTGTCCCGTGCCGACGTGATGGAAGAGAGCGATCGTCACTTCTGGGAAGATCCGCTGAAAAAGTGAAACCAGGATGCGGCCCGCCACCGGTGAAGCGCAGGGCGGGCCGCAACCCCCGATGAATGGATGCACAGGACAGAAAAATGTCGAACACCCACGAGCTGGCTCAACTGAACATCGCCTCGATGAAGGCGCCTATCGATTCCCCGGTCATGGCTGACTTCGTCGCCAACCTGGCGCCAGTCAACGCCCTGGCCGACAGCGCCCCGGGATTCGTCTGGCGGCTGCAGGACGAGGAGGGCGATGCCACGGCCATCCGCCCCTTTGGTCCGGAGGTGCTGGTCAATCTATCGGTCTGGCGCGACGTGGCCAGCCTTACCGACTTCGTCTATCGCTCCGCCCATGTGGAAATGCTGCGCCGGCGCAAGGAGTGGTTCGAGCGTATATCCGGCATGCACCAGGTGCTCTGGTGGGTGCCCAAGGGACACCGGCCGGACGTCCGGGAGGCGGCGCAACGCCTGGCATTGCTGCAAGAGAATGGCCCCACGCCAGAGGCCTTCACCTTCCGCCAGAGCTTCCTGGCGCCGGATAAGGCCGTACCTGTCGCCCCTTTCGAGGTGGAGTGCGAAAGCCAGGCGGGCTGATGCTACTGTGATGCGTCATTCCCCCTGCCGGCACGGAGCCCCATGACGCTGACCCTTTCCCTTCCCGAAGCCCGTCGCCTGGCCCTGGCCGCCCAGGGGTTCGCGCGGGCGCCGCGCGGAGCCATACGCCATCGGCAATTGCTGGCGCAGCTGGATGCGCTGGGCGTCGTGCAGATCGATTCGGTGAACGCCCTGGTGCGCTCACATTACCTTCCGGCCTTTTCCCGCCTGGGCAATTACGACCGCGAACTGCTGGACGACCTGGCCTGGGGCAAACCCCGGCGCCGGGCGCTGTTCGAATACTGGGGGCATGAGGCGTCGCTGCTGCCGCTGGAGCTTTATCCGCTGATGCGCTGGCGCATGTGCCGGGCGGCGAAAGGCCAGGGTATCTACCAGCAGTTGGCACGCTTTGGTTGCGAGCAGCAGGCGGTGATCCAGCGTGTCCTGCAGGCGGTGCGCGAGCAGGGCCCGCTGGGTGCCGGTGCCCTGAGTACGCGGGAAGAGCGCGCCGGCCCCTGGTGGGACTGGAGCGCGGAAAAGCACGCCATGGAATGGTTGTTCGCCGCGGGTGAGGTGACGGTTGCCGGGCGTCGGGGCTTCGAGCGCCTCTATGACCTGCCTGAGCGGGTGATTCCTGCTGACATCCTGAACCGGCCTGGCTTGCCTGAAGCCGACGCCCAGCGCCAGTTGCTGCTGCGCGCCGCCCAGGCCCTTGGCGTGGGCACCGAGCGGGACCTGCGGGACTATTACCGGCTGGATACCGGCGACAGCCAGGCGCGCCTGGCCGAACTGGTGGAAGAGGGCGCGTTGCAACAGGCGCAGGTCGATGGCTGGAAACAGCCGGCCTACTGCCTGGGCGAGCCAAAAGCGCCGCGCAAGGTACGCGCCAGCGCATTGCTGTCGCCCTTCGATTCGCTGATCTGGGAGCGGGCGCGCACGGAGCGCCTGTTCGACTTCCGCTATCGCCTGGAAATCTACACGCCACAGCACAAGCGCCAATACGGCTATTACGTGTTGCCCTTCCTGCATGACGAGCGCCTTGCCGCGCGAGTGGACCTGCGCGCCGAACGTGCCCAGGACCGCCTGGCGGTGCATGCGCTGCACGAGGAGGAGCACGGCCTGAGCGAAGCCGGAATGCAGGCGCTGGCGGAGAACCTGCGAAGCATGGCGGGCTGGCTTGGGTTGGGCGAAGTGGCGGTCACCTGCAGACGGCCGGGGACGCTGCGGTTGCAGCAGTGCCTGGGCTAACGCCCGGGGAGCGAATTCATTCGCGAATGAACTCGCTCCCACAACATCGAAACGAACGTCAGCGGCGAATCTGCTTCAGCGTTTCGGCGATCAGGAAAGCCAGCTCCAGGGACTGGTCGGCGTTCAGGCGCGGGTCGCAGTGGGTGTGGTAGCGGTCGGAGAGCGCGTCTTCGGTGATGGGGCGGGCGCCGCCGATGCATTCGGTGACGTTCTGCCCGGTCATCTCGATATGGATGCCACCGGCATAGGTGCCCTCGGCCCGGTGCACCTCGAAGAACTGCTTCACCTCGCCGAGGATGGCAGCGAAGTCGCGGGTCTTGTAGCCGCTGGAGGCCTTGATGGTGTTGCCGTGCATGGGGTCGGAGCTCCACAGCACCTTGCGGCCTTCGCGTTCGACTGTGCGGATCAGGCGGGGCAGGTGCTCGCCGACCTTTTCGGCGCCCATACGCACGATCAGGTTGAGGCGGCCCGGGTCGTTGTCCGGGTTGAGGATGTCGATCAGGCGGATCAGTTCTTCGCCGTCCATGCTCGGCCCGACCTTGACCCCGATGGGGTTGCCGACGCCGCTCATGAATTCCACGTGGGCGCCATCCAGCTGGCGGGTGCGGTCGCCGATCCAGAGCATGTGTGCGGAGCAGTCGTACCAGCCGCCAGTGAGGCTGTCGCGGCGCACGAATGCCTGCTCGTAGTTCAGCAGCAGCGCCTCGTGGGCGGTGAAAAAGCTGGCTTCGCGCAGCTGCGGTGCGCTATCCAGGCCGCAGGCGCGCATGAAGGCCAGGGCTTCGTCGATGCGGTTGGCCAACTGGCTGTACTTCTCGGTCAGCGCCGAGTTGGCGATGAAGTCCAGGTTCCACTGATGCACCTGGTGCACGTCGGCGAAACCACCCTGGGCGAACGCGCGCAGCAGGTTGAGGCTGGCGGTGGCCTGGTGATAGGCCTGCAGCAGGCGCTCCGGGTCCGGTACGCGGCTGGCGGCGTCGAAGCCGATGCCATTGACGATGTCGCCGCGGTAGGCCGGCAGGGTGATGCCGCCCTGGGTTTCATTGCCGGAGGAGCGCGGCTTGGCGAACTGGCCGGCCATGCGCCCGACCTTCACCACCGGGCAGCCGGCGGCGAAGGTCATGACGATGGCCATCTGCAGCAGCACCTTGAAGGTGTCGCGGATCTTGGCGGCGGAGAACTCGGCGAAGCTTTCTGCGCAGTCGCCACCCTGAAGCAGGAAGGCGCGGCCTTCGGTGACCTCGGCGAACTGGCGGCGCAGCTCGCGCGCTTCGCCGGCGAACACCAGGGGCGGGAAGCTCGCCAGGGTCTGCTCGACATGCGCCAGCTTGGCGGCGTCCGGGTACTCGGGCTGTTGCTGGATGGGTTTGTCCCTCCAGCTTTCAGGGCTCCATTCTTGGCTGCTCATCAGGGTCTCGATTCGGCGGCTTGCGGTAGATGAGCCATGGTAACCGAAAGGCCCCGAGGCGGCGCTAGGCGCGCCAGCAGAGCAGCACGCCGCAGAGGCAGAGCAGCAGGTGGATGGCGGTGCGGAAGTGTCCTTCGGCCAGGCGCTGGTGCAGGTACTCCCCGGTCAGCGCGCCGAGCACGAGCAGCGGCGCGTAGGTGCCGATTCGCGGCAGCGCGGGTGCCAGGCTGCCGTCGTGGAGGAAGGCCAGGGTCAGCAGGCTGTTGAGGCCGAACCAGGCGCAGAGCAGCGTGGCGCGCAGGGGTGCCTTGTCCAGCGCGGTGCCGGCCAGGGCGTGGACCAGCAAGGGGCCGCCGGAGGCGAACAGGCCATGGCTGATGCCCGCCGCGCCGGTCTGCAGGCGCGTCATCCAGGACGGCCTATGGCCTTGGGGCGCGCCGCGCAGCAACTCGCGCAGCGCGAACCAGAGGATCAGCAGCCCGAAGCCCAGTTTCATCGGGCCGTCATCCAGCCAGTGACGCAGGCCGTAGCCGATCGAAGTACCGATGAGCATGCCGGGCAGGACGGTTGCCAGCAGCAGGCGCCATTGCACCTGGTGGCGATTCCTCCAGGCGAGGAAGCCGCTCATGAGGATGTTCAGCGGCACCAGCACCGGTAGCAGGTCATCGATCGGCAGCAGCAGGGCGCCCAGTGACAGCGCGACAAGGGTGCTGCCGAAACCGGTAATGGCTTCCAGGGTGTAGGCGAGGAGGATGAACAGGCCCAGCCAGAGCCAGGCGTCGCTCATGTCCCGGCCGGGATGCCGGCAAACGGCTGGACACATTCCAGGCCCTGGCCGAGTTCGGCGATGTGTCGCTTCACCTGATTGCGGTAGCTGTCCTTGTGCACGTAGTACGCCATGCGTTCCAGCTCCAGGTAGGCGTAACCACCGTCGAGGCGCTGGCAGGCGCGATCGGCCTTGAGGGCACGGAAGCGTTCGGCCTGCTGGCTGCGGGCCTGCTGCTGGCGAATGTACAGGGCCACCAGTTCCGCCTGTTCCGCGCGGCCCTGCCAGCCCAGGCCTGACGCCTCGACCATGCCCATCATGAACAGGTCGTCGTACTCCGGATGGAAGATGTTCAGGTAGAGCTGCGGGGCGCCGGCGCGCTCGGGCCAGTTCAGCTGGGCGCGGTCGATGAAGGGGTAGTCCAGCTTGTAGCCGGTGGCCTGGAGGATCAGGTCGTACTCGGCCTGGCGGCCATCGCTGAAGGTCACGCGGCGGCCGTCGACGTGCGTGATGTCCGGACGCGCCTTGATGTCGCCATGTCCCAGGTGATGGAGCACCAGGGAGTTCATCACCGGGTGGGATTCGTAGAGCTTGTAGTCCGGGTCGGGAAGGCCGTACTGCGACGGCTTGCCGACCAGCGCGCGCACCAGCAGGCCATCGACCAGTTGCTTGAGCCGGCGCGGGAGCTTCACGGCGCCGCCGAATGTGTCGCTGGGGCGGCCAAGGATGAACTTGGGCAGGAAGTAATAGCCACGGCGTACCGAGAGGTCCACGGAGGCGGCGCGGTGCACGGCGTCGACGGCGATGTCGCAGGCTGAATTGCCGCAGCCCACCAGTAGCACCCGCTTGCCCTCGAACATGACTGGCGAGCGGTAGTCCGCCGAGTGCAGCAGTTCACCGTCGAAGTGGCCAGGCAGGGCGGGACGATTGGCTGTGTGCAAGGTGCCATTGGCGATCAGCACCCCGTCGAAATGGCCCTCGCGACGTTGGCCGTCCTGCTCGCTGATCAGTTTCCAGCCGCGCTCCAGACGTTCCAGGTGAACTACACGGGTATTGAAGCGGAAGTGCTTGTACAGATCGAAATGCCGGGCGTAATCGCGGAAGTAGCGGCGCATTTCGCTGTGGTGCGGGTAGGGTGCCACGTCGGCATCCATGGGAAATTCGCTGAACTCGGTGGTGTGCTTCGACGAGATCAGGTGCGCCGAGTCGTACATGGTGCTGTGGGGATTGTCGATGTCCCACAGCCCGCCGACATCGCCATTCAGCTCGAAGCCGACGAAGGGAATGCCATGTTTCTGCAGTTGGCGGGCACTGCACAGGCCCATGGGGCCCGCGCCGATGATGGCGTACATGCTGGATTCGACCTCTGCGCTGTTATTCTTGTGCGGTTTTTCGCCCCTGGGGCGCGCGGTTCGGATTATGCCGGGAGCACAGGCTCCGGCTTCAATGGCAATAGGCGCCGGTGCAGCGCCGGGTTGGTGCGAAATGTCAGCGCCGGCCTTGAAGGAGTGATGACTTGATGTCCGAGGAGCGCCTGCTCGCGGAAGTGCATGATGATTTCGGCGTGATCCGCGTCTACGAAGTCGGCCCCTATCGCATCCTCGAATTCGGCGAGGCGGTGGAGCAGAGCTGCGTCTTCGTAGCCGATCCGGCCTGGCTGGAATACGACTACACCCGGGCCATGCTGCTGGGGGCGCTGTGCCACGAAGCGCCGGAAAGCGCGCTGTTCCTCGGACTGGGGGCCGGCACCCTGACCCAGGCGTGCCTGAAGTTCCTGCCGCTGGAAGATGTGGAGGTGATCGAGTTGCGCCCCGATGTGCCGCGCCTGGCCATGGAGTACCTGGGGCTGACCGACGACCCACGGCTGTACGTGCGCATCGGCGATGCCCTGGAGCTGCTCGACAGCGCCGAGCCTGCTGACCTGATCTTCGTCGATCTCTATACCGACCAGGGACCGGGCGTCGGCCACCTGGCCTGGAATTTCCTCGGCGCGTGCCAGAAGCGCCTCAGCCCCGGAGGCTGGCTGGTGATCAACCAGTGGGCGGCGGACGATGGCAAGCCCCTGGGTGCCGCCCTGTTGCGCGGGCTGTTCCATCGCCATTACTGGGAGTGCCCGGTGAAGGAGGGCAACGTGGTGCTCTTCGTGCCTGCTGACCTCGAACAGACCCTGGATCACGACGCGCTCAAGGCCAGGGCCGACGCGCTGGCCCCTGTGCTGGGCTATTCGCTGCAATCGCTGCTGGATGTGGTGCGGCCGGCGAGTTAGCCGGGAGGAGCTAACCGCTTTCCTGGCGGACTCATCGGGATGTGGTTAAGAGTCAACGTCTCTGCCTGTGATGCGTCGAATGCCCGGGCCAGCAGGATGAAACCGATCCTGTAGGGTGCGCACAGCGTACCCTGGGGTCCAGACCGAGCTGCAAGTCAGTAGGGAGTGTCTATCCGGCTTTCTTGTGGGGGCGAATTCATTCGCCAAGGGCTGCGGAGCAGCCCCATCGATGGGAGTGGTTGGGCATCATGCGGCGTTCAGCCGGGTGCCGGGTGCCGGGTGCCGGTGGCCTTGGCGGCCGGTCATTTCCCCTTGAAGTGCCCGTCGCGCCGTTCCAGCATGGCCCGCAGGCCTTCCTTGGCATCCTCGGTTTCCAGCAGGCGCTTGGCCTCGGCCGGCAGGGCTGCTGCTGCAGCCTTTTCACCTTCGACCAGGGTCTGGCGCGCGGAGGCCAGCGTGGCGCGGACTCCCAGTGGTGCCTGGGCGGCGACCCGTTCCGCCAGCCAGATGGCGCGGGGCAGCAGATCTTCGGGTGGCAACACTTCCTGGACCAGCCCCAGCCGATAGGCCTCGTGCGCATCGAACTCATCCCCCGTGAGCAGCCAGCGCATGGCATTGCCCCAGCCGGCGATCTGCTGCAGGCGCAGGGTGGCGCCACCGAAGGGGAAGATGCCGCGCTGCACTTCCAGCTGTGCGAATCGGGTGGTACTGGCGCAGAGGTTGATGTCGGCCGCCAGCATCAGTTCGATGCCGATGGTGTAGCAGTAGCCCTGCACGGCGACCATCAGCGGCTTGGTCGGACGCGGGCCGCCGAAGGTACCCCAGGGGTCCACGGAGCCGGCCGGCATCTTCCAGCCCTGTTTGAAGGTATCCCCGACGCTGGCCAGATCGAGCCCCGCGGTGAAGTGCTCGCCATGGGCGAAGACCAGTGCGCAGCGCGCATTTTCGTCTCGTTCGTACTCGCCCAGTGCCAGGACCAGATCGTCCAGCATCGCCTGGTCGAAGGCATTGCGCTTGGTTGCGCGATCAAGGCCGATCAGCATGATGTGGCCGCGCTTTTCACGGCTGACGCGGCCGGCGGAACTGGTGGACATGGATGGCTTTCCTTCGTGGGAATGGCAGGAGGGCAGGTGGGATATAGACCCGCGCAATGGGCTTGTCCATTGCCTCGCACCGTCTGGCGGTGAGGAAGCCGGAGCACTGAAAAAGCTGCACGCGAGCAAGAATTTTCCTGTATTATGCGCGCCGGCCTATTGACGGCCCCGTTCAAGTACTGCGTTTTCCCGAGGCGCTTTGCCTTCGGCTGCAAGTCCGGCCTGCGGACTACCCTTGACGTTTCATCCATTCCCAATAAAGCGATCACGCAAATTCTCTACCAGGCTGCCAGGGTGACCCACAAGGTCCTTCACGGCATGTGCAGCCATGGAACAAGGGTCTTTGCGGATGCACATGAGGCAGACCCATGACCCAGGAACTCGGCACTTTCGCCGCGCTCGGCATTCATCCCAATGTACTGGCCGCAATCACTGCGGTTGGCTATGAAGAGCCGTCCCCCATCCAGGCCCAGTCGATTCCGGTGATCCTCGCCGGTCACGACATGATTGGCCAGGCCCAGACCGGTACCGGCAAGACCGCAGCCTTCGCGCTGCCGATCCTGTCGCGTATCGATCCGGCCAAACGTGAGCCGCAGGCGCTGATCCTGGCACCGACCCGCGAGCTCGCACTGCAAGTCGCTACCGCCTTCGAAACCTACGCCAAGCAGATGCCCGGCCTGAACGTGGTCGCCGTCTACGGCGGCGCGCCCATGGGTCCCCAGCTCAAGGCCCTGCGCCAGGGCGCCCAGGTGATCGTGGCTACCCCCGGCCGCCTGTGCGACCACCTGCGTCGCGATGACAAGATGCTCGCCACCGTGCAGCAACTGGTGCTGGACGAAGCGGACGAGATGCTCAAGCTCGGCTTCATGGATGACCTCGAAGTGATCTTCGAAGCCCTCCCGGAAAGCCGCCAGAGCGTGCTGTTCTCCGCCACGTTGCCGCCGTCGATCCGCTCGATCGCCGAGCGTCACCTGCGCAACCCGCAGCACGTCAAGATTGCTGCCAAGACCCAGACCGTAGCGCGCATCGAGCAGGCCCACCTGATGGTCCACGCCGACCAGAAGACCCCGGCTGTCCTGCGTCTGCTGGAAGTCGAGGAATTCGACGCGCTGATCGCCTTCGTGCGTACCAAGCAGGCCACCCTGGACCTCGCCAGCGCCCTGGAAGCCAAGGGCTACAAGGCCGCTGCGCTGAATGGCGACATCGCCCAGAACCAGCGTGAGCGCGTGATCGAGTCGCTCAAGGACGGTCGTCTGGACATCGTGGTCGCCACCGACGTGGCTGCCCGTGGTATCGACGTACCGCGCATTACCCACGTGTTCAACGTGGACATGCCCTACGACCCGGAATCCTACGTGCACCGTATCGGCCGTACCGGCCGTGCCGGTCGCGATGGCCGTGCGCTGCTGCTGGTGACCCCGCGCGAGCGCCGCATGCTGCAGGTGATCGAGCGTGTGACTGGCCAGAAGGTCGCTGAAGTGCGCCTGCCCAACGCCCAGCAAGTGCTGGATGCGCGCATCAAGAAGCTGAACACCAGCCTCACCCCGCTGGTGGCCGAGGCCGACGCCAAGTACGGCGACCTGCTGGACCGCCTGGTGGCCGATATCGGTTGCACCCCGCGTGCCCTGGCTGCCGCACTGTTGCAGCGTGCCACCAACGGCCAGGCCCTTAACCTGGCCGACGTGGAGCGCGAACAGCCCCTGGTGCCGAGCTTCCAGCCCCGCGAGCGCCGCGAGCGTGATGGTGCCGAGCGTGGCGAGTACCGCGAGCGCCGTGCGCCAATGCCGCTGGCCGAAGGCCGTGTACGCTGCCGTACCGCGCTGGGTACCCGCGACGGCATCGCCGCGAAGAACCTGCTGGGCGCCATCCTCAACGAGGGCGGTATTGCCCGTGAGGCCATCGGTCGCATCCAGATTCGCGAAACCTTCAGCCTGATCGAGCTGCCGGAAGACGGCCTCGACCGCCTGCTGGGCAAGCTCAAGGACACCCGTGTGGCCGGCAAGCAGCTCAAGCTGCGCCGCTATCGCGAAGACTGAAGCGCGATGCTGTAAAACGAAAAGGCCCCGCAATTGCGGGGCTTTTTTTTGTCTGGCGGGCGGAGTGGCGGTCAATCCTGCGGGAGCGAATTCATTCGCGAATGAATTCACTCCCATAAAGTTAAGCCGTTAGTCGAAGCGGTAGATATCCATCCCCAGCGCCCCCAGGGTGAAACCGCTGTGCACCAGGCCGAAGCGGTTGCCGGCGCCACGGGCGAAGTAGAGCGGCAGCAGATGCTCGTCCCGTGGATGGTTGCGCGCGGCGTGGGGCGCGAGGCTGCGGTAGTCGTGCAGGGCGGCCTCGTCGTCGGCTTCCAGGCGCTTCACCATCCAGTCGCGGAATTCCCTGGCCCAGGGGGTGACCACCTCGGGGCCGGCGTGCCAGTCCAGTTCACCCAGGTTGTGGGTGATGCTGCCTGAGCCGATCAGCAGGATGTCACGTTCCCGCAGGCTCGCCAGGGCTTTGCCGATGCGGGTCTGGAACGCAGGGCCGAGGCGGGTGGGCAGCGACAGCTGGACCACCGGGATATCGGCCTCGGGGTACATCAGTGTCAACGGTACCCAGGTGCCATGGTCGAATGGGCGTTGCGGGTCGACCCCGGCGGGAAAGCCGGCTTCGGTGAGCAGGTCGGCGATTTCCTCGGCCAGCTGCGGTGCGCCGGCTGCCGGGTATTGCACGGCGTAGAGCGGCGGCGGGAAGCCGTAGAAGTCGTGCCAGGTTTCCGGAAGCGGGTTGCCGCTGAGCAGCAGCTGGTTGCTCTCCCAGTGGGCAGAGACGACCAGGATCGCCTTGGGGCGCGGCAGGGAGTCGGCCAGGGCCTTTAGCGCCGGACCGCTTTCGCCGGGCTCCAGGGCGAGCATGGGAGAGCCGTGGGAGATGTAGAGGCTGGGTAGCATTTCGGAATTCCTCCGGTAGGATTCCGGCATCATCCTGGCTGGATATATCGATTTCCAGCATAAATATTTGAGCTATTTGATCGAATTCATGGAGGCGTCATGGACGAGCAATTCTGGCAGTCGCGCTGGGCGGAGAATCAGATTGGATTCCACCAGCGCGATGTAAACCCCTATCTGGAGCGCTACTGGCCACAACTGTCGCTGCCCCGTGGCTGCCAGGTACTGGTGCCGCTCTGTGGCAAGACCCTGGATATGGCCTGGCTGGCGGGGCAGGGGCACCGGATTCTGGGCGTGGAGCTGGCCGAACGCGCCGTGGTGGATTTCTTCGCCGAACAGGGGCTGACGCCCGAAGTGACGCAGCAGGGTGTGCTGCGCCGCTATAGCGCGGGTGCCATCGAAATTCTCCAGGGCGATTTCTTCGCCGTCACTGCGGCGGATGTTGCGCAGTGCCAGGCGCTCTATGATCGCGCCGCGCTGATCGCCCTGCCGCCGGTCATGCGTGATGACTACGTCGCGCACCTGCAGCGCATTCTGCCGGCCCGTTGCAATGGCTTGCTGGTCACCCTGGACTACGAGCAGGCGCGCCTGCAAGGGCCGCCTTTCTCAGTGCCGGAGGCCGAGGTGCGCAGGCACCTGGAAGCCGGCTGGGAGGTGGAGATGCTGGAGCGCAATGACGTTCTGGAGAAGAACTGGAAGTTCGCCTCCCGCGGGCTGGATAGCCTGCACGAGCCGGTGTTCCGCCTGACCCGCCGATAGCCGCGACACGCAGGTCTGCCACGTAGGTCTGCGCTGAACTCAGCCACAACCTGCGGTCCGGAGCAGGCAAAAAAAGGCGGCCAGTTGGCCGCCCAAGTCAGTGTGATTCGTTTCAGCCGCGGCGGCGCAGGGCCTCGATGCGGTCTTCCAGCGGCGGGTGGCTCATCAGCAGGCCGGCGAGGCCGTGCTTCAGGCCGCCGTTGATGCCGAAGGCGGTCAGGCTGTCGGGCATCTGCACCGGTACGCCTTGCTCGGCACGCAGGCGCTGCAGGGCGCCGATCATGGCGTTGGTGCCGGCTAGGTTGGCGCCGGCTTCGTCGGCGCGGTATTCGCGGCGGCGCGAGAACCACATGACGATGATGCTGGCGAGGATGCCCAGGACCAGTTCGGCGAAGATGGTCGCGACGAAGTAGCCGATGCCGGGGCCTTCTTCGTTCTTCAGGATCACCTTGTCGACGAAGTTGCCGAAGATGCGCGCGAAGAACATCACGAAGGTGTTCACCACGCCCTGGATCAGCGACAGGGTGACCATGTCGCCATTGGCCACGTGACCGATCTCGTGGGCCAGCACGGCTTTCACTTCATCGGGGGAGAAGCGCTCCAGCAGGCCCTGGCTCACGGCCACCAGTGCGTCGTTCCGGTTCCAGCCGGTGGCGAAGGCGTTCGCTTCGTAGGCCGGGAAGATGCCCACTTCCGGCATCTTGATGCCGGCTTCGCGGGACAGTTGCTCGACGGTCTGCAGCAGCCACTGCTCATGGCGGGTGCGGGGTTGGGTGATGATCTCGGTACCGGTGCTCATTTTCGCCATCCACTTGGAGATGAACAGCGAGATCAGCGAGCCGGCGAAGCCGAACACGGCGCAGTAGACCAGCAGGCTGCCGTAGTTCTGGCCGGTGAACCGGTCTACGCCCAGCAGTTTCAGGGTGATGCTGGCAATCACCAGGACTGCAAGGTTTGTGGCCAGGAACAACAGAATGCGCATCATGATTGGAACAGTCTCCTCACGGCGGAAAGCGGTTTCGTATGCGGGGGTATATAAGGGGCGGCCCTGGCGTATTCAACCAGGGACTATTTCAAACTATGTCGCCCATGGCGTCCGCACTGCTCTCGAAGATTAGCCGAGTCAGGCGTACGAGGCGTTCGCTGTCGGCTCCGCGCAGGGCCTCGCGCAGTTGCTGCGCAAGGCTGGCGCGGACCCGCAGGATGCTGGGTGGCAGATTTTCGGGGTTGGTCAGCGCGCCAGGCAGCGCGCGGGACATCCGCAGGAAACCCTTCTCGGTGAGGGTCGCCTGGTCCAGCGCTTCGAAATGGATGGTGCTGTCGAAACGCAGGTAGCCCTCGTCGGCAAGCCAGAGCAGCGCGCCCAGGCAGCTTTCGTGGCGCTTGCTGGGCAGGCCGAACTCATCCGGTTCGGACGGACCGATCAGGTCTTCCACATAGAGCGCGACCCGCCTCGGAAAGGCCTGATACAGCTGTAGCAGGCCAGTGGCGCAGTCCTTGTAGAAGTCGTCGATCTGCAGGTCCATGGGGCGTTACTGGCGATACGACTTGAGGAAGCTGCCGATACGGCCGATGGCCTGCTCGAGGTCGTCGACGCGGGGCAGGGTGACCACGCGGAAGTGGTCCGGCCACGGCCAGTTGAAGGCGGTGCCCTGGACGATCAGCAGCTTCTCGGAGAGCAGCAGGTCGAGGACGAACTTCTCGTCGTTGTGGATCGGGCAGACCTTCGGATCGATCTTCGGGAAGGCGTAGAGCGCGCCCATGGGCTTCACGCAGCTGACGCCGGGGATGTCATTGAGCAATTCCCAGGCGCGGTTGCGTTGTTCCAGCAGGCGGCCGTTGGGCAGTACCAGGTCGTTGATGCTCTGGTAGCCGCCGAGCGCGGTCTGGATCGCGTGCTGGCTGGGTACGTTGGCGCACAGGCGCATGTTGGCCAGGATATCCAGGCCTTCGATGTAGCTCTGGGCCTTGTGCTTGGGACCGGAAATCGCCACCCAGCCGGAACGGAAGCCGGCCACACGATAGGACTTGGACAGGCCGTTGAAGGTCAGGCAGAGAACGTCCGGCGCGAGGGAGGCAGTGGAGATGTGCTGGGCCTCGTCGTAGAGGATCTTGTCGTAGATCTCGTCGGAGAAGAGCACCAGGTTGTGCTGGCGGGCCAGTTCGACGATGTCCATCAACACTTCGCGCGAATACACGGCGCCAGTGGGGTTGTTCGGGTTGATCAGCACCAGGGCCTTGGTGTTCGGGGTGATCTTTGCCTTCATGTCGGCAATGTCGGGGAACCAGCCGGCCTGTTCGTCGCACAGGTAATGCACCGGCTTGCCGCCACCCAGGGCCACGGAAGCGGTCCACAGCGGGTAGTCCGGTGCCGGGATCAGCACCTCATCGCCGTTGTTCAGCAGGGCCTGCATGGCCATCACGATCAGCTCGGAGACGCCGTTGCCGAGGTAGATGTCCTCGATGCCGACGCCTTCCACCTGCTTCTGCTGGTAGTACTGCATCACCGCCTTGCGCGCGCTGAACAGGCCCTTGGAATCGCTGTAGCCCTGGGCTGTGGGCAGGTTGCGGATCACGTCCTGGAGGATTTCCTCCGGGGCTTCGAAACCGAACGGTGCCGGATTGCCGATGTTCAGCTTGAGGATGCGATGGCCTTCCTCTTCCAGGCGTTTGGCGTGCTTGAGCACCGGTCCGCGGATGTCGTAGCAGACATTGGCGAGCTTGTTCGATTTGCTGACCTGCATGATGCGTGGATGTCCCGAGTGAAAAGGGTCGCGCGAGGCGACGGGGATCGTTGCGCCTTGGCAGCCTGTAACGCCACTGCCAGACTGGCGTCTGATGAATCGCGCATGATACGTGCGGCCCGATGGCCCGAAAAGGTCGGGATCGGGCTTTTTTACCATTGCCGAGGACTGTCATGGACAAGCTTGAGAAACCCCTGGAAAGCTGGCGCGAAGAGCTTTCCGATGCCCAGTTCCACGTCTGCCGTCTGGGCGGCACCGAGCGCGCCTTCACCGGCGAGTACTACGCCACCAAGACGCCGGGCATCTACCACTGCGCCTGTTGCGGTGAAGCGCTGTTCGACTCCGATGCCAAGTACGATTCTGGCAGCGGCTGGCCGAGCTACTTCCAGCCGGTGAACAAGGAGGTCATCGCCGAGCGCGAGGACTTCAGTCACGGCATGCACCGCATCGAGGTGCGCTGTGCCCGCTGCGACTCCCACCTGGGTCATGTCTTCCCGGACGGCCCGCGTCCCACCGGACTGCGTTATTGCATCAACTCGGTGTCCCTGAAGCTCGAACCGCGTTAAGTGCGCGGCTTTCGCCGAGGCCCGCCAGAAGGCGGGCCTTTTTATGGAGAATTTAAATTGCACACAATTTAATTGAGAGCTATTTTTCCGGAACTCACTTCATCCAACAGGTTCCGACCATGAGCGACAAGATTCTCGATATCCCCGTAACCACCATCAAAGGCGAGCAGAAGACCCTCGGGGACTTCGGTGGCAAGGCCCTGCTGGTGGTCAACACCGCCAGCAAATGCGGATTCACCCCGCAGTACAAGGGCCTGGAAGAACTCTGGCAGCAATACAGGGAGCGCGGCCTGGTGGTGCTGGGCTTCCCGTGCAACCAATTCGGCAAGCAGGAGCCGGGTGACGAAGGCGCCATCAGCGAGTTCTGCGAGCTGAACTTCGGCGTCAGCTTCCCGCTGTTCAAGAAGATCGACGTCAATGGCGCGCAAGCCCATCCGCTCTACGTGCAGCTGAAGAAGCGTGCGCCGGGCTTGCTGGGCAGCCAGGGCATCAAGTGGAACTTCACCAAGTTCCTGATCAGCCATGACGGCCAGCGCATCAAGCGTTTCGCGCCGACCACCAAGCCGGAAGAGATCACCGCCGAGATCGAAGCCCTGCTGAAATGAACACGCCATCGATCGAGCCGGAGCTGCTGCTGGACAACCAGCTCTGTTTCAAGCTCTATGCCGCGTCCCGCGCGGTGATTCGCGGCTATCGGCCACTGCTGGAGCCCCTTGGCCTGACCTACCCGCAGTACCTGGTCATGCTGGTGCTCTGGGAGTGGCACGCACGGGCGCCGGAACAACCCACGGTCAAGGCCCTGGGCGAGCGCCTGCTGCTGGATTCGGGCACCCTCACGCCGTTGCTGAAACGCCTGGAGCAGCTCGGGTTGGTGCGCCGCCAGCGCGCGGCCCACGATGAGCGTGAAGTGCACCTGGCGCTGACGGAAGAGGGCGCGGCTCTGCGTGACAAGGTGATGCCGCTGCGCAACGAGCTGATCTGCGCCAGCGGGCTGGACCTCAACGAAATGGCTGAACTGCGCGCCCGCCTCGGCGAGTTGCTGGGTCAGCTCATCGGGTTGCCTGAGTAGTCGGCAGCCAGGTGTCGAGCAAGGCGACCAGCTCTTCGCGGCGGAAGGGCTTGGCCAGGTAGTCGTCCATGCCGGCGGCGCGGCAGCGTTCGCGTTCGTCCGGCAGGGCATTGGCGGTCAGGGCGATGATCGGCAGTTCCGGCCAGCGCCCACTCTGGCGAATGCGCCGGGTCGCTTCGTAGCCGTCCATCACCGGCATGTTGCAGTCCATCAACACCAGGTCGACGGACGATTGCTCCAGATGGCTCAGGGCCTCGGCGCCGTGAGTCGCCAGCAGCACGTCGCAGCCCAGCTTGGCCAGCATGCCCTTGGCCACCAGCTGGTTCACCGCGTTGTCTTCCACCAGCAGCACCCGCGCATGGCGATGCTGAGGTTCGGCCGCTTCCGGCGGTGCCGCCGGGGTTTCGTCCGGTAGTTTCAGCAGCACCCGCTGCAGCGCCTGGTGCAGCGCCGCCCGTGACAGGGGGCGGGCCAGCTGGTGCAGGGGCGTCAGGGTCGCCGCCCGTGGTGGCGGCAGGAAGCTGCCGTAACCGGTGACCAGCAGGATGGGCATATGGGCGGTGCGCCGCAGATTTTCCAGGCAGTCCGGGTTGTCGCTGATCAACAGGTCGGCGTGCGCGCCGCTGAGGTCGGTGCCCGCGTCGCGGCGTTCGAAATCCAGCCCCCACAGCGGCAGCCAGGTTCCCAGCATCTCGGCGAGGCCGCTCTTGGCGCCGCACAGGGCGATGACCTTGCCCTGCATCGGCGCGAGGGATTCCGCCGGGCTGTGCTCCACCAGCGGCAATTCCGCGCTGAACAGGCTGCCCAGGCCTTCCTGGGATTTGACGTCCAGCTGGCCCTGCATGGCCTCGCACAGATGGCGGGTCAGTGCCAGGCCAAGGCCGGTGCCGCCGAATTGCCGGGTGATGCCGGCGCTGCCCTGGGAGAAGGGCTGGAACAGTTTGGGCAGGGCTTCGGCGGAAATGCCGATGCCGGTGTCCCGAACCGTGATCAGCACGCCGCCTGGGCTGGGTGCGGCACGCAAGTCGACGCGGCCGAAACGGGTGAACTTGAGGGCATTGGACAGGAGATTGCTGATCACCTGGCGCACCCGCGTCGGGTCGCCCACCACCAGCGACGGCAGCTTCGGGTCGATCAGGCAGGTCAGCTCGACGCCTGGCGCGGTGTTCTGCGACAGCAGGTTGGCGGTGTCTTCCAGCAGCGTGCCCAGGTCGAAGGGGATCTGCTCCAGCTCCAGTTGGCCGGCTTCGAACTTGGACAGGTCGAGGATGTCGTTGAGCAGCTCCACCAGTACGCTGCCGGAGTCATGGGCGATCTGCAGCTGGCGCCGCTGCTCGTTGTTCAGCGGCCCGTCCAGCGCCAGGTCGAGCATCCCCAGCAGGCCGTTGAGCGGCGTGCGGATCTCGTGGCTCATGTTGGCGAGGAAGGCGGCGCGGGCCTTGGCCATTTCCAGTGCGGTGCTGCGTGCCACCTCCAGTTCCTGGTTGTAGCGGCTGAGGCGGCTGTTGGCGGCCTTCAGCTCGGCGGTGCGCGCCGACACGATGTTCTCCAGCTCGGCCAGGTACTGGTTGAGGCGCTCGTCCGCCTCGCGGCGTTGCTGCATTTCGGTGGCCAGGCTGGCCAGCTGGCGGTTCGTCACTTCCACCAGTACGCCGATCTCGTCCTGTTCGTGGCCGGGCGGGCAGGGCAGCCTGGTATCCGGCGAAGCGCGCGGGTCGCGCTCGCTGAGGCCGCGGATCAGCTCCACCAGCGGCTTGGTCAGCATGCTGTAGAACAGCACCAGGAGGATCAGCGACAGCAGCAGGCTGCGCACGAAGCCGCTGAGCAGGGTGATCATCGCCCGACGCAGGAAATGGCTGCCGAAGGCGAAGGTGTCGACTTCCAGGCGCAGGACGCCCAGGGTTTCGTTGGGGGCGTGGATGATGTAGAGGGGGTCCTCGAACTCGCGCTGCTCGCCGAACAGGTAGTCGCTGAAGATGCGGAAGTCGCTTTCGGTGCGCGGACGGCTGACGCTGGCCAGCACCGCTCCATTGTTGTCGATGATTTCCGCGCGAATCACCGCCGGCGAGCGCAAGAGGCCGAGGACCAGTTCCTGGGCCAGTTCGGCGTCGATGTTGTAGGCGATGCGCGCAGCCGGGCTGTGGGCGATCTCGAGGAGCGCCTTGATCTCGCGGTCGATCGAGGCGTTTTCGTTGAGATAGTCGCTGGCGACCTGGATGACGCTGAGGACGGTGCCGAGGAGGAACGCCACCAGCACGGTGAGGCTGGCCTGCTTGAATGACAGCCGTTGTGTCAGCGGAATATCCATGGGGCTTGGGATTTGGCCTTGTTCCGAGGGCTTGCCAAGCATAGCCTATCCCGTCTGCCGGCAGCGCCTGATGGCTGCGGCTGAAGAAGGAGTTGAACGTGGATTCCCGCCTGTATGAGATTCTCGAGCGCGCCGATGCGGTGCTGGCTCGTCTCGAACCCCTGTTGCCGGTCCCTCGGCCGGTAATCGACTGGCAGAAGAGCCTGGCTGCTCGCTGGCATCGCGATGGCCGCAGCGGATACCTGCAACCGCTGGACGTCAGCCTGGACCTGTCCCTCGCCGACCTGATCGGTGTCGACAAGCAGCGCGAGCAGCTGGCTGGCAACACCCGCCAGTTCGTCGACGGGCTGCCGGCCAACCATGCGCTGCTCTGGGGCGCCCGGGGTACCGGCAAGTCTTCCCTGGTCCGCGCGCTGCTGGCCGAGCATGCCGGTGCCGGCCTGCGCCTGATCGAGATCGAGCGCGACCATCTGGCGGACCTGCCGCGCGTGGTGGAGCAACTGGCCGGCCTGCCGCAGCGCTTCGTGCTGTTCTGCGATGACCTGTCCTTCGAGGCGGGCGAGGGCGACTATCGCGTGCTCAAGAGCGTGCTGGATGGCTCCCTGGAACGTGCCCCGGACAACGTGCTGCTCTACGCCACCTCCAACCGCCGCCACCTGGTGCCGGAGAAACAGAGCGACAACGAGCACTGGCAGATGGTCGACGGCGAACTGCATCCCAACGAGGCGGTGGAGGACAAGATCGCCCTGTCCGACCGCTTCGGTCTATGGCTGTCCTTCTATCCCTTTACCCAGGATCACTTCCTGGCCGTGGTGCGCCACTGGATCGGCGTCCTGGCCGAGCCGGCAGCCCTGCGCTGGGAGTGGACCGAGGAACTGGAAATACTGGCGATTCGCTGGGCCCTTGGCCGCGGCAATCGCAATGGCCGTTGCGCCTATCAATTCGCCCGCCACTGGGTCGGGCTCGCTTTACTGGAGTCTTCCAAATGATCGATCTGCAACAGGCCGGCGCGGGCCTCTCCGGTTATGCGCTGCTGGCTGCCCAACTGGAGTCCCTGCTGGCCGATGAGCGCGATTTCATCGCCAACAGCTCGCAATTTTCCGCCTTTCTTTTCAACGAGCTGGCGGACCTGAACTGGGCCGGGTTCTACCTCAATCGCAACGAGGAACTGGTACTCGGCCCGTTCCAGGGCAAGGTCGCCTGCGTTCGCATCCCCTTCAGCAAGGGCGTCTGCGGCGCAGCGGCACGCACCCGGGAAACCCAGCGAGTGGAAGACGTGCACGCCTTCCCCGGCCACATCGCCTGCGACAGCGCGTCCAACAGTGAGCTGGTGGTGCCGCTGCTGAAGGACGGCCGACTGATCGGTGTGCTCGACCTGGACAGTCCCAAGCCGGCGCGCTTCACCGCAGAGGACCAGGCCGGTATCGAGCAGCTGGCGGCGATCTACCTGCGCCTGACCGACTGCTGATCGCGCTGTAATGCAAAAGCCCGGATCAATCCGGGCTTTTTCGTTTGGGCTTGGGATACCACGTCCTTGCGAGGTGGTTTGCTAGAGGGCGTTGAAGGAGCTACAGGCTCAGGCGCGGCCAGCCAGCTTGGCGAGGATCTTCTGTTCGCCCGGCAGGACCGCTTGCGCCGATTCCCGCGCGGTCATGCGCGCGTAGTGGGCCGCCAGCTGCGGCCAGCACCCGGCATCGAGGCGCTCGCCGCCGTGCTCCATGTTGATCATCTGGGTGGTGAAGGCGAGGTCGGCGATGGTCAGGCGCTCGCCCACGAAGTACTCGGCGGTGCCCAGGGTCTTTTCCAGGTAGTCGAAGTGGGGCGGCAGCTTGTCCACCAGGGCTGCCTGGACGATGGCTTCGTCGCAGGATTGGCCCATTGACGGCTTCAGGGTCCGGTTGCGGAACACGCCGAAGGTGGCCAGCGGGGCCACTTCGTAGTCGCAATATTTCTCCAGCCAGCGGACTCGCGCGCGCTCCTCGGCGTCACGGCCATAGAGCGGGGCGAGGTGGGGGTGTTTCTCTTCCAGGTACTGGCAGATCACGCTGGAGTCGGCGAGGGTCATATCGCCGTCGCGCAGGGCCGGAATGCGGCCCAGGGGGCTCAGCTCGCGGAACCAGCTCGGCTGGCTGAAGGGCGAGACGATTTCCAGTTGGTAGTCCAGCCCCTTTTCCAGCAGGTAGAGGCGCACTTTGCGCACGAAAGGAGACAGCGGGGCGCCGTAGAGGGTCAGGCTCATCGGGAGGTCCTCGTCTGAGCGGATCAGTCGTAGATGTTCTTCTTCTTCCAGGTATCTTCGTCTTCCAATGACTTAAGACCCTCAGTCAGCTCGCTCGGTTCGTCAGCGCTCGGCTGGGCGTTTTCCAGCACCATGGCATTGGCGCGGGCGAGCTGGGCTTTCAGCTGTTGCAGCTGATTCTGGTAGTGGGCGGGGTCGGGCTGCTTCTGCAGGTACTGGACGCCGCGCTCGAAGGCCAGGCGAGCCTGGCGCGGCTGGTTTTCCTGCAGGGCCTGCAGGCCGAGGTTGGTGAAGAACTCCACGTGCAACTGGACCAGCATGTCGCGGATTTCCTTCACCCAGCTCTTGGCCTCGTTGGCCGGCAGCAGGCCATCCTGGGCGGCGCGGGTGATCTGGCCGTGGAGGCTTTCCAGCTGGAAGCGGATTTCCTTGGCCTTGGCTTCGCTGGCGATCTTCTGCGGTGGGTTGTTCACCGGGATGGATTCGCCCTGGCCAACCAGCGGGCGGAGCTGCCCGAGGCGGGTCTTGAGGGCGTTGTCATTCTTGTCCACCTGCAGCAGGCGTTCGCCGAGCTGCAATTGCAGGCGGGTCAGCAGCAGCTTGAGGGCGGGGGAGACCATCTGGCCGGGGAGGGTTTCGGAAAGGTCGGCGCAGCGGCGGATGCGGTCACTGAGGTCGGCCTTGAGTCGGGCCTTCTCCAGTTTGCTGTTCTCCACCATGTGGTTCACGTAGCCAATGACAATAAGGATGACGATACCGACAACGATCAACAGGGTGATCACGAGTGGCGACATCTATAGGGCTCCGAGGTTCTTGTCAGAATGGGCTGAGTGTAGAGGCTCGACTACCGCGCTCATAGAGGTGGATCAAATTTTGAGCAGAAGTCATTGATTTTAAAAAGTTTTTGATAAGGGGTTGACGGGTGTTCGAGGCGTCCCTAGAATGCGCGCCACTTCGACGCGATGCCCAGGCAGCGCTGAGAAGCCGGAAGAAAGCATGAAAGCTGTTGTAAGTTCCGGGCCGCGTCCCCTTCGTCTAGTGGCCTAGGACACCGCCCTTTCACGGCGGTAACAGGGGTTCGAGTCCCCTAGGGGACGCCAATATTGCGGGAATAGCTCAGTTGGTAGAGCACGACCTTGCCAAGGTCGGGGTCGCGAGTTCGAGTCTCGTTTCCCGCTCCAGATTCAAAGCAGGGCCAGTGCCTTGCTTACCCGGTCCCGAGAAGGGATTGGGCGCACCTAGAGTGCGGGCTGTAAAGGTTGCACGCGGGAATAGCTCAGTTGGTAGAGCACGACCTTGCCAAGGTCGGGGTCGCGAGTTCGAGTCTCGTTTCCCGCTCCAATTTCAGTCCCCTTCGTCTAGTGGCCTAGGACACCGCCCTTTCACGGCGGTAACAGGGGTTCGAGTCCCCTAGGGGACGCCACTTTGTAAATGCTGTACGCGGGAATAGCTCAGTTGGTAGAGCACGACCTTGCCAAGGTCGGGGTCGCGAGTTCGAGTCTCGTTTCCCGCTCCAAATAAACGAAAACGCCGCTCATACGAGCGGCGTTTTCGTTTCCGCATTCCGGGTTCAGACCAGATCGAGCTGGTGGACCGGAGCCTTCTCGATGGCGCGTTCGGCCATCTCCTTCAGTCGCTTCATGGATTCGGCCGATTCGCGGTCGATCTTGCCACGCATCACCAGCCAGTTCGCAAGCCGCATGGCCAGCCCTGAGAAGCCGTACTCCAGGGTGCGGACGAAGCGGGTGCCGCTCGCCGTGCTTTCGCATTCATAGGTCAGCACCAGATTCAGTCCGTGGGTACCCCGGGCGGTTGCGCGCCAGCGGCGGCCGGGGCTGAACTCGGTCACCGCCCAGCTCAGGTGCCCGGCACGCCCGCCCGCATGGATGTCTTCCTCGAAGTGGCTGCCAGCCGGCAGAGGTCCGGCGGTGCCGTCCACGCGAAGGGAGGAGGGGTGCCACTCCGGCCAGCGGGTGACGGTGGCGGCATAAGCCAGGACCCGCTCGGGGCCGCGGTCGATTTCCACTTCGTGCTGCAGTCGGGTCATGGCGCGCTCCTGTTCCAGTGGCTCCCAGTGCAGGCTCCCCTTGAGCCAGTCCATCAGGGGGAAAACCAGGTTGAAGTTGTGGGTCTGCATCAGGTCTCGGCGATGGTGCAGTTCGTGCAGCCGGCGCATGTGGCGAATCCAGGGCAGGCGCGAGATCGGGTGGTCGGCTGGCAAGTGCTCGCAGGCGTGGAAGACCTCGTAGCTCAGGTAACCGGCCAGCAGGGTGGCGGAGAACAGGGCGGCGACGTTGGCGTTGATCAGGGACAGCAGCCACCAGGCGGCGAACAGGCCAACGCTGTAGAACAGGATCAGCCAGGCGGGGAAGAGGATCACCCGCCAGTCCCGGGCCGATTCCCAGGTCATTCGCCCGGCGACGAAGAAGCTGTGGTGGTCGCCGGTGTGGCGCTTGTAGAACATCCCGCCAAGGCGCGTCTTGCGGTGGCCCAGGTTCTTGTGGATGGAGTATTCCCCCCAGCTGAAGAACACCAGGGCGGCCGGCACCACCAGCCACTCCCAGGCTTCCACCTGTTCCAGGTGGCTGATGAAGAACGCCAGGCAGGTGGCGCCGTAGAGCAGCACGAAGCCGCCATGCGCCCAGGCGTTGTAGAGGGGGTGGATGCCCGCGCGATAGCGGTCGCGAAACGCCTGGGTGTCGTGGCTCATGGCTGCTCCGGCAGTCTTGTTGGTGTGCCCCGCAGTCTAGTGAGGGTTCCCGTCTTTTGAAGCGGGGTTCCCGGTTATTCGTGAATTTTGGCAGAAGTGTCGGCCTCCCGTGGTGCTCGCGGTTCGGAGAACTCGGCGGAGTCCGGATGCTGGAAACGGCTTTCCCCAAGGGCTGTTCGGAGGGGGTTCAGCGGGTCGCCCGACGGGCGGTTCGCGCCGCTCTAGGCTCCCGGTGGTGCGGATTTTTCCAGGGGCTGCGGCGTGGTGCATTTCGTTAGCTAGCGAACGAAGTGCACGTGGGCCGGTCCTAGTTTCCGAGACCGATCGTTGGTTCGTAGCCCTCCAGTCACCCGTATTGGCCGAGGAGGCTCCCGCTGATCGTTTCTGTTTTGCCCTTTTTGTTGTTCGGAGTTTGATTATGAAATCTGTTATCGCCCTTGCTTCCGCACTGACCATCGTTCTCTCGGCCACCTCGGCCATGGCCGCAGGCGGTGGCGATCGTACTACTGCACGCTGGCAGGCCCGTCTGGCGAAAGTCCAGATGCAAGAGCAGAAGCAGCAAGAAGCTGTGGCTGCAAAACAACGCGCCGAACTGTCCAAGCAGGGCTGATTCGAGGCGCTGGCTGGCGTCCTCCTTCAGGGACCCCCAACGCAATTCGCGCCCCATCAGAAAAGCCCGCCCGGCAATGCCAGGCGGGCTTTTTTTGCATCCCTCGAATCACCTCAGGCCGGGTAGCGCGAGCGAGACAGCCTACTCGCGCGGTCGGCGCAGCAGCGGCCAGGTGCCGAGCGCGGCGGGTACGCCCAGGCCGAGCCAGGACAGGGCATCCCACCAGCCGTCGCCCAGCAGGGCGCTGAACAGGCCCAGGGAGCAGAGTAGGCCGATGACCGTGGGCAGGACAAAGGTGGATTGCCGCCAGTTCATGCCGCAACCTCTTCGGTCGAGCGCTGCCCGGCGCTGCGGCGCTGTCGTACCCACCAGAGGTACAGGCCGCTGGCGAGCACGATGATGGTGAGGATATCCAGCGCGGCCCAGAGCAATTGCATGGGACGGCCACCATAGTCGCCGAAGTGCAGCGGCTGCGACATCGCCAGGGCGTCCATGTACCAGGGACGCTGCGCCACGGCGGTGACCTCCAGGGTGCGGGCATCGATCAGCACCGGCGTCCACAGGTGGGCGGTGAGGTGCCTGCTGCCGACCATGAACACCGTGTAGTGATGCTCGCTGGAGAAGCGGGTGCCGGGGAAGGCGATGAAATCCGCCTGCATGCCGGGCAGGGCTTCGGCGGCGATCTTCAGGACGTTGTCCGCCGGCGCGCGCTCGGTGAGCTGCGGCGCATTGCGGTAGGGCTCCACCAGGGCGCTGAGGGCGTCCTGGCGCCAGGCGCTGATCAGCAGGTCGGCACAGGCGCTGACGACGCCGGTGATGCCCACCACCAGCGCCCAGGTCAGGGTGACGATGCCGATCAGGTTGTGCAGGTCCAGCCAGCGCGTGCGGGTGGCGCGCTGGTGCCGCACTTCCGCGAACTTCAGGCGGCGCATGAAGGGTGAGTAGAGCACCACGCCGGAAACGACGGCGACCACGAAGAGCACGCCCATGAAGGCCAGCAGCAGCTTGCCGGGCATTCCGGCGAACAGGTCGACGTGCAGGCGCAGGATGAACATCAGCACGCCACCGTTGGCAGCCGGCATGGCCACGGGCTCACCGGTGCGGGCGTCGAGCATGAAGGTGTGGGATGAGTTGGGTTCGGTGCCGGCGGTGGCGGCGGTGATCGCAACCACGCCGTTGGGCTCGTCCTTCTCAAAACCCAGGTACTGGACCATCTCGCCGGGGCGGTGGCGTTGGGCGGCCTCCACCAGTTGCTGCAGGCCCGGGTGCGGTGTGTCCGGTGCCATCTCGCGCAGCTCGGGCGCTTCACCCAGCAGGTGTTCCAACTCGTGGTGGAAGATCAGCGGCAACCCGGTAAGGGCGAGCATCAGCAGGAAGAGGGTGCAGATCAGGCTGGTCCAGGTATGGACGCCGGACCAGCGGCGGATGGTGCTGCTTTGCATGGTGAATCCCTGTTGCGTGGGCTGCCCGCCGGGGCAGCCCTTGTTCACGATCGCGCGAGGCTCAGAACTTGTAGTTCACGCTGCCGACCACGGTGCGTTCGTCACCGTAGTAGCACCAGTAGCCGTCGCACGTGGACAGGTACTCCTTGTTGAACACGTTCTTCGCGTCCACCGCGACGGAAACACCGCGCAGCGAGCTGTCCAGGCGGCCCAGGTCGTAGTGCACGGAGGCGTCGTAGACGGTGTAGGAGCCGGTGTGGCCCAGCCAGGTATTGGCGGTGTTGCCATAGCTGTCGCCGACGTAGCGCACGCCAGCGGCCACGCCGAAGCCGTCGAGGGCGCCGCTGTGCCAGGTGTAGTCGGCCCAGGCGGTGGCCTGGTTGCGCGGCACCTGGGCCATGCGATTGCCCTTGTCCGGGCCTTTCTGGATTTCGCTGTCGGTATAGCTGTAGGAGGCCACCAGCTTGAGGTTCTCGGTGACGTCGGCGATGGCTTCCAGCTCCAGGCCGCGAATCTCCAGCTCGCCGATCTGGCGGGTCACGCTGCCTTCGGTGACGCTGACGTTGGTCTGGTTCAGGTCGTAGACCGCGGCGGTCAGCATGGCGTCGGTGCCGGGCGGCTGGTACTTGATGCCGACTTCGTACTGCCTGCCCTCGGTGGGTTCGAAGGAGACGGTGCTGTCGACGTTGGCGCCCATGGCCGGCTGGAAGGACTCGGCGTAGGAGAAATACGGGGTGATGCCGTTGTCGAACAGGTAGCTCAGGCCCACGTTGCCGCTGAAGGCAGCGTCGCGCTGGGTATTGGTGGCATCGTTCTTGTTGAAGAACTCGGTGCCGGTGTGCACCCAGTCCTCGCGGCCGCCGAGGGTCAGGCGCCAGTTGTCGAGGGCGATCTGGTCCTGGATGTAGAGGCCGGTCTGGTAGGTCTTCTGGTTGAAGTCCTGCATGGTGAAGTAGGTGACACCGGACATGTCCGCCCCGTAGATCGGGTTGTTCACGTTGATCGGCGGTACGCCCATGCCGTAGAGCCAGCGGTAGTTGGTATTGGCGCGCTGATGGTCGAGGCCCAGCAGCAGGGTGTGGTCCAGCTCGCCGGTGCTGAAGTCGGCCTGGAAGTTGTTGTCCACGGCGAACTGGCTTATGTCTTCGTCGACGATGCCGGACTCGCGGTTGACGTTGCCGTTGGCGTCGATGCTGTTGAAGGTGGCCACGTTCACCGCCTGGAATTCCAGGTCGCTCTTGGTGTAGCGCAGGTTCTGGCGGAACTGCCAGACATCGTTGAAGCGGTGCTCGAAGGAGTAGCCCAGCGCGTAGTAGGTGCGGTCGTAGAAGTCCCAGTCCGGCTCGCCCAGGTTCTTGTGGTGGGAGATGTCGCCGAAGGGCGAGTCGATCTTGGTGCCTTGCAGCGGCAGGAACTGCCCGGTGATGCCCGTATCGTCGCGGGTGTACTGGGAGAGGAATGTCAGGCGGGTGTCTTCGTTGATGTTCCAGGTCAGGCTGGGCGCGATGTTGTAGCGCTTGTCCGGGATGTGATCGATGGGGGTGTTGCTGTCGCGCACGGTACCGCTGACGCGGTAGAGGAACTGGCCCTCGTCGTCGATCTTGCCCGTGCTGTCGAAGTTGATCTGCTTGTGTTCGTTACTGCCGGCCTGCAGCTCCACCTCATTGGCCTGCTCCTCCCGGGGGCGACGGCTGACCATGTCCAGCAGGCCGCCGGGCGGCGTCTGGCCGTAGACGGAAGAGGCCGGGCCACGCAGCACGGCGATGCGCTCCAGGTTCCAGGGCTCGATCTTCGGGTTGGCGAAGGAACCGACTGGCAGCGGCAGGCCATCGAGGAACTGGGTCGGCACGAAACCCCGCACCTTCAGCCAGTCGGCGCGGGAGTCGGAGCCGTAGCCGCTGCTCATCACGCCGGCGGTGTAGCGCAGCGAGTCGTTGAGGTTGAGGGTGGGGCGGGAATCCAGCTGTTCACGGGTGATCACGGAGATGGAACGGGGAATCTCGTTGATCGCGGTGTCGGTCCTGGTGCCGGCGGCGGTGCGGGTGGCGACCATGCCGGTGGTGGGGCCCCAGGCGGTTTCGTAGTTGCGGCTGCCGTCGATGTTAACGTCCGGCAGGTTCATCACCTCGTCGGCCACGGGCGCCAGGCTGTAGCTGTCGGTGCCGTTCTGCACCAGGCGCAGATTGCTGCCCTGCAGGGCCTGGGACAGTGCCTGCAGCGGGGTGAGTTCACCCTGCACGGCAGGCGCGGTCCTGCCGGCGGTCAGGGCAGGGTCGACGCTGATGACGATGCCTGCATCCGCGGCGATGCGATTCAGGGTGCTGGCCAGCGAGGCGGACGGTAGCTGGTAGGGCTCGGCCAGTGCCTGGGTGGACAGGCCGCCAAGGGTGACGGCCAGCGCCAGCAGGGGGCGTCGGAACGGGGCGGAAGCAGGGTGCATTGCGAAACTCTCCTAAGTGAGAAATCGTCTCAATGCCTTCTTGCCGAGCCAGAATCGAAAAGTGACAGGGGGACGGAGAAAATTTTTTCTAGCCCGTCCCTGGACTCATTCTGTGTGGGGCGAATCGACCCTTTCGGCGGTTATCGTCGTTGTGCTCGAGGGTTCTCGCGGCGTGGGTAGAGGCGCGCAGCCCATCGCTGGACCGATGGGCTGCGCCCGGGTCTAGTCCCTGGCCGGTACCACGCGCACCCACCAGTCGCTGAAACGCTCGATGCGCACCGGCAGGCTGGGGGGCAGGGCGGCCAGGGCCTTGTCGCTGTCGTTCAGCGGGAACACGCCGCTGATGCGCAGGTTGGCCAGGGCCGGGTCCAGGCCCAGGTAGCCGCTGCGGTATTCGCCCAGGCTGTCGATCAGCTCCGCCAGCGGCATGTCGTCGGCCACCAGCATGTCGTGGCTCCAGGCTTCGGCACCGACCGGCGCGGCTTGGGTGGGGCCGAGGTGCTGTCGGTCGATGCGTACCTGTTCGCCGGCCTGGATGATGCGCTCGCCGGACGCGCTGCGCGGCTCGGCGGCGACCGCCGATTCGAGCACGATCAGGCGGGTCGCATCGCCCTCGCGGCGAACCAGGAAGCGGGTGCCCAGCGGCTGCAGTCGACCCTGGTCGGTATAGACGAAGAATGGACGCGAATCGGCGTGGCCGGTCTTCACCAGGATTTCGCCGCTGCGCAAGTAGAGCCGGCGTTGCGGACCGTCGAAGTCGATATCCAGCGCCGTGCGGCTGTTGAGCTGGACGACGGTGTTGTCCGCCAGGCGCAGTTCGCGGTGTTCGCCGCCGGTGGTCATTTCATCGGCCAGGTAATCACCGAGGGGGCGCTGCTGTGCGAGCAGGCCGAGTCCCAGGCCCACCGCCAGTACCAGCGCGAGGGGGTTGCCGGCGACACGGTGAAGGCTGCGCCGACGAAGGCCGCCGCCGCGCAACAAGGCGCGACGGGCATGGCCGGGAGCGGCAGCTGAGAGGTGCTGGTCGATGCCCGCCAGTTGCTGCCAGACCTGCGCGTGTTCCGGGTGCGCTCCCAGCCAGCGGCGGAATTCGTGGCGTTCCTGCTCGGTGGCCTCGCCTGAGTCCAGGCACAGCTGCCAGGCGATGGCTTCGTCCAGGGCGCGCGCGGATACCCGGCTCATGTCGGTTCTCCATAGAGGGCGATGTAGCACTGGCGCATGCCCTGGGCCAGGTACTGGCGCACCCGCGAGGTGGAAACCCCTAGGCGCTCGGCGATTTCGGCATGGCCAAGGCCGTCCAGGCGGTTGTAGAGGAAGGCGGCGCGCGCCTTGCTGGACAACTGGCCCAGCAGGCGATCGATCTCCCGCAGGCATTCCAGGATCAGCGCCTGTTCTTCCGGGCTTGGGTGGAGGTCCTGGGGCGCCCGGGCCAGCTCTTCCAGGTAGGCGCGTTCCAGGTCATTGCGGCGGAACTGGTCCACCAACAGGCCGCGGGCGATGGTCGCCAGCAGGGCGCGAGGCTCGTGGGGCGGTTGCAGGTCGGCGCGGGAGAGCAGGCGCAGGAAAGTGTCCTGGCTGACGTCCTCGGCACGGTGGGGGCACTGCACCGTCCTGCGCAGCCAGCTGAACAGCCAATCACGATGGTCTCGGTAAAGCAGCCCTACCAGATGCGGGTTCGCGGGATCGCCGGCCGACACGCTGACCTCATTGAGAATAACTGGGAAGAGTGTTTAAGAATTATTCGCAATGATGGCAGAGGCTGGCACCGTGCTGCAATTGGCGAACGGCAGTGGGCGATGGATGGCGGTGCGGGGGAGAAGGGCGGCAAGGGGCGGCACGGGCGCCGCCCCGGAGGGCTCAGTGCTTGTTACCGTCTTCCGGCAAGGCGAGCAACTGCTTCTCCTGGTTCCAGTCGAAGGGCTCGTCGTTCTGTTCGGCCTCGTAGCGGCGCTCGTCGAGACGCTGGTACAGGTCGATCTCTTCATCGGGCATGAAGTGCAGGCAGTCGCCACCGAAGAACCAGAGCAGGTCGCGCGGCACCAGGTGGGCGATCTGCGGATAGCGATGGAATACCTGGCTGATCAGGTCCTGGCCCAGGTACTGGCTGCCTTCCGGGTCACGCGGCAGCTCGCTCATCAGTTCGTCGAAGCGCTCGACGAAGAGGGCGTGGTTTTCCTCCGGAACCTGTTCGGCCTCGCCCAGGGCGACCAGGATGCTGCGCAGGTGGGCGAGCAGGGCTATGTGGTGGTCGAGGTAGGGATTGGCCATGGCGGATGTCCTGAAGCTGAATCGGGCGCGGGAGTATAAGGCCCCCCGCGCCCGCTGTCGTGCCCGGGGCTCAGCGGATGCCGCCCTCGCGGAGGTGGAGTTCCTCCTTGGCGAAGTCGTCGACGTCGATCACCCGCCGCCGTGCCGCTTCGGCGGCGCGGACCTGCCGCGCGTCATCCGCATCCAGCAGGCCCGCTGCCAGGGCCGCGTCTACCAACGGCTCACCCGGCGCAGGACGCAACTGGCCGGACTTCACCGCCGCTTGAAGCTTCTGCAGCAGGGGGCGGCTGTGGCCGGCCTGGTCGATGGCGACTTGCAGGGCGCCTACCGGATCGTCGGCGGAGTGTGGGCGATAGCAGCCAGACAGCAGTTCCTCCAATGCCGGGTCGCCTCGGTCACGGCCGATCACCCCGGCGACCTCGGCGTCCAATGCGTCCGATGGGCCTGGATGGCGGCGGCCAAGGGGGAACACCAGTACCCGCAACAGGCCGCCCGCGATGGTGTTGGGGAAGTTGCCCAGCAGCCCGTCCAGGGCCGACTCGGCCTTGCCCAGGCTCTCCTCCAGGGCCCAGCGCACCAGGGGTTGCAGATGCTCGGGATAGTCGCGGTCGTGGTAGCGCTTGAGAGCCGCCGAGGCCAGGTAGAGATGGCTGAGGGCGTCGCCGAGGCGCGCGGACAGCCTCTCCCGGCGCTTCAGCTCGCCGCCGAGCAGCAACATGCTGCTGTCAGCCAGCAGGGCGAACGCCGCGGCCAGGCGGTCGAGGGCACGGAAGTAGGGACGGCTGAGGTTGTCGCCCGGAGCGTCGCCCATACGCCCCAGGCTCAGGCCCAGCAGCAGGCTGCTGGCAGCATTGCCCACGGCGAAACCGATGTGCTTGAGCAACAGCTGGTCGAACTCTTCCAGCGCCTGGTGGCGATCTTCACGGCTGGCCAGGGCCATTTCCCTGAGCACGAACGGATGGCAGCGGATGGCTCCCTGGCCGAAGATCATCAGGTTGCGCGAGAGGATGTTGGCGCCTTCCACCGTGATGGAGATGGGGGCTCCCTGCCAGGCGCGGCCAAGGTAGTTGCTCGGGCCGAGGATGATGCCCTTGCCGCCGTGCACGTCCATGGCGTGGCCGATGCATTCGCGGCCGCGCTCGGTGAGGTGGTACTTGAGGATGGCCGAAAGCACCGAGGGCTTTTCTCCCTGGTCCACCGCGCTGGCAGTGAGGATTCGCGCGCTGTCCATCAGCCAGGCGTTACCGGCGATACGTGCCAGGGCTTCCTGGACCCCTTCGAATGCCGCCAGGGGCACATTGAACTGCTCGCGGATACGGGTGTACTGGCCCGTCACCAGGCTGGTGAACTTGGCCGCGCCGGTGGCCGCCGCCGGCAGGGAAATCGAACGGCCCACGGAAAGGCAGTTCATCAGCATCATCCAGCCTTTACCGAGCATGGCCTGGCCGCCGATGACGAAGTCCAGCGGCACGAACACATCCTTGCCGGAGTTGGGGCCGTTCATGAAGGCGGCGCCGAGGGGCAGGTGGCGCCGGCCGATCTCCACGCCGGGGGTGTCGGTCGGGATCAGCGCGAGGCTGATGCCGAGGTCTTCCTCTTCGCCCAGCAGGTGCTCCGGATCGTAGGCCTTGAAGGCGAGGCCGAGAAGCGTGGCCACCGGGCCGAGGGTGATGTAGCGCTTCTCCCAGGTCAGGCGCAGGCCGATGACGTCCTCGCCCTGCCACTGGCCCTTGCAGATGATGCCCAGGTCCGGCATGGCGCTGGCGTCCGACCCGGCCAGTGGGCCGGTCAGGGCAAAGCAGGGAATGTCCTCGCCGCTCGCCAGGCGTGGCAGGTAGCGCTGGCGCTGCTGGTCGGTGCCGTAGTGCAGCAGCAACTCGGCGGGGCCGAGGGAGTTGGGCACCATCACGGTGGAAGCGAGGTCGGCACTGCGGGTCGCCAGCTTCATCGCCACCTGGGAATGGGCATAGGCGGAGAAACCCTTGCCGCCATATTCCTTCGGGATGATCAGGGCGAAGAAGCCGTGCCGCTTGATGTGCGCCCAGGCCCTGGGGGGCAGGTCCAGCTGCTGGCCGATTTCCCAGTCGCTGACCATGGCGCAGAGTTCTTCGGTGGGGCCATCGAGGAAGGCCTGTTCTTCATCCGTCAGTTGCGGGCGGGGCGAGTCCAGCAACTTGCGCCAGTCCGGCCGGCCGCTGAACAGCTCGCCGTCCCACCAGACGGTGCCGGCCTCGATGGCATCGCGCTCGGTTTCGGACATGGGCGGCAGCACTCGCTGGAACCAGGCGAACAGGGGGGCGCTGAGCCAGCGGCGGCGCAGTTCCGGCATTGCCAGGGGCAGGGCGGTGGCGAGCCAGCCCAGCCAGAACAGGAGCAACAGCCAGCCCGGGGCGTGGCTGAAGTAACCCATCAGCAGCAGGAAGCCGGCCACCAGGCCCAGGGCGGGAAATGGCGCGGTACGGCGATGGGCGAGACAGGCGATACCCAGGGCCAGGGCGAGCAACCAGAAGAACAGCATGAACGATCCTCCTTGATGGTGGCAGGCGCGTCACGAGCTTAGTCGCCATCCAGGAGCGTGGCGACAGGAGAGCCAAACTTGGCCGGAATGTCGTATCCGCAAGGAAATCGGGCTGGATAGACTGGGCGCCATGTCCGCAGGAGATTTCCCCATGCAGCGCTATCTGGAACCCGGCCGCTTCGTTGATAGTGACCACCCCCTGGTGGTCGAGTTCGCGGAAAGACACCGTGGCGCCAGCCGCGATCCCGTCGATACGGCCGTCAGCCTCTACCTCGCGGCGCGTGACGAGGTTCGCTACAACCCCTACGTGTTCAGCCGCGATCCCGAGACCCTGAAGGCCAGCCATGCCCTGGCGGCGGGCGAGTCCTACTGCGTGCCCAAGGCGATCCTGCTGGCCGCCTGCGCGCGGCATTGCGGCATTCCCGCGCGCATCGGCCTGGCCGATGTGCGTAATCACCTGGCCACGCCCCGGCTGCTGGAACTGCTGCGCAGCGAGGTGTTCGCCATGCACGGTTACACCGAGCTGTACCTCGAGGAGCGCTGGGTCAAGGCCACGCCGGCCTTCAACCTCGCGCTGTGCCGGATGTTCAACGTGGCCCCGCTGGAGTTCGATGGGCGCAGCGACAGCATCTTCCACCCCTTCAATCGCCAGGGTGAGCGCTACATGGAATACCTGGCGGACCACGGCCAGTTCGCCGATCTACCCGAGGCGCTGTTCTTCGACCACCTGGCGTCTGTCTATCCGCACCTGTTCCAGGAAGGCTCGCCGTTCCTGTCGGGCGACCTGCACGCCGAGGCCGCCGCAGCGAGCTGACGCACAGTTTCATAAGCAAAGTTTGCCGGGCACTTTGCCATTGCCCGGCCTGCCAGTAGCATCGTCGCATCACACAGGGAGCGACGAATGCGAACCAAACTGGATGCCTGCCTGCACGCGGTCAATCAGGTGCTGTTGGGCAAGGAGGCACAGGTGCGCCTGGCCCTGACCTGCCTGCTGGCCCGTGGACACCTGTTGATCGAAGACCTGCCCGGCATGGGCAAGACCACTCTGGGCCATGCCCTGGCGAGGGTGCTGGGGCTGAGCTTCCAGCGCATCCAGTTCACCTCCGACCTGTTGCCCGGCGACATCCTCGGCACCTCGGTCTTCGACAAGGACAGTGGCCAGTTCGTCTTCCACCCCGGCCCAGTGTTCGCCGAGCTGGTGCTGGCCGACGAGATCAACCGCGCCACGCCCAAGAGCCAGAGCGCATTGCTGGAGGCCATGGAAGAAGGGCAGGTGACCATCGAAGGTGCGACCCGCCCATTGCCGGAGCCCTTCTTCGTCATCGCCACCCAGAACCCGGCGAGCCAGGGTGGCACCTTCGCCTTGCCGGAGTCGCAGCTGGACCGCTTCCTCATGCGCCTGTCCCTGGGCTATCCGGCCAAGGCGGCGGAGAAGGCGTTGCTGCAGGGCGAGTCGCGCCGCGAACTGCTGCCGCGCCTGGAGCCCATCTTCACCCATGCCGAACTGGGGCTGATCCAGGCCGAAGTGCCCAAGGTGATAGCCCGTGATGCCGTGGTTGACTACGTGCTGCGCCTGGTGGACGCCACCCGTAGCCAGCCGCAGTTCGCCTGGGGGCTGTCGCCGCGCGCCAGTCTGGCGCTGCTGTCGGCTGCCCGTGCCTGGGCGCTACTGGCCGGGCGCGATTACGTGATTCCCGAAGACGTCCAGGCCGTGCTGCCCTCCGTCGTGGGGCACCGCCTGCGCGAGCGCGCAGATCCCTCAGGTCATGGCGGTGGCGCGCTGGTGCAGTGGTTGCTGCGCGAAGTGCCGGCGCTCTGATGCTGGAAGTCCAGGTCGATCGCTGGCTGGCCCGGCGCATCCCGCCGGCCAATCAGGTGCGGCTCGACCAGAGGCGCATCTTCATCCTGCCGACCCGTGCCGGCGCCGCCTTCGGCGTGGCGCTGGTGCCGATGCTGCTGGTGGCGATCAACTACCAGAACAGCCTGGCCTATGGGCTGACCTTCCTGCTGCTGTCGGTATTCCTGGTTGCCATTCTGCATACCTTCCGCAACCTGTCGGGGCTGAACCTCAAGGCGGCGGGCGGTGCCCCGGTATTCCTCGGCGAACAGGCGCACTTCCACGTCACGCTGGAAAGTACCCGCCGCGAACACCAGGCCATTGCCCTTGGTTGGCCACCTTTTCCCCTGCAGGTTCAGGACGTGGCGGCCAGGGGCGCCTGCGACGTGGAGCTGCACCTTCCCACCGAACGCCGTGGCTGGCTGCGCCCCAGGCGCCTTCGGGTAGAAAGCCGCTATCCCCTCGGTTTGCTGGTGGCCTGGAGCTGGGTGGACCTGGATCAGGCGCTGCTGGTCTACCCACGCCCGCTGGAGGGCGACCTGCCGTTGATGCCAGGGCGTGGCGAAGATGACGGTGATGACGGCCAGCACGTGCTTGGCGCCGGAGCGGACGACTATCAGGGATTGCGCGCCTACCAGCCGGGCGATTCGCGCCGGCGCTTGCACTGGAAGGCCTACTCGCGGGGGCAGGGCCTGTTCGTGAAGGATTTCGCCGCCCTGGCCGGACGTGATCTCTGGCTCGACCTGGACCCGTTGAGCGGTGACCTCGAAGAGCGCCTCGGCCTGTTGTGCCATTGGGTGTTGCAGTTGTCCGCCCGTGGCCAGCCCTTCGGCCTGCGACTGGGGGCGCAGGAGTTGGCAGTGGATTCCGGGGACGCCCACCGCGAAGCCTGCCTGCGCGCCCTGGCCCTGTTCGGGACGCCGCGATGAAAGCCAGCCTGCTCATCACCCGCATCGGCCTGATCTGGCTGCTGGTCGCCCAGGTGCTGGTGATCCTGCCACTGCTGCCGCACCTGCCGCTGTGGATCATCGCCATGTGGCTGGGGTGCGCCGGCTGGCGCATCCAGATTTTCCGCATGCGCGCCCAGTACCCCAGCGGTCTGGTCAAGACCGGGCTCATCCTCGCCGTGGCCCTCGGGGTATCCCTGTCCCGGGGCACGCTGGTGGGGCTGGATGCGGCTGTCGTGCTGCTGGTGGCGGTGTTCATCCTCAAACTGGTGGAGTTGCGCAGCCAGCGCGATGCGCTGGTGCTGGTGCTGCTGGGATTCTTCACCCAGGTCACCGCGTACCTGTTCAACGACGGTATGCTCGCGGCCCTCTACAGCCTGCTCCCCCTCTGCACCTTGCTGGCCGCCCTGGTGGGGTTGCAACAGAGCCGCTTCGCAGAGCATCCACTGGTACCGCTGAGGGCCGCCGGCAGCCTGCTCCTGCAGGCCGCGCCGCTGATGCTGCTGCTGTTCCTGTTCTTCCCGCGCCTGGGCCCGCTCTGGTCGCTGCCATTGCCGAACGACAAGGGCGTCACCGGCCTGGCGGACGCCATGAGCCCGGCGGACGTCGCCGAGCTCAGCCGTTCCGGTGAGCTGGCCTTCCGTGCCAGCTTCGAGGGCACGGTACCGCCCATGAGTCAGCTCTACTGGCGCGCGCTCACCCTGGAGCGCTTCGACGGCCGCCGCTGGTCGCAAACCCTGGGCTCCCAGTTCGGTCCGGCGGCCGATTGGCGCAAGGAGGGCGAGCCGCTGCGCTACAGCATCGTCATGCAGCCCAGCGGGCGGCCCTGGCTGTTCGGGCTGGATGTGGCCGAGACCCGCGAGCCGGACGTGCGCAGCCGGGCAGATTTCCGCCTGGAACGACGCCAGCCGGTGGATCGCACCTTGCTCTATCAGGTCACCTCCTGGCCGGGGGCGGTGCGCGAGCCGGCGGGAAACCCGGCGGCATTGCGCCGGGCCTTGCAATTGCCGGAGCAGGGCGAACCCCGTACCCGGGCCTGGGCAGCCGAGCTCAAGCGGCAGCATGCGAACCCGCAGCAACTGGTGGACGCGCTGTTGGCGCATTTCAATCGTGAGCCCTACGTCTACACCCTGAAGCCGCTGCCTCTGGGGGAAGACAACATCGACGCCTTCCTCTTCGATACCCGACGGGGCTTCTGCGCCCACTATGCCGGCGCCATGACCTACGTCCTGCGCGCGGCCGGCATCCCGGCGCGTGTGGTGGCCGGCTACCAGGGCGGAGAACTGAACCCCGCCGGCAACTACGTGCTGGTGCATCAGTTCGACGCCCATGCCTGGGTGGAGTACTGGCTGCCGGAGCGCGGCTGGATCAGCGTCGACCCCACCTTCCAGGTGGCGCCGAGCCGCATCGAACGCGGCCTGGAAGAGGCCATATCCGGCGAACAGAGCTTCCTTGAAGGTTCGCCCCTGTCCCCCCTGCGCTATCGGCAGGTGTCCTGGCTGAACCAGGTGCGCCTGGCCTGGGACAACCTCAACTACGGCTGGCAGCGCTGGGTGCTGGGTTATCAGGGCGAAGCCCAGGTGGAACTGGTACAGCGCTGGTTCGGTTCCCGGGACAGCCGCGTCCTTGGCGTCGGGCTGGTAGGGGCCGGGGCGGTGCTGATGGCGTTACTGGCGCTGTTCCTGTTCGCGCCCTGGCGCCGTGAGCGCGACCCGCAGTTGCGCCAGTTCCAGGCATTCGAGCGCCTGCTGGCGCGCCATGGCGTGTCGCGCGGAACCGGAGAGGGGCCGCGCGCCTTCGCCGAGCGCGCCAGTCGCGAGCTGCCTGGGCAGGCCGGGCAGATCCGTGCCTTCGCGGCTGCCTTCGAAGCCAGCCGCTATGCCGCTCACCAGGGGGCTGACCCGCAGCGGTTGCTGACAGCGTTGCGCAAGTCATTGCCCTGGCGCCTGCGACCTGTACGCGGATGATCCATGCTGAGTAATGCGCTGCCCGTCCGGGCCCGATTTCTGGAGAGACGCTAGATGGCCGCACTGCTGGACGACCTGATCGCTCAGGTCATTGCCCTCGAGATTCGTCTGCGTGCCTGTACCGAACGTCTGGTGGCGCGTACCGATGATGAGGCTTTGCACGACCTGCGGGTGGCGACGAGGCGATTGCGGAGTCTGTTGCGCCCGTTGCGTGGCCTGGCGGCGGTGGATGTGCTGGACCAGGCGGCGGCCGACCTGGCGAGGCTGAGCAGCCCGTTGCGGGATCTGGAAGTGCTGATCATCGAACTGCGCAGCCATCGCCTGGAGCGCCTGGTCCCGGCTCGCGAGCTGGCGCTGAACAGCGGCTATGCGCAGCTCCTTCTGGCGCCGGAGTTGACGCGTCTGTTGCAGGTGCTCGAAGCCTGGCCTCACCTGATGCGGGCGTATGATCGCGAAGGCCTGGTGACGGGGCTGCAGAAGAAGATCGAGAAATTTCTCGGCAAGAGTCGCCGGCAGGTCGAGCAGGCCCTGCGCGCGCCAGGCCATGATCGTCATCGTCTGCGCTTGCTGATCAAGCGGCTGCGCTATGGGCTGGACGTCTACCCGGATCGGGTCGAACTGTCCTCGCGGACCCGGCAGCTGCTGGTGGGTGCGCAGACCGCCTTGGGCAATTGGCACGATCATGTCCAATGGCTGGCCCGCGCGGAAAAAGAGCCGGACCTGCGGCCGCGGGTCCGCGCCTGGCAGGTCGCCATGCATGCCGCCGAAGTCCGTTCGGACCGGGTGCTGGAGAAGTTGCAGCGCCGCCTTGGTTGACCCGGCCTTGGCCGTTCTCCCCTTTGCCTTGGCGTGGCAGCCCTGCGCCGCGCCTTTCGGGCCGGCGAGGCAATGCCCTAAGATCGCCGCCTGGGCGTTTGACTACAGGGATTTCAGATGAATTTTTCCGAATTGATCCAGGCCGCTCGCCGCTATCCGGGCGAAATGGTTGTGCCTGCTACTTGGGGGCAGGGGCGTGCGGTATTCGGCGGCGTGGTCGCCGCGCTGGCATTCGAAGCCATGCGTGCCAAGGTCGAGCCGGGCAGGCCAGTGCGCTCCCTGGCCATGACCTTCGTCGGTCCATTGGAGCCGGAGGTGCCGGCCAACTTCGAGGCCGAATTGCTGCGCGAAGGCAAGGCGGTGAGCCAGGTGTTCTGCCGCGTGGTACAGAAGGGCCAGGTTGTGGCGCTGGTGCAGGGCAGTTTCGGCGGTTCGCGCCAATCGGTGGTGCAACTGGAAGCCGAGCCCGCGCCCGAGATGAAGCCGGTCGCCGACTGCTTCGAGCTGCCCTTCATCCCCGGCGTTACCCCGGAATTCACCCGCCACCTGGCCATGCGCTGGTCCATTGGCGGCCTGCCGTTCTCCAACAGCCGCGAGCGCGATATGGGGGGCTGGGTACGCTTCCGTGGCGATGTGGTTAAAGAGGTGGTCACCGAATCCCATCTGCTGGCCCTGGTGGATGCCTGGCCGCCAGCTACCGTGCCGCATCTGCCGTCCCCCGTGCCGGGCAGCACCCTGACCTGGACCATCGAGTTCGTGCAGCCGCTGCCGAAGCTGGATACCCACGACTGGTGCAAGTACCGCGCGCGCATCGAACATGCCCGTGATGGCTACGGCCATGCCGCAGCGGCGCTGTGGAGCCCCGAGGGCGAACTGGTCGCCATGAGCCGGCAGACGGTGGTGGTATTCGGCTGAGTCCTTGCCGACGATTCATCGCGGCGAACGACATTCCGGTGACGGGTGGATGACGCTTTTTTTCATCCACCCGGACTGATCAGCGCTTCTTGTTGCGCCAGTTGCGCCACCACTGGCCACTGAGCAGGAAGCGCGGGAAGGTGACGAACTGCTCCACCAGCAGCCGGCCGATGGCATCCTTGCGACCGCTGAAGGGTTCCGGCTGCACGGCTTCCAGCTTGTGGCCGCGGGCCTGCAGCGCCAGTGAGGCGAGAATGCCGATCACCCCCAGCACCAGCGCGCGGAAACTGAAGGTGAACAGGCCGTTCGCCAGGCTCAGTGCTGCGACGATGAAGATCGGCACCGCAATGATGTGCAGGATCAGGTTGGCGGGGTGCTGGTGGTTGTCGGAATAGGTCCGCCATTGCCACGCATGCAGATTGGGTAGTCGCTTGCCCATGACCGTCTCCTTGGGGGGAATGACGGCAGCATAGTCCGGCCCTTGCGGACCGGCGAATGCCTTCTTCCTATGGAGCGGATAGCCGCAAACCGAGAGGTTTTTGGCCTCGCAAGGCGCAGCAGATCCGGCTCAGGCGCGCAGCTTGAGCTTGCGAATGGCCTGTGAAAGCTCGCTGGCCAGCCCCGCCAGTTCATTGCTGGTAGAGGCGGACTCCACGGTCTGGCCGACGGTGAGCTCGGTGACGTCGCGAATGCCCACCACGGCGCGGGTCATTTCTTCGGCCACCTGGCTCTGTTGTTCGGCTGCCACGGCGATCTGGGTATTGCTCTCGCGCATCTGTGCCACCGCCCCGGTAATGGCGGCCAGGGCGGCGCCGGCCTCATGGGCAGCCTGCACGCAGTCGTCGGCCTTGATCGAACTTTCCCGCATGAATTCCACGGCGTCGCGGGTGCCGGACTGCAGCGCAGTGATCATGCTGGTGATCTCGTCGGTGGAGTCCTGTACGCGCTTGGCCAGGTTGCGCACTTCATCGGCCACTACGGCGAAGCCTCGGCCCATTTCCCCGGCGCGGGCGGCCTCGATCGCGGCGTTCAGCGCCAGCAGGTTGGTCTGTTCGGCGATGCCGTGGATGACGTTGACCACGCCGCTGATCTTCTGGCTGTCCTCGGCCAGCCGCTGGATCATTTCCGCGGTCTGCTGCACGCCGGAGGAAAGCCCGGAGATGGACTGTTCGACACGCTCCACCACGAGCTGTCCGGCGCCCGCCAACTGGTCGGCATTCTGCGATTGGTCGCGGGTGTCGGCGGCGTGCTGGGCGATGTGGTGGACGGTGGCCGACATCTCGTTGATGGCGGTGGCGGCCTGGTCGGTCTCGCTCTGTTGCCCGAGCATCCCCTGACGCACTTCACCCATGCTGGTGGCCAGCCGCGCGGCGCCTTCATCGAGGCGGGCGACAGCCTGGGCAACTGTGCTCACCACGCGCTCATAACCGGCCTGCATGGCGTTGAAGGCGCTGGCCATCTGGCCCACTTCATCCCGGCTGTCCAGCGGCACGCGGGCGGAAAGGTCGCCGCTGCGTTCGACGTGGAGCATCACGTCCTTGAGGGTATTGAGGTGGCTGAGCAGGAAGCGGATCAGCAATTGCGAGGCCGCCAGCAAGGCGACCATCAGCAGGAATACGGAGATCGCGTATTCCACGAGACGGGCACCGAATAGCTGGATCAGGCTTGGGCTGCTGGCCAGGACCGCGACACGCTGGCCATCGGCGCGATCGAATACCTGGGCGCCGGTGACGGGGTCATTGCCGAACAGCCCATCGTGTTCCAGGGCAACCCAGCCGCTGGCCTTGACCAGGGCCTGGCCGCCGGGCAATTGCGGTGCGCTGCCGGCGTCGAAGGCGAGGATCCGGGGCGAGGAGGGCAACGCCTGGCCGGCGGGCCAGGAACGCAGCAGCTGTGCCTGGGCTGCAGCTGCCGCGCGAGCATCCTCGGCGCGGCCCTGCTGCTCCAGGAAAAGGGCATGCAGGACCAGCAGGAGGGTGGTGAAGAAGGCCACCGCATTGACGGCCCAGAACTTGTATCTGAGGGAAATATCGCGAATCCAGGTACCCATGATGTTCTTCTTATGACTCGGACGGTGTTGGCAAGGTGCCAGCATTTTCTGACGGAAATTTCCTACCGAAGTTGATCCGAATCAAGAGGGCACTGGAAAGCCGCCTTCAGTCGATGGCTGGCAGGCCGAAGAAGGCGCGGGCGCAGGCGGTGGTGTGGCGCGCCAGCTCTTCCTGGCTCTCGCCGCGATGAAGGGCCACCTCCCGCAGCACTTCGGTGAGGAAGGCCGGCTCGTTGTGTCCGTGCCTGGGTTTCGGCCGCAGGCTGCGCGGCAACAGATAGGGGGCGTCGCTCTCCAGCATCAGGCGGCCGCGGGGAATGGCGCGCACCAGATCGTGCAGGTGGATGCCACGGCGTTCGTCGCAGATCCAGCCGGTGATGCCGATGTGCAGGTCGAGGTCCAGGTAGCCGTAGAGGGCGCGCTTCTCGCCGGTGAAGCAATGCACCACGGCGGCGGGGAGGCGATCACGAAACTCCCGCACGATGGCCAGCAGGCGTTCGTCGGCGTCGCGCTCATGGAGGAACACCGGCTTGCCCAGCTCGGCGGCCAGCGCGAGCTGCTCTTCCAGCGCCTTTTCCTGTTGCGGGCGTGGCGAGAAGTCGCGATTGAAGTCCAGCCCGCATTCGCCTACCGCACGCACCCGCGCTTCACCCAGGAGCACTCGAAGTTGGCGCTCGCAATCGCTGTTCCAGTCGCTCGCCTCGTGTGGGTGGACACCGGCGGTGCTGAACAGTCGCAGACCGCTTTCGTCCAATTGTTCGGCGGCCAGGAGGGCCTTTTCGCTGTCCTCCAGATTGGTGCCGGTCAGCACCAGTTGGCAGACGCCGGCTGCGTGGGCGCGCTCCAGCAAGGCGCGGACATCGCGGGCAAGGCTGGGATGGGTCAGATTGACGCCGATGTCGATGAGTTGCATGGTGCTACCTCGGATTGGAGCAGGGCAGCATAACAAAGCTCGAAATAATTCAAAAAAACCAATACTTACAGGAACTTGGCGGCGCATATTGAAGTCAATGCCACGCTTTGGCTGGCATCGGGGGCGAAGCTGTGACACTCTCCGCGCCCCTCGCTGACCAGCCAAGGATTCGCGGCGCAGCCCTGAACGCTCATGCGCGCGCTGACGCCAAGCCCCGTCCCTGGAGATCCGATGACGCGACCGCTGCTGATCCTGTTCTGCCTGCTCGCGTTGCTGCCCGCCGCGGCGAGCGCGCGTCTGGCGGGCCCGCCGGAAGTCTGGCAGCAACCGGCCGAAGCCCGTGACCTGGCGCAGATCCGCCGCAGTGGTGTGCTCAAGGTGCTGGTGAACCAGAGCCGCAACAGCTCGGGTGAGGTCAAGGGCGAACAGGTAGGCGTGGAATATCACCGCGTCCGCGCTTTCGAGCAGTACCTCAATCGCAATGCCCGCGACGGGCGCGAAATCAAACTGAAGCTCATCCCCAAGGCGAAGGACCAGCTACTCCCGGCACTGCAGCGCGGCGAGGGTGACCTGGTGGCGCCCGGCGAGTTGATGTACCCGGGCGTGGGCGCCGCCGTCAGCGCCAGTGCGCCGCTACGCAAGGACGTGCCGCTGGTGCTGGTCAGCCGCCAGGGACAGCGTCGTTACCAGCACCTGGAACAACTTTCCGGCCGCAGCATCGCGCTGCCGGTGGGCAGTGCCGCTGGTGAGGCGCTGCGCCAGGTCAACGAGAAGCTGGCCGGGCGCAAGCTGGCGCCCATCGTCATCGAATGGGTCGACCCGACCCTGGCGGTGGAGGATGTGCTGGAGATGGTCCAGGCCGGCATCTTTCCGCTGACGGCGGTAGAGCAGCCGATTGCCGAGCGCTGGGCCAAGGTGATGCCCAAGCTGCGCCTCGACAAGCATCTGGTGCTGGACCGGCAGGGCGACATGACCTGGTTCGTTCGCCGGGACGCACCGACCCTGCGGGCCAGCGTCGACCGCTTCCTGGCCGAGTACCGGGCTCCGGACGACCAGGATGCCGCCTTCCAGCGTGTCTACCGGCGTCTCTACAAGGTCCACAACCCCCTCGCGCACAGTGAGCGCCAGCGCCTGGAGCGCGTGCGCCCGGTGTTGCAGCGCTACGCCGACCAGCATGATTTCGACTGGCTGAACCTGGCGGCCCTGGCCTACAAGGAATCCAGCCTCAATCCGGCGGCCAGGGGCGCCAGCGGGGCCACCGGCCTGATGCAGATCACCCCTGGGGCGGCGCGCAGCGTCGGCGTGGGGAATATCCAGAAGCTGGATAACAACGTGCAGGCTTCCACCAAATACCTGGCAATGTTGCGGCGCAGCTTCTTCTCCAGCGCCCAGCTGGAAGAGCGCCAACGCATGGCCTTCGTGCTCGCCGCCTACAACCTGGGGCCGCAGCGGGTCCAGGGTATGCGCGCGGAGGCCCGGCGACGCGGCCTGAACCCCAACCAGTGGTTCTTCCAGGTGGAGCGAATTGCCGCCGAGCAGGCCGGGATGGGGGTGGTCAGCTATGTCAACAGCGTGAACAAGTACTACCTGGCCTTCGATCGCGAGCGTTATCTACTGGAACCTTCGAAAAAGGTCACCAAGGGGCGTAAATAATCGAATTATTCGATTTTTGCGCTGAGAATTTTCCGATTTTAATATCAAAAAATTCTACTAAGCTTGTGCTCATCTACTCCCACAACGCAAGGAACACCTCGATGAGCAACCCGATCAAACCCATTCTCGCCACCAACGCCGGTTATGGCATCACCCTGTTGCGCGTCATCACCGGCCTTACCTTCATGGCCCACGGTTCGCAAAAACTCTTCGGCATGTTTGGCGGTTACGGTCTGGCGGGCACCGGTCAATGGATGGAAAGCATCGGCCTGACCCCGGGTTACCTGATGGCCCTGATGGCCGGCAGCGCCGAGTTCTTCGGCGGCCTGGCCCTGGTGATCGGCTTGCTGGTGCGCCCGGCCGCGGTGGCGCTGATCGTCGCGATGGTGGTGGCGATCTTCAGCGTGCACTGGGCCAGTGGTTTCTTCATCACCAACGGCGGTTTCGAGTACGCGATGATCCTCGGCCTGATCAGTGCCACCCTGCTGGTGGAGGGCGCCGGCAAGATGTCCCTGGACCGCAACCTGGGCAACTGAACCTGTTAAAGAGAAAGGCCCGCTTCGGCGGGCCTTTCTGCGTTTTCAGGGCTGCTTTTTCCTGGCTGCCGCGAGTTCGGCGGCGGCCTGCAGGCGCAAACGCTCCTGCGGATTGAATCCTTCTTCCTCCAATTGGGCGATGGCCGCTGCCTTGTCGCCCTGGCTCAGTCCCTCGCTGGCTTCGATGCGAGACCTCTCCTTCAGATACGTCTGCAGCCGCTGTTGCCATTGCAGGCGTTGCTGGTCGAGGGCTTCCAGTCGAATAGTGGCTTCGGCGCCGACCAACTGCTGGCGGAGCTGGCGAATCTGTTCCGGAGTACCACCTGATTCCCTGAGCGCGCCGACCTGGACCCGAAGTTCAGCCTGCAGCTGGCTCGCCGCCAGGGCTTGCAACTCGTCGGGCAGGGTGCTGCGCAGCTGGTCGATGGCAGCAGCCTTGGTCGCCGGCTCCAGGCTGCTGTCCCGCTGGATGGCCAGGCGCTTCAGGGTGAAGGCGTTGTAGGCCTCCTCAAGGGCGAAGAATGCCTGGTGGGCATCGATGCTGAAGATCCGCCCCCGCAGCGCCTGCACCGCTGCTTCGCGTTGGCGCAGGGCATTCAGGTCGGCGAGCAGTGGCATGTCGCGCTCCAGTTGCACGAGCTGGCGCTTGTAATCGAGGTACTGGTCGAGCAACGCCAGGGCCTGGCCTTCCGCCGGGGCGTTCAGTTGTTCGGCTATGTAGCCGCGCAGCCGCCGGATGCTGCCGGTCAATGGTTCTTCGCCCTGGGTGCTGAGGAAGTAGTCGAAGATCCGCCGAATGTCTTCGGTGATCAGGAGACTGCCGCTGGAATCGAGATGGAAACGACCGTCCACCGCCGTTCCAGACAGTGAAGCCGGCATCGTCCTTGTGCCGATTGCCTCCGTTGATGGTGCGCGTGGTTCGCTCCGGCTGGCTGGCAGTGGCGCCGGGGGAGCAGACATGGCGCTGCTCATGACTGCAGGAGCCATGCTGGACGCCGCCGGGGCGGGTTTGCCGCCCCATTGCAGCAGGATGGCCAGGGCGCCGGCGAAGGCGATCGGGAGCAGCAGCAGGAGTCTTCTCACAGGGGCTCTCGGCAGGCAGGGGAAGTGCGGGGCCGAAGGCCCCGCGGGCAGGGCTCATAGGCCGTCGTTCTTCAGCCGGTTGGCCTGTTGACGATAGACGGTGACCGGATCGGTTTCGAACAAACTGGTCAGCCCCAGGGTCTGGTTGACCTCGTCCAGGTGATTCATCCGGTAGTCGTCGCGGATCACCTTGCCCATGTGCGAGCTGCAACGCCCCACGAGTCCGTCGTTGGCTTCGCTGCCGAAGGTCAGGGAACTGGCGCCGAGCATGGCATCACTGACATCCAGTACGTTGGTCAGTGGGCTGGTGCCACTCCAGGAGTAGTAGCGCACGCCGTTGACCTGGTAGGCACCTTCGCCGCAGGCCGTAGTGGGCAGGCCCTGCGGGAAGCGTGCGTTGAAGGCTGCCGCGCCCTGGCTGTTCAGCGATTCCAGAGAGCCGAGGGCATTCTGCTCCAGGTCGCTGCTGCTGCCCGAGAGGAAGTTGATCAGTGCCCCCAGACCGTTGACGATGCCTGCAAGCAAGACCTCGCCGGCCGAGCCCGGCGGCACGTTGCGGATGAAGTCGGCAGCGGCCGAGCCCTTGTGCGGAGCGCCCACGCTGGTGGCCGATGCGACCAGATCTGGCCTTACCGCCGCCACGTAGCGAATGGTCGGGCCGCCATGACTGTGGCCGATCAGGTTGACCTTGGGGCTGCCGCTGATGGCGACGATTTCTTCCACCTGTTCCAGCAGCTCTTCGCCGCGGGCTTCGGTGGTGTTCAGTTGGCTGACCTCGGTGACGTAGACGCGCGCGCCATCGCGGCGCAGCGCTGAGGGAACGCCATACCAGTAGTCGACGCCGAGGATGCTGTCGAAACCAAGCATGCCGTGGGTGAGGACGATGGGGTAGCGGGTCTGGGTATAACCGCTGGAACCGAACCAGAGTGCCTGGGCCTGTTCCGAGGCGGCGAGCCCGGCGGCAAGGCAGAGGGCGAGCAGGGTCTTGTTGTTCTTCATGTGCGCTCTCGATGTTGTGCGTGGGTGGGCCTGTCTGCATTCCCTGGCATGGCCACGCCCCTCCTGGGCGTGCACTTCAAGCAGGGCCGAGGGCAGGAACCATGCCATTCAGCACATGTCGCGGATGAGCGCTCTGGATCGGGCTTTTCGCGGAGGTTTACATCCGTTCACCCGAAGATGTCTGCCACTTCGCTGTTACGCGGCGAAACGTCAGGCTGGGGCCGGAGGCCGCAATGGCCAGTGTCCGAGGGCGTGGTAGCGCGTGCCTTTGGCGGTGTTTTCCGAGGCGTAGAGGGCGAATTCGGTCGCCGGCCAATCAAAGGTTGGGGTGGGAGTCGAGGGCAGTCTTGGGCAGTGCCGGGCCAGGGTCAGGTGCGGTTTGAAATGACGTGTCTCCAGGTTGAAGCCCGAGATCAGCAACTGCTCGCGGAGGCTGCGCTCCAGGTCGGCCAGGGCTGGCGGGACCTGGCTCGGGGCCAGGTGCAGCAAGCCGTTCTTCCAGCGCGCCAGGCGGTCCAGGTGCAGGATGAATGTCCTGGGGGTCAGGCTTGCGGCCAGTGCTGCCAGGGCTTCCACCTGGCCGCGGGGTTGCGAGCCGAGGAAGGCGAGGGTGAGGTGCAGGTTCTCCGGCGCGACCGGCTTGCCTTCGACCGGGTTCTGGGCGCGCCAATCAACGATCTCATGGGCCAGTTGGGGGCAGCAGGGAATGGCGAAGAACAGGCGCAGCGGCGGAGTGCTCATGGGCGTCTCCCAAGGCGAAATGGTCGCCTTGACAGTATTGCGCGGGCTTCTCTAGGATGTCGCCCCATGCGCCGATTTAGTCAGCTACTTGCGGGGCGCGGAAGTCATCAGAGGCTTCTAAATACCGCTAAAACGCTGGTTCGGTGTCGCCTCTCACCGCTGCCCAGCGGGACCCAACGAGGCGGAGACATGACACCATGACCTGTCCCCAACCCCTGCTCCGACTAGCCCCGATCACCACTGGGCTGGCATTGCGCAATCCGCGAATCCTGCTCGGCGGCTCCCACCAGCCGACACTCCTGCGTTATCTCGAAGGCTGGCCCAAGCGTTGGGGCCGTCCACGCAACTTCCTCATCCAGTTCGCCCATGAAGGTGAATCACTCGCCCGTTTTGCCAGTGACAGTTTCGACATGGCCGTGATCCAGGCGCCGTCGGCCGAAGCGCTGCCGGAAGTGCTGGGTCAACTGGTGCGGGTGGCGCGGCAGGGGCTCATCACCCGCCGCTGATATCCGGCGGCGTTACGGGTAGTCGATCTCGACCACGTACCAGGTCTTTTCCCCGGTGGGCGCGTTGACCCGTACTTCGGCATCCAGCGCCTTGCCCACCAGGGCGCGAGCGAGAGGGGAGTCGATGCTGATCAGGTTCTGCTTCAGGTCGAATTCATCAGGCCCGACGATGCGGTAGCGGGCCTGCTCGCCATCGTCGTCTTCCAGCGTCACCCAGGCGCCGAAGTAGACCTTGCCGGGATCGGCCGGTCGATCACGCACCACCTTGAGGTTCTCCAGCCGCTTGGTCAGGAAGCGTACGCGGCTGTCGATTTCCCGCAGCATCTTCTTGCCGTAGGTGTACTCGGCGTTCTCCGAACGGTCGCCCTGGGCAGCCGCTTCGCTCACGGCCTGGGTGACCTTGGGCCGGCGCACGTGCCACAGCTCGTGGAGTTCGGCGCGCAGGCGGGCTTCGCCTTCCGGGGTGATCAGGGGGGTGCCGGCGGTGCGGGGCGGGCGATAACGGCTCATGGCGGTCCTGCGGAAATTCGGGAGGCAAAGCCTATCAAGCTTCGCGCAGGACCGTCAGTGGGCTGGCGTTGAGTGCGCGGCGAGTGCCCATCACGCCAGCGGTACCCACCAGCACGGCGCCCAGCAGCGGCAGCATCAGCAGCCAGGGATGGGGTTGCCAGCTGAGGTCGAAGGCGAAGCGGTAGAGCAGGGCGCTGACCAGTTCGCAGCCGAGCGCCGCCAGCACGCCGCTGCAAGCGCCGAGCAGGGCGAACTCGGCGCGCCGCGCCTTCATCAGCAGCTGGCGCTCGGCGCCGAGGGCACGCAGCAGCGCGCCCTGACGGATGCGTTCGTCCAGGGTGGATTGCAAGCCGGCGAACAACACGGCCAGGCCCGCTGCAAGCACGAAGAGCAGCACGAACTCCACGGCCAGGGTGACCTGGGCGAGTATGCTGCGCAGCTGCGCCAGGATCGCCTCCACCTGCAGCAGCGTGACCGCCGGGAAAGCGCGGGACAACTCCACCAGTTCGCGGTCATGGCGCGGCGGCAGGTAGAAACTGGTGAGGTAGGTGACGGGAAGGTCGGCCAGGGTATCCGGGGCGAAGATCATGTAGAAGTTCGGCTGGAAGCTGTCCCAATCCACCTCGCGCAGGCTGGTTACCTGGGCGTCGCGCTGCAAGCCGCCAACGCTGAAAGTGAGCCGGTCGCCCAGCTTGAGGCCAAGGCTTTCGGCAAGCTTGGCTTCTACCGATACGCCGGGCAGTCCTCCGCCGTGGAGGTCGCTCCACCAATGTCCGGCCACGAGGCGATTGTCGCTGGGCAGCTGGGCGGACCACGTCAGGCTAAGGTCGCGCTGAACCGCGCGTTCGCCCTGGGAGTCCTTGCTCACCAGTTGGCGCACGGCCTCGCCATTGATCGCGGTGAGACGGCCGGGCACCACCGGGTAGAGCGGTGCGGGATGGGGCGACAGACTGGCGAGGCGGCTGGCGAAGGCGTCTTTCTCGGCCGGCAGTACATTGAGGGCGAAATGGTTGGGGGCGTTCTCCGGTAACTGGTTCTGCCAGGTGTCCAGCAGCTCCCCGCGCAGCAGCGCGATCAGTGCCATGGCCAGCAGGATCAGGCCGAAGGCAAGGGATTGTCCGGCCGCCGCCAGTGGGTGGCGCAGCAGTTGGCCGAGGCCCAGGCGCCAGGGCAGGGCGGCGCTGGCCAGGAGCCGGCGCAGGCCTTTCAGTCCGGCCAGTAGTGCGCCACCCAGAAGCAGGGCCGCGATCAGGCCGCCGCCGAGCAGGGCGAGGGTCAGTTTCAGGTCCAGGCTCAGGCGCCACATGATCAGCCCGAGGGCCAGCAGCGCGGCTCCATATATAAGCCAGGCGCTGGGTGGCAGTGGCAGCAGATCGCGGCGAAGGACTCGCAGTGGCGGCACCCGGCCCAGCGCAGCCAGGGGGGGCAGGGCGAATCCGGCCAGGGCCAGCAGGCCGGTGGCGATACCCGCCAGCGCCGGTACCAGTCCGCCGGACGGAATCACTGCCGGGAGCAATCCTCCCAGCAGTTTGAACAGGACCGCTTGAGCGAGCCAGCCGAGAACCACGCCCAGGGCGCTGGCCAGCAGCCCGAGCAGCGCCAGCTGCATGCCAAATAGAAAGAGGGCTTCGCGACGGGACAGGCCGAGACAGCGCAGCAGGGCGCTGGCGTCGTAGCGGCGCGCGGCGAAGCGCGCGGCGGAGAGGGCGACCGCGACGCCCGCGAGCAGTACGGCGGCGAGGCTGGCCAGGTTCAGGTAGCGTTCGGCGCGACCGAGGGCGCCGCCGATCTGGCGATTGCCCTGGCGGGCGTCTTCCAGACGCTGGCTGGCTTCCAGGCCGGGTTCGATCAGTGCCCGGTACTGGTTCAGGGCTTCGTTGGGGCCACTCCAGAGCTCGCGGTAGCGCACACGGCTGCCGGGCTGCACCACGCCGGTGGCTTCGAGGTCACCCCGGCTGATCAGCACTCGTGGGGTGAGACTGTAGAAGTCGCCGGCGCGGTCCGGCTCGTAAGTGAGCACGCGGGTCAGGCGCAGGGTCTTCTGCCCGACGTCGATGCTGTCGCCGGGCTTGAGATCCAGTGTTGCGAACAGTCGCGCTTCGGCCCAGGCTTCGCCCGGTTTCGGGCCACTGCCAACGGTTTCCTCGCCATAGGGCTGGGCGGCACTCTTGAGTTCGCCGCGCAGTGGATAGGCGGGGTCGACCGCCTTGACGCTGGAGAGCTGGATGCCGTTGTCGGCGGCGATCACGCTGGAGAACTCCACGGCGCTGGAGTGCTTCAGGCCGAGTTGACGCCCGCGATCGAGCTGCTCCGCGCTGGCCGGAGACGAACCGCTCAGCAGCAGGTCCGCGCCGAGGAATTCAGTGGCGCGCAGCAACATGGCGGCGTTGAGACGGGCACTGAAGTAGCCGATTGCACTGCTGGCGGCGACGGCGACCAACAGGGAAAAGAACAGCACCCGTAACTCGCCGCTGTGGGTGTCGCGCCACAATTGGCGGGCAGCCATTGCCAGCAGGCGGGCAAGGGGAAGGCGTCCCATCAGGGTTCCACCTGGTCGACGAGACGGCCACCTTCAAGGCGGATCAGGCGCCGGCAGCGATGAGCCAGGCGCTCGTCGTGGGTTACCAGAACCAGGGTGGTGCCGCGCTCCTGGTTGAGCTGGAAGAGCAGGTCGCTTATGCGCTCGCCTGTGTGGCTGTCGAGGTTGCCGGTAGGCTCGTCGGCGAACAGCACGTCGGGTTCGGCGGCAAAGGCGCGGGCAATGGCGACGCGTTGCTGCTCGCCACCGGAGAGTTGGCGCGGATAGTGGCTGAGGCGCTGACCCAGGCCGACCCGATCCAGCAGTTGGCGGGCGCGGGCGCGGGCGTCGCGGTGGCCCTCCAGCTCCAGGGGCAGCATGACGTTTTCCAGGGCATTGAGGTTGTCCAGCAGCTGGAATGACTGGAAGACGAAGCCGACGTGTTCGGCACGGACCCGGGCGCGCTGGTCCTCATCCAGGCTCGACAGGGCGCGGCCGGCCAGGTGCACTTCGCCCGCGCTGGGCAGGTCGAGGCCGGCGAGCAGGCCGAGGAGGGTGGATTTGCCGGACCCGGAGCTGCCGACGATGGCCAGGCTGTCGCCTTTGCCAAGGTTGAGGGAGAGGTCGTGAAGGATGATCAGCTCGCCTTCCGCGCTGGGAACCACTTTGCTAAGGTTCCGCGCATCGAGAATGCTTGCGCTCATGGAGAATCCAATGCGTGCCTGGTTGTTGGGCGGCTGCCTGTCACTGTTGATTCTGGCGCAGGAGGCCATGGCGGGGACCGTGCTGGTCGTCGGCGATAGTATCAGCGCCGCTTTCGGGCTGGAATCCAGCCAGGGCTGGGTCTCCCTGCTGCAAAAACGCCTGGATGAGAAGGGCTTCAAACAGCGCGTGGTGAATGCCTCGATCAGCGGCGATACCAGCGCTGGCGGGGTCTCCAGGCTTCCGAACCTGCTCGCCGAGCACAAGCCGGAGCTGGTGATCATCGAACTCGGCGGCAATGATGGATTGCGCGGTCAGCCGCCTGCGCAATTGCAACAGAATCTTGCCAGCATGATCGACAGCTCCAAGGCGCAGGGGGCGTCGGTCCTGCTGCTTGGCATGCGTCTGCCACCCAATTACGGGGCGCGTTACACCACGGCTTTCGCCAACGTCTTCAGTAACCTGGCCGCCGAGAAACAGGTGCCGCTGGTGCCGTTCTTTCTCGAAGGTGTGGGTGGCGTGCCGGGGATGATGCAGTCCGATGGCCTGCATCCGGCGTTGCAGGCCCAGCCGAAGTTGCTGGACAACGTCTGGCCGACCCTGGAACCCATGCTCTGACGCTTTTCCCGAGGCCCGCTTTCGGCTAATGTTGCGCACCCTCCCTGGAGTCCTCCATGCCGCGCCCCGTCTGGTCCCTGTTTGGCTACAAAGTGATTGAGCCCGACGAGCAACTCGACCTGTTCGCATGCCGCGAAGTGCGCCTGCACCTGGTGGCTCGCCAGCTGGAACTGGGTGGATTCGCCGACCGGACCCTCTGTGGTGGCCTGCTGCCAGCCCAGCCCCGCTGGAGTAATCTGGAGCAGGGCCTGTTGCGTGACCGTCGCCTGTGCACCAACTGCCGCTCGACCCTCGAGGCCCAGCGTCAGGGGCAGCACTCGGTCTGGTCGGGAGCCTGAGGGCTCCCGACACGGCTCGCGCCAGTGTAGAATTCCGAGTCTTTCAATCAGTCAGTTTGTCAAGGATTCCCGGATGTTGCCGCGCTTTACAGCCGTCGCCCGCTCCCTGTCGTTAGCATCCCTGCTGGTGGCGGGGCCCGTCGCAGCCCTCGAGCTGCCCCTGCCTCCGCCCGGCGAAGACATCGTCGGCCAGGTCCAGGTGATCAAGGCCAAGTACGAAGACACCTTCGCCGATATCGGTGTCGCCAATGACCTGGGCTACCTGGAGATGGTCGCCGCCAACCCCGGCGTCGATCCCTGGCTCCCGGGCGTTGGCACCGAGATCATCCTGCCGACCCGCTACATCCTGCCGCCGGGTCCGCGCGAGGGTATCGTGATCAACCTCGCCGAGTACCGGATGTACTACTTCCCGAAAGGGCAGAATGTGGTTCATACCTACCCGCTGGGTATCGGTCGTGAAGGTTGGGGTTCGCCCATCGCGCACACCACCATCACTGCCAAGACTTCCAATCCGGCCTGGTATCCCCCGAAGTCGATCCGCGAAGAGCATGCCGCCGACGGCGATCCGCTGCCCACCGTGGTGCCGCCGGGTCCGGACAACCCCCTTGGTCCATTCAAGTTCAACCTGGGCGTGCCGGGTTACCTGATTCACGGCTCGAACAAGAAGTTCGGCATCGGCATGCGCGTCAGCCACGGCTGCTTCCGTATGCTGAACAACAACGTGCTGGCCCTGGCGGCGATGGCGCCGGTAGGTACTTCGGTGCGCATCGTCAACGAGCCCTACAAGTTTGGCGTCAGCGGCGGCAAGGTCTACCTGGAAGCCCACGCGCCGCTGGATGACAATGGCGACCCGTCGGTGGTGGACAAGCACACTGCCGTGATCAATGCGCTGCTCAAGCGTGAAGAGCTGGTGAATACCATCCGGCTGGACTGGGATGTGGTGCGCGAAGTAGTTGCAGCTGAAGACGGCCTGCCGGTGGAAATCGCCGAGCCCAACTCCGCAGTTGCGGCGACTGTGCCCAATACTGAGCTCTGATCGAACTCCTGCTTCAACGAAGCCCGCTGAGCGATTCGCCAGCGGGCTTTTTCTTTTGCCTGCAACATGGCGTTCATGTAACTCGGAGAGGGAGGCCGGGTCGATTGAAGAGCGTGGTGGAAAATGGCGGGCAATAAAAAAGCCGACCCGTTTGACCGGGTCGGCTTAATAGCCAGAAGGCTATTACTTGCGGCTGGCTTTTTCCAGCATGCGCAGGGCGCGCTCGTTAGCCTCGTCAGCGGTCTGCTGGGCTTTCTGAGCGGCGGCCAGAGCTTCGTCAGCCTTGCGGTAGGCTTCGTCAGCACGAGCCTGAGCGCGAGCAGCTGCGTCTTCAGTAGCAGTCAGACGAGCTTCGGTTTCTTTGGATACGCTGCTGCAACCGGTGGCCAGAACTGCGGCCAGAGCCAGAGCAGAGAATTTCAGAACGTTGTTCATCGTGTTCCCCTTAAGGTGGACATTTCCATAAAGCAATTCCCCGAGCTTGGGAAATTAGCCGGCGTACATACTACCCATAACTTGTAGTAAGTAAACTGACCTTGTGCAAGGCAGGCACATTTTTTTCAGCTTGCCGGCTAGTTCACGAGCAAATAACGAGGTCGCTGATCAAAAAATGGCCAGACTGATTGTTCTTTGATCAGTCGAGTAAGCAAGTGTAGGCCCACGCCGGTCATGTGCGCGGATTCCTCACCATCTTCGGACAGGCGTTACTCCGACCCGAGTACGGATGTTGCCCGCGCTAAAAAAATGCTTGGAAAAGGGAACTTTTTCAGGGATTCGTAAAATATCTTCGCCCATTCAAAGTGTCCGCGTGGTTGTGATTGCTGCCCACTGATAAGCTTGCGCTGCTTCCGATATCCAAGGCGAAGCGCAGACTTCAAGGACGTCACTATGTCGAAGATTCTCAAGTGGGGATTGCTCGCGGTTCTGGCCGTCGGGTTGATCATCAAGTTGTCGCTCTGGTGGTCGGTCAGATCGATCATGGATGACGCTATCAGCAAGTTGTCGCCGGTGATGGATGTCACCTATGGCGGGATTACTTCTTCTTTCGATGGCCGGGTCGGCCTGGAGAACCTCCAGATTCGTATTCCCGCCATTGGCGATAGCCTGGGCGTGCAGCGAGCCGAACTGAAGTTCAAGGGGCTGGGCGAACTCCTCAGCTTCAAGGAGCGCCTTGCCGAGGGCAAGTTTCCCGAACAGATGGCGTTGAGCCTGAAGGGCATTGCCCTGGAAGTGCACGGGCCATTCATGCAGCAGCTCTACAACACGCCGCCTGAACGCAGCCTGTTCACGGCAATGAGCGAAGTGGCCTGCGGCACTGTGCGCAACATTGGCACCGACGAACTTCTGGAGATGGGCTACCGCACCCTGGAAACGGATGCGGAGTTCTCTTACCTGTTCCAGCCGGGCGCGCAGAAACTCAATCTGAACCTGACTTCCGATACCCGCGACATGGGTGAAGTGCGCCTCAGCCTGTCCTTGTCTAACATGCCAGAGACACCGGGCGATCTGCAGGTGAATCCGCCGCACATGTCCAGCGTGATCTTCGAGCTGAACGACAACCAGTATCAGCGCAAGATCCAGCAGTTCTGCGCGGGCAAGCTCGGCCAGTCGCCTGAGGAGTACCTGAAAACCGCAGTGCGGAAGTTCGATACCGTGCTGCGCAGCCAGAAGATCGCACTGGCGCAGCCGATGCTCGATGCCTACGGCCGCTATCTGAAGGACCCGCAGTCGCTGCGGGTGGAGCTGATGCCAAGCGAAGGCATGGCGTGGGATGGCTTGCAGTTCTTCGAGCCCAAGGACGTGATGTCCATGTTGCGTCCGGCGGTGCTGGTGAACCAGGAGCTGGTGCAGTCGGTCGAATTTGCCTGGGTCGATCCGATGGTGGCACGAAACGAACCTGTCGGTCTCGAGAGAGTCACGGCGACCCAGGAAAACGAAGAAGACGGACGTGCCGTGCAGCAGTATGAGTTCGTCAATGTTGCCGATCTGCCGGGATATGCCGGCAAGCGTCTGCAGTTCATCACCTTCGATGGCGCCTATTACCAGGGTGTATTACACAAGGTGGAGAACGGAAAGGCGTATCTCAGCGTGCAATTCGGTTCCGGCACGGCAGAGATGTTCCTTCGGCTGGAAAAGATAGATAAGGTACGGGTAAGGTTTTAGACCCCCTCAGAGGAGTAGTGATGAGCGAGGCAATGTCCATCCACCATGACCAGGCAGGTCATCAGTTCGAGACCACCGTGGACGGTCATCGTGCATACCTGGCCTATATGGACCTGGGTAAACAGACGCTGGACATCTATCGCACTTTCGTGCCGAACGTCCTGCGTGGTCGCGGGATCGCGGCAGCACTGACTGAGTCCGCCCTGGAATATGCCGAGGACAATGGTTACACCGTGATCCCGTCCTGCTCCTACGTCGAGCGCTACATCGAGCGTCGCCAGCGCCAGTCGCAACATAGCGCCTGAGCGGACGCACAATGAAAAACGCCGGGCAATTGCCCGGCGTTCTCGTTTCTGGCTGTCAATCAGCGCTGGCGCTTGGGCAGTACGTCCTTGAGCTTGGCGTGCATGCTGCGCAGTGCTTTCTCGGTGGTATCCCAGTCGATGCAGGCATCGGTGATGGAAACGCCGTACTTGAGCTGGTCGAGATCTTTCGGAATCGACTGGTTGCCCCAGCCCAGGTGGCTTTCCACCATCAGGCCGACGATGGAGTTGTTGCCTTCCAGGATCTGGTTGGCGACGTTGTCCATGACCAGGGGCTGCAGGGCCGGGTCCTTGTTGGAGTTGGCGTGGCTGCAGTCGACCATGATGTTCGGGCGGATGCCGGCCTTGGTCAGCTCTTGTTCGCAGATGGCGACGCTGACCGAGTCGTAGTTCGGCTTGCCGTTGCCACCGCGCAGCACCACGTGGCCGTAGGCGTTGCCCTTGGTGGTGACGATGGACACGCCACCTTCCTGGTTGATGCCGAGGAAGCGGTGCGGGCTGGAGACTGACTGCAGGGCGTTGATCGCCACGGTCAGGCTACCGTCGGTGCCGTTCTTGAAGCCGACCGCGGAAGACAGGCCGGAAGCCATTTCGCGGTGGGTCTGGGATTCGGTGGTGCGGGCGCCGATGGCCGACCAGCTGATCAGGTCCTGCAGGTATTGCGGGGAGATCGGGTCCAGGGCCTCGGTGGCGGTGGGCAGGCCTTTCTCGGCCAGGTCACGCAGCAACTGGCGGCCGATGTGCAGGCCGTCCTGGATCTTGAAGGAGTCATCCAGGTAGGGGTCGTTGATCAGGCCTTTCCAGCCGACAGTGGTGCGCGGCTTCTCGAAGTACACGCGCATCACCAGGAAGAGGGTATCGGACAGCTCAGCGGCCAGCCCTTTCAGGCGGTCGGCGTACTCGTGAGCGGCCTTGATGTCGTGGATGGAGCAGGGGCCCACGACCACGAACAGGCGATGGTCCTTGCCATCGAGGATATTGCGGACCACCTGGCGGCCGTTGGCGACGGTGCCCAGGGCTTCATCGGTCAGGGGAATTTCGCGCTTCAACTGCTCCGGCGTGATCAGGGTCTCGTTGGAGGCAACGTTAAGGTCGTCGATCTGTAAATCAGCCATCGTGCTTTTCATCGGTCAGGGTCGTCAGGTCACGGGTGCCGGCCGCCAGCGATCCCCGTTTGGCGGAGAGCACAGCAGTAAAAACGCAGCGGGGACGGGAACCTTAACGCTTTCCACGCAACCTCGACAATGGCGAATGCGTGCGTAGAACGTGGAATTTGCACGATTTCAGACCGGGGCGAAGTCCGCCGCGTGGAGGGCGATCCATTCCTGCGCCACCTCTTCCGGTACCAGGGCGTGGCCGACGACATCTTCCTGCTGCTTGCGGTACTGCTCGATCAGGCAGATTTGCTCCACCATGCGTGCGCGGAACATGTTCTCTTCGTCGGTGAAAGCGATGCCGATCATGTAGTCGTGCGTTTCCTTGCGGCACCAGGCCACGGTTCCTGAGAAGCGTGCCTGCTCGCCGAGCAGAGGGATGCACAGTTCTATGGCGGTGCCGCGCCGAAACGCGCGGGCGGAGTTGCACGCCACCCCTCCCAGGCTGATATCGTGCAGCCGCTGCAGGGGCAGGTGCCTGCCCTTGCGCGGAACCAGCTCCACGGGCATTTCCGTGGGGTGACGCAGGAACTGACGCATGACCGCGAACTCCCGGAGCCTCGAATCCGGCATTGCCCAAGACACTATAGTGCCCGAGGTGGAATTGTCCGACCTGGATGCCGACCACCGTCTGCTCGAGCTTCCCGGCACTTCCCTGGTGATCTTCACGAGCACGGGCTGTGCCAGTTGTCGCTGGGCCCGTGAGCATCTGCCGGGCGCGGGCCTGCCAGTGGAACGATTGTGCTGGATAGATGCCGGCAATAATGGTGGGCTGGTGCAGCGCTATGAGGTATTCCACCTCCCTGCGTTGTTCGTGGTCCGAAATGGCGATTTCCATGGCGCGCTGCATTCCAGCCTGCGGCGCGATGATCTGATTCAAGCCCTGGACCGGGCGCTGGCCCGGCCGGCAGAGGAGCTTCCCTAGATGAATTCAAGCAAACCACGCATCGGCATCATCGGTACCGGTGCCATCGGCGGCTTTTATGGCGTGATGCTGGCCCGTGCCGGCTTCGACGTGCATTTCCTGCTGCGCAGCGAGTACGACGCCGTGGCCGCACGCGGCCTGCAGCTGAACAGCGTGGTGCACGGTGCCCAGGCACTGTTCCCGGCCCAGGCCTACCGCGACGTTGCCGACATGCCGCCCTGCGACTGGCTGCTGGTGGGGGCCAAGACCACCAGCAACGCCGCGCTGGCACCGGTGATTGCCCAGGCCGCGGCACCCGGTGCCAAGGTGGTCCTGCTGCAGAACGGCCTGGCCGTGGAGGATGAGCTGCGTCCGCTGCTGCCCGAGACCCTGCATCTGCTCGGTGGGCTCTGCTACATCTGCGTGCACCGCTCGGCGCCAGGGGTGATCGAGCATCAGTCCCTGGGAGCGGTGAACCTCGGCTATCACTCCGGCCCGGCCGGTGATGACGTGGAGCGGCAAGCGCTGGCGGAGGAGGGCTCGGCCATGTTCAAGTCGGCTGGCATCGATTCGGCCGCAGTCGCCAACCTGGATCAGGCGCGCTGGCAGAAGCTGGTGTGGAACGTGCCTTACAACGGCCTGTCGGTGCTGCTGAATGCCGGCACCACCGCGCTCATGGGGAACGCCGATATCCGCGAGCTGATCCAGGCCATCATGCAGGAAGTGGTGGATGCCGCCACCGCCGTCGGCCATCGCATTCCGGACAACTTCGCCGCCAAGCTGCTGGCTTCCACCGACCGCATGCCCGATTACCTGCCGAGCATGTACCACGACTTCGTGCAGAAGCGCCCGCTGGAGCTCGGTGCCATCTACGAGGCCGCGCTGGCTGCTGCCGCTGCGGCAGGCTTCGAGATGCCGCGCATTCGCGCGCTCTACCAGGCGCTACGCTTCATCGACGCGCGCAACCAGGGCTGAGAGGCAAACCTCCATGGGCAAGGGATTGGGTGACAAGCTGGTATTGGCGATTTCGTCGCGGGCGCTGTTCGATCTGGACGAAAGTCACCGGGTCTACGAGGCGGAAGGCATAGAAGCCTACCGCCAGTACCAGATCGAGCACGAGGACGAGGTGCTGGAGCCCGGTGATGCCTATCCGCTGGTGGAAAAACTGCTGGGCCTGAACGAACAGCTCGGCCAGCCGCGGGTGGAGGTCATCCTGGTGTCGCGCAACAGCGCCGACACCGGCCTGCGGGCGTTCAATTCCATCCAGCACTATGGCCTTGGCATCTCCCGCGCGGCTTTCGTTGGCGGGCGCAGCCCGGAACCCTATCTGCGTGCGTTCGGTTGCCACCTGTTCCTGTCCACTCACGCCGAAGACGTGCGCCGGGCCCTGCAGAGCGGCTTTGCCTCCGCCACCATTCTTTCCGGCGGTCCGCGCCGGGCGGCGAGCAATGAATTACGCATCGCCTTCGATGGCGATGCGGTGCTCTTTTCCGATCATTCCGAGCGCATCTACCAGACCGGTGGCCTCGAGGCTTTCCAGGCCCACGAGCGCGACTCGGCCCGCGAACCGCTGGATGGCGGCCCCTTCAAACCCTTCCTCTCGGCGCTGAACCGGCTGCAGCAGGAGTTCCCGCCCGATGCCTGCCCGATCCGCACGGCGTTGGTGACCGCGCGCTCGGCGCCGGCCCACGAGCGGGTCATCCGCACCCTGCGCGAGTGGGATATCCGACTGGACGAGTCCTTCTTCCTTGGTGGGCTGGAAAAGGCCTCGATCCTCGAGACTTTCGGTGCGGATGTGTTCTTCGACGATCAGGCCGGGCACTGCGAAAAAGCCCGCGACGTAGTGGCTACCGGGCACGTGCCCCATGGCGTAAGCAACGAATCGCAGTTGTGACTAAGCTCTGGTGAGGCCAGCCATGCAAGGCGGTAGGAGGCCTCATGATTCGTTCCATTCTCTATGCCACGGACCTCGGTCTCTATGCTCCCTACGTACTGCAACACGCTCTGTCCCTCGCCAGGGCCTACAACGCCCAACTCTATGTAGTGCACGCGGTCGAACCGCTAGGCCTGTTCGCCGAGTCGGTGCTGCAGACCTATCTCGATGACGACACTCTGAAAGAACTGCGTGCCAAGGGGCTGGGCACCGTCATGTCGAGCATCGAGCAAAGGGTGCTGGAGGGCTTTCGCGACGAAATGGGCGAAGCTGTCCAGGACCTCGACATGATTCGCGCCGTACGGGTGGTCCAGGGCGATCCGCCGCTGGTCATCCTCGAAGAAGTGCAAAAGCTTTCGGTGGACCTGCTCGTGGTGGGGAGCCACAGCCACGGGACGCCGCTGGAGACTCCGCTTGGCCGCACCGCGGCGCGCCTTGTGCAGTTATCCGAGGTGCCGGTGTATCTGGTGCCGATGCTCCAGCATCGTGGGCGCAACGACTTCTGACCGCCGCTGGTCGCACGTTGGGCAAAGCAGAAAAAAACGTCTAGTTTTATTCAGCAAACCATTAATATGGTTATAAACGCCGTCGACATCCTGCGGCGTAATCGCTTTGAGGATTGCCTATGAAGCTCCAGCAATTGCGCTACATCTGGGAAGTGGCGCACCACGACCTCAACGTGTCCGCCACTGCGCAAAGTCTCTATACGTCGCAGCCGGGCATCAGCAAGCAGATTCGTTTGCTGGAAGACGAACTGGGCGTCGAAGTCTTCGCCCGCAGCGGCAAGCACCTCACCCGTGTCACCCCCGCCGGCGAGCGCATCATCACCACCGCAGGCGAAATCCTGCGCAAGGTCGAGAGCATCAAGCAGATCGCCCAGGAGTTCTCCAACGAGAAGAAGGGCACCCTGTCCATCGCCACCACCCACACCCAGGCGCGCTATGCGCTGCCACCGGTGATCGGCAATTTCATCAAGCAATACCCCGACGTCTCTCTGCACATGCACCAGGGTACCCCGATGCAGATCGCGGAAATGGCTGCTGACGGCACCGTCGACTTCGCCATCGCGACAGAAGCACTGGAGCTCTTCGGTGATCTGGTGATGATGCCGTGCTATCGCTGGAACCGCTGCGTCATCGTTCCTCAGGGGCACCCGCTGGCCAAGCTGCCCAAGCTGACCCTCGAAGCCCTGGCCGAGCATCCCATCGTCACCTACGTATTCGGTTTCACCGGCCGTTCCAAGCTGGACGAAGCCTTCAGCCACCGTGGCCTGACCCCGAAAGTGGTGTTCACCGCCGCCGATGCCGACGTGATCAAGACGTACGTGCGGCTGGGGCTGGGTGTGGGCATCGTGGCCAAGATGGCGGTGGACGCCAAGCTCGACAGTGACCTGGTGGTACTGGATGCCAGCGAACTGTTCGAAGCCAGCGTGACCAAGATCGGTTTCCGCCGTGGCACCTTCCTGCGCGGATTCATGTGCGACTTCATCGAGAAATTCGCCCCGCACCTGACCCGCGATGTCCAGGCCAAGGCCGTGCAGTGCCACAACAAGGCCGAGCTGGATGACCTGTTCCATGACGTGGAGCTGCCCACCTACTGACTGGCATCCCAAAGAAAAGCCCGGCAAATGCCGGGCTTTTCTTTTGCGCTTTCGTAGGGGGGGCGGAGTGGGGCGATACCCATCGCAACCACTGGCCTTTGGGGTTGGCCGCTTCGCGAATGAGTTCGCTCCCACATGGGTGGGATTCAGAGCCGATCCAGGCCGTCGCGATTGGCCAGGTTCCTGAGTTGACCCACTTCCTCGCTCGCGGGCGCAGCGGCGGGGGAGAGTGGCTTCAAAACGTTGCGGACGAAGGCGAGGAACACGGTGTAGACCTGCTCGCGGCCATCGTCGTCACGCACCACGAAGAAAGGTGCGGTATCCACGCCGTAATGCTGCGCCGCCATCCAGCCGGCGCTGGCCGGGTTGCGCTCGTCGGCCACGAGGATGCGGTCGATCCGCCCCAGGTGGCCGTCGCGCTCCAGCCGTTCCATCACATCCTGGCATTTGCGGCAGTCCTGGCCATCGGCCAGGACTTTCTTCACCAGGGTGATGCGCATGGCTCAAGCCTTGCTGATCAGGTTGCCGGCGTGCAGGCCGCATTCCTTCTGGGTGGCTTCTTCCCACCACCAGCGGCCTTCACGCTCGTGCTGGTTCGGCAGCACCGGGCGGGTGCAGGGTTCGCAGCCGATGCTGATGAAACCGCGCTCATGCAGCGGGTTGTAGGGAATCTCCAGCATGCGGATATAGGCCCAGACTTCCTCGCTGGTCATCTGCGCCAGCGGGTTGAACTTGTACAGCGGCTTGTCCGGGGTGGAGAAGGCGCCATCCACTTCCAGCACCGCCACCTGCGAACGGGTGCCCGGGCTCTGGTCGCGGCGCTGGCCGGTGGCCCAGGCGGTCACGGTAGCGAGTTTGCGCCGCAGCGGTTCGATCTTGCGGATGCCGCAGCATTCGCCGTGACCGTCCTTGAAGAAGCTGAACAGGCCCTTTTCCTTGACGAAGGGCTCCAGCAGGCGCGGGTCCGGCGACAGCACCTCGATGGCGATGCCGTAGTGCTCGCGCACCTGCTCGATGAAACGGTAGGTCTCCGGGTGCAGGCGGCCGGTATCCAGGCTGAACACCTTGACGTTCTTGTTCAGTTTCCAGGCCATGTCCACCAGCACCACGTCTTCGGCGCCGCTGAAGGAAATCCACAGTTCGTCGCCGAAATGCTCGAAGGCGAGCTTGAGGATGTCCTGGGGGGACTTGCTGGCATAGCTCGCCGCCAGCTCGGCGACGTCGAAGGGTTGGCTCATCAGGCAGGCTTCCTTATAGGAGTTGGCGCTGGGCGCGCTCTATGGCGCGCATCTTAGCAAAGGGCGGATATGCCACTAAATAACCTTGAGGAAGCACCACTGCTGTTTCTGGGTATAAGCATCGCATTGCGTGGTACCGGGCGAGCGGCTAGAGTGCCGCCTCCAATCAAAAAAGCCATGCGGGGAAATTGCTCGTGGAAATCGCCTGTCTCGACCTTGAAGGTGTATTGGTTCCGGAAATCTGGATCGCCTTTGCGGAAAAAACCGGAATCGAAGCGCTGAAGGCGACCACCCGGGACATCCCGGACTACGACGTGCTGATGAAGCAGCGCCTGCGCATCCTCGACGAGCATGGCCTGAAGCTGTCCGATATCCAGGAAGTGATCGCCACCCTGAAGCCCCTGGATGGCGCCGTCGAGTTCGTCGACTGGCTGCGTGAGCGCTTCCAGGTAGTCATCCTTTCCGACACCTTCTACGAATTCTCCCAGCCGCTGATGCGCCAACTGGGCTTCCCGACGCTGCTCTGCCACCGCCTGATCACCGATGACACTGATCGCGTGGTGGGCTATCAGCTGCGCCAGAAGGACCCCAAGCGTCAGTCCGTGATCGCCTTCAAGAGCCTCTACTACCGCGTGATCGCCGCCGGCGACTCCTACAACGACACCACCATGCTCAGCGAAGCCCATGCCGGCATCCTGTTCCATGCCCCGGAAAACGTGATTCGCGAATTCCCGCAGTTCCCGGCGGTGCATACCTACGAAGACCTCAAGCGCGAGTTCATCAAGGCCTCCAGCCGTCAGCTGAGCCTCTGAGCCTACCGCCCTTGAAAAAGCCCGCGAAAGCGGGCTTTTTTTGCTCCCCTCTCCCTCTGGGAGCTGGGCTGGAGGGGTTGTCTCCCGGCTCGGCGATCCATTTCGCGAATGAATTCGCTCCCACACGGTTTTACTCGCCCATTCCCTCCAGCGTCTGCATCAGCACCTTCACCTTGGTGATGGACTCCCGGTACTCCTCCTGCCAGTCGGAGTCGGCGACTATGCCGCCGCCACCCCAGCAACTGGCCTGTCCGTCCTTCACCAGCACGGTGCGGATGGCGATGGAGCTGTCGAGCTCGCCGCGCACGTCCAGGTAGAGGAGGGAGCCGCAGTAGATCGAGCGGCGGTTGGGTTCCAGCTCGTCGATGATCTGCATGGCGCGAATCTTCGGTGCGCCGGTGATCGAGCCGCCGGGGAAGCTGCCGGTAATCAGGTCCAGCGCGTCCTTGTCGTCGGCCAGGCGACCGGTGATGGCGCTCACCAGGTGATGCACGTTGGGGTAGCTTTCCAGCGCGAACAGTTCGGGCACCCGCACCGAGCCGATGGCGCAGCTGCGCCCCAGGTCGTTGCGCAGCAGGTCCACGATCATCAGGTTCTCGGCGCGGTCCTTGCGGCTGGCCAGCAGCTCGTCGGCCTGGGCGCGGTCTTCTTCGGGGGTGCGACCGCGCGGCCGGGTGCCCTTGATCGGACGGGTTTCCACCTGGCCCTGGCTGACCTTGATGAAGCGTTCCGGCGACAGGCTGAGAATGGCGCCGCCGTCATCCAGGGCCTGGTAGCCGGCGAAAGGGGTCGGACAGGCCAGGCGCAGAGCCTGGTAAGCGGTCCAGGGGTCACCCTCGCAGGGCGCCTGGAAGCGCTGGGTGAAGTTCACCTGGTAGCAATCGCCGGCCTGGATGTACGCCTGCACCCGCTCGATGGCGCTGTTGTAGCGCTCTTTCGTCAGGTTGGCGCTGAACGGCGCCCGCAGGCGGAAGGGGGCGGACGGCGGCGGCTCCGGCTCGCTGAACAGGGTGATCAGGCGGGCGCGCTCGGCGTCTTCGAGGCTGGGGTGGAACACCAGTTGGCTGGTGCGCAACTGGTGGTCGCTGACCAGCGCCCAGGCATAGAGGCCCAGTCGAGCATCCGGCAGTTGCAGGTCGTCGATGGCCTGTTCCGGCAACTGCTCCACCCGACGGCCGAAGTCATAGGACAGGTAGCCGATCAGTCCGCCGACGAACGGCAGCTCGATTCCCGCGGGAAGACCGGCTTCGCCAAGGCTGGCCAGAGCCTTCCGCAGGCGCTGGGCGAAATCGTTGGCCGATTCGCCCGGCATCGCTGCAAATGCTGCCAATGGCCAGGCGCTGAATAGGTCATAGCGTCCACGCTCGGCGACCGGGCGGCCAGCGTCCAGCAGCACGGCGCCCGGCGCTTGGCGCACCAGGGCGAAGCGTTCGCAGGGAGATTCTTGATAGGGAAGGACGTGTAGATGGCAGTCAGGCATAGGGGCGGCGCGGGCAGGATGCAGGAGCGGATTCTAGTCTGCCTGTAGTGTCGATCCTAGAGCCTTTTCTGACGTTTACGTAGGAAAAGCATTCTGTTACTTATGTACCAATCCCACGGAGATGTACCTCCGATCCACAACGATAACGACATAAGGGATTCAGGCAGTGGACGCAGTTCTCAACCCCGCAGCCGGTAGCCGCCAGCGCTCCAAGCTCGTAACACCCCAGGCATCCGCCGATTACCTGCCCAGGTCCCAGGTTCAGGCCGCCCTGGCCGCTCATCCCCATGCTCGCCTGCTGCTGTTCTCGGCCCCCGCCGGGTTCGGCAAGACCACCGCCCTTGCGGCCCTGGCCGAGCAGCGCCGCACCGCCGGGAGCGCAGTGGCCTGGTTCTCCCTGGAGGCCGAGGACGACGACCCCGCGCGTTTTTTCCTGCAACTGCTCAAGACCCTCGGCGAAGCCGCGCCGGGCCTTGGCGACTACGCCCGTGGCTACCTGCAGAACACCATGCAGGTGCCGGTCAACGCCGTGCTGGAAAGCCTGCTGGTGGACCTCGCCCGGCACAACGGTTCGCTCCTGCTGGTGCTGGACGACCTGCACCTGCTGAAAGACCCGGAACTCTTTTCCGCCCTCGGCCGCCTGGTGCGCCTGGCTCCGGCCACCTTCACCCTGGCGGTCGGCAGCCGCTCCCTGCCGCCGCTGAACCTGGCCACCCTGCGCGCCAAGGGCTGGCTGCTGGAAATCGGCCTCGACGAGCTGCGCCTGTCGGCCGAGGAAACCCGCGACTACCTGGCCCGCACCGGCCTGCAGCTGGATGATGCCGTACTGGCGGCACTTCACAGCCATACCGAAGGGTGGGCGATAGGCGTGCAGCTGGCGAGCCTGTGGCTGCGCCACCAGCCCCAGGCCAGCGAACAGATGGAATGCCTGGGCAGCGACCAGGCCACCGTGGGCCAGTACCTGCTGTCCAGCGTCTTCGAACACCTGCCCGCCGATCTGCAGGACGCCCTGCTGGCCCTGGGCATCGCCAGCCAGCTCAGCGGCGACCTGGCCAACGCCCTGACCGGTCGCCACGACGGCCAGGCCCTGCTGGAGCGGCTGGAAACCCTGCAGCTGTTCCTCCTGCCGCTGGATCGCGAGCGCCAGTGGTATCGCTTCCACCACCTGTTCGCCGATTTCCTCCGTAGCCGGCTCAAGGCCCGTGATCCGGAGCGCCTGAAGCAACTGCACTTCAATGCCAGCCTCTGGTTCACCAACCATCACATGCAGAACCTCGCCATCGAGCACGCCAGCCTGGCCGAGGACCCGGAGATGCTCGCGGCGCTGGTGGACGGCTGCGGCCTGGAACTGATCAACCGTGGCCAGTTGAACAAGATCTATCGCTGGCGGCAGAAGGTGCCGGACGAGATCGCCGAGCGTTATCCGACCCTGGTGCTGGCCGACGTCTGGAACCGCGCCACGGAAATGGCCCTGCCCGAAGCCAACCAGATGCTCGACGAGCTGCTGGCGCGCTGGGGCACCGCCCGTGCCGAGACCCAGCTCAGTGACAAGTACCTGGCCACCCTGGCGGTGAAGGCCGCCCTTGCCCTGCAGAAGGACGACCTCGAACTCTGCGTGTCCATCGCGCGGCGGGTCGAGGCCCAGCTCGGGCGCAACCAGGCCTTCCTCGAAGTGGCCATCCTGGTGATCGGCGCCATGGCGCTGGTGACCCTTGCCCAGCCCGACCAGGCGCGGCGCCTGCTGGCCTTGGCGCAGCAGCGCAACCACTTCCTCGAAGGCCGCTACCTGGACATGCAGCTGGCCAACGTGGAAATCCTCCTCGCCCTGGAGCAGGGCCAGGTGAAGCAGGCACAGATGCTCTTCGACCAGATGCGCTCCCAGGTCATGCCGCACCTGGGCGAGAAGTCCCGTGCCATGGCGCTGCCGGTCATCGTCGAGGCCCTCATCGCCTATCAGCAGGGGCGACTCGACGGTCTGGAAGAGCGCCTTGGAGCGGCCCTGACCCATATCGACGTCATCCGTCCGATCGACATCTATGCCCAGGGCATGCTGTTCCTCGCACGCATCCAGCGCATGCAGGACAAGCCCAAGGAAGCCCAGGCCACCCTGGTGCTGATGCAGAATCTCGCCGCGCGCAACCAGTCCTGGCGCTTCTACGCGCGGGCGGTAGCCGACGAGATTTCGCTGACGCTCCAGGAGCCCGGCACGGACCGCATCAAACGGGCCGAACAGCGCTTCAAGGGGGTGGACTGGAACAAGCTGGCCAGCGGCAGTACCCACCAAGGCGCCAATTCGGCGCTCTGGGTGCAGGGCCTGATCCGCGTGCGCCTGCAGCAGGCCCGTGGCCACTTCAGCGAAGCCCTGCACGAAATCACCCAGCTGCGCGGCAAGCTCCAGCCCAACTGGCACGGCTTGCAGCGCCTGCGCCTGGACCTGCTGGCGGCCCTCAGCTACCAGCGGCTGGGCTACCAGGAGCGGGCCCACAGCCTGCTGGTGCAATGTCTGCTCAGCGCCGAGCGCGAAGGTGTGCGCAGCCTGTTCATCGAAGAGGGCGAGGCGATTCGCCAGTTGCTCCAGCAGCTGGAGTCGGCCGAGCGCCAGCCCGCTCTGCAGGGGTTCATCCGCGACCTGCTGGCCTCCTGGCCGGGGCAGGAGGCGCGCAAATCCCTGGACGTGCTCGAAGAGGGCCTCACCGACCGTGAGCGCGAAGTGGTCTGCCTGGCCGCCAAGGGACTTTCCAACGAAGAGATCGGTCAGCAGCTGGCCCTGGCGCTGGGGACCGTCAAATGGCACCTGCACAACATCTACGAAAAGCTCAAGGTGCGTAACCGGACCCAGGCGATCCGGCGTGCCCGCGAGCTGGGGCTGCTCGAACCATGACCGACCTCTGCCTGTCACGTCCGCACCAGATTCCCCTGTTGCGCACCAAGCTGTTCCCGGCCGACGCCGGCGGCCGTCCGGTGTTGCCGCGTCGCGCCCTGATCGAGCGCCTGAAGCTCGCCCGCCAGCGCCGTGTGCTGGTCCTCAGCGCTCCGGCCGGGTTCGGCAAGAGCACCGTGCTCAGCCTGTTCCGCCAGCAGCTGCAGGCCGACGGCGCGCACGTCGCCTGGCTGTCCTGCGATGAGGCCGACAGCGAGCCGCTGCGCCTGCTGCAATACCTGGTCGCTGCCGTCGATGCTTGCTTGCCCGGCTTCGGCGGCAATACCGTCGGGCTGCTGCAAGGCGAGATGAACTGGCCCATAGAAGCGGTGATCGACGCCTTCATCGGCGACCTCAAGCGCATCGACGGCGACCTCTACCTGATGCTCGATGACTTCCATCGCATCCGCCATGTCGCCCTGGATCAGGGCGCGCGCTATCTCATCGAGAACCTGCCGGCCAACGTCCACCTGGTCAGCAGCACCCGCTTCACGCCGCGCATGCTGTTCAGCGAGTCGGAGTCGCTGCTGCTGAAGGCGGAAGACCTGCGCCTGACCCTCGACGAGACCGGAGCCTACTTCCGCGAAGTGCGTCAGCTGCCGCTGTCCGACGGCGAAGTGCGCCTGCTGCACGCCCGCACCGAAGGTTGGATCACCGCCCTGCACCTGGCGAGCCTGGCGCTGGCCCGGCACCCGGACCGCGCGGCCTTCCTCGCCAGCCTGAGCGGTACCGAGCGCAATATCGCCGACTACCTGACCGAGGATGTGCTCGACAGCCTGCCGCAGCCGCTGCAGCAGTTCCTCGACCAGACCTCGGTGCTGGACGATTTCTGCGCCGACCTCTGCAACGCCCTGACCGGGCGCCGCGATGGCCTCGACATGCTGATGCGCTTGCAGCGCGAGCAACTCTTCATCATTCCCCTTGACGAGCAGGGCGAGTGGTTCCGCTACCATCACCTGTTCGCCGAATTCCTCCAGGGCCGGCTGGCGCGACAGACCGACCCGGCGACCTTGCTGCACGCCGCCGCCCGCTGGTGCGAAGCCCACGACATGCCCGACCGCGCCATCAAGTACGCCCTGCGCGGCCGCGACTTCGCCTTCGCCGCCGAGATGCTGGAACGCCAGGGTGCGCGCCTGATCGCCGGCAACCGCGTGTACGGCATTCTCTCGATGCTCAAGGAAGTACCTTCCGAGGTCATTCGCGAGCATCCGGTGTTCCAGATCTTCTATGCCTGGCAACTGGCCTTCGAGCAGCGTTTCGCCGAGTCCGAGGCGCTGATCGAGGAAGTCAGCACACGCCTGCTGCAAGGGCGTGGCAAGGTGATCCACTTCGGCCTCGGCGAGTTGCTGGCGGCCTCCCAGGTGCTCAAGGCCCTGGTGATGCTCTATCAGGACAAGCTCGAAGCCTGCCTCAAGGTCGCGCGCCAGTGGCTCGCCATGGTGCCGGACAACCAGCCGGTGTTCCGCGCCAGCCTGGCCTGTGTGCAGGCGGCGGCCTATGCGCTGATGGGTGAATTCGGCGAAGCCGCCAAGGCCATAGCCGTCGCACGCGACAACCTCAAGCTGGCGGACAGCGAATACCTGCACGTCATGACCAGCCTGATCGAGGCCTTGATCTGCAAGGAAAGTGGCGAGCTGGAACGCGGCCGCGCCATCGCCGAGACCGCCCGCGCGCGGGTGGAGCGGGTGTTCGGCCGGCGCAGCCGGGTGGGCGGACCCTTGGCCCTGGCTTATGCCGATCTCTTGTACGAGCAGGACCGCCAGGCGGCGATCCTCGCCGAACTGCCGCTTGCCACCACCTGGCGTGATGTGGCGACCCCGGTGGAACTGATCAGCCGCGGCCAGTTGGTGATGGCGCGGGCGCGCTTTTTCGCAGGCGAAGCGGAGCAGGCGCTGGTCCAGCTCGACGAATGGTTGGCTGGTCTCCAGGGCGCGGGCTATGAACGGGTCTTCGCCCATGGCATGGCGTGCAAGGTGCAGTTCCTGCTCTGGTTGCGCCGGCCCAATGAGGCCGAGCGCATCTGCCTGCAGCTGCAGCAGCACCTGTCCGTGCTGCCGCTGGCGCGCTACGCCGATGCTCACACGGTGCTGGCCCTCACCGAAGCGCGCCTCGCACTGACCGAGCGGCGTCCCGAACGGGCCCAGGCCAGCCTGGAGAATTGCCTGGTACGGCAGCAGGACGAGCACCAGCGTGACCGGCGCCTGCGCCTGTCGCTGTTACTTTCTGTGGCGTATTGGCGCAAAGGTAACAGCGAAAAGGCCTTCAACCTGTTCCAGAACACCCTGGAAGAGGCCTGGAATCGCGGCTATCGCCGGCTGTTCCAGGACGATGCGTTGTGGCTGCTGCCGCTCTGGGATGCCTGGCGCACCGCCGAGCCCAAGCGCGCCGGCGCCTGGCAAGGGGTGGCCGAGAGCCTGCGCGAGCAGTGTCGCCGGCTCTCCGTTGATCCTGAAACTTTCGATGAAAATCAAGATGTTAGCCACCGTGAGCGGGAGATCCTGCGCTACGTCGCGGCCGGACTTTCCAACCGCGACATCGCCCAGGCCGTGCACCTGTCGGAGGCCACCATCAAGTGGCACCTGCACAACCTGTTCGCCAAGCTCGGGGTGCGTAGCCGCACCCAGGCGGTACTGAAAGGCAAGAGCATGGGCCTGTTGAGCGAGGCCTGAGGTGGGGAGCCCAGCTGCCCTCCATCCCTTGGATGGGCTGGCAGCGGGGGAGGGGCTCAGTAGTTTTGTTCCCAGATCGAGAAGCATGGTGCTTCACGAATCCTCGCCGGATGCACTTAGGGAAGCAGTGTCCGGCCTGGAGATCGGCGTGAGCCGGTCCAACTGCCGATGACAGGAGTCGACGGCAGGCCCTGGGGCAACCCACCTGTGAACTTTGGAGATAAAAAGAATGAAAAGCTTCAAACAACTGGCTCTGGCCGCAGCTGTACTCGCCGCTCCGTTCATGGCCCAGGCCGACCTCAAGGCCATGGACGATTCCGCTCTGTCCGGTGTGACCGGTCAGGACGGCATCAGCATCTCCGGTAGCTTCAACGGCTCCATCGGCAGCATCGTCTACACCGACTCCGAAACCACTGGTGGCACCACCACCGCTGGCAGCCTGCGTCTGGAAACCGTGTCCTTCACCGGCTTCGACATCCTCGACAGTGACCCGCTGAAGATCGACGTGATCGACGGTGGCGCCGGTGGCAACGACAAGCTGCAGATCAGCCTGCCGGCAATCACCGGCCAGCTGTCGGTCGGCGCTATCCGCGTCGGCGACTCCAGCGCCGCCAGCATCGGTTCCCTGGCCATCAACAACATGAACATGTCCGGTTCCACCATCAAGGTCTGGGGTCACTGACAGACGCGTTCATCCTGTAATCCGGAAAGCCCCGCCGACCCCGTCGGCGGGGCCTTTCCCCGCAAAGAGTCGAGAAGTCGGAACGGCAATGATCGAAATCCTGGTTGGCAGTTTGCTCGGTCTGTTCGGCTTCACCCAGGCGGTGGACACCAAGCCGCAACCGCAAGGGGCGGTGAACATCAGCCAGCCCCTTTCGCCCAACGGCCCGTATCGCGAAACGGCCGTGGTCGAGCCGATGAGCCAGCTGCAGTTCCGCAACGTCATTCGCCAGGCCTACGACTACAGCTGCGGCTCCGCTGCGCTGACCTCGCTGCTGGACTATTACCTGGGTCGCAACCTGGAAGAACGCCAGGTGATGGAAGGCCTGCTGCGCTATGGCGAAGCCGACAAGATCGTCGAGCGCCGTGGCTTTTCGCTGTTGGACATGAAGCGTTTCGTCGGCGCCCTGGGTTACAAGAGTGGCGGCTTCCGTGCCGAGTTCGCCGACCTCGACGCCCTTGAGCATCCGGCCATCGTTCCGATCCACTACGGCGGTTTCAAGCATTTCGTGGTGGTGCGCGACGTCTACAACGACCACGTGTTCGTCGCGGACCCCGCACTGGGCAACATCAGTTTCACCCGTGCCCGTTTCGAGGAGATCTGGGACCAGAACGTCCTTTTCGTGATCTTTCCCACGGGCAATGAACCACAGAACGCCATGGCCCTCACCGAGCGCGACCTGCGCCTGGTGGACGATCGCATCGTCAGCCTGCTGGCGTTCCAGGAGTTTCCGCAGATCACCAAATTCACCCAGAACGAAATCGACGAACTGGGTTCGGGGGGCGATATCCGCTACATCCGTCGCAAGTGACACCCGCTCATAACAAGAAAGACCTGGGGATTGCACCATGGGACCAAGGGAATACGCATGGCTGGCCATGCTGGTGCTTTGTACCAGTCTGCCGCTGCACGCCGAGGAAACCTCGGTGGACGATGCGCGTGACGCGCTGAGCAAGAAGGACGACGACGCCGACAGCGCCAAGGCGCTGGAAGAAGTGTTCCAGGCCTCCGAGAAGAGCTACACGCTGCTGAAGAAAGGCGAGCGCACGCTCACCTACGGTTTCGACTACTCGCTGGTACGCGACACCCAGATCGAGACCTTCCGTACCGGCCAGAACGTCTACAGCGTGCTCAGCCAGAGCGAGGCCCAGCACACCTTCACCAACTCCTTCACCTTCGACTACGGGGTGTGGGACAACCTGACCTTCAGCGTGCGCCTGCCGTTCGTGGCCAAGTACGACACCGAGCGCGACCTGAACGTCTACAGCCTCGGCGACATTTCCGCGTCGCTGCGCTGGCAACCCTGGGCGTCCACCCGCGGCCGCCCGGTCACCACGCTGTTCGCCACCCTCGGCCTGCCCACCGGCGAGAGCCCCTACGACATCAACTCGGAGAATGATCTCTCCACCGGTAACGGCTACTACAGCCTCGGCGTGGGCGCCAACATGTCCTACGTGATAGACCCGGTCGTGCTGTTCGGCTCGGTGGGGTACACCTACAACATGCCGGTGCACGACATCCACCAGATGCGCGGCGGGCGCATCCTGCAGGACGTGGAGCCGGGCGACACCATCAACTTCAGCATGGGCTTCGCCTATGCGCTGTCCTACGACGTGTCCCTGGCCACCTCCTACCAGATGGCGTACACGACCAAGCCGACCTACAAGTTCGGCGACGTGAATCTGGAGGGGACCGAGCAGACCAGTTCGATCATGAACTTCTCCCTCGGCCTGCGAACGTCGCCGGACTACATCGTCAACGTCAACGCCGGCTTCGGCATGACCGAGGATTCGCCCGACGTGCTCCTGGGGCTTTCCGTTCCCCTCGACATCAAAGGCCTCAAGGCCCAGTAACCGACGAGCGAACACCTCATGAGCATGCATCTTTCGCCGCTTGCGCGGACGATCGCCGGGGTCGGTCTGTGCTGGGCGGGTCTGGCCCAGGCCCAACTGGCCAACGACCTGACCATCGGCAACCCCAAGGCCATGGCCATGGCCAACGCCATCACCGCCGATTCCTCGGGGATCGACGCCGTGCACTACAACCCGGCCGCCCTGACCAAACTCAAGGGCCGCCAGACCACGGTGAAGTTCCTCACCGGGGTGATGGACATCCGCGCCAGGTTCGAAGCCCCCGAGGACTACGGCTTCCTGGGCTTCGACGACGACCCGGTGGCCAACTCCAGCAGCCGTACCCTGACCCCGGCCATGTACCTGCCCGGCATGGGCGGCATGACCGAAGTACCGGTGCTGTTCGCTCCGTTGGCGGGCTTGTCGATCAATCCGCCGGGCTCCAAATTCACCTTCGCCACCAACGTCTACGCGCCGATGGCCCTGGGTTATTCGCGGGATTCCGACAGCGATCCGGGGCGCTACCAGGGGCGTGAAGTCGCCTTGCAGCGCATCACCTACTTCTCGCCCTCTGTGGGCTACCAGATGAACGACGAGCTGGCGGTCGGCCTGTCCATCGGCTTCTCCCACCAGGCCATGGCGCTCAACCAGGACTTCCGCAACCCGGGCTTCCTCACCGGGCTGACGCGGCTGTTCAACGAATTCCTCTGCCTGCCGGGGATGGGTGAGGTCGTCTCCGGAATCATCAACGTCTGCGGCGGCAAGATCGGCCCCTTCGACACCCTGGCCAACATGGACCTGGACCTGCAGCAATCGCTGTCGCCGACCTGGAACATCGGCGTGCTCTGGGAACCCACCGACTGGTTCGCCTGGGGCGCCACCTACCAGAGCGAGGCGCGCATGCACCTGCAGGGCAAGTACCGGGTGGACTACAGCCAGCAATGGCAGGGCTTCTGGTCCGGCATGCAGTCCTCGCTTTTCGGTCAGGTGTTGAGCCCGCTGTTCCCCCTCGGCAATGTCGACGAGGAAGTCGGCAACGCGTCCCTGGACATGACCTACCCGGACAACTTCTCCACCGGCATCAAGCTCAAGCCCTTCGAGCGCTGGCAGTTCAACTTTGATGTGAAGTGGAGCGGCTACAGCGATTGGAACGAGTTCGAGATCGAGTTCGACCGCGAACTGGACCTGCTGCGCATCGCCAAGAACTTCGGCGGCGGCAAGGCCACCGACCGCAGCATCATCCTCGACCGCGGCTACCGCGATACCTGGAGCTGGGCACTGGGCATGCAGTACCAGTGGACCGACCGCCTTGCGGTGCGTGCCGGCTACGAGTGGCGCCCGTCAGCCATCCCCGACGACAAGGCCGACGTGCTGGCACCGATCGGCGATGCGCACCTGTATGGACTTGGCCTGGGTTATCGGTGGGACAAGGACACCAACATCGACATCGGCTTCAACTACTTCACCACCAAGCAGAGCACCAAGGCCAACACCAGTTGCAACCTCAACTGCACCGGCATCGACAACCTGGTCTACAACCCCTACGCCGGGCAAAACGTCGAGACCTCGGTGAAGGCTTACATCCTGGCCCTGACCTACCAGACGACCTTCTGATGAAAGCGCCCATCCTGCTCCTCGCCCTGATCCTCGCCGGCATCGCCCACGCCAGCAACGGCCGCTACCTGACCTGGATCGACGACCAGGGCAGGGTGCACAACACCTTCGTCGATGGCCGCTACAGCGAGCAGCAGCGCCAGGCCGCCAAACGCATCGCCCAGAGCGACCAGGCGCGCCTCAAGGATGGCGACGGCACGCTCTGGCCCGGCAATGCCAAGGCCGGCGAAAGCAAGCGGCGCTACTTCACCTGGGTGGATGCCAGCGGCAATCTGCAGAACAGCTTCTACGCGGCGGGGCAGGTGGAATCGGGGCAACGCAACTTCGTCCTGCCCAACGGCCAGCGCTCGGAGGAGTACGTCGACTCGGACGTGCTCGAAGGCCGTGGCTATTCGCGCCCGGAGCAGGGGCCGGCGTATTTCACCTGGGTCGACGAACAGGGTCGCACCCACAACTCGCCGGTGCCCGCGCGCGGCAAGGAAAACGGCGACGACGAAGAACGTCCCGGCCCTATCGCCTACACCGAGGCGCGGGAACTGGAGTTCAAGCGCAAGGCCGCGCTGCTGCCTTCCCTGGACGGCCAGCCCACGGCCGCCATGAAGGCCCTGCTGGAAGGCAGCGAAGAGCAGGGCGAGGCGCTCTACCAGAGCCTGGTGGACCGCTGCTGCGGCCAGCTCCCGGATGACGCCTTCACCGAGGTTTCGGTCGAGGAACCGCGCTTCGAGGAGCTGAACAACCTGTCGCCCAGTTTCGATTTCCCCATGGGCCGCAGTTACTACAGCGCCCTGAAACTACCGCGCTCGCAACACAGCTATGGCCTGCGCATCCGCAGCTTCGCCAATCGCCAGGTGGTCTACCCGTCGCTGCTGTTCCTCGATGAAGCCAAGCGCCCGACACGCCTGGTGAGCGACGCCGTCTACCAGCTCCATGGCGAAACCTGGTACCGCTACGCCTTCATCGAAGGCACCGTGCAGGTACGCGCCAACCAGGGCGAACGCTACGTGCTGCTGCTGACCACCGACGAAGACCGCAGCCTGCAGACCCTGGACAACAAACCCTTCAAGCGCCCCCTGCAGGACCTCGCCCTGAGCGAGGCGGGGATGCAGGTGCACGAGCATGCCGACCAGGGCTCGTTCGAGCTGGCCATCGTGAAGTAGCGATGTGGGGATGCCGGGGCACCTACCTGTAGGAGCGGCTTCAATCGCGAAGGACTGCAGCGCAGTCCGTGTTCTGATCCGCCCGCGCGGTTTCGCGAATGAATTCGCGCCCACAAAAGCCCCGTCACTGCTGACAGACCACCCGCGCTATGCTGGCAATCCCAGCGACCCGAAGCAGATTCCTGCCATGTCCGATACCCGCGCGCTCTTCACCCGCCAGTCCGACGCCTATCGTGCCAATCGCCCCACCTATGACCCCGCCCTGATCGCCTGGCTCAGTCAGCAGGCGCCGGACCAGGCCCTGGCCTGGGACTGCGGTTGCGGCACTGGCCAGGCCACCACTGACCTGGCCAGGCACTTCCAGCAGGTGGTCGGCACCGATGTCAGTGCCCAGCAACTGGCGCGGGCCGAGCCGGCGTCCAACATCGACTACCGCTGCGAACCAGCGGAACAGACCTCGCTGGCCGCCGGCAGCGTGTCCCTGACCCTGGTCGCCCAGGCACTGCACTGGTTCGACCTGGACCGCTTTTATGCAGAAGTGCGCCGCGTGAGCCGGCCGGGTGGGTTGCTGGCGGTGATCTCCTACAACCGCTCGACAATCGCGCCACAAGTCGATGCACTGGTCGATCACCTCTATAGCGATATCCTCGGTAGCTACTGGGCGGAGGGGCGCAAGCACGTGGAGCAGGGCTATCGCACCCTGCCGTTCCCGTTCGAGCGCATCGAGGTGCCGCCCTTCACCCTGGATGCCGAGTGGGACCTGGCGCGCCTGCTGGGTTACCTGGAAAGCTGGTCGGCGCTGGGCACTTACAAATCCGCCCACGGCAGCGACCCCCTGGACCCGTTGCGCGAACGTTTCCAGCAGGCCTGGGGCGACCCGGCCAGCACCCGCCGGGTGAGCTGGCCGTTGACGGTGAGTCTGGGGCGGGTGCGCTGAGCAGTGACGAGCTCCTCCCCTGTGGGAGCGAATTCATCCGCGGAAAGGGCGCTGTAGCCGCTCTGGTATTCCCGGCAGGACTGCGTCCTGCATCGCGATTGAAATCGCTCCCACACGTGAAGCCTCCCTGGTTTCGCTTCAAACCCGCAGGCTCGCATCCTTCCCGTCGTGCGACGTGAAGTCCACCGTCCGGTCCACCATGTTGATCACCGCCACCAGCTGCTCGGGCTGGGAGCGCGCCGAGGCCATGGTCCACTGGTCATAGCGGTCATTGCCGATGCGCACCATGCGGATGTGCGTGGTGCGGTCGGCATCCACCACCGGGTCCGGGTCGAAGAAGCCGAGCTTGCGCCGCAGCTTCTCCAGGTCAGCCGGGTCGCCGGTGAGGAACAGCCAGCCCGGCCCGACATGATGGGACTCGGCGTATTCCCTGAGGATCTCCGGCGTGTCCAGTTCCGGCTGCAGCGTGATGGAGTACATGAAGACATTCCTCCCGGCACGGTCGCCCAAGAGCTTCTGGGTGCCGCGCAGGTTGGCGGTCATGGTGGGGCAGAGGCCGCCGCACATCGTGTACATCATGTTGAAGGCCACCACCTTGTCACGCATGAGGTCGTCGTAGAGCTTCACGCGCTTACCCAGGTGCGTGTAGAGCGTGAGGTTGGGGAAGTAGCGGGCGCCGAAGCTGTCGCCCTCGGCGTACTCGGATTCCGGGGCGGCCCAGTTGCGGCCCGCCAGGCCGGTGCCCAGCGCGGCCAGGCCCGCGGCAGCCATACCGGCGCCGAGCAGCAGGTTTCTGCGAGTGTTCATCTGGCATCTCCAGTCACGATCGAGGATTGGCGGTGATCAGCTGGCGCCGCATCCGGCTGGCGGTTCGGGGGGCGTGTCGTCCTCGATGTCCCAGCGCAGCATCATGCCGTGGTCCTCGTGGATCACGTTGTGGCAGTGCATGACGTACTTGCCGGTGAAATCGCGGAAGCGCAGGAACACCCTGACCGCCTCGTTCTTGCCGAGCACATAGACGTCCTTGCGCCCTCGCTCGTGTTCCGGAAGGGCCACCGGCAGGCCGTTGACCGTCTTGCTGAGGATGCGGCCTTCCTCGAAGTGGATATGCACGGGGTGCTGCCAGCCGCCGCTTTCGTTGACCAGTTCCCAGATCTCGCACTCGCCTTTGTCGATCTTGGCGCTGGTGTCGAGGATGTTTTCCGGTTTGCCGTTGACCGCCCATTCGCCGCCCTTGCGGTCGAACACCCAGCGGCGCACCTTGGCCCGCGCGATTTCCTCGTCGCACAGCGGGCGCAGCGGCCGCAGTGCATCGGGCACCTGGCTGAGGTCCTGTTCCGGCGGGTCGCGATCCACCAGCAGCTTGAGCACCCTGGTGCCGGAGCCGTCCACCTTGTCCGGGCCCTTGGTGGTCTCCTGGATCAGGCGGTTGGTGAGGAACAGCTCGGTGCCGATGGGGTACTTGGAGAAGTCCACCACCAGGTCGGCACGCTCGGCGACGCCCAGATGCACCTTGCCCATGTTGCGGATCGGTGCCGGCAGCAGGTTGCCGTCGTTGGCGATGTAGGTGAAGGTCTGCGCCTTGCCCTTGCTGTCATTCAGGTAGAACTCGTAGAAGCGCGACGGGCCGGCGTTGAGCAGGCGCAGGCGGTACTTGCGGCGGGCCACCCGCAGCACCGGCTCGATCTTGCCGTTGACCAGGATCTTGTCGCCCAGGGTGCCGTCGGGGCTGAAACGGTCGAAGACGAGCTGGCCCTTCGAGTCGAAGCGCATGTCGTTGAAGCTCAGCATGTAGTCGTACGGGTAGCTGGGCAGACGCAGGGCTTCGGGGCTCGGGTCCTTCTCGTTGCCCGAGTCGAGATGGTCGAAGAGGACGTAGAAGCCGAACATCCCGCGCACCACGTTCTGCGAGGTGGCCTGCCAGGTGTGGTCGTGGAACCACAGGGTGCCCAGGGCTTCGCGGAAGTCGCCGATGCCGTTCTGCATCTCATCCAGGCCTGCATAGACGTTGGGGTAGAAGTGGTCCTTGTACTCGCCCTTGTAGTCCAGGGTCAGGCCCTGCTTGTGGGCGCTGAAGAAGTCGCCGGGGAAACCGTCACTTTCCGAAGGGCAGTGCAGGTTGTGCAGGTGCACGGAGATATAGGGGACGCCCACGCCGACGTGATCCTTGGGCAGCTTGCAGTGGAAGCGGCAGAGCACCGGCTGGCCGTAGCGGGCGAAGATGATCGGACTGAAGCTGTCTGGCGTCGAGTCGGCGGCACGGTAGCTCCAGACCCTGGTTTCCGGCAGGTCGGGATGGGCTTTCCACGGGCGTTCCACCACGTTGATTTCATACATCGTGGGGTCGGCACCCAGCTCGTCGTAGCGTTGGTGCGGTTTGCGGCCGCACTCACCGTGTTCGGCGTCTGCGCCTGGAGTTGGCGCGACTTCCTGCACCCCGTCGGCGCCATGCAGGACGCTGACCGGGTTCAGCGGGCTCATCTGGTTGGGAAGGAATTCCTTCCACGGCGTGGTCTTCGGGCTGGTGACTGCCGAAGTGTCGCTATCCTTGGCCTGGCTGTCGCGTTCGGTGAGCAGCAAGGGCAGGGCGCTGGCGGCAGCGGACCATTTCAGGAAAGCGCGGCGGTTGGTGCCGGCGAGGGGCTGTTCTGATTGTTGCTTCGCGTCGTCGGTGTCATTCCGGGCGACAAGCGAGATTCCCCTGGAACTCAAGCGATAGGTCTTCACGGCTGCGGTCCTCCACAGCTTGATGGACAGTGAGATTTCGATCGCTCTGACTGCTCCTGGAGCACCTCGTACCGGTTGGCCTTGTTGGCTCTGTAGTGATTGCCGGTCGAAGCCCGAACTGCGCTCTGGAAACAGGTTGCAACAAAGTTATAGGAGGCGATCGCCGGGTGCCATCATTGATCTGGGTGAAAACCACCCCTGGCGGACTGGCGGCCAAACAAGCGTCATGAGCGGCAAGAAAGTGCAAGTGGATTAATGGCTTGGAACGGCAGTGCGCGAGCTGCAAGTGTTCGCTGGAAATTTGACGTTGTGCGGGAGGAGACATGCACCAGGTTTCACGATTCGCGGTGGGCGAGGGGCTGGACGCGGAGCGCCAGCTGCTGGAACGCATCCAGCAGGGCGAGCAGGAGTGCGCATTGCTGCTGTGGCGACCGCAGGAGGCGGCGCTGGTAATGCCGCAACGCATGAGCCGCCTGGCGGGGTTCGCAGAGGCCGAGGCCGAATGCCAGGCACTGGGCTGGCCAGTGGCCCTGCGCGACAGCGGCGGCGAGCCCGTGCCGCAATCGCCCGCCGTGCTGAACGTGGCGCTGGCCTACGCCTTGCCGCCTCGCGAGAGCGAAATGACCCGCATCGAGAACGCCTATCTGCGGCTCTGCCATCCGATGCTGGACTGGCTGGCCGGCATGGGGCTGGAAGGGGGGCTGGGCGAAGTGGACGGCGCCTTCTGCGACGGCCGCTACAACGTCACCCTGGCGTCGCGCAAGTTGGTCGGCACCGCACAACGCTGGCGCCGCCGCCACGGCGATAGCCGCCATGTGGTGCTGGCCCACGCCGCGGTGCTGATGGAAAACCAGCGCGAACCCATGGTCGATGTGGTGAATGCGTTCTATCGGGGATGCGGCCTGGATGACCGCGTGCGCGCCAGCAGCCATATCGCCCTGGATGAATGCGCGGGGCAGGTGTGGAGCCGCCTGGAACCGCTGCGCGAATGCTATCGCCGGACGCTGGCGGAGGTGGGGCTGGAGCTGACGTGAGAAGGTCGGGAGGCCGGACCATTGGTCGGTAAATGGAATTGATTCACATCTGTTGGCAAATTTCGCTTGACCAAAAAATGAGAATCATTATTATTCGCCTCACTGGCCCCGCGGCCAGCTGGATAAGCTGACAAGCCCAGATTTCGGACTCATCAGATTATCTCCTCATCAGGCTAATCACGGTTATTGACCCGGCAAATTGCCGGGTCTTTTTTTGCCTGCGATTTCTGCCGCTGCCGAAAACGGCCCTTGGTGAGCAGGGTGGATCATGCTTCATCGATCCACCATCGGTGCCAGTTCCGAGGTCCGCTGGTGGACGTAACAAGCGAGTTCCGCCCCACGGCGGTTCCAGAGTGCCGGCGCAATATCCGGCACGGAATGGCTCCCTCTCACTTCGGGAAAGGGCTGGGTCGAGGGCGTGGTCAATCGCGAATCAATCCACCCATCCAGCCTCCGGCCATCCCGTGCTGCTGGCGCTCATTTATGGGGGCCAATTCATTCGCCAGGCAGGCCGCAGGCCTGCCCATCGGACGTGCAGGGGGCGGCTTCGCTGCCCTTGGCGATTGAAATCGCCCCTGCAGGCCTTTCTGGTAACAGGATCAGTGCCCCTTCGCCTTCCTGATCCGCAGGACGATCGCGCCCAGGATCAGCGCCACCACCGGCGTCATCACCAGGATCGCGGTCTTCGGTGATACATCCAGGCCGAGAGTATGCAGGCCGCCGTAGAACAGCTTGAACAGGCTCAGCAGGTAGTAGCTGATGGCGATGATCGACAGGCCTTCCACCGCCTTCTGGATCTTGATCTGGGTATCGGCGCGGGCATTCAGGCTGCGCAGGATTTCCGAGTTCTGTTCTTCCACCTCCACATTGACCCGTGCCCGCAGCAGGTCACTGAGATTCGCCACGCTCTGGCCCAGGCGCACCAGGCGCTGGTCGGTGGCGGCGCAGTAGCGCACCGTGGGTCGGAAACGTCGTTCGATGAAGACTCCCAGGCGCTGGCATTCGTCGATGTGGGATTCACGCAGCTCGTTGATGCGCTCGAAAACGATCTGCGCGTAGGCCTCCGTGGCACTGAAGCGCTGGCGGGTGCGGGCGGTGCTGCGCACGATACGGGCGGAAAGGGCGGCGATATCCGTCGACAGCTCCTTGGCGCTGCCCTTGCCCTCGGCATTGCGGTCGGAGAGGTTGGTCAGCTCCTTGTCGTACTCCTTCAACTGCAGGCTCACCGCCTGGGCCACCGGCAGGGTGAGGGAGGCCATCATGCGGTAGGTCTCGATTTCCAGCAGGCGGCGGATCATCCGGCCCAGGCGATAGGCATTGAGCCGGCGGTTGACCAGCAGGATGCGGTTGACGCCGTCCTCGGTGAGGCGGAAGTCCGACCAGGCGATGGCATCGCCGCCCCCCAGGGTGGACCCGGACGGGTCCTTGAATCCGTAGGCTGCCGTGTCACCCGCCCAGTTCGCGTCCGACTCCACCAGCACCTGGTCGGCATTGATCAGCAGATTGCGGTGCTCGCTCACCAGGCTTTCCAGCGTTTCCGGCAGCGGCGGCCACAACGGGTCGCCCGGCGCACGCGGTACCACCAGGGTGAGAGTGAAGAACTCGGTATGGCGCTCCCATTTCAGGGTGTTCTCGCCCATGCGCAGCAGGCCTTGCGAGCCATTGCTGGCCAGTGGCGCGTCGGCGGCCTGGTTGAGGCGGTCCACCAGGGCGTCGCAGACGTCCTCGGCATCGGAAAAGGCGAAGTGATAGACGTTGGCCGGATCACGGAAGTAGATCGACGGCCGCGAGTGCAGCTCGTTGTGCAGCGCTTTGCGAAGTGGATGCATGGGGACTTCTGTGGGCAGGGAGGTTTTCTTCGATGACGCGGCCTGCCCGGGAGGCGGTCACACCTGCGCGACTGGAAAGTTGGAGTGCCACCGACCAGTCGGGACGGATAGTCCTTCAGGCCGGCGGCGGCGGGGAGTGGCGGACGGGCCGCCCAAGAGCGCGCCAGGGCCTTTTGAGCCCTAGGCGCGAAACTGCTGCATCAGCCCCTGCTGATGGTTGGCCAGGTCATTGAGCTGACGACTGACCTGCGCCGACTGCTCGGCCTGGCCGGACAGGGATTCGGTCACGTCGCGGATGGCCTCGACGTTGCGGTTGATCTCATCTGCGACGCTGCTTTGTTCCTCGGCGGCACTGGCAATTTGCAGATTCATCTCGGTGATGAGGTTGACCGCGTGGCCGATGCGTTCCAGCGCGGTGACCGCCTGCTGCACCTGGCTGACGTTTTCCTGGGCCAGGCCGTGGCTGCCTTGCATGGCCCGGGTCACATCGCGGGTACCGTTCTGCAGGTCGAGGATCACCTGGCGGATCTCTTCCACCGAATCCTGGGTCCGGCGCGCCAGGCTGCGCACCTCATCGGCCACCACGGCGAAGCCACGTCCGGCGTCACCGGCGCGGGCCGCTTCGATGGCGGCGTTCAAGGCCAGCAGGTTGGTCTGCCCGGCGATGGAAAGGATCACCTCCAGCACCGAACCGATCTGCTCGCTGCTCTGGGCCAGCGTCTGGAGCTGAGCCATGGCCTCGCTCATATCCCGCGCCTGGGCTTGGATGGCGTCGGTAGTGCGGGTGATCACGTCCAGGCCTTCGCGGCTGGCCTGGTCGGCGTTGCGCGCGGCGTCGGCAGCCTGCGCCGCGCTCTGAGCCGAGGCGTTGGCAGTCGCGGACATTTCATGCAGGGCGGTGGCGACCTGGTCGATCTCGCGGAACTGCTGCTGCATGCCTTCGCTGGTCTGGCGGGCGATCAGCGCCGACTGGTCGGCGGTGTCACGGGCGTCTCGCACCGAGCCCTGGACCTTGGCGATCACCGGTTGCAGCTTGTCGAGAAAACGATTGAAAGCCAGCGCCAGGCGGCCCAGCTCGTCACGTCGGGCGTAGGTCAGGCGCCGGGTGAGGTCGCCTTCACCGTCGGCAATGTTTTCCAGCATGGCGGCCAGGCGCAGCAGCGGGCGGGTGACGCCACGGGCGGCCAGCCAGATCATGGCGACCCCGAGCAGGGCCGCGACGGAGCCGAGGGTGAACTCCAGCATCGAGCTTTGCAGGCGCTCGTCGTCCATCTGCACCTTCAAGGCTTCGGCAGGTGCCAGCAGCACCTGTTGCGGCACGCCCAGCAGCACGCCCCAGGGCTTTGCCCCGGCGATAGGGGAGAGCGGCTGCAGTACGCTGATCCGGCCCTTGTCGATGAACGCATGGGGTTCGTTGCGGCCGAGGAAGTCCAGGACCCCGCTTGCCTGTTCCGGCAGCACGGCCTGCACGCGCTTGCCGAGCTGGCCGGCATCCTGGCTGTGACCGGCAACCACGCCCGACGGGCTGATGATGCTGACGCGACCGTTGCCTTCATAGAGCTCGCGGCTGCTGGCCAGGGCGTCCTGTTGCAGGCTGTCGAGGCTTATATCCAGTCCGATCACCGCCAGTACCTTGCCGTGCTCCAGCAGTGGGAAGGCGACGCTGGTGACCAGCTTGCGGCTGCCCGAAGACTCGTCGAAATAGGGCTCCAGCAAGCACAGTTGCCCGCTGTCTCGCGGGCAGGTGAAGAACGCGTTGAAGGGCGCGCCGCTGGGGCCGGGGGCGGTATCGGCCAGCAGCTTTTCGTCGCCTGGCACGGCTTGCAACTCACCCGGCCTGGCTTGCAGCCAGTACAGCGCGAAGCGCCCGGCGTCGTTGCTGCCGAGGTCGCCGCGGCCTTTGAACTCGGCGTCGCGCCCATCGAGGGCATCGGGCTGGAAGATGAGGAACAGGCCGAGCAGCTCCGGACGTAGTTCGACGGCCTTGCGCAGTTCGCCGGTCAGTTCGGAACGCAGGGTTTCGGCATTCATCTCGCCACGGGCGGCGCGCTCACGCAGGTAGAGCAGGTGCCGCGCCAGGCCCAGGCCATATTCGTGGGTGCGGGTGAAGCTGCGCTGGATCTGCAGGGCCTGGACCTTGCCCTGGGCCTGCAGGTTGAGGCGCGCGGCTTCGGCCAGCATGGCTCCACTGGAATCCTTGACCCGTTCGGTACTGGCGCGGGTCTGGTATAGCGACAGGCCGACCAGCAGGCCCACCACCAGGATCAGGCAGAGGCTTGCCAGCAGGGTGATCTTGCTTTGGATGCTGAGGCTGGGGCTGGACATGGGGAACGGCCGCATGAGGAACCGGGGCGTCACCGCCCCGGATGGGTTCAGAAAGTGGTGACGAACACCAGTTGGCTGTAGAGGTTGCTGTCGTCGCCACCGAGCTGGGTGCCACCTTCTTCCGCGCTGCGGTCAGGCTTGTAGAGGCCGACCAGCGGCATGACGATCAGGTTGTCGCTCACCGCCCATTCGGCGTAGAGATCCAGTTCGCGGCCGTCGGTATTGCCCAGGTCGCGGTCCAGGGTGTTGAAGTCGAACCACAGGGCACCGAGGCTCAGGTTCTCCAGCGGCGACACCTTGAAGGCGACGTGGTGGACCTGGGTGTTGGTGTTGAACGGGCCGGCGTAGTTGGCCGCCACCTCACCCTGGAACCAGGTGCCGTAGCCACGGCTGAAACCGGTGAACAGCGCGTCGTAACCTTCCGAGAAACGGCTGTAGCGGTAGCTGACGTATGGGCTCCAGGCCACCTCGGAGAAGGTCCAGCCGGCTTCCAGGTACCAGGCGTTCTCGTCGTCGACGTTCTTCTTGTCCTGCCAGGCGTACTCACCGGAAAGGAACAGGTTCTCGACCCCGGCATTGCCCTGGCCGCGCACGCTGTAGGTCTTCATGCCGTCGCGCTCGGCCTGGAAGGGCGATGCGAACTCTTCGTCGATATCGCGGATGTCGATGGCGGTCAGGCCCAGGGTGCCGGCTGCGGATACATGCTCCAGGTTGCCCACCAGCATTTCGGGCTTGGCCTGGGCGCGGTTGTCGGACTTGAGCCACATCAGGTCGCCACGCAGGCCATCCTTGCCGCCGAGGCGCAGCACGGCGGTCTGGTCGAACGCCTTGCGTGCGGCCAGCCAATAGGCGCCACCCCGGTTGAACTCGCCGTCGGCAAGGCCCTTGCCGAGGTTCAGGGCATCGCCGTTGATGAGAAAACCGTCGCCGATCATCAGGTTCTGGCGGCCGAAGGAAAAGTCCACGCCGTCCTCACCCAGTGCCTCGAACGACTGGCCGGAACGCCAGCCGAGGTAGGCGTCTTCGATCTTGGTCGTGCGCTCGGAACCATCGGTGAAGCCCGCCGCGTCACCATCACCCCAGGTGCCGGAGCTGAGCATGTTGAAGGCGCCGTAACTGGTGCCGGCCCCCGCCAGCCCCTGGTCGAAGCTGATGCCGTACTTGGCGTAGCCCTCGCGCCAGGACGACGATCCCTCGCTCTTCGAGCCCGTGATGGCGTAGTTCTCCTGGCTGTGGAAGAAGCCGTACACGGCCTCCAGGGTAGCGTTCAGGTGAGTGTCTTCATCGGCGTACAGCTCATAGGCGCCAGCCTGGGTAGCGGCGCCCACCAGCAGCGCGAGGGTGGAGAGTCGGAACAGGTTCGACCGGGACATCGCAAGGCTTCCTTCTTCTTGATATTGGCAGGGGAGCGTTTCTGCGACCGGATACTAAGGAGTTGCCGAATGCCGGCCTTGTGCCTGCTTGCCAAGGGCTTGAGCCTGCGTGCCAGATTCGGAACGCCAGCGCCTTGTCGGGGCTGCCGGGCATTCCTGTGGGAGCGAATTTATTCGCGAATGGACGGCGCAGCTGTTCCCGGCAAATCTTCGATTTGAATCGCGATTGAAATCGCTCCCACAAGTGAGCGTGTCCGAGCAGGGTAAAAAAAACCGGCCCGAAGGCCGGTCGTAAACTCACGCAGCGACTCGGTTCAAACAGCTTCCGGGCGTTTCAGCACCAGGGTGAGGATGTCGTAGCTGGCCACCAGCTCGCCGTTCTGGTTGGTGACTTCCACGTCCCAGGCGACTACGCCTTGCGGCTCGCCTTTGGGGCTCTTCTTGCCCTGGTCGATCTTGCGCTTGCAGGTCAGGCGCGCCTGGATGGTGTCGCCGATGCCCACCGGGGTGATGAAGCGCAGGCTGTCCAGGCCGTAGTTGGCCAGTACCGGGCCCGGAGCCGGGGAGACGAACAGGCCGGCGGCGGCGGAAAGCACGAAGTAGCCGTGGGCGATGCGCTTGCCGAACTGGGATTCCCTGGCGGCCAGCTCGTCGAAGTGCATGTAGAAGTGATCGCCTGACAGGCAGCCGAAGTTGACGATGTCGGCCTCGGTCACGGTGCGACGGTGGGTCAGCAGGGATTCGCCGATCTGCAGCTCGTCGAAGTAGCGGCGGAACGGATGCACTTCGGTCTCGATCACCTTGGCGCCGCGGACGTACTCGCGGGTCACGGCAGCCAGCATGGTGGGCGAGCCCTGGACAGCGGTGCGCTGCAGGTAGTGCTTCACCGCGCGCAGGCCACCCAGTTCTTCACCACCACCGGCGCGGCCGGGGCCGCCGTGCTTGAGTACCGGCAGGGGCGAGCCGTGGCCGGTGGATTCGGCGGCGGACTCGCGGTCGAGGATGTGCAGGCGGCCGTGCAGGGCGGCGGTTTGCGGCACTACGCGGGCGGCGACGGCCGGGTCCTTGGTGACCAGGCTGGCCACCAGGCTGCCCTTGCCACGGGCCGCCAGGGCGATGGCTTCGTCGATATCGTCGTAGGCCATCAGGGTGCTCACCGGGCCGAAGGCCTCGATGTCGTGGGCACCGCCTTCGGCGTGCGGGTCACGGGAGCGCAGCAGGGTCGGGGCGAAGAAGGCGCCTTCGTTCACGCCGTCGCCGCGCGGGGCGAAACCGTCACGGGCACCGAACAGCAGGTCGCTGCTCTGCAGGAGGGCATCCAGGCGCTCGGCCACGTCGGCCTGCTGGGCGTGGGATGCCAGGGCACCCATCTTCACGCCTTCCACGGCCGGGTCACCGACCACCACCTTGGACAGGCGATCGCGCAGGCGTTCGGCCACGGCGTCGATGTGCTTGGCGGGGACGATGGCACGGCGGATGGCGGTGCACTTCTGGCCGGCCTTGACGGTCATCTCGCGGGCCACTTCCTTGACGAAGAGGTCGAACTCCGGATCGTCCGGGGTGATTTCCGGGGCGAGGATGGCGCAGTTCAGCGAGTCCGCCTCAGCGTTGAAGGGTACGGAGTTGCGAATCAAGTTGGCGTTCACCCGCAGCCTGGCAGCGGTGTCGGCGGAGCCGGTGAAGGTCACCACGTCCTGGCCTTGCAGGCGGTCCAGCAGGTCACCGGTGCTGCCGATGATCAGTTGCAGGCTGCCTTCCGGGAGCAGGCCGGATTCATGCATCAGGCGCACGGCGGCTTCGGTCAGGTAGCTGGTGGCGGTGGCCGGCTTGACGATGCAGGGCATGCCGGCGAGGAAACTCGGGGCGAACTTCTCCAGCATCCCCCAGATGGGGAAGTTGAAGGCGTTGATGTGCACGGCCAGGCCGCCACGGGGCACCAGGATGTGGGTGCCGGCAAAGGTGCCCTGCTTGCCGAGCGGCATGGCCGGGCCTTCATGGACGATGTTGCCGGAGGGCAGCTCGCGGGCGCCGACGCCGGCGTAGCTGAACAGGGTGGCGGCGCCGCCCTCGATGTCGATCCAGCTGTCGGCGCGGGTGGCGCCGCTGTGGCGGGACAGCGTGTAGAGCTGTTCCTTGTGTTCGGTCAGGTACAGCGCCAGGGCCTTGAGGCGAGCCGCGCGCTGTTGGAAGTCCATGGCCATGAGGCTGGCGATGCCGCGCTTGCGGCCATGTTCGACGGCTTCGGAGAAGTCCAGGGCTTCCTCGTGGGTGCGGAAGAGGGTGCTGCCGTCGATGGCGCTGCGCAGTGCCTGGGAACCGTGTTGGCCGATCCAGCGACCGCCGATGAAGCTTTGCAGCGTGGAGGCGTTACTCATGGGGAAATCTCCGTGAAGGCCAGTGCAGGGGCACCGGCGTCGGTTTGGTGTTCATGTAGGAGCGAGCTTGCTCGCGCACCGGGAGCTGGCTTTGGTGAGCAAGCTCGTTCCTACAAGGGTTCGGTTTTTCTGCTGTTCACCAGAGGGTCAGGGTGTAGCCGAGGATCAGGCGATTTTCATCGAGGTCGGTCGTCAGCCCGTTGCCGGAGCGGAAGGTGACATTGCGCCAGCGCAGGCTCAGGCCCTTGAGGGAACCGCTCTGGATCACATAGGCCAGGTCGCTGTCGCGTTCCCATTCCTCACCATCGTCGCCGCTGGCGGTCTTGACGTTGCCGCCGTCGACGTAGCGGGTCATGAAGGTCAGACCTGGAACGCCCAGTGCGGCGAAGTCGTAGTCGTAGCGCAGTTGCCAGGCATCTTCCTCGGCGCGGGTGAAGGTGTTGAAGGTCACCAGGTTGACCACGTAGGGGTCGCCGCCATTGAGGAAGGGGAAGGCGCTGTCGCCGGACATGCGCTGGAACGCCGCGCTGAACCGGTGGGCGCCCTTGCCCAGGCTGAACATGCCGTTGAAGTTGCGGTTGTCGATCTCCCCCGCGCGCTCGACGCCATCGCCCCGGCTGTCGAAGTAGCGGATGTCGCTTTTCAGGTTGAAGCCGCCGGACAGCGGCAGCGTGTGCACCAGACCAACGAACTGCTGGCGGTAGATGTCGTCCAGCAGGCCGTAGTAGTAGCTCACCGCCAGCTGCGGGTTGATGGCGTAGGTGCCGCCGGCGAAGTTGAAGGCGTCGCTGGTGGCGGCGCCGAAACCGATGTCGTCGCGGCCGGAGGAGTCGCGCAGGTTGGTGCGGGTCAGGCGGCCGCCGTTGAAGGTCAGGCCGCTGATTTCCTGGCTGGTCAGCATGCCACCCTGGAAGGTTGAAGAGAGCAGACGGGTGTCGTTGTAGGTCGCCACCGGCAGCAGCGGCTGCAGGGTGCCCAGGCGCAGCACGCTCTGGGAGGCGCGCAGTTTGGCGGTCAGGCCCAGCTCGCTGTAGTCGTCCACCGGCTCCTTCGACACCGGGCCGAAGGGCAGCAGGCCGGTGCCACGACGGTCGCGGCTGGCGTCCAGCTTCACGCCCAGTTCACCGATGGCGTCCAGGCCGACGCCCACGGTGCCTTCGGTGAAACCCGACTCGATGCGCGCGGTGAAGCCCTGGCCCCATTCCTCGGCCTTGGACTGAGGTGCGCCGTCCTGGCGGAAGTCGCGGTTGATGTAGTGGTTGCGCAGCTCGAGGCTGCCCTTGCTGTCTTCGATGAAATCCGCCAGCGCCGAGGTGGCTAGGGGCAGGGTGAGCGTCGCAACGAGCGGCGCGAGTGTGCGACTGTGGGGCATTGTTCTTCTATCCATTGTCCGGTTGCTCAGGGCTCAGTGGCGGCTGGCGGCGGCTGCGCCGATGCCGGTCATGGAGCGGATGAACTGGGCCAGGTAACGGCCGCGCTCTTGCTTGGCACGCTCGGAGGCGTCGGTCACCGAGAACAGCCAGGCACTGAGGAAGGCCAGGCCCATGGAGAACAGCGCCGGGTTGGAGTAGGGGAACAGCGCCTTGTCGTGGTGCAGCACGTTGACCCAGACGGCGGGGCTCAACACCAGCAGGGCGATGGCGGACACCAGGCCGGCCAAACTGCCGGCGACGGCGCCACGGGTGGTCAGGCCTTTCCAGAACATGGAGAGGAACAGCACCGGGAAGTTGACCGAGGCGGCGATGGCCAGCACCAGGCCGGAGAGGAAAGCGATGTTCTGCGACTCGAACAGCAGGCCGAGGATCACCGCCAGCACGCCGATGCACAGGGTGGCGATACGCGACACGCGCATTTCCTCACGCTCGCTGGCCCTGCCCTTGCGGATCACGCAGGCGTACAGGTCGTGGGACACCGCCGAGGCGCCGGACAGCGCGAGGCCAGCCACCACCGCCAGGATGGTGGCGAAGCCCACGGCGGAGATGAAGCCGAGGAACAGGCTGCCGCCAACCGCGTGGGACAGGTGCACCGCCACCATGTTGCCGCCGCCGATGATGGCGCCGGCCGCATCGCGGAATTCCGGGTTGGTGCCGACCATGACGATGGAGCCGAAGCCGACCACGATCAGCAGCAGGTAGAAGTAGCCGATGAAGCCAGTGGCGTAGAACACCGATTTGCGCGCTTCCCTGGCGTCACTCACGGTGAAGAAGCGCATCAGGATGTGCGGCAGGCCGGCGGTGCCGAACATCATGCCGAGCCCGAGGGAAATGGCGTCGATGGGGTTCGACAGCAGGCCGCCCGGCGCCATGATGGCCGCGCCCTTGGCGTGTACGGAGGCCGCAGCGGCGAACATCGCCTCGGTGCTGAAACCGAAATGCTTGAGCACCATGAAGGCCATGAAGCTGGTGCCGGACAGCAGCAGCACCGCCTTGATGATCTGCACCCAGGTGGTGGCCAGCATGCCGCCGAAGGTCACGTAGCAGACCATCAGCACGCCCACCAGCATCACGGCCTGGGTGTACGAGAGGCCGAACAGCAGCTCGATCAGCTTGCCGGCGCCGACCATCTGCGCCACCAGGTACATCAGCGCCACGGTCAGGGTGCCGAAGGCGGCGGTGATGCGGATCGGGCTCTGCTCCAGGCGATAGGACACCACGTCGGCGAAGGTGTACTTGCCCAGGTTGCGCAGGCGCTCGGCGATCAGGAACAGGATGATCGGCCAGCCGGCGAGTACGCCCAGTGCGTACAACAGGCCGTCGTAGCCGTTCATGAACATCATCGCGGAAATGCCGAGGAAGGACGCCGCGCTGATCATGTCGCCGGCGATGGCCAGGCCGTTCTGGAAGCCGGTGAGGCCGCCGCCGGCGGTATAGAAGTCCGCGGCCGAGCGCGTGCGCAAGGCGGCCCAGCGGGTGATGCCGAGGGTGAAGAGCACGAACGCGAGGAACATGTAGATGGCGTTCCAGTTCAGCGGACGCGTGGCGGCGTCGGCGGCGAACGCGCCCTGGGAGGCCAGGAGACCGGCGGCGAGCAGCAGGGAAGCGAGTGCTTTCATTGGCCGCACTCCTGCTTGACCTTGTCGTTCAGCGGGTCGAGGACGTTGGTGCGCTTCACATAAATGCCGGTGAGCGCGAAGGAGAGCAGGATGATGGCCACGCCCACCAGCATGCCCACGCTGGTGACGCCTCCATTGAGGGAATGGCCGAGCACGCCAGGGGCGAAGGCCACCAGCAGCACGAAGCCGTAGTAGATCACCAGCATGGCGGCGGTCAGCGACCAGGTCAGGCGTTGCTTGCGGCGGACCAGTTGGATGAAGTCCGGGTTTTCCCGGATGCGATCGAGGTCTTGCGGGGTCATGGTTGCTCTCTCTTTTTGTGATTGTCGAGGCACCCGTTCGACGGCCGACGGCAAGGCTGCTTGAGTCGAACGGGGGTGTTGCTGGCACTGCTTTTCTATTTCTTTGCAGGAGCGAGCCCTGCTCGCGAATGCACGGGTGGCAAACGCTTCGCGCGCAGAGCTCGCTGCTGCGGGTGTCGCTTAGAGCTGGTCGAAATCGAGGACGACTTTCTCGCTGACCGGGAAGGTCTGGCAGGACAGCACGTAGCCGGCGGCCACTTCGTAGTCCTCCAGGGCGAAGTTGCTGTCCATCTCCACCTCGCCTTCGATCACCTTGCACTTGCAGGTGGAGCACACGCCGGCCTTGCAGGAGAAGGGCAGTTCCATACCCTGGGCATTGCCGGCGTCCAGCACGCTGACGCTGTTGCGCGGCAGTTCGAAGGTCATTTCGCGGCCATCGCTGATGACGGTGACCTGGCTGCTGGCGCTGTCAGTGGCGCGGGCGGCTTCGCGGGCTTCGCGCTTGGCGCTGCTGCCGGCGGCGGCGAACAGCTCGAAGTGGATGCGCTCGGCGGGCATGCCGTTGGCCTTGAGCTGGTCGCGCACGGTTTCGGTCATGGCCTGCGGGCCGCAGATGAAGGCGGCGTCCAGGGCCTTGGCGTCGATCCAGCGGGAGAACAACTGGCCGCACTTGTCGGCGTCGATCCGGCCGTTGTAGAGGTCCACGTCCTGCTGCTCGCGGCTGAACACGAAGATCAGGTTGAGGCGTTGCAGGTAGCTGTTCTTCAGGTCTTCCAACTGTTCGCGGAACAGTGCAGAAGCGCTGGAACGGTTGCCGTAGATCAGGGTGAAGCGGCTGTTCGGCTCGCTTTCCAGTGTGGTCTTGATGATCGACAGGATCGGCGTGATGCCGCTGCCGGCGGCCACAGCCAGGTAGTTACCGTGGCGCGCGGCGTCCAGTTCGACGAAGAAGTGGCCAGACGGCGGCATCACTTCCAGGCTCTGCCCGGCTTTCAGGCTGTCATTGGCATAGGCGGAGAAACGGCCGCCGGCCACGCGCTTGATCGCCACCCGCAGCTCGCCGTCATTGACGCCGGTGCAGATGGAGTAGGAGCGGCGCACTTCCTCGCCGTCCATCTGGGCGCGCATCACCAGGTGCTGGCCCTGGGTGAAGCGGAAGGTATCGGCGAGATCGGCGGGAATGTCGAAGGCGATGGACACCGCATCGCGGGTTTCCGGGCGCACTTCTTTGATCTTCAGGCTGTGGAACTTGCTCATTGTTCTTCTCCTGCGGCATTGCCGCGCGGAGGGCGAATACAAACGTCACGAGCGAAGGCCAGGCTAGGCGGAAGCAGCTGAGGAAGCGGAGTTTACGTGTGTAAATGAGCATTCCGAGGCTGTTTCCAACGACGCATGGCCGAGCGCAGCAGTTTGTGTTCGTCCTCCTAGATGCACTTGAAATAGTCGAAAGGCTCGCGGCAATCGATGCAGCGGTACAAGGCTTTGCACGCGGTGGAGCCAAACTGGCTGAGCTGCTCGGTATGGGCGCTGCCACACTGCGGGCAGCAGACATCGCCGGCGTCGCCCATCAGGCTGCGCTTGCTGGTGCTGCCGGCCGGCGGGGCGATGCCGTAGGCGCGCAGGCGCTCGCGGCCGTCGGAGCTGATCCAGTCGGTGGTCCAGGCGGGCGTCAGGCGGCGCTCCAGTTTTGGCGCGGCGAAGCCAGCACCTTCCAGGGCCTGCTCGATGTCGTGCTCGATCACCTCGGTGGCCGGGCAGCCGGAGTAGGTCGGGGTGACCACCACATGCAGATGGCCGTCCTGCCAGTCGAGGCCGCGGACGATGCCGAGGTCGACCACGCTGACCACCGGCACTTCCGGGTCCATCACCTCACCCAGCACCGACCAGGCGCGCGCCAGATCATCTGGCGCGCCGGGCCTGGCGCCACGGTCGCTGGTAATCAGCTCACCAGGACGCATCGGGGTAGGCCCGCTGAAGGAATTGCATTTCGGCCAGCAGCAGACCGAGATGCTCGGTGTGCAGGCCCTTGCGGCCGGACAGGTAGAAGTGGCTGGCCGGTTCCGGCATCGGCAGGGTGGCGCTGGCGAAGATATCGGCCACCTTGGACTTCCAGGCAGCGGCGATCTCCGTCGGGTTCGGCGCAATGCCGGCCTCGAAGAGGCGCTGTTCCACCTCGTCGCCATTCACCAGTTCCACGGTGAAGCGCCAGATGTCGCGGATGGCCGCCAGCATGCGCTGGTGGCTTTGCTCGGTACCGTCGCCCAGGCGCTCGACCCATTCGCCGGAGCGGCGCAGGTGGTAGGTGACTTCCTTCAGGGCCTTGGCAGCGATGCCGGCGACGCGCTCGTCGCTGGACTGGGAAAGGCCATGCAGCATCTGGAAGTGCCAGGCATCAAAGAGGAACTGCTTGGTGATGGTTACCGCGTAGTCGCCGTTGGGTTGCTCAACCAACAGCAGGTTGCGGTAGGCGCGCTCGTCGCGGCGGAACGCCAGATGGTCGGCGTCACGGCCGTCGTCCAGCAGCTCGGCGGCATAGTCCAGCCAGTTGCGGGCCTGGCCCACCAGGTCGAGACCGACGTTCATCAGTGCCAGCTCTTCTTCCAGTGCCGGTGCGCGGCCGCACCATTCGCACAGGCGCTGGCCCTGGATCAGGGCGCTGTCGCCGAGGCGCAGCAGGTATTGGATGAGGTCTTCGCGTTGGCTCATGGCGGCGGCCTCACATGTGTCCGACTTCGGCCGGCAGCTCGTAGAAGCTGGCGTGGCGGTAGACCTTGTCCTGGGACGGGTCGAACAGCGGCTCCTTCTCGTCCGGGGAGGAGGCGGTGATCAGTGCGGACGGCACTACCCACAGGCTCACGCCTTCATTGCGGCGGGTGTACAGCTCGCGGGCGTTCTCGATGGCCATGCGCGCATCGGCGGCATGCACGCTACCGACGTGCTTGTGGTTCAGGCCGTGCTTGCTGCGCACAAAAACTTCAAAAAGGGTCCACTCAGACATGGTGTTTGTCTCCTCATCGGGAATGAGCTGCCGCGGGTTGGCAAAACGTCGTTGGAAACAGGCCCGGCCTGCTCATTTACAGGCGTAAACTCCGCGCCCGTGCCTGTTTCCGCCTGGTTCTGCTCGAGCTCGCTAGCTCAAGTTCGGGCTTACGCGGCGTCGCGTTTCTGTTGTTGTTTGCGGGCATGGGCGACAGCGGCTTCGCGTACCCAGGCGCCGTCTTCGATGGCCTTGCGACGGGTGGCGACGCGCTCGACGTTGCACGGGCCGTTGCCCTTGAGCACTTCGTAGAACTCTTCCCAGTGGATCTCGCCGAAGTCGTAGTGGCCGCGTGCCTCGTTCCATTTCAGGTCCGGGTCGGGGGCGGTGCAGCCGAGCAGTTCCAGCTGCGGCACGGTCTGGTCGATGAAGCGCTGGCGCAGTTCGTCGTTGCTCTGGCGCTTGATCTTCCAGGCCATGGACTGGGCACTGTTTGGGGAGTCGGCGTCGCTCGGGCCGAACATCATCAGCGACGGCCACCAGAGGCGGTTGATGGCGTCCTGGACCATGTCCTTCTGGGCCTGGGTGCCGTTGCGCATCATGTGCAGGAGGATTTCGTAGCCCTGGCGCTGGTGGAAGGACTCTTCCTTGCAGATGCGGATCATGGCGCGGGAGTAGGGGCCATAAGAGGTCCGCTGCAGCACCACCTGGTTGACGATGGCGGCACCATCCACCAGCCAGCCCACCGCGCCCATGTCGGCCCAGGTCAGGGTGGGGTAGTTGAAGATGCTCGAATACTTGGCACGGCCAGAGTGCAGCTTGGCAACCTCGGTGTCGCGGTCCGCACCCAGGGTTTCCATGGCGCTGTAGAGGTAGAGGCCGTGGCCGGCTTCGTCCTGGATCTTGGCCATCAGCTGCAGCTTGCGCTTCAGGGTCGGGGCGCGGGTCACCCAGTTGCCCTCGGGCAGCATGCCGACGATCTCGGAGTGGGCGTGCTGGGAAATCTGGCGGATCAGGGTCTGCCGGTAGGCGTCCGGCATCCAGTTCTTTGCCTCGATCTTGATTTCCGCGTCGATCTTTTCCTGGAAGGCGCGTTCTTCGGGAGTCATCTCCTCCAGCGCCTTCACGCGCTTCACGCCTGTCTCAACCAATTGTGCGTACATGCCGTTCTCCAGCCATGCAGGGTTCGTGGGGTGGCTTGGCCATGGCGCTATTTTTAAATGATACGAAAACAAATATCAAACACTAAAACGTGTATCGAATAGAGTTTTTGTATCGGATTGACGATCGGTCGCGGGGCATCCGCGCATAAGGGATAGGCTGGGTGAGAGGGATTTCGGGGGGTGATGGATGGCAGTAAATGTCAGGGGGAAGGCTTTGTCATGGGGCTTTCGCCGGGCGTCGGTGGTGGTAGAGGCTGATCGATTCAGGCTAAAACTGGAAAGCGATACGCAGATTTATTGATTGCGTGCTTTTGGTGTTCTGTTTGTTGGGGCGGGGAGCGGGCCTGTGTCTTCGGCGGGCTGGGGCCTGGACGCAGTCGCCTCCCTCCTGCAGGACGGCTTGCTGCGCGCTGGCCTTGAGGCGAGTCATTGATGGAAGCCAGGACTCGTGAACATCACGGAGTTCGGGTCATTGAAGCGGATCACTACCCCGCGCGTCCGGATGCGGTGGTCGAAACGGTGGTCAAAGCGCGGATCGACGATGAAGAACCGCGAATTCGTCTTGCCAAAGCCATGGCTCCGGCGGAATCCGCTGAAGTTGCGGTGGTGATGCCTGACCCCAGGGTGGTGATGGGATTTGAAAACCTGATGATGCCTGAAGCCCATGTGGCTGCTGCGATGGTGGAAGCCGCTGAAGTGGCTTCCACCGCGACCACCGGCCAGCATCATGGCGCCGCTGGTGTCGTTGCCGGGCCACGGCGGACCTGCCGCTACCTGGCTCCCGCCGAGACAGGCCAATGCCAGAACCACAAGCCTGAGGATGCGCATGGCGAACCCTCCACACTCAATCCCCCGGAACTTACCCCCGTGCTGATCATTATAGTTTTCGACGGGGGCCCGCCGACGCGGGGCGACGGACCGGCCTCGCGATTGAAATCGCTCCCACAGCATCGGCGGTTTGACGGAGGCGGCGTGATTCCCGGAGCTCGTCTAGAGTTCCTGGCGACGCATGGAGGAGGCCGGATCATGGGATGTCCGCAGGTTTGCAGCGGGGCGACGCTGCAATGCAGTTTCGGCGTGGCGCCGACGGTGTTGAATGTGCTGCCGGTGAACCGCACCCTCACGGGCGGGATGCCGGCGGCGAACATCATGGATCACATCCCCCTGGTGAACATTCCCACCTTCGGCATGTGCCAGAGCCTGGCCAATCCAACCGTGGCCGCTGCCACTGCCGCCGCCCTTGGCGCGCTGACCCCCATGCCCTGCATTCCCGCCACGGCGACGCCCTGGATTCCCGGCGGCGCGCCAACGGTGCTGCTGGGCAGCATGCCGGCGCTGGATTCCAACAGCACGCTGATGTGTACCTGGGGCGGGGTGATCAAGATCCAGATGCCCGGCCAGGTACAGATGCAGATCCCCTGATCAGGCTTCAGCCGGTTCGGTCCAGCGCTTCCACCACCAGCGCAGCCGGGACATGGGCTTGCCCTCGGCGTTCAATGGACGACCGTCCTCGGTGAAGGGTTGGCCGGGCTCCAGCAACTGGCCCTTGAGATAACGGCTGCGCAATGCGAGCTGGCCGTTGCCGTGGAAACGCTGGTAGGCCCCGTCGCGCACCCCGTCGCGATAGTGCTCGACTTCAGCCACGCCGCCGTCGGGGAAATAGCTGGTGGCCTCGCCGTGCATCAGGCCCTGGCGGTAACTCACCTTGCGCTGCAGCCAGCCTTCCGGCGCATGGAAGGTCGCCACGCCGTGGAGCTTGCCGCGCACGTAGGGCATCTGTGCCGAGACCCTGCCGTTGGGGTGGAAGAGGGTGACCGGACCGTTCAGCTCGCCCTGGCTGTAGCTGAGCTGCGCCTGGGGGCGGCCCGCTTCTTCGATGCGCACGGGCCCTTCCAGTTCGCCGTCCTGCAACTGGCCCTGCATGCGGCTGTCGCCACGGGTGAGGTCGAGCTTGCCGCCGTTCGCCATGGTCAATTCACCTTCACCAGGCCGCCCTTGATGGTCAGCATGCCGCCGCCATCCACCGTCTGTTCGGCGCTGGCCTTGTTGGTCAGGCTGATGCCGGCATCGTTGGTCAGGGTGGTACCGGCCTTGTTGTCCAGGGAGGTGCCTGCCTGGTTGGTCAGCGACGTACCGGCCTTCTGGGTGATGGAGGTGCCGGCCTGGGCGGCGAGGTCGGCATCGCTCTTGATGGTCAGGCTGCCGCCGCTCTGCAGGGTGAGGGTGCCGCTGACCTTGATGGTGAGGTTGCCGTCCACGGTCAACTCGTAGTTGCCGGTGACCTTGTGGCTGTAGTTGCCGCCGGTGCTGTGGGTCTGGTCGGCGCCCACCTTCACCGTGCGGCTGTCCTTCACATCCAGGGTGTCGCTGCCGGTCTGGATGGTGACGCTGCGCTTGCCCTTTTCCAGGGTGATGGTCTCGTCGCCTTCCTTCACCGTGCGGGTGCGTGCGTTCTGCACCGTGAGGGTTTCGTCGTGGCCGATGGTGGCGGTGCTGTCGTTGAGCACATTCACCTTCATGTCCTTCTGCGCCTGCAGGAACACTTCCTCAGCGTCCTTCTTGTCCTCGAAACGCAGCTCGTTGAAGCCGCCGCCGCCCTTGGAGGAATTGGTCTTGATGCCGGATTGCGTCTGGTTGTCCGGCAGGGCGTAGGGCAGGGTGTTGTCGCCGTTGTAGACGCAGCCGGTGACCAGCGGGCGGTCCGGGTCGCCGTCGATGAAGGTGACGATCACCTCCTGGCCGATGCGCGGGATGAACTGCATGCCGAAGCCCTTGCCGCTCCAGGGCAGCACCACCCGTACCCAGCAAGACGAGGTTTCGTCGTTGTTGCCCAGGCGGTCCCAGGGGAACTGGATCTTGATGCGGCCGTACTGGTCGGTCCAGATTTCCTCGCCGCTCTTGCCCACCACCACCGCCGTCTGGGTGTGCATGCGCGGCTTGGGCGTGGTACGTGGCGGGCGGTAGTTGGTGGCCTTGGGAATGGCTTCGAAGCGGTTGCGGTAATGCTCGTGGCTGGCTTCGTGGGTGACCGAGGTCACCACCCAGTCGATATTCAGCGACTCGTCGTCATGCCCGTCCAGGGTGAACCAGTGCCCCGGTACCAGCCAGCGGCAGTCGCTCTCGCCAATGAAGCGCTTCTCCTGGCTGCGCAGTTCATCCACCCGCTGCTTGGACAGCGCATCGCCGCGCGCCTTGGCGGTATAGCCGCCGGGATGCTCGTACATCGACCGTGGCCCGGCCACCGCTTCGGCCTGGCTGTAGAGCGAGGTGGTGGGCGTGGTGAATTCGTAGTCCGTGGCGCTGTACACCCCGGCCACCGCCTGCAGGCAGAGCTGCCCGGAACGCACGCCATGCAACTCGCGCACGCCAATGCCCTGACCCAGATAAGGCACCTTCGGCCCATTGGGAATCTGCGGGAAGGCATCGTTGCTGTCCCCCAGCACCAGCGTGTGCTTGCCGTCCTCATGGGTGAAGAACCAGAAGATCCCTTCCTCCTCCAGCAGCCGCGACACGAAGGCGAAGTCGGTCTCGCCGTACTGCACGCAATACTCGCGGGGCTCGTAGCTGCCGCTGAGCTTCAACTGGTAATCGGTAAAACCATGGTCCGAGAAGATGCCGGTGACGATGTCGCTGGTGGTCTTGTTCTGGAACACCCGGTTGTTGCTCGCCAGGGTCAGCCACCAGAGCCAGGGGCGCAGTACCAGTTGATAGCGCTCAGCGGTGGCGTCGGCGGGGAGCTGGTGGATTTCGGCGACCAGGGCGTCGAGGGGGCGCTGGTGGGCGTCGTTGTGGAGGGTGGCGGTGACGTGAGTCGCGACTGCGCTGGTCTGGGAGAGGGCAGTGGCGCTGAAACAGCCGAGCTGTAGATCGCCAAGGCGATTCAGATGCTCCCCGCCAACCAGTTGCTGTGGATACAGGTCGGCCAGTGCCGAGGCGCAGAGAGAAAGGCTGGTGGTGGTGTCAGTGGGTCGGGGCATTCTCTTCCTTGTTCGCTTCCATGAAAAAATGGCTCACGCCGGCGCGCGTTGAGTATTCAAATGATGGTTCTGACTTTGAATTCCGTCTTCTTCAAGTGCATGGATTCGGATTCTGATGTGGCGATAGGAGTCAGGCTGTTTGCCGTCACATTGGCGCGTACATACTCGGGCAGCAGGATCTCCCAGCTGAACAGGTTCTTCTTCACGATCCAATGATCGGGGTAAAGAACCTGGTTACTACCGTCGGGCGTCCACCACTGGTGACTGTCATGGGTCTTGAGTTGGCTCTTGTCGGCAAAGGCCCCCTTGGCGATCTCGATTCGGCTGCCGTCCTGGGAGACTTTGTGTTCTGCGGGTAAAACCGTGGGGTTGCCCTTCACCTGATTGACCAAGGGCATGATCGTGGACATTTCCACCGATGCGGTTCCGCCAAAGAAGATATTGAACTCCGGCGATGACGTGAGCGTGATACCCAGGCCGGACCATCCCTTCTTTCGCAAGGCTTTCGCCGTGATGTCAGCTGCCGAACCTGCAGCAGCCTCGTATGAATTGTTCTGCGCGGACTTGCTCACGTACTTGCTGGTGGTCCGTGCGGCATAGCACTGGCGGAGCGCAATGGTTTTCAGGCCCTGGTCCGGCGGAAGGTTGAGAGATGTCGAGGGGTGTGGTGGCAAAGTCGGAAAAACGGCTTCTATGAACGTCTTTTGAGAAGAGGCGAGATAAACCTTCTTGTCCTTGTCCGCGTAGGCGCCTATCTCCGCGCCAAGGGAACCGTGGCCCAGCACGATGATCTTTCCGGGGGCGCCATGGTTATGAGTGGACATGAGGTAGAAGTGCAGGTTGTGCATTGACTTGCCGGCCAGCACGTCCTCCATTTCCACCCTGAGAATGGTGATCATCTTCTGGTTGCTGGAGTCGCTCAGCTCGCTCAACCAGCTGACATCTGCTTCCTGGTCAGCATCGATGACGCGAGCCTTGCCACTGGTCATCAAGGCCTTTTCGATGATCTTCGAGGCGAAGTCTTCCCATTGATGGTAGGACTTGGTGCCTACGATGATGTAGGCGATACGTGTGTAGTTAGGCATGGCGCATCATTTCCTGCCCATGGGGCTGGCTCCCGAAGTCGAACCATTTGCCAATAGCGCTGCCAGCGGCAGGCGCTACGGTTCCTGGATACCGTGACAGGTGTTGCAGACGCGATAGGGGCCCGCGTCCGTGTCCTCGGTGTTCCTTCTTGCCGGGCGCACCAATGCCTTCTGCTTGTTCGAGCAGTCGGCGCAGAAGATGTCACCGCACTGCCGGCAGTGGTGTTTCCTGCGAAACAGGCCGAATTCGTTGTTGCACCCTGCGCAGCGGGTGCGATTCGCATCGGGTATCCACTGGGCCGGACGGGTAGGGATCGTACGAAGGTGGCGCCCATGGGCCGTCACGCCCATGTCGTGGAGGCTGGGAACCGATGACTTCACGACCTGTTTGCTGCTTCCCGAAATGGGTATGGGCACGGAAGGAGAAGGGGCACCGATCCTGATCGGCGTGCTGCGCGGGATGACGAGAGACGAAGAGGCTACCTTGGACTTCTGGGGGCTGCTTCCTTCAGCGATCTGGGCAAATGATGCCCAGTAGGTCTCGGTTTCGGACTTGTCCCGGTAAAAGCGGTGATTGACCGCGCAGAGCTGCGCCACCTTGGTATCGCGCGTAATTCCTGAAAGGCCTTCGCAGCTCTGCTCGATGAAATTGCACAGGAAGTACAGGGCGTTTTCCTGCTTGGGGTGATAATGCCCGCTGTGGAAGAAGAAATAGGAGTCCATGACCCTGCCAGCGCAATACACCGCGCCCAGACCAGCCAGTGCGGGGTGCCCACCGCTCTGGAAGTTGCCCATCACCCGTACTTTGCTGCCGTTCCAGACGAAATCGCGATCTTCGAAATTGCCACTGAACAGGTCGGTTTCGGTGTTGTCGCACGAGACGCCCTTCTGCTCCAGGAGATAGCGGGTGCCGTTGTCATGCATCACGCCAGACATCATCAGCAAGGGCGGTGAACTCCCTCCGATCAATCTCGTCTTCGCTTCTTGAAACTCTACCCAGTTCATCCTTGATTAACTCCTTGACCATTTTTCGTAGTGATCGGAACAGGCCCATGGATATTCGGCAGTACTCCTTCCGGGGGCGCGCATGTAGTCAGTCAAGGTTGGTCAAACCAGTCTCCGTTGATATTCATTCCACAGCAGCGCTTCTACTCGCGGGTGTCGGTTCAGGATGTTGATCATGTGCTCTGCCTGGGCAGTTGCCTGTGGATCAGGCGCGTTTCTCGAACCGTTGAAAACCGAGTCGTAAACGACTTTCCACACCGAGACGTTGGGGTTCTGTTTAACCAGCTCCAGTATTTTCTTGCCGCAGCCGACGGGGTAATTGTGTCCGGCAACATTGAATTGCGGTGATCGGGAGCAAGGGCTCCGGCTGATGAAGATTTCGACCAGATAAGGGGCTCCGTGGAGGTTTGTCGTGTTCGGGAAATCTCGAATCATCTGCATTTCCGCGTGACCTCCCCATCCACGAGTTCCGCCCCCTGGTCCATTCTGGGATTCACTTGTCCGGTAGTACGGGGCGTTCGGCTCGGACCAATAGACTTCCAAGGTCTCGTCATTGCTATCGAATCTGGTTACGCACCAATCCTCCGCCGGCCCGAAAGCGATATGACCAAGTTGGCCACGTAATCTGCTGAGGCAGAGATTCAGACTTAGTCCGGGCATCGCTTACTCCTTCCTGTGTACCCTCACTCCAACACCCACTCCGCCAACTTCCCCGTCACCTGCGCCATCAGCACATTCTCGATATCCCGCGCCCCTGCCGAGCTGCACTTGGCCAATACCGCTTTCACGATGGCCGGGTCGAAATCGAAGTGTTTGCCGGTGGCGGCCTTGTAGCGGCCCTGGAGTCTTTCCAGCTTGGCGATGACGATGCCTTCCAGCGTCGCTTCGTCCAGCGGGCGGTAAGGCACCACGGTCATGCGGGCGAGGAAGGCGGGGCGGAAGGCTTGTAGCAGGACCGTGCGCAGGCGTTCGTTGAAGGCGTCGCTGCCAAGCTGGTCGGACGCGGTATCCAGCACCAGTTCGGCGCCGACGTTGCTGGTGGCGAGCATCACGGTGTTCTTGAAGTCCACCACCAGGCCGGTGCCGTCTTCCATCACGCCCTTGTCGAAGACGTTGTAGAAGGCTTCCAGCACGTCGGGGTGGGCCTTTTCGATCTCGTCCAGCAGCACCACGGAGTAGGGGCGGCGGCGTACGGCTTCGGTGAGCACGCCGCCCGAGCCGTAGCCGACATAGCCGGGCGGGGCGCCCTTGAGTTGGCTGACGGTGTGGGCCTCCTGGTACTCGGAAAGGTTGATGCTGATGAGGTTGCGCTCGCCGCCGTAGAGGGCGTCGGCCAGGGCGTAGGCGGTTTCGGTCTTGCCGACGCCGGTAGGACCCACCAGCAGGAACACGCCGACGGGCTTGGCCGGGTCGGTGAGGCCGGCGCGGTAGGCCTGGATGCGCTGGGCGATGGTGCCGAGCGCGGCGTTCTGCCCCATGACGCGTTGGCCCATGCGTTGGCCGAGGGTGCGCACGGCATGGGCTTCGTCGGCGAGCATCTTGCCGATGGGGATGCCGGTCCAGCCGGCGATCACCGCGGCCACGGTCTTGGAGTCCACCTGCTCGGGCACCAGCGGGTCGTCCTGGCGGATGGCGTCCAGCCCGGCTTCCAGGCGTGCGAGTTCGGCGGCCAGGTGGTCGATGCGGTCGTCCAGCTCTTCGTTGGGCTTGCTGGCGTCGACGCTGTCGGAAAGGGTCAGCAGTTCGCGGCGGGCTTCCAGCAGTTCGCGCACCGCTTCCCGTTCCTCGCCCCAGCGGGTTTCCAGCTCGCGGATGGCGACGACGTTGCTGCGGGATTCGGTTTCCAGGGCGGTGATGCGCTCGCGGTGGTCGAGGCCGGTGGCCTGTTCGCGGCGCAGGCGTTGCAGCTCTTCTTCCAGGGCCTGTTCGCGGTGGCGCAGGCTTTCCAGTGGCGGCGGCACGTCGTGCTGGCCCAGGGCGACGCGGGCGCAGGCGGTGTCCAGCACACTGATGGCCTTGTCCGGCAGTTGCCGGCCGGAGATGTAGCGATGGGACAGCTTCACCGCGTCATGGATCGCCGCATCCAGCACCTGCACGCCGTGGTGCTGTTCCAGCTTGGCGGCGACCCCGCGCAGCATCTCGACCGCCGTGGATTCGTCCGGCTCTTCCACCTGCACCAGCTGGAAGCGCCGGGCCAGCGCCGGGTCCTTCTCGAAGTACTTCTTGTATTCCAGCCAGGTGGTGGCGGCCAGGGTGCGCAGCTCGCCACGGGCCAGGGCCGGCTTGAGCAGGTTGGCGGCGTCGCTCTGGCCTTCGGCGGCGCCGGCGCCGATCAGCGTATGGGCCTCGTCGATGAACAGGATGACTGGCTTCTCGGCGTTGCGGACGCCGTCGATCACGCCCTTGAGGCGCTGCTCGAACTCACCCTTGACCCCGGCGCCGGCCTGCAGCAGGCCGAGGTCGAGCACGCGCAGGCTGACGTCCTGCAGCGGCGGCGGCACGTCGCCGGCGGCGATGCGCAGGGCCAGGCCCTCGACCACGGCGGTCTTTCCCACGCCAGGGGCGCCAACGAGGATCGGGTTGTTCTGCCGGCGGCGCAGGAGGATGTCGATGCTCTGGCGGATCTCACTGTCGCGCCCGACTATGGGGTCGATGCGCCCGGCATGGGCATCGGCGGTGAGGTCCTGGGTGTACTGGTCGAGGATGGAGTCCTGGGCGCCGGCCGTGGCGGGCTTGCCCTTGGCGGCCTGGGGCGAGGTGGTCTGCTCGCGGGAGGCCTGGGTCCATTCCGCCAGGTTCTGGCGCAGGGCCTCGCGGGGAATGCGCAGCAGCGAGGAAGCGCTATTGAGCAGCAGCGTGCGGCGTTCGTCGCGATCGAGCAGGGCGAGCAGCAGCAGGCCGGAACGGATGCCCTGCTGGCCCAGCACGCTGGCTTGCACCACGGCATCTTCCAGCAGGCCCACGGTCTGCGCCGAGAGCGCGGGGGTTCGGGTGTTGCCCGCCTTGAACAGCTCCAGCGCCTGATTGATCTCCGTCGCCACCGCATCGCGTTCCAGGCCGAATCGCGGCAGCAGGTAGGCCAGGTCGCCGCCCTCGATGTCCATCAGCTCCAGCAGCAGGTGCTCGATTTCCACGTAATGGTGGGTGCGTTGCAGGCAGCGCTGCGCGGCCCGCTCCAGGGCGCGGCGGCATTCTGCGTTGAGGCGTCCGATCAGGCTGCCGAGTTCCATGGTCAGGCCACCTCCGTCTGGCGCAAGCGAGTGTCGATCTGTTGCAGGGCTTCGCCGCGCAATTGCAGCCCGCCGCTCCAGCGCAGGCGCGGCGGTTGGCTGGGGTCCAGGCACAGCGGGGAGCCGGGACGGACCAGCAGGCGCAAGGCGCAGTCCAGGTCCGGGCCGAAGTAGAGCGCGGCCAGACTGGCGAGCCGCACGTGCTCGCTGCCGCCGGGGAGAAAGTCTCGCGCGCGCGCGTTGCTCAGCGGGCCGAGGGTCAGGCGGATGCCGGCGTGCTCGTCCCACACGCGGGTGCCGGCGATGGCATCGCGGCCCAGCCCCAGGTTGCGGCCTTTGCGTTGCAGGAGGCTGCGGCTGGCCGGCGGGATTTCGCGCCAGCCTCCCTGGTACGCCTCGTAGCGCACGGCGACATTGAATTGGTGGCGCACCAGCGCGGCGAAGCCGGCGAGAGAGCGACGGCCACCGGCGAACAGCGCGGTGCGCGCGGTCACCGCAGCGTCCGGCAGGGCCAGGCGGTGTTGCAGGGCATCGGGCAGCAGGCCGCAGAGGGCCAGTAACTGGTCGTGGGCCGGCGAGTCATCGGGAGCGCGGAAGCCCAGGGCCAGGCGATGCTTGCCCAGCACCCGGTAGAGCAGGCTGAGCAGGCGGTGCTGGAACAGGTCGAGGAATTCCGCTGGGGCGTGATCCTTCTGCTTCGCCTGTTGCTGCAACCATTCCTGGTACGCGTAGGGCAGGGGGCCGTCGGGGCCGCCAAGACCGAACACCGGAGTGGTCAGGACGGGCGGCTGGCCGGGCTCTTCCTCCAGGCGCTCCACCTGGCTGGCGGCGAAGGTGGGTGTGAGCGGGCCGCGCAGGCGCAGCGCTTCACCCTGGGGCGCGCTGCTGCGGCCAAGTGCTTCGGCGTCCGGCCGTTCGCGCTCCAGCAGCAGGAGCGCCTGCAGGAACTCGAAGGCCTGCGGCTCGTCGCGCAGGCGCCGGCTCAGAGGGAAAGGGGCATGCCGGCCTGGGGTTGCCACGTCCTGACCTCCTTGTCGCCATCGACCAGCACGGTCCGCACGAAGCGGTTGGCGGTCGCGTAAAGGGAAAAGAACTGCGCCAGCACGGCGGAAAACAGCACGGAGCTGGCACCGGCGAAATGCTGCGGGTCGAGGCTGAGCCGCACTTCGAGACCATTGCGCCAGCCACGCCAGGCGTCGTCGCCGACCCGCGCCACCACCCGTTCGCAAGTGAGCCGGGCGATGCCGTCGATCTGCCGGCGGGCGCTGCCTTCGTCGCGCAGATTGTGCAGGTTGAGCATTTCGCGCAGGGCGTCCAGCGCCTGCGGGCCTTCCACCAACGAGAGGTGATTGAGGGTGAGTTGCGAGACCATGCGCCAGCGCGATTCGCCGGACAGCCGCGGCAGGCTTTGCGGGCTGGGCGGATTGCGCAGGCTGGCACGGGCGACAGGGCCGGGGCGCTCGAAGCCCAGGCGTGTGCCGGCCTGAAGGTTCTCCGCCAGGTGCCGGTTGGTGCACAGCAGTTCGGCGGTCAGGCTGTATTCGGGCGCATCCAGCAGCGGGTCGAAGCCGGTGTCCACCAGGCTCAGCAGCATGTCGGTGCCACGGCGGTTCGGGCTCATGCCCTGCACCCGGCGGGCGTGCCAGTAGAGTCCGGCACCCGCAGCGCCTGCGCCATGGGCATGGCCGTAATAGGCCGGCACGGCACTCACGCCGCGCGGCGAGGCGGCGCGTACGGAGCGAATGCTGTGGATCTCCACGCTGCTTTCGCGGTGGGCGTCGGCCACCAGGCGGTACTCGCTGCGGGTGCCATCCGGGCGCAGGGGCTCGGAGGTACGCGGGAACAGATTGATGACGGGCGCGCACCCCAGGCGCAGGTCATCGGCTTGCAGGTGCGGGCGGCCGGCCGGGGCGCGGTCGAAGGCGATCACCAGGACGCAGTCGCGACCGCCGGTTGCCGGTGGCTGGATCGGGATATCGAAGAAGGCGAACTTGTCGGGAAAGGTGAAGTACTCGGCCAAGAGCCGCAGGCCCGGATGCTGGCCTTCTTCTTCGGGAAGCAGCGCCTGGTCGTCGGCGAAACCCACCAGTTGCGGTTCTCCGGGGCAGGGCAGCAGCGGTTGGCCGGGCACGCCGCAGTGAATGCCGAGGCTGTGGGCACCGAGCAGATCGAAGAGCGCGGCGTTGGTCACCGGCGAGGCGGCCAGGTGCAGGCGCAATTGGCGGACGGGCAACTGTGCCCAGTCGAATTCCCCCAGGCAGTGCAGTTCCAGGCGCAGGGCTGCGCGGGCATCCGGCCGCCCGGTCAGGGCTACCGCCTCGTCGCCGTCCAGCAGGGTCGCCTGGCCGATGCGCACGGGCCAGAGCACCGCTTCGGCGGTGGTGCGCAAGTGCACGCTGGCGCCCTGGCTGGTGGTGACGAACAGCGGCGTATCGCGTGGCATCCGGTAGCCCTCGGCCAGGCTGCCCTGGGTCGGGTCCGGCTCGAACTGGACGATGGCACAGGAGGGGATTGGCCGCAGGGCCAGCGGGTAGAGCTGTTCCAGCAGGGCGTCGCTGAACTCGGCGTAGTCGTCGTCGAGACGGCGTTGCAGGCGTGCGGTCAGCAGGGAGAAGCCTTCGAGCAGGCGCTCCACGTGCGGGTCCGGGCATTCGCCGGGGGCCAGTTCCAGACGCCGGGCGACCTTGGGGTAGCGGGCGGCGAAGCTGGCGCCGGCATGGCGCAGCCAGGTGAGTTCGCGCTGGTAGTAGTCCAGCAGTTCCGGGTCAATCGAGTCGCTCATGGCGCACCTCGAGGCCCTCGTCGTCGTTGTCGATGATGAACACCGCCGGCCAGGTGCGCTGGCCGCTGCGCAGGCTGCCGCCAAGGCGGATGCGCAGCCGCTGGGGCTGGCCGGGCGCCGGGTCGGCTTCCACCGAAGTCAGTTGCAGGCGGGGTTCGAAGTGCTGCACGGCGGCGCGGATGTCCCGTACCAGCTGGCGCCGGTCATCGCCACGGTACGCCTGCAGGGCGCTCCAGTCGCCGATGCCGTAGTCGAGGATGGTCAGCGGGCGGCCGCTCCTGGCACTGGCGCGGCGGGTGTTGAGCAGCCGCGCCAGCTCCAGGCGGACGGACTCCGCCAGGGCCTCGTGGTCGCAGGCAGGCGCCTCGTCCGCCTGGGCGGCGAGGCGCTCGAACAGCGGCGCAAGCAGGCCGGCATCCGACATGGCCGGGCGCCGCGCTTACTTGACCACCTTGTTGGAAGCCAGGTCCCAGGTGGAGGCCGCGGTGCCTTCCTTGGTGCCATCGTCCTTCTGCGCGGTGAGCTCCCATTTGATCTTGGTGAAGTTCATCGACAGGGTTTCCACCGGCTTGCCGCCGGCGCCGCCGCTGACGCTGACGTTGGACAGCACCACGTTATCCATGGTGTAGACGATGAAGGGCAGGATCTTGCCGTCGCCCTCGGCGGCGTTGCGGCCGATGGTGACCTTCGCCGTGGTGATGGGCTTGCCGGCGCAGCAGTATTCGTTCAGCGACGGGGTGGAGGTGTCGATGAACTTGGTCACGGTGAACTCGCCGATGTGCGGGCGGCCGGAGGTGCGTTCCGAGTTGCTGACGTCGTTGGTGACCTGCATGGCCACGTTGTGGCTGTACGACATCAGTTCGATCTTGTCGGTGAAGCCTTCGAGCAGGCTGTCGCCTTTGATGTCGTCGCCGAGGTCGAGAATGATCGCGTCCATTGAGTGGAACTCCTGAATCTGGAAAGTCTGGAGAAGAGCGTGGTGCCCGCCCGCCGGGGCTGCCGGCGGGCGGCTCGGGTCAGGCCGCTACCGGCGGTGGCAAGCTGGCCACCAGGCGGATCGAGGCGGTCAGTTCCTCCAGCTGGAAGTGGGGGCGGAGGAACACGGTCGCCCGGTACGCACCCGGCTTGCCGGCCACTTCCGAGACATCCACCCGCGCCTCGCGCAGCGGGTATTGGGCCTTGATCTCCTGTGGCGCGTTGTCGTTGATCAGCACGTAGTCGGCGATCCAGTTGTTCAGGTAGGTCTGCACGTTGTCGCGGGTCATGAAGCTGCCCACCTTGTCGCGCATGATGACCTTCAGGTAGTGGGCGAAGCGCGAGGCGGCGAGCACGTAGGGCAGCATGGCCGAGATGCGCGCGTTGGCGTTGGCTTCGTTGGTGTTGTAGAGCTTGGCCTTGTTGGTGGTCTGGCCGCCGAAGAACACCGCGAGGTCGCTGTTCTTCTTGTGGCACAGGGCGATGAAGCCGAGGTCGTTGAGTTCCTTCTCGCGGCGGTCGGTAATGGCCACCTCGGTCGGGCATTTCAGCGACAGGTCGCCGGAGCTGGTGCGGAAGGTGTGGGCCGGCAGGCCTTCCACCGCGCCACCGCCTTCGGCACCACGGATCGCCGCGCACCAGCCGTACTTGGCGAAGGCCTCGGTGATGCGCTGGGCCAGGGCCCAGGCGGCGTTGCCCCAGAGGTACTTGGAGTGGTCGGTGCCGTTGACGTCTTCCACGTAGTTCATGCCGTCCACCGGCAGGGTGTCCGGGCCGTAGGGCAGGCGCAGGAGGAAGTGCGGCAGCACCAGGGAGACGTAGCGCGAGTCTTCGCTCTCGCGGAAGCTGCGCCACTTGATCAGCTCCTGGCTCTCGAAGACCTTCGCCAGGTCACGGGGCACGGCCAGCTCGGTGAAGGCATTCATGTCGAACAGCTTCGGGTTGGCGGCGGCGATGAAGGGCGCGTGGGCCGCGGCAGCGACGTTGGAGAGTTTCTCCAGCAGGGCCACGTCCTGGGGATGGCGGCCGAAGCTGTAGTCGCCCACCAGCAGGCTGAACGGATGGCCGCCGAAGGTGCCGTATTCCTCTTCGTAGATCTTCTTGAACAGCGCGCTCTGGTCGAACTCGACGGCCTTCTCCAGGTCGGTCTGCAGTTCCTTCTGGGTGACGTTGAGCAGGCGCAGTTTCAGGCGGGTGCTGGTCTCGGTGTTCTGCACCAGCAGGTGCAGGCCGCGCCAGGAGGCTTCCAGCTTCTGCAGCTCTGGGTGGTGCAGCACTTCGTTGAGCTGGGCGCTGATCAGTTCGTCGATCTGGCTGATGCGGTCGTTGATCATGGCCACGGTGTCCTTGTCGATGGCCATGCCTTCGTCGAGGACCTGGGTGGCGAACTCCGCGAGCATGTCGCGGGCGTAGTCCTGCTGGCTGTCGTCATGGGCCATGCGGCCCTCGGCGATGATGCGGTCGAGCAGGGTCAGGGTCTGAGTGGTGCTCTCGCTGTTGGCACCGGCTTCTGTTGCCATGGGCTATTCCTCCGGGAAGTCGGGCTGCGGATCAGGCCTGGGGTTCGGCCGGTGCTTCGCCTTCGCCCTCGGGCGCGGCGGCTTCGGATTCGGGACGGGCGGACTTGATCTCCTGCAGGCCGTCGGTGTTGCTCACCACTTCCTGCAGCAGCTTGTCGAGGTCGTCGTTGCCATCCAGCTTGGTAAGCAGGTCGCGCAGGCGCTGGCGGGCCTCGAACAGGCGGCGCAGGGGCGTGATCTGCTTGACGATGTTCACCGGCTCGAAATCGTCCATGTCCTTGAAGCGCAGCTCGACATTCAGCTTGCTGCCGTCGCCGGTGATGGTGTTGTCCACCTGCAGGGTGGCGCGCGGCGCGATGGAGTGGAGGACCTGGTTGAAGTTGTCGCGATCGATCTCGGTGAAACGACGCTCGGCGAGCTTGGGCAGGGGGTGTTCGGGCTTGCCCGAGAGGTCGGCGAGGATGCCCACGACCAGCGGCAGCTCCTTCTTCTCGATGGCGTCGCCGATTTCGACGTCGTAGGTGATCTGTACGCGGGGCGGGCGAACCCGGTCCAGTTTGTGCTGCGTGCTTTCGGCCATGTTGGTGGGCTCCGGTGCATTGACACGAGCGCAATGCATCGGACTTGTCCTGTCATCGCACTCCCTTGCTGGATCACGACGCGACAGGGGGGAACTACACGCAAGCCTGTCCTTGGCGATCCCTCTAGTTCGTCTGTCCGACGAACTACTCAGACACGCTAGAACAGGTCTATAAATTTGCAAACGCAAACCGGAATCAGACCACCATGAAGCAGGGACGTTTCATTTCCACCTCGAAATTCGTGTTGCTGGCCGCGGCGATCCTGTTGGGAGGCTGCTCCGATCTTCTCGGGCCGCGGGTCCAACTGGACAACCTGACCCTGGACGTCGCCGCGCGCGCCAACGACGATACCCCCATCGCCGTCGACTTCATCGCCGTGCGCGATCCCGAGTTGCTCAAGGTGCTTTCCGGCATCACTGCGCGGCAGTGGTTCACCGATCGCGAGCAATACCGCCGCGACTACCAGAAGCAGTTTTCCGTCTGGAGCCTGGAGCTGGTTCCCGGGCAATTCATGGAGGCTCGCGAGTTCCCGTTGGCGGGTGATAGCGCGGCTGGACTTTTGGTCTTTGCCGGCTATAACACACCCGGTGCTCACCGCCTGAGGCTGGATGAGCAGAGCCGTGCCTGGCTCAGGTTCGATAGCAGGGAAATGCGCTTGCTGAGCGAGAACGAGCAGTGACGGAAGGCCCCTGAAGCAACAGGGCGTCGAGCTCGCGACAACGTCGGACGTCGAAGGGGAGTGGTATGAAAGTTCTGCCTGACGCGGTGTGCTGGCATGAGGGCATGCAGTTGTTGCCCCAGCATTTCCAGCTGCAAGGGTTGCGCGCGGAGGTTCTCGCCGCCCATTTCGCCCAAGCCGGCAATCCATGGTTCTGGGGCATTTCCCAACTCGAACTCGACCCCGCTGCCCTCAGCGCTGGCCTGGTGCGCGTACTTGCCTTGGAAGCCATCCTGCCCGATGGCCTGCCGGTGAGCATCAAGCCGGGTGAGGGCACGGTGCTGGAACTGGACGTGAGCGCCGCCATCGCCCAGTCCGCGACTTCCAGCGCCACCGTCTTTCTCGCCGTCAATCCGCTGGGCCGTGGCGGCCAGGTGCTGCCGCTGCGTGGCCGCCTGCAATCGGCGGTGGGCGACGCGGTGCCGGATCTGGCCAGCGGCGAACACCCCGAACCCATCCTGGTCTGGCGGCCCGCCGCGCGACTGGTGACCGAGACAGGCCGCGCCGATTCCATCTGTCTGCCGCTATTGCGCATCGCCAAGGAGGGCGGCGGCTTCGTCCGCCAGGCCTATGTGGCGCCAACGCCGCGCATTCTTCCCGAATCCGTCCTGGGCCGATCCGTCGCCGCGCTCTGCGCCCGCACGCGGGAGAAGTGCCTGTTCCTCGCCGGCCGACTGCGCCAGGCCGAGCAGGCCGGTAACCATGACGACATGGCTGAAACCCGTCGGCAGCTCACCGCGCTCTGGGCGCGACTGCCGGAAGTGGAGGCGGCGCTCAACAGCCGGGTGGCCGCGCCGGACCGCCTGCACGGCCTGCTGGTGGGCATGGCCGGCGCCTGGTGCGCGCTTGACCCGGTGGCCGGCGTGCCGGCCTTCGCACCCCTGGATTACCTCGACCTCAAGCGCGGCTACGACGAAGTGCTGGACTGGCTGGAGCATGCCTTGACCCGTGTGCGGGTTGGCTATCGCACCCTGGCTTTCGACCAGGTGGAGCAAGGCTTCGCAATCCAGTTGCCCGATACCCAGTCGCGCCGCCAGCGCCTGGTGATCGGCCTGCGCATGCCGGCCGGGGCCGGCGAGCAGTCGGCCTTCTACTGGCTGGGGCAGGCCATCATCGCTTCCCAGGGCCAGGTGCCTACCCTCGCGCGCCAGCGCATGAGCGGCCTGGCGCACCAATCCATGAGCCGCGCCGAGCAGGTCGCCTACAGCGTGGGTGAAGACACCCGCCTGTTCGTACTCCAGGCCGCCGGGGAGTGGTTCGATCCCGAGCAGAAACTCTGCATCGTGGTGCCCGGCCAGGCGGCGCTGGTGGGACCCTGGCAAGTGGTGCTGTTCGAAGCCAACACACACGAATTCGCCTGAGCAGCCAAGGACGCGTAGATGCCGGAACGGAGTGCGGCCCTGTATCCACCGGAGTTCGGTGAGGCACCCCTGAGCCTCGCTTTCCGCCAGGCCTGGCTGGAGTGGCGTGACGCCTGGGATGGCCTGGAAGACGCCGACGACAACGACGGCCAGTTGGTGGACCGCACCGCCGAGACGGCGACGCGTATCGTCCGCCGCCTATGGCGCAGCGCCTTCGCCAGTGTTGGCGACTCCGCGGCGGGCCAGGTCAAGGCGATGGTCTACGCCTTCGTCGCCCTGCTGGACGAGACCCTGGTATTCGGCAACTGGGCCGGTCAGCTGGCCTGGCAGGAACGCCCGCTGGAAGCGCGGTTGTATGGTTCGCGCAATGCCGGCGAGCGGGTGCCCGCGGCCATTCGTGGCCTGCTCAAGGAGCGCGCTCCGGCCACTCGCGACCTGGCCAACGTCTACCTGCAATGCCTGGTGCTCGGCTTCCACGGCCAACTGCGGGGTGAGCGAGGGCAGGCCATGCACGAGCGCTGGCGGCAGGCGCTGTTCACCTTTGCCTGGCAGCGTGAACCCGACGCCGCTGGCGCCTTGCAGAGCCTCGCGCGTCCAACCCGGGCGGCGCCGCTGCGCATGCCCCTGCGCAGGGCACTGCCGGATGGCTTGCGCCTGGGGCTGACGATTCTCGGCTTCGCGCTGTTGCTGAGTGCCCTGGGACACTGGCTGTGGAGCGATATCCGCTCCGAACTGGAACCGGTGCTTCACCTGGCGGCCACCCAGGATGACGGGGAGCAGCCGGAATGAGCGGCTTCGCCATCGCCCTGATCGTCCTCGCGATCGTCCTGGCCCTGGTCGCCCTGGCAGCGCTCTGGTGGTGGTTGCGTACCCAGTCCGGCGCGGCCATCCGCAGCTTCTACAACGCCGTACGCAAGATGGAGCACGACCAGGGCACCCAGGATCGGTACCAGACGCCCTGGCTGCTGCTGGTCGGTGACCCGCGTGAAGGCAGCCAGCTCTGTGTCGACTGGCAATTGTCTCCGGTGGGGCGGGCGGCCTGGTTCGGGCGTTGGTGGGCCGATCCGGATGGCTCGCTGCTGGTGGTGCCCCAGGGCCTGTTCCTGCCGGAGGAAGGCGGCAGCGTGCCAGCCTTCGCCTGGCGCCGGCTGCTGGGCATGCTGCTGCGCCTGCGCGGTCAGCGGCCCCTGGATGGGGTGATCTGGACCATACCCGTGGCGCGCCTGCTGGACGATGCGCAGCTGGCGACCGATGCCATTGCCCTGCGCCGTCGCTTCGGCGAGCTGCTGCAGCGGCTCGGGCTGAGCCTGCCGGTGCACGTGCTGGTCACCGGGCTGGAAGAGCTGCCGGGGTTCCAGGAGCTGGTGGCTGCGCTGCCGGAAGAGGGCCGCGAGCGGGCACTGGGCTGGTCGTCGCCCTATGCCCTGGAAGCGGGCTGGCAAGGCTACTGGCTGGACGATGCCCTGGACGAGGTGGTTCAGGCGCTCCAGGCGGCGATCCTGGAAGTCGGTGCACTCCGGGGCGAGCTGGGGGAAGACCTCTACCGCCTGCCGGGGCAGGTGGATGGCCTGCGGGGCAACCTGCGCGTCCTGCTCGAAGCGGTGTTCCAGGGCAACGCCCAGGGCGAGGCACCCCGGCTGCGAGGTCTGTTTTTCAGCTCCGCGCAGGTGCTCGGGGACGCCGCCGATCCGTGGGACATTCCCACCGGCGAGCAGCCGCGCACACGGGGCGTGTTCTCCGCCGGTTTATGGAGTCAGCGCTTTCTCGCCGAGCAGGGATTGGCCCAGGCGGTGCCGCGCATCCTGCGCCTGCGGCTGCGCTGGCAGCAAGTTGTCGCGGGGACGGCAGCGGTCATCGGCGCCTTCTGGCTGCTGGGCATGCTCTGGGCCTGGCATGACGGCCAGCGTGACGCCCGCGAGTTGACCCGGGTGCTGCAGGTGGCGCAGAGCGCCCACGTGGAGCTGAAGGATCCGGCACGCAGCCAGGAACAGGCGCGGCGCAATGTCCAGGGCTTCTGGAATCTGTTGCGGGATGCGCCGCGCTGGCATTTCGCTTCGCTGGCCTTTCCCACCTCCTGGTTCTCTTCCCTCAACGACGAGATGGACGAGGTGCTGCGCGCCATGGCACGCAGCGAGGCCATGCAGCCCCTGGCGCGCATGCAGCAGGTGGAGCTGGACCGGCTCCTGGCGATCCGGCCCGCCGACCGGCGCACTGAAGTCGTGGGCGAGGTGCCGGAGGAGTGGCCCAACTACGTCAAGGCACACAACCTGGCCTATGGCGCCGCCAGCCTGGAGCAGCAGAACCGCTGGTTCAGCGAGGCCCTGAAGGGCGACAAGGGTGCGCTGGAACCCCTGGCGCAATTGGCCAATGGCGCTCTTGGCATGGAGCTGAACACGTCCACGCTACGGCGACGGGCCTATTACGACCGGGTCCTGGTCGATCTGGCCGCCCCCGGACTGCAACCCCTCGACCTGCAATCGCGGCGGCAAGTGCTGACCGAGCACTTCCAAGGGCTGATGAAGCTCTGGCTGACCCAGTATTTCCTCGCAGACAACTTTGTCCGCCCGGCGGGCTACCTCAAGCTGCACCTGGACATCCTGCAGGCGGGGCAAGGCAACTCCCTCGCCGAGCTGGAAGAAATCAATGCCCAGGTGGATGACCTGGAAAGCCTGCTGGCGCTGACCAATTCCTCCTGGAGCCACAGCAATGGCGAAGAGCTGGTAAGCGGCTATCGCCAACTGCTGGAAACCGTGCGGCAGAGCAGCCTGCTGGGGGCGACGGTGGAGCAGAACCTGAACAGCGAGGCCAGCCGCTTGCGCCGGGATTTCCACGGGCAGTGGATCGCGTCCGTCGGCAGCCGCTCGAACCTGCTGCAGCGCCAGCCGGGCGGCACGCTGGCGCTGCAGGACCATGTCAGTGCCCTGAGCCGGGCGATCAAGGGTCTGCTCAAGCGCGACTTCGTGGTGACGGCCCTGCGCCAGGACACCGCAGAGCCCGATGCACGCACCTTGCGCAACGTGGACGCCGGCGCCCTGGCCAAGTCCCTTGGCTATATCGACAGCTACCGTGCCTTCGTGACCCAGGAGCTGGCGCAGATCCCGCCGGACTACCGCGATGGCATGCTCAAGGCCGCCGGGGAAGCCGGGGCGCGGGCCATCTGGGCCAGCCTGGCCGGTTCCGCCGAACCCCGTACCGGCGCGGGTGCCCGGGCTTTCGAGGTGACGGCCGACCAGGCCGGGCAGGTGCTGCGAGCCCTGCAGCTTCTTGGGCGCAATGATCTCGCCGGTGCCTTGCAGGGCCTGCTCAACCGCCAGGCGTTGCAGGATGTGGGCAATGCCCTGGCGGGCATCGACGCCATGCCGATCTTTACCCAGCGCTACGACATCACCCAGTGGGACGGCAGCCGCGATCTTGGCTTGCGCCTGTTCCGCGCTACCGATGTGCCGGACCTGAAGGGCAGCCTCGCCCAGCAGTTCGCCGCCATGCAGGTCGCCAGCGACAACGCCGCCCCGGCCCTGGCCTGGCTGCAGGAACAGCGCGGCCTGGGCATGGCCGAGCAGGAACGGGTCAATCGCCTGGCGGCCATCAACGAAGAGCTGGTCAAGTACAAGGCACAGAACCCCACCAGCTCACCGGCGCTGTTCGAGCAACTGGTGAGCCGGGATTTCGTCGAGATGGATCGCGATTCCTGCTCCCAGGTGCTGACCACCGCCGCCGTGTCCCAGGGAGTGGGCGACCTGGCACAGCGCACCCGCGTACTAAGGGACCAGGCATCGCAGCGCTGCAGCCAGCTCCAGCAGCAACGCGCGGCGCTGGCCTGGAACGATCTGGCCGACTACTTCAACCAGTACCTGGCGGACCGCTTCCCCTTCGCCTACAGCCTCAAGGCCGACGATGCCGACCCGGCGCGGGTGCAGCATCTGGTGGAGCTGATCGACAGCCGTCTGGCCCAGGCCGAAGAGGGGTTGAAATGGGGCAACCCCGGCGATCGTCCGGCGGCGGAAGACTTCCTCGCGCGCCTGAAACAGGCGCGCACCTGGCTCGGGCCGCTGTTCCTGCGCGACCCATCCGGTTCGCTGGGCGTCGAGCTGGATGTGCGCTGGCGCACCGACCGTGACGCCGAGCGCGGCGCCGACCAGGTGATCGCCTGGGGGCTGCATGCCGGTGAGCGCCAGATCGGCTTCCCCGGCGAAGCGCAGCGCCTGCACTGGAACGTCGGCGACCCGATGCAGCTGTTGCTGCGTTGGGCCAAGGATGGCAGCCAGCGGCCGAGCATCGACCCCCTGCAGCCCAGCATGGCGGTGGCCGACCTTGAGGCGGGCTGGGAATATCGCGGCCCCTGGGCATTGCTGCGCCTGATGCGCTCCCATGTGGTGCTGCAGCGCCAGCCGAGCATGGACTACACCGACTTTCCGTTGACCCTGCAGGTGCCGCTGCGCGGCGCGCCGGGCAACAGCGAGCCGGCCCTGATGTTCATGCGTCTGTCGCTGATGACCCAGGGCGGCAAGCTGCCGCTGTCGATCCAGCCGCTGCCGGTCAAGGCCCCGCGCTCGCCGTTTTCCAGTATCCACGCCAGTTCTCTGGTGAGCACCGAGATGACGCCATGACCTTGCCGATAACCGAAGGACCGGCCAGCGACTTGCTGGAGCCCATTCCCGGCGCCGAGCCCTGTGGTCCCAGCCTGCGCTACGACCCGGCCTGGGACCGCCTGCGCGAGTTGCGCCGCGAGGACGACGCCAGCCTGCCCGCTGGCGTCTGGCAGGCGGAGCTCAAGCGCGGAGATTGGGCCGCCGTGGAGCGCCTGGCCGAAGAACTGCTGTGCGAGCGCAGCAAGGATCTGATGATTGCCGCCTGGCTCGGTGAAGCCTGGCTGTTGCGCAGTGGCCTCGATGGCCTGGCGCCGGCGCTGGCGCTGCTGGCGGGGCTGTGCGAACGCTACCCGGACGAACTGCATCCGCAGCCGGAAGAGGGCGACCGTTCCTGGCGCGTGGCGCCGCTGGAGTGGATGGTCCGGCGCTATGGAGAGATCGTCCTGACCCGCTGTGCGCTGTTCGATGCCGAACATGCCGACCTCGCCCACCTGACCCTGCATGGCTGGCAGCAACTCCAGCAGCGCCAGGTGCAGGCCAGCGACAGCAAGGCAGACAAGGTCGCCGCCGAGGCGGCCCGGCTGGAACAGCGCAAGCTGGACGAAATCCTCAGGCAACTGCCCACGGCCAGTTTCGTTCGGGTTCGCCAGGGCGCGGAAACGGCGCTGGCCGAGCTGAAGCGCCTGGATGCCTGGTGCGACGGCTGGCTCGGCGACCTCGCCCCCAGCTTCGCCACCTTGCAGCAGATCCTTAACGCCATCCGCTCGCTCATGCAGGAGTTCATCCCCATGCAGTCCCAGACGCCGCCCGCCGTGGCGCCGGCTCCCGAGGTGGCGGCCGAGCCCGCTGCAGCCGAGGTGGAGGCGCCGCCAGCCTTTTCCGGCATTCCCGCCAACCGCGAGGATGCCTACCGCCAACTGGCGCTGATTGCCGACTACCTGGCCCGCACCGAACCCCATAGCCCGGTGCCCTACGTGATCCGCCGCGCCGTGGAGTGGGGCAACCAGCCCCTTGGCGAGTTGCTGGAAGAGCTGATCACCGCCGATGCCGAAGCCCGGCGATTGTGGAAGCTGCTGGGGGTGTTGAAGTAGGGCGGTGGGGCGGTAGGGCGCACCTCCGGTCCGCTTGGCGATTGAAATTGCCCCGACAGGGTTCATGCCGGGGCTCGGTGTTTCCTTGTGGGAGCCAATTCATTCGCGAAAGGGCAGCGCAGCTGTCCCCCGGCCAACAGCAAGATCAGGCTGTCACCAGCACCTCGAACCCGCCGAAGATCATGCGCTGCCCATCGAAGGGCATGGTTTCCGGGTTGGGCTGCATGCGCGGGTCCTCCATCGCTTTCTTCATGCCTGCATCCCGGGCCTGCCTGGATGGCCAGGTGATCCAGGAGAAGACCACGGTTTCACCTTCCTTCAGCTTCACCGACATCGGGAAAGACGTCACCTTGCCTTCGGGCACATCGTCGCCCCAGCACTCCACGACGCTGAGCGCGCCACATTCCTTGAAGACGCCGGCGGCCATCTCGGCCACCTTGCGGTAGGCCTCGCGGCTGGCGGTGGGGACGGGTACTACGAAGCCATCTACGTAAGTCATGGTCGATCTCCACTGTGGGTTCCATTCCGGGTTGTTCGAACCGGCCGATACGGCGCGGGTGTCCGTTCTACAGTCGTCCAGGCTGGATCAGTTTCGACAGCATCAGGGCAGCGAACGTGCCCGCCCGACCGGCGGTCGAGTATCCCTTCATTGCCACGCTTGTTGGGGCTGGCCATGATTCCGCTCGTGCAACTCACCGACATCGATCACCCGACTCGTGAAACGAAAAAGCCCCGCGAATGCGGGGCTTCCTTCTTCGGCGCTGGTGTTTACTTGCCGCGGTTGTCGTACACGTGGCAGGCCTTGCCCTCGGAACGCTTCAGCGAGTAGCTGGGGCGCAGGACGATGCGCGAGCTGATGCCGATGTAGGTCTTGATGTACTTGCCCAGCTCGTTGCACAGCGCCTGTTGCTGCGCTTCGCCCAGACCGTCGTGCTCGTGCTTGAGTTCGACGTGGACTTCGATGCTGTCCAGGTTGCCATTGCGGAACAGGTGGATCTCGTAGTTCTCGGAGAGCTGCTTGACCTTCAGCACCTGCTCCTCGATCTGGGTCGGGAACACGTTGACGCCACGGATGATCAGCATGTCGTCGCTGCGGCCGGTGATCTTGTCCATCCGGCGCATCGGGCGGGCGGTGCCCGGCAGCAGGCGGGTCAGGTCGCGGGTGCGGTAGCGGATCATCGGCAGCGCTTCTTTCGACAGCGAGGTGAACACCAGCTCACCCATCTGGCCGTCCGGCAGCACTTCACCGGTCACCGGGTCGATGATCTCCGGGTAGAAGTGGTCTTCCCAGATGGTCGGACCGTCTTTGGTTTCCGCGCATTCCATGGCGACCCCGGGGCCCATGATCTCCGACAGGCCGTAGATGTCGAGGGCGGTGATGCCCAGGCGCTCCTCGATGGCGCGGCGCAGCTCGGCGGTCCAGGGCTCGGCGCCGAAGATGCCGAGGCGCAGGGCCAGCTTGTGCGGGTCGATGCCCTGGCGCTCGATCTCGTCCGCCAGGTTCAGCATGTAGGACGGTGTGACCATGATGATGTCCGGCTGGAAGTCGCGGATCAGCTGGACCTGCTTCTCGGTCTGGCCGCCGGACATCGGGATCACGGTGCAGCCCAGGCGCTCGGCGCCGTAGTGGGCGCCCAGGCCGCCGGTGAACAGGCCGTAGCCGTAGGAGATGTGCACCTTGTCACCCTTGCGGCCGCCAGCGGCCCGGATCGAGCGTGCGACCACGTTGGCCCAGGTGTCGATGTCGTTCTGGGTGTAGCCGACCACGGTGGGCTTGCCGGTGGTGCCGCTGGAGGCGTGGATGCGCACGATCTCGCTCTGCGGCACGGCGAACATGCCGTAGGGGTAGTTGTCGCGCAGGTCGTTCTTGCCGGTGAAGGGGAACTTGGCCAGGTCTTCCAGGGACTTCAGGTCATCCGGGTGCACGCCTTTTTCATCAAAGCGCTGGCGGTACAGCGGGACGTTCTCGTAGGCGTGCCTGAGGCTCCAGCGCAGGCGTTCCAGCTGGTGCTGGCGCAGTTGGTCGACGCTGGCGGTTTCCATCGGGTCAAGCAAGGCGGTGTTGGCAATCATGTTCATGGTTCACTCGAATTATTTTTGTGCGCGAAGCCGTAGGCTTCTGAGTGCTGAGGAAGAGGATACTCCTCACCCGTTTTTCAGATGGTGGTTCTTGCGTTTCAGAGCCTTTCAATGATCAGGGCGATGCCCTGACCCACGCCGATGCACATGGTGCAGAGGGCGTAGCGGCCCTGGCGTTCTTCCAGTTCGTGCAGGGCGGTGGTCACCAGGCGCGCACCGCTCATGCCCAGCGGGTGGCCGAGGGCGATGGCGCCGCCGTTGGGGTTCACCCGCGGATCGTTGTCGGCGAGACCCAGTTCGCGCAGAACGGCGAGGCCCTGGGCGGCGAAGGCTTCGTTGAGTTCGATGACGTCCATGTCAGCCAGCGACAGGCCGGTCAGTTCCAGTACCTTGCGGGTCGCCGGTACCGGGCCGATGCCCATGATGCGCGGCTCGACACCGGCGGTGGCCATGCCGACCACGCGGGCGCGGGCCTTGAGGCCATGGAGCTTGGCGGCGGCGCTGCTGGCCAGCAGCAGGGCGCAGGCGCCGTCGTTCACGCCCGAGGCGTTGCCGGCGGTGACGCTGCCGTCCTGGCGGAACGGCGTGCCCAGCCTGGCCAGCTGTTCCAGGGTGGTATCGCCGCGCGGGTGCTCATCCTGCTCGACGATTTTCGCCGGGCCTTTGCGCTGGGGAATCTCCACCGGGACGATTTCCTTCGCCAGCCGGCCATTGGCCTGGGCGGCGGCGGCGCGCTGCTGGCTGCGCAGGGCGAAGGCGTCCTGGTCCTCGCGGGAGATGTTGAACTGCTCGGCCACGTTCTCGGCGGTTTCCGGCATGGAGTCGATGCCGAACTGCGCCTTCAGCAGCGGGTTGACGAAGCGCCAGCCGATGGTGGTATCGAAGATTTCCGCCTGGCGGGAGAAGGCGCTTTCCGCCTTGCCCATCACGAAGGGCGCGCGGGACATGGATTCCACGCCACCGGCGATCATCAGGCCGGCTTCGCCGCAGCGCAGGGCGCGGGCGGCATTGCCGATGGCATCCAGGCCGGAACCGCAGAGGCGGTTCAGGGTGGTGCCCGGCACGCTCACCGGCAGGCCGGCGAGCAGGGCGGACATGCGCGCGACGTTGCGGTTGTCTTCGCCGGCCTGGTTGGCGCAGCCGTAGATCACATCGTCGATGGCGCTCCAGTCCAGTTCAGGGTGGCGCTGCATCAGGGCGCGCATGGGCACGGCGCCGAGGTCGTCGGCGCGCACCGCGGACAGGGCGCCGGCGTAGCGGCCGATGGGCGTACGTACGGCGTCGATAATCAGGGCGTCATTCATCAGGGGTCTCCTGCGCGAGTACCGAGCCGCGCACTTTGTAGGACTTGCCGTGGAAGAGGGCGATCAATTGCCCGTTCTGGTTTTCGATGCGCACGTCGTAGTTGCCGGTGCGGCCACTGCGGCTCTGCTCGATGGCCTGGGCCGTGAGGGTGTCGCCCAGGCGTGCCGGGGCCACGTAGTCGATGCTGCAGCCGATGGCGACGGTGGCCTCGTTGTAGGTGTTGCAGGCGAAGGCGAAGGCCGAGTCGGCCAGGGCGAACAGGTAGCCGCCGTGGCAAGTGCCGTGGCCCTGGACCATGTCTTCGCGCACGCTCATGCCGACGCGGGCCTGGCCCGGTGCCACGGAGAGCAGGCGCATGCCCATGGTCTGGCTGGCGTTGTCGCGCTCGAACAGCTCGCTGGCGCAGGCTTCCGCGAGGGAGAGGGCTTCGTGGTTAGTCACGGAAATTCCTCCCTTCGGCCACCTGGCGACGCAGCAGCAGGGAAGGTCGGTAGCGCTCTTCGCCGTAAGCGGCCTGAAGGTTTTCCAGGGTCCGCAGCACTACCGGCAGGCCGATGGCGTCGGCCCAGGCCAGCGGGCCTTGCGGATAGTTCACGCCGGCGCGCATGGCGAGGTCGATGTCGCCGGCCGAGCCCACGCCTTGCAGCACGGCATCGGCACCTTCGTTGGCCAGCATGGCCACGGTGCGCAGCACGGCGAGGCCGGGGATATCGCTGAGTGGGCTGACCTTGAGGCCGGCGCGTTGCAGCAGCGCCACGGCCTGGTCACGGGCGGCTTCGCAGGTGCTGGCGGCGCAGGCGATGCCAAGGCGGATGGCCTTGGTGTAATCCAGCGCGAGGTCGATCAGCACCAGGTTGGCCATGCCGTCCTCGCGGGAGCGCTGGCTCGCCAGGCGGCCGTCGGACAGGGCGATCACGGCGTCGCCGACTCTCAGCACGCCGCTGCCGTCACGGCGAACCACCTTCACGCCGGCGTCCGCCAGGCGCTGTACCAGGGGTTCGGCGACGCCCAGGCTGCCTTCCACCACGCAGGATTCCACGCTGGCGTCGCTGGACAGTTCGACCGGTTGCGGGCGCTCGGCGCCTTCGGCATAGCTGTAGAAGCCGTGACCGCTCTTGCGGCCCAGGCGGCCGGCGTCCACCAGCTCCTTCTGGATCAGCGAGGGCTGGAAGCGGAAGTCGCCGTAGTAGGCATCGAACACCGAGCAGGTGACGGCGTAGTTGACGTCGTGTCCGATCAGGTCCGTCAGTTCGAAGGCACCCATGCGGAAGCCGCCCGCGTCACGCATCAGCGCGTCGAGGGTGGCGCAGCCGGCGGCACCTTCCTGCAGCAGGCGCAGGCTTTCGGCGTAGAAGGGGCGTGCCACGCGGTTGACGATGAAGCCCGGAGTGGACTTTGTGTGTACCGGCTGTTTGCCCCAGGCCTTGGCGGTTTCGTACAGGCCTTCGGCAAGGGCGCGGTCGCTGGCCAGGCCCGAGACGATTTCCACCAGGGCCATCAGCGGCGCCGGATTGAAGAAGTGCATGCCGATCACCCGGCCCGGATGCTTGAGGCCAGCAGCCAGGCTGGTGATGGACAGTGAAGAGGTGTTGCTGGCCAGGATGCAGTCGGCGCTGCACAGGTCTTCGAGCTGGCGCAGCAGGCCGCGCTTGACCTCCAGGTTCTCGACGATGGCCTCGATCACCAGGCTTGCATCGGCCAGGGCCTCGATGGCCTCCACCGGTTGCAGCCGGGCGACGATGGCTGCGCGGGCCTCGGCGGTGAGTTTGTTCTTCTCCACCAGGCGGCCGAGCTGGCGGTCGATGCCGTCGATGGCCTGGGCGGACGCGCCGGGGCGGTTGTCATAGAGCTTGACCGGATGGCCGGCCTGGGCGGCGACCTGGGCGATACCGGCACCCATGGCGCCGGCGCCGATCACGGCGACAGTGGCGGAAGCGTTGAGGGCAGGCATGGGCTCAGCGTCCTTTGAAGACCGGGGTGCGCTTTGCCATGAAGGCGCTGACGCCTTCGCGGTAGTCCTCGCTACGGCCGGCAAGGCGTTGCAGGTCGCGTTCGAGATCCAGCTGCTCGTCGAAGCTGTTGCTCAGGCTGGCATTGAGGCTGCGCTTGATCAGGGCCAGGCCGTAGGTCGGCTGGGTGGCCAGGTGGCGGGCGAGCTTCAGGGCTTCCTCGCGCAGGGCTGCATCGTCCACCACGCGGTAGATCAGGCCCCACTGCTCAGCCTGCTCGGCGGTCAGGCGGTCGCCCAACAGGGTCAGGGCCTTGGCGCGGGCCATGCCGACCAGGCGGGGGAGGGTCCAGGTACCGCCGGAATCCGGGATCAGGCCGATCTTGCAGAAGGCCTGGATGAAGCTGGCGGAACGGCCGGCCAGCACCAGGTCGCAGGCCAGAGGGATGTTGGCGCCCGCGCCTGCGGCCACGCCATTGACCGCGCAGATCACCGGCAACGGCAGGTCGCGCAGGGCACGGATCAGCGGGTTGTAGAACTTCTCGATGGACTCGCCCAGGTCCGGCGCGGCAGCTCCGGGGGCCACGTTGCGGTCGCCAAGATCCTGGCCGGCGCAGAAACCACGGCCTTCGCCAGTCAGCAGGAGAACGCGGACCTCGGGGTTCTGGCGCACCTGCTTGAGGGCTTCGCGGACTTCGCCATGCATTTTGGCGTTGAAGCTGTTCAGCTGTTCCGGGCGGTTGAGACTGAGGGTGGCAACGCCAGCCTCGATGGAAAACAGGATGTGCTCGAAGTTCATGGCTTTGGCGCTCTATGGAGTTCGAAGGGGCGGACGGTCAGTGCTTACTGGCCGGTGAATTCGGGGCGGCGTTTTTCCTGGAAGGCGCGGATGCCTTCCTCGCGGTCGCGGGTGCCGGCCAGCAGGGTGAAAGCGTGGCGCTCGAAGCGCAGGCCGCTGGCCAGATCGGTGTCTTCGGCCTTCAGCAGCGCTTCCTTGGCCAGACGCACCGCCAGCGGCGCCTTCTGGGCGATGACGCGGCCGATGGCGATGGCGCGCTCGACGGTGAGTTCGGGCTGGGTCACTTCGCTGACCAGGCCCGCGCGCTGGGCGTGGCGGGCATCGATGGCTTCGCCGGTGAGCACCATCTGCATGGCAAGTGATTTGCCGACCGCGCGCAGCAGGCGCTGGGTGCCGCCGGCGCCGGGCATGATTCCGAGGTTGATTTCCGGTTGGCCGAAGCGGGCGTCTTCGCCGGCGACGAGGATGTCCGCGTGCATGGCCAGTTCGCAGCCGCCGCCCAGGCAGAAGCCATTGATGGCGGCAATCAGCGGCTTGCTGAAGCGGGTGATGCGCTGCCAGTGGGCCAGGCGCGGGTCATTGAGGATGCCCACCAGGTCGCGCTCGGCCATTTCCTTGATATCGGCTCCGGCGGCAAAGGCCTTGCGGCTGCCGGTGATGACCACGACGCGGGTCTCGGCGTCCAGCTCGGCGGCATCCAGCTCGGCGGCCAGCTCACCCAACAGCTCGGTATTGAGCGCGTTGAGCGCTTCCGGGCGCTGCAGGGTGATCAGGCGGACACCCTGCTCGGGCGGCAGGACAGCAAGGGTACGAGGCATGTCGACTCTTCCTCAGGTGCACGCGCGGCCCTTTGGCGAGCCGCTCTTATTAGTGGGTTCGGGTGGGGTCCCTTCCTGTGTCTGCCGCGCTGAGGGCGGGGCGACTTTGGCCGGAGTATAACCACAAAGCGATACAAAACAAGAATGTTAGATATGATTTATGTGTCTCATATCTGTTGTCTTTACTACCAAAGGACGGATTGCCAGGTGCCGTTGTGGGTTGTGAGTGGCCGTATTTGATGGGCTTTCCGGTTGTTTGAGGGCGCATGATGCGTGCCGATGACCGGTCGTCATCTGATACAGGCAGTTAAGCTTTTATGTTGCAGAATGATGTGATACAAAATTCTGCATCAAGCGAATCGCTTTGCGCCACCTTGTGGCTTCATCTGCCTTGTTGAGGAGTTGTTCCATGTCGACTACCGCCCGCGCCGCCGCCCTCGAGCTGTTCGAGCACCATCGCGGTACCCTCGAGCGCGCCGTCCAGGCCATCAGCGAGCGCGGCTACTGGTCGCCCTTCCCGGAAAGCCTCAAGCAGTACCCGGAAGAAGCAGTGAAGGGTGCCCAGGCTGCCTTCGAGGCGTTGCTCGGCCAGCACTTCGCGCTGGTTGGGCCGGAATCGGTCGGCCGTGCCGGCGCCGAGCGTTCGCCCTACGGCTTCGACCTGAATGTGAGCTACGACCAATACGACGCCGACGCGCTGCTTTCGCGCCAGCAGGCGGCTCTGCCGGCCTGGCGTGATGCCGGCCCGAAGGCGCGGGTGGGGGCGTGCCTGGAAATCCTCCAGCGGCTGAATGCCCTCAGCCCGACACTGGCCCACGCCGTGATGCACACCAGCGGCCAGGCCTACATGATGGCCTTCCAGGCTGGTGGTCCCCATGCGCAGGACCGTGGTCTGGAGGTGCTGGCCTACGCCTGGCGCGCCATGGCCGAGGTGCCGGAAGCGGCGCGCTGGACCAAGCCCCAGGGCAAGCAGGACCCGCTGGTGCTGGACAAGCGCTGGCACATCGTCCCGCGTGGCCTGTCGCTGGTGATCGCCTGCTCGACCTTCCCCACCTGGAACACCTATCCCGGCCTGTTCGCCAGCCTGGCCACCGGCAACCCGGTGCTGGTCAAGGCGCACCCCGGCTCCATCCTGCCGGTGGCCATGAGCGTCAAGGTCGCCCAGGACGTGCTGGCTGAACTGGGCTTCGACCCGGCTCTGGTCAGCCTGGTGGTGGATACACCGGAAGCGCCCGTCAGCCAGCGCCTGGCCCTCGACCCGCGCGTCAAACTGGTGGACTTCACCGGCTCCAGCGCTTTTGGCAACTGGCTGGAAGACAACGCCCGCCAGGCCCAGGTGTTCACCGAGAAGGCCGGCATCAACAGCGTGATCATCGACAGCGTGCGCGACATCAAGGCCGTTGCCCGCAACCTGGCCTTCTCCCTGAGTCTCTATTCCGGCCAGATGTGCACCACCACCCAGGCCATCTATGTACCGCGCGGCGGTATCCGCAACGGCGACGAGTCGCTGAGCTTCGACGAGGTCGCCCAGACCCTCGCCGGTGCCGTGAAGAGCTTCCTCGCCGACAATGAACGTGCCTGTGCGGTGATTGGCGCCATCCAGTCCGAGGCCACCGCGCTACGCATCCAGGATTGCCGCCAACTGGGCGAAGTGCTGCTGGACAGCGAGGCTCGCGAGCATCCGCAGTTCCCCGGTGCGCGCATCCATACGCCGCTGCTGCTGAAGGTGGACGCCGCCGACCGCGAGGCCTATTCCGAGGAGCGCTTCGGCCCTATCGCCTTCGTCATCGCCACCGACGACACCGCGCACAGCCTGCGCCTGGCCGGTGAGGTGATCGCCGAGAAGGGCGCCCTGACCCTGGGCGTGTATTCCACTGATGAGGCGGTGCTGGACCGTGCCGAAGGGCTGTCCCAGGACGTTGCCGTGGCCCTGTCGGTCAATTTCGACGGCGGCGTGTTCGTCAACCAGTCCGCGGCCTTCAGTGACTTTCACGCCAGCGGCGGCAACCCGGCGGCGAACGCGTCCATTACCGATGGTGCCTTCGTTTCCCGCCGCTTCGTCACCGTGCAGAGCCGCCGCCACGGCGCGGCCTGAGCCTTTGGGAAGGAGTCTTGCGATGACCTGCTACAGCCTCGACGGCCTGACCCCCGTGGTGCATCCCACCGCCTATGTGCATCCCAGCGCGGTGCTGATCGGTGACGTGATCATCGGACCGGGCTGTTACGTCGGTCCCCTGGCCAGCCTGCGCGGCGACTTCGGCCGGATCGTGCTGGAGGAGGGCGCCAACATCCAGGACACCTGTGTGATGCATGGCTTTCCCGACAGCGACACGATGGTCGGGCGCAATGGTCATATCGGTCACGGCGCGGTGCTGCACGGCTGCCGCATCGGCGAGGACGCGCTGGTGGGGATGAACGCGGTGGTGATGGACGGCGCGCAGATCGGTGCACGCTCCTTCGTTTCCGCCACCGCCTTCGTCAAGGCCGGTTTCAGCTGCGAAGCGCAATCCCTGGTGATGGGGGCGCCGGCCCAGGTCAAGCGCAGCCTCAGCGACGAGGAAGTGTCCTGGAAGCAGGCCGGAACCCGCGAATACCAGCTGCTGGCCCAGCGCTGCCTGCAGGATATGGTGGCCTGCGAGCCCCTGGCCGAGGTGGAAGCCGACCGCCCGCGCATCGCCGACCGTGGGCTGCGTCCGAAAGGCAGTTCGTCGCAATGAGTGCGGTCTTCGCACAACGGGGACGCTCCCCGATGGTCATGCCGATGAGCCTGCGGGTATATTCGGCATCTTTTCCGTTTCCCGTATGCCCATGACTTCGCTCGTGCCCCTGGACCAACTCGTCACCCGCTTCCAGCAGCAGACGCCCATTCGTGCCAGTTCGCTGATCATCACCCTCTACGGCGATGCCATCGAACCCCATGGCGGTACTGTCTGGCTGGGTAGCCTGATCCAGTTGCTGGAGCCCATGGGCATCAATGAGCGGCTGATCCGCACCTCCATCTTCCGCTTGACCAAGGAAGGCTGGCTGAGTGCCGAAAAGGTCGGCCGACGCAGTTACTACAGCCTGACCGGCACCGGACGGCGGCGATTCGAGAAGGCGTTCAAGCGGGTGTACAGCTCCAATGTCCCGGCCTGGGACGGCGCCTGGTCCCTGGTGGTGCTTTCGCAGCTGCCCCAGGACAAGCGCAAACAGGTGCGTGAGGAGCTGGAGTGGCAAGGTTTTGGTGCGATTTCGCCCACCGTGCTGGCCAATCCTCGTTGCGACCGGGTGGATCTGACCGCCACCCTGCAGGAGCTGGATGCGCTGGAAGACAGCATCGTGTTCGAGACCCGTTCCCAGGACGTGCTGGCCTCCAAGGCCCTGCGCATGCAGGTTCGCGAGAGCTGGAACATCGACGAGCTGGGCACGCACTACAGCGAGTTCATCCAGCTGTTCCGCCCGCTCTGGCAGGCCCTGCGCGAGCAGGAGAACCTGCAGCCGGCCGACTGCTTCCTGGCTCGAACCTTGCTGATTCACGAATACCGCAAGTTGCTGCTGCGTGACCCGCAATTGCCTGACGAACTGCTTCCGGGCGATTGGGAGGGCCGCGCGGCGCGCCAGCTGTGCCGCAACATCTACCGACTCATCTTCGCCAAGGCGGAGGAATGGCTGAACGCGGCACTGGAAACCGCGGATGGTCCGTTGCCCGACGCCGGAGAGAATTTCTATCAGCGATTCGGTGGATTGAGGTAAAGCAGCCGCCCGCGAGGGGGGTAGTCACGGACGAGGTGAACCCGGCCTGGCCGGATAATGACAAGAACAACGCCTAGCGTGAGGCTGAGAAAGCCATGATGACAGCACTATCAGTGAGGGCAGACCGCTTCGACGAGTGGCTGCAAGGTATCAACCAGGTCTGCGGGCGCTTCGGTGCCAAGTTGCTGGGCTCGGAATTTTCCGGGGCCATTCGCGAGCACAAGGCCGGCGCCATCAAGCTGAGCTTCGTCGACGTGGCCCAGGCACGTCTGTACCGCACCCCGAAGGAAGTGGCGCAGAGCGAAGGCAAGCACTTCTACCTTGCCTTCCAGCTGGCCGGTCGCGCCGGCATGCAGCAGGCCGGCAACAGCATCGAGCTGGCGCCCGGCGACATCACCCTGATCGATTCCACCCTGCCCAGTGACTTCGTCTACCACGAGAACTCCCGCCAGCTCTCGCTGATCGTGCCGCGCCACATCGTGGAACAGGGCCTGCGCTTCTCGGGTGTACGTTGCGCCCAGCGCATTCCGGCCAGCTCGCCGGTGGCGGTGATGGCCAACCGCCTGATCATCGCATCCACACAGCAGAACAGCCTCAGCCTGCCCGAGAGCGAAGCGACCCTGGAAGCGATGGTGAGCCTGCTGCGCCCGGCCCTGTGCGCCGCCGAAGTGGAGCAGGACGCCCACGAGCGCCTGTTCCGCAAGACCCTGCGCTTCATCGACGAGAACATCTGCGCCGAGGAGCTCAGCCCGGAAGCCATCGCCCGCGAGGTGGGGGTTTCGGTGCGTGGCCTGTACCGCATGTTCGCCAAGAAGGGCCTGGTGGTGGCGCAGTACATCAAGAACCGCCGCCTGGACTTCTGCGCCGAAAGCCTGCGTCACTCCACCGGCGAGCAGAAGCTCTCGGCCCTCGGCTACGCCTGGGGTTTCACCGATTCCAGCTACTTCTCCACCGCCTTCAAGGCACGCTTCGGCGTGTCGCCCAGCGAGTACCGCAAGCAGTACAGCCAGGCCTGATCCTGGCGGCGTACCCTTCTTCGTCGGAGCGAATTCACTCGCGAAGGGCGACATAGTCGCCCCGATCCGAACCCTGGGCAGGACGGCGTCCTGTTTTCGCGAATGAATTCGCTCCTACAGATCCGAGCCTTCACAGCCGTCCTGCTTGGCGAATGAATTCGCCCCTACAGCTTGCAGCCCCACTCCTGGCAGCCCTGCCAACACGTCTGGCACAGACAAAAAAACCTCGATTGCCGCCAACACCGAGAATCCGGACATCGGCCCTGCTTCCGCGCGTGCCGTTGCTGCCGCACGGGGCGGGCTTGTGGACGATCGAGGTGGTGAGTTGATGCACAAACGCAAGATGGGGCCGCTGTCCGGCCTCCTGGTACTGCTGGCGGCCCAGTCTGCGCTGGCTGCGGATTGCGCGCCGGAACAGGTGCAGAAAGGCGAGGCGTTGTTCGGCAGCGACTGCTCGGTGTGCCATTCGGCCAAGCAGGGCGGCCCGGCCATGATGGGCCCCAATCTGCACGGCCTGTATGGCCGCAAATCCGGCAGCCTGGCCGGTTTCAGCTACTCGCAGGCGATGAAAGCCAAGGCGGTGGAATGGCAGCTGGACAGCCTGGAGCAGTTCATCGCCCAGCCCCAGTCCTTCGTCGCCGGTACCTACATGCCCTATGCCGGGATGGCTGATGCCGACGGCCGTCGCGCGGTCGGCTGCTTCCTGGGCGCACAGAAATAGTGATGGCGCCGGGCAGGCGCCCGGCCCACGGATAATGAGGATCGAGCATGAGCAAGGTTGAAATCCTGCCGCAGGTGGCGGCATTCCTGGAGCGCCGCCACGGTTGCTTCATCGACGGTCAGTGGGTGCTGCCGGAAGGTCCGACCACCCCGGTACTGAACCCGGCCACCGGCGAAGCCATCTCCCACGTGCCCGACGTGCCGCTGGAATACCTGGATCGCGCCGTGAAGTCCGCCCACAAGGCGTTCAAGTCCCGCGTATGGTCCGGCCTGCGTCCAGCCGACCGCGAGCGCATCCTGCTGCGTTTCGCCGCCCTGGTGGAAGAGCACGCCGAAGAGCTGGCCCAGCTGGAAACCCTGAGCCAGGGCAAGTCGATCAACATGTCGCGCATGCTGGACGTCGGTGCCACCGTCGAGTTCATGCGCTACATGGCCGGCTGGGCGACCAAGATCGAAGGCCAGACCCTGGACGTGTCGATCCCGATCCCGCCGGGCTCGCGCTTCACCGCCTTCGCCCGGCGTGAGCCGGTGGGCGTGGTGGCCGGCATCGTGCCGTGGAACTTCCCGCTGATGATCACCACCTGGAAGGCCATGCCGGCGCTCGCCACCGGCTGCACCGTGGTCATCAAGCCTGCCAGCGAAACCCCGCTGACCGCCCTGCGCCTGGCCGAACTGGCCTTCGAGGCGGGCATCCCGGCTGGCGTGTTCAACGTCGTCACCGGCGGCGGCAGCACCGTGGGCAATGCCCTGGCGTCGCACCCGCTGATCAGCAAGGTGTCCTTCACCGGCTCCACCGCCGTGGGCAAGAGCGTCGGCGTGGCCTGCATGGAGAACATGACCCGCTTCGCCCTGGAGCTGGGCGGCAAGAACCCGATGATCCTGCTGGCCGACGCCGACGTGGAGAAGGCGGTGCAGGGCGCACTGCTCGGCGGCCTGCTGAACAACGGCCAGGTGTGCGCCGCAGCCTCGCGCTTCTACGTGCACCAGTCCATCTACGAGGCCTTCGTCGAGGGCCTGGCGGCGGCGGTGAAGGGCCTCTCCATCGGTCCGGGCATGGACCAGGACGCGGCGATCAACCCGCTGGTGTCGCGCAAGCAGCAGTTGAACGTGCTCAAGCACATCGACCTGGCCCGCCAGGAGGGTGCCCGCGTGGTGGCCGGTGGCGAGCGCCTGGAAGGCGACGGCTTCTTCGTCCAGCCCACCGTGCTGGCCGACGTGAACCACGAGATGACCGTGTCGCGCGAGGAAGTCTTCGGCCCGGTGCTGTCGGTGATCCCCTTCACCGACGAGGACGCCATGATCGAGCTGGCCAACGACAGCGTGTACGGTCTGGCGGCCAGTCTGTGGACCAACGACCTGTCCAAGGCGATGAACCTGGTGCCGCGCATCGAAGCCGGCACCGTGTGGGTCAATGCCCACGTGCTGCTGGACCCGAACATGCCCTTCGGCGGCGTGAAGCAGTCGGGCATGGGCCGCGAGTTCGGCCGTGCGGTGATCGAGGCGTACACCGAGCTGAAGTCGGTCTGCATCTCCCACTGATTCGAACCCTCGATTTCCGGCAGGCGCCTTCACGCCTGCCGGTTTTTTTTTGAGGGTGTGGGATGAGGTTCCCCGTAGGAGCGAATTCATTCGCGAAGGACGACGCAGTCGTCCCCAACAAATTCGATTGGCAGCCCTGTGGGCTGCATTCGCGAATGAGTTCGCTCCCACAACGAAGTGGGCTCACGGATCGGTAAAACCCCGCAAATTCCCCGATCTACGCCGTTTGCACCGTCCTGGTGCGGGTAAGCCTTGCACTTTCCATTCCTGAACTAAGCTTTCGGCAGCCCCCGTCCAAAGGACCGCCTCATGAGCGAACCTCTCCTCAGCTTCGACGAACTCAAGCAAGCCGTTGCCAGCGGCGAGATCGACACGGTGCTGGCCTGCATGGTGGACATGCAGGGACGATTGGTTGGCAAACGCTTCCAGGCTGAATTCTTTGTCGACAGCGCCTTCGAGGAGACGCACTGCTGCAACTACCTGCTGGCTGACGACATCGACATGGAGCCGGTGCCGGGCTACGCAGCGGCGAGCTGGAGCAAGGGCTACGGCGACTTCGTGCTGAAGCCCGACATGAGCACCCTGCGCCGGGTGCCCTGGCTGGACTGCACGGCGCTGGTGCTCTGCGATGTACTCGACCATCACCACCGCGAAGACCTGCCCCACAGTCCGCGCGCCATTCTCCGCAAGCAGGTGGCCAGGCTTGCCGAGCGTGGCTATACGGGCATGTTCGCCTCGGAGCTGGAGTTCTATCTGTTCGACGAGAGCTACGACGCCATCCACAGGCGCAACTACAGCCATCCGAAGACGGCATCGCATTACATCGAGGACTACAGCATCCTCCAGACCACCCGCGAGGAACCGGTATTGCGGGCGATCCGCAAGCACCTGCAGGCCTGCGGGGTGCCGGTGGAGAACTCGAAAGGGGAGTGGGGGCCGGGGCAGGAAGAGATCAACGTCCGCTACGCCGACGCCCTGACCATGGCCGACCGCCACGCCATCATCAAGCACGCCTGCAAGGAGATCGCCTACCAGCAGGGCAAGTCGATCACTTTCATGTCCAAGTGGCGCTATGACCTGGCCGGCTCCAGTTGCCACATCCACAGCTCGCTCTGGGACAAGAAAGGCAAGAAGCCGATGTTCTACGATCCCAAGGACGAGTTCGGCATGTCGAAGCTGATGCGTGGCTGGGTGGCCGGGCAGCTCAAGTACGCCAGCGAAGTCACCTATTTCCTCGCGCCCTACATCAACTCCTACAAGCGCTTCCAGGCCGGTACCTTCGCCCCGACCCGAGCGGTCTGGAGTCGTGACAACCGCACCGCCGGCTTCCGCCTCTGCGCCGAGGGCAGCAAGTCGGTGCGCATCGAGTGCCGCATCGGCGGCGCCGACCTCAACCCCTATCTCGCCTTCGCCGCGCTGATCGCCGCGGGGCTGGCGGGCATCGACGAACAACTCGAACTGGCAGCCCCCTTCGAGGGCGATGCCTACATGAACGACCAGCTGCCGGAAGTCGACAAGACCCTGCGCGAGGCCACGGCCGCCCTCAAGGGCTCGGCCATGCTGCGCAAGGCGTTTGGTGACGAGGTGGTCGACCACTACGTGCACACCGCCGAGTGGGAGCAGAAGGAGTACGACCGGCGTATCACCGACTGGGAGCTGCAGCGCGGCTTCGAGCGTTACTGAAGGCTTTGGTGGTCCGGCCAGCGGCGGGTTCGGGCACGTTCGCTGACCGGTTTGCAACGGGGATGGGAGCAGTACGACAGGCTGTCTGAGAGTCGGCGGGGAAGGTGCCCGAACCGCCGCATGGAGCAATCCATTCCCAACAAAGGGCACCCAAGATGAATCCTGAAGGCCAACACGGCTCCACGCATCAGGACGATGACGTCAAGCTGTTGCACAGCATGGGCTATGCCCAGGAGCTGTCGCGACGCATGGGCGGCTTCTCCAACTTCGCCATTTCCTTCTCCATCATCTGCATCCTGTCCGGCGGCATCAACTCGCTGGCCCAGGGCACCTCCGGCGCCGGTGGCGCAGCCATCGGCATCGGCTGGCCCCTGGGCTGCATGATTTCCGGTGTGTTCGCCGTGGCCATGGCGCAGATCGCCTCGGCCTATCCCACGGCCGGTGGGCTGTACCACTGGGGGTCGATTCTCGGCAACCGCTTCACCGGCTGGCTCACCGCCTGGTTCAACCTGCTGGGCCTGGTGACCGTGCTGGGGGCGATCAACGTCGGCACCTATTACTTCTTCTTCGGTTCCTTCGGGCCAATGCTGGGGATGGAAGACACCATCACCACGCGCATCATCTTCCTCGCCATCCTCACCGGCGGGCAGGCGCTCTGTAACCACTTCGGCATCGGGCTCACGGCGAAGCTCACGGACTTTTCCGGCTACCTGATCTTCGCCACGGCCATCGCCCTGACCATCGTCTGCCTGGCGGCCGCGCCAGGTTACGAGTTCTCCCGGCTGTGGACCTTCGGCAACTTCTCCGGCGCGGCCGGTGGCAACGTCTGGCCGGAAGTGTCCAACAGCTGGATCTTCCTCCTCGGCCTGCTACTGCCGATCTACACCATCACCGGCTACGACGCTTCGGCCCACACCTCGGAAGAAACCGTGCAGGCGGCCCATTCGGTGCCGCGCGGCATGGTGATGTCGGTGGTCTGGTCGCTGCTGTTCGGCTGGCTGATGTTGAGCGCCTTCGTGCTGATGCTGCCAAGCATGGAAGAGGCGGCGGCCCAGGGCTGGAACGTGTTCTTCTGGGCCATGGACACCCAGGTGAATTCGACGGTGAAGGAACTGCTCTACCTGGCCATCTTCATTTCGCAGATTCTCTGCGGCCTGGCCACCGTGACCTCGGTATCGCGGATGATCTTCGCCTTCGCCCGTGACGGCGGGCTGCCAGCGTCCCGGGCGCTGGCCAGCGTTTCGCCGGCCCACCGCACCCCGGTGGCGGCTATCTGGACCGGCGCCGCCCTCGCGGTGCTGTTCGTCTGGGGTTCGTCGCTGGTGTCCATCGGCGAGACGCCGGTCTACACCATCGTGGTGTCGTGCACCGTGATCTTCCTGTTCTTCTCCTTCGTCATCCCGATCGTGCTCGGGCTGTTCACCTTCGGCACGGCCAAGTGGCCGCGCATGGGCCCGTGGAATCTCGGGCGCGGCCTGTTCTCGCTGGTGGCGATCCTGTCGATCATCTCGATGGCGCTGATCTTCATCATCGGCATCCAGCCGCCCAACGACTGGGCGCTGTACATCACCATCGGCTTCCTGATCCTCACCGGGATCGTCTGGTTCGCCTTCGAGGCACGGCGCTTCCAGGGGCCGCCGATCGGCGACATGATCGCCAAGCGCCAGGCGGATATCGCTGCGGCGGAAGAGGCGTTGAACCAGTGACCTGCGCCGGCGCCCCCGTCCTGGCGGGAGAGGGGCGCTGCGCCTTCAGTTCGCGGCTTCGATGCGGATGCCGTGCACCACGACCTGATCACCAGGCTTGAAGTGCTTGCCCGGGGAGCGGAAGCGCTGCACCGAGCCGTCATCCATCCTCACCATGTAGGCGGATTCGGCGAGGCCGGTGGCCTGCTGGACCGCCCCGCCACCGAAGTAACCCACCGCAGCACCGGCGATGGCGCCGGCCGGGCCGCCGATGGCACCGACCATCAGTCCGGTCATGCCGCCGCCAGCCTTGCCGGCGGTGGTGTCAGGAACGTCGGAGAGGACTTCCGCAGCGAAGGCGGGAGATGAAGCGAGCAGGACAAGGCACAGGGTGAAGCTGGGGACTGTCATGATGGTTCCCTTCGACTGTTGTATGGCAAAGGGTCCTCGTCACATTCCGTGCCAGAAGTGAAATCTTTCCGGATCAACAACATGCGGCGTGTGATGTCATTTCGACTGCGGTTCGAATGACAGCGTGAGTTGTCATTCCGACCTGTGCCGGTCTAGTCCGTCACCGGCGGCGGCTCGGGCTGCGGAAGGTGGATCGGTGAAGCGTGATCCGCGTTACGAACGGCCCCGGTGATCGCGGAAATACTGGCGGAAGAATTCCACCGTCACGCGGATCTTGGCCGAGGTATCCAGAGGCGCGGCGTACACCGCCCAGATGTTCGCCGGCTGCCGATACTCGGGCAGCACCTGTACCAGGCGTCCGTTCTCCAGGCTTTCGCCCACGTCCCACCAGGAGCGCAGGGCGATGCCGCGTCCGTCCACGGCCCACTGGTGGACGATCTCGCCGTTGTTGGCCGACAAGGGGCCGGTGACCTTCACGTTTTCCTCTCCGGCCGGTCCGTGCAGACGCCAGACGCCGAAGGGGTGGTCGCGCTCCTTGATCACCAGGCAGTCGTGCCCGGCCAGCTCCGCCAGGCTGCCGGGTTCGCCGTGGCGCGCCAGGTAGGAGGGGGCGGCGCAGAGAATGCGGCTGTTTTCGGCCAGCGGCTTGGCGATCAGGTTGGGGGCGATGTTGTCGCCGATGCGGATGTCCAGGTCGAAGCCTTCCTCGATCAGGTCCACCAGCCGGTCGAACAGGTCCAGGCGGATATCCAGCACCGGATAACGTTCCGACAGCGCCGACAGCGCGGGGGCCACCAGGCGCCGGCCCAGGCCGAAGCTGCTGACGATACGCAGCTGCCCGCGCGGTTCCTGGTGCAGCTCGGAGACTTCATCGGTCATCCGTTCCACCGCCTCGAAGATGGTCTGCGCCCAGCGGTACACCCGCTCGCCGTCCTCACTCACGGCCACACGCCGGGTGGTGCGGTGCAGCAGGCGTACGCCGAGGCTTTCCTCCAGCAGGCGGATGCGTTTGCTGACGAAGGCAGGGGAGGTGCCCATCTCGCTGGCGACGGCGGCGAAGCTGGAGCGGCGGGCGACGAGGACGAAGACGCGGAGGTCTTCCAGGTTTGGCAGACTATTCACGATTCGTGTCTTATCTATCAATGATGTGCTGGATTATCTTTGTAGCGCGTCCTTATAGCATGGTCGTCACCCCGCCTGAACAGGGCGCCTTCAGCAAGGGCACGACCAGATGAACAAGAAGACATTCAAGATCGCCGCCATCCCCGGCGACGGCATCGGCAACGAAGTTCTCCCCGAGGGCCTGCGGGTCGTCGAAGCGGCGGCCCGCAAGTGGGGCCTGGACCTTTCCTTCGAGACCATCGAGTGGGCCAGCTGCGACTACTACCTGCAGCATGGCAAGATGATGCCGGACGACTGGTTCGAGCGCCTGAAGGGCTTCGACGCCCTCTACTTTGGCGCCGTGGGCTGGCCGGACAAGGTGCCCGACCACATTTCCCTCTGGGGCTCGCTGCTGAAGTTCCGCCGCGATTTCGACCAGTACGTGAACATCCGCCCGGTGCGCCTATTCCCCGGCGTGCCGTGCCCGCTGGCCGGTCGTGAGCCCGGCGATATCGATTTCGTGGTGATCCGCGAGAACACCGAAGGCGAGTACTCCTCCCTGGGTGGGCGCATGTTCGAAGGCACCGAGCATGAGTTCGTGCTGCAGGAGTCGGTGTTCACCCGTCGTGGTGTCGATCGCATCCTCAAGTACGCCTTCGACCTGGCCCAGACCCGCGAGCGCAAGCAGCTGACCGCCGCCACCAAATCCAACGGCATGGCGGTGAGCATGCCCTACTGGGACGAGCGGGTGGCCGCGATGGCCGAGAAGTACCCTGAGATCAAGTGGGACAAGCAGCACATCGACATCCTCTGCGCACGCTTCGTACTGCAGCCGGATCGCTTCGACGTGGTGGTGGCCTCCAACCTGTTCGGCGACATTCTCTCCGACCTGGGCCCGGCCTGTGCCGGCACCATCGGTATCGCGCCGTCGGCCAACCTCAACCCGGAGCGCAACTTCCCGTCGCTGTTCGAGCCGGTGCACGGTTCGGCCCCGGACATCTACGGCCGCAACATCGCCAACCCCATCGCCATGATCTGGTCCGGCGCGTTGATGCTGGATTTCCTCGGCAACGGCGACGAGCGCTACAAGGCCGCCCACGACGGCATCCTGCGTGCCATCGAGCAAGTGATCGCCGAAGGCCCGGTGACGCCGGACCTGGGCGGCAAGGCCTCGACCCAGGAAGTGGGCAAGGCCGTCGCTGACGCACTGTAAGACTCATCCGGCCGCCCCGTGAAAACCAGGCGGCCGGTGCTTTTCCGCAGGTGACAAGCGGCGTGCAAACTGTCCGACAGGAGTTGCTTAAAGGGATATTTTCGGACAAGCTGTTAACCAATGGATTAACGTAAACCAATGATTAACAAATAGCGTAGTCCGGTGGCCCCCTGCCTGATGGGGCGCCGGGTTATCCAGTTTCAGGAGACATCGATGTCCAACAACAATAAGAAAGACATGTTCTTGATCACGGCGAGCCTGATTGCCGTGGCCCTGACCGTGATCGGCCTTGCTGCGTTCCCTGCCGAGTCGGAGGCCATGGCCAACCGGCTCTTCGAGATTTCCACCCGCACCTTCGGCACCACCGTGCAGCTGTTCGTGTTCGGCACTGCCCTTGCCGTGCTGTACCTGGCGTTCAGCAAGTACGGCAACATCCGCTTGGGCAACGGCAAGCCCGAGTACACGAACATGACCTGGGTGTTCATGTTCATCTGCGCCGGCATGGGCTCCTCGACCCTCTACTGGGGCGTGATGGAGTGGGCGTACTACTACCAGACCCCTGGCCTGAACATCGCTGCCGGCAGCCGCGAAGCGCTGGACTTCAGCGTCAGCTATTCCTTCTTCCACTGGGGCATCAGCGCCTGGTCGCTCTATGCGCTGTCGTCGCTGGCGCTCGCCTATCACTTCCACGTGCGCAAGAAGAGCGGTCTGGGCCTGGCTTCGATCATCGAAGCGGTCACCGGCTTCCGCGCCAATGGGCCGGTTGGCCGTCTGGTGGACCTGATCTTCCTGCTCACCATGTTCGGCGCGCTGACCGTCTCCCTGGCGCTCACCGCTTCCACCCTGACTCGCGGCCTGTCCGGCCTCACCGGCATTCCGGATACTTTCGTCACCCAACTGGTGGTGATCGGCGTCGTGGCGGTGATCTTCTCCCTGAGCTCCTACATCGGCATTGACGGCGGCATGCAGCGCCTGTCGAAGATGGTGTGCGTCGGCGCCCTGGCCTTCGCTGGCGTGGTGTTCCTGGTCGGTCCGACCCAGTTCACCCTGAACAACACCGCCAATGCCATCGGCCTGATGATCCAGAACTACGTGCACATGAGCCTGTTCACCGACCCGGCGGGCGACGGTGCCTTCACCCGCAACTGGACGGTGTTCTACTGGCTGTGGTGGGTGTCCTACGCGCCGGGCGTGGCGATGTTCGTGACCCGCGTATCCAAGGGCCGCAAGATCAAGGAAGTGGTCGCCGCGCTGCTGCTCGGCGGGAGCGTGGGCTGCTGGTTCTTCTTCGGCGCACTGGAAAGCTACAGCATGCACCAGTTCATCACCGGCGCCATCGACGTGCCGCGCATTCTCAGCGAGCAGGGCGGTGAGACCGCCGTGGAAATGCTCCTGACGGCGCTGCCCTTCGGCAAGGTGTTCCTGGCGGTGTACCTGTTCATCATGGCGGTGTTCTGCGCCTCCCACATGGACGCAGCGGCCTACGCCGTGGCGGCCACCAGCACCCGCAACCTGCAAGAAGGCCAGGACCCGACCCCGACCCACCGCCTGTTCTGGTGCGTGATGCTGACCCTGATCCCGCTGGCCATGCTGTTCGCCAAGGCGTCGCTGTCGACCATGAAGACCGCCGTGGTGCTGACCGCGATCCCCTTCCTGGTGATCCTGCTGACCAAGATCTACGGCTTCTTCAAGTGGATGATCCAGGACTACGGCAGCATGCCAGCCCACCTGATCGAGGAAGAAGCGGTACGCCGCGGCCTGGACGAAAGCGTCGAGCCGCCGAAAGCGGAGGAAGGCGTGCGCCTGAGCACCGCCACCGCACAGTGAGTCGAGTTGTGCCGGCACAGGGACGTGCCGGGTGGTGCCTCTGCAGGTTGGGCCGGGTGGCGTTCCGCTGAGCGATGCGACGCCCAACGATTCGGCATGACTTTCATGTGCCACGTCGGGCCTCGAAGGGCTCGGACCAACCTGGGCCCAAAAAATTTTGCCCGATCTGTTAACTGATAGATTTGTGTTAACCAAAAGTAAAAAAGCTGTTATGGCCCGGCCCGAACCGGCGCCCTTAATGCCTGGAGTACATAAGATGAACGATATCCAACGCCTCCCTGCCGACTTCTGTGCCAACGCCGATGAGGCCTACACCATTCCTGCCAGCTACTACACCCGTCCGGAAGTCTTCGATTTCGAAAAGGAGAAGATATTCGCCAACAGCTGGGTCTGCGTCGGCCATCGCAGCGAAGTGGCAGAGAACAACGCTTACATCACCCGCGAGTACATCGGCGAGAGCATCATCGTCGTGCGCGGCCGCGACGCTGAACTGCGCGCCTTCTATAACGTCTGCCCGCACCGTGGCCACCAGTTGCTGCAGGGCGACGGCAAGGCGAAGAACGTCATCACCTGCCCGTACCATGCCTGGACCTTCAAGCTCGACGGCGAGCTGGCCCATGCGCGCAACTGCGACCACGTCGCCAACTTCGACAAGGCCAACTCCAGCCTGGTGCAGCTGCGCGTGGAGGAGTACGCCGGCTTCATCTTCGTCAACATGAACAAGGACGCCGGCTCCGTAGAAGAGCAGCTGCCGGGCCTCGAAGCCCGCCTGCGCCAGGCCTGCCCGGTGGTGGACGACCTGCACCTGGCGGCCCGTTTCGTCACCGAGACCCCGGCCAACTGGAAGTCCATCGTCGACAACTACATGGAGTGCTACCACTGCGCCCCGGCCCACCCGGGCTTCTCCGACTCCGTCGATGTCGGCCAGTACACCCACACCATGCACGGCAACTGGTCGCTGCAGTACGGCCTGGCCAAACCGTCGGAGAAGTCCTTCAAGTTCGACGAGTCGGTGAAGGACCCGTCCTTCAGCGGCTTCTGGGTCTGGCCCTGCACCATGTTCAACGCGCCGCCTGGCGGCAACTTCATGACCGTGATCTACGAGTTCCCGGTCAGCGCCGAAGTGACCCTGCAGCACTACGACATCTACTTCCTGAACAAGGACATCACCCCCGAGCAGCAGTCGCTGATCGAGTGGTACCGCGACGTGTTCCGTCCGGAAGACCTGCGCCTGGTGGAAAGCGTGCAGAAGGGCCTGAAGTCCCGTGGCTACCGGGGCCAGGGCCGGATCATGGTGGACAGCCAGCGCAGCGGCCAGAGCGAGCACGGCATCGCTCACTTCCACAACCTGATCGCCGTCGCCCACCTGGACCGTTGATGGCCGTGGTCGCCGCCTGCGTGCGGCGGCCCGTGTCGCGAAGAGGAATTACCGAGTGAACCTGAAAGACAACGACCTGTTCCGCCAGCAGGCCTTCATCGCCGGCACCTGGTGCGACGCCGACGACGGCCGCACGGTGGACGTGACCGACCCGGCCAGCGGCGAGCTGCTGGGCCGCGTGCCGAACATGGGCGGCAGTGAAACCCTGCGCGCCATCGAGGCCGCCGACGCCGCGCTGCCGGCCTGGCGTGCCCGCACCGCCAAGGAACGCGCGCAGATCCTGCGCCGCTGGTTCGAGCTGATGCTCCGGCACGAAGACGACCTGGCACGCCTGATGACCCTGGAGCAAGGCAAACCGCTTGCCGAAGCCGTGGGCGAAATCCGCTATGCCGCGTCCTTCATCGAGTGGTTCGCCGAAGAGGGGAAGCGCATCTATGGCGACGTGATTCCTTCGCCGGCCGGCGACAAGCGCCTGGTGGTGGTCAAGCAGGGCATCGGTGTTTGCGCCGCCATCACGCCCTGGAACTTCCCATCGGCCATGATCACCCGCAAGGTGGCGCCGGCCCTGGCGGCGGGCTGCACCATCGTGGTCAAGCCGGCCAACGAGACCCCGTTCTCCGCCCTGGCACTGGCCGAACTGGCGAAACGCGCAGGCGTGCCGGACGGCGTGCTCAGCATCGTCACCGGCGATGCGGTGGCCATCGGTGCCCAGCTCACCAGCCACCCGCTGGTGCGCAAGCTGAGCTTCACCGGCTCCACGCCAGTAGGCCGCCTGCTGATGGGCCAGTGCGCACCCACCATCAAGAAGGTTTCCCTGGAGCTGGGCGGTAACGCGCCCTTCATCGTCTTCGACGACGCGGATATCGATGCCGCCGTGGAAGGGGCGTTGGTCGCCAAGTACCGCAACGCCGGCCAGACCTGCGTCTGCGTCAACCGCTTCTACGTGCATGACGCCGTCTACGACGCCTTCGCCGAGCGCTTCGCCGCCCGCGTGCGCGGCCTGCGCGTCGGTCACGGCCTGGAAGGCGCGACCCAGATCGGTCCGCTGATCACCGGCAAGGCGCTGGACAAGGTGCAGAGCCTGATCGCCGACGCGGTGGAGAAGGGCGCCGATATCCTGGTGGGCGGCGATGGCCACGAACTGGGCGGCAACTTCCTGCAGCCCACGGTGCTGACCGGCGTGGCGCCGGGCATGCAGCTGCTGGACGAGGAAATCTTCGGCCCGGTGGCGCCCCTGGTGCGCTTCTCCTCAGATGAAGAAGTGGTGCGCTTCGCCAACGACACCCTCTACGGCCTGGCGGCCTACTTCTACAGCCGCGACATCGGCCGCGTGTGGAAGATCGCCGAGCAGCTGGAGTACGGCATGGTCGGCATCAACACCGGCCTGATCTCCAACGAGGTGGCTCCCTTCGGTGGCGTCAAGCAGTCCGGCCTTGGCCGCGAAGGCTCGAAATACGGCATCGAGGACTACCTGGAAATGAAGTACCTGTGCCTCGCTGTCTGACGGCGGGCACCACGCACCATCAGGGCGGCGCCCAGCGCCGCCCGCAGTCGCAACAGAGGTGAGCGATGGCCAACTCCTATGAAATGATGTCTGCCCGCGTGACCGCGGTGGAACAGGCGACCCCCCAGATCAAGCGCTTCACCCTGGAGCGCGCCGACGGCCAGCCGTTGCCGGCCTTTACCGGCGGCAGTCACATCATCGTGCAGATGAAGGGCGCCGACGGCCGCCAGTTCAGTAACGCCTACTCGCTGATGAGCGACCCGGCCGACACCTCCAGCTACCAGATCGGCGTGCGCCTGGAAGAACAGTCCAAGGGCGGTTCGGCCTTCATGCACCAGCAGGTCGAAGTGGGCACCGAGCTGGTCATCTCCAGCCCCAACAACCTCTTCGCCATCGACCCGGCCGCTGGCAGGCACGTGCTGATCGCCGGTGGCATCGGCATCACGCCGTTCCTCGCCCAGCTCCCCGAGTTGCGCGCCCAGGGCGCCCGCTACGAACTGCATTACGCCTTCCGCAGCCCGGAACACGGCGCCTTCCAGGGTGAACTGGCCGACGGCCCGCACGCCCAGCAGGTGCGCTTCTATGTCGACAGCCTGGGTACCTCGCTGAACCTGGCCGGACTCATCGGCGGCCTGGACGCGGATGCCCATGTCTACGTCTGCGGTCCCAAGCCGCTGATCGACGCGGTGATCGCCACCGCCAAGGCCCAGGGCATCCCCGACGCTCGTGTGCACTGGGAACAGTTCGCCGCCGCACCGGCCACCGGTGGCGCCTTCACGGTGGTGCTGGCCCAGTCCGGCCGCGAGCTGCAGGTGGAGGAGGGCATGACCATCCTCCAGGCCATCGAGAAATCCAACGCCGCCCAGGTGGAATGCCTGTGCCGCGAGGGTGTTTGCGGCACCTGCGAGACCCGCATCCTCGAAGGGGAAGCCGAACACTTCGACCAGTACCTCTCCGATGACGAGAAAGCCGCCCAGCAGACCATGATGCTGTGCGTCTCCCGCGCGAAGGGGCAGCGTCTTGTTCTAGACCTGTAAGGCGGCGGGATGGGGCGGAGCTGGCGACGTGTATACTGCGTCGCCTGGCTCAGGGACATGCTCGCCATGACAGAAAACAGCTTCGCCTTCCGCCTCAAAGAACTGCTCGAACACCAGAAACTGACGCTCCAGGCCGTGGCCACGGTGCTCGGCATCTCGCGTACAGCTGTACACAAGTGGACCCGTGGCGGCGAGATCGACTATGACAACCTGCGCAAGCTGGCCAGCTTCCTCAAGGTCAACTGGATCTGGCTGCGCTATGGCGACGAAGCCCTGCAGGACGCCCAGCACGTGGAGGTGCAGGACCTGCCCATGACCGATGTGCGGCGCAAGTACACCGCCGAGATCATGGAAAGCGAAGCGCGCATGAAGCTGGCCCAGGAAAGCGCCGGCATCGTGAACTGGGAATGGAACCTGATCACCGACGAAGTCTCATACTCGGCCAACGTCGAGGCCGTATACGGCTGGCCGGTGCGCCGCAATGAAGACTTCTGGTGCCACCTGCATCCCGACGACGTCAACGCGCTGCAGGCCATCTACCGCGAGTGCGTGGCCGAGGGCAAAGGCTACGAGTTCGACTTCCGCATCTTCCATCCCAATGGCGAGCAACGCTGGATCACCTCCCGCGCCACGTCGTTGCAGGACGCTTCCGGCCGCTCGGTGAAGATGGTCGGCATCAGCCTGGACAGCACCGAACGCAAGCGGGTGGAGGACGAACTGCGCCAGAGCGAGGAACGCTTCCGCGCCATATTCGAACTGGCTGGCGGCGCCCTGGCCTACATCGGCCTGGACGGGCAATGGCAGCGGGTCAACCAGCCGCTGTGCGAGCTGCTGGGCTACAGCGCCGAGGAACTTGCCGGCCTGACCTTCCAGGAGCTGACCCATCCCGACGACCTCTCCGCCAACCTGGCCCAGGTCCAGCGCCTGCTGGATGGCCAGGAAACCGTCAGCACCATGGAAAAACGCTTCCGCCGCAAGGACGGCAGCACCATCTGGGTGAAGGTCCGCACCTCCGTCCAGCGCAACCCCCGCGACGGCAGCCCGGAACACATGATCAGCGTCTACGACGACATCACCGCCCTGCGCGCGGAACGCCAGGCGCTGGAGGCCCGGGTCGAAGAACTGGAGCAGCAGCTGCGGGCCCTCAAGGGCTGATGCCGCGAAATCGCCAATAAATTCGCTCCCACATGCAGGGAGTCCCCGGGCAGCACGGAATTGCCAGTGTGACTCACCCCTCTCCACTTCAGGGAGAAGGGCCGGGGGGAGGGCGCCTACCGCCACCTCGGACGATCAGGGCAGCCCTTCGGCCTGCCTGGCGAATGAATTCGCCCCCGCAGAGCCAACTGCCCCCACAGTAAAGGCACCAGCCCGAGCGGCGTCAGTCCCGCCGCGCATAACTCTCCGTCAGCAGCTCCCACTGATGCCCGTCCGGCTCGTTCCAGTAGACGATGGAGCCGCCATGTTCCCTGTCCACCTGATGGTCGACCGGCCCATGGACGGCACTGCGATAATCGATGCCTGCTGCCCGGATGCGCCCCAGGATCGCCTCGAATTCCTCCGGGCTCACCCGGAAGCAGTAGTGGATCAGCGGGAAAGGCTCGCCCCATTGGTCAAAGTCCAGGGTCAGCCCGTCGTTCACATACACCGGCGCAAATGGCCCGATGCCGGTCGCCGACCAGGGCACATCGAGCAGTTCGGCCAGGAGTTTCGCGGAGCGCAGCTTGTCCCGCGCGGGCACCATCAGGTGGTCGAGTTGAATGGCCATGGCAACCTCCTTGCAGGTTTGCGCCTTCCATCCCCGAACTAACTGCAGCGCACGCCCCCCGTCCCCGCCAGCCGGACCGACGAGGGGTCAGTGCTGTTCGCCAGCCCGCTTGAGCAGCTTCTTGCAGCGCTCGGACAGGTGCACCACGCGCAGGTGCTTGCCGGCCTTGGCGTAGCGCTCGCGCAGGGTTCTCAGCGCGGCGATGGCCGAGTAGTCGACGAAGCTCAGGTGCTGGCAGTCCAGGGTCACCTGGGCGGGGTCGCCGGCCGGGTCGAACTGGTTGAGGAAGGGCGTGCTGGAGGCGAAGAACAGCGTGCCGTGGACGCGATACAGCTTGCTGCCATCGGCCTCGTCGTGGCTGTCGGCATAGAGCTCGCGGGCGTGCTGCCAGGCGAAGTTCAGTGCGGCGATGATGATGCCGCAGAGCACGGCGGTGGCGAGGTCAGTGAACACGGTGATGACGGTCACGGCGACTATCACCAGGACGTCGTTCAGCGGCACCTTGCCGGCCACCCGCAGCGAGCCCCAGGCGAATGTCTGTTGGGCCACCACGAACATCACGCCCACCAGCGCCGCCAGCGGAATGCGCTCGATCAGCGGCGAGAGGAACAGCACGAAGAGCAGGATCATCACTCCGGCAATCACCCCGGAAACTCGCCCACGGCCGCCGGAGCTGAGGTTGATCACCGTCTGGCCGATCATGGCGCAGCCGCCCATGCCGCCGAAGGCACCCGAGACGATGTTGGCCGCACCGAGGGCCACGCATTCCCGGTCCGGGAAGCCACGGCTCTCGGTGATCTCGTCGGTGAGATTGAGGGTCAGCAGGGTTTCCAGCAGGCCCACCAGCGCCATCAGCACCGCGTAGGGTGTGACGATCCTCAGGGTCTCCAGATTCCAGGGGATGTCCGGCAATGCCAGCGCGGGCAGCCCGCCGGCGATGTGCGCCATATCGCCCAGGGTGCGGGTAGGAAGGCCAAGCAGGTAGACCAGCAGGCCGACGCCGAGGATCGCCACCAGGGCCGGCGGTACCACGCGGGTCAGGCGTGGCAGCAGGTAGACGATGGCCATCGTCAGCACCACCAGGCCCAGCATCAGGTACAGCGGATTGCCGCTCAGCCAGTCTTCTCCCGCCTTGAAATGCTCCAGCTGGGCAAGCGCAATGATGATGGCCAGGCCGTTCACGAAGCCGAGCATCACCGGGTAGGGCACCATCCGCACCAGCTTGCCGAGGCGCAGCAGTCCGAAGGCGATCATGATCAGGCCGCCCAGCAGCACCGTGGCGAGCAGGTACTGCACGCCGTGCTGCACCACCAGGGCGACGATCACTACGGCCATCGAGCCCGCCGCCCCGGAAACCATGCCCGGCCGGCCGCCGAACAGGGCGGTCAGGGTGCAGATGATGAAGGCGCCGTACAGACCCATCAGCGGATTGAGATGGGCGACCAGGGCAAAGGCGATGCATTCGGGGACGAGCGCGAAGGACGTGGTGAGTCCGGCCAGGACATCGGCGCGCAGGCGGGCTGGTTTCATGCTGTACCTGAATCAAAGGGCCGGCGGCACCGGCCACGGGAATGGCAAAGGGGGGGCGGATGATACGGAGATGGTGCTGACCCGGCCAGTCGATCGGTCCCGTAGGGTGCGCCGCGCGCACCGGGGAGCAGGCTCGGTGTTGAAACCATCGCCTCGGTGCGCACGGCGCGCCCTGCCTCCGAATGCGGGTGACGGGGTATCGGCGAGCAGGGCTCGTTCCTACGACCGGTTCCTGGGCTTGGGCGCCGACTTGTTCCAGCGCCGCTCGATTGCGCCACTCGACGCGGCCTTCAGCAATCGCTTGAAGGTCGGGCATTCCGAATGGCTCGGCGCCGGGCAGGCCGCAGCATGACGCAGGCCGTCGCTCATGGCTTTCAAGCGCTTGACCAGCGCATCGATCTCATCGGCCCTGGCCGCGAGCAACTCACGGTCGATGTCCGGTTCGCCGTTGGGCGAGAACATCGAGCGGATCTCATCCAGCGACAGCCCCGCCGCCTGGCCGAGGGAGATGAGCGCCAACTGATCGAGAATGCCGGGCGCGAACCAGCGCCGGGTTCCCTGCTGGCTGAGGGATGTGATCAGGCCTTTTTTCTCGTAGTAACGCAGCGTCGATGAAGGCAGCCCCGTGCGTCGGGCGACCTCGGCAATGTCCATCTGTGATCCCTTGACTTGAAGTTGACTTCAACTTCTAGAGTGGCCCCGACACCACCCACCGTCAACGCACAAGGGGCTCACATGAACGACATCATCACGGTGACCTGCATCGGAATCGGCGCCACCGCCGTCATGGATATCTGGCTGGTCTTCCTCAAGCGGTTGGGTGTCCAGACGCTCAATTTCGGCTTCATCGGCCGCTGGATAGGCCACCTGTTGCGTGGCCGCTTCAGTCACGAGGCCATAGCCAAGGCAGAGGCCATCCCCGGTGAACTGGCTCTTGGCTGGTTCACCCACTACGCCATCGGCGTTGCCTTTGCGGCCCTGCTGGTGGGGCTTGCCGGCGTCGACTGGGCCGCCAGTCCGACGCCACTGCCCGCGCTGCTGCTGGGCATGGGTACGGTGGCCGCGCCCCTGTTGGTCATGCAGCCCGCCATGGGGGCGGGATTCTTCGCCAGCAAGACGCCTACGCCGCTGAAGAACTGCCTGCGCAGCCTGGCCAACCACAGCGTCTTCGGCCTGGGCCTTTTCCTTGCCGCTGTCCTGCTGGGCTGGGCCACCCGCTGAGTCCGGCTCTCCTCATCACTGCAAATGGGATCACTCACCATGAGAAAGCTCGCTGTCATCTACCACAGTGCCTTTGGCCACACCGAGCACATCGCCCGGCAGATCTGCGAAGGCGCCCAGGACGTCGCCAATATGGAAGTCCACCTGCTCAAGGCCGAAGACCTGGCCGGCGAACCCGGCCAATTGCTGGCATTCGATGGCTTCATCCTGGGCTCGCCGACCTATTTCGGCGGTGTTTCCGGGGTCTTCAAATCCTTCATGGACGCCACTGGGCCGTTGTGGCGTAGCCAGCAATTGAACGGGCGCCTGGCGGCGGGATTCACCGTGTCGTCACTGGCGGCAGGGGACAAGCAATCCACCCTCATGGCGCTGTTCGTGTTCTGCATGCAACACGGCATGCTCTGGGTGGGCAACCCCATCCTGCCGGAGCAGCATGCCGGCGTGCCCATTGAGGACGCCGCCAACCGTCTGGGCTCCTGGTCCGGTCTGATGGCCCAGTCCAGCCATTCGGCTCCCGCCGACCCATTCGCACCGGGGGATGTGAAGACCGCGCGGATGTTCGGCCGGAATTTCTCCGAGACCCTGCACCAGCTTGCCGTGCCTGCGACGGAGGTGCCCGCATGATTCCCCGCCGTTTCGCCCCGTTAGTCTTCGGCCTGATCCTCTCCGGGCTCATGTCCCTGCTCGTATCCGGCATCTCCACCTGGCGTGCTGCAGGCCCGGCGGCGGACTTTCCCGGCCTCTGGCTCGGCGCCTGGCTCATGGCCTGGCTGGTGGCCTTTCCGGCGGTGCTGCTGGTGTCGCCAGTGGCGCGGCGATTGGTGGAGGGGCTGGTGGGGAAGGAATGAAGCCGCAGGCTGGGTGGAGCTTGCGATACCCATCAGTCCTGTTCGCATGGATACCGCAAGCTCGCTGAACGCCGGCCGATTCGTCCTGCAGCCTTCTACCGACCCAGGCCTGGCTCGACCCCGATGGTGGATGAATAGAGCGTCTTCCACCCTGAACGCCGCGGTGGAGCAGGCTTGGTCAGTTCAGCCGATATTTCGCCAGCTCATCCTTCGTCAGCACCCGCATGCGCGTCGGTTCGATGCCGTTCATGTCGTCCAGCAGGCTCAGGGGGACGTTCATGTCCTTGAGGTAGGCGGTAGGGCTGTAGCCGCTGCCGGCGGCGGCAAGGGCGGAGTCGCCGTGGGGGAAGTAGGGGCGGTGCAGGCCCACGTAGCCGCGCACGGTCTTGTTGCGGCCGGCGGCCAGCAGGTAGATGCAGCTTCCCTGGCACACGCCTTCGGAGGGCACCATCACGTCGAAGCCGGTTTCCCGCAGCAGGCGGCCCATGCGGATGGCCTCGGTGACGCTGCCGCCGATGTTGTCCAGCAGGGCCAGCTTGCGATCGAACTTGCCCGGGTTGGCGCGCAGGCCCTTCATCAGGGCTTCGTAATCGCCGGGGGCGATGTCTTCGGAAATCTGCACGGCGAGAATCCGGCCTGCCTTGCTGTGCTGCACGGGCTGGACTTCCACCTTGGCGAAGGTAGCGGCCGAGCAGAGGGAGGCGATGCAGAAGACGGCAGCCTGGAATGCGGTACGGCTCATGGAGCAGGCTCTTTCCGGAGGAGGGTTGGCGACGGTCGGAGAAGATACCGAAAAAAGGTGCCAAGTCTCCATATGACCTGGAAAGAGGCTTTCGTCGGATGGCCAAACCCGGAGGCTGAGCGGAAATTGCGGGAATACTTGCAACCTATTATCATTCGCGACTTTCGATTTCCGACCCTTCCTACCTCCTCAGATGCCTCAGCGCAATCATGGCTTCTTCGAGCACTATGAAGAACTCATCGGCACGTGGACGCGCCGGCTGAGGAACCGCCATCGCGCCGAGGATCTGGCCCACGACGCCTTCGTCCGGGTCCTGGAAGCCGACCAGGACAATGTCCAGCAACCGCGCGCCTACCTGCACCAGACCACCCGGAACATCGCTGTCGACCACTTCCGCCGCGAGGAGCGCCGTGCCCAGATCGAGCTGGACTTGGCCGAGTCGGGCGAGGAGTCGAGGAACGACCCCGAGTCCTACATGCATGCCGTCCAGTTGGCCGACTCGATCGAGAAAGCCCTGGCGGAGCTGCCGCTGAACTGCCGCCAGGTGTTCATCTGGCAGAAGCTGGAAGGGCAGAGCCAGGCGGAGATCGCCGAGCGCCTGGGGTTATCCAGGAACATGGTGGAGCGGTATATGATCCGCACCCTCCGCCATCTGCGTGAGCGCCTGGACCTGAGCGCCACATGAGCCGACAGCGCACACAGGGCAGCAAGACCCGAGACATGGACAACGACCGCAGCCTGATTCCCGCCACCTGGATGGCCAACCGATGACGAATGCCGACTGCCGCGCGCGAGACGAAGCCGCCTACTGGTTCAGCCGCAATCGTGACCCCGGGCAGGGCGACGAGGACCGTCGCGCTTTCGAAGCCTGGCTGGCGGCGGATGCGTCGCACCGGACCGAATACCAGTTGCTCGAACGCCTCTGGAGCGCCGCCGACCTGATTCCGGAGCAGCGCCTGCGTGAACTGTGCAGTGCTGAGGTCCGGCCCATGCCGGTACCGTCGCGTCGTCGCTTCCTGCAGGGCGTGCTGGCTGCAGCGGCCAGCGTGGTGCTGGCGGGTGGCGTGACCTACCTGTTCGACCCCTTCTCGCTGCGGGGCGAAAGCTATGTGACCGCGCTCGGCGAACGCCGCCAGGTCACCCTGGCTGACGGCTCGACTCTCGATCTCAATGGCCGTACCCGTGTCACGATCGTCTATTCCGCGAACCGCCGCCTGGTACGGCTGGAGGCCGGCGAAGCGCTGTTCAGCGTGACGCCGGACGAGGCGCGACCCTTCGTGGTGGAAGCCGGCGCCGGCCGCGTGACCGTCACTGGCACCCGCTTCAACGTGCGCCACGGCGAGCAAGATGTGCGCGTGGCCGTGGAGTCGGGACGGGTGCTGGTCGCTGGCGGGCAGGGCGCGGAGGCCAGTCGGCCGTTGCTGGCCGGTGACGGCGTGCGCGTTGCGGCCGATGGCGCCGTCGGTCCGGTGCAGCGCATCGACATCGCCGCCATCACCGCCTGGCGCCAGGGCAAGCTGGTCTTCAATGACGTACCCCTGGCCGAGGTGGCGGAGCAAGTGTCCCGTTACCGCGAAAAAACCCTGCGCGTTGCCCCGGAAGTAGCGGGCTTGCGCTTCTCCAGCGTGTTTCGCGCCGATGACACCAACGCGCTGTTGGTGGCCTTGCCGCGCATCCTGCCGGTCAAGGTCAGGACCCTTCCTGACGGCTCAAACGAAATTATTCCGTTTTAGATTCAGGTTTTTTTCAGCTCGTTCGTCTTCCTGTCCGACTCTTCACGCCCGGCGCATGGCTGGGGCTTTCTTTCAGGACCGAACGAACGTGAACAACGAAATACAGCAACAAGCGGTATCCGCAGCCTCTTCCCGCAAGACCCAGCGCTGGCTGCCCCTGAGCCTGGCCGTCGCCCTGGCGGTGGCCAGCCTCGGCGCCGAGGCCTCCGAACGCAAGGAAGTGCACATTCCGGCGCAGTCCCTGGCCAGCGCCCTTGGCCAACTGGGCCAGCAGACCTCGCTGCAACTCTTCTTCAGTCCTGACCTGGTGGCCGGCAAGCAGGCACCGGCGGTGGATGGCAACCTGCTGCCGGAAGAAGTCCTCTCCACGTTGCTGCAGGGCAGCGGCCTGACCTTCGACCTGGCGGACGGCACCGCCGTACTGCGTCGCGTTTCCGGCGATGAGGGTGCATCCGCCATGGAGCTGCCGGCTTCCAGCATCACCGTGGTCGGCGACTGGCTGGGTACCGCCGAAGATGCCGTGGTGCAGAACCACCCCGGCGCCCGCACCGTGGTGCGCCGCGAGGCGATGATCGAGAAGGGCGCGATGAACGTGCGCGATGCCCTGCGTAGCGTGCCCGGCGTGCAGGTGCAGGAATCCAACGGCACCGGCGGCAGTGACATCGCCCTGAACTTCGGCGTGCGTGGCCTGACGTCGCGCCTCTCGCCCCGTTCCACCGTGCTGATCGACGGCGTACCCGCCGCCTTCGCTCCCTATGGCCAGCCGCAGCTGTCCATGGCGCCCATCTCCATCGGCAATCTCGACAGCATCGACGTGGTGCGTGGCGCCGGCTCCGTGCGCTACGGCCCGCAGAACGTCGGTGGCGTGATCAACTTCGTCACCCGCGCCATCCCGGAGAAATTCTCCGGCGATGTCTCCACCACCCTGGAAGACACCGCCCACGGCGGCTGGAAGTACCTGAACAGCGCTTTCCTCGGCGGTACCGCGGATAACGGCATCGGCGCCGCGCTGCTCTATTCGGGCGTCAACGGCGACGGCTACCGCGATGGCAACAACGACAACGACATCGACGACGTGATGCTCAAGACCCACTGGGCACCCACCGAGCAGGACGATTTGTCGCTGAACTTCCACTACTACGACGCTTCCGCCGATATGCCGGGCGGCCTCACCCAGGCGCAGTACGACGACAATCCCTTCCAGTCCGACCGCGATTGGGACAACTTCAGCGGCCGCCGCAAGGACGTTTCGTTGAAGTACCTGCGCCAGGTGGACGACGTCACCCAGGTGGAAGTGCTGACCTACTACAGCGACAGCTTCCGGGGCAGCCACATCGCCAGCCGCGACCAGAAGTTCCTCAATTCCTATCCGCGCAGCTACTACACCTACGGAATCGAGCCGCGCGTCTCGCGCATCTTCTTCGCCGGTGACAGCACCCACGAGGTGGGCGTCGGCTACCGCTACCTGAAAGAGGCCATGCATGAGGAAAGCAGCCGCCTGGCCCTGGTGAAGAACGTCCCGACGCCGACTCCCGGCCCGTCGGCGGACGGCCATGTGTTCCAGGACCGCACCGGCGGCACCGAGGCCAACGCCTTCTACATCGACGACAAGATCGACGTAGGCAAATGGACCGTCACTCCGGGGGTGCGCTTCGAGAGCATCAACACCGACTGGCATGAGCGACCGGTGATCGGCACCAACGGCAAGCCGGTGCAGGAGAAGAACCGCACAAAGGACTACAACGAGCCGCTGCCGGCCCTCAGCGTGATGTACCACCTCTCGGATGCCTGGAAGCTGTTCGCCAACTACGAGACCTCGTTCGGCAGCCTGCAGTACTTCCAGCTCGGCCAGGGCGGGGTGGGCGACAACGCGGCCAACGGCCTGGAGCCGGAGAAGGCCAAGACCTACGAACTGGGTACGCGCTACAACAGCCAGACCTGGGGCGGCGAAGCGACGCTGTTCTACATCGACTTCGACCACGAGCTGCAATTCATCAGCAACGATGTGGGCTGGACCAACCTGGGCGCCACCAAGCACCAGGGCCTGGAACTGTCCGGCTACTACAACCTGGACGAACTGCTCTCCGGCCTGAGCCTGACCGGCACCTACACCTTCACCCGCGCGACCTATGAAGGCGACATCCCGGGCTTCAAGACCCGCGACCTGCCGTTCTATTCGCGCCATGTGGCCAACGTCGGCTTGCGCTACCAGGTGGATCGCTGGACCTACAACTTCGACGGCTACGCCCAGTCCGGCCAGCGCGCGCCGGGTACCGGCATCGACTCCAACGGCAACTTCACCGGCGACTACATCACCGAACCGACTGCCGACGGCCAGTTCGGCGACATTCCCGGCTACGTGACCTGGAACCTGCGCGGTGCCTATGACTTCGGCGAGCAGTTGTCCAACCTGAAGGTGGGCGTGGGTGTGAAGAACATCTTCGACAAGCAGTACTTCACCCGCTCCAGCGACAACAACGCGGGGATCTACGTCGGCCAGCCGCGCACCTGGTTCGTGCAGGCCAGCGTGGGCTTCTGATGCGCTCAGCCTGTGGGGGCGATTCCAATGGCGAATGAATTCGCTCCCACAGGGTTGTGCCGGGGATGAAGGTTGGCACGGACCGCCCCCTCTCCCGCGTGCGGGAGAGGGTTTAGGTGAGGCGAATGAAGTCACCCTCACAGGGCAGTTCACTCCCAATCATCCGGCTTCTTGTCCTTGCTCGGTGCCTTGTCGCTGATGCGTTTCACGTCCGCCGCCGGTACCTGCTCCGGCGGCTGGCTGGGCCCCGGCGGCCTGGGGGCAGGGGTGCGGACGTTGGGGTCGGCGTTCATGGCAGGCCCTCCGGCTGTGACCTTATCCAATCCCAGCACAGCGACGTGTGCGGCGCCCTGGCCGTCGGTCGCTTTCGGTCCCGGCCGCCTGGCTGATGGTGTTTGCTAGGCTCAGTCCACTCGTCATATCGAGAGGCTTGGCCATGAGCAGCAACGTCGACCTGAACCAGCGTCCCCCGTACGATCCGGTGATCCAGGCCATAGCCGATTACGTGCTGGACTACCGCACGTCTTCCACTGAGGCGCTGGATACCGCACGCAATTGCCTGATGGACAGCCTCGGCTGCGCGATGCTGGCCCTGCGCTTTCCCGAATGCACCAAGCTGCTCGGCCCGCTGGTGGAGGGCACCCTGGTGCCCCAGGGCTCGCGGGTGCCGGGTACGTCCTACCGGATGGACCCGGTGAAGGCCGCCTGGGACCTGGGCGCGATGATCCGCTGGCTGGACTTCAACGACACCTGGCTGGCGGCCGAATGGGCGCACCCCTCCGACAACCTGGGCGGCATCCTTGCCGTGGCCGATCATCTCTCCCAGCGGCGCCTGGCCCGAGGCGAAGCGCCGCTGACCATGCGCCTGGTGCTGGAGGCCATGATCAAGGCCCACGAGATACAGGGCGTGATGGCCCTGGAAAATTCCTTCAATCGCGTCGGCCTGGATCACGTGGTGCTGGTCAAGCTGGCGTCCACCGCCGTGTGCGCCTGGTTGCTGGGCGCGAACCGCGACCAGTTGCTTTCGGCCATCTCCCACGCCCTGGTGGATGGCCAGGCCCTGCGCACCTATCGCCACGCGCCCAATGCCGGTTCGCGCAAGTCCTGGGCGGCGGGGGATGCCACCAGTCGCGGCGTGCGCCTGGCGGAAATCGCCCTGCGCGGCGAAATGGGTGTTCCCGGTGTGTTGAGTGCGCCGCAGTGGGGGTTCTACGACGTGCTGTTCAGCCACACCAACAAGGACCTGGCGACCAAGGCGCCGGAGCAGGTGCATTTCCGCCTGCCCCAGGCGTTCGGCAGCTATGTGATGGAGAACATCCTGTTCAAGGTCAGCTTCCCGGCCGAGTTCCATGGCCAGACGGCTTGCGAGGCGGCGGTGCGTCTGCATCCGCTGGTGCGCAACCGCATCACCGAGATCGACCGCATCGTCATCACCACCCAGGAGTCGGCCATCCGCATCATTGCCAAGGAGGGCGTGCTGGCCAACGCCGCCGACCGCGACCACTGTCTCCAGTACATGACGGCGGTGGCCCTGGCCTTCGGTGACCTGCAGGCCGAGCACTACGAAGACAGCTTCCACCAGTCCCATCCAATCATCGACCGCCTGCGCGAGCGCATGGAAGTGGTGGAAGACCCGCGTTACAGCCGCGAGTACCTGGAGCCCGACAAACGCTCCATCGCCAACGCCGTGCAAGTGTTCTACAAGGACGGCCGGAGCACCGAGAAGGTGGAAGTGGAATACCCCATCGGCCACCGTCGTCGTCGCGCCGAGGGCATGCCGCTACTGGAAGAAAAGTTCAGGTCCAGCCTGGCGACCCGTTTCGCGCCGCAGCGCTGTGCGCAGATCCTTGCCCTGTGCAAGGACCAGGCAGCCCTGGAGGCAACGCCCGTCGATCGTTTCGTGGAGCTGTTCGTGGTCTGAAGCGGGGCCGGCACGGCCGGCCCCGGCGTGATCAGTCGCGGTAGCGATCCCGCGTGCGGCAGACCCTTTCCTTGTCGAAGACCTCGCGAGAGGCATCGATGCGTATGCGGCAAGGGCCGTCGCGGTAGTCGCGGTGCCAGTCGCCCCGGCGCCACGTCTTGCCGCGCCCGCCGGGGCAGCGGACGACTTTGCGGTAATAGCCGTAATCGGTGATTTCCTTCACCCGGCAAGGGCCGTCGCGATACTGCTCGACCCTGGCATCGTCCCTGTCCCACCTGTGGTCGGCCCGCGCGCTCTGCACGATGCCGGCAAGGGCTGCAACCAGAAGAAACACACCCACTGACGGGCCTGTTTTCATTTCGCTACCTCGATTCCGATACGTCTGGAGTTGGCCGGAGCCACTCGCGCTTTCGCGGTGGTCGTCCCGGCGACTGTTCAGACAGCGCGGAGGGCGTTTTTGCTCAGACGTGCAGTACGTCCGATCGAGGGGCGGCGGGGTGGGGCGGTTCCTATACTCAATGGACCCCGGCCGAAAGGCTCCTGGGGTGGAAGAAGCCCTATGAACGCTGCAGATAGTTCTCCCGGAGTCCGGGTGGAACGGCTGCCGGGCAGGCTTTGGGAGGTGCCGGTCCGGCTCCTGTTCGTGTTGCTCGTCTCCCTTTCGCTGACGCTGGGCGGTTGTGCTTCGAAGCCGGCCCCCTCCGTGGCGCCCGTCGTGGTGCCGCAGAGCACCTGGCGGCAGGTGGACCGGGATATAGCCGCCGCCTCCATGGCCGCCACCGGGCAGGCCAGGACCTATGCCCAGGACTCCATGGAACGCTGGATGGACCTGGTCTACCAGCGCACCGAAAGTGAGTTCATTCCCTGGTTCTCCAGTTTCTGGACCCGCAAGTGGTTGAGCATGAAGGTGGGTTGGTACCGCCTGAGTTCCGACGGCAAGCGCGAGGAAACCGTGAATCGGCTGGCTGCCTACCTGCAGGAAGAATATGACGACCAGGTGCTCAAGCCGGTTGCCCGCCAGCTCGACCCGGACGACATCATGGAGCAGACCACGCGGATGTACATCCAGCAGCTGGATGAGCGCTTGCAGGTGATACCCCAGCGTTTCGGCGTGCCCGCCGATCAGTTCGCCCAGCATTTGCAGAAGATCCCGGCCATCGAGCTACCGCCGCCGGGCCAGCGCGCCTCGCTGTTCCAGGTCCTCAAGGCCGATCCGCTGGAAGAACTGCCTGCCTACGCCTCGCTCATGGGCCGGATACGCAATGCACCGAATGGCGCTGGTGCCTGGGCCACGGACGACGGGTTGTCCACCATCACTCACGAGACAAGCGATCAACTGGAAACGGAGCTGGCCACCAGCGGTGCCGCCAGCGTCGTCACCAGCTTCATGGGGCGCGTGGCGGGCCCGGTGCTGTCACTCGGCTTCACCGGTATCGGCGCCATGCTCCACGAGGAGGGGCGGCATGACCGTGAAGCGACCTTGCGCAAGAGCCTCAACCAGGCCTTCGACGAAGAGTGGCTGGAGCTGATGCGCAATCCGGAGACGGGGGTGATGGCCGGTGTCATCCATTTGTCCGGACAAGTCGAGGGCAGCCTGAGGCGGACGGCAACCCTGCCGATCCAGTTCGAACCGCTGCCGCGTGTGGTGCCCTTGCCCGACAACTAGCCGAACAGCGCCGCCGAGCTTGCGGATCGACTCCCGCAAACGATTGGCCACCGGGCCGTTGGGGCGTCCGGGGAGGGGCCTGTCATGAAATGAAAAGCCCCCGTCGTGCGATGCGAAGCACCTCCAGGGGGGGATGCCTAGAGTCCAATCCATGGGTCCGTGACCCGACTACAAGAATCCAGATTGGAGACAGGCATGGCCAAAGCCGTTCGCTTTTATGAAGCCGGGGGACCGGAAGTACTGCGCTATGAAGAGGTCGAGGTCGGTGACCCGGGACCCGGTGAAGTGCGTGTTCGTCACGTCGCCGTAGGTCTCAACTACGCCGATACCTACTTCCGTAACGGTACCTATCCGATCCCGCTGCCCAATGGCATCGGTGTCGAGGCTTCCGGCGTGGTGGTTGCAGTGGGCGAGGGCGTGGACAACGTCGCCCTGGGCGATCGTGTGACCTACACCGGCTTCGTCAACACCCTCGGCGCCTACAGCACCGAGCGCCTGGTGCCTGCTGCGCCGCTGATCAAGCTGCCCGGCACCATCTCCTTCGAGACCGCTGCGGCCATGACCATGCGTGGCCTCACCTCCGCCTACCTGATGCGCCGCATCCACGATTTCAAGGAAGGCGACAGCATCCTCCTGCACGCTGCCGCTGGCGGCGTCGGCCTGATCGTTTCGCAGTGGGCCAAGCTGCTCGGCCTGAACGTGATCGGCACCGTGTCCACCGAAGGCAAGGCCGAAGTCGCCCGTGCCCACGGCTGTGACCACGTCATCAACTACAGCGAAGAAGACATCGCCAAGCGTGTGCGCGAGCTGACCGGCGGTCGCGGCGTCGACGTGGTGTTCGACAGCGTCGGCAAGAACACCTTCATGGCTTCCCTGGACTCGCTCAAGCGTCGTGGCCTGATGGTCTGCGTCGGCACCGCGTCCGGCCCGATCCCGGCCTTCGATCCGGTGCTGCTGGCGATGAAGGGCTCGCTGTTCATCACCCGTCCGGCCCTGGCCGACTACATCGCCGATCCGGCGGAGAAGGCAGAGCTGGTGGGCGAGCTGTTCGACCACGTGGGCAACGGCCGCATTCGCATCGACATCAACCAGCACTACGCGCTGGAAGATGCCGTACAGGCCCACCGGGACCTGGAATCGCGCAAGACCACTGGTTCGTCCATCTTCGTCATCTGAGGCGCTGGTCATGAATGTAGAGCAACTCACTTGCGCCATCGGCGCCGAAATCAGCGGTGTGAACCTGGGCGATGCCGCCCGGGACGAGGGTCTGTTCGCCGAGATCAAGGCGCTGCTGCTCAAGCACAAGGTGCTGTTCCTGCGTGACCAGAAGATCAGCCGTGCCGAGCACGTGGCCTTCGCCCGTCGCTTCGGCGAGCTGGAAGACCATCCGGTGGCCGGCAGCGACCCGGAGCATCCGGGCCTGGTGCGCATCTACAAGGACCCTGACCAACCCAACGACCGCTACGAGAACGCCTGGCACACCGACGCCACCTGGCGCGACGCCCCGCCCATGGGTTGCGTGCTGCGCTGCGTGGAGTGCCCGCCAGTGGGCGGCGACACCATGTGGGCGAACATGGCCCTGGCCTACGAGAAGCTGCCGGAAGATGTGAAAGCGCGCATCGAGGGCCTGCGCGCCCGCCACAGCATCGAGGCGAGCTTCGGTGCGGCCATGCCCGTCGAGAAGCGCCTGGCGCTCAAGGCCATGTACCCGGACGCCGAGCATCCGGTGGTGCGCACCCACCCGGAAACCGGCGAGAAGATTCTCTTCGTCAACGCCTTCGCCACCCACTTCACCAACTTCCATACCCCCGAGCGCGTGCGCTACGGCCAGGACTACAGCATGGGCGGCAGCGACCTGCTGCGCTATCTGGTCAGCCAGGCCTACATCCCCGAGTACCAGGTGCGCTGGCGCTGGAAGAAGAACAGCGTGGCCATCTGGGACAACCGCTCCACCCAGCACTACGCCGTGATGGATTACCCGCCCTGCGTCCGCAAGATGGAGCGCGCCGGGATCATCGGCGACAAGACCTTCTGACCACCTGTCCGCCCAGCCGGGTGATGCCCGGCCGGGACCCCTGAACAAGAACTTAACCCGGAGATCCCCATGCAATTCCTCGACGATTCCCTGCACCCGGAAAACATGGAAAAGGTGGTCATCACCGTGGCGCCCTACGGCCCCGAGTGGATGCCGGCCGACTTCCCGGAAGACATTCCGGTGACCATGGACGAGCAGGTCCAGAAGGCCGTTGACTGCTATGAAGCAGGCGCTACCGTCCTCCACCTGCACGTGCGTGAACTGGACGGCACCGGCTCCAAGCGCCTGTCCAAGTTCAACGAGCTGATCGCCGGCGTGCGTGAAGCCGTACCGGACATGATCATCCAGGTGGGCGGCTCCATTTCCTTCGCCCCCGAGAGCGAAGGCGAGGCGGCCAAGTGGCTGTCCGACGACACCCGCCACATGCTGGCCGAGCTGACCCCGAAGCCCGACCAGGTCACCGTGGCCATCAACACCACCCAGATGAACATCATGGAACTCCTTTATCCGGAGTACCTGAAGGGCACCTCCCTGGAAAACCCGGTCTACCAGGCCGCCTACAGTGAGATGACCGTGCCGGCCGGCCCGGCCTGGGTCGAGGAGCACCTCAAGCGCCTGATGGCCAACGGCATCCAGCCGCACTTCCAGCTCACCGGCATCCACGCCCTGGAAACCCTCGAGCGCCTGGTGCGCAAGGGCGTCTACAAGGGCCCGCTGAACCTGACCTGGATCGGCATCGGCGGCGGTTTCGACGGCCCCAACCCGTTCAACTTCTTCAACTTCATCCACCGTGCCCCGAACGGCGGCACCCTCACCGCCGAGTCGCTGCTGAAGAACGTCCTGCCGTTCAACACCATGGCCCTCGCGATGGGCCTGCACCCGCGCGTCGGCATCGAGGACACCATCATCGATCAGCACGGCAAGCGCTTCACCTCGGTGCAGCAGATCCAGCAGACGGTGCGCATCGCCCACGAGTTGGGCCGCGAAATCGCCAGCGGCAAGGAAGCGCGCGAGATCTACAAGATCGGCGTGGAGTACAAGGACGTGGAAGAAACCCTGCGCATGAACGGCATGGCGCCGAACCGCCAGCCGGGTCAGAAGCACGTTCCGATGCGTACCTGACCAGCGTAGCCAGAAGGGCCGGCCCAAAAGGCCGGCCCCGGCAGGGTGCCAACCGCGTCCCCGCCAGCTAGCGTGACAAAAACAACTACACGCACAGATTCAAGGTAACCGCGATGGCCTTTCATTCCGCTGCCACCGCCGATTTCGACCAATCGGCCGTGAACGTCCCCCGCACCTACGCCTGGGTTGTCTTCGCCCTGACGTTCGGCCTGCTGATCTCCGACTACATGTCGCGGCAGGTGCTCAACGCGGTATTCCCGCTGCTCAAGTCCGAATGGACGCTCACCGATTCCCAGCTTGGTCTGCTCAGCGGCATCGTCGCGCTGATGGTGGGGCTCTTGACCTTTCCGCTGTCGTTGCTGGCAGACCGTTGGGGGCGGGTGAAGAGCCTGGTACTGATGGCCACGCTCTGGAGCCTGGCAACCCTGGCCTGCGGCCTGGCGAAAAACTACGAGCACATGTTCATCGCCCGCTTCCTGGTGGGTGTGGGCGAAGCGGCCTATGGCAGCGTCGGTATCGCCGTGGTGCTGTCGGTATTCCCTCGCGAGATGCGCGCCACCATCACTGGTGCCTTCATGGCCGGCGGCATGTTCGGCTCGGTACTGGGCATGGCCCTGGGCGGCGTCCTGGCGCAACACCTGGGTTGGCGCTGGTCCTTCACCGGCATGGCGATCTTCGGCCTGGTGCTGGCGCTGGTCTATCCGATGGTGGTCAAGCAATCGCGCATCGGTAGTCCGCTGCCGGCGCCGAGCGCAACGGACGAATTTCCCTGCCGCCGTCCGCTGAAAACCCTGTTCGCCAGCCGCTCGGTGGTCTGCGCCTACGTCGGTAGCGGCCTGCAGCTGTTCGTCGGTGCGGCGGTGATGGTGTGGTTCCCCAGCTACCTGAATCGTTACTACCACATGGGCACCGATCAGGCTGGCGCTGTCTCGGCCATCATCGTGCTCACCGGCGGCGCCGGCATGATCCTCTGCGGCATCCTCAGCGACCGCATGTGCCGCAATGCCCCGGACCGCAAGATCGCCCTGGCCATCGCCTACTGCCTGATCAGCTGCGTGCTGCTGTCGGTAGCCTTCCAGATGGCCCCCGGCGTACCCCAGCTGGTGACCATTGCCCTGGCCATGCTGGTGGCGACCGGCACCTCCGGCCCGGCCGGCGCCATGGTCGCCAACCTGACCCACTACTCGATCCACGGTACTGCCTTTGCCACCCTGACCCTGGCCAACAACCTGCTTGGCCTGGCGCCCGGACCCTATGTCACAGGCGTGCTGGCCGATTTCTTCGGCCTGGATCGTGCCTTCCAGTTGATTCCGTTGATCAGCGTCGCCGCGGCCCTGGTGTTCTGGTACGGCAAGCGCCACTACCAGAAGGACATCCAGAAGCTCGCACCGCTGATGGCAAGTGAGGAACGTTAATGAAATCGCTGTTGGTCGAAATGACTTTCGACTTCATCTGTCCCTGGTGCCTGATTGGCAAACGCAACCTGGAAAAGGCCGTGCGCACACTCGCGCAGAGTCGCCCGGATGTGCAGGTGCAGACGCGCTGGCGCGGCGTGCAGCTGCTGCCCCACCTGCCGGCGCAAGGCGTGCCCTTCATGGAGTTCTATGTGCAACGCCTCGGTAGCGAAGCCGCGGTACGTGCCCGCCAGGAGCAGGTGCAGGATGCCGCCTACCACGCCGACGTGGACGTGGACCTGCGTCGCATCGAAGTCATGCCCAACACCGCCAATGCCCACCGCCTGCTGGCCCTGGCCATGGAGCAGGGCAGCGAGCGGCAGGTGGATACCCTGCTGGAGCGTCTGTTTGCCGGCTACTTCCAGTCTGGCGAGGACCTGGGCAACAGCGAACTGCTGCTGAGCGTGGCCAGGCAGTGTGGTTTCGACCCGCGCCGCCTGGAAGCCGCGCTGTTCGACGACGGGCGCCCCTATATCGGAAGCGACGCCGTCCCGGCTACCCAGGCAGTGCCGTCCTTTGCGATCGACCGGCGCCTGTCGCTGGCCGGCGCCCAGCCGCCGTGGCTGATGCTGGCCCAGTTGCAGCGCGCCCTGGATCTGCGCGCCGTGGCGGAGGCCTGCACCGCATGAGCCGGTTGCTGGAGGTTCCGGCAGCGCAGGTGCCGCCCGCGGGCGGGCGCAGCCTGTTCCGCCATGAAGGAAAGTCGCTGGTGCTGTTCAACCTGAACGGCGAGCTCTATGCCATCGACGAAGGCTGCCCGCACAACGGCGCCTCGCTGTTCGGTGGCCGCCTGGACGGGCGCCTGCTGCATTGCCCGGCCCACGGCCTGCGCTTCGATCTCGCCACCGGCTGCGTGGCTGGCGTGAAAGGCTTCGGTGTCGCCACCTATGCGGTGGAGCTGCAGCAGGGCCGTTGTTTCATCGATCTATCGCGGCCGCGTCCGCAGGAATCAATCGTATGTCTGCAACAGCAATAACCGCGCTGGGGTCGCGTACCCGGGTATTGATGCCCGGTGTGATCGTCAGCGCCGTGGTCGCCGCCGCGGCCACCTTCCTTTCCGAGCACTACGGTGCTCCGGTGATGCTCTTCGCCCTCCTGCTGGGCCTCGCGGTGAACTTCCTGGCGACCGACGGCGCGTGCAAGCCCGGTATCGAGTTCACCGCCCGCGAAGTACTGCGGGTTGGCGTGGCGCTGTTGGGCATTCGCATCACCCTGGAACAGATCGCGTCGCTCGGCTGGCAGCCAGTCGCCATGGTGGTGGCACTGGTGGTGGTTACCATCCTTGTGTCAGTCGCAGTGGCGCGTCTGCTCGGCTTCAACAGCCTGTTCGGCCTGCTTACCGGCGGCGCCACCGCCATCTGTGGCGCTTCGGCGGCCCTGGCCCTGGCGGCGGCCCTGCCCAGCCATCCGCAGAAGGAACGCGCGACGCTGTTCACGGTAATCGGCGTATCGGCGCTGTCCACCCTGGCGATGATCCTCTATCCGATGATCGCCGAGGCCCTTGGGCTCTCGCCGTTGCATGCCGGGTTCTTCATCGGCGGCACCATCCATGACGTCGCCCAGGTGGTGGGCGCGGGCTACAGCATGTCCCACGAGACCGGCGACAGCGCCACCGTGGTCAAGCTGATGCGTGTGGCGATGCTGCTGCCGGTGATCGTCTGCGCCGCAATGATCACCCGCATGCGCGGCGCCGAGCCGGGGAGCAAGCGGCCGCCGCTGCTGCCCTGGTTCGCGGTGGGCTTCGTGATCCTCGCCGCGATCAACAGCACGGGTGTGATTCCGCCGGTGGTGCAAGAAGCCGGCAATGAACTGTCGCGCTGGTGCCTGGTGATCGCCATCAGCGCCCTGGGCATGAAAACCCAACTCAAGGACCTGGCCTCGGTGGGTATCAAGCCCATCCTGCTGATGGTGGGGGAGACCGCATTCCTCGCCGTCCTGGTACTGGCCATGCTGCATTGGGGCTTCTGAAACCCTTACTCCTGCTCCCGTGAGGGGGTCATCGACGCCTGCCACAGCGGGCACTTTGCCGCGCGACGAAGCCTCCTGGGACGGGTTTCGACGCGCGGTTTTTTTTGCCTTCATTTTTTGTGGGAGCGGAGGTTCTCGCAGGTCGGCGATGAATACGAATGGTGGATCGATAAAGCGTGGCCCACTCTACGAAGGCCCTGAACGGGTGGCGCCATAGGATGGGTGGAGCGGAGCGATACCCATCGATGCGCGGCAATTGGCAGCACGCGGCGATCCAGTCCGCGAATGCGCGGGCTATGTCGGCTTCAACTGTGGGCCAGACTGCTTGCCGAGTTTTGCGGCTGTTTGTGGTTTCGCCTTCCCAGGCGACTCCCTTTGGCAAACGACGGAGTGCCGCCCAACCCAAAGGAAGCAAAGGTCTTGCCCCTGCATCCGGAACTCGGCGTCCCCGTTTGCCTTCGCCAAACGCCCCTCGCTCCATCGTTGCGCCGGGGGCACGGCGAGAGGGGCCATTCATGGCCCCACACGCCTCTCGCGGCATTCATGCCGCTCGTCCTTCGGGCCAGCCTTTGGCTGTTACTTCGCTTCGCTGCGTTTTGCAACGATTCCGCTCGGCCTCCTGAAGGGGCGAATTCGCCGCCCCACCCTAGCCGCTCAGTTTCAGGCCGGTGGTTGCTTCAGGATTGTTTGTGCCTCGCCGGCGCGAGTCACCCCGCGCCCTCTGGGAGAGGGGGCGGGGGAGGGGGCTGCCAATGGCAGGTAAGGTGCCTGGCCATCTTCGCGAATGAATTCGCTCTCGCAGGGCGGCAGGACTGCGTCCTGCTAGGCGATTGAAATCGCTCCCACAGGACTGTGCCAAAGGGCTGCGCTAGATGGGCCCCTTGAGCGTCGCAACCCCTCGAGATCGCATCCCTTACTCGTCCGCCTTCACCTGATGCTCGCGGCGCCAGGCCGCCGGGGCCGTGCCGAACTGGGTGGTGAACCAGCGGGTGAAGGAGCTGGGTACCGAGTAGCCCAGCAGGTCGGCGATGCGGGAGAGGGAATAGCGCGGGTTCTCCATGTAGCGCAGGACCAGGTCGCGACGCACCTCGTTGATCAGGTCGGAGAAGGTCATCTGGCTTTCCTCCAGGCGCCGCTGCAGCGTGCGCACGTTCATCCCCAGGGATTGGGCGATCTGCTCGATGGTGGCGCGGCCCATGGGCAGCAGCAGGTAGATCGCCTTGCGCACGTCGTTCAGGGTCGATTGCTGGGCCGCGCCGGGCAGGGACTCCACCAGGCGCCGGGCGTGCCGGGCCATGGCCGGGTCGGCCAGGGGGTTGGCCTTGTCCAGGTCGGCGGCCTGGCAAACGATGCCGTTGAACTCGCTGCCGAATTCCACCTTGCAGCCGAACACCCGCCGATGCAGTTGCAGGTCGGGCGGTGCGTCGTGGGTGAAGTTCACCGCCAGCGGACGCCAGCCCGCGCCGAGGAGGGCGCTGCACATGCGGAACAGCACGCCGATGGCCAGCTCGATGCCCTGGCGCACGGCCACCGGCGGGTCGGTGATGATCTCTTCCCGCAGCACCACCGTCTTGCCCACCTCGTCCACGAACAGTGCGAGGGATTCGTTGAGCAGGTGGCGGTACTGGACAATGGTCTCCAGCGCGTCGCGCAGCGTCGGCTGGTGCGACAGCAGCAGGCTGATGGCGCCGAAGTCCGAAAGCTGGCGGGACTCGGCCATGCGCAGGCCGAAGGTGAGGCAGCCGCTGGCGCGGGCGGAGTCTTCCAGCAGGGTGGCGGCCGCCGAGGTGGGCAGGCGTTGTTCGGGGTTTTCTATCAGTGCCTGGCTGAGGCCCGCCTGGCGCAGCATCTGCTGCGGGTTGAGGCCGAGGTGCTGGGCCACTTCCATGTAGTTGGTGAGGGCCGCCGCGCGAACCATTGGGGTCATGTCGATCGCCACGCTGCTGTTGTGCCGGAGGCGGGGGAGCACCACCGATCGTTATTGTCGTTTAAAGCGAAGTGAATTCGTCGTCGCGGATAGTCTTTGAATTTGTCTTTCATGACAACGCCGGCATTTTTCCTCTTTCCGGCCAGATGAAAGTAAAGCCAATCCCTGGAAATTGGCCCAGGCCACGGACGGCGGGCGTGGCCCCCGGGCGAACCGTCAGGCGGGGCAAAAACGCGTTGTCATGAAATGCGAAGCACCTGACGTTCTATGCAAAGCGGCTACCCCCTTGCACCTCTACTGTTTGCATCACGAAGTTCCTTCCGCCGCGATGGCGATCCCATCAGACGCAACAGGTCAATGACGTGAACGACAACGATAAGAACAGCACAACCATCCTCATCGTCCCGGGTCTTCGGGACCATGTGCCGGAGCACTGGCAGACCCTGCTGGCAGAACAACTGCCGAAGGTCCGCAGCGTTCCGCCGCTGGAGCAGGACAAGCTGAGCCTGCCGGCCCGGGTCGAGGCCATCCAGCGTGAGCTGGAGCAGATCGACGGCCCGGTGATCCTGGTGGCCCACAGCGCCGGCGCCCTCATGGTGGTGCACTGGGCAGCCCGCTACAGCCGGCCGATCAAGGGCGCGCTGCTGGCGACCCCGCCGGATCTCGACGCCACCTGGCCCGAGAACTATCCGAGCCCGGCGTCCCTGCATGCCAATGGCTGGACCCCGCTGCCGCGCCAACCGTTGCCGTTCCCCACCCTCGTTTGCGCCAGCGACGACGACCACCTCGCCAGCCTGGAAGCGGTGCGCCGCATGGCCAACGACTGGGAAAGCAGCCTGGTCGAACTGGGCCAGGTAGGGCACCTCAACCCGGCATCGGGTTACGGCGAATGGCCCTACGCGCATGAATTGATCCAGATGCTGGATCGCTGAAGCACAAATCAATCGAAGTCCGTCGGGGAGTCCGGCGAGATGGCACGCGGCCAAGCAACCGGCTGCGCGCTGGACAGGCAAGGAGCACGGAAAGGGTTGCGGTAGCCACTACAACAAGAAGCGGAGCCAACGCATGAACAACAAGAACAATCACAACCTCAACCTGCGCAGGTGCCTGCTCGCCTCGGCCATTGCAGCCGGATTGGGCGTGCCGGCCATGGTGCAGGCCTTCGAGGTCGATACCGGGAATCCGGACTGGTCGGTTCGCTTCGACAACACGGTGAAGTACAACTACGGCGTTCGCACCGAGAGCGCGGACAAGCGCATGCTGGCCACGCCGAACAACAACGACGGCGACTACAACTTCCGCCGTTCCGGCACCAACATCACCAATCGCGTCGACCTGTTGACTGAGCTGGACGTGATCCACCAGGGCAACAAGGGCTTCCGTGTCAGCGCCGCCAGCTGGTACGACAAGGCCTACGACAACACCGGCTCCAACTCGAACCCGTTCGTCAACGGCAACGAGGCCTTCTCCCGTATTGCCGGCCAGCCCGGCACCAACAATGCGGTACTGGGCAGCCCGCACCTTTCCAACTACGCCCAGCGTTACTACAGCGGCCCGTCCGGCGAAATCCTCGACGCCTTCGTGTTCTACAGCACCGAGGTCGGCGAAGAGTCGATGTTCAGCATCAAGGCCGGCCAGCACAACGTGTACTGGGGCGAGACCATCCTGAACCCCGTGCATGGCATCAGCTATGGCCAGTCCGGCCTGGACCTGGCCAAGCTGTCCGCGGCTCCGGGCACCGAGGCCAAGGAACTGTTCGTTCCGCGTAACCAGATTTCCGCGTCCTTCACCATCAACCCCGAGCTGACCGTTGCCGCCCAGTACTTCCTGGACTGGGACGCTGCGCGTCTGCCCGAGGCCGGCACCTACTACGGCAGCTCCGACCTGGTGGGCTTCGGCGCCCAGTCCTTCATCCTCGGCCACACCGGCGGTCCGGGCCTGGCGGGACCGAACGGCACCCTCACCAGCATCGCCCGTGGCCACGACATCACCCCGGACAAGCGGGGTGACTGGGGCCTGATGCTGAAGTGGTCGCCGGAGTGGCTGGACGGCACCCTTGGCGCCTATTACCGCCAGACGTCGGAAATCCTCCCGCAGGCGGTGCTCGACGGCACCGGTCTGTCGGCGCGCGGCGCCAACCCGCTGCCGGCCGGCGCCATTGCCAACGTGCGTAACTCCATCAGCACCACCAACTACAAGTTCGCCTATGGCGACGACATCGACATCTTCGGCCTGAGCCTGTCGAAGGACGTCGGTGGCGTCAGCGTGGCCAGCGACCTGAACATCCGCCACAACATGCCCTTGGCGAGCATCCCGGCCATTGTCAGCGCCACCGGCCCCGGCGGCCTGGCGGCAGGCCTGGGCCTGCTGCCTGCCCGTGTTCCGGGAACCGGTGTGGTCACCGAACTGCCAAGCAGCGGCGACAGCATGAGCGCCACCGGCGACACCCTGCACTGGACCGTCAACGGCCTGGTGACCATCGGCGACACGCCGCTGTTCGACTCGGCATCGCTGTTGGGCGAGCTCTACTACAGCAACCTGCTGAAGCTCGATAGCCATAACGAGGCGCTCTACAAGGGCAAGGACACCTACCGTGGCATCGACAAGCCGACCCGCGACAACTGGGGCGTCGCGGTGAACTTCACTCCCACCTGGTACCAGGTGTTCCCGGGTGTGGACCTGTCCGCACCGATGTCCGTCAACGTCGGCCTGGACGGCGTTTCCCCGGTCCAGGGCGGCGGCGCCGAAGACACCGGCACCTACTCGGTCGGCGTCGGCGCGGCCATCTACAACCAGTACTTCGTGGACCTGAAGTACGTGGACTCTTTCGGCGATGCCGAGAAGTGCACCAACGGAGCCACCGACGGCTCGACACCTAACGCATTGGATGCCACGCAGCGCTACACCTGCTTCGCCGGGGGCTATTCCTCCTTCTCCGGCGGCGGGGCTACCACGGAAGACCGTGGCGCGGTGTACCTGACCTTGAAGACCACCTTCTGACATTCCGCATAGCTCAAAAAAAGAGCAGGAGAACAACGAGATGAAATTCGTGAAAACTCTGATGGCGGCTTCCCTCGCGGTGGCCTTCGCTGGTTCCGTCCATGCCGCCGTATCGCCCGCCGAAGCCGCAAAACTGGGCACCAACCTGACCCTGGTGGGGGCCGAGAAAGCGGCCAGTGCCGATGGTTCGATCCCGGCCTATGAGGGGGGCCTGACCACCGCTCCGGCAGGCTTCAAGGCCGGCGACAGCATGCGTCCCGATCCCTTCGCCAGCGAGAAGCCGGTGATGGTGATCGACGGCAAGAACGTCGACCAGTACAAGAACCTGCTCAGCGCCACTACCGTGGAACTGGCCAAGCGCTACCCGGAGTTCCGCGTTGACGTCTACCCGACCCACCGCACCGTGGCCATGCCGCAGCCGGTGCTGGACAACGCGGTGAAGAACGCCACTGGCGCCAAGACCGCCAACGACGGCCTGGCGCTCGAAAACGTCCTGCCGGGCGTACCGTTCCCGATCCCGCAGTCGGGCGCCGAAGCCATGTGGAACCACCTGCTGCGCTACCAGGGCGTGACCATCAACTCCAAATACGACTCCTGGAACGTCGACGCCGCGGGCGTTGCCACCCTGGCCACCACCGGCCAGGCCTTCATCAACTACCCGATCTACGAAGACCTGAACAAGCCCATCGCCAATACCGACGTGTATTACCAGATGAAGCTGTACTACTCGGGTCCCGCTCGCCGCGCCGGCGAGGCGATCATGCTCAAGGACGCCGCCAACGCCGTCGAGCAGCCGCGCCGCGCCTGGCAGTACCTGCCCGGCCAGCGCCGCGTGAAACTCGCGCCGAGCCTGGCCTACGACACCCCGAACCCGGGTACCGCCGGTGCCGGCACCTACGATGACGTGTTCGTCTTCAACGGCGCCCTGGACCGCTATGACTGGAAACTGGTCGGCAAGCAGGAACTCATCGTTCCCTACAACACCTACAAGCTGACCTACGCCCAGGACCCGAAGGCCCTGACCACTGCCAACCACCTGGCACCCGACTACGTGCGCTGGGAGAAGCACCGCGTCTGGGTGGTGGAAGGCACCCTGAAGGCCGGCGCCCGTCACATCTACGCCAAGCGCCGCTTCTACCTGGATGAGGACAGCTGGGTCGCCCTGGCCTCCGACCAGTACGACGCCCGTGGGCAGATCTACCGTGGCTCCTTCGCTTTCCTCAGCCAGAGCTACGACAAGCAGGTACCGGACACCACCCCGTTCGTGATCTACGACCTGGTGGGTAACTCCTACAACATCAACGGCATCGTTGGCCCGTACGGCGGCATCCGTTATATCGACCCGCTGACCAAGGCTCAGTGGGCAGCCGAGTCCCTGGCTGGCGCCGGCATTCGCTAAGCCAGGTTGGTTGCCGCTCCCTTTGAGTGTGGGGGAGCGGCAACCGCTTTCTTTTTCAGAGGACAGTCCCGATGTTTTCTTTCAAGTTCATCGCCCTGGGCATGGCCCTCATGGCGGGCAATGCCCATGCCGCGTCCCTGGTCGATGTGCTCGACCTGCCGGCACAGCGCAGCGAACTGGCGGTACGCAGCCCCCTGCTGGACCTGGCCCAGGCCGGTCAGCGGCTGGTGGCCGTGGGCCAGCGCGGCCATATCCTTTATTCCGACGATCAGGGCGCCAGCTGGACCCAGGCCAGCGTTCCAGTCAGTTCCGATCTCAACGCCGTGCAGTTCCCCACGGCCAGCGAAGGCTGGGCGGTAGGGCACGACGGTGTCGTGCTGCACAGCCGTGACGGCGGCGCCAGCTGGGAGAAGCAGCTCGATGGCCGCCAGCTTGGCCGTCTGATGCAGGATTACTACGCAACCCGGCCCGACGCCGCGCAATGGCTCGACGAAGGCAAGCGCATCGAAACCGAAGGCGCCGACAAACCCTTTCTCGACGTCTGGTTCAGTGATGCGCAAAACGGCTTCGTGGTCGGCGCTTTCAACCTGATCTTCCGCACCCGCGACGGCGGCAAGAGCTGGCAGCCCTGGGCCGACCGCACTGAAAACCCCTCCGGCTACCACCTGGCCGCCATCGCTGGCGATGGCAAGCAGGTGTTCATCGCCGGGGAGCAGGGCCTGCTGCTGCGCCTCGACGACAGTGGCGAGCGCTTCCAGGCCCTGACGTCACCCTACCAGGGCAGCTTCTTCGGCCTCAGCGTCCAGCCTGACGTGGTCCTGGCCTACGGCCTGCGCGGCCACGCCTACCGCAGCGTCGATGGTGGCGCGAGCTGGAGCCAGGTCGAGACCGGGCTGAACGCCAGCATCACCGCGTCCGCTCGCGATGCGCGCGGCCATCTCTACCTGTTCGGCCAGACCGGCCAGGCCCTGGCCAGCAGCGATCAGGGCAGCAGCTTCCAGCATCTGGACATCGGCCAGCCGGTACCGGTCTACGGCGCCCTGGCGTCAGGCGACAACGGCCTGCTGCTGGTGGGCGCGCGGGGCTTCGCCCAGCGCACCCTGGCTACCGGAAAACAAGAATAAGAGCGAGGCGACCCCATCATGGGCGGCATTAAACAAACCGCGATGCCGGTAATCCGGGATCTGAAAGACTTCGATGCGCGGAGCGGCAACCTGCTCGAGCGCATGGTGTTCAACCACCGGCTGCCGTTCGTGGCCGGCATCCTCCTGGTGACCCTGCTGCTGGGCTACATGGCCATTACCCGCCTGGAGCTCAAGCCCAGCTTCGAGAAGATGATTCCCCAGGGACATCCCTACATCCAGAACTTCCTGGAGAACCGCAAGGCCCTGCGAGGCCTGGGCAACAGCGTGCGGGTCGTGGTCGAGAACACCCAGGGTGACATTTTCGACCCCGCCTACCTCGACGCCCTCAAGCAGGTGCACGACGAGCTGTTCCTCACCCCCGGCGTCGACCGCGCCTGGATGAAGTCCCTCTGGGCGCCCGGCGTGCGCTGGACCGAAGTGACCGAAGAAGGCTTCCAGGGCGGCCCGGTGATGCCCGATGGCTACGACGGCTCGCCCGCCAGCATCGAACAGCTGCGGCAGAACATCGCCCGCGCCGGTATCGTCGGCAGCCTGGTGGCCAACGACTTCAAGTCCACCATGCTGGTTGTTCCGCTGCTGGACCAGGCCACCGCCGGCGGCCAGGGCGTGGACTACCACCAGTTCTCCCGCACCCTGGAAGACAAGTTCCGCCTGCGCTTCGAATACGCCGGCGATACCAGGGCCCAGGCGTCGGGCGAAGAAGGGCAGGGCGCGATCAAGATCCGCGTCATCGGCTTCGCCAAGCTGGTGGGTGACCTGATCGACGGCCTGATGCGCGTCATGGCCTTCTTCGGCCTGGCCGTGGTCACCGCCTTCTTCATCATCCTGGCCTACACCCGCTGCCTGCGCAGCAGCCTGTTGGTGATCGTCTGCTCGCTGCTGGCGGTGGTCTGGCAGCTGGGCATCGTCGCCTGGCTGGGCTACGCGCTGGACCCGTACTCGATCCTGGTGCCGTTCCTGATCTTCGCCATCGGCGTGTCCCACGCGGCGCAGAAGATGAACGGCATCATGCAGGACATCGCCCTGGGCACCCATCGCCTGGTGGCGGCGCGCTACACCTTCCGCCGTCTGTTCCTGGCCGGTGTCACCGCGCTGCTGGCCGACGCCGTGGGCTTTGCGGTGCTGATGCTGATCGACATCCCGGTGATCCAGGACCTGGCCATCACCGCCAGCATCGGTGTGGCCGTGCTGATCCTCACCACCCTGCTGATGATGCCGGTGGCGCTGTCCTACGTCGGCGTGGGCAAGAAGGCCGCCGAGCGCGCCCTGCGCATCGACAACAACGCCGCCGCGCACAAGGGCTTCGGCCATGTGTGGGACTTCCTCGACCGCTTCACCGAGAAGCGCTGGGCCCTGACTACCGTCGCCCTGGCCTCGGTGCTGGGTTTGGCGGGATTCATGGTCAGCCTGCACCTGCAGATCGGCGACCTGGATGCCGGCGCACCGGAACTGCGCCCGGAGTCCCGCTACAACCGTGACAACGCCTACATCACCAGCCACTACGCGCTGTCCAGCGACCTGTTCGCGGTCATGGTGAAGACGGCACCCGAGGGCTGCCTGAACTACCAGACCCTGATTCAGGCCGATCGCCTGGCCTGGGCCCTGCAACAGCACCCGAACGTGCAGGCCACGGCTTCCCTGGCCAACGCGGTCCGGCAGATCACCGCCGGCACCTACGAGGGCAACCCGAAGTTCCTCAGCCTGCAGCGCAACCAGGATGTGCTCAACTACGCCGCCCAGCAGGCGTCGGTAAACACCCCCGAGCTGTTCAACACCGACTGCTCGCTGATGCCGGTGATCGCGTTCCTCAAGGATCACAAGGCCCAGACCCTGGACGAGGTGGTGGCCATCGCCGACCGCTTCGCCGCTGAAAACAGCAGCGAAGATCGGCAGTTCCTGCTGGCGGCGGGCAGCGCCGGCATCGAGGCGGCGACCAACATCGTCGTGCGCGACGCCAACCGCACCATGCTGCTCTATGTCTACCTGGCGGTGACCCTGTTCTGCCTGGTCACCTTCCGCAGCTGGCGGGCGACCGTGGTGGCGCTGCTGCCGCTGGTGCTCACGTCGGTGCTCTGTGAGGCGCTGATGGTGATGATGGGGATCGGCGTGAAGGTCGCCACCCTGCCGGTGATCGCGCTCGGCGTGGGTATCGGTGTGGACTACGCGCTCTACCTGCTGAGCGTGCAGTTGCAGTACCAGCGCCAGGGGCTGCCGCTGGCGGCCGCCTACAAGCAGGCCGTGTTCTTCACCGGGCGCGTGGTGGCGCTGGTGGGCATCACCCTGGCCGCCGGCGTGGTGTGCTGGGCCTGGTCGCCCATCAAGTTCCAGGCCGACATGGGCATCCTGCTCACCTTCATGTTCCTCTGGAACATGATCGGCGCGCTGATCCTGATTCCGGCGCTGTCGTACTTCCTGCTGCGCGAGCGCGGCGAGGCGACCCGCGCGGTCACTCCGGCCGATGAGCCAGTCGCAAGGCCGACCACCGAGACCGTGCAAAGCAGCCGGATGGAGTCCGTGCAACCCTGACCCGCAAGCGAAGGAACTTGGACTAATCTGGAAAACGGAGGATCGCCGCCGGCCGCCTTGTGGCCGGCGGCGATACCGTTTTCGGATTCGTCGACGTGCCTGCTCCCAGGTTGTGAGGGCCGTCTCCAGGGACAAAACAACATGCTTGATTACTTCGCGCTGGGCGTTCTCTTCTTCGTGGGGATCGTGCTGTTCTACGGCATCATCGTGCTCCACGACATTCCCTACGAAATTGCCGTACACCGTAACCATCCCCATCAGGACGCCATCCACGCCGCGGGCTGGGTGAGCCTGTTCACCCTCCATGCGCTTTGGCCATTCCTGTGGATATGGGCCATGTTGTACCGCGAGGACCGTGGCTGGGGCTTCGACCACGGCAAATCCGGCGCCGCCCAGGACGCTGACCTGGCCAAGCAATTGGCGGAGCTGCGTCAGCGCATCGAACAGCTCGAAGGAAGCACGTCGGCCGCCCGGAACGAGAAGGAGGATTGAGCCATGGATCTGTTGCTGATCCTCACCTACACAGCGTTCTGCGTTGCCATCTTCAAGATCTTCAAGATCCCGCTGAACAAGTGGAGCGTGCCCACCGCCGTGCTGGGCGGCATCGTGCTGATCGGTACGCTGATCTTCCTGATGAACTACAACCACCCCTATTCGGAGGTGGCGCGGACCTACTTCGTCTCGGTGCCCATCGTGCCCGAGGTGTCCGGCCTGGTAACCGAAGTGCCGGTGAAGGCCAACCAGCCCCTGGAAAAGGGCGATGTGCTGTTCCGCATCGACCCGACGCCCTTCGAGAACAAGGTGAAGTCCATCCAGGCGCAGCTGGTGTCGGCCCGTGCCGACCAGTCCCGCGCCCGTGAGCTGGCGGCGCGCAATGTCGGCAACCGCCGCGACGTGGACCTCACCACTGCACGGGTAGACGACCTGCAGGCGCAACTCAATATCGCCAAATTCGACCTCGACAACACCGTGGTGCGCGCGCCGAGCAAGGGTTTTGTCACCCATGTGTCATTGCGGCCAGGGGTGCGGGCGGTGAAGCTGCCGCTGCGTCCCTCCATGGTCTTCATTCCGGACGAGGGCTTCTATTTCATCGCCTGGATGCGGCAGAACAGCCAATTGCGCCTGACGCCCGGTGACGAAGCTGAAGTGGCCTTCGACGGCATCCCCGGAAAAGTGTTCAAGGGCGAGGTGAAGCAGGTGATTTCGGTGATTGGCGAAGGCCAGGTGCAGCCGTCCGGCACCCTGATCAGCTTCACCGGGTCACCGCCACCGGGCCGCGTGCCGGTGTTCATCGAAATCACCGACCCGGCGTACGCCCAGTACGCCGCTCTGATGCCGGGCGGTTCCTACGGCCAGGCGGCGCTCTACAGCAAGCACTTCCACCACGTGGCGATCATGCGCAAGATCCTCCTGCGCATGGCGGCCTGGATGAACTACATCTTCCCGTTCCACTAACCGCCCTACGGCGGGCTGCCCCCCGGGCGGCCCGCCTCGTATGCGTGCTCGGCCATCCAGTGTCGGGCGATCTCTTCCCGCCGACAGACCCACACCCCCGCATGCCGCTGCACATGGTCGAGGAACCGCGCCAGGGCCATGGCGCGGGCGGGGTGGCCGCTGATCCTGCCGTGCAGGCCTACGCTCATCATCTTTGGCTGCCGCGCGCCCTCCAGCCAGAGGCAGTCGAAGGCATCCTTGAGTTGCTGGAAGAAGTCCTGCCCCGACGCGAAGCCGTGGGGCATCAGGTAGCGGGCGTCGTTGTTGACCAGCGTGTAGGGAATCACCAGGTGCGGCGGCGCGCCGGGCAGCCAGTAGGGCAGGTCGTCGTTGTAGGCATCGGAGCTGTAGAGGAAGCCGCCTTCCTCGCGTAACAACCGGCGGGTGTTGGCGCTGACCCGGCCGGTGTACCAGCCTAGCGGGCGACGGCCGCAGATGCGCTCGATCACCTCGATGGTCAGGCGGATGTGGCGCCGCTCCTCGTCTTCGGGAATTTCCCGGTAGTCCAGCCAGCGATAGCCGTGGCCGGCCACCTCATGGCCGCCGGCACGCAGGGCATGGCCGATCTGCGGGACCAGTTCCAGGGCACGCCCAACCGCGAAGGCGGTCAGCGGCAGGCCGCGTTCGGCGAAGAGATCGAGAATGCGCCAGATGCCCGCGCGCGACCCGTATTCGTACAGGCCTTCCACGCTCAGGTCGCGTTCGCCGACGCGTGCCGGCCGTCCCGGCAGTTCGTGCAGGTAGGCCTCCGATTGGGGGTCGCCATTGAGCACGCAGGATTCCGCGCCTTCCTCGACGTTCAGCACGAACTGCAGCGCCACCCGTGCATCGCCGGGCCAGCGTGGGTGGGGTGGCTTGCCGCCGTAACCGGCGAGGTCGCGCTCGGCCATCAGCCCAGCTCGAAGGTGGTGACGCCGAAGACCCGCTCCTGGGCGACGGCGGGGAAGGGACCGAGGTACATCCGGGCGCAGCCGAAGACTTCGGTCATGCCGTGACGCTGCACCAGGGCCATGGCTTCGGGGTTGTTCTCCGGGGCATCGAGGTACAGCGGTCCACCCGTGGCGAAACCGGCCAGGTCCGCATAGAGGGCTTCGGCCACCTCGGCATCATCGGCGAACAGCGGACCGATCTTGCAGCCCTGGAGGCAGCGCCTGGCGACGCCGAATCCGGCAAGCCGGCCATTGCGCCGGCAGCCCAGGGCCAGGGCATCGGGCTGGTTGATCCAGCCCTGGAGGAAGTGCGGGCGCGGCGCGGGGAAGCAGGTGCGGTCGTAAGCCTGAACCTCGTCGAAGGCGAATTCGGCGAGTGGGATGATCTCTTCGCCGGAGGTCCATTCCGGCGGTTCGGCGATGTCCACCTGGAAGCGCAGGTTGCGGTGGGAAAAGACGAAGCCGCCCTTGGCGTAGTAATCCTGCATGGCGAACACGCCGTCCATGCCGATGCTGGCGCCCGGCCGCAGACGCGTCAGCAGGCGATCGCGGCGAGCGTGCCAGAGGATATCGCCGAGTCCCCGGCCGCGGAATTCCGGGCGGATGATGAAAAAGCCCATGAAGCCGAACTCGCCGCCGTAGGAGGTAATGGCGCCGCCGCCGATCAACTGGCCGTCCAGGTCCGCCGCGATGTATGCCTCGGGATCGGTGGCCCAGAACAGGCCAGCGTCGTGCAGGCCGGGGTTCCAGCCCTCGCGCGCGGCCCAGCGGACCAGTTCGTCCAGCTCGGGGCGCAGCATGTTGCGGATCACCAGCGGGATGGACATGACGGGGCACTCCTGGGCCAGGGCGGACGCTTTCGGTATAGCGCCAACCAGGGAGGGCGGCCAGGCCGTCGGGCGGGGTCAGGCGTCGCGCAGGAGGTCGTGGGAGTCCAGGAGCCGCCAGGCGATTTCCGGGTGATGCTCCAGGCCACGGCGGATGGCGGCCGGGATCGACTGGCGGGTCTTGCGGCAAAGGCCCGGCAATTCGTCGATCTCGATCTCGATGCCACGCATGCTGCGCACCTCGTTGAAACCGGGGGCGATATGCAATCGCAATCCGAGCTGCTCGAACATGCGCCGTTGCATGTGTTCCAGGTCAGCAAGGCTGTGGATGTTCTCCAACCGCTCCAGCAGGCGCTTCTCCTCCTGCCGGGTCAGCAAGAGGATGCGTACGTCAGCGCCGGGCTTTTCCAGCAGCTCGTCACGCCCGCAGATGCAGGCGCCGGGCGGGCAGGGTTGGCGGGTGGGGAGTGAGGGCGTCATGGCGTCCGATCATAGACAGCCGATTGCCGGGATGCCAACGACGCTCCGATGGGGAATCATCGCAGCAATTCCGCCACCGCCTGAAGCACCACGTCCGGCTGTTCCTTATGGGGAACATGGCCGCAGGCTTCGATCAGCAGCACCTGCGACGGGCCATCGGTCAGCCGCGCGATCTGCTGCGGGTGAAGTTCGGAGCCGAACTCATCCTGGTCGCCGTGGATGGCCAGCACGGGACAGTCCAGCCGTTCGAGGCCAGTTTCCAGGCTCCAGTCGGCGAATTCGGGGGAGAGCCAGGTTTCGGTCCAGGCGTCGAGTACCCATTGGGCTTTGTCGCCGTGGTACCTGGCGAGCCGGTCCAACTGGCCGTCCTGCTGGAAGCCCTGCTTGGCTTCACGGATGCCCTGCAGCGTGCGGTCTTCGACGAAGGCCTGGGCCGATTCGGTGATCAGCGCCAGGCAGTGCTCGCGGTGGCGTGCCGCGCTGTGGGTGGCCATGCCGCCGCCGACGCTGTGGCCAAAGGCGATGAATTGGTCAATGCCCAGACGGTCTTTCACAGTGGCGAAATCGTACTCGGCCTCATCGCCAACGAAGCTCACCGACAGTTCGCCGGGGTGCGCATCCGAGCGGCCGAAGCCGAGGCGGTCATAGGCGACCACCGTCTTGCCGGTGATGGCAGCCAGCTTGGCGGGAAACTCGCGCCACAGCTCCACGCAACCCAGGGAGTCATGAAAGAGGATGATAGGCGCCTCCTCGAACGATGGGCTGAGGTGGGCAGGGCTCCAGATGCGGACGAACAGCCGGCCATGGAGGCTGTCGATCCGCAGGTCCTGAGTGTGGTGGCTGGGGCTAGGCACGGGGTGCTCCAGGTTGGGGAATGCTTTCAAGGCTGCCAGAAAATGCCGCGTTCGTAACGGGGCAGGGTGCGCGCCCCCAACGTGGCTGGTGTCGGCGGGTGAGCCGTCTTAATCTCCCTGCTTTTCCTCCCCAGGGATGACTCGCCATGAATACCGCACTCCTGATCATCGACGTCCAGCGCGCCCTCTGTGTTGGCCAGTACGCTGCATTCGAGATCGACCGGGTGATCGCCACCATCAACGGCCTCAGCGCCAGGGCACGGGCTGCCTGCGTTCCCGTCGTGCTGGTCCAGCATGAAGAGCCCAGCGGCGAGTTCGAGTACGACACCGAGAGCTGGCAACTGGCGGAGAACCTGGCCGTTGCCGAGAGCGACATCCGGGTGCGCAAGACCACGCCGGACTCCTTCCACCGCACTAACCTGCAGGATGTGCTGCATTCGCGCGACATCCAGCGCCTGATTGTCTGCGGCCTGCAGACCGACTACTGCGTGGATACCACGGTGCGCCGCGCGCTGGCGTTGGGTTACCAGGTGGTGCTGCCGGAGGACGCGCACTCGACGCTGGACAACGCCGCTATCTCCGCGCCGCAGATCATCGCCCACCACAATGCGGTGCTCGGCAGCATGTCCAGTTTCGGCGTGCGGGCGCAGGTGATTCCGGCGGCGTCAGTCAGCATTCAGGGCTGAAGGCGTACCCGTCAGGGATGGACAGGGTGGTATCTGAGGGATGGTCACTGCCCTCCGGTGGAGGGCAGCCGTGGTGAAGGCGGGGAGGGGTCAGGGCTTGTTCCTGATCTGCTCGTAGCTGAGCCGCATGTCCTTCGCCCAGCCGTCGATCACCGGCTTGATGTTCTGGACGGTCAGCGCGGTTTCCTTGTTCTCCAGGCTGGTACCGGTGCCCTTGCGCACCACCTCTGCCACAACCTTGGAGGTACCGCCGTCGAGCACCATGGCTTCGGTGGCGATCTGTACCTCCTGGTCCCGCGTGCCAATTGCCGTGGTGGTGGCGGCGACGACCAGGGCGATGGGAATCACTTCGTAGGGCTTGAGGCCTTCGGTCGAGGTGGACACGGCGGTAATCGCCGGACGCAGGACCAGGCTGTCTGCCGCCGGGGAGTCGGTGATCCTGACCACCGAGCCCATCTCACGGCGAAGCGCGGTGTCGTAGTAGCGGGTGATCTCATCAAGGGTTGCCTGGGAGATCTGCTGGCTCGGGTGGGGTTTGGGGTGGAACTGGCTGGGCTCGATATACAGGCTGTTGTAACGCGACAGGTCCAGGGATGGTTCGACCCAGCGCGCCACCTTGGCGCCGCTGACGGTCTCCTGTTCCTGGAGGACGCTGTAGTTCGGAAGGAATCCCGAATAGTGGCTGGGTTCGACCATGGTGCTGGAGCAGCCGCCAAGGGTCAGGATTGCGCTGAACGATACGACGAGAGGGTTGAGTCGCATGATTTCGCCTTACCAGTAATGGCTTGTATGGGGGAACGTCCGGGGTAGTGCCGACTGCTGTCTGTCTCGCCCTATTCCGGCCGGAGGGCGACGACAGCAGAAGCGTAGTTGGTCGCAAGGCGGATGCCAGTGAGTTGCACAAAGGAAAGGGGGCCTGCCGCTGACCCTCTCCACGCCACGCACCGGGCTGCTCTCGGCCATGAGGCCCCTGGGTAGCTAGAGCCACCTGCGCACGCGGCCCCGGTAGGTGCTGAAGGCGTCCCCGAACAGGGTCGCCAGCGCCCGCTCTTCGGGGCCGATCTGGAAGCGGTTCATGTAGAGCACGAAACCGGCCACGCCCAGCAACGCGATGGGGGATGCGAGGTAGATCGACCAGGCGACCAGGGCGATGGCGAAGCCGAGGTACATGGGGTTGCGGGTGTGGCGGTAGATGCCGGAACTGACCAGGGAGGATGCGGTTTCCGGCTGCAACGGGTTGACCGTGGTTCCGGCGTGGCGGAACGACAGGACGCCGCTCAGGCAGACCGCAATTCCCGCTGCCAGCACCAGCGACGCAAAGGTGAGGCGCCAGCCGGCGGTCACATCGATGCCGGGCACCCAGCGCGCAAGCAGCCACATCAGGACGCCGAACAGGATGGCAACCAGGGGCGGCGGTATGCGGTGTTCCAGCCAGTTCATGGGTCGACTCCTTTTCCGTCTCTGCTCGCTTGGGCCGGGTGGCGCCATCCCGGGACTTTAGCAGCGGTTGGCCGCCGCGCCATTGCGCGTCAATCCGCGAAGGACTCGAACATCAACTGCCTGAGCCGGCGGTTGGCGGGGTCCCGATGGTACTTGGCGTGCCAGAACAGATTGATGTCGATCGCCGGCAGCTGGACCGGGTGGGGCAGGGCAACCAGGCCGACGGGCTCGACGCAGGAGCTGCGACGCTGCGCGCGCCGGGTCGACACCTTGCGCCAGGCCTTGTAAGCCGCGCCTTTTTGCTGGAAGGTGGGCGCCCTCAGGCCCAAGCCTTTGGGCGCCGTGGGGCGCAGTCGTCCCGGACACCAGCGAGAAGATCTGCATGAACATCAGTGTTCGCAATGAACGCGTCGACGATATCGAGACCATTTCCCGACTCACCGAAGCCGCCTTCCGGAGCGAAGGGCACTCGAGCCACACCGAGCAGTTCATCGTCAACGCGCTGCGGCGTTCCGGGGGCCTGACGATTTCCCTGGTGGCGGAAGAAGGCGATGCCATTGTCGGCCACGTCGCGATTTCGCCGGTGACCCTGTCCTCCGGTGCGATGGGCTGGTACGGCCTCGGGCCGATCTCCGTATGGCCCGAACGCCATGGCCAGGGCATCGGTTCGGCCTTGATGCGGGCGGCGCTTGCGGAGCTGCAGCGCCTGGGCGGAGCCGGTTGCGTGTTGCTGGGTGACCCCGGCTACTACCAGCGATTCGGTTTCGACGTGCGGCCTGGTCTGGAGCTGCCGGGGGTTCCGCCCGAATACTTCCAGGCGCTCTCTTTCGGCGGCGAATTCCCGACTGGCAGCGTGAGCTACCACAAGGCGTTCGACGCGACGGAGTAGGTCCGCCACGAGCGGAAGGCGGCCGGCGCGCGCTAGTTTTCGGCCATCACCCGTTCGTGCACGTACTGCCTGAACTGCTCGGGCGCCAGCGGGCGGGAGAACAGGTACCCCTGGAACGCCTGGCAGCCGTGGCTGACGAGGAAACTGCGCTGGGCTTCGGTTTCCACGCCTTCGGCCATCACCGACAGGCCGAGGATATGACTCAGGCTGACGATCGCGCAGGCGATCGCGGCGTCGTTGGGATCGATCAGGACATCGCGGATGAACGACTGGTCGATCTTCAGCTGGTCCAGCGGCAGGCTCTTCAGGTAGGAGAGCGATGAGTAGCCGGTGCCGAAGTCGTCCAGCGACAGGCCGATGCCGATTTCCTTCAGCTCGACCATCTTGGCGACCGTGCCTTCCATGTCTTCTACCAGCATGCCCTCGGTCAGCTCCAGCTTGAGCTTCTTCGGGTCGGCGCCGGTGTACCTCAGCACGGTCAGCACCTCTTCCACGAAGTCGGGATGGTGGAACTGGCGCGCGCTGACGTTCACCGCCATGACCAGCCGGGCGGTATCCGGGTGCCTGGCCCAGGCCACCAGCTGGGCGCAGGCGGCCTGGAGCGCCCAGCGGCCCAGCGGCAGGATCAGGCCGGTTTCCTCGGCCAGGGGAACGAATTCGGCGGGGAACACGATGCCGCGCTCAGGGTGCTGCCAGCGCATGAGCGCCTCCGCGCCGATGATGCGCCCGGCGCTGTTCACCTGCGGCTGGAAATGCAGCAGCAGGTCCTTGTCCTGCAGACCCTGGCGCAGGTCTGCTTCGAGCCGCGCCCGTGCGGTGGCGACCGCCTGCATTTCCGGGTCGAAGAAACGCATGGTGTTGCGGCCCGCCGCCTTGGCGCGATACATCGCCAGGTCGGCGCGCTTCATGATGTCGTCCACCGTGTTCAGCTGTCCCTGGAACAGGGCGATGCCGAGGCTGGGCGTGCTGTGGTGCTCGTAGCCGTCCAGGTGATAGGAGATGTTCAGCGAGCTCAGGATCTTCTCGCCGATGGCCTTGGCCTGGATGGCGGCGTCCGGCGGGTTCTCGCTGAGCCCCTCCAGCAGCACCACGAACTCGTCGCCGCCCAGGCGCGCCACGGTGTCGCTCTCGCGAATGCAGGCGGAGAGGCGCTGGGCAACCTGTTGCAGCAGCAGGTCGCCACGGTCATGGCCCAGCGTGTCGTTGAGCGCCTTGAAGTTGTCCAGGTCGATCAGGATCACCGCGCTCGTATGCGGGTTGCGCATGCCGCCGGCCAGCACATGCTGCAGGCGGTCCAGCATGAGGCGGCGGTTGGCCAGGCCCGTGAGCTGGTCGTAGAAGGCCAGGCGATTGACCTCCTGTTCGGCTGCCTTGCGATGGCTGATGTCGGTATTGATCGACAGCACCGACTGCGGCTCGGCGTTCTCGTCGCGCACCAGGGTGCGGTGGCTTTCGAAGGTGATGGTGCTGCCATCCCGGCGCCGCAAGGTGACTTCGCCCGACCAGTCGCCCGTCTCGGCCAGGCTCCGGTTGGCCGCATCGATGGCGGCGTGGTCCTGGTAGATCAGTTCGGCGGCCGACTGGCCCAGTGCTTCCTCGCGGGTCACTCCGTAGAGGCGCTCGGCGCTCTTGTTCCAGTAGAGGATGCGGTTCTCCATGTCGTGGACGACGATGGCGTCCTGGGCCTTGTCCAGCAGCGATGCCTGCTGGCGGAACTGCCGCTCGCTGGCGCGAAGGACGGCGAGGTAGCCATCGCGTTCGGCGGCGTGGGCCTCCATTTCCCGCTTGATCCGCCGGCCATAGAACACCGCGGCGCTGACCATCATCAGCACGAACACCATGATCGCGTACTCGATCCGGCGGAGCTCCTCCACCGACTCCAGTTCCTCTTCCAACAGCCGGCTCTGGATCTGGCCGACACGCTCGCGCACCGTGGCCAGCGAGGCGAGCAGCATGGCGTACTTCCTGTCCATGGTTGCCATGCGTTTGCCGGCGTCGTCCGATTTGCCTTGGCGGAAGAACGAGAAGATCAGCGAGGCCTCCTTCACCATCTCCACCATCGCGGCGTCCACTTCGGCGACTTCGTCCTTCAGCGCGATGGTGTAGGCCTGGATATCGGCACTGTGTTCGGCCTGGTTGGCGATCCGGGCCTCCAGCTGCTGCTTGGCCATCGCCAGGTGATGGTCGAAGGTGTGCAGCGCGGCGGTCATGTTCCGGGATTCGGACTCGACGTCATGGGTATCGAACACGTTGTTGCCGGGGGCGTTGACGTCCGATGCCAGGCTGCCCAGGGTCGAGTAGGAGGACAGCTGCTGGACCCAGGACTGGTTGGCCTTGATGGAGCGGTGATAGGTGTCGACGATCAGGTGGTTCAGCAGCACGCTCAGCACGACGACCAGTACGTCGAAGCCGGCGAGGAAGAAGTACATGCGATGCCAGCGGGTCGTACGCGGGGTGTTCGATTGGGCGGAGATGGCTAGATTCGCGGCGCTTTCACCTTCGAAAGAGTCCATTTCACGATCTCCAGGCAACGTCCCTTTGAATGGAATTGGATAGCGTCGCTCGATAACCGGACTTGCGACTTCGCCTGATTGAAGCCGTGCAGGGTGCTGGTGTCGCCACCGCACGGTCCAGCTGCCTTGGGGAGGGGAGCGCCGGAGTGAGCACTGGACTCCGGCACCGGTCGGCTTCCATGACAATCAAAGCATAGCCATGGATTTGCCATTAATCCGGCGGCCGACTGCTGGTGCCCGGATGGCGACGGACAGTCGTGGCGTCCGGGCGGCCTGGTGTCAGATCTCGACCTGCGTGCCCAGCTCGATCACGCGGTTAACCGGCAGCTGGAAGTAGCGCATGCTGCTGTTGGCGTTCTTGTGAAGGAAGGCGAACAGCCCTTCGCGCCAGAGCGACATGCCCAGGCCACGGGTTGGAATCACCGTTTCGCGGCTGAGGAAGTAGGTCGTGCGCATGGGGGTGAAATCCAGCCCCTCGACGCGGCAGCCCTGCAGGGCTTCCGGTACGTTGGGCTCTTCCATGAAGCCGAAGTGCAGCAGGACGCGATAGAAGCCGCCGTCGTAGCGGGTGACTTCGAAACGCTGGTGGTCATCGATACGCGGCGTGTCGCGGGTCACCACCGTCAGCAGCACCACCTGCTGGTGCAGCACCTGGTTGTGCAGCAGGTTGTGCAGCAGCGCGTGGGGGACGGCATCGGGACTCGCGCTGAGGAAGATGGCGGTACCCTCGACGCGGTGGGGCGGTTGCAGGCAGATGCTGTCGACGAAGCCGCGCAGCGGCAGGGCGGTTTCGTCCAGGCGATCGATGAGGATGCGCTTGCCGCTCTTCCAGGTGGTCATCAGCACGAACAGGATCACCCCGGCGATCACCGGGAAGGCACCGCCCTGGAAGATCTTCGGCACGTTGGCGCTGAAGAACAGCGAGTCCACGAAGAAGAACCCGAGCAGCAGCGGCACGGCCAGCCAGCGCGGAATACGCCAGAGCAGCAGCATCACCGCCGAGACCAGCAGGGTGTCGATCAGCATGGTGGTGGTCACCGCCACGCCGTAGGCGGCAGCCAGGGCGCTTGAGGAGCCGAAACCGATCACCAGCAGCACCACGCAGGTCATCAGCGCCCAGTTCACCACGCCGACGTAGATCTGGCCCTGGGCGGCGCTGGAGGTGTGCTGGATCTGCATGCGCGGGATATAGCCGAGCTGGATGGCCTGCTGGCTCAGGGAGAACGCCCCGGAGATCACCGCCTGGGAGGCGATGATGGTGGCCAGCGTGGCCAGGCCGATCATGGGAATCAACGCCCATTCCGGCGCCAGCAGGTAGAAGGGGTTGCGCGCGGCCGCCGGGTTGGACAGCAGCAGCGCACCCTGGCCGAAGTAGTTCAGTACCAGGCCGGGGAGTACCAGGCTGAACCAGGCGCGGGCGATGGGTTTGCGGCCGAAGTGGCCCATGTCGGCGTAGAGCGCTTCGGCACCGGTCAGCGCCAGTACCACGGCGCCGAGGATGGTGACGCCGATGCCGGGATGGGCCAGGAAGAAGTTGAACGCCCACCAGGGATTCACCGCCTGGAGCACTTCCGGGCGCTGGGCGATGCCGTGGATGCCGAGGATGCCCAGCACCACGAACCAGGCCACCATCACCGGGCCGAAGAGAATGCCGATACGTGCCGTGCCGTGCTTCTGGATCAGGAACAGGCCGATCAGCAGCACCACGGTAACCGGCACGACCCAGTGGCCGAGGCCGGGCAGGGCGACGTCCAGGCCTTCCACCGCCGAGAGCACGGAAATGGCCGGGGTGATCATGCTGTCACCGTAGAACAACGCCGTGCCGAACAGGCCGAGCAACACCAGCAGTCCGCTCAGCCTCGGGTAGGCGGCGGTGGCACGGCGCGCCAACGCGGTGAGGGCCATGACGCCGCCTTCGCCTTCGTTGTCGGCGCGCAGCATGAACAGCACGTACTTGAGCGAGACCACCCAGAGCAGGGACCAGAGCACCAGCGAGAGGATGCCGAGTACGCCCTCGGAGTTGACCTGCACGCCGTAGTGGCCGGCAAAGACTTCCTTGAGGGTGTACAGCGGGCTGGTGCCGATATCGCCGTAGACCACGCCGGCTGCCGCCACGAGCAGGCCGAACGAGGACGAATGGGCGCGAGAATGGGCCTGCGGCTCCAGGGTGCAGGAACTCATCGAATCTCTCCGGGGGATGGGGCGCGGTGCGGATGGTGTTGGAGACACGGCATTCGGCGGGTAATACGAGGTGCTGCCACGGAAGGGCGCCAAGTATCCGTTCTGGCCGGGACAGCCGGCGTAAAGAATGCGTAAAAAGTGAGGGACCCGACCGGCTGGCGCCCGCCGCTCCCAGGTAGCCGGACGCCTTGTAAGCTGAATGATGTACCCGGTCGACAAGTGCGGAGGTCTGCGATGAGTGTCAACGCAATCGGGCTGACCGTGATGGCGTGCCTGTTCCTCGTCTGCATCGGCATGGTGTTCTGGACCAATCGCCTGTTCATCAGGGACTGGTTCGAGCATCACCACTGGCACTGGCCACATTTCCACTGAGTTGCGCCCCGCCGCTTGCGAATCGAGCGCAAAAGGGACCGCCACGGTGCCAAGGCGCAATCCGGCACTTCATGCCGTGACGGTCAAGCTCGAATAACTTCGAGCGTCATTAAAATGCATCCTTTTTGCATCTGGCGGTGTGCCACTAGGACTGGATATTCGACCGTACAGGCCGAACGCGGCACCTGGATATCGAAGGCGCCGGTCCAGCCGGGATGCCCAGCGGGCTGATCGATCAGCGACTTTCGCCTTGTTCTTCCACCATGCGGGTGCTGTCGAAGCGCGCCGACTCCAGGCGGTTGCGGCCTTGTTGCTTGGCGCGGTAGAGCAGCCGGTCGACAGCCTGGATGAAGGGCAGGGGCCGGTCCTCGTGCCGGGGTGCCACAGTGCCGACGCCCAGGCTGATGGTGAGCAGCGAGGCGACGCCGGACTTTTCGTGGGGTATGCATTGCTCGCGGATCAGCTTGCGGCAGCGCTCGGCGACCTGGCAGGCGGCGGCCTCATCGGTGGCCGGGAGAATCAGCACGAACTCTTCGCCGCCGAAGCGGGCGACGAAGTCGCGGGGACGGATGGCGGCATCGATTAACGCGCGACCCACGCTCTTCAGGCAGTCGTCGCCCTGGATGTGGCCGTAGTGGTCGTTGTACTGCTTGAAATAGTCGATATCCAGGAGGATCAACGACAGCGGCTCACCAGTGCGCTGGGCATTGGCCCATTCGACCTCCAGCATGGAATCGAACATGCGCCGGTTGGCCACACCGGTCAGGCCATCCTTGTAGGAGTACTCCTCCAGCTGCTTCTGCAGGTCGATCAGCTGCTGCTCGGCCTTCTTCCGCTCGCTGATGTCGAACATGAAGCCGATCAGCGCTTCCACTTCGCCATCGGGGGTGCGCATCACATGCACCACATCGCGGATCCACACGTAGTCGCCTGTGGTGGTCAGGGCCCGGTAGTCCGCCTCGTGGTCGGTGCCGGCCTGGGACTGGGAGACGCAGAAAGCGACGACCGCGTCGCGGTCGTCCGGGTGCATGCGTTCGGCCCAGTCATTGACGCTTACCCAGCTGGACTGGCTCCAGCCCAGCAATTCTTCGATCTGCGGGCCGATGTAGGCGAAGGTCATGGTCTTCCAGTCGATCTTCCATGGGATCGCCCGGGTGGATTCCAGCAGGGCCTTGTAGACCTCCTGGGTGGTTTCTGCGTCGTCGTTCATGGTGCCCCCGTACTGGCCGAATCGGTTGGCGCCGTCCGTTGCGCGAAGCCTCCTTATACCTAATCGGAGCGGGTTTCAGGCAGTGGCTTCGCGAGCCAGGCGATGGCTCGCGTCGACCGTTGCGGCAAGAGGGGGCCCGGACTCAGGACTTGCTGCCCGGGCCTTGGGTTGGCGCGGCTACGGCGGGCAACGGGATGCCCTTGGGCCAGAGCAGCCAGATCTGGCCCTGCTGCTTCATGTTGCCGGCCAGCTCGCCGGCCTCCGCGCCGGTGCCCCAGAACAGGTCGGCGCGCACTTCGCCGGCGATGGCGCCGCCGGTGTCCTGGGCCGCGACCGGGCGGATCACCGGGCTGCCGTCGGGGCGGGTGGTGGAGAGCCAGAGCAGGCTGCCCAGCGGGATCACCTTGCGGTCGATGGCCACGCTGTAGCCGGCGGTGAGCGGCACGTTGAGGGAGCCTCGCGGACCCTCGTTGCTGTCCGGATTGAGGCCGAAGAAGACGAAGCTCGGGTTGCTCGCCAGCAGTTCCGGCACCCGCTGCGGGTTGGCGCTGGCCCAGTCGCGGATCTTGCCCATGCTGACTTCTTCCTGTTTGAGCTGGCCCTGTTCCACCAGCCAGCGGCCTACCGGCCGATACGGGTGGCCATTCTGGTCGGCGTAACCGATGCGCAGCTGGCGGCCGCTTTCCAGCTGGATGCGGCCGGAACCCTGGATCTGCAGGAACTGCAGGTCCATCGGGTTGGTGAGCCAGGCCAGCACCGGCGCCTTGACGCCCTGGGCGCGAATGGTGGCGGCGTCGTCATAGGGCTTGAGCACGCGGCCTTCCAGGCGTCCGCGCAGGCGCTTGCCCTTGAGTTCCGGGTAGAGACTGTCCAGGGCGACCACGATCATGTCTTCGGGCACGCCGTAGACCGGCACCGGCGTCTGCTCGCTGCGCTCCAGGCTGCCGGCGTACACCGGCTCGTAGTAACCGGTGATCAGGCCCTGGGGACTGTTGCGTGCATTGCGCAGGCTGTAGACCTCGAGTTGCTCCTTGAGCCAGGCGCGAACGGCGGCCGGGTCTTCCTGCACCTGGGCCGCGCTGGTGCAGGTGGCGGACCAGATCGGGTCCTTGGCCAGGCGTGCGCAGGCGGAGCGCCAGGCTGTGAAGCCGGCGATCACATCGGCGTCGCTGCTGGCGGGGAGTTCTTCCCAGCTCGCCCGGGTGTAGGTATCGACCTTGGGCGGCTCGGGCTTGGCGGGCTCCTTGTCGCAACCGGCGAGCAGGGAGAGCAGGGCGGCGACGCACAGCGCCAGCCGGCCCCGGCGGAAGAGGGGGGCAATCACGTCTTGCGGTTCCTGATGGGGTGAATCGAAGCCGCTAGCTTGGTGAATGGTGTGCGCAAGGTCAAATTGGCCCGACGGTTTCATTGATCCAAGCCACTGAAATCAAAAGGAAATATTCATTCAATAAGGTGCTCCCAGCTTTGACAGAGGCCTTTGGTGTGACTCGTAACATTAGAAATTTCCGCAAGACCCTGGACGCCGTGGCCATGAACAACGAGGCTGCCGCCCTGGCGGTGATGCGCGCGGCCGACCGGATCGGCGACGCCGTGCTGAAGGAGCAGCTGTTCAACGTGATCCAGCGCATGAACCAGGATGCCGCCGAGCTGCGCGTGGTTCGCGATCACGTCGTTTGAGCGTTGTCCAGCGCGACTCTTCCACTTGCGCTGAATGAAATTGCTGCTTGACCTGAAGGCCAAAGGCCCTCTAGATTGGCCGCCATGACTAATTCCCCTTGGTTGTCCGGCCCCGCGATTATTACCGCCATTCCAGCAGTGGCGGGTTAGCCGACGACCAAACAGAAACCCGCCCTCGAGGCGGGTTTCTTCCTTCTGTCTCCTGGGTGCCGAAATCAAGACCAGGAGCCCAGCATGACCACCTTCACTTCCCAAACCGGACACCTCACCGAGCGCCCGCTGGATGAGCGCGAGGCGCTGCTCAAGCACTACGTGCGCAAGATCCTCGCGGCGCCGGTGTACGACGTGGCCATCGAGACTCCCCTGCAGCCGGCGCGTCAGCTCAGCGAACGCCTGGGCAACCAGGTGCTGCTCAAGCGCGAGGACCTGCAGCCGGTCTACTCCTTCAAGATCCGTGGCGCCTACAACCGCGTGGTGCAACTGAGCGCGGAAGAACGTGCGCGGGGCGTGATTGCCGCTTCGGCCGGCAACCACGCTCAGGGTCTGGCGCTGGCGGCGCGGGAGCTGGGCATTGAAGCGACCATCGTGATGCCGCGCACCACCCCGGAGCTGAAGGTTCACGGCGTGCGTTCCCGTGGCGGCAAGGTGGTGCTGCATGGCGATGCCTTCCCCGACGCCCTGGCCCACGCCCTGAAGCTGGCAGCGGCGCAGGGGCTGACCTTCGTGCCGCCCTATGACGACCCGGATGTGATCGCCGGGCAGGGCACCGTGGCGATGGAAATCCTCCGCCAGCACGCCGGCCGCCTGGACGCCATCTTCGTGCCCGTGGGCGGCGGCAGCCTGATCGCGGGGATCGCCGCCTATGTGAAATACCTGCGTCCGGACGTGAAGGTGATCGGCGTCGAGCCGGACGACTCGAACTGCCTGCAGGCTGCGATGGCCGCTGGAGAGCGCGTGGTGCTGGGGCAGGTCGGGCTGTTCGCCGATGGCGTGGCGGTGGCGCAGATCGGCGCGCACAACTTCGAGGTCTGCCGGCATTTCGTCGATGAAGTGCTGACGGTGAGCGCCGACGAAATCTGCGCGGCGATCAAGGACATCTACGACGACACCCGCTCCATCACCGAGCCTGCAGGCGCGCTGGCCGTGGCCGGGATCAAGAAGTACGTCGAGCGTGATGGCGTCGGTGGCCAGACCCTGGTGGCCATCGATTCCGGCGCCAACATCAACTTCGACCGCCTGCGCCACGTGGCAGAGCGCGCTGAACTGGGGGAGAAGCGCGAGGCGATCATCGCCGTGACCCTGCCGGAGCGTCCAGGTGCCTTCAAGGCCTTCTGCGAGGCCCTCGGACGGCGGCAGATCACCGAGTTCAACTACCGCTACAACTCGGGGGACGAAGCGCACATCTTCGTCGGCGTGCAGACCCATCCGCTCACCGACCCGCGCGCGGCGCTGGTGGAGAGCCTGCAGGAACAGGGCTTCCCGGTGCTCGACCTGACCGAGAACGAGCTGGCGAAGGTGCATATCCGCCACATGGTGGGGGGGCGCGCTGCGTACATTGGCGAAGAGCGGCTGTTCCGCTTCGAATTCCCCGAGCGTCCGGGGGCGCTGTTCAACTTCCTCGACAAACTGGGCGGGCGCTGGAACATCACCTTGTTCCACTACCGCAACCACGGCGCCGCCGATGGTCGCGTGCTGGCCGGGCTGCAAGTGCCGGAGGATGAGAACCACCTGATCTTCGAGGCACTGGACGAGATCGGTTATCCGTACCGGGAAGAGAGCGACAACCCGGCCTGCAAGCTGTTCCTGGGCTGATCTTCCTCCAGGTTGAGGGAACATTGTGGGAGCGAATTCATTCGCGAAAGCGGGCCGCAGGCCCGCCCCACCTCCCAGGCTCCGCTGCACAACCCATCGCGATTGCAATCGTTTCCACAGGTGAAATCCCACCATGGACAGGTAGCCGTCAGACAATTCCGACAAAAGCGATGTTAACGCTAACAATCTGATGTTAGAGTGCGCTCCATTCGTTGACCGATCCCTTGGAGGACTGCCCATGTTGACCTGCGGAGAACTGCTGGTTGAGCTGCTGGAAGGCTTTGGCGTGGATACCGTGTTCGGTATCCCAGGTGTGCACACGGTGGAGCTGTATCGCGGCCTGCCCAATACCGCTATCCGTCACGTGACGCCGCGCCACGAGCAGGGTGCCGGCTTCATGGCTGACGGCTATGCCCGCGTTTCCGGCAAGCCGGGCGTGTGCTTCATCATCACCGGCCCGGGCATGACCAACATCACCACAGCCATGGGCCAGGCCTATGCCGACTCCATTCCCATGCTGGTGATCTCCAGTGTCAACAACACCGAGCAACTGGGCATGGGCGGCGGCCGCCTGCACGAGCTGCCGTCCCAGCGCAACCTGGTGTCCGGCGTCGCTGCCTTCAGCCACACCCTGATGCGTCCGGACGAACTGCCGGACGTGCTGACCCGCGCCTTCGCCGTGTTCAACGGTGCCCGTCCGCGGCCGGTGCACATCGAAATCCCGATCGACGTGATCACCGCGCCGGCCGATCACGTGCGCCGCAAGCTGGGTGCGCTGCCGAGCCGCCCCGGCCCGTGCCTGGACGCCATCTCACGTGCCGCCGAAATGCTCAAGGGCGCCAAGCGTCCGCTGGTACTGCTGGGGGGCGGCTGCGCTGACGCCGGCACCGAGGCCCAGCGCCTGGTGGAAGCCCTGGACGCGCCCACCGCCTACACCATCAATGCCAAGGGTGTTCTGCCCAAGGGCCATCCGCTGGCGCTCGGCTGCAACCAGGCCTGGGTGCCGGTGCGCAAGATGGTGCTGGAATCGGATGTGGTGCTGGCCATCGGCACCGAGCTGGGCGAAACCGACTATGACGTGGTGTTCGACGGCAATTTCCGTATCGAGAGCCAGCTGATCCGCATCGACATCGACGCCGAGCAGTTGAACCGCAACTACCCGGCGGACATCGCCATCCTGAGTGACGCCCGCAAGGCCATGGCTGCGCTGGCCGATGCCCTTGGCGCCGGTGCCGCCTTCAGTGCCGACAGCCTGGGCTCCCGGCGCGCCGCTGCCGTACGCGCCGAACTGGATGCCCAGTGGCCGGAAACCTGGAACGGTCAGCGCAAGGTTCTGGAAACCCTGCAGCAGACCCTGCCGGACCTGATCGTGGCAGGCGATTCCACCCAGCCTGTGTACTCCGGCAACCACTTGTTCGAAGCCACCCGCACCCGCAGCTGGTTCAACTCCGCCACCGGTTACGGCACCCTCGGCTACGGCCTGCCGGCCGCCGTCGGCGCCAAGTTGGCCGCGCCGGATCGCCCGGTGATCGCGCTGATCGGCGACGGTGGCATCCAGTTCACCCTGCCGGAACTGGCTTCGGCCGTCGAAGCCGGCGCACCGATCATCGTGCTGCTCTGGAACAACAGCGGCTACGGCGAGATCAAGCGCTACATGAAGAACCGCGACATCCCCACCATCGGTGTCGATATCTACACCCCGGATTTCCAGGGCCTGGCCCGCGCCTTCGGCTGCAACGCCGAAAAGGCCGAGAGCCTGGAGCACCTGGCCGAGCTGCTGAAGACCGCCGCCAAGGCCGACCGCCCGACGGTGATCGAGGTGTGGGAGCACGCGGAGTTCCTCGCCTGACACAGGCGAGTCGTAGGAGCGAATTCAATTGCGAAAGGGCGGCCTAGCCGCCCCGATGGACGAACCTTCGGTCCGTATTGCGATTGAAATCGCTCCCACACCGATTGTTCAGGGATAATGCGCCTCCCCAGAACGGCGCCAGAGGCCAGGATGTCGACCAGGAACAAACCCGCCACCCTGCACGATGTCGCCCAATTGGCCGGGGTTTCCGGCATGACGGTATCGCGGGCACTGTCCAAGCCGGACATGGTCTCCGAGCGGACCCGGCAGAAGGTCGAGCAGGCGGTGCGCGAACTGGGCTACGTTCCCAACCTCGCCGCCAGCCAGTTGGTGACCCGCCGCAGCGGCATCATTGGCGCGCTGATCACCACCATCACCAACCCCATCCTCGCCACCACCATCGAGATCCTCCAGCAGGGGCTGGCGCGGGCCGGCTATCACCTGTTGATCGGTGAAACCCGCTTCTCCCAGGAAGAAGAAGGCAAGCTGCTGCGCGCCTTCCTCGGCCGCCAGCTGGACGGCCTGATTCTCGCCTACGGCTATCACGCGCCAGAAACCCTGGAACTGCTGCAGGCCGCCGACATTCCATTGATCGAACTCTGGGACCTTCCCGAAGGCGATGCGCCGCGCACGCCCGTGGGGCAGGTGGTCGGCTTCTCCAACTGGTCCGCCGGTGCGGCGGCCGGTCGCCACCTGGTGGAATGCGGCTACCGCAAGCCGGCATTCTTCGGCTTCGATGACGAGCGGGAGAACCTGCGCTTCGCCGGGTTCCGCCAGGCCGTGGTCGATGGCCTGGGCATCGAACCCCTGCGCTTCAACACCTCGCCCGTGCCGCATATCGATGACGGTGTGGACGTGATCCAGCGCTTCTCCCGTGGCGAAGTCGACTGCGATGGAGCCTTCTTCACCAACGACATGCCGGCGATCGGCGCGCTCTTCACCTGCCAGCGCCTCGGCATCCGGGTACCGGACGAACTCGGCATCTGCGGCTTTGGCGACCTGCCCATCGCCCGCGTGGCCACGCCGTCACTCACCAGCGTGCGGATTCCCGCCGAGCGCGTGGCCAACGCCACCGTGGAGTTGCTCTGCCAGCGCATTCGCGGCGAAGGCGAGTGGGACGCCCTGGTGGACGTGGGCAGCGAGCTGGTGGCGCGGGAGTCGACTGCGCTGCAGCGCTGAAGCTACACCGGTAGGAGCGATTTCAATCGCGAAGCAGGTCGAAGACCTGTCAGAGTGGCTTCTGCGCGAGCCTTTTCGCGAATGAATTCGCCCTCACAAAAAAGCCCCCTTCAGCCCCCCGCCAGCAGCCAGTCGGCAAACGCCCGAACCTTCGCATCCCGGCACCCCGCCGGCACGACCAGGTAGTAGTCGCCGCATTCCAGCGGCTCCCGGCTTGCGATCACCAGCCGTCCGGCCTCCACCTCTGGTGCCACGAAGTAGCGCGGCAGGACGGTGATGCCGAGGCCGTGCAGGGCGGCGTCGAGGACGAATTGGAAATGCTCCAGGCGCTGGCCGGGCAGGGCATCGATTTCCCTGGGCGAAAGGCCGGCGCTCAGCAGCCAGATCTGGGTGGAGGACTTGCCCTGGTCAGCCAGCGCGCTGTGGTGGAGCAGGGGATAGCGCAGGATGTCCCGGCGCTGGACCACCGGGCCGTGACGCTGGAGCAGTTCCGCCGTGCAGACCGCCACCATCTCGCCACCCATCAGGCGTGTGGCCTCGAACCCTGGCCAGTGGCCGTCGCCGAACAGGATGGCGAGGTCGAAACTCTCCAATAGCCCGTAGAGCCTATGCAGGTCGTTCATCACCTGCAGTTCAATTTCGGGATGCAACTGCCCGTAGGCCTTGAGTTTCGGCAATAGCCAGCGGGTGGTGAGGGAGGGTTCGGCGCCAACCCGCAGGCGCCCCGAGCTGCTGGCGCTGATGCGCTGGGTGGCGGCTTCCAGCTGGTCCAGCAACGGGCTGATTTCCTCGACGTAGCGGCGGCCGTATTCGGTCAGCAGCAGGCGCTGGCGCACTTTCTCCACCAGGGGGCGTCCCAGCAGGTCTTCCAGGTTCTTGATCTGCCGGCTCACGGCGCTCTGGGTGAGGCTGAGTTCCTCTGCGGCGCGGGTGACGCTCATGTGCCGGGCGAAGGCGGCGAAACAGGTGAGGGAGATCATGCTGGGCAGCTGTCGGCGCATGGGGGTTCATTACGATTTGGAATGAGTTTGCGGAAGATAAATCGATATCCCGTGGCCAGCAAGCGGCCCTAGGCTGCCGCTTTCTACCACGTCATTTGCCTGCCGGAGCACCGATGAACATGACAGAACAACAATTGCGCACCGACCTTGCCGCCGCCTACCGGCTGCTGGACCTCAACGGCTGGAGCGACCAGGTCTTCACCCACATTTCCGTGCGCCTGCCGGGGGACGAACCGGCCTTCCTGATCAACCAGTACGGCCTGCGTCCGGAAGAGGTCAGCGCTTCCAACCTGGTGGCCATCGACGTCGACGGCAACAAGCTCGAAGCCGGTTCGCCGGACGTGAACCCGGCCGGCTTCACCATCCATAGCGCCGTCCATATGAATCGCCACGACGCAGTCTGCGTGATGCATACCCACACCATGGCCGGCATGGCCGTGGCAGCGCTGGAGGAAGGGCTGCTGCCGCTGAACCAGACCAACATGACCTTCTATAACCGGCTGGCCTACTACGACTACGAAGGCGTACCGCTGGACCTGGAGGTCCGCGCCCGCATCGTTGCCGCCCTGGGCGACAGCAAGGCGATGATCCTGCGCAACCACGGCCTGCTCACCGTCGGCCGCAGCGTGGCCGAGGCCTACTTCCTGATGTACTACCTGAACCAGGCTTGCGAGATTCAGCTGGAGGCGATGAAGGCGGGCCGGCCGCTGATCGTGCCGGACCACGATGCCTGTGAGTACACCGCCCGCCAGTTGAACAACGAGCGCTATCACCTGGAGAGCGTTGACCTGGTCTGGCAGGCGGAGTTGCGCAGGCTGGATCGGATCGACTTGTCGTTCCGCGATTGAGGAGGCAACCCGTGTAGGAGCGAATTCATTCGCGAAAGGGCCACGAAGCGGCCCCGTCTAGACAGGTCGTTGACCTGAATCGAGATTGAAATCGCTCCCACAACAAGGGTGGCTTGAGCGCAAGCAAAAAGCCCGAATCAGGTTCGGGCTTTTTCGTTTCAGGCCGGCGCAGTCGCCGCCCTGGTCGCAGCCTCCCTGGCCCTGCGCGTTGCCAGGTACTGCAACAGCAGCCGTGCGCAGAGCACCAGCAAGGTCACGCCGATCAGAAGTACGGAGATGGCCGCCACGCTCGGGTCGACGTTGTCCCGCAGCCCGCCCCAGATGCGCCGGGGCAGGGTGTTGACGTCGACGCTGGTGATGAACAGGGTCACCGCCACTTCCTCCCAGGACAGCGCGAAGCTCAGCAGGGCGGTGGAGGCGATGCCCAGCTTGAGGTTCGGCATCACCACCAGGAAGGTGGTTTGCATCAGGCTGGCGCCGAGGTTGCGCGAGGCCAGCTCGATGCGCCGGTCGATCTGGCTGAGGGCGACCAGCATGGTCACGACGCCGTAGGGCACCACCATGACCACGTGGGCGATGATCACGCCGGGAATGGTGTCGTAGCCGAAGCCGGGAGCGATGCGGCCGAGGTTGGTCTCCATGAAGTACAGGACCAGCGCCGAGATCACCGGAGGAATCGCCATGGGCAGCAGTACCAGGCCGATCAGCACGGTGGCCAGGCGCGAGCGGAGGTACCAGATGCCGAGGCTGAAGCTGACTGCCAGGGCAGTGGCGATCAGGCTGGTGGCGAAGGCGATGCCGAGGCTCTGGAGGATGCTCGCCATCCACTCCGGGTTGCCCAGCAGGGCTTCGTAATGGCGCAGCGACCAATTGCCGTTGGGCATCGACAGGTAGCGCTTGCTGGTGAACGACACCGGGATGACCGTCAGCAGCGGGAACAGCATGAAGGCCATGGCCACGGTGGCCAGCAGGCGAGTGGAAAGGCCCGTTTTGTGTGTATTCATGATTGACCTCAGCCCACCAGGCGGTTGACACGGGTGATGCGCAGCAGCACCCAGATCAGCGCGCTGACCAGGGCCAGCAGCACCACGCTGAGTGCGGCTCCGAGACCCCAGTTGCTGGTCTGGAACATCTGCAGGAAGACGTACTCGGCGATCATCACGGTCTGGCCACCGCCCAGCAGCACCGGGGTGATGAAGAAGCCCAGGCAGAACACGAAGACCATGATGAAAGCGCCCAGCAGGCCCGGCACGGTCTGCGGCAGCAGCACTTGCCAGAAGGTGCGCAGGGCCCCGGCGCCGAGCCCGCGGGATGCCAGCAGCACACGCTGGTCGAGCTGGCGCATGCTGGAGAGCAGCGGGAACAGGGCGTAGGGCACCATGAAGTGCAGCATGCCGATGACCACGCCGGTTTCATTCCGGGTCAGCTGCAGCGGCGAGTCGATCAGGCCCAGGTCCATCAACCCACCGTTCAGCACGCCGTTGCTGCGCAGGGCGATCAGCCAGCCGAATGCCCGCACCAGCACTGAGATCCAGAACGGGATGAAGATGCAGATCTCCACCATGCGTTGCCAGAACGGCGGGCTGAACACCCAGCAATAGGCCAGCAGGTAGCCGATGACCAGCGCCAGGGTGCTGACTGTCAGGCACAGGCGTAGCGTGCGCCAGAGCATGTCGTGGATCGCGGGATCGGTAGCGATGCGCTGGTACTGTTCGATGCCGGGCTCCGGCAGGGTGAAGCTCCAGCCCACCACGCCGAGGAACGGCAGCAGGTAGAAGACCACCAGCAGCAGGGGCAGAGGGATCAGCAGCAGGCTGCGCTCCAGGTTGGCGGAGTGGGTTGTGCTCATGCGCGGCGGCTCACTTGGAAAGGTGGGTCAGGTACTGTTCCAGGGTGGTGGCGTAGTGGTCGGCGTACCACTCGGTGTTGAGGAAGATCTGCTTCTTGAAGTTCTCCTCGGACGCGCAATCCGCCTCGCGCTGCTCCGCCGTCATGAGCTTCTGGGTCGCGCCGTTGGACGGACCGTTGCCCAGCAGTTCGAACAGCTTGAGCTGACCTTCCGGCTGCAGCGCATGCTGGATGAAACGCATGGCTTCCTGGCTGCCGGCCGGGTTGTCCGAAAGCACCGCCCAGCTGCTGGCATTCAGGAAGGCATTGTCGTAACCCCAGCGAATGCGGCCTTCGCTGTCTTCGGCGAGCAGCTTGGCGCGGGTGCTCCAGATGGCCCCCATCGACACTTCTCCTTCGATCATCAGCTGCTGGCTCTCGGCACCCGAGCTCCAGAACGACAGGACATGGGGCTTGATCTCGTCGATCTTGCGCAGGGCGCGCGGGACGTCCAGCGGGTAGAGCTGCCCGGCGGGCACACCATCGGCCAGCAGGGCGGCTTCCAACATCCCGTTCATCCACTTGTAGAGGGTGCGTTTGCCGGGGAATTTCTCCACGTTCCAGAAGTCCGCCCAGCTCGTCGGGCCCTGGTCGCCGAACTGCTCGCTGTCCCACGCCATCACATAGCTGAACAGGTAGCCGGCGATGCCGTAGTCATGGGCGAGGCCCGAGGTCACCTGCCCGCGCTGGATCACGTTGTAGTCCAGCGGCTGGAGGATTTTGTCGCGGCCGAGAGTCATGGCGCTGTAGCTGTCCACGTCCACCACGTCCCAGCTCGGCTTGCCACTGGCCAGCTGCGAGCGAATGGCACCTTCGGTGGGGCCGGCGCCGTCGATGCGGACCTGGATGCCGGTGCTCTGGCTGAAACTGTCGGTCCAGGCGCGGCGGAAGGCGTCCAGGGCATCGCCGCCCCAGTTCACCACCACCAGCGGTTTGCTGTCGGCCGCCCAGCTGATGCCGCTGCGCATGGCGAGCGGTGCGGCGGCCAGCAGGCCCATCGCCTGAATGAAGGTGCGGCGGTTGATCTGGCCGTTACGGGCCTTCTCGATGAGGACTTCGATGCAGTCGCGCTGATGTTCCTGGCTCATGGGCAATTCCTCGCGTGGCCCGCCCAATGGGGCGCGGCCGATTGTTGTTGTAGGGAGGCAGTCGAAATTAGTGGGTTACGCGGGTTCAGGCTTCCAGCAGGAAGCTGCGCTGTACCGGCCAGCTCAGCCATACCGGTGTACCGCTGGCCAGCTGGGCGCCGGGGTGGTTACCGGGTACCGCCAGATTGATGGCCGGGGCGTCCTGGCCCAGCTTCAGGGCAAGGTGAGTGCTGGCGCCCTGGTAGACCTTTTCGGTGAGGTGCGCGGCGACGACGTTGTGCCCGGAGAGGTCGGGACGTTCGGTGTGCAGGTCCATGTGCTCGGGACGCACGGCCAGCAGCAGGGGCTGGTTGCCCAGTGGCTGGGGGGCGGCGGCGTGCAGGTGGTTGTCGCCGCAGTGGCCGCTGGCGTTGCTGCCGTTGCGGGTCACGTTGGCCAGGGGGAAGAGGTTCATCTTGCCGAGGAATTCGGCGGCGAAGCGGCTGTTGGGCCGGTCGTAGATGTCTTCCGGGCTGTCGACCTGGGCCAGGCGGCCCTGATTGAAGATGGCAATGCGGGTGGACAGGGCCAGTGCCTCGCCCTGGTCATGGGTGACGAAGACGAAGCTGGTACCCACTTGGCGGTGGATGCGTTGTAGCTCTGCCTGCAGTTGTTCGCGCAGGTTCTTGTCCAGTGCGGAAAGGGGTTCGTCGAGCAGCAGAAGGTCCGGCTCGAAGACCAGGGCGCGGGCGATGGCGACACGTTGCTGCTGGCCGCCGGAGAGCTCCGCCGGCTTCTTCTTCATGTGAGCGCCGAGGCCTACCACTTCGAGGATGTGCTTGACCCGGCGCTGCCGTTCCTCGGCCTTCACGCCACGGATGCGCAGGGGATAGGCGACGTTGTCCGCTACGGACATGTGCGGGAACAGGGCGTAGCCCTGGAACACCATGCCGAAATTGCGTTTTTCCGCGGGTCGGCGGCTGATGTCTACGCCGTTCTCCATCAGCGTGCCGGAGGTGGCTTCGAGGAAGCCGGCGAGGATCATCAGAAGGGTGGTCTTGCCTGAACCCGACGGGCCGAGGAGGGTGAGGAATTCACCCTGGCGAATGTCCAGGTCGATGCCGTCCAGGGCGGTGAAATGTCCGTATTGCTTCCTGATCCCCTGGGCGCTGAGCTGGATGGCCTGACTGCTGGGCACGCTGGTTACTCCCCTTGTTGTGCTGGGACTCGCGAATGAGTCCCGGATTGGGCGTTTTGGCCATTATTGTCAAAGGGGGCGCTACATCAATGGAATTATTTACGCATTAATGTTTAGTTTTTTTGGACATTTAGGGCCTCGGAATTCCCCGCTTGCAGGGGGGGCCCTCAAAAGAAGGCTCAGCGGTGGTCGTGCCAGACCTGCGTAGAGGCTTGCAGTTGCGTCTTCACCCAGTTGCAGAAGGCCTGCACGGCCGGGCGGTCGGCCTTTTGCGGGTCGGCCACCAGGTAGTAGCCGCGATGGGAATCGATGGCGATTTCGAAGGGACGTACCAGCAGGCCGCGGGCCAGGGCGTCGCCACTGATCAGGTTGTCACCCATGCCGACGCCCTGGGCAGCGATACAGGCGGACTGCGCGCAGTGGGCATCGGAGAACACGATGCCGGTTCCGGCGTCCACCGACGACGCACCGGCGGCGGCGAGCCATACCCGCCAGTCGCTGTAGTCGCTCATGTGCAGCAGCGGGAAGCCGGAGAGTTCCTGCGGGCTCTTCAGTCCGCCCATGGCGTTGATCAGTCGCGGGCTGCACACCGGAAAGAAGCGCAGGGCGACGATCTGCTCAACTGTCATGTCGGGCCAGTCGCCGATGCCGTAGGCGACGAAGAGGTCGACGTTGGCGTTGCTGACATCGTCCGGCGTGCGCGGCGAGATCAGCTGCAGCTCGACCTGCGGATACTCGCGGAGGAAACCGCCGATGTGGTGGCAAAGCCAATAGGTGGCGAAGCCGGGGTTGCAGCTCACGCAAAGGCGTCCGGAGATCTCCTGGTCATCCAGGCGCCGGCTGGCTTCCTCCAGGTTGGAAAGGATGCGGTGCACTTCGCGGGCGTAGCGTTCGCCGCGATAGGTGAGGCCGATGCCCCGGCCGATGCGCTCGGTCAGGGGGAACCCGAGGCTTTCCTCGAGGCTGCTGATCTGGTGGCTGATGGCGCTGCGGGTGAGGCTGAGCTCATGGGCGGCGGCCGATACGCTGCCCAGCCGGGCGACGGCGTCCAGGGCGCGCAGGGCGGTCATCGAAGGGAAGCGCATGGAGGGCTCCGGCGGATATGGGGTGAAAATATCTAAACATTAGTGGCGAAATAAATCGATTGTTGTATTGCTCCATTCAACAATACTAACGCCAGCCCGTCGCTTGCCGACCTGCACGGACGGGCCTTGTCACCCCATCAAGGAATCCCTTTCATGCACGAGCCCAAGCAATTCGCCCTGGACTGGGTGGAGCAGCAGCGCAAGACCCTGTCGGACTGGCACCAGGTGATCTGGCACTACGCCGAGCCCGCGTTCCGTGAGTACAAGTCCTGTGCCTGGTACGTGGAGCTGCTGCGCAAGGAAGGGTTCGAAGTGGAGGAGGGCAGCGGTGGCATGCCCACGGCCTTCTGCGCCACGTTCAAGAACGGTGAAGGCCCGGTACTGGCCACCTATGGCGAGTACGACGCCGTGCCCGGCAACTGCCAGGCGGCGGCGACCCGCAAGATGCCGCGTGAAGGCCTGTCGCGCTTCGCTCCCGGTCATACCGACCCGCATTCGGCACTCGGCATCAGCGCCCTCGGCGGACTGTTGGCGGCCAAGGCGGCGATGCTCGAACACGGCATCCAGGGCACGCTGAAGTTCTTCGGCGAACCGGCGGAGAAGCTGCGCGCCTCCAAGCCGGTGCACGCGGCCAAGGGGTACTACGACGACCTCGATGCGGCCATCAGCTTCCACCCCACCTACATGCTGCCGCTGAACAACACCACCACCTGGGATACCCACTGCGGCATCGCCTACGCCTATATCTACACCTTCACCTGCGATGAGCCGCAGAACTGGATCGCCTCGGACAAATACAGCCCGATCCCGCAGAACCACCTGGCCGCCCGCGCGCCGGGGGCCAACGATGCGCTGGTGCATTTCTACACCCTGAACGAAAGCCTGCGCCGTTCCACGCTGCCGTTCACCGGCCTGTGGAGTTACAACGAGGCCATCCTCACTGCCGGCCAGGCGACCGCCGACAACCTGCCGCCGCACATTTCGCAGATCCAGTACCTGCTGCGCTGCGATTCCATCGAGCAGGCCGAGACCATTGCCCAGGTGATGGACAACAACGCCGCGGCCGCTGCAATGGCCACCGGTTGTCAGTGGAAGAAGACCTGGGTGTGCAAGTCCCGTGGCGGCTTGCCCAACCATGTGATGGCCCAGGCTACCTACGACAACCTGGCGCTGGTCGGCGCTCCGCGTTGGGGCAATGAAGCGATCGAGATCGCCCAGGAAATCCAGACCAACCTCGGCCTGGGGCCGATGGAGAAACCCTTCCTGCCGGCCACCGAAGAACTGATCGAGCCGCAGGAATGCGAACGCCAGATGCGCCTGCAGATGCCGGCCTGGCAGAAGCACCTGACCTCCGACGACTACCCGGAATACACCTGGCACTGCCCGACCGTGCGCCTGCTGGTGGCGCGGCCGATGCTCTCGGCGCCGGCTGGCTACACCTACCCGGACTGGGTCGCCAACGCCCTGGGCGGTATCCGCCAGGCCATCGATCCGATGATCCAGGTGGCGGCCAAGACCATCGCCGCGACCCTGGTGGACCTGCTGACCCGCCCGGACCTGCTGGCCGCCGCGCGCGCCGAGTTCGTCGAGCGCACCGGCGGCGGCATCGGTGGCAGCCGCTGGCAGGCACCACTGCTGCCCAAGGACTTCCAGGCACCTCATCGCTACCGCTGGCCGGAGTACATCCGCACCGTGCGCGGTGAGGAGTGGTGGATTCCGGCTCGCGACGACGAATGAGCCCGAGGCGGGCCGCTGGCCCGCCTTTCCAACCTTTCCAGCGATTCACGACTGATTCCGCCAAGACGGGCGGCAAGCCCGCGATCAATTCGAAGAAGGTGTCACTGTCATGGGTAACTCCACCGACTACCGCTCCAGCAATGTTCCCGGCCCGTCCGGCGCCGCCGACCTCGTGCTGACCAACGGCCGCATCTACACCGTGGATGCCGTCAACTCCTGGGCCGAAGCCGTGGCCATTCGCGGCGGGCGCTTTGTCGCAGTTGGAGGTAACGGAGAAGTGGAGGGCCTGATCGGTCCCCGTACCCGCGTGCTGGACCTGAAGGGGCGCTTCGCCATGCCGGGGCTCTACGACATGCATACGCATCCGGACTTGAAGCTGGCCCCCGGCTATGCGGGCTATCTGGAGGTGGGCGTAGAGGACCCGACGCCGGAACAGGTGCGTCAGTCCATCCTCGACTATGCCGCCGCCCATCCCGGTGACGGCTGGGTCTACGGCCAGTACTTCGTGCGCTACACCTTCAAGCAGGCCGGCCTGGTACCGGACCGCTACTGGTTGGACAGCGTCCTGCCGGATCGTCCAGTGGCCATCCTCGACCGCTCCTGGGGCTGCATGATGGTCAACTCCCGTGCCCTGGAGCTGGCTGGCATCGATGCGGATACCATGGACCCGCGACACGGCTACATCGAACGCGACAGCGTCACTGGCGAGCCCACGGGCATTCTGGTGGATGGCGCCTACGCGCTGATGCACGCGGCCATGCCGCCGACCCCGCAGCACGCGCTGAAGCGCGCCTACCGCGAGGGCGTGTGGTTCCAGAGCGGCCACGGCGTGGTCGGCACCAAGTACGTGCATGTCTGCGAACACCGCCTGAACGCGTTGAAGTCCATCGACCAGGCCGGCGAACTCTCGGTACGGGTGGAAGCCGCCATCAGCTGGCAGGACGACATTTTCCCGGTGAAGCGCCGCTGGGAATTGCTTGCCGGTGAGCGCCACTACTACCGTAGCGCCCGTCTCAACGCCAACGCGGTGAAGTTCCACTTCGACGGTACCCACGAATCCCGATCTTCCTACCTGTCCAGCGCCTGGCCGGGCGAGGCCAGTTGGCGCGGTCACCTCAACCTGACCCCGGAACACATCACTGACATGGTGGTGGACATGGACCGCAGGGGCATCCGCGTGATCGCCCACTGCACCGGCGATGGCGCCTCCGACCTGTTCCTCGATGCCGTGGCCGAGGCCCGCCGTCGCAACGGCTACAGCGGCGTGCGCCACCAGTGCGCCCACAGCACCACGCTGCTGGACGGCAACCTGCCGCGCTTCGCCGAACTGAACGTCACCGCCGAATTCTCTCCGGTGGGCTGGTTCCCGTCGTCCTTCGCCAATGCCCGCGCCGTTTTCGGCGAGGACCGCATGCAGCGCGCCTACAACTTCAAGGGCGTGCTGGAGCACGGCGGCGTGGCGGTGATGGGCACCGACTGGCCGGTGTCCAGTATCAACCCCTGGATCGGCTTCGAGGCGATGGTCACTCGCGAGAACCCCTTCGGCGACGAAGAAGGGTGTTTCTACGGCAACCCCATCAGCCTGGAGCAGGCCATCCGTGTGATGACCCTCAATGGCGCCTGGTGCATGGGCATCGAGGACAAGGCCGGTTCCATCGAAGTGGGCAAGTCCGCCGACCTCATCGTCCTCGACCGCAACCTCTTCGAAGTGGCGCCCAAGGGCAACATCCACGACACCCAGGTGCAGCTGACCCTTCTGGAAGGCGAGGTGACCTGGGACCGTCACGGCGAGTTCGACGGCACCGAGCATGCCGCCATCTGGCAGGGCGAACTGCCGAACTTCTGATCCAGCCACCCGGAAACATGCCCATGAGCAGACTCCCCCCCATTCCCGTGACCCTGGTGTCGGGCTTCCTCGGCGCCGGCAAGACCACCTTGCTGAACCGGATCCTCAACAGCGACCACGGCCTGCGCATGGCGGTGATGGTCAACGACTTCGGCGCCATCAATATCGACAGCCAGTTGATCGTCAGCCAGACCCAGACCACGGTGAGCCTGGCCAACGGCTGCATCTGCTGCACGGTCGAGAGCGACCTGATCGAACAACTCGGACGTCTGCTGGATGACCGCGCCAACCGGCCCGAGTACATCGTGATCGAGGCGAGCGGGGTGTCGAATCCGGCGAAGATCGCCAACACCCTGCGCTATCCGCAATTCCGCGACGCGCTGGCCATCGACAGCATTCTCACCGTGGTCGACGCCGAGCAGTTCGAGCGACTGGATGCTGAGATGGCGCAGCTGGCGATGGAGCAGCTGGATGTGGCGGATATCATCGTGCTGAACAAGGTGGATCGGGTCGGCCGCGACCAACTCGACGCCCTCAAGGCACGCTGGCTCTACCCCAGCGCGCGGTTGCTGGAGTGCGAATACGGTGAGGTGCCGCTGGAACTGGTGCTGGGTGTTGGTCGCTTGAAGTCCGGCTGGCGCCTGCGGCCGGCGGCGTCGGTGAAGGATGAGGATCACTCGGCGATCTTTGAAACCTGGAGCTTTTCCAGTGAGCGTCCGCTATCCCTGAAAGCCCTGCGCCAGGCATTGGCGACCTTGCCGGCCGGTATCTACCGCGCCAAGGGTGTTTGCCAGATAGCGGAAGCTTCGGGCAAGCGCTGCGTCCTGCATCTGGTGGGCAGCCGCAGCGAGATCAGGCCGGAAGAGGGTTGGGATGGCCGAACACCGCAAACCCAGCTGATCTTCATTGGCCGGCGCGGGACCATCGATGCGGCGAAGATGCAGGCGACTTTCGAGAAATGCGTGGCCTGATCCAGCGGCGCCCCTACAAAAAACTGTGCCGTCCAAGCTGAAATGATTCTTTCCGCACCCCACAAAGACTGAAGGCGCCACAGGTGGCGCCTTCTGCCTTTCGAGGTATCGCATACATCGTGATTGCCTGCCTCTGAACGGTACCCCGGGATCAGCTGATGCGGTTGGCGCCAGTGCGATCGGCGCCACCTTCGGCTACGCGGAAGCCATTGGTGCGGTCGGAGCCGCCTTCGGCGACATCGAAGGCCTTGGTGCGATCAGAGCCGCCTTCGGCGACATCGAAGGCCTTGGTGCGGTCGGAGCCACCTTCGGCGACATCGAAGGCCTTGGTGCGATCAGAGCCGCCTTCGGCTACGTCGAAGGCCTTGGTGCGGTCGGAACCGCCTTCAGCGACGCGCAGCGACTGGGAGCGCTCGGAACCGTTTTCAGCAATGCGGTTGGCGCCAGTGCGGTCGGCACCACCTTCGGCGATACGGTTGGCACCGGTACGGTCGGCGCCGCCTTCGGCTACGCGGTGGATGCTGGTGCGGTCGGAGCCACCTTCAGCGACTACGGCACCCTGGGGCAGGGCAAAAGCAGTGGCGGACAGGCTGGCGATGAACAGGCTGGCAAGGATTTGCTTTTTCATTTTCGGGCACCTCGGTGAGGGTTGGAATTCGTCTACGGGGCCCATGTTACTGATGTGATTTCGATGAAGAAGTGATGCCGCGTGATGGTTACCATCGACGTCGATAATAGTTGTGAGAATTCTAATAAAAACAAAGAGATATAGTTTGTTTTTCGGCGTTGTTGCGCCGAGTGGAAAGACCTTTTCCATGAACTGGTATAATCGATAAATTAGATTAATTTGCGCGATAGAGTCCCTCCATCGCTGCTCCTGGCACATCTTTTCTTGCGCAGCTGAGCTCGCTGTCCTGCTCGAAAGTGCCGTGCCAGGGCCTCTGCGTCACTGTTCGCGTTTTGCAAACACTGTTGTCGCCTGCCCTGGAATTGTTGGTTGCCGATGCCGCTCGTAACGTTCACTCACCCACTACAACAACAAACGGTGAATGAGATGAGCACTGCCGCGTACCGTACCGTCTTCGGCTCGCTCGACGACCATCGCATGGGGTCGATCGAGATCATCCAGGGCGAAGCCCGCCACTACGCCTTCTCCAACATCTTCGACGTCGCCAGCCGCTCCGCACCTTATGAAAAGGTGGTGGTCGGCCTGAACCTCGGCTACGTCATCGAGACCCTGCGTGCCGAGGGCGCCTCGCCCTGGTACACCGCCGCCCACGACGAATTCGCCATCTCGGTGGACGGCGAAGTGCGGGTGGATTTCCTCAAGCTGGACGAGCCGCTGGTCGAGGGCGAAGGGACTCGCCTGGCCGGTGAGCAGCCCAAGGGCCGCCCGATGGGTTACGTCCTGCTCAAGCGCGGTCACCAGGCCCTGTTGCCGGCCGGCTGCGCCTACCGTTTCGAGAGCGCTCAGCCTTCCGTGCTCCTGCAGCAGACCATCAAGGGACCGCTGTCGGTGGAGAAGTGGGCAGACATCTGCCTGAAGTGACAGCCCCGACCGACGACCTGAACAAGAGGACATCCACCATGGCCATGCTCGAAACCCTCGACACCTCCGCCAGCTTCGCCGCCGATGAAGTCGAAGCCAGCCTGCCTGATTCCATTACCGGCTACCGCAACTTCAAGCTGGGAGCCTTCACCCTTTCCCGCGACGAATACTTCGTGCGCATCCAGTGGCCGGCCAAGGGCCAGACGCGCTCCCACCTGATCCCCGCCGATGCCTTCCTGCGCGCCACCATGCGCGATGTGGCCTGGGGCTTCTTCTACGGCTGGGTGAACTTCGACGAGGTGATCGGCACCCGCAACCACTACGGCAAGGTCGACCTCTACGCCGGCACCTTCAACGGCGTGCTGCGCGAGGCGGGTGTCGACTACACCGAGCAGTTCGAAACGCCGAAGATCATGGCGACCTTCAAGGCCATCCTGCGTGACTGGACCAACGCCGGCTTCGACCCCTTCGCCGCGCCGGAAGAAACCGGCAGCGCCTTCGGCCGCAAGAACGGCGACAACATCGAGGCCATCGAGCGCTTTCGCGTGGCGACCCGGCGCATGCCCGGCCTGCCGGGCGACTCGCCGCTGCGCAACGACCTGCCAGTGAACCGCCAGTTCGCCGATGTGCCCCAGGACGAGCCGGAAATCCACGCCGCCGAAGGATTCGAGGGCGAATTGCATGCCTTCAACCTGTACAAGTACCTGTCCCGCTCCGACGTGACCTGGAACCCCTCGGTCAGCTCGGTGTGCAAGGCCAGCCTGTTCTGCCCGACCACCGAGGAATTCATCCTTCCGGTGTTCCACGGCAACGACCGCGTGGAGTGGTTCCTGCAGCTCTCCGACGAAATCATCTGGGACGTGGCCGACAAGGACGACGGCGCGCCGCGTGCCCGCATCACCATGCGCCCCGGCGACATCTGCGCCATGCCCGCGGACATCCGTCACCAGGGCTACTCCACCAAGCGCTCCATGCTGCTGGTGTGGGAGAACGCCACGCCGAACCTGCCGCAACGCTATGAGAGCGGCGAGCTGCCGCCGTATCCGGTGGAGTTCTGATCCCACTGCCCCCTCTCCCTCTGGGAGAGGGCCGGGGTGAGGGTGCTTCGGCCACGGCTTCGCGCTCTCATCCACCCGCGGACGACCGCAACCACCCAATGCCGCCGCCGGATTCCTGCGGCGCCCGGAGAGCTTTACCCATGCAGAACCAACTCTTCATCGACGGCCGCTTCGTTCCGGCCCTGAAGGGCGGGACTCTCTCAGTCCTGTCGCCCCATGACGGCTCGCTGATCACCCATATCGCGGCTGCCGAAGCCGAGGACGTGGACCTGGCCGTGGCTGCCGCCAAGCGGGCCTTCCCGGCCTGGGCGGCGCTGTCCGGCGCGGAGCGCGGACGCCTGCTGCTGAAGCTGGCCGACAGGATCGAGGAGCAGGCCGAAGAACTGGCGCAGCTGGAGTCCCTGGATACCGGCCACCCGATTCGCGACTCCCGCAGCCTGGATGTGCCGCGCACCGCTGCCTGCTTCCGCTACTTCGGCGGCATGGCCGACAAGATCGAAGGGGCGGTGATCCCGGTCGAAGCCGGCTTCCTCAATTACGTGCAGCGCAAGCCGATCGGCGTGGTCGGCCAGATCGTGCCGTGGAACTTTCCGCTGATGTTCACCAGCTGGAAGATGGGCCCGGCGCTCGCCGCCGGCAACACGGTGGTGATCAAACCGTCGGAGATCACGCCGCTGTCCACCCTGCGCATCGCCGAACTGATGAAGGAGGTCGGTTTCCCCGATGGCGTGGTCAACGTGGTGCCGGGTTATGGCCACACCGCCGGCCAGCGCCTGGCCGAGCACGAGGACGTGGGCAAGATCTGCTTCACCGGCTCCACCGCCACCGGCCGGCGCATAGTCGAGGCCTCCCAGGGCAACCTCAAGCGCGTGCAGCTGGAGCTGGGCGGGAAGGGCGCCAATATCGTCTTCGAGGACGCCAACCTGGACGCCGCCGTGAATGGGGCTGCCTGGGCGATCTTCCATAACCAGGGGCAGGCGTGCATCGCCGGTTCGCGGCTGATCCTGCACGAGCGTATCGCTGATGAATTCCTCGAGCGCTTTATCGGACTGGCGCGCTCCATTCGCCTTGGCAGCCCGCTGGACCCGAACACCGAAATGGGTCCGCTGACCTCCGCCCAGCACCGTGATCGCGTGATGGACTACGTGGACATTGCCCGCGCCCAGGGGGGCCGCATTCTTACTGGCGGCAAGGCGCCCAGCGATCCGGCGCTCGCCGACGGCTACTACATCGAGCCCACTGTGGTCGAAGCCCAGCCGGACCATCGTGTGGCCCAGGAAGAGGTGTTCGGTCCCTTCGTCACCGTGTTGCGCTTCTCTACGGATGAAGAGGCCCTGGCAATCGCCAACGGCACCCAGTACGGCCTGGGCAGCGGCCTCTGGACCCGCGACTTGCAACGCGCCCACCGCATGGCGGCGAACATCCATGCCGGCATGTGCTGGATCAACTGCTACAAACGCGTCAGCCCCGGCAGCCCCTTTGGCGGTGTCGGCCAGTCCGGCTATGGCCGCGAGATGGGCTTCGAGGCCATCCACGACTACACCGAGGCCCGCTCAGTGTGGGTCAACGTGGACGCGAAGATTCCTCCCCATTTCAAGCGCTGAGGTTGACCATGAATCCATTCATCTACCAGGGCCTGGCATCCCGCGTGGTGTTCGGCTGGGGCAAGCTGGAAACCCTGGCCGAGGAACTGGACAAGCTCGGCGCCCGCCGCGCGCTGATCCTCACCACGCCGGAGCAGCGCCACCTCGGCGAACGAGTGGCGGCGATACTCGGCGAGCGCTCCGCCGGCGTCTATCCGCAGGCGGTGATGCACGTGCCGGTGGAAGTGGCCCGAGCCGCCCGTGAAGAAGCAGCCCGGCTTGGTGCCGACTGCTGCGTCGCTATCGGCGGTGGCTCCACCATTGGCCTGGGCAAGGCCATCGCCCTGGAGTCCGGCCTGCCGATCCTGGCGGTGCCGACCACCTACGCCGGCTCCGAAATGACCCCCATCTACGGCCTTACCGAGAACCGCCTGAAAAAGACCGGGCGCGATATCCGCGTATTGCCGAAGACCGTGGTCTATGACCCGCAACTGACCCTGAGCCTGCCAACGGCGATTTCCGCCTGCTCCGGCATGAACGCCATGGCCCACGCGGTGGAGGCGCTCTACGCCCAGGACGCCAATCCGATCATCACGCTGATGGCGGAAGAGTCCATCCGCGCCCTGGCCGAGTCTCTGCCGGGCGTGGTCGCCAACCCGGAAGACGCCGAATCCCGCAGCCGGGCTCTCTACGGGGCCTGGTTGGCCGGCATCTGTCTGGGCTCGGTGGGCATGGCCATCCACCACAAGCTCTGCCACACCCTCGGCGGCACCTTCAATCTGCCCCATGCCCAGGCCCATGCAGTGGTGCTGCCCCATGCCGCCCACTACAACCGCGAGGCGGCAGCCGAGCCCTTGCGCCGCGCCGCACGTGCCCTCGGCGGGCAGGAGGCGTCGGAAGTGGGGCCGCTGCTGTTCGCGCTGAACCGCAAGCTGGGAATCCCCGCCTCCCTGGGCGAGATCGGCCTGCCCGAGGAAGGCCCGGCGGAAACTGCGGTAATCGCCTGCTCCAGCCCCTACTACAACCCGCGCCCGTTCGAGCAGGACGCCATCGAAGCCATGCTCGTGCGCGCCTGGCAGGGCCTTCCTCCCGCGTGAAAATTTCACCCCTCTCCCTCTGGGAGAGGGACCAGGGGTGAGGGAACTCCCAGACCACTCGCACTCACCGAATTACGGGAACACAAGATGAACAACATCCCGAGCGACGAAGCGAAGATTTCCGCCCAGGCGGTTGCCGCCTTCGCCAATACGCCCAACCCGCGCCTGCGCCAGGTGGTGCAGAGCCTGGTTCGGCACCTCCACGCGTTCGCCAGCGAGGTGGAACTGACCGAGGAGGAATGGCTGGAAGGCATCCGCTTCCTCACCGATACCGGCAAGAAGTGCGACGGCGCCGTGCGTCAGGAATTCATCCTGCTCTCGGATGTGATCGGCCTGTCCATGCTGGTGGACGCCATCAATCACCGCGGCTGCGAATCGGCCACCGAAACCACGGTATTCGGGCCGTTCTATATCGCTGGCATGCCTGAGCGTGGCCACGGCGAGAACATGGCCTTCACCCCGGGCGAACCGGTCCTGGTGCAGGGGCGGGTGCTGGATGCGGTGGGCGAACCCGTCGCCAACGCGGTGCTGGATGTCTGGCAGACCGCGGAGAACGGCATGTATTCCGGACAGGACCCGGATCAGCCCCTGACCAACCTGCGCGGGCGCTATCGCACCGACGCGCAAGGGTGTTTCGCCATTCGCACCACCTTGCCGGTGAGCTATCCCATTCCCACCGATGGCCCGGTGGGGCGCCTGCTGCAGGCCAGCGACCGCCACCCCTGGCGGCCGGCGCACCTGCACTTCTTGGTCATGGCGCCCGGGCATCGCACCCTGGTCACCCACCTGTTCAACCATGACGATCCGTACCTGGACACGGACGTGGTGTTCGGCGTCAAGGACTCCCTCAAAGTGATCTACCAGCAGTGTCAGGCGAATCATCCCTTGGCGGCGCGATTCGGCTTCGACGGTGCTTTCCGCCTGGCCAGCTACGACTTCGTGCTGGAGCGAGAAGCCCGATGAGCCAGTACTTCGCCGTCTTCGCCACCGACAAGCCGAACCAGGTCAGCCTGCGCAACCAGGTGCGTCCGGCCCATCGCGAACACCTGCGCAATCCCTATCCGCACCGGGTCGTGGTGCGTCTCGGCGGTCCGACGCTGGACCACAGCAATGGCCGCATGAACGGCACATTGCTGGTGGTGGAGGCGATGAGCCTGGCCGAGGTGCAGGCCTTTCTCGGCGACGACCCCTACGTGCGCGCCGGGCTGTTCGAGCACATCGAGATCCGCCCCTGGAACTGGGGACTGGGTAATCCGGAGCTGCGCGGATGAATCCGCTCTGCGCTCTGGAGGCCATCTCTGACGGCGGCGCCCTGGCCCTTGAGGCCGAGCTGGAGGGCAAGGCGTTGCCGCTGGTACTGGTGCGCCGTGGCGGGGAGGTGTGGGGCTACCGCAATCGCTGCCCGCATTTCTCGGTGCCGCTGGACTTCCGGCCTGGCGAGTTCTGCACCTATCGCAGCCAGGTGCTGATGTGCGCCCACCACAGCGCCCTGTTCCGCTTCGAGGACGGCCAGTGCATCGAAGGCCCCTGCGAAGGCAGCCGGCTGGAGGCGGTGCCGGTGCGGGTGGTGGAGGGGAGGGTGGTGGTCCTTTAAAGGGGCCACTCTCTTTTGTGGGGGTGATTGAAATCGCTCCCACAGGGCAAGAAAGTCGTTTGCGGACGCAAAGCGCCTTAACAAATGCCAATGCCCAATCCCGACTGAACTGCGATAAAGGCTGATCGCTCCCCACAGGCAGCCAGAAATGAACCTGTTCGAAGACATGCGGGTGTTCGTGGTCGTGGTCGAGGCCGGTGGCTTCTCGGCGGCCGCGCAGCGCTTGAACATTGCCAAGTCGGTGGTGAGCCGGCGCATGAGTGCGCTGGAACGGCACCTGGAATGCCGGCTGTTCAATCGCACCACCCGGCGCCTCAGCCTGACCGAGACGGGCCTCGACTATTTCGAGCGCACCCAGCGCATCCTCCGTGACCTGGCCGAGGCCGAGGAGGCCACTCGCAGCCTGCAGAGCGAGCTGCGCGGGCGGCTTCGGCTGGCGGCGCCCATGTCGTTCGGGCTCAAGTACCTGTCGCCGGCGCTCAACGAGTTCATGCTGGCCCATCCCGGCCTGGAGGTGGAGCTGGACCTGAACGACCGCTACGTGGACCTGGTCAACGAAGGCTACGACCTCACCCTGCGTATCGGTCGCCTGCCGGATTCCACCCTGGTGGCCCGCGAGCTGGGGCCTTGTCCCCACGCCGTCTGTGCCAGCCCCGGCTACCTCGCCGAACACGGCACCCCGCAAGTGCCCGACGACCTGCGCGAGCACCAATGCCTCGGCTACAAGAACCGCGCCAACAGCAGCCAGTGGCAGTTCCTGATGGGGCGTGAGTGGCGTTCGGTGGCGGTGCGGCCCAGGTTGATCGCCAACAATGGCGAGGTGCTGGTGCAGGCGGCGATGGATGGCCTCGGGCTGGTGTCGCTACCGCGCTTCCTGCTCGAGGAAAATCTCGCCAGCGGCCGGCTGGTGGAGGTGTTGCAGGACTTTCCACTGCCCGCGTCGCAGATCTACGCGGTGTGTCCGCCGGGGCGCCGGCTGCCCGCCAAGGTGAGGGCCTTCATCGACTTCCTGGTGCAGCGCTTTTCTCGCTAGCCGGCGAAGACTAGGCTAGTGGCACTTTTCAGCAGACGGATAGTGCTATGTCCACCGAGATCCATGCCCAGTTCGCCGACGCTCCGCTCAACGCCATCGAGGCCCGGCTCCTCGGCAGCCTGATCGAGAAGCAAGCCACCACTCCCGAGTCCTACCCGTTGACCCTCAACGCCCTGGTATTGGCCAGCAACCAGAAGACCAGCCGCGAGCCGGTGATGAACGTCACCCCCGGCCAGGCCGGCCAGTCGCTGCGCAACCTGGAGTCGCGTGGCCTGGTGAAGCTGGTGATGGGCAGCCGCGCCGACCGCTGGGAGCAGCGCGTGGACAAGGCCCTGGAAGTGGTGCAGCCGCAGCTGATCCTCATCGGCCTGCTGCTCCTGCGCGGCCCGCAGACCCTCGGCGAGCTGCTGACCCGCAGCAATCGCATGGCCGACTTCGACGATACCGAAGACGTCCGCCACCAGCTCGAACGCCTGGTAGGCCGGGGCCTGGCAGTCCTGATGCCGCGCCAGGGCGGACAGCGCGAAGACCGCTACATGCACCTGATGGGTGAGCCGGCCGACCTCGAGGCCCTGCTGGAGGCCCGCGCCAGCCAGCCGGAGCGGGGTAGCGAGGCGCGTGCCGCCGCTGATGCCCGCATCGAAGAGCTGGAAGCACGGGTCGCCGACCTGGAAGCACGCCTGGCCCGTCTGGAAGACCGGGGCGAATAACCCGACAGGGGCGCCGACTGTCTGTCGATGTCGCCCCGACGATTTTCCCGCGCGGTGCGACCTGCGATGCTGTTCGTACCGTGAAAAAAAGAGCGCCTGAGGTATTCATGAAAATCAGCTCGGACTTCGACAGCGGCAATATCGAAGTGATTGACGCCAGCAACCCGCAGCAGGTGCTGCTGGCCATGCGGCCGGACCTGAAGAGCCACCACTTCCAGTGGTTCCACTTCAAGGTCGAGGGCATGACCCCCGGCCAGCGCCATGGCTTCAGCCTGACCAACGCCGGGCAGTCCGCCTACAGCCACGCCTGGACCGGCTACAACGCCGCTGCGTCCTATGACCAGGTCAACTGGTTCCGCGTCCCCAGCAGTTTCGACGACAAGGGCCTGCACTTTGCCCTTGAGCCCACCCATGAACAGATCTGGTTCGCCTATTTCGAACCCTACAGCCGCGCGCGCCACGACTGGCTGATCAGTGAAGCCCTGGACAAGGCCGGCGCCGAAGTGGTGGCGGTGGGCAAGAGCATCGAGGGCCGCGAGATTCCGCTGCTGCGCGTCAGCCGCAACCCGAATGCCCAGCGCAAGGTCTGGATCATCGCCCAGCAGCACCCCGGCGAGCACATGGCCGAGTGGTACATGGAAGGGGTGGTCGAGCGCCTGTCGAGGCAGGGCGATGCCGAGATCGATGCGCTGCTGGCCAAGGCCGACCTCTACCTGGTGCCGAACATGAACCCGGACGGCGCATTCCGTGGCCACCTGCGCACCAACGTCGCCGGCAAGGACCTCAACCGCGCCTGGCAGTCGGCCGACGACACCGAGACCCCGGAGGTGTTCTTCGTCCAGCAGCAGATGCGCAAGGTGGGCGTGGACCTGTTCCTCGACATCCACGGCGACGAGGAAATTCCTCACGTGTTCACCGCCGGCTGCGAAGGCAACCCCGGTTACACGCCGCGCCTGGAAGCCCTGGAGAACGAGTTCCGCCAGCGCTTGGTGGGGATGGGAGCGGAGTTCCAGACAGCGTTCGGCTATCCCCGCGACGAACCGGGCAAGGCCAACACCACCCTGGCGTGCAACGCCGTGGGCATGGCCTTCGATTGCCTGTCCTTCACCATCGAGATGCCGTTCAAGGACCACGACGACAACCCGCACCCGCGCACTGCCTGGAACGGTGAACGTTCCAAGCGCCTGGGCAAGGATGTGCTGTCGGTGATCGCGGCGATGGTGGACAAGCTGCGCTGAGCTGTGCACCCAATAAAAACGGCCCCTGATGGGGCCGTTTTTTTGTCGATGGAAGTTGCAAGCGATTGGCCGGACGCATCGCTCGTTCCCAGTCCCGCCCTGCGCCCCAGTCCTATCGCTTCGCACTCACGCGTTCATCGGCAACGAAAGCAGTGCTTCCGAAGGCATGCCTCTTCACCCCGGAGGGCGAGGGGGACTCGCGTCAGAAAGGACGGAGCAATCCTGGGCAACGCTATGGCCTGAAAATGTGCCGATGAGGTGAGGCTTCACATCGGCCCCCTCTCCCCGAGGGAGCGGGCCGGGGTGAGGGGGAAATGCAGCTGCCGAGCGCCTGGCTTAACCCTGTGGGAGCGATTTCAATCGCGAATGAATTCGCTCACACAACTTCAAACGCCGCTTTCGTTCTGCAGGTTGGCCTGGGTGATGTTGCTGCCTTCCGGCACGCTGCGGGTCAGCCAGACGTTACCGCCGATGGTGGAACCCTTGCCGATGGTGATGCGGCCGAGGATGGTCGCGCCGGCGTAAATCACCACGTCGTCCTCGACAATAGGGTGGCGCGGCTGGCCCTTCTGCAGGTTGCCTTCCTCGTCCGCCGGGAAGCGTTTGGCACCCAGGGTCACCGCCTGGTAGATGCGTACCCGTTCGCCGATGATCGCGGTCTCGCCGATCACCACGCCGGTGCCGTGGTCGATGAAGAAACTCTTGCCGATCTGCGCGCCGGGGTGGATATCGATGCCGGTGGCCGAGTGGGCGATCTCGGCGATCATCCGCGCCAGCAGCGGCAGGCCAGCCTTGTAGAAGTAGTGGGCCAGACGGTGGTGGATCACCGCGTGCACGCCCGGATAGCAGATCAGCACTTCATCCACGCTGCGCGCCGCCGGGTCGCCCTGGAAAGCGGCCAGCACGTCGGTGTCCAGCAGCACCCGCAGCTTGGGCAGGGTGGCGGCGAAGCCCTTGACGATCTCGATGGCCTGGCAGGCGATGTCGTCGCCGCTGGCACCGTTGTGGCGTGCGGCGTAGGAAAGTTCGCGGCGCACTTCACCGGCCAGGGCGTTGAGCGCCACGTCCAGGGTATGGCCGACGTAGAAGTCCTCGCTCTCTTCGCGCAGGTCGGCCGGGCCGAGGCGCATGGGGAAGAGGGCGCCGGACAGTGCTTCGATGATATGCCCGACGGTGATGCGTGAGGGCAGTTCGCGGCCGCCACGGTCCTGCAGGCGGCCGTGCCGGCTGCGCCACTGGGCGCGGGCGTCGCGCAAGTCGCTGACGATCTGGTCCAACTGCCAGTTCACCGGCTGGCAGCCGGTGGCGACATAGGGAAGTCTGTTCATTGGGGTACCTGTAAGACGCGGTCCGGATCGCTATAGCCTGCGGAGAATCACCCATTCTCCGCAAGAGGAAATTCAGCGCAAATGCCCGGATCAGTCGGCTGGCACCAGGGGCTGGGACGGCTGGCGCGAAGGCGCCGTGACGGTGCAGCCGACGGAGGCGAGGATGATGCAGAAGATCGCCAGCCACTGCAGCAGCGACAGGTGCTCGCCGAGGAAGATCAGCCCGGAAAGGGCGCCGAACGCGGGCTCGATGCTCATCAGGGTGCCGAAGGTCTGTGTCGGCAGGCGGGTCAGGGCGACCATTTCCAGGCTGTAGGGGATGGCGGTGGAGAGCAGGGCGACGCCCAGGGCTATGGGCAACAGTTCCGGGCGCAGCAGGTCGACGCCCGCATGGGCGATGCCGATCGGCGCCGTGAAGATGGCCGCCACCAGCACGCCGAGGGCCGCGCCCTGCATGCCGTGGTCGCTGCCGGCCTTGGCGCCGTAGAGGATGTACAGCGCCCAGCAGACGCCCGCGCCGAGGGCGTAGGCCATGCCCGTCAGGTCAAGGTGACCTTCGGTCTTGCCCAGTGGTAGCAGGAGCCAGAGGCCCAGTGCTGCCAGGCCGATCCAGACGAAATCGATGGCACGGCGTGAAGCGAACAGCGCCACCGCCAGGGGGCCGGTGAATTCGAGGGCGACGGCGATGCCCAGCGGGATGGTGCGCAGGGACATGTAGAACATCAGGTTCATGCCGCCCAGGGCCAGCCCGTAGAGGATCAGTGGCTTGAGGGATTCCTTGCTGAGGCGTGCGCGCCACGGTCGCAGGACCAGGGTGAGGATGATGGCCGCGAACACCAGGCGCAGGGTGGTGGTGCCCTGGGGGCCGATCACCGGGAACAGGCTTTTGGCGAGCGACGCGCCGCTCTGGATAGAGGCCATCGCCACCAGGAGGACGGAAACGGGTAGCAGGGTGGAGGCAAGGCGGCGCGACAGCGAGGTCATGGTGGCTGATCCGGCAGAACAGTAGGGGCTGGCGTATTCGAGTGCTAATGTGCAACATAATGCGCAAAAGCCAGGGTGTGAGCAATATGTTGCCCAAATCCGATGAACGTCCCAACGTCCTGGAGCACGTCTCCGAGAACGTCCGCCGCCTGCGCCGTGCCGCGGGCCTCAGTCAGGAAGCCCTGGCCACGGCTGCTGGCGTCAGCCGGCGCATGCTGGTGGGCATCGAAGGCGGTGATGTGAATGTCAGTCTGGCCACGCTGGACCGCATTGCCGCCGCCCTCGGCGTGCTCTTTCCCGATCTGGTGCAGCAACCGGATCGCCCCGATCGTTCCCGTATCAATGCAGTGGCCTGGGTGGGTGCCAAGCCCGGCAGCAAGGCCACCTTGCTGGCGAGTTCAGCGACGCGCCATGAAGTGGAGCTGTGGAGCTGGTCCCTGGCGCCGGGCGAGCGCTACACGGCCGAACCGGATGCCGAAGGCTGGCGAGAGATGATCTACGTGATCGAAGGCGAACTGACCGTGCTGCACAGCGGCGAAACGCATCAGGTGGGGGCCGGGGACTTCCTGGTGTTCGGCAGCGACCAGCCCTACATCTATGCCAATGAAGGCGGACAGCTGGTGCGCTTTATGCGCAATGTCCTCACCTGAACCGGATTTGTCTGCTGGGGGACGGCTGCGCCGTCCTTGGCGAATGAATTCGCTCCTACACAGGAAAAGCGCGCCCCTACAGCAGAAACACAGCTGGCTAGAGAGTCACTCCTGCCCGTCGTCATCCTCGGCATCGCCGCCGAAGGCATCAAAGCAGCGCAGGGCGTGTTCGCCGTCGGCGCCGGCCAGTTTCCAGCTGCCGGTTTCGGGGTCGAAGCGCGCGGCTTGCACGGCAGCCTGGGTGAAGCGCCATTCGCGGCGGGAGCGGCCGTCCATGCATTCGACACGCAGCAGTTGGGCCTCGGGGTCACCCGGTTGGTCGGCGTCCAGCGCCTCCACCAGCGCTTCGTCCAGGTCGAACTCCCAGGCGTGCAGGTCGTCGATTTCCAGCATGTCGGCGTCGAGCAGGGCGTCCAGCAGGGTCTCGTGGCTCATTGGGGTATCCATCAGTCAGTCGCAAGGCGCGGAATGATAAGCCAGGCCGCCGGTCATTGCTCAGTCGAGCTTTCGAGGTACTGCTGGTTTTCCTCGCGGATGCGCCGGGCTTCCTCGTCGTAGAGGAAGGGCAGGAACATGTAGCGGCGGCCGGCGGTGACGGGCGTGGCCTCGTGCAACAGCGAACAGGAGAACACCACGGCGCCCCCGGTTGGCGCGCTGTAGAGGCTGCCGCCGAACTCCGGGAAACGCAGCTGGCCGCCTTCGTATTCGCCGCTGTTGAGGAACAGGGAAACGGCGAAGCGGCGGTGTGCGGTGCCCTTGGTGGTGTTGTCGCGGTGTGGGCGGAAGTGGCCGCCTTCGGAGGCGTCGTAGCAGGCCACCAGGTAGCGCTCCATGCGCGTGGCGTGGAACTGGAAGGCCTTCTGGATCTCCGGGACCAGCCGCATGGTGATGCGGTGCATGCAGGACTGGCAAAGCCGCTGGTCCTCGAGGGCGCAATCGCGGCGGCGCTTGTGATCGTACTTGAGCACCTCGACCGTCTTGCCGTCGCGCTCGACCATGTAGCCCGAGTCGGCGCCGCCGTGATGGTCGTAGTAGTCGATCAGCGTCTTGCACAGCTCGGGTTCGAAGATGCGTGGCACCACCAGCACCGGCGCCTGGGGCAGGGCGGGCGCGGCCGGCGGAATGGGCTCCTGGGCCCTGAGCAGGCCGATGAGGGTGTCGATGTGGCCTTCGCCGCCGGGCAGGATCGGCAGTACGGCGATCACCCGCAGGCGCGGGTCGAGCAGGTAGGTCAGCTGGCGGATGGCGCCGTTCTCGCGCTGCACGCCAAAGAGGTTGCAGATGCTGCGGTCCATGTCCCAGAAGAAACGGATGCCCGGCAACAGATCGCGCACGCGTTGCTGTTCCCGGTCGCGCGGGTCGGCGGTCACCCCGAAGAAAGCCGCCTGGTCGTCGTCGAAGCACTCGCGGCGGGCCAGCAGGTCGGCCAGCACCCGCGCCGCCGTCGGGTCCGCGGAGGAGCCGAGGAAGCACAGGACAATGTAGCGCCCGGCGGCGGTATCGAAGGTGAAGCGTTCACGGCTGGGGGTGCTGCTGGTGAACCAGGGCACCGCTTCGCCCGGGGGCACGGGTGAGTTGCGCTGGGTCATGGTGGTCTCCGTTCGCCTAACGAGAACCTAGTCCAATTGCCGGACACGTGCCTCCCGGTCCGCCAGACGCGTCTTCGCAGGGCATGACCGGTGCTTTACTCATTCCCAGACGCCCAAGGAGCAACCTGGATGATCCACTACTACGCGCAGGATGGCGGCGTCCTGCACGCCAGCGCTGGCCAGCCCGGTGTGGCTATTCCCGCGGCCACCCTGTGGATCGACCTGATGGACCCCGAACCGGAAGAGGCGGCCTTCATCGGCCAGTCCCTGGGGGTGGAAATTCCCTCCCGCGAGGCCATCGTCGAGATCGAGGAAACCTCGCGCCTCTACCAGCATGAAGGCACCCTCTACATGAACGCGACCCTGGTGAGCGGCCTGCGCGAGCAGCGGCCGATCTCCAGCGACGTGATGTTCGTGGTGGCGCCCGACTACCTGGTAACGGTGCGCTACGCCAACCTGCCGTTCTTCGAATACCTGGAAGACAAGTTCCTCCGTGAGCCGGAAACCCACTCCTCCAGCGAGCAGATCTTCCTGTCCTTGTGCGGCAGCGTGGTGGACCACATCGCCGACATGCTGGAGCTGATGCAGCGCGAACTGGACGATATGTCAGGTGCGGTGTTCAGCGAGGAACGAGGTGCAGCGCCGCAGCCCAAGGGCAGCCGTGCCGACCTGCAACAGGTGGTCAAGCGCCTGGGCCGCAACAATTCGGGCCTGGTGAAGCTGCGCGAGAGCCTGATCAGCATGGGGCGGGTGCTGGACTATTCGAACGCATGGTCGGAGCTCTGGCTGAGCGAGCCCGGCCTGGACCGTTCGCGCTCCATCGAGCGGGACGTCCGCTCGCTGGTGGACTACGTGGCGAAAATGTTCGACGAGATCGCCTTCCTGCTCAGCGCCACCCTGGGGCTGATCGATATCGAGCAGAACAGCATCATCAAGGTGTTTTCCATCGCCGCCGTGCTCTTCCTGCCGCCGACCCTGGTAGGCACGGTGTACGGCATGAACTTCAGGTCCATGCCGGAGCTGGACTGGGCTTTCGGCTACCCGGTGGCGCTGGGCCTGATGGTGGTATCGGCGATCCTGCCGTACGCCTGGTTCAAGTGGAAAGGCTGGTTCTGACTCAGGGCCTGCCGGGCATGGACCGTCGGCGAGAGCCCGGGTTAGGTAGGTTGGTGCGGGCCACGCTGGTCTGAGCCTGCGAAGCCCGACGATACGCTGTCGGGCTTCGTTGCGCTCAGTCCAACCTACAGCTCCTCAGTAGTCGTTCTTGCAGCCGGTGCCCCAGACCAGGTACTCGATTGTCTTCGTCTGCATCTGGCTGTCCTCGTAGGTCATGCGCGCCGGCCCCACGCCGCAGAAGGTGGTGAGGTCGGTCATCTGGACTACCCGCGCGATATCCAGGTGCACACCATATTCGTACTGGGTGACCGGCGGCGCGGCCTGGTCCGTGACGGCCAGGGCGACGGTGGAGGCAAGGCTGAGACTCAAGGCGACGACTAGGGTTTTCATGGTGGGGTTCTCCTGCTGGAGAGGTGGTTTGCGGGGAATGCCCGCGCCTACTGACCGTCAGGCATCGATCGGATGCCACTGCCGGTGGTCATGCTCGAAAGCACGCCATCCCTGCGGATGAGCGCGTGGTAGAGGGCCGCCGCCAGGTGCGCCAGGATGCTGATGAACAGCAGGTACGCCAGTACAGTGTGGGCCACGCGCAGCGAGGCATAGAGCCGCGCGTCCTGCGGGACGATGGGCGGCAGCAGCAGGGACTCGTGGAGCACCACCGGATAGTCGCCGGCGGACTGCATGGCCCAGCCCACCAGGGGCAGGGCGATCATCAGGCCGTAGAGCAGCAGGTGGGACAGCATGGCAATGCGTTGCTGCCAGCCGGGCATGTCGGCGGGCAGGGGCGGCACCGGACGAGTCAGGCGCACGGTCAGGCGGATCAGCACCAGGACCAGCAGCGTCACGCCCAGCGGCTTGTGCAGCGCCACCAGGGCGCTGTGGCGCGGCGACAGGTCGCCCACCATGCTGACGCCGATGAAGAGCATGGCCAGCAGCAGGAACGCCATCAGCCAGTGGAGGACCCGCAATAGCGGGCTGAAACGGGTCGGGGTGTTCATTGCTGGACTCCTTGCCCGGCGCCGGGTGCGCCTTCCCGGGTGCGGCGGTTGTAGGACACGGCATAGGCGGCCGCGCGTGCGGCGAGGATCGGGTCGTCGGAGACCTGGATGCCGTCGGGCAGCACCGTCGGGTCGTAGTTGATGTCGCGGCAGGCGCCACTGTCCTGCGGCTCGGCGCTTTCCACCACCAGGGTGCCCGCATCCACCTGGCGGCGGTCGGCGGGCCATTGGCGGGTTGCGTCATGGGTGGGGTCGCCGGGTTCGGCCAGGGTCAGCATCAGCTGCCAGCGCAATGGGCCCTGCGCCAGGCGTTGCTGCAAGTCGTGGCTGAGGAAGTCCGGGTCGCTGCCGGCATCCCCCAGGGGCTCGAACGGCGCCTCCGGTTGCACCGACCAGCGCACGAAGTGGCCATTGCCGGCGGCGTCCAGCAGACGGAAGGCGTTGATGCCGTTGTAGGCGACGTTGGCAAAGCTGTTGCTGGGCTTGGCACTCTGCGACCACTGGCGGAAGGCGGCGCTTTCCGGGTGGGCGGCGAAGAAGGCCTGGATCTTTGCTGGGTCCGGCTTGCCGGTGGCGGGATCGGGGCGGGCCGCCAGCACCTGCTCGTAAAAGGCTTCCGGGGTGGCCACCGGCAGCACCGGTGGCGTGTTCATTCCGGTGCGCCACTGCTCGCCGCCGGGCAACTGGAACAGCAATGCCATGCTGCGGGTGGGTACGCCGGCATCCGGCACGTGGGGATTGCTGCCGCCGATGGCCAGGCGGCCGATCACCGGCACCTTGCCGGGGGCGAAGACGCTGGCGCGGGACAGCTGCGCAGCCTGGCCGTTGCTCTCGAAGTGGCCGGTAATGCAGATGCCTTTCGCGTGGTTCTTGCGGTAGCCGGGGAACTTGCCGGCGTTGGCCTCGAAGGCGTCGATGATCCGCTGCGGCGTCAGGTGTTCGCCGCCGATCCAGCCGCCGGCGTAGGCGAAGGCGGCTGCCAGTCCGCCAGTGGCCAGGCCGATCACGGCCAGTCGTGCCGCCAGGTCGATCCCCTTGGGTGGTGACTTGCTCATGCGATACTCCCGGGCGAAATGCCCTTGTCCATGAGCCGGTGAGACGCACCCCTCAGGGCTTTATTCCCGGTCGGGAATAAAATCCCGCCTCGCACGTCTTCTCGTTACACCCTTGGCAAGAGCGCCACGACACCTGGCTATGAACATGATCGAAGACGCGGAACTGCGGGAGTTGTTACAGAGGCTGCGACGTTTCGCGCTGTGGCTGACGCGCAATGCGAGCAGCGCCGACGACCTGGTCCAGGCGACCCTGGAGCGGGCACTGTCGCGCTGGAGCAGCAAGGGCGACGGCAACCTCCGCGCCTGGCTGTTCGCCATCCTCTATCGGCAGTTCCTCGACGGCCAGCGGCGGGCCCGTCGCCACGCGCGGCTGCTGGAAATCTTCGGTGGCCGCACCGAAGAGGCGCCCTCCACCGAGGACCTGGTGGTCAACCAGGCCACCCTCGAGGCTTTCGGCAGGCTGCCGGCCGAGCAGCGCGCGCTCCTGCTTCTGGTGAGCGTGGAAGGGCTCAGCTACAAGGAGGCCGCCGATACCCTCGGCATTCCCATCGGCACCGTGATGTCCAGGCTGTCCCGCGCGCGCAAGGCGCTGCGTGCGCTGGCCGAAGGCGAGATGTCCAACCCTCATCTACGGGTACTCAAATGAACGCATTCCATCCCAGCGAAGATGACCTGCACGCATACCTCGACGGCGAGCTGGACGCCGAGCAGAGCAGGGCGGTGGAAGCCTATCTCGCGGCCAATCCGGAAGCGGCCGCGCGGGTGGAGGCCTGGCGGCGGGACGCCCAGATGCTCCGCGTGGCCCTGGCCAATCCGGGCCTGGCGCCCAACCCGCGCCTCGACCCGGTGGCCATCCGGGCTTCACTGCGTGCGCGCAAACAGCGTCGGCTGGCCCTGGCGGCCTCCTTCGTCCTGGCCCTGGGCGCGGGTGGACTGGGCGGCTGGCAAGCGCGGGACATGAGCCTGCTGGCGGCCAACCCGCCGATGCAGGATGCCCTGCAGGCTCACCGTCTGTTCGCCGCCAGCCCAGTGGTCGACATCCGCGCCAGGCAACCCGGCGAACTCCAGGCATGGCTGGACCAGCGCTTCAGCCATGCGGCGAGAATTCCCGACCTCAGCCCCTATGGCTTCACCCCGGTAGGTGGCCGCTGGCTGGTGACCGAACAGGGTGCGGCGGCGTTGCTCCTGTTCGAAGACAGCCAGGGGCAACGGGTCAGCCTGTACCTGCGCGCGCCGGGTTCGCTCTACCCGAGCATGAAGCAGGGCCAGCGCCGGGACGGCGGACTGGAGGCCCGATACTGGTCGAGGGATGGCTACAACTACGCGCTGGTGAGCAGGGAAGGGGACCCGCGCAGCGAGGTGCTGGGGCGGGCGCTGGCGTTCTGAGGGGGCGAATCCATTCGCGAATGAACTCGCCCCCACAGGCTCAGGCCTGCATTGCCGCTCCATGCACATCCATCGCGGCCTGGCGCAGGGCTTCGGAGCGGGTTGGGTGGGGGTGGCAGATCAGGGCGATATCTTCGGCCGAGGCGGAGAATTCCATGGCCACGCAGTACTCGCCGATCATCTCGCTGACACTCGGACCGACCATGTGCACGCCCAGCACCTCGTCGGTGCGCTCGTCCGCCAGGACTTTCACGAAGCCTTCGGTTTCGTGGTTGATCTTGGCCCGGCTGTTGGCGGTGAAGGGGAATTTGCCGACGCGGTAGGGGCGCCCTTCGGCCTTCAGCTGTTCCTCGCTCTTGCCCACGCTGGCCACTTCCGGGCGGGTGTAGATCACGTTGGGGATGACGTTGTAGTTCACCTCGGCCGCCTGGCCGGCGATGCGTTCGATGCAGACGATGGCTTCGTCCTCGGCCTTGTGGGCGAGCATCGGGCCGGAGGTGACGTCGCCGATGACCCAGACATTGGGAGCCGGGGTCTGGTGGCGTTCGTTGGCGAGCATGCCGCGGGCGTCGGTGGTCAGGCCCACGGTCTCCAGGCCGAGGCCTTCGGTGTAGGGGCGACGGCCGATGGCCACCAGCACGTAGTCGGCCTTGAGGGTTTCCGCCAGGCCGCCGGCGGCCGGTTCGATGGACAGTTCCACGCCGGCCTTGCCGGACTTGGCGCTGGTGACCTTGGAGCCCAGCTTGAAGCTCATGCCCTGCCTGGTCAGGGCGCGTTGCAGGGTCTTGGCGGTTTCATCGTCAAGGCCGGGGCAGATGCGCCCGAGGTATTCCACCACCGTCACCTGGGCTCCCAGGCGGCGCCAGACCGAGCCGAGCTCCAGGCCGATCACTCCGGCGCCGATCACCACCAGATGCTTGGGCACCTCCGGTAGCGACAGGGCGCCGGTGGAGTCGAGGATGCGTTTGTTGTCGATGGTCACCCCGGGCAGCGGCGTGGGTTCGGAGCCGGTGGCGATGACGATGTGGCGGGTTTCCAGGATCTGCTGCTGGCCGTCGGCGGCGGTCACCACCACCTTGCCCGCGCCGTCGATGCGACCCCAGCCCTTGACCCATTCCACCTTGTTCTTGCGGAAGAGGAACTCGATGCCCTTGGTCAGGGCGGTCACGCTTTCGGTCTTCTGCGCCATCATCTGCGCCAGGTCGAGCTTGGGCTTGACCTGGATGCCCAGGGTGGCGAACTCCTTGCCGGAGGCCGCTTCATAGAGTTCGGAGGCATGCAGCAGGGCCTTGGAGGGCATGCAGCCGACGTTCAGGCAGGTGCCGCCCAGGGTTTCCCGGCCTTCGACGCAGGCCACTTTCATGCCCAACTGGCCAGCCTTGATCGCCGCGTTGTAGCCACCCGGACCACCGCCGATCACTACCACGTCGTATGCGCTCATGGGTTCACCTCGATGCAAAAGTCGTAAGGGGAATGCAGAAGCCTAGTGGACAACCGCGAGCCTTCCAGCCAGGCGATATCCTGCTTGAATTACGGATGTAATATTATTGTCGTCATATCCGCCGTCAAGGGGCTCGGCGGGGTGTGGGTTTACCAGTCCAGACGCAAACGGCTGTCGAAACGGCGCGATTGGCCGCTGATGGGGTCATCGAATTCGAGGCTGCGGGCCAGCAGCTTGAGGGGGCGGCAGTAGTCGTCAGGCCCGCCCTTGTCGGTCAGCGCCGGGTAGAACCCGTCGTTGCAGATGGCCGCGCCGAGGGCCGCCAGGTGCACCCGCAACTGGTGCTGCTTGCCGGTGATGGGTTCAAGGTCATAGCGCCAGAGGTGGCCATTCTTCTCCAGCACGTTCAGGCGGGTGCGGCTATTGGGCTCGCCCTCGACTTCCTGCATGCGGAAGAACGGCTCGCCCTTGCCGAGGCGGGTTTCCCGCAGCAGCGGAAACGTCAGATGGGGCAGGGCGGGGGCGATGGCTTCGTAGCGCTTGTGGATCTCTCGGTCGCGGAACAGCGCGTGGTAGATGTTGCGGCTGGCCGGGTTGGCGGAGAACAGCACCAGGCCGGCGGTGTGGCGGTCGATGCGGTGCAACGGCACCAGGTGCGGATTGCCCAGGCGCCGGGTCAGACGCGCCTGCAGGGTTTCCTCGACGTACTCGCCAGCCGGCATCACCGGAAGGAAGTGCGGTTTGTCGGCCACCACCAGGTGCTCGTCGACGTGCAGCACGGTTTCCTCGAAGGGAATGGCCTTCTCGCCCTTCACCTCGCGGAAGTAATGCACCCGCATCGCCACCTGATAGGGATGCGCCGGGCCGAGCGGGTTCCCCTCGCCGTCGGTCACCTTGCCGGTGTCCATGCGCTCCAGCCAGGTTTCGCGGGGAATGGCGGGGAAGCGGTCACAGAGGCAGTCGAGCACCGTGCTCCAGTCGCCCTGGGGCAGGTGGAGGGTGCTGGGGCGTATGCTCGGGGTGCGGGGCATGGAGTGTTTCGGCAGGTTTCAGGAGCGGGGCATTAGGCCGCAGCTGACTGACCGGAGTCAAAGGCAGAGGATAGAATGCACCGGCCGTGCGCTCGCGGGCAGGAGCCCCGCCGCGATGCACAACGCCATTGCAGGCGCACGCCAGGATGTTCGTTTAGTAGAGGACCCAATATGTACTTCAAGCCGATTTCCCTCAGTCTCGCCCTTGCCGGCCTGCTCCTGGCCGGTTGCAGCTCGACAGACAAGCCCGAGACTCCCGCCGCTGCCGCCCAGGCCGCCGAGGCGTCGCTCTCCGGCACCTGCAGTAGTGCCGCTGTGGCCGCCCTGGTGGGTAAGAACGCGGATACCGCGCTGGTCGAGCAGGCCAAGCGCCAATCCGGTGCCGAGATGGCCCGAGTGTTGCGCCCTCACCAGCCGATCACCATGGACTACAACTCCCGCCGCCTGAACATCGATGTCGATGAGCTTGGAGTGGTGAAGCAGTTCAGCTGTGGCTGAAGCTGACTGGATCGATTGATGAAGAAGGCGCCCTTGGGCGCCTTCTTTCATTGTGCTGGGTTGTGTTTGGGCAGGCATGTCGCCTGATTGGCGAATGAATTTGTCCTTGCAAGGATCAGCCCATCCCACACGAGCAAGCACCTGCCGTCAGATCCGGAAACTCCCCACCAGCTGCTGCAGCCGTGCGGCCTGCTGGTCCAGGTCGGCGCAGGCACGCAGGGTGGCCTGGAGGTTTTCCACGCCTTCCTGGTTGAGGGTGTTGATCTCGGTGATGTCCATGTTCAGCGAGTCGACCACGGCGGTCTGTTCCTCGGTGGCGGTGGCCACCGACTGGTTCATGCCGTCGATCTCGCCGATGCGCTGGGTCACGCTGCCCAGTCGCTCGCCGGCCTGGTTGGCGATTTCCACGCTCTGCTCGCTGTAGCGCTGGCTCTCGGTCATGGTGGTGACCGCTTCGCGGGCGCCGACCTGCAGTTCCTCGATCATCTGCTGGATTTCCTGCGCCGATTCCTGGGTGCGGTGGGCCAGGTTGCGCACCTCGTCGGCCACCACGGCGAAGCCGCGGCCGGCTTCCCCGGCGCGGGCGGCCTCGATGGCGGCGTTGAGCGCCAGCAGGTTGGTCTGCTCGGAGATGCCCTTGATCACCTCGAGGATCTGGCCGATGTTCACCGTCTTGCTGTTCAGCGTCTCGATGTTGCCGCAGGAAGCGCGGATCTTCCCGGACAGCTCGTTCATCGCGACGATGGTGCGTTCCACCACCTGGCGACCGTCTTCGGCGAGGGTGCGGGCGGAGGAGGCCTGGTGCGAGGCATCGGCGGCGTTGCGGGCGATTTCCTGGGCGGCAGCGCCCAGTTCGTTGATCGCGGCGGCGACGCTGTTGGTGCGGTTGGCCTGCTCGTCGGAGTTGCTCATGGACGAGTTGGAGGCGTTCAGCACCAGCTTGGCCACCTGGTTCACATGGGTGGTGGCTGAGGACACTTCGCGGATGGAGCCGTGGACGCGCTCGACGAAGCGGTTGAAGGACGTGGCCACCGCACCGAACTCATCGTGGGCGTGAACGCTGAGCCGCTTGGTCAAGTCGCCGTCGCCATCGGCGATTTCGCGCATGGCATGGCCAAGCTGGTGCAGCGGCTGCATCAGCACGCGGATCAGCATGCCCAGCAGCAGGACGGTGGCGATCACGGCGATCAGGGTGGCGACGATCGCCGAGGTGCGCACTTCATCGAGCATGGCGAAGGCGGCGTCCTGGTCCAGCACCAGGGCGACGTACCAGTTCGCGCCGGGCAGGCCTTCCAGCGGGGTGAAGGCGATGAACTGGGTCTTGCCGTCCACCCCGAACTCGCTGACGCCGGCAGCCACCTTCGGGGTGTCCTGCGGGTACAGCTCGTTGATGCCCTTGAGGATGTAGCGGTTGTCCGGGTGCAGCAGCACCTTGCCTTCGGCGCTCACCAGGAAGGCATGGCCATGGCCCTGGAGCTTCAGCGAGTCGATCAGTTGGGCGATGTTCGCCAGCTCCATGTCGGCGCCGGCCACGCCGGCCATCTGGCCATCACGGTGAACCGGCGTGGCGATGGTGATCACCAGCTTCTGCGACGAGGCGGCGATATAGGGCTCGGTCAGGGCGGTGCCCTGGATGGCGCTGGCGGCCTTGTACCAGCCACGGACGCGCGGGTCGTAATCGGCCGGACGGTTGCCGGCGGGAACCGAGGTCATGGCGCCGTCGACGCCGCCGAAGTAGGTGAGCTGGAAGCGCTGGCCGTACACCGGCAGGTTCAGCGCGGCGGTCAGCGGCTCGCCCTGCTGGCCATTGCTGGACAACTGCTGGGCCAGGGATTCCACCAGTTGGATGCGGCCCTCCAGCCAGGTCTTGATGTTGCGGGTGGCCAGGCTGCCCACCTCTTGCAGCGAGGCATGCACGTCGGCGTTCAGGGCCTGGCGCTGGCGGTAGTCGTTGAACAGCACGAAGAGGGTGAAGGCCACGATCATCACCAGCGAGGCGGCCAGCAGGATCTTTTGGCTGAACTTCAGGTTTGAGGGCATCGCAAGGTATCCATCCAAGGTTTCTGGCAGGGGTATGCCGGTTGCCGCGCGCAGGTTGTGCCTGGGGCGGGTCAGTCGATCCATGGCATTGGCCGTCACCACGGGCTATCGCCGGCGCCGCGTGGCGGGCCGGGGGAACAGGGGCAGGGTGCTGGGGCGGAGCCTGGATCGCGGGCGCCGGGGTATCGACGTGCCGCTATCCCTTACCGGTTCTGATACTGGTTATGGTCCGGAGAGGGGGGCCTTTCGGGCTGTCGGCCGGGCGGCTTTCAGCGTGGCGCGAATGCTGGCATTTTGACGTCAAATGCTGAATCGCCGTTAGTCGGATTTGCGGCAAAGATGTGCAGGTTTGAGCCGGGGCGTGACTGGCATCGCGAATGAATTCGCTCCCACAAGGTGAAGTCGGAGCGCCCTGTGGGAGCGATTTCAATCGCGAAAGAAGATGAGCTCAAAGCAGCTTGAGCATTTCTTCCAGGTGCACGTAGTCCATACGATGCGCGGCGGCGACGCTGCCATTGGTGAGCCGTCCCTTCGCCACGTTCAGGCCATGGCGCAGGTGCAGGTCGTCTTCCAGCGCCTTGCGCGTGCCTTTCTGCGCCAGGGCGATGACGAAGGGCAGGGTGGCGTTGTTCAGCGCCAGGGTCGAGGTACGTGCCACGGCGCCGGGCATGTTGGCCACGCAGTAGTGCACCACGCCGTCGACTACGTAGGTGGGCTCGGCGTGGGTGGTGGCATGCGAAGTTTCCGCACAACCGCCCTGGTCGATGGCCACATCCACCAGCACCGCACCTTCCTGCATGCGTGCCACCATTTCGGCGGTAATGAGCTTGGGTGCGGCAGCGCCGGGGATGAGTACGCCGCCAATCACCAGGTCGGCCGCCAGCACCTGCTCGCGCACGGTGCCGTGGGTGGAGTACAGGGTGGTGATGCGATTGCCGTAGAGAGAGTCGAGCCGGCGCAGGGTGTCCACGCTCTTGTCCAGAACGGTGACATCGGCGCCCAGGCCGACCGCCATGGCCAGCGCATGGGTACCGACCACGCCGCCGCCCAGCACCACGACCTTGCCCGGTGCCACGCCGGGCACGCCGCCCAGCAGCACGCCACGGCCGCCCTTGGCTTTTTCCAGGCAACTGGCACCGGCCTGGATGGACATGCGCCCGGCCACTTCCGACATGGGCGCAAGCAGGGGCAGGCGGCCATGGCTGTCGGTGACGGTTTCGTAGGCGATGCAGGTGGCGCCGGAGGCGATCAGCTCTTCGGTCTGCGGGCGATCCGGGGCCAGGTGGAGGTAGGTGAACAGGGTCTGCTCCGGACGCAGGCGCGCGCGCTCCTGGGTCAGGGGTTCCTTGACCTTGACGATGAGTTCGGCTTGCTCGAAGACCTCCCCGGCGCCGCTGGCAGTCCTGGCACCGGCGGCCTGGTAGTCCTCGTCGGAAAATCCGATCGCGGTACCGGCCCTGGTCTCCACCCAGACCTCATGCCCCAGGCGGGTCAATTCGGCCACAGATTGCGGGGTCAGGCCGACCCGGTATTCGTGGTTCTTGATCTCCTTCGGCACTCCGATACGCATGGCGACCTCCAGGGTTCTTGTTGTCCTTTGAACAAGTGTAGAAACCCGGCCGCTGCGCCCCCGCCGAATAGTGGCTGGTTTTCAGGGAATCTCCCTGAAAACCTCGGGGGAAACAGGCTATCTCGGGAATGCGGTCAGCTTTCCTGGTCCTTTCGCCCACCCTTGGCCATGCCGCCGAGCAAGTCCACTGGCAGGGGGAAGACGATAGTGGTGGTCTTGTCATTGGCGATGGAGCCGAGCGTCTGCATGTAGCGCAACTGCATGGCGCCGTCCTGGCGGCTGAGCATCTCGGCGGCCTGCATCAGTTTCTCCGAGGCCTGCAGCTCGCCTTCGGCGTGGATCACCTTGGCCCGGCGTTCGCGTTCGGCCTCGGCCTGGCGGGCGATGGCGCGGACCATGGATTCGTTGATGTCGACGTGCTTGATCTCGACGTTGGAGACCTTGATGCCCCAGGCATCGGTCTGGGAGTCCAGGGCCTGCTGGATATCGACGTTGAGGCGTTCGCGCTCGGCCAGCATCTCGTCCAGCTCATGCTTGCCGAGCACCGCGCGCAGGGTGGTCTGGGCCAACTGGCTGGTGGCCATGAGGAAGTTCTCCACCTGGATGATGGCGCGTTGCGGGTCCAGCACCCGGAAGTAGAGCACTGCGTTGACCTTCACCGAGACGTTGTCGCGAGAAATCACGTCCTGGGGAGGCACGTCCAGCACCACGGTGCGCAGGTCCACCCGCACCACCTGCTGGATGGCCGGGATGATCAGCACCAGCCCCGGCCCCTTGACCTTCCAGAAGCGCCCGAGCTGGAACACCACGCCGCGCTCGTATTCTCGGAAGATGCGGATGGCCGAAACCGCCAGCACGATCAGCAGGAACAGGAGGGTGGCAAAACTCAGCGGAAAGGCCATGTTCAGTCTCCTTTGGGCGGACCTTCATCCGCCTTCACGTCCAGCAACAGTCCGTTGCGCGCCAGCACCAGTACGCGCTGGCCGCTCCTCAATGGGGATTCGCTGCGCACCTGCCAGCGTTCGCCCTGCAACTGCACCCAGCCGCTGTACGGGTCGTTCGCCACCAGGTCGAGCAGGATGGCCTGGCTGCCCACCAGCCCGGCGTCGCCGCTGACCAGCGCCTGCCTGCGCGCCCGCACCGCCATGGCGATGATGGCGAAGATCGCCAGTCCGCTGGACAGCCCCACGGTGACGATCAGCGACAGGGGGATGCCGAAGCCTGGTACTTCGGTGTCGATCAGGATCACGGCGCCGACCACGAAGGCGGCGATACCGCCGAAGCCGATGATGCCGAAGCTGGGCATGAAGGCTTCCGCCGCCATGAACAGGATGCCGAGCAGGATCAGGGCGATGCCGGCGAAGTTCACCGGCAATAGCTGCAGGGCATAAAGGGCGAGGATCAGGCAGATACCGCCGATCACACCGCCGATGCCGCTACCGGGGTTGGAGAATTCGAAGATCAGGCCGTAGACCCCGATCATCATCAGGATCAGCGCGACGCTGGGGTTGGTGATCACCGCGAGGATCTGTGCCCGCCAGTCCGGTTCATGCTGGACCAGCGGTGCGCCAGCGGTAGTGAGCGTGACCTTGTGCCCGGCGATCTCGAGGGTCCGCCCATTCACCTTGGCTATCAGGTCGTTGACGTCATTGGCGAGCAGGTCCACCACCTTCAGGCGCTCGGCGTCGGTGGCGGACAGGCTGACGGATTCGCGCACCGCCTGTTCGGCCCATTCGGCATTGCGTCCGCGCATTTGCGCCAGGCCGCGGATGTAGGCAGCAGCATCGTTGACCTGCTTGCGGGCCAGGGTTTCCTCATTGCCTCTGGCGCCGGTCTTGTCGTCCTTCTTCTCGCCCTTGTCGCCGGTGGGCTTGTCGCCCTCCGGTTGCCCGGGCATGCCGCCGATCTGCACGGGAGTCGCTGCGCCGAGGTTGGTTCCCGGTGCCATGGCGGCGATATGGCTGGCGTAGAGGATGTAGGTGCCGGCGCTGGCCGCCCTGGCGCCGCTGGGGCCGACGAAGCTGGCGACGGGCACGGGGCTCGCGAGGATCGCCTTGATGATGCTGCGCATCGAGGTGTCGAGGCCGCCCGGGGTATCGATCTGGATCACCACCAGTTGCGACTTGTCGGCCTCGGCGCGTTCGATGCCTCGGGTCAGGTAGTCGGCGGTGGCCGGGCCGATGGGGCCGTCCACGCTCAGCACGGTGACGCTCCCGGCGGCCAGCAGCGTGCCGGGCAAGAGCAGGGCCAGGCACAGCAGCCTGCCAAGCAGCCAGCGGATCATGGGGGGCCTCCTGCCATGCCGTGTTCACTTACAGCATAGTTGAGGCATTTTGTCGGGTATTCGCGGTGGGAAACGCAGGTGCAAGTGGATGTGTGGGGAGTTGATGGCTGTATTGTGGGGGCGACTTCAGTCGCTGAGCAGGACGAAGTGCTGCCCACCCATCTTCGGGGCCGCTGCGCGGCCCATAGCGATTGAAATCGTCCCCACAGGGATCGCGGCCACTACAACGCCGCGCGGAACAACGGCTTGCACGCCTTGGCGATCTGCTCGATATGACGGTGGTCGGTGCCGCAGCAGCCACCCATCACGTTGATGTGCGGCAGGCGCTGACGCAGCCGCGCGTACTGGACGCCCAGTTCTTCCGGGTCGCCGCTGTCCAGGGCGACCGCCTCGTTCAACTCGGCGTGGCTCCGGCGCGAGGCGTTGGCGCGCAACCCGCGAATGCGCTGCACCCAGCGGCTGCCCGGTACCAGCACATCCTCGAAATGGTCGGGGTGCGCGCAATTGATCATGTAGTAGGCCGGGTAGGCGGCGGTGGCGCTGTCGACCTGCTCGATGGCTTCCTTCAGTGTCTGGCCGGTGGGCAGCCTGCCGTCGGTTTCCACGCTGAAGGAGATGACCACGGGCAGGCGGGCCTCGCGCGCGGCGAGGGCGATACCCAGCGCTTCGTCCACGTAGTTCATGGTGAGGGCAGTGACCATGTCGGCGGCGGTCTCGGCGAATACGCCGATCTGCTCGCTGTGGTAACGCTGCGCCTGGAACTCGTCCATGGCCTCGTCGGCGACATAACCATCGCCCCGCGGGCCGATGCAGCCGCTGATCACCACCGGGGTGCGGCCGCTTTCCACTTCACTGCGCAATTCCTGCAGCAGGGCGATGGCCTGGCGATTGGCCTCGGCCATTCCCTGGGGGGTGAAGCCGAGGTGCCTGGCCCAGTCGGGATTGGCGCGCCAGGTCGGACTTTCCAGGATCAGCCCGGTGCCGTAATGGCTGGCGAGGGCGCAGTAGGCGCGGAAGTACGTGCGCAGGGCTCCCAGGCCGTCGGGGTAGTTGAGCAGCACGAAGGCCGCGAAATCGGGAAGGGCAATCCCTTCATGGAAAACCAGGGTGGTCTCGATGCCACCGTCGGTGAGGAAAAGTTCGCCCTCCAGTTGTGGCAGGGCGCCGCGATGTTGGGCCATGGCCTTACTCCGTGACCTGTGGACGTTCGCTGTCCGGAGCGGGCTTCATGGCGAAGGCGGGACGGGCAGCCGGGCTGGCCTCGGGCTGGATCCGCGGTCGATGGGGTGGCCCGTAGGCGCTGCGCCGGACGGGCTCTGGGCGCCCGGCGGGTATCAGAAAAGGCTAGCACCAGCATGGGGCAAGTCCTTGCCGGACTGATGGGTGGGGCTGGTGGAGCAGACAGCCATTGCCTGTGGGAGCGAATTCATTCGCGAATGAATTCGCTCCCACAGAGACCTTCTCAAGGGCTGGTCGCGTCGCTCGCTCCATTGCGTTCGTGGCGATAGGCGCTCACCGCCTCGTACACCGCCTTGCGCAACCGGTTGATGCCGCCGATGGGGCGATGCTCGGGCAGGCCGTGCCAGGGGTTGAAGGAGAGGTTGTCGCAGGCGAGGTTCTGCTCGCGGCTGTCGAAGTCCTGAGCCGGGACCTTGATGGTGGCGACGGTCACGAAGGGGGAGATGGATTCGTCCCACTCGACGCTGGTGTCCTCGATCGGCATGTAGTGCTGGGCGTTCTGCTTCTGTACCTGGAAGGCGAAGCAGGCCGGCACACGGTCGAGGGACAGTTGCTGGTACAGGGCATTGCGCAGGAAGTTGGGCAGGGCGGTGTTCTGCTCCGGCAACGCGTAGGGCGGGCAGCTCTGCGGGTCGGGAATGACCCGGTACTTGATGTTCGCCTGGCCCAGCTTGTACGGCGAAATGGAGCTGTAGGTGGCGCTAACCGGGCTGTCCGGAGCCGGTGCGAGGGTCTTCAGGGCGATGATCAGGTGACGGATTTCCCAGCTGCGCGGGTCGAGGCCGGGGAAGAAGGCGCCGACTTTCTGGCCGTTGGCCTGGGCGTTGAAGTTCTGCCGGTACTCGGCCACGTCACGCACGAAGAACACCGGATGGTTGAACATCACGAAGTCCTGTTCGTTGGCGTGTACCGGGCTCTTCATCAACTTTTCGCCGGGCACGTCGAACAATTTGATGGCCAGGCCTCGGGCGTCGCGCGCACTGTCGAACTGCGGGAAAGCGTTACCGTTGGACAGTCGCATCACCGCCTGCCAGGTCTTGCCCGGCTCGGCGAAGACGCCGGCACGCAGGCTGTTGTCCAGGTCCGGCAGGACGCTGACTTCCGCCTTCACGCAACCATGGGCCTTGGCATGGGCGTCGCGCAGCACGCGGGTGTTGTCGCGGTGCTGTTCGACGATGCGGACGGCGTCCTCGATGATGGCGCGGGTCTGTACCGCTTCATCGGCGGGGATGACTTCTTCGGTGGGCACCGGACCGGAAAACTTCCAGCCGTAGTAGGCCTCGCCTGCCAGCCAGCCGATCGCGCCGACCACCAGCACGAAGAGAAGGAGCTTGCCGAGGAGTCGGCCGAGCCAGAGCCAGAAACGCTTGAGCATGAGTGCTTGTGTCCTTTGTCTGCTTCAGTGTTGGCGAGGGTTCAGCCCTCGCAGGACGGTCCGGGCGTCCAGGGGCGGGGCTCCACCGGGGTGAGCTGGCCTTCCAGCGCAGGGTTGCCGAGCACCTTGAGGTACTCGATCAGCGCCAGGCGCTCATCCGGGGAGAGGGCACGGCCAATCACGCCGTTCTTGCGGCAACCGTCGCGGAACTCGTGGCCTCCGTTGCCATTGCCCTTGATGCGGGTATCCAGCAGGAAGCTGCCGGGGAAGGCGGTGGTCTGGAAGCCGACGAATTTCGGGTCGTACTCGAAGCTGCCGACATGGAACTGGCTGACCCGTTCGGTGACCGGGGAAAGCAGCTGGAACAGGGTGGGCACCGAACCGTTGTGCAGGAAGGGCGGGGTGGCCCAGATGCCGTCCAGGGGGCGGGGCTTGTAGCCGCGTTTTTCCTGCACGCCGATGGGCAGGCCGAAGCCGTCCATACGGGCGCGTTCCTCGCCGGAAATACCGGCCTGCTTGTAGGCCTGGTTCTCGACGAAGGCGGTGATGTAGGCCAGGCCCTGGGCGCTGGAAATGCGCTTGAAGTCGATCTTGTCGAGGCTGCCGTCGAACAGCTTCACATCCAGCTTGGCCAGTTGCTCACGGGTCCAGCCCAGCTTGCTGATGTCGAAGCGGTGGTCGGCGATGTTGTCGGCGGTGGTGGAGTCGGTGCCGATTTCTTCGATGGGCACGACGCGCATGTGCCACTCGGGATCACGGTCGGGCGCCATGCGCTTGTCCGCCGGTACCACGTGGGGGGCGTGGCAGTAGGCGCAGTTCTCGGCGAACAGGGCACGGCCCTGGCTGGCGCGGGCCATGTCCACCTTGCCGAAGACCTCTTCCGGCCAGCGCGGTGGGGCGAGCCGTTTCAGGGTTTCTTCCAGGGTATGGAGATCGCGCACGCGCACGCTGGAGGCGTAGCGTTCGGCTTCCGGGACAGCACTGCCGTCCGGCTGGAACAGGTGCAGGGTGGCACCGACGCCCAGCGCTTCGCCGACGTTGCGTGCCATGGGTTGCATGGCCGAGGCGTTCCACTGCACCCAGTCGAACTTCCAGATGTCCCAGAGGTGCGGGTAGCTCACCGGGGCGTCGGCTACACGGTAGTTGTCGGGGCTGATGGCGTCGCCATAGACGCTGTTGGCGATGCGGCCGAAGGCGTCGGTGCGGCCGAAGCCTTCCTGGGTGGGGTAGAGCCCGCGATGGGTATCGTTCCAGGCGGTACCGAGCAGACGGTCGAGGACGTTCTTGAAGTCGCGGCGCAGCTCGTCCTTGCCCTCGGGGTAACGCTCCCCCAGCACCTGTTCGGCGAAGCGGCTGAACTTCAGCGGGTTGTAGTAGGTGAAGGCCATGCTCATGCCCAGCGCCTGGCCAAAGCCGCCGCCGCGCAGGGTGGGCACGGTGGAGGCCAGGGAGTGCAGCGCGGCGCCGCCGTCGATGCGCACGGCCTGGCCCCTGTAGCGCAGCTCGCCGGTGTGGCAGGCGGCGCAGCTGATATCCAGGTAATGGACGCCGGTCTTCTCGTCTTCGTGACGCGTCATGCCCACCGGCAGGTTGCCGGGGTTCTGCGGGGTGGCGGACTGTTTCGGATCTACCAGGAAGCCGAAGCGAGCCAGGTATTCCGGGCGGGCGAACCTGTCGCGGGAGAAGGGCAGTTCCAGCGCGGTGAACCACTCGTAGCGCAGGCCCTTAACCGTGGTGCCTTGAGGCGTGTAGTAGTAGGTCTGGCGCTCCTGGTCGCTCCACTGGTCCAGGTAGTGCAGCTGGTCGGGCGCCTGGTAGGTCGGGAGGTTGGGGTTGGCGACGTAATAGAGGACGACCGCAAGGCCCGCGAGCAGGAGGAAAAGCACCAGCCAAAGGACACGGCGAAGCACGCGCATCAGATACTTCCTTGTAGCTTGCTGAAAAATTCCTACCTTATGCCAATCGCTAAGGGGGTTGGCAAGGTGCTACTACGTAATTGTGCTAAGTCCCTCGCGGATAGAGCACGACCGCCGCGCGCTGTTTCCCCAGGCCGAAACGGCTGATGCGCTCGAACTCCCGATGGGTGACCGGAATGTGCTGACAGTCCTGCGCGCGCCTGTGCAGGCTGCGTTCGGCATTGGGGTCGTGCATATAGATGAAGTTGTGGTCGCAATCGGTGACCAGCACCCAGTGGGGCGCCCGGCTGCGACTGCGGCGATGGCCGTCCACCAGCACCAGGGGTTGGCCGCCGGCTGCCAGCACGGGGCGCAGGTCCAGTTCGTCACCGAGGTGCTGTTCGACGTCGGTGTTCTCCAGGGCGGAACAGAAGTCCTCGTGGGCCTGGCGGATCACCTCGCGCTTGCCGGCATTGCGCACCTCATCGAGGAACAACGGGCCCTTGTCGCTCAGGTGCAGCCTGACCCGATAGCCGCGTCGCCAGGCTGCCAGCGCCAGTCCGTGTGGGCTGCAGCCGCCGTGGCCGCCGGGCATGTGCACGCTGCTGGCTTCGCGCCAGAGACGCAACTCGTCCTGGTGATTGCCCGGCACTGCACCGTCCAGGGCGCCCATGGCCATCAGCAGGCACGCCGGGCCGCAGGTGAATTCGGTGGTCTGATGGTAATAGGGCACGGGGCGCTGCAGCGCCTGCGGATGCCGGACCACGCGTTTCTCCATGCGCAGGGCTTCGCGGTGGTCGGGGAAGAAGTCGCTCAGCAGTTCCAGGTGGTCGTAGCCATTGCGCTCGAACAGGGCCACGGCGTCGCGATCGTCGGGGCACACCTCCAGCCGCAGGTAGGCGCAGTCATGCTCGCGGGCGCTGGCTTCGGCCATGTCCAGCAGGCGCTGGCCGATTCCGTTGCCGCGGGCGCGCGGGTCAGTGGCGACAGAGTGGAGGCGGGCCAAGGTGCTGCCCTGGCGGAACAGCACCAGCGCATAACCGAGCAGCGAGTGGCCGTCGCCCTCGGCCACCATCAGACAGCCATTGGCTTCCAGCATCATCCAGCGAAACTGCTGCCGGCCGAGGCGGGCAACCTCGAAACAGCGACTCTCAAGCTCTACTAACGCCGACAGATCGTCGAGCGTGGCAGCACGTAGGAGCAGGTTCATGGCAGGCCCCGCAAGGCAGGGAAGGAATCGCACGAGTATTGGCCCGGATTGGAACGCTGTCGAGACGATTGCCGAAGGCGGGGGAGGTCAAAGTTCGAAGGAGAATTGCGCTTATAGAGAAAGATTCCATAGCGCGCCAAAGTTCTTGCTAGCGTTACAAATAGTGCGTCCAAACTATTGTTTTTATTGGCAATGCAAATTTTTGGCGTCAAGGAAGGTTCATTTTGGAAGCCACCTCCTCTGCACCGCGACGCCTCCTGCTGGTCGACCCTTGCGACCACTGCCGGCGTATCCTTCCCCACCTGGAAGAGGCGGGCTGGACAGTGTCCAGCCAGAACCTGGACCAGGCCCTGGCGGCCAGCTACGACATCGGGCTGTTGCGATTGCGCGGCGACCATCTGGAACGCGCGGAGGGGATCAAGCACCTGATCAGCCGCAGTGGCACCGAATGGATCGCATTGATCGATCCGCTGACCGATACGGGGGCGGGCGTGGATGAGTTCATCGGCGAGTGGTTCTTCGACGCCGTGCCGCTACCGGTAGACCTGCCGCGTCTGCAGGGCCTGCTGGGACGCGCTTTCGGCATCGCGCGCCTGCGCGGCATCGGCAATCGCCGGGGCGACCAGAATGAATTGCTGGGCCAGAGCCGGCCGTTGCGGGACCTGCGCAAGCAACTGGCGCGCCTGGGGCCGTGCGAGAAGCCCGTGCTGATCGTGGGGGAGAGCGGCAGCGGCAAGGAACTGGTGGCGCGGACTCTGCACCGCATGTCGCGGCGGGTGGCGGGGCCATTCGTCAGTTTCAACTGTGGCGTATTGCCTGAAGTGGAAACCGCCAATCTGCTGTTCGGCCACCAGGGCAAGCTGGCGTCGGCCAATGGCGGCACCCTGTTCCTTGACGCCGTCCATGAGTTGCCGCCTGGCCAGCAGGAGCGTCTGTTGTCCTGCCTGCGCTCGAAGACCCTGCGCCACGCCGATGGCGAGGTGCTGAGCCTTGATGTGCGGGTGCTGGCTTCGACCCGCGAGGAACTGAGCGACCTGGTGGAGCAGGGGACGTTCCATCCTGGCCTGTGCCAGTGGCTGGAACAGAACCGCCTGCAGATCACCCCTCTGCGCAAACGCCAGGGCGATATCGCCCTGTTAGCGGGGTACTTCGTTGATCTCTACAGCCTGGAGGCGGGGCGTCGGCCCAGCCATTTCAGTGAGGAGGCGTTGGCCGCCATGGTCCGTCACCGCTGGCCCGGCAATGTGCGCGAGCTGGCCAGCCGGGTAAGGCGGGGTTATGCCCTGGCGGAGAATGGTCCCATCGAGGCGGATGACCTGGGACTGCAGAGCGCCCCGGTGGACGGGACCCTGCTGGGCACGCTGGAGGATTACAAGCGGCGGGCGGAGTATCAGGCGTTATGCGACGCCCTGGCCCATTACAGCAGCAACCTCAGTCATGCGGCCAAGGTGCTGGGGGTGTCGCGGCCGACGTTCTATCGTCTGCTGCACAAGCACCAGTTGCTGTAGGGGCGATTGTCGTCGCCCCTGCAACGGTCGCTTACATGCCGTTGGCGAAGGCCGGGATGCTCATGTCGATGGCTTCGCGGACCGGCTTCAGGGCTTCGGCGTAACGAGCCAGGATATCCAGGTCATAGTCCATGCGGGCGCGGATGCGCTGGTCGTCTTCGCTCGCCGGCTCGACGTCGTTCAGCACTTTCTCGACACCGCGAATGATCAGGTGCTCCGGCAGGTAGCAGAGGCGGCAGTTCTTGTAGCTGGAAGCGCGCAGCTCACTGATGGGATAGCCGCCGCCGATGCCGGAGGACACGCCCACCAGCAGGCCCGGTTTGTGCGCCAGCTCGGCCTTGCTGGCGTAGATGAAGAAGTTCTTGATGGCCGGGCAGGCCATGCCGTTCCACTCGGGGGCGATCACCACCACTGCGTCGGCGTCGCGCAGTTGCTGCTGGTATCCGCTCCAGGGGCCGGTGTCTTCTGCCGGCCACAGGGGCAGCGGGCCCTGGCCGAGGTCGATGATGCTGCAGGAGCTGGGGCTGGCCTTGTCGAGTTCGATCAGGCGCTGGCGGATGAAACGGGCAACCTTGCCCGACTGACTGTTGGCGCGGCTGGAGCCGGCGATCAGGACGATGTTCAGCATCTAGGGGTTCCTTGTTCAGACGGGGGAGCAGGCTAGCCGGCGGTTTGCGAGCCGGCAAGCGAATGCACGCCAGGTTGAGACACGGATGGCGCCAGGAGGGGGAGGGGGGAGTGCCCGTTGCGAGTACCTCAGGGCAGGAGGGTGCCCTGCTTTCGCGAATGAATTGGCGCCCACAGAAAAGCAGAGCATCGCCGGTGCGGCGGTGGTTCCGGCGCGAGTCACCCCTCTCCTCTTCAGGGAGAGGGGCCGGGGGTGAGGGTTCGTCGGTGTGGCAGGGGCTCCCCGGGACAGACCTGCGGCCTGCTTTCGCGAATGAATTGGCTCCCACGGGAAAGCCTAGGGCATCAGTGCCGGGCTCGGGCTCGGCCGCGCTGGTGGATGCAAAGCGCGACATTCACCCTACGCGCGGAACTGATCCATCAGCCCCTGCTGGTGGTTGGCCAGGCGGTTCAGCGCCTGGCTGACCTGGGCGGACTCCTCGGCCTGGCCGGAAAGGGATTCGGTGACGTCGCGGATCGCCGCCACGTTGCGGTTGATCTCCTCGGCCACCGCGCTCTGTTCCTCGGCGGCAGACGCGATCTGCAGGTTCATGTCGGTGATCACCGTCACCGCCTCGCCGATGCGCTGCAGCGCCGCCACCGCCTGTTCCACCTGCTCGACGCTGCCCTGCGCCTGGCGGTGGCTGCTGTGCATCGAGCCGACCACTTCGCGGGTGCCGTGCTGCAGGCCCTCGATCACCTGGCGGATTTCCTCCACCGAATCCTGGGTGCGCTTGGCCAGGTTGCGCACCTCGTCGGCCACCACCGCGAAGCCGCGCCCGGCCTCGCCGGCCCGCGCGGCCTCGATGGCGGCATTGAGCGCCAGCAGGTTGGTCTGTTCGGCGATGGCGCGGATCACTTCCAGCACCGAGCCGATCTGCTCGCTGCTGTTGGCCAGGGCCTGCACTTCTTCCATGGCCGCGCTCATTTCGCTGGCCAGTTGCTCGATGGCGCTGGTGGTCTTGCCGATCACGCCGAGGCCTTCCCGGGTGGCATGGTCGGCGCCGCGGGCGGCTTCGGCGGCCTGGGCGGCGCTGCGGGCGACGTCCTGGGCGGTGGCGCTCATCTCGTTGGAGGCGGTGGCCACCTGGTCGACTTCGCGGTACTGCTGCTGCATGCCGGCGCTGGTCTGGCTGGCGATGGCGGCGGACTGGTCGGCGGTGCCGCGGGCGTCCTGCACCGAGCGCTTCACGTCGGCGATGATCGGCTGCAGCTTGTCGAGGAAACGGTTGAACCAGCCGGCCAGCTCGCCCAGCTCGTCCTGGCGGGCGTAGTCCAGGCGCCGGGTGAGGTCGCCCTCGCCGCTGGCGATGTCACGGAGCATGTGCGCCACGCCCTGGATCGGCCGGGTCACGCCGCGGGCGGTGAGCCACACCAGCAGCAGGCCGGCGACGCCCGAGACGAGGCCGATCAACAGGCCGACCAGGTTGGCGGTGTGGTTCTGCGAATCGAGTTTGGCATCCAGTTCCAGGGCCGGCGCCAGCAGGACCTTCTCCGGTACTTCCAGCAGCACGCTCCAGGGTGCAGCGGTGGGGATCGGCTTGAACGGCTGCATCACCCGCAGCATGCCGTTGTGCTTGAGTTCCACGGCCTTGCCGGCCTGGAGGTTGCCGGCCAGTTCGCTGGCGTTTTCACCAAAGGCCTTGTCCAGCTTCGCACTGAGCAGGCTGGCGTCGCGGCTGTGGCCGGCGAGCAGGCCGGCCGGGCTGAGGATGCTCACGTGGCCGTTGCCGTCATACAGCTCACGGTTACCGGACATGCTCAACTGCTGGAGGCTTTCCAGGCTGATGTCAAGGCCCATGACGCCGATGGTCTTGCCGTTCAATTGCAGCGGGAAGGCGATGCTGGTCATCAGCACCTGGCGGCCGCCGACGTTATCGAAGTAGGGGTCCAGCACGCAGGACTGACCGGTTTTCATCGGGCAGGTGTACCAGGCGTTGTAGGGTGCGCCGCTGGGGCCGGTGCTGCTGTCGGCGAGCAGCTCCTCGGTCATGGATTCCGATTCGAGCTTGCCGGGGGTGGGTTGAGCCCAATAAAGGGAGAAGCGGCCTTTGTCGTTGCTGCCGAGTTCGGCCTGGTCGACGAAGAGTTCGTCCTTGCCGTCCAGGGCGTTGGGTTCGAAGACCAGGTAGAGGCCGAGGATTTCCGGGTTGGCTTCCAGGCTGGTGCGGACTTGGCGGGTCAGGTCTTCACGCAGGTCGAAGGCGTCGAGGAAGCGCTTTTCCGCCTGTTCCTTGAGGAACAACACCTGGCGCGAGAAGCCCTTGCCGTACTGGTAGGTGTCCATGAAGTAGCGCTGGATGCGGATGGCCTGCAGCTCCGCGCGGGCCTGCAGGCGCAGGCGTGCGCTCTGGTCGAGCATCCGGCTGCTGTCGGCCTTCACCAGGCTGGCGCTGCGCTCGGACTGGTACAGGGACGAACCGACCAGCAGGGTCACGATGGCCAGCAGGCAGAGGCCGGCGAGCAGGGTGATTTTCCACTGGATGGACAGGCGATTGAACGGCATTGGGACTTCCTTCTGTCTCGTCGGAACTTCATTCGTTGTCGGCGCGAGCGGCGATTTCTTGACGCGAAGACGACGAATAGCCGTGCGGAATGCACGAGGGCGCAATTTGCAGGCAAGAATTATGCACACTACGCCCAATATTCCGAACGCTTTTGACAGCCGCCCCCGGTTTGGGCAAAGTGCGCGCTTTTTTTCGCGGCCGGCATGGCCTGCAAAGGTGGGGAGAGGCGATGAATGCGGTAGTGGCGGCGGTGGGGATCATGCTGGTCCTCAGCCTGTGCCGGGTCCATGTGGTGGTGGCCCTGATCATCGGCGCGCTGGTGGGTGGCCTGGTCGGCGGCCTGGGGATCGAAGGTTCCCTGTCGGCCTTCAACAAGGGCCTGGGTGGCGGCGCCACCGTGGCACTGTCCTACGCGCTATTGGGTGCATTCGCCGTGGCCATCGCGCGTTCCGGCCTGGCCCACGCGTTGGCGGACAAGGCCCTGGCACTGGTGGGCCGCCAGGAAGCCAACGGCGGCAATGCACTGAAATGGCTGCTGGTCGCCTTGTTGCTGTGCGTGGCGATTTCCTCGCAGAACATCCTGCCGATCCACATCGCCTTCATTCCATTGCTGGTTCCCCCTCTTCTCTATGTGCTGACGCGGCTGTCCATCGATCGCCGGCTGGTCGCCTGCGTGATCACCTTCGGCCTGATCACGCCCTACATGTTCCTGCCGGTGGGATTCGGCAACATTTTCCTGAACGAGATCCTGCTGGCGAATGTGGTGAAAAGTGGCGTCGACGTTACCGGTGTGAATGTCACCGAGGCGATGTTGATACCGGCGCTGGGCATGGTCGCCGGCCTGTTCATCGCAGTGTTCGTGAGCTATCGCGGCAAGCGCACCTATGACCTGGAGCGCATCGCCCAGGCCGAGCAGGTGAGCGTCGCCTACAACCCGATGAGCCTCGGCGTGGCCGGTGTGGCCATCCTGGTCGCGTTCGTGGTGCAGCTCTGGCTGGACTCGATGATCATCGGTGCGCTGCTGGGCTTCGTGATCTTCTCGCTGTCGGGCGTGGTGCGCTGGAAGGAAGCGGACGACCTGTTTACCGAGGGCATGAAGATGATGGCCATGATCGGCTTCATCATGATTGCCGCCTCGGGCTTCGCCGAGGTGATGCGCGAAACCGGCCAGGTAGCGACCCTGGTGGATGCTTCGGCCGGCTGGATCGGCCACAGCAAGCCGCTGGGGGCGCTGCTGATGCTGCTGGTGGGCCTGCTGGTGACCATGGGCATCGGTTCGTCCTTCTCCACCGTGCCGATCATCGCGGCCATCTTCGTGCCGCTGTGCGTGCAACTGGGCTTCAGCCCGCTGGCGATCGTCAGCATCGTCGGCACCGCAGGGGCCCTGGGCGACGCCGGGTCTCCCGCGTCCGACTCCACCCTGGGCCCGACCGCGGGCCTGAACGTGGATGGCCAGCACAACCATATCTGGGACACCGTGGTGCCCACTTTCCTGCATTACAACCTGCCGCTGCTGGCGTTTGGCTGGGCCGCTGCGATGGTCCTCTAGCGCGCGCCGGTACTGGCGTTCGCTTGATCATTTCGACTTTACAGTCGCTTAAGGTGCGCACGGGGTTGCCGATAAGACGGCAACCCCGTCTTGCTTTCCGGACCCCTGCTTTTCGAGGATTGCCCCGATGCGTTTGACCCTGAAGACCAAAGTCCTGCTGTTGGCCCTGGTGCCTGTGATCCTCTTCGCGCTGGTGCTGTCCGGCGCGGTGACCCAGGTGATCCACCGCCTGGCCGAAGACGAAGTGAAGAACACCCGCGAGCGCCTGATCGGCGAGAGCCGCGAAGAACTCAGGAGCTACATGCAGATCGCCCTGGGGTCGGTGCAGGCACTGTACGACGCTTCGGCCCAGGGCGACGCCGCCAGCCGCGACCAGGCCATCGCCATTCTGTCGAAGATCAAGTACGGCAAGGACGGCTATTTCTTCGGCTACGACTCCCAGGTGATTCGCCTGTTTCGCGGTGACAGCCCGGTAGATGTGGGCAAGAGTTTCACCGGCCGCAAGGACCCCAACGGCGTAGCCGTGAACGACCGCCTGGTGGCGGTGGCCAAGGACGGCTCCAACTACGTGGAGTACAGCTCCTCCCTACCGGGCAACGAGAGCGTGCTGGTACCCAAGTTGGCCTACAGCTACTACCTGCCCAAGTGGGACCTGGCCCTGGGCACTGCGGTGAACCTGGATGGCGTGGCGGCCCAGGTGGCGCAAGTGGAGCGAGAGATCGACGAGCGCGTGAGCACCATCGTGACCAGCGTGGTGGTGATCGCTGCCGTGCTGCTGGTGATCTTCGGCCTGGTTGGCCTGGGACTGGCCAATGCCCTGGTGCGCCCGTTGCAGCGGATCAGGGCCAACCTGGACGACATCGCCGCCGGCGAAGGCGACCTGACCCGCCGCCTGGTGGTCGACAGCCATGACGAGCTTGGCGAACTGGCGGGCTCCTTCAACCGCTTCGTCGAGAAGATCCATGGCCTGGTACGCCAGATCGTCGACATGACCGGCCAGCTCACGGCGCTGGTGGGGGAGGTGGCTGCGCAGGCACAGCGATCCGAGCAGGCCATGGATCGCCAGCGCCAGGAGACCGACCAGGTGGCGACCGCCATCAACGAGATGTCCGCCGCCGCGCATGAAGTGGCCAGGAGCGCGCAAGGCGCGGCCGAGGCGGCCCGGCAGACCGACCAGGAGGGCCAGGCCGCCAAGCAGGTGGTGGACGGCAGCATCACCCGCATTCATGCCCTGGTGGGCGATATCCGTAGCAGCGGCCTGTCCCTGGACAGCCTGCAGCAGGACGTGCAGTCCATCGTCAGCGTGCTTGGCGTGATCCGCTCCATCGCTGAACAGACCAACCTCCTGGCACTCAACGCGGCCATCGAAGCGGCGCGCGCCGGTGAGGCGGGCCGCGGCTTCGCCGTGGTGGCGGACGAGGTCCGCGCCCTGGCCAGCCGCACGCAGCAGAGCACCCAGGAAATCCAGGGCATGATCGATCGCCTGCAGCAGGGAACCCAGGACGCGGTGACCGCGATGCGCCGCTCCAGCGATGCCGGCGAAACCACCAGCAGCCAGGCCAACCAGGCAGGCGCCTCCCTGGATGCCATCGCCGGGCTGATCGGCACCATCAATGCCATGAACGCCCAGATCGCCAGCGCCGCCGAGGAGCAGACTGCGGTGGCCGAGGAGATCAACCGCAGCGTGCACCAGATCGCCGTGGCGGTGGACAGCGTGGCGGAGGAAACCCGCCAGGGTGCCGAGACCGCCCGCAGTCTTTCCCGGCTGGGCGACAGCCTGGGCGGGTTGGTGAGGCAGTTCAGGATCTGATGGTCATAACGGCCATCTGCAGTTCTGCCCGGTGCTTGGGGTGGACCGCGCTTCAACGGTCCACCATAGGCGGAGGGATCGGTCTCGAATGCTGGAAATGCGGAGCGATGTCCGCCCCTCGAAGCCGCTCGGCGGCCACATGGCCTCGGTTCCTTTACCCACCCCATGGAGCAGGGCCTGACGCAGCCCCCAGGAAACCGCCCACAAAAAACCCGGCACCTGGCCGGGTTTTTCGTTGCTCGGGCTTGCCTCAGTTGGCCAGGGCCACCAGACCGGAGTGCTGGACCAGGTCCAGCAGCGGCTGCGGGTAGACACCGAGGAAGAAGGCCAGCAGGGCCACGAACAGCAGCATGATGCCGCCGGCGCGCTGGGCCCAGTGCAGGTCCGCATCGTGACGACGCAGGTTCGGCTCCACCAGGAACAGGGTGACCATGACGCGCAGGTAGTAGAACACACCGATGGCGCTACCCAGGACCATGGCCCCCAGCAGCCACCAGAGGCCGGATTCGACACCGGCGGCGATCACGAAGAACTTGCCGATGAAGCCTGCGGTGAGCGGGATGCCGGCGAGCGACAGCATCATCACGGTGAGCACGGCGGTCAGGTACGGACGGCGCCAGAAGAGGCCGCGGTACTCGTACAGGGCATCGCAGTCACGGCCGCTGTAGGGGGTGGACATAAGGGTGACGACACCGAAGGCGCCCAGGCTGGTCAGCACGTAGGTGGCCAGGTAGACACCGATGGCTTCCACGGCCAGGCCCTTGCTCGCGATCAGCGCCACCAGCAGGTAGCCGAAGTGGGCGATGGAGGAGTAGCCCAGCAGACGCTTGATGTTGTTCTGCACCAGGGCCAGCAGGTTGCCGAACAGGATGGAGGCGATGGCGATGACGGTCAGCAGGTCGTTCAGCCAGCCGCCGGCGGTCGCCGGGGAGAGCTGATAGAGACGCAGCAGCACGGCGAACACGGCCACCTTGCTTGCGGTGGCCAGGAAGGCGGCCACCGGCGCCGGGGCGCCTTCGTACACGTCCGGGGTCCAGAGGTGGAACGGAACCAGGGACAGCTTGAATGCGAGGCCGATCAGCATCATGCCGATGCCGAGCTGGGACAGCACGCTGGAGGTACCGGCGGCGGCCAGCTGGCTGAAGCTCAGGCTGCCGGCGTCGGCATAGAGCAGGGCCATGCCGAACAGCAGGAAGGCGGAACCGGCGGCGGACAGCACCATGTACTTGATGCCGGCTTCCAGGGAACGCTTGTTGAAGAAGGCGTACGCCACCAGGCCGTAAACCGGTACCGAAAGCAGTTCCAGGCCGATGAACAGGCCGGCCAGGTGCTGCGCGGTGACCAGTACCAGGCCGCCGGCGGCGGCCAGGAGGATCAGCAGGTACATCTCTTCGCGGTTGCCCGGGTAGCCCTTGCCCGATTCACCGCCCAGGTAGGCGTGGATCAGGGTGACGCAGGCGAGGGTGCCGGCCAGGACCAGCGCCATGTAATAGGCGCCGAAGTTGTCGATCATCATCAGCGGGGTCACTTCCAGGGGAGCGACCTTCAGTGCCGGGATGATGGACAGCAGGGCGAGGTTCAGACCGATGACCGAGAGGCCGAAGGTCCAGGAGTGGTGCCGCTTCCAGGCGATGGCCAGCATCACCACGACAATGGTGGCGCAGGTGACCAGCAGCGGTAGCAGGGCAATCAGGTGTTGAGTCGTGAATTCCATAACCTACTTACCGGGCAACAAGTTGATTGACGGCGGAGTCCAGCCACTGGTGCACGCCGTGCATGGTCGCAGCGGAGGTATCCAGTACCGGTTGCGGGTAGATGCCGAGCAGGATCAGGAGGCCGGCAAGGCCCAGGACCATGGTCAGTTCGCGATAGCGCAGGCCTTCGTAGGCGTTGTCGTTCTTCGACGGGCCGAAGTAGGCGCGGTGGATCATGATCAGCGAGTAGACCGAGCCGAACACGAGGCCAGTGGAGGCCAGTACGGCAATCCACGGTACCTGCTGGAAGGCGCCGACCAGGATCAGGAACTCGCCGACGAAGTTGCCGGTGCCCGGCAGGCCGAGGGCGGCGGCGGCGAAGAACAGGCTGATGCCGGGCAGGTATGGCATGCGATTCCAGATACCGCCCATTTCGCGCATGTCACGGGTGTGCAGTCGCTCGTACAGCTGGCCACACAGGATAAAGAGTGCGGCAGCGGAGAGACCGTGGGCGATCATCTGCACGATGGCGCCCTGCAGGGCGATCTGGCTGCTGGAGTAGATGGCGATCAGCACGAAGCCCATGTGGGACACGCTGGAGTAGGCCACCAGGCGCTTGATATCGGTCTGGGCGAAGGACAGCAGGGCACCGTAGACAATGGCGAATACGCCGAGCCACTGGGCGATCGGCGCGAACTCGGCCGAGGCGTTGGGGAACAGCGGCAGGGCGAAACGGATCATGCCGTAGGCGGCGGTCTTCAGCAGGATACCGGCGAGGTCCACGGAGCCCGCAGTCGGGGCCTGGGCGTGGGCATCGGGCAGCCAGGAGTGGAACGGAACCACCGGGAACTTCACCGCGAAGGCGACGAAGAAGCCGAGCATCAGCAGGTACTCGGTACCGGGGGCGAGCTGGGTCTTCAGCAGGTCGGCGTAGTTGAAGGTCAGCACGCCGGTGTTGCTGTAGTTCACCAGTACCAGGCCGAGGATGGCCACCAGCATGATCAGGCCGCTGGCCTGGGTGTAGATGAAGAACTTGGTGGCGGCGTTGATGCGGGTCTTGCCCTTGCTGCCGCTATGACCCCAGAGCGCGATGAGGAAGTACATCGGCACCAGCATCATTTCCCAGAAGAAGAAGAACAGGAACAGGTCAATGGCGAGGAACACGCCGACCACGCCGCCGAGGATCCACATCAGGTTGAGATGGAAGAAACCGACGCGGTTCTGGATTTCACGCCAGGAGCAGAGCACGGACAGCACACCGAGCAGGCCAGTGAGGACGATCATCAGGATGGAGATGCCGTCCAGGGCCAGGTGGATGGTGACGCCGAAGCGCTCGATCCACTGCACCTTGAACTCTTCCGCCCAAACCGGCTCGGTGCCGGGCGCGGGAGCCAGGGTGAAGTCGCCGGTCGCCCACAGCCAGAGGCCGAGGACGAACAGCAGGGTCATGGTGAGCAGGGCGATCCAGCGGGGCAGGGTGGCGCCGAAGCGCTCACCTTGCCAGCAGAGCAGGCCACCGATGAAGGGAATCAGGATTAGCCAGGGCAGAATCATGACGGGCTCAATTCCTTAAGAAGATTCAGGTCAGCAGCACGGCGCCGAGCACGAGCACGGCTCCGCCGACGATGGATACGGCGTACCAGCGCAGCTGGCCGGTCTGGCTACGGCTGAGGGCGAAGTTGCCGCCCTTCACTACACGCGGGACCAGGCCGATGGTGCCGTCGATGGGGTCGCGACGGAGCAGGCGGCAGGCCAGCAGGTAGGGTTTGACGAACAGCAGGTCGTAGAGCCAGTCGAAGCCCCAGGCGGCGTACCACCAGGCACTGAGGAAGCGGCCCGGGGCGCTCTGGGCCACGGCACTGATGAAGCGGCGCTTGCCGAGGAACAGCAGGGCGGCCAGGAGGATGCCCGCCAGGGCGATGGCGCCCGAAGCGATTTCCAGGCTGTGCTTGGCCTCGCCACCGGCATGGCCGACGCTTTCCGGCAGGACACCGGCCAGCGGCGGGGTGATCAGCGCGCCGACGAAGGTGGACAGCACCAGCAGCACCACCAGCGGCAGGCTGTGGGCGATGCCGTGGCCGGCATGGGCTTCGGTCTTCGCTTCGCCGTGGAAGGCGATGAAGATCAGGCGGAAGGTGTAGATCGAGGTCAGGAAGGCGCCCGCGAGGCCAGCGTAGAGCAGGCCGCTATGGCCACTGGCGAAGGCTTCCCAGAGGATCTCGTCCTTGGAGTAGAAGCCGGCGGTGACCAGGGGCAGGGCCGCCAGGGCCGCGCCGCCGACGATGAAGCAGGCGTAGGCCAGCGGCAACTTCTTCCACAGGCCGCCCATCTTGAAGATGTTCTGCTCGTGGTGGCAGGCGTTGATCACCGCGCCGGAGGCAAGGAACAGCAGGGCCTTGAAGAAGGCGTGGGTCATCAGGTGGAAGATCGCCGCGTCCCATGCACCCACGCCGAGGGCGAGGAACATGTAGCCGATCTGGCTCATGGTGGAGTAGGCGAGGATGCGCTTGATGTCGGTCTGCACCAGGGCGGCGAAGCCGGCCAGGACCAGGGTCACGCCACCGACGATGCCGACCAGTTCGAGGATTTCCGGGGTCAGCAGGAACAGGCCGTGGGTACGCGCGATCAGGTAGACGCCCGCGGTCACCATGGTCGCCGCGTGGATCAGCGCGGAAACCGGGGTCGGGCCCGCCATCGCGTCGGCCAGCCAGGTCTGCAGGGGCAGCTGGGCGGATTTGCCCACGGCGCCGCCGAGCAGCATCAGGGTGGCGACCCAGAGCCAGGCGTCGCCAGCCACGTACTTCTCGGGGGCCAGCTTCATCAGCTCCTGGATGTTCAGGGTGCCCAGGTGGAAGAACAGGATGAACAGGCCGATGGCCATGAATACGTCGCCCACGCGGGTAACGATGAAGGCCTTCAGCGCTGCGTTGCCGTTGGGCGTGTGCTTGAAGTAGAAGCCGATCAGCAGGTACGAGCACAGACCCACGCCTTCCCAACCGAAGTAGAGGAACAGCAGGTTATCGCCCAGCACCAGGAACAGCATGCTGGCGATGAACAGGTTGGTGTAGGCGAAGAAGCGGGAGTAACCCTCTTCACCGCGCATGTACCAGGAGGCGAACAGGTGGATCAGGAAGCCGACGCCGGTGACCACGCCGAGCATGGTCAGGGACAGGCCGTCCAGGTAGAGGGTGAAGCTGGGCGCGAAGCCCGCCACGCTCATCCACTGCCAGAGCACCTGGGTGTAGACGCCGCCTTCCGGCGGGGCCACGTTGAACTGCCAGATGATCGAGGCGGCGACCAGGGCCGACAGGCCCACGGAGCCGACGCCGATTACGGCGGAGGTGTTTTCGGAGAGACGCCCGCGGGAGAAGGCCAGGATGAACCAGCCAAGCAGCGGGAACAGGCAAGTGAGGAATAGAAGGTTCATCCGCGCATCTCGCTGGCAGCGTCGATATCGAGGGTATGGAAGCGGCGGTACAGCTGCAGCAGGATCGCCAGGCCGATGGAGGCTTCGGCGGCTGCAAGGCTGATCACCAGAATGAACATGATCTGGCCGTCAGGCTGGGCCCAGCGGGCGCCGGCGACCACGAAGGCCAGCGCGGCGGCGTTCATCATGACTTCCAGGCTCATGAGCACGAACAGGATGTTGCGGCGCACCATCAGGCCGGTGAGGCCCAGGCAGAAGAGCACGCCGGCGACCGCGAGGCCATGTTCCAGAGGGATTGCGTTCATGGCTTATTCCTTAGCTTCGTGGCGGCCGAGGTGGAAGGCGGCTACCAGGGCTGCGAGCAGCAGCATGGAAGCCAGTTCCACGGCGAGCAGGTACGGGCCGAAGAGGGCGATGCCGACTGCCTTGGAGTCCACGGTGGTGTGACCGATGGTGGCGCCGCTGGCATTGCCGAACAGCACGTAAAGCAGTTCGGCCAAGAGCACCAGCGAAAGCAGGGCAGGGCCGGTCCAGATACCGGGCTTGAGCCACTTCTTTTCCTGTTCGGCGATTGCCGGTCCGAGGTTCAGCATCATCACCACGAAGACGAACAGCACCATGATGGCGCCGGCGTAGACGATGATTTCCAGTGCGCCGGCAAAGGGCGCGCCCAGGGCGAAGAAGCACATCGACACCGCCAGCAGCGAGACGATGAGGTACAGCAGGGCATGCACCGGGTTGGTGTTGGTAATCACCCGCAGGGTGGAGACAACGGCCACACCGGCGGCGAAATAGAAGGCGAATTCCACGCGCGTCTCCTTAGGGCAGCAGGCTCTTCACGTTGATCGGCTCGGCTTCGTTCTGCGCGGCGCCTTTCGGCTTGCCGGCGATGGCCATGCCTGCCACGCGATAGAAGTTGTAGTCCGGGTTCTTGCCCGGGCCGGAGATCAGCAGGTCTTCCTTCTCGTACACCAGGTCCTGGCGCTTGAACTCGCCCATCTCGAAATCCGGGGTCAGCTGGATCGCCGTGGTGGGGCAGGCTTCCTCGCACAGGCCGCAGAAGATGCAGCGGGAGAAGTTGATGCGGAAGAACTCGGGGTACCAGCGGCCATCGTCGGTTTCGGCCTTCTGCAGGGAGATGCAGCCGACCGGGCAGGCAACGGCGCACAGGTTGCAGGCTACGCAACGCTCTTCGCCGTCGGGGTCGCGGGTGAGGACGATGCGGCCACGGTAGCGCGGCGGCAGGTACACGGGCTCTTCCGGGTATTGCAGGGTGTCACGCTTGCGGAAGGCATGGCCGAAGATCATCACCAGGCTGCGAAGCTGGGTGAAGGTGCCATGCACGACATGGATGATTTCTTTGATCATGGCATTACTCCTTACTGGGCCGCGGCCAGCACCAGGGCGCCGGTCACCAGCAGGTTGATCAGGGTCAGCGGCAGGCAGACCTTCCAGCTGAAGGCCATCACCTGGTCATAGCGCGGGCGCGGGATGGACGCGCGCAGCAGAATGAACAGCATGATGAAGAAGCCGGTCTTGAGTGCGAACCAGATGAAGGGGATCTGCGGCAGGATGCCGAACGGGCCGTGCCAGCCACCGAAGAACAGGGTCACGAGCAGGGCGGAGATCAGCACGATGCCGATGTACTCGCCCACGAAGAACATGCCCCACTTCATGCCGGCGTATTCGATGTGATAACCGTCGGCCAGTTCCTGTTCCGCTTCCGGCTGGTCGAACGGGTGACGGTGGGTCACGGCGACGCCAGCGATGATGAAGGTACAGAAGCCGAAGAACTGCGGGATGATGAACCACAGGTTCTGGGCCTGGTATTCAACGATGTCGCGCATGTTGAAGGAACCGACCTGGGCCACGATGCCCATCAGCGACAGGGCCAGGAACACCTCGTAGGAGATGGTCTGGGCCGAGGCACGCAGGCTGCCCAGCAGGGCGAACTTGTTGTTGCTCGACCAGCCGGCGAAGAGCACCGCGTATACCGCGATGCCGGCCATGGCGAAGAAGAACAGGACGCCGATGTTCAGGTCGGCCACGCCCCAGGTGGGGGTGACCGGCACCACGGCGAAAGCGATCAGCAGGGCGCTCATCGCAATGATGGGTGCCAGCGTGAAGATCAGCTTGTCGGCGAACGGCGGGGTCCAGTCTTCCTTGAAGAACATCTTGATCATGTCGGCGCCGAGCTGGAAGGCGCCGAACGGGCCAACGCGGTTCGGACCATGACGGTCCTGCCACAGGCCCAGCAGGCGACGTTCCACCCAGGAGAGCAGCGCGCCGCTCACCACCACCGCCAGGAGAATGACGATGGACTTGAGGACGGCGACGACGATGTCGATCAGTTCGGGCGTCAGCCAGCTCATTGCGCGGACTCCTGTACGGCAGTGACAACGGCGCCGGCGAAGGCGGCCGGGATGCCCGGCAGGCCCGCCGGGAGACCGACCAGGCCAATGCCCATTTCTTCCTTGATGGCCAGCGGCAGACGCAGGGTCTGGCCGTTGACGGTCAGGGCGAGCAGGGCGCCGTCATTGACGCCGAGGCGATCGGCTTCGTCCTTGGCCAGGGCCACATAGGGCTGCGGGATGCGCTCTTGCACCGGAGCGGCGCGGGAGCTGCTCTCCTCGCTGCCGAACAGGTGATGCAACGGCACGGCCTGCCAGGTGCCCTGGGCCGGGTTGAAGGCGGCGTTGACGCTGAACCAGGGCAGGGACTGTCCCTTGGCCTCGATCAGGCGAACGCCCGGGTCGCCAGCGCGCAGGTGACCGCCGACTTCATCCTGGAACTTGTTCCAGGCCTGCGGCGAGTTCCAGCCCGGGGACCAGGCGAAGGGGATCTGCTGACGTGGCTCCTTGGTGCCGGCGTAGCCTTCCATGGAGAAGGCGAAGGCGGAGTCCTTGTCCTGGGGCTGACGCGGCTCGTGCACGCTGATGTTGGCGCGCATGGCGGTCCGGCCGCTGTAGCGGTGCGGTTCACGGGCGAGCTTCAGGCCCTTGATGCGGAACGAGGAGTTCGGCGCGGCGTCACGGATGCCGGCGAGCAGCGGGCTGCTGTCGGCGCAGGCGGTGGTGACCTGGTCCAGCTGGGTCCAGTCGACCGACTTGCCCTGCAGGGTGCTGTGCAGCGCGTGCAGCCAGCGCCAGCCTTCGCGAACGAGGATGTTGGCGTCGTAATAGGTCGGGTCGAAGACCTGGAAGAAGCGCTGGGCGCGGCCTTCCAGGCTGACCAGGGTGCCGTCGCCTTCGGCGAAGCTGGCAGCCGGCAGCACCAGGTGGGCGCGATCGACGGTAGCGGTCTGCTGGTGATCGGCAACGATCACGACCTTGGCGGCGGCCAGGGCAGCGTCGACCTTGGCGGCATCGGCGCGGCGGTACAGATCGTTCTCGAGTACGACGACGGCGTCGGCCTTGCCAGTGGTCAGGGCGTCCAGGGCGGCATCGACGGATTCACCACCGAACAGGGCAAGGCCCATGCTGTTGGCTTCCGGTACCACCAGACTGAGGGAACCATTCTTTTCACGGTTCTTCAGTGCGCTGGCGATGTTGGCGGCGGCTTCGATCAGAGCCTTCTCGCCCAGGGACGCACCGGAGATGACCAGCGGACGCTTGGCTGCGAGCAGGGCATCGGCGATGCGCTTGACCAGCTCGGCGGCTTCGCTTTCGAGGCCTTCCACGGCCGGTGCGCTCGGGTCGATGGCATGGGCCACGGCGAAACCGATGCGGGCCAGGTCGGCAGGAGCGGCATGGACGCTTTCGGCGGCGACGTCATCCAGGCGGGTGGCGGCGACGCTGGCGATGAACAGCGGGTTCAAGGCGTCCTGGGCGACGTTCTGCACGGCGGCCATGTGCCAGTCCTGGATCTTCATCGAGGCGGCGATCTCGGTGGCCTTGCCCTTGACCGCCTGGCGCAGGGCGAGGGCCATGCGGGCGGCGGTCTGGGTCAGGTCTTCACCGAGGACGAAGATGGCGTCGTGCTTCTCGACGTCGCGCAGGGTGGGCACGGGCAGCGGGCCGTTCTGCAGGATGTCGCGGATCAGGCGCAGGTTCGCGAGTTCCTGGGCGGCGATGCCGGAGTAGTAGTTCTCGGCGCCGACCAGTTCACGCAGGGCGAAGTTGCCTTCGAGGCTGGCGCGGGGCGAGCCGATGCCGATTACGCGCTTGCCTTCGAGCAGCTCGGCGGCCTTGTCCAGGGCGGCGTCCAGACCAAGCTGCTGGTTGCCCAAACGCGGCTGGCGCGGACGGTCTTCGCGGTTGACGTAGCCGTAGCCGAAACGGCCGCGGTCGCAGAGGAAGTACTGGTTCACCGAGCCGTTGAAACGGTTTTCGATGCGGCGGATCTCGCCGTAGCGCTCACCGGGGCTGATGTTGCAACCGCTGGAACAGCCGTGGCAGATGCTCGGCGCGAACTGCATGTCCCACTTGCGGTTGTAGCGCTCGGAGTGGGTCTTGTCGGTGAACACGCCGGTCGGGCAGACCTCGACCAGGTTGCCGGAGAATTCGCTCTCCAGTACGCCATCCTCGACACGGCCGAAGTAGACGTTGTCGTGGGCGCCGTAGACGCCGAGGTCGGTGCCGCCAGCGTAGTCCTTGTAGTAGCGCACGCAGCGATAGCAGGCGATGCAGCGGTTCATCTCGTGGGCGATGAACGGGCCGAGCTCCTGGTTCTGGTGGGTGCGCTTGGTGAAGCGGTAGCGACGGGCGTTGTGGCCGGTCATTACCGTCATGTCCTGCAGGTGGCAGTGACCGCCTTCCTCGCACACGGGGCAGTCGTGCGGGTGGTTGGTCATCAGCCATTCGACGACGCTGGCGCGGAATTGCTTGGCTTCTTCGTCGTCGATGGAAATCCAGGTGTTGTCGGTGGCAGGCGTCATGCAGGACATGACGAGGCGACCGCGTTTGTCGTTCTCGTCGGTGTACTGCTTGACCGCGCACTGGCGGCAGGCGCCGACGCTACCGAGCGCCGGGTGCCAGCAGAAGTAGGGGATGTCGAGTCCGAGGGACAGACAGGCCTGCAGGAGGTTGTCTGCACCATCGACTTCGAGCGTCTTGCCGTCTACGTGGATAGTGGCCATGGTTCAGTCTTCATCTGCCCGTGTGACCGGGCTTTGGCTAATGGAATCAGCGTGCGCGCGGGGCCGGGTGAGCGGCCGCCGCTGCGCGAATTCTTCTGTTCAGGCGCCGACGGGAATCGGACGCGCTGCCGGAATCTGGCTGGCGATGCCTGCCTCGAACTCCGGACGGAAATACTTCATCGCACTGCCCAGTGGCTCGACGGCGCCCGGTGCGTGGGCGCAGAAGGTCTTGCCTGGGCCGAGGAAGCTGACGAGCTGCTCGAGGGTCTCCAGGTCGCCGGCCTGGCCTTCGCCACGCTCCAGCGCACGGAGCACTTTCACGCTCCACGGCAGGCCGTCACGGCACGGGGTGCACCAGCCGCAGGACTCACGGGCGAAGAACTCTTCCATGTTGCGGAGCAGGGAGACCATGTTGATGCTGTCGTCCACGGCCAGTGCCAGGCCGGTACCCATACGGGTGCCCACTTTGGCGATGCCGGCTGCGTACATGGGGGCGTCCAGGTGCTCCGGCAGCAGGAAGCCGGTACCGGCACCGCCGGGCTGCCAGGCTTTCAGTTTGAAACCGTCGCGCATCCCACCAGCGTAGTCCTCGAACAGCTCGCGGGCAGGAACGCCGAAGGGCAGCTCCCAGAGACCAGGGTTCTTCACCTTGCCGGAGAATCCCATGAGCTTGGTGCCCATGTCTTCGCTGCCCGGACGGGCGAGGGTCTTGTACCAGTCAACACCGTTGGCGACGATCGCCGGCACGTTGCACAGGGTCTCGACGTTGTTGACGCAGGTGGGCTTGCCCCAGACGCCGACGGCGGCAGGGAAGGGCGGCTTGGAACGCGGGTTGGCGCGGCGGCCTTCCAGGGAGTTGATCAGTGCGGTCTCTTCACCACAGATATAGCGGCCTGCGCCGGTGTGGACGAAGAGTTCAAAGTCGAAGCCGCTGCCGAGGATGTTCTTGCCCAGCAGGCCGGCGGCCTTGGCTTCGTCGATCGCGCGATTGAGGTTGCGCGCCGCGTCGACGTACTCGCCACGCAGGAAGATGTAGCCACGGTAGGCCTTGAGGGCGCGTGCGGAGATCAGCATGCCTTCCACCAGCAGGTGGGGCAGCTGCTCCATGAGCATGCGGTCCTTCCAGGTATTGGGTTCCATTTCGTCCGCGTTGCACAGCAGGTAGCGGATGTTCATGGATTCGTCGGCCGGCATCAGGCCCCACTTCACGCCAGTGGGGAAGCCCGCGCCGCCGCGCCCCTTGAGGCCGGAGTCCTTCACCTGCTGCACGATCTCGGCCTGGGCCATTTCGGTCAGGGCCTTGCGGGCAGCGGCGTAGCCGTTCTTTTGCTGGTACTCATCAAGCCATACCGGCTGTGCGTCTTCACGCAGGCGCCAGGTCAGCGGATGGGTTTCTTCGCTGCGGGCGATGCGGTTGGCCGGGCCAATGGAGGTGAGGGTCTTCATTGGTAGGCCTCCAGCAGCTTGGCAACGCCATCAGGTTGTACGTCGCCGAAGGTGTCGTCGTCGATCATCACGGCCGGGGCCTTGTCGCAGTTGCCGAGGCAGCAGACCGGCAGCAGGGTGAAGCGGCTGTCAGTGGTGGTCTGGCCAAGGCCGATGCCGAGTTGCTTCTGCATTTCGGCAACGACGGACTCATGGCCGCCGACGTAGCAGGTCATGCTGTCGCACACGCGGATCACGTGGCGGCCGACCGGCTGACGGAAGATCTGGCTATAGAAGGTAGCCACGCCTTCGACGTCGCTGGCGGGAATGCCGAGGATCGCGCCGATGGCGTCAGCGGCGCCGTCCGGCACCCAGCCACGCTCTTTCTGGACGATCTTCAGGGCTTCGATGGACGCCGCGCGCGGGTCCTCGTAGTGATGCATTTCGTGCTCGATGGCCGAGCGCTCAGTTTCGCTGAGGACGAAACGGTCGGTCTGGATAAGGGTGCTCATGATCAGCGGTCCACGTCAGCCATTACGAAGTCGATACTGCCCAGGTAGGCGATCAGGTCTGCCACCATGCTGCCGCGGATCACCGAGGGGATCTGCTGCAGGTGGGGGAAGCTGGGCGTCCGGATCCGGGTGCGGTAGCTCATGGTGCTGCCGTCGCTGGTCAGGTAGTAGCTGTTGATGCCCTTGGTCGCCTCGATCATCTGGAAGGCTTCGTTGGCCGGCATGACCGGGCCCCAGGAAACCTGCAGGAAGTGGGTGATCAGGGTCTCGATGTGCTGCAGCGTGCGCTCTTTCGGCGGCGGCGTAGTCAGCGGGTGATCCGCCTTGTACGGGCCTTCCGGCATGTTCTTGAGGCACTGGTCGATGATGCGGATGCTCTGGCGCATCTCTTCCACGCGAACCATGCAGCGGTCGTAGGCGTCGCCGTTGTGGGCCAGGGGCACTTCGAACTCGAAGTTCTCGTAGCCGGAGTAGGGGCGGGCCTTGCGCAGGTCGAAGTCGCAACCGGTGGAACGCAGGCCGGCACCGGTAACGCCCCATTCCAGGGCTTCCTTGGTGTTGTACTGGGCAACGCCAATGGTACGGCCACGCAGGATGCTGTTCTTCAGGGCGGCCTTTTCGTATTCGTCGAGGCGCTTGGGCAGCCATTCGACGAACTCTTTCACCAGGCCATCCCAGCCGCGCGGCAGGTCGTGGGCGACGCCACCGATGCGGTACCAGGCCGGGTGCAGGCGGAAACCGGTCACGGCTTCGATCACCTTGTAGGCACGCTGGCGGTCGGTGAAGGTGAAGAACACCGGCGTCATGGCGCCCACGTCCTGGATGTAGGTGCCCAGGAACAGCAGGTGGCTGGTGATCCGGAAGAACTCGGCCATCATCACGCGGATGAAGTCGACGCGCTGCGGCACCTTGATGCCGGCCAGCTTCTCGACCGCGAGGACGTAGGGCAGGTTGTTCATCACGCCACCGAGGTAGTCGATACGGTCGGTGTACGGAATGAAGCTGTGCCAGGACTGGCGCTCTGCCATCTTCTCGGCGCCACGGTGGTGGTAACCGACTTCCGGCACGCAGTCGACGATCTCTTCGCCGTCCAGCTGCAGGATGATACGGAACGCACCGTGGGCGGAAGGGTGGTTCGGGCCGAGGTTGAGGAACATGTAGTCCTCGTTCTCGCCGTGGCGTTTCATGCCCCAGTCTTCCGGGCGGAAGCGCGCGGCTTCTTCTTCAAGCTGGTGCTTGGCCAGGGTCAGGCTGAAGGGATCGAATTCGGTGGCGCGCGCCGGGTAGTCCTTGCGCAGCGGGTGACCTTCCCAGGTGTTGGGCATCATGATCCGCGACAGGTGCGGATGGCCGGCGAAGGTGATGCCGTACATGTCCCAGACTTCGCGCTCGTACCAGTTGGCATTCGGCCAGATACCGGTGGCGGTAGGCAGGTTGAGGTCGCCTTCGGACAAGGCCACCTTGATCATCACGTCACTATTACGCTCCAGCGACATGAGGTGGTAGAACACCGTGAAGTCGGCGTTCGGCAGGCCGCGGCGCTGGGTGCGCAGGCGCTCGTCGACGCCATGCAGGTCGTACAGCATGACGTAGGGGCGCGGGAGGTTGCGCAGGAACTTGAGGACGTCGATCAGCTTGTCACGGCCGACCCAGATCACCGGCATGCCGGTACGGGTCGACTGGATGGTGAAGCTTTCGGCGCCGAAGCGGGAATTCAGCTCTACGACGACGTCTTGGTCGTCTGCCTTGTAAGGCGGAATGGACAGAACGGTGTCTGCAGTCATGGTCTCGGTCGCTATTCGTCAACGTAAAGAATGAGCCTGGGGTCTTCCGGGGAAGAACAGGCTCAGACTTCGTCGGGGCTGCGCAGGTTGGTGACCTGAATACGCTGTTCGCGGCGCTTTTCTCGCTCGGAGGGCATGTCGGCACGGTAGATGCCCTGGTCCCCCACGACCCAGGATAGCGGGCGGCGCTCCTGGCCGATGGATTCCTGCAGCAGCATCAAGCCTTGCAGGAACGCCTCCGGACGGGGCGGGCAGCCGGGAATGTAGACGTCAACGGGGAGGAACTTGTCCACGCCCTGAACGACCGAGTAAATATCGTACATGCCGCCGGAGTTCGCGCACGAACCCATGGAGATCACCCACTTGGGCTCCAGCATCTGCTCATAGAGGCGCTGGATGACCGGCGCCATCTTGATGAAACAGGTGCCGGCGATGACCATGAAGTCCGCCTGGCGCGGTGATGCACGAATGACCTCCGCACCAAATCGCGCGATGTCGTGCGGCGCGGTGAAGGCAGTGGTCATCTCCACGTAGCAGCAGGAGAGGCCGAAGTTGTACGGCCACAGGGAGTTCTTGCGACCCCAGTTGACTGCGCCGTTGAGAACATCCTCGAGCTTGCCCAGGAAGATGTTCTTGTGCACCTGATCTTCTAGCAGCGGGTCGGAAACGGTCTCCCGCTCGCCGATCGGATACTGCTCATAGGTCGCATCCGGATCGATCCGAGTAAGTTTGTATTGCATTGCCAAAGCCTCATTGTTTTAGCTTCGCCTGCCGCTTGCGACGACCTTCGGGAGCCCAATCAAGCGCCCCGATGCGCCAAAGGTAGACAAGACCTGCCAACAGAATTGCTATGAAAATGGTTGCTTCGATAAAACCGGCCCAACCGCTTTCGCGGACGGAAACGGACCAAGCGAAGAGAAAGAGGGCTTCGACGTCGAAGATCACGAAGAGCATCGCGACCAGATAGAATTTGGCGGAGAGGCGCAGGCGGGCGGTGCCGGTGGGGAGCATGCCGGATTCGAAGGGATCGTTCTTGCTGCGACCGATGGCCTTGCTGCCGAGCAGGCTGGAAACCCCGATCATGAAGGCGCAGAGGCCGACGACGCCCAACAGGAAAACAGCGAAACCCCAGTTGTGGGAGATGATGGCAGTTGCTTCCGACATGCCGGAACTCCTTAAGACAAGGAACGGCGTTCACTTGCGTTAAAAGGTTTAATGCCGAGCATCAAATGATGCCCAGGCAATCGATTCCGACAATTTTATGCCTGACCGGGTGTGCAAGTAAATTTTTCAGGCCAAAAAATTGCCTGAGAAGCCCGATTCTTGGCGTCTGTCTCCTCTGCAGGCCACGAAGCGCAAGGCTTTCGTGATTTTCTTAGGCCTTGGTCTGATTGCGGCCTTATGTCGCAGCGGTGGTCGTACCAGCTTCGCGAATGATAGGCATTATCGTTTGATTGGTGGTTAATTAGTCACTACACGAGAGTTGTCTCGAAGAACTAAGAAACTGCGCGATCAAATATTCCCCAATAGCCCGGAAGTTGCTCTTCAAGTCGCGTTCATAATTGCGACAATTCCATTTGTTTTTGTTCAAGCACTTTTGCCGGTGGTGGAAAAAGAGGCCGACCCGGATGGGTCGGCCCAGACCTTGCGGGGAGTCAGAGGAGGCGACGCCCGTCCTCGCGCTGGATGATCACGGTGGACGAGCGGGGGCGCTTGCCTGCGCCGTCCGGCCAGGTGCTGAGCAGGTTCGTTGCGGTGGAGCCTTCGCCCGGGTGCTGGATGTTCACGAACAGCGTGCGGAAGTCCGGCGTGGCGCTGATGCCGGTGACTTCGGCGCCCAGCGGGCCCACTAGGAAACGCTTGAGTTCGCCGCTGCGCGGGTCGGCCACGAGCATCTGGTTGTTGCCGAAGGGGCCGGCGCTGAGCTGGCTGCCGCTCATGTCGGTCTGGATCCACAGGCGGCCTTCGTCGTCGAACCAGAGCCCATCGGGGCTGGCGAGAATGTTCTGCGCGCCCAGGGGCTTGCCATTCGGGCCGCGGCTGTCGCCCTCGGGACCGGCGAGCAGGAAGATGTTCCAGTCGAAGCGGCGGCCTGCGTGATCGCGGCTGTTCTCGCGCCAGCGGATGATGTGGCCGTAGGCGTTGGTCGGGCGCGGGTTTGCAGCGTCGGCGGTGGTGCGGGCGGTGTTGTTGGTGAGGGTGAAGTACACCTCGCCGTTGTCCGGATTCACTGCGCCCCATTCCGGGCGGTCCATGCGGGTGGCGCCAACCGCGTCGGCGGCCAGGCGGGTATTGATCAGCACTTCACCCTGGTCGGCGAAGGTGATGCCGGCGGCCAGGCAGGCCTTGAGGAAGTTGCGATCATTGATGTCCAGAGGCAGCCAGTCGCCACTGCCGTCGGCATTGAAGCGGGCGACATAGAGCGTGCCTTCGTCCAGCAGGCGACCATCGGCCTGGCCAGGGCGATACTTGTCGCGGCTGACGTATTTGTAGATGTACTCGTTCTGCGAGTCGTCGCCGGAATAGCAGACCACGGGGCGGCCGGGCTTGACCGGGGCGAAGATCAGGCCTTCATGGGCGAAGCGGCCCAGGGCGGTGTGCTTGACCGGGGTGGAGTCGGGGTCGAAGGGATCGATCTCGACGATCCAGCCGAAGTGGTTCGGCTCATTGCGGTAGTCGCCCTTGGCATCGGCGGTCTTGCGGGTCGCGTCGAAGCGTTCGAACTCGTCGCCCGGCAGGGTTTCCCAGCCGAAGCGGCTGCTGCTGCGCAGGCCGTAGCGCTGCAGTTCGCGCGGCAGGCCGGTGTCGCGGGTGGCGAAGTAGCCGGCCCAGTTCTCCTCGCAGGTGAGGTAGGTGCCCCAGGGCGTGAAGCCGTTGGAGCAGTTGTTCTGGGTGCCGCGAGTGGCGGTGCCCTGCGGGCTGTAGCGGGTCTGCAGCAGCTTGTGACCGCGGGCCGGCCCGGTGATCTGCATCGGCGTGGCGGCGGTGATGCGGCGGTTGCGGCGGCTCGGCACCACTTCCCATTCGCCATTGACATTGCGGCGAATCTCGACCACGGAAACGCCGTGGGCGTTGATCTCCTTGCGGACTTCTTCGGCGATGGTGCGCTTGCCGCCGACCACGGTCGGGCCGTTGGGGTGCAGCAGCGGAGCATCGATGTACTCGTGGTTCAGCACCAGCAAGCCGTGGTCCGAACGCCTGCCGGGGCCGCGTCGGGCATCGATGGGGAAGAAGTGCATGCCGTCATGGTGCATGCCGATCTGTTCAGCCTGGTCCTGGGCGCTGTTGCTGGCGTCGTCGAGGAACGCGGGATAGCGCCCGGTGATCGGGGTTCCCCAGGGAATGAAAGGCGTGGCCTTGTAGCCCGGCGGCACGGTGATGGCGTCGGCGCGGCCGGTGGGGATTGCATCGAAGGGCAGGCGCGAGCGTGGCTTGAAGGGGAAGCCGTTGGCTTGCGAGTCGGCGGCCATCGCCTCTCCCGGGAGGGCTGCACCAAGGAATGCCAGGGCGCTCGCGGCGGCGCCGCCGATCAGCACCTGGCGGCGGTTGAGGCTGCCGATGAGGTCGCTGATATGCGGGTTATCGGAGGTGTTGCTGGGCAGTTCGTCGCCGTTACCAAAGAGCACGGCTTTGTCGTTGTGTTCGTTCAAGGCGGGTCTCCACGCAGGCGAATCGACGGAGACCTGACGCTAATTCCCAAAAGCGACGGAACAATGACAGAGATGTGGAAATGCTGTTGCGTGGGACCTGGTGCACGCTTCGGGTCATTCCTTGGCGACTGATGGGAACTTCTGGCTGATGGCGAAAATCAGCGCCCCTCCCGAGAGCTGTGCTATCACGCGGTCGCGATCCGCTCGTGCCAGGACCAGGCAGCCGTAGCTGCGTCCGGGTACGCCGTGTTCGCGGATGAAGTCATCTTCCATGTACGCATTGGCGTGAATGACGATGGCGCGCTCCTCTGCGTTGCTGTTGCTCGTACTGAGTCCGATAAGGCGCATGGAGCGGCCGTGGCCCGGCTCGTCGCTGTCGAACACCTGCGACGTGCGGAACAGGCCCAGAGAGCTGGAGCGGCTTCCAAAGTCGTTGGAGAAGCTGTCTGCGTAACCATCGTGATCCGGGTCCGAGCCCTTGCCGTGGGCGACGCGGAAGCTGCTCAGCAGGGCGTGGCTGCGGCTGTCGAACAGGTAGAAGCGGGGCAGGGTGGACGCACGGCCATAGTCCACCACGGCGAAGTGTGGGTGCCTGTTGGCTTTCAGCCTGTCCAGTAGCTCGCCCAGTTGGGGCTGGCTGACCAGCAGTTCCAGGTCGCCGGCGCGCAGGATGGGGGAGGTGAACAACAGAATCAGCAGCAGGAAGCGCGACACGACGGGAGCTCCGGGGTTTTCTGCAGATTCTAGGAGTGCGCCCTCACCTGGCAAGACGTTGCAGACCATTGGCCACGGTGCAGAAAAGAAAAACCCCGGTGCATGCACCGGGGTCCTTCTGACTCGCCATCTCCGGCCGATGCGTGGTCGGCCGGTGGCAGTTCCTCTTAGTGGAACTGGTTCATGGTGTTGTCTTTACCGCTCGCCTTCAGAGCAGCTTCGCCAGCGAAGTACTCTTTGTGGTTGTCGCCGATGTCGGAGCCAGCCATGTTCTGGTGCTTGACGCAGGCGATGCCCTGACGCAGTTCCTGACGCTGAACACCCTTCACGTAGGCCAGCATGCCCTGGTCGGCGAAGTAGCCCTTGGCCAGGTTGTCGGTGGACAGGGCCGCGGTGTGGTAGGTCGGCAGGGTGATCAGGTGGTGGAAGATGCCGGCGTGGGCCGAACCGTCGCGCTGGAAGGTGCGGATCTTCTCGTCTGCAACCTGGGCCAGCTCGGTCTCGTCGTACTCGACGCTCATCAGCTTGGCGCGGTCGTAGGCGGAGACGTCCTTGCCTTCGGCAACGAACGCATCGAACACCTGCTGGCGGAAGTTCAGGGTCCAGTTGAAGGACGGGCTGTTGTTGTACACCAGTTTGGCGTTCGGGATGACCTGACGGATGCGGTCAACCATGCCCTTGATCTGGCCAACGTGGGGCTTCTCGGTTTCGATCCACAGCAGGTCGGCGCCGTTCTGCAGCGAGGTGATGCAGTCCAGGACGCAGCGGTCTTCGCCAGTGCCCTTGCGGAACTGGAACAGGTTGGAAGCCAGGCGCTTCGGACGCAGCAGCTTGCCGCCGCGGTTGATCACCACGTCGCCGTTCTGCAGTTCGGAAGCGGAGATTTCTTCGCAGTCCAGGAAGGAGTTGTACTGGTCGCCCAGGTCGCCCGGCTGACGGGTAACGGCGATCTGCTTGGTCAGGCCGGCGCCCAAGGAGTCGGTACGGGCAACGATTACACCGTCGTCAACGCCCAGCTCGAGGAAGGCGTAGCGAACAGCGTTGATCTTGGCGAGGAAGTCTTCGTGCGGAACGGTCACTTTGCCGTCCTGGTGGCCGCACTGCTTCTCGTCGGATACCTGGTTCTCGATCTGGATGCAGCAGGCACCCGCTTCGATCATCTTCTTGGCCAGCAGGTAGGTAGCTTCAGCGTTACCGAAGCCGGCGTCGATGTCGGCGATGATCGGTACTACGTGGGTTTCGTAGCCGTCGATCTGAGCCTGGATTTCGTCCTGCTTGGCCTTGTCGCCAGCGGCGCGAGCGGCGTCCAGGGCGGTGAACAGGAGGTCCAGTTCGCGGGCGTCAGCCTGGCGCAGGAAGGTGTAGAGCTCTTCGATCAGGCCGGAAACGGCAGTCTTCTCGTGCATGGACTGGTCGGGCAGCGGGCCAAAGTCGGAGCGCAGCGCGGCAACCATCCAGCCGGAGAGGTAGAGGTAGCGCTTGTTGGTGGTCTTCAGGTGCTTCTTGATGGAGATCAGCTTCTGCTGACCGATGAAGCCGTGCCAGCAGCCCAGGGACTGGGTGTAGACGGAGGAGTCGGCGTCGTACTCGGCCATGTCCTTGCGCATGATGGCCGCAGTGTACTTGGCGATATCCAGACCGGTCTTGAAGCGGTTCTGGGCGCGCATACGGGCAACCGACTCGGGGTTGATAGCGCTCCAGCTGTTGCCGTTCGCTTCTTTCAGAGCGGCAATGGCCTTGATGTCGTTTTGATAAGCGGACATGGTCAATCCTTCAAAGTGTGTATGGGGTTGAGCACCGACTTTCCCACTCAAAAACCTGCGTTCTGAAGGTTATTGCGGGTTGCTCACCGCAGCGCGTCGAAGGACCGACTGGAGAGATGTAGCTGGAGGAGGGGTGACTGACTGCAGACGCTCGCGAAATCGATGGGTGGTTTTGCGCTCTTCGATCACTTGCCGGTTCGTGGAAACCGTTGGGCGATCTGCCGGGCACTGCCTTCGATCCTGCGATTGTTGCGGGTGCTTCCCCGTCCCTCAGGACAACCTCGTTCCAGTCGCAACCTCGTCGCACTGCCTTATGGGCTGTTACAACACGGATCGGCTCGGCTGGTTGGCTGGAGCGCGACCCGGAGGCCCTGTTCAGGACCCCTGGCTAGCGGGAGCGAGGCCATCTTGCTCTTTCAAACAAGTGTTCGTCAATCGTTTTGTAGTGTTTTTTTTTGACTACTACATAAGACCTTAGGATGAGACCGGGCGGTCTGAAAAGAGGCTGTCAGTCGACTGCGTCGACCTTCAGGCGCAGGGTCATATCCTCACGGCCCTGGGTGGTGCGGCGGCGCAGGAAGCCGCTCTGGTCGGACTGGCTGTCCTCGTTTACGGCGCCGATGGTGATCCACTCGCCGAGGCGGCCACTGACCTTGGTGTCAGTGCTCTGCACGTTGATCACGCCGGGCTGGCTGCTGTTGAGGCGGTCGCGGTTGCTGCTGATGCTGACGTGCACCAGCTCGCCGGTGAGGGTGGCGGTGACGTAGAAACCCTGTGTCACATTGCGGTACTCGGTGTTGCTGTACACCTCGCCGTAGGGGCCGCTGCTGGTGGTGGTGATGGGCACGCTCTGGCCAACCTGGATCAGTGCCGGGTAGCCTTCGGTGGTTTGCACTTGCTGCACGCCGGCGCCGCGGCTGTCGGTGCTGCGGCGAATGATGCGGACCTGGTCACGGCCATTGACTTCGCCACGGCCGGCCTGGACTTCGACGCCGCCGGCGCTGGCCGAACCATTGACCGCATAGCCGCGGTCACTCTGGAAGTTGCTGTCGCTGGTGTCGACGCTGATCAGCAGGCGCCGCGGTCGGGTGTCGAGCTGGTCGAGGAGGTTGCGCAGTTCGCTGATCTTCGCCGGTTCGGCGTTGACGATGAGCTGGTTGCCGTAGGCGCTGACGCGTCCCTCGTTGCCCAGCACCGACTGCGCCATTGGCAGCAGTTCATCCGCCGTGCGGTAGCGCAGCTGGATAAGTTCCGTCGCCGCCTGCAGGGGCAGGCAGACGAGCAGGAGGAGGGCTGCGAGCAGGGCGCGTGGGGTCATATCAGGAAGCTCCGCAAATCGGGGTCGGTAATGCTCAGGTCCCAGGCCTGGTCGAAGCGGGTCTGCTGCAGCCGGGTCCTTCCGGGGTCGTTGTAGAGGGCGTAGCCGGCGTACTGCTCGGGCTCAGGGCGAACGAGGAGTCCGCGATCATCGGCTATCAGGTATGCCAAGTCTTCCGAAGGATGATCGGGGTTGATCCGGCGAATCTGGAAATTGCTGGAAACGCGTCGGCTGAGGCTGAGCAGGCGGTGACCTTCTTTCACTGCGCGGCTCAGGTCACGCACCAGAATGCGCAGCTGGCATTTCGGATCGCTCACCAGCAGGCGGGTGCAGGCCTGCTGGATGGCGCTGTTGTGATAAAGCCAGGGCTCCAGGTCCGGGGTGTACAGGCAAATTCGGCGGCGCGCCTGCTGCATGAGTGAAAGGGCGTGGGCGCGGGCGTCGTCCGGATTGCTGAAGCGTTCGAGGCGATCATGACTGCCAAGGCCGAACGGGGCGGGTTCCCATTCGGGTGCCTCAGCTTGCAGCGACGAGGGGTTGTGAACGCTGAAACGCCCCGGCGACTGGAACTCGATTGCCGGCAGTTCGACTTCGTTCTCAGTACTTTCCGGGGTGTTTTCGTTCATCTTTGCCTCTACTGGCTTTCGCGCACCATGTCCACGTGGGGAATGCCAGCCTCGAGGAATTCGCTGCTGACGATCTTGAAGCCGTGGCGTTCGTAGAACGCGGTGGCGTGGACCTGGGCCGAGAGCATCTGGCGCTTCAGGCCGCGGCGTTCGGCTTCGGCGATGGCCGCCTGCAGCAGCCGGTCGCCCACCTTCAGTCCGCGCCAGTCCTTGAGTACCGAAACCCGGCCGATATGACCATCCGGCAGCAGGCGGGCGGTGCCGATAGCATAGTCCCGCTCGAAAGCGAGAAAGTGCACGGCCTCCGCATCTTCGGTGTCCCACTCCAGTTCCGGCGCGACGGATTGCTCGGCGATGAACACGGCCTCACGGATGCGGCGCAGGTCGGCATTGTCCTTCTGCCAGTCGGCAACGCGGACGTGTATCTCACTCATCGGCAAACTCCAGACTTCCTTGCTTGATCAGTTCCAGAAGAAGCTTACGCCCGTCCTCATCGCCCAGCCATTGGCCAAGATTGTCGAAATGCAATGCTTCGGCAGCGCAGATCAGCTTGAGCAGTTCGCGCAGGCTGCTTGGCAGCAGGCGGCTCTGGCCGCTGGCGAAGAGCACCAGGCCGATATCCACTTCGGACCAGGCCAGGCGCGCGCTGGGGTTACGGAGCAGTACCGCACCGTCTTCGATCGCGCTGAGAAAGTCCGCTTCCTCCACATCGGTGCCGGCGACCAGTTCCGGGTAGCGCGGCTCGGTCATGAACTGGCCGAACCAGGTCAGTAGCAGGCGCTCGTCGCTCATGTGCTCGTTGAGGAGGAGCTTGAGGCGGTCCAGGGCGTCGCGCTGGATCTCGTGCGGGTCGCTGGCGGGGGCGGTGCCGGCGTCGCTGTAGCGTTCCTCGTCCGGCAGGAACTGCGCGAGGAAGTCGGTGAAGTGGGTCAGCACTTCGGCGGCGCTGGGGGCGCGGAAGCCGACTGAATAGGTCATGCAGTCGTCTTCGGCGATGCCGAAGTGGGCCAGGCGCGGCGGCAGGTAAAGCATATCGCCAGGCTCCAGGACCCATTCATCGGTCTGCTGGAAGTCGGCGAGGATGCGCAGGTCGGCGTGGGGCAGCAGGGCGCTCTCGGCGTCGCACATCTGGCCGATCTTCCAGCGGCGGCGGCCGTGGCCTTGCAGGAGGAATACGTCGTAGTTGTCGAAATGCGGTCCTACACCGCCACCCGGCGCGGCGTAGCTGATCATCACGTCATCGATCCGCCAGCTGGGCAGGAAACGGAAGTGCTCCAGCAGTTCGGCGACCTCCGGGACGAATTGGTCGACCGCCTGGACCAGCAGGGTCCAGTCGCGCTCCGGCAGGTTCTGGTAGGTGTCTTCGGCGAAGGGGCCGCGACGCATTTCCCAGGGGCGCTCGCCGTGCTCAAGTACCACGCGGGACTCGACTTCCTCTTCCAGGGAAAGGCCCGCGAGCTCGTCGGGAGAGATGGGGCTTTCGAATCCGGGGATGGCCTGGCGGATCAGGAGCGGCTTCTGTTGCCAGTAATCGCGCAGAAATTCACGCGCGGTAAGGCCGCCCAGAAGTTGAAGAGGAGTGTCAGGATTCATGTCTAAGCCTTTGAAATAAAAACGCCCGGCACAGCCGGGCGTGCATTGGTTCGAAACCGATCAGATGCGCTTGGCCTGGGCTACGGCGTTACCGATGTAGCTGGCGGGGGTGAGCTTGCGCAGTTCGGCCTTGGCCTCGGTCGGGATGTCCAGGCCATCGATGAAAGTCTGCAGGGCTTCCGGGCTGATGCCCTTGCCGCGAGTCAGCTCCTTGAGCTTTTCGTACGGGTTTTCGATCGCGTAGCGGCGCATCACGGTCTGGATCGGCTCGGCGAGGACTTCCCAGCAGGCGTCCAGGTCTTCAGCGATACGCTGGGCGTTCAGCTCCAGCTTGCCGATGCCTTTCAGGCTGGCCTCGTAGGCGATGACGCTGTGGGCGAAGCCGACACCGAGGTTGCGCAGCACGGTGGAGTCGGTCAGGTCGCGCTGCCAGCGGGAGATCGGCAGTTTGCTGGCCAGGTGCTGGAAGAGCGCGTTGGCGATGCCGAGGTTGCCTTCGGAGTTTTCGAAGTCGATCGGGTTGACCTTGTGCGGCATGGTCGAGGAGCCGATCTCGCCGGCAATGGTCTTCTGCTTGAAGTAGCCGAGGGAGATGTAGCCCCAGACGTCGCGGTCGAAGTCGATGAGGATGGTGTTGAAGCGGGCAACGGCGTCGAACAGCTCGGCGATGTAGTCGTGCGGCTCGATCTGGGTGGTGTAGGGATTGAAGTCCAGCCCCAGGTCGCCTTCGATGAATTCGCGGGCATTGGCTTCCCAATCCACGTCCGGGTAGGCGGACAGGTGGGCGTTGTAGTTGCCCACGGCGCCGTTGATCTTGCCCAGCAGCGGTACGGCGGCTACCTGGGCGATCTGGCGCTCCAGGCGGTAGACGACGTTGGCCATTTCCTTGCCGAGGGTGGTCGGCGAAGCTGGCTGGCCGTGGGTGCGGGACAGCATCGGAACATCGGCGAAACGTACGGCCAGGTCGCGGATGGCGTCGGCCAGTTGGCGCATCAGCGGCAGCACGACCTGATCGCGACCTTCACGCAGCATCAGGGCGTGGGACAGGTTGTTGATGTCCTCGCTGGTGCAGGCAAAGTGGATGAACTCGCTGACCTTGGCCAGCTCGGGCAGCTTGGCGGCCTGCTCCTTGAGCAGGTATTCCACGGCTTTCACGTCGTGGTTGGTGGTGCGTTCGATTTCCTTGATGCGCTCGGCATGCTCCAGCTGGAAGTCTTCGGCCAGCTTGTCGAGCAGGGCGTTGGCTTCGGCGGAGAAGGGCGCGACTTCCGGGATGCCGGCATGGGCGGCAAGGCGCTGCAACCAGCGGACCTCTACCTGGACGCGAAAACGGATCAGGCCGTATTCGCTGAAGATCGGGCGCAGAGCGCTGGTTTTGCCGGCGTAGCGGCCATCTACGGGGGAAACCGCGGTGAGCGAGGAAAGCTGCATGAGGGCGTTCTCGGACGATCGGTCAACGAAAAGGGGCGCACATCATACATGGTTTTCGTCTTGCTCGCTGCCTGTGCGCCATGGCCGACGACACATGGCGCGGCAGGGTCAGCCGCGCAGGAGCGGGTACAGCTCGTTGAGCAGCTTGCGGCGGCTGAACAGGAGTTGCCAGCGATTGCCGCCCAACTGGCGCCAGAGGCGCGCGGCGCGGATGCCGGTGAGCAGCAGGGCGCGGATTTTCGCGGCGTTACTGGACTGCTGCAGGTGGCGCATGTCGCCATGCACCTGGATGCGTTGGCGGAAGGTGCTAAGCGTGTCCTGGTAGAGGCTGGCGCAGGCGGCTATGACGTTGTCGTGCACCAGGCCGAAGTGCTGTACCTGCTGCTGGATCTGGTCCAGGCGATTGCCGATGACTTCCAGCATGTCGCCGCGTTTGGCCAACTGGCGCTCCAGGGTAAGCAAGGCCAGGGCGTAACGCAGGGGTTCGCGCTGCAGGCTGGCGGGCTCGCGCTCCAGGGCGCTGACCAGGGCCTTGTAGCCATCGCGCAGGTTGATGTCGTCGCCGCCGTAGACTTCCAGGGTGTCTTTCGGGTCGCGGATCAGCAGGCTGCCGAGCATGCAGCCCAGGGGCGGCTCGCTGATCTGGCCGGTCTTGGCTATCCGGTCGACCAGGGCGGCCGCTTCGAAGACGGCGCCGAGGGCGACCAGTTGCTCGCGGGTCTGGTTCATGGGCGCTGGACTCCGGCATCCCAGGGGGTGGCGCTTTCGATCACGCCGCCGCCGAGGCAGATCTCGCCGTCGTAGAACACCACCGACTGGCCTGGAGTGACGGCGCGCTGTGGCTCGTCGAATACCGCGATGTAACCGTCCGGGGTCTTTTCCAGGGTGCAGGGCTGGTCGCTCTGGCGATAGCGAACCTTGGCCTTGATGTGGCGCGGTTGGCTGAAGTCGACGGGGTTGACCCAGTAGATGTCGGAGGCTTTCAGCGAGCGGGAGAACAGCCAGGGGTTCTCGTTGCCCTGGCCGACGATCAGCACATTGCGCGAGAGGTCCTTGGCCAGTACGTACCAAGGGTCGTCGCTGGCGTCCTTCATGCCGCCGATGCCAAGGCCCTGGCGCTGGCCGATGGTGTGGTACATCAGGCCGTGATGGCGGCCGATGACCTCGCCTTCGGTGGTTTCGATGTCGCCGGGCTGGGCGGGCAGGTACTGCTTGAGGAAATCGGTGAAACGACGCTCGCCAATGAAGCAGATGCCGGTGGAGTCCTTCTTGCGAGCCGTGGCCAGGCCATGTTTCTCGGCGATGGCGCGTACTTCCGGCTTCTCCAGTTCGCCTACCGGGAACAGGGTGCGGGCGATCTGCTCGCCGCCAACGGCGTGGAGGAAATAGCTCTGGTCCTTGTTCGGGTCCAGGCCCTTGAGCAGTTCAGTGCGGCCATCGATGTCACGGCGGCGCACGTAGTGGCCGGTGGCAATGAGGTCCGCGCCCAGCGACAGGGCGTAGTCGAGGAAGGCTTTGAATTTGATCTCGCGGTTGCAGAGGATGTCCGGGTTCGGCGTGCGGCCAGCCTTGTACTCGGCAAGGAAGTGCTCGAACACGTTGTCCCAGTACTCCGCCGCGAAGTTGGCTGTGTGCAGCTTGATGCCGATACGGTCGCAGACGGCCTGGGCGTCGGCCAGGTCCACCTTGGCGGTGCAGTATTCGGTACCGTCGTCCTCGTCCCAGTTCTTCATGAACAGGCCTTCCACCTGATAGCCCTGTTCGAGCAGGAGGAGGGCGGAGACCGAGGAGTCGACGCCGCCGGACATGCCGACTATGACGCGGGTATTGGCTGGATCACGCATGGGAATCTGCACTGGTCGTGTACGCAAAAGCGGAATTCTATCAGAACCGGCTCGCGATCAGCTGCGCGTCGGCCCTGCTGCGTTGAAAGCAGGTTCGGAATGCTCATTTACAGCCGTAAACTCCGCTTCCTCACCTGCTTTGGCCTTGCATGGCTCTAGCTCGCAAGATCGTAAGCGGGTTCTTTGGGCTGGGGTGTTCAGGCGACGCGGATCAGGCTGAGGGGGAAGCGCTCGCCGTCCAGGTAGTCGTCGATGCAACGCAGGACCAGGTGGCTGCGCCAGCGGTCCTTCTCGGCCAGGAGCTCGTCGCGGGTCAGCCAGCGTGGGCCGATGATGCCTTCGTCCAGAGCGCGGTCCGGATGGTGGCGCAGCGGCTTGGCGGCGAAGCAGACGCGCTGGTAGGTCACGCCATTGCTGGGCGCGGTGTAGAGGTAGATGCCGGTGACGGCGGTCAGCTCCACTTCCCAGCCGGTTTCCTCGAAGGTTTCGCGCAGCGCGGCTTCGAGAAGGGTTTCGTTGGCTTCCAGGTGGCCGGCGGGCTGGTTGAACACGGCGCGGCCATCGGCTTCTTCCTCCACCAGGAGGAAACGGCCCTGGTCCTCGACTATGGTCGCGACGGTGATATGGGGTTGCCAGGTCATCGGCTAGGCTCCGGAAAAGGGGGCGACATCATAAGTCGTGGATGGTGGAAAAAAGAAACCCCGGGCAATGCCCGGGGTTTCCTTTGTCGTCCTGTGGCGTTTAAGCCAGCAGGCCGTCGATCGCAGCGTTGAAGGTGGCGCTGGGGCGCATCACCTGGCTGGTCAGTTCCGGGTTCGAGCGGTAGTAGCCGCCGATATCCACGGCCTTGCCCTGGGCGCCGTTCAGTTCGGCGACGATGGTCGCTTCCTGTTCGGTCAGGGTCTTGGCCAGCGGAGCGAAGTGCGCCTTCAGTTCGGCGTCGTCGTTCTGCGCGGCCAGGGCCTGGGCCCAGTACAGTGCCAGGTAGAAGTGGCTGCCACGGTTGTCCAGCTCGCCAACCTTGCGCGCCGGGGACTTGTTGTTGTCCAGCAGCTTGCCAGTGGCTTCGTCGAGCGTCTTGCCCAGTACCTTGGCCTTGGCGTTGCCGGTCTTGATACCGGTTTCTTCCAGGGAAACGGCCAGGGCCAGGAACTCGCCGAGGGAATCCCAGCGCAGGTAGTTCTCTTCAACCAACTGCTGCACGTGCTTGGGTGCCGAACCGCCGGCACCGGTCTCGTACATGCCGCCGCCCGCCATCAGCGGAACAATGGACAGCATCTTGGCCGAGGTGCCCAGTTCCATGATCGGGAACAGGTCGGTCAGGTAGTCGCGCAGTACGTTGCCGGTCACCGAGATGGTGTCCTGGCCGCGCATCTGGCGCTCCATGCTGGTGCGGATGGCTTCGTTGTAGCCCTTGATGCTGATGTCCAGGCCGGTCAGGTCGTGGTCCTGCAGGTACAGCTCGACCTTCTTGCGCAGCTCGCGGTCGTGGGCGCGCTCCGGGTCCAGCCAGAAGATGGCCGGGGTGTTGGACAGGCGGGCGCGGGTAACGGCCAGCTTGACCCAGTCACGGATCGGGGCGTCCTTGGTCTGGCAGGCGCGCCAGATGTCGCCGGCTTCCACTTCATGCTGCATCAGCACGGTGCCATCGGCCGCCACGACGCGCATGGTGCCGTCGGCGGTCATTTCGAAGGTCTTGTCGTGGGAGCCGTATTCCTCGGCTTTCTGCGCCATCAGGCCGACGTTCGGCACGGTGCCCATGGTGGTCGGGTCGAAGGCGCCGTTGGTCTTGCAGAAGTTGATCATCTCCTGGTAGATGCGAGCGTAGGTGCTCTCCGGCATCACCGCTTTGGTGTCCTTCTGCTTGCCATCCTTGCCCCACATCTGGCCGGAGTTGCGGATCATCGCCGGCATGGAGGCGTCGACGATCACGTCGCTCGGGATGTGCAGGTTGGTGATGCCTTTCACGGAGTCCACCATCGCCATTTCCGGGCGGTGGCTGTACACCTCGTGGATGTCGTGATGGATCTCTTCCTGCTGGGAGGCCGGCAGCACCTTGATCTTGTCGTAGACGCTGCTGATGCCGTTGTTCGGGTTTACGCCCAGTTCCTTGAACAGTTCGCCGTACTTGTCGAACACGTCCTTGTAGTAAACGCTGACCGCATGACCGAAGACGATGGGGTGGGAGACCTTCATCATGGTCGCCTTGACGTGCAGGGACCACATGACACCGGTTTCCTTGCAGTCCTGCAGGGTCTGCTCGAAGAAGGCGCGCAGTTTCTTGCAGCTCATGAACATGCTGTCGAGGACTTCGCCGTCCTGCAGGGGGAGCTGCTTCTTGACCTCTACCTTGCCGTCCTTGCCAACGAACTCGATGCGCACGTCACCGGCCTTGGCCATGGTGATGGACTGCTCGCTGGAGAAGAAGTCGCCGCCACGCATGTAATCGGCGTGGGAGCGGGAGGCCATGCTCCACTTGCCCATGGAGTGCGGGTGCTTGCGGGCGTAGGCCTTGACGGCGGCGGGTGCGCGGCGGTCGGAGTTGCCTTCGCGCAGGACCGGGTTCACGGCACTGCCCAGGACCTTGGCGTAGCGGGCGCGGACGTCTTTTTCTTCGTCGGTCTGCGGGTCTTCCGGGAAGTTCGGCACGTCGTAGCCCAGTGCCTGCAGCTCGGCGATGGCGCCCTTGAGCTGGGGCACGGAGGCACTGATGTTCGGGAGTTTGACGATGTTGGCGTCAGGCGAGGTGGCCAGAACTGCCAGGTAGGCCAGGTCGTCTTCGATGCGCTTGTCAGCTGCAAGCTTGTCAGCGAAGGTGGCCAGGATGCGTCCTGCAAGAGAGATGTCGCGGGTTTCGACGTCGATGCCGGCTGAAGCGGAGAAGGCTTTGACGATGGGGAGGAGCGAGTAGGTGGCGAGCGCGGGGGCTTCGTCGGTGAAGGTGTAAGTAATCTTCGGACGGTTGGACATTAACGTTTAACTCTCTTCTTTTCTGGGCGCGCACAGAGTCTCGAAGCGCATTGGTAGACGCATTCGCCCAATGTCGAATTGAGCTATGTCGAGAATTGCCGCGGGGGTAATGGAGCGCCAGTAGAGCGTTGTGCAGTCGATCCATGGTGGTGGCACGGCTGCGACGAGGACAGTGAGTCTGGTCCCAGACTGCTCGCCCCCGATGACTATCAAGTCACGGCGCGCAGTATACCACTCCTTTGGGTGGGCTGACTCAGGCGTGCGATTTCGACTAAGGAAGATATGGTCGATGACCGGACAACTGGAGTAGGCTCACGAGCTGCAAGAGCGTTCTCAACCACAACACGGAGCTCAGCATGGGATACCAAAAGATCCAGGTGCCGGCAGTCGGTGACAAAATCACCGTCAACGCAGATATGTCCCTGAACGTACCGAACAACCCGATCATCCCGTTCATCGAGGGTGACGGCATCGGCGTCGACATCAGCCCTGTCATGATCAAGGTAGTGGATGCCGCCGTCGCCAAGGCGTACGGCAATGCCCGCAAGATTTCCTGGATGGAAGTCTATGCCGGCGAGAAGGCCACTCAGGTCTACGATCAGGACACCTGGCTGCCGAAAGAAACCCTCGAAGCTGTTCGCGACTACGTCGTTTCCATCAAGGGCCCGCTGACCACGCCGGTCGGTGGTGGCATTCGCTCGCTCAACGTGGCCCTGCGCCAGGAGCTCGACCTCTATGTCTGCCAGCGTCCGGTACGCTGGTTCGAAGGCGTGCCCAGTCCGGTGAAAAAGCCCGGCGACGTCGACATGGTGATCTTCCGCGAGAACTCTGAAGACATTTACGCTGGCGTCGAGTGGAAGGCCGGCAGCCCTGAGGCGGAGAAGGTCATCAAGTTCCTCACCGAGGAAATGGGCGTGAAGAAGATCCGCTTCACCGAAAACTGCGGCATCGGCATCAAGCCGGTTTCCCAGGATGGCACCAAGCGTCTGGTGCGCAAGGCCCTGCAGTATGCCGTGGATAACGATCGCAGCTCCGTGACCATCGTCCACAAGGGCAACATCATGAAGTTCACCGAGGGTGCCTTCAAGGAGTGGGGCTACGAGGTCGCTCGCGACGAATTCGGCGCCGAGCTGCTGGATGGCGGGCCGTGGATGCAGTTCAAGAATCCGCGCACTGGCAAGAACATCGTGGTCAAGGACGTGATCGCCGACGCCATGCTGCAGCAGATCCTGCTGCGTCCGGCCGAGTACGATGTGATCGCCACCCTCAACCTGAACGGTGACTACCTGTCCGACGCCCTGGCGGCCGAGGTGGGTGGTATCGGCATCGCGCCCGGCGCCAACCTCTCCGACACCGTCGCCATGTTCGAGGCCACCCACGGCACGGCGCCGAAGTATGCCGGCCAGGACAAGGTGAACCCGGGTTCGGTCATCCTCTCCGCCGAGATGATGCTGCGTCACATGGGCTGGACCGAAGCTGCTGACCTGATCATCAAGGGCACCAACGGTGCCATCGCCGCGAAGACCGTGACCTACGACTTCGAGCGTCTGATGGATGGCGCCAAGCTGCTGTCGTGTTCCGAGTTCGGCGACGCCCTCATCGCGCACATGTGAACCTGAAAGCGGATACGAAAAGGCCGGTCATCTGACCGGCCTTTTTTATGCCCAAATATTGCGGGGCTCAAACTTCTGCCGTGCTGCCCTGGGGTTGGCTGATTGAGGCAGGTGCTTCGGTGGTGGCCGTGACCGGGCGAATATTCACGGCGTGCAGCCCTTTCGGGCCCTGGATGATATCGAAGCTTACCGGCTGTCCAGCCTTTAGCGTCTTGTAGCCGTCCATCTGGATGGCCGAATAGTGGGCGAACAGGTCCTCATCTCGGCCTTCGGCGAGGATGAATCCATAGCCTTTGGCGTTGTTGAACCACTTGACCTTACCGCTAAGCATGCTGATATCCCTCTGCAAAGGACTCCATCACTGGAGTATCATCCACTTCGACTCCATGCCCCGAAGGCCGCCATGGCCGTGCGCATGGAACCCCTGATACCCGAAGACGGGTATCCACTGGTTGTAACACCGTTTTGCCGTTAGTCAAGGCGTTCCCGGCAACGCCTGAGAAACGGATCAAAGTCTTTCCAGTAGCCGTTTTTCATTCATCCATGACCTTTATTTCCAGCATGCATGCAAGCAGCCAGATTCGACTAACATTCAATCAGGACAGTCCGCAGCATCATGAGGACGACTCCACGGGCCTGGCGGTGCAGGAAGCGAAACCGGCCCTGCAGGCGCCACCTATGTATAAGGTGGTGATGTTTAACGATGACTACACCCCTATGGATTTTGTGGTCGAGGTGCTCGAGACGTTCTTCGGTATGAACCGGGAACTCGCCACCAAGATCATGCTGACCGTGCATACGGAGGGTCGGGCGGTTTGTGGCGTGTTCACTCGCGACATCGCTGAAACCAAGGCCATGCAGGTCAATCAATATGCGAGAGAGAGCCAGCATCCGCTGCTCTGTGAGATCGAGAAGGACGGTTAACGCCGCCGCTTGGGTATGAGGTGAAGCCATGTTGAACCGCGAGCTCGAAGTCACCCTCAATCTTGCCTTCAAGGAGGCCCGCGCCAAGCGCCACGAATTCATGACGGTCGAGCACTTGCTGCTCGCGCTGCTGGATAACGAAGCCGCTGCCACCGTATTGCGTGCATGCGGCGCGAACATGGACAAACTGCGGCACGACCTGCAGGAGTTCATAGACTCCACCACCCCGCTGATTCCGCAGCACGACGAAGACCGTGAAACCCAGCCCACGCTCGGATTCCAGCGCGTTCTGCAGCGTGCGGTATTCCACGTGCAGAGTTCCGGCAAGCGTGAAGTCACTGGCGCCAACGTATTGGTCGCCATCTTCAGTGAGCAGGAGAGCCAGGCCGTATTCCTGCTGAAGCAGCAGAGCGTGGCTCGCATCGATGTCGTCAACTACATCGCCCATGGCATCTCCAAGGTTCCGGGCCATGGCGAGCAGCACGAACACGACCAGGAGATGCAGGACGAGGAGGGCGGCGAAGCCTCCGCTTCCGGCCATCCGCTGGATGCCTATGCCAGCAACCTCAACGAGCTGGCGCGCATGGGGCGGATCGATCCGCTGGTCGGTCGCGAGAACGAAGTGGAGCGCGTTGCCCAGATTCTGGCGCGTCGCCGCAAGAACAACCCGCTGCTGGTAGGTGAGGCCGGTGTTGGCAAGACTGCCATCGCCGAAGGCCTGGCCAAGCGCATCGTCGACAATCAGGTGCCCGACCTGCTGGCCGACAGCGTGGTTTATTCCCTGGACCTTGGCGCGTTGCTGGCGGGTACCAAATATCGTGGCGACTTCGAGAAGCGCTTCAAGGCGCTGCTCAATGAGCTGCGCAAGCGCCCGCACGCAATCCTCTTCATCGACGAGATCCACACCATCATTGGTGCGGGCGCAGCGTCGGGCGGGGTGATGGATGCGTCGAACCTCCTCAAGCCGCTGCTTTCTTCCGGCGAGATCCGTTGCATCGGCTCCACCACCTTCCAGGAATTCCGCGGCATCTTCGAGAAGGATCGGGCCCTGGCGCGGCGCTTCCAGAAGGTCGACGTGACCGAACCATCGGTCGAGGACACCGTGGGCATCCTCAAGGGGCTCAAGGCGCGCTTCGAGCAGCATCACCACATCGAGTACAGCGATGAGGCGCTGCGTGCCGCGGCTGAGCTGGCGGCACGCTACATCAACGACCGGCACATGCCCGACAAGGCGATCGATGTGATCGACGAAGCTGGCGCCTACCAGCGTCTGCAGCCGGAAGAGAAGCGCGCGAAGCGTATCGAGGTGGCGCAGGTCGAAGACATTGTGGCCAAGATCGCGCGGATTCCTCCGAAGCACGTCACCAGCTCGGACAAGGAGTTGCTGCGTAACCTGGAGCGCGACCTGAAGCTGACGGTGTTCGGCCAGGACGCTGCCATCGATTCCCTGTCGACTGCCATCAAGCTTTCCCGTGCGGGCCTCAAATCTCCGGACAAGCCGGTAGGTTCCTTCCTGTTCGCCGGCCCCACCGGCGTGGGCAAGACCGAGGTGGCGCGTCAGTTGGCGAAGGCGATGGGCATCGAGCTGCTTCGCTTCGACATGTCCGAGTATATGGAGCGCCACACCGTGTCGCGTCTGATCGGTGCGCCTCCGGGGTATGTGGGATTCGACCAGGGCGGCCTGCTGACTGAGGCCATCACCAAGATGCCGCATTGCGTGCTGTTGCTGGATGAGATCGAAAAGGCTCACCCGGAAGTCTTCAACCTGCTGCTGCAGGTGATGGACCACGGCACCCTGACCGACAACAATGGTCGCAAGGCGGACTTCCGCAACGTGATCCTGATCATGACCACTAACGCCGGCGCCGAAACCGCTGCGCGGGCTTCCATCGGCTTCACCCTGCAGGATCACTCCTCGGATGCCATGGAAGTCATTCGCAAGAGCTTCACGCCGGAATTCCGCAACCGTCTGGATACCATCATCCAGTTCGGTCGCCTGAGCCACGAAGTCATCAAGAACGTCGTGGACAAGTTCCTCACGGAGCTGCAGGCGCAGCTGGAAGACAAGCGTGTGCAGTTGGTTGTCAGCGATGAAGCGCGTGGTTGGCTGGCTGAGCGTGGCTACGATGCGCAGATGGGGGCTCGGCCCATGGCGCGCCTGATCCAGGACAAGATCAAGCGACCGCTGGCGGAGGAAATCCTGTTTGGCGAACTGGCCGAGCACGGCGGAGTGGTGCACGTCGACGTCAAGGACGAGGAGCTCAGCTTCGAGTTCGAAACCACTGCAGAGATGGCCTGACGGCCATCCACAAAAAAGCCCGGCAGATGCCGGGCTTTTTTATGATCATTCGATCAGCGGGCGCGGTAGGTGATGCGGCCCTTGCTCAGATCGTACGGCGTCAGCTCGACGCGAACTTTATCGCCGGTGAGGATGCGGATGTAATTCTTGCGCATCTTGCCGGAAATGTGCGCGGTGACGACGTGCCCATTTTCCAACTCCACACGGAACATGGTGTTGGGCAGGGTGTCGATGACAGTGCCTTCCATTTCGAAGCTGTCTTCTTTCGACATGCAGTAAAGCCCTCGGTATTCAATGATGGGCCCTGCCGCAGGTGCGGCGGGCAAAAACGGCGTGCATTGTGCCCGAAAACAGCACTGCTCGCCAAGGGCTTCAGCTAAGCGTTACCCAGCGCTGATTGACGAACAGCTCGATAGGCCGGTATTGGGTCTTGTAGTTCATCTTCCTGCAGTTCTTGATCCAATAGCCGAGATAGACGGCCTGCAGGCCGAGGCGAGCGGTTTCACCGATCTGCCAGAGGATGGCGTAGCGCCCAAGGCTTCGGCGTTCTTCGTCGGGGTCGTAGAAGGTGTAGACCGCTGAAAGCCCATTAGGCAGGACGTCAGTGACGGCCACCGCCTTCAATGCGCCGTTGAGGCGGAACTCATAGAAGCGGGAAAAGGGCAGGTCGCGCACCAGGAAGGTGGAAAACTGGTCGCGACTGGGCGGATACATGTCGCCGTCGGCGTGGCGTTGCTCGATATAGCGGACGTAAAGCGCGTAGTACTCCTCGGTGAATGCCGGGCGTACGGCGATAACGGTCAGGTCCGCGTTGCGCTTGAGGATGCGCTTCTGCTGGCGATTGGGAATGAACTGGTCGGCTGGAATGCGCGCCGGTACGCAGGCATTGCAACGCTGGCAGTGGGGGCGGTAGAGGTGGTCGCCGCTGCGGCGGAAACCCATTTCCGAGAGTTCGGCATAGACGTCCACGTCCATGGGCTGGCTGGGGTCGAGGAACAGAGTGGTGGCCTGCTCCTCGGGCAAATAGCTGCAAGGATGCGGTTGAGTGGCGTAAAACTTGAGACGAGCCAGCTCGGTCATGATCAACCCCTGGGAAAACCCTTCAGCAAGTGTATGTCAGGCTGCGGGGCTCGCCTAGGCGGTCCAGTCAGCGACGTTCGGCTGGTCGAGGTAGAGCTGCAGGTAGAGGGAGAACTTGTCGCGGCTGATGGTACGGGCGCCAAAACTCTGCAGGTGCTGGGTGGGCATCTGGCAGTCGATGAGCACGAATCCCCAGGTGTGCAGGTGTTGTACTAGGGTGGCGAAGCCGACCTTGGAAGCGTTGTCGACCCTGCTGAACATGGACTCGCCGAAGAACAGCTTGCCCATGGCGAGGCCATACAGGCCGCCAACAAGCTGGTCGTCTTGCCAGACTTCCACGGAGTGCGCGACACCGCGGAGGTGCAGTTCGACATAGGCGGACTGCATGGCTGAGGTGATCCAGGTGCCGTCGGCGTAGCTGCGTGGCTCGGCGCAACCCGCGATGACCGCAGGGAATGCCTGGTCGAAGGTCACCCGGAAGCGCTGCTGGCGCATCAGCTTGGAAAGGCTGCGGGAAATGTGGATTTCCTGGGGTGGCAACACGGTACGTGGATCCGGAGACCACCAGAGGATGGGCTGGCCCTCCTGGTACCAGGGGAAGCAGCCGTGGCGATAAGCCTGGATCAGTCGCTCCGGTGACAGGTCGCCGCCGGCCGCGAGCAGGCCGTTGGGTTCGCGCATGGCGCGCCCGAGTGGCGGGAAGTCGAGAGAGTCGCGTTGCAGCCAGGTGAGCATGGGAGAGGGGAGGGCGGACCCGAAGGTCCGCCGTACCTGTCAGTTGTCGTCGAGGAACTTCTCTGCGTCCAGCGCGGCCATGCAGCCCGAGCCGGCGGAGGTGATCGCCTGGCGGTATACGTGGTCTGCCACGTCGCCGGCAGCGAACACGCCCGGGATGCTGGTGGCAGTGGCGTTGCCTTCCAGGCCGCCCTGGACGATCAGGTAGCCGTCACGCATTTCCAGTTGGCCCTTGAACAGGTCGGTGTTCGGCTTGTGGCCAATAGCAATGAAGACGCCGGCCAGGGACAGCTCCTTGGTGCTGCCGTCGGCGGTGCTCTTCAGGCGCACGCCGGTAACGCCGGTGTTGTCGCCCAGGACTTCATCCAGGGTGTGGTTCCAGTGCAGGCGGACGTTACCGTTGGCGGCTTTCTCGAACAGCTTGTCCTGGAGGATCTTCTCGGAACGCAGCTTGTCGCGGCGGTGGATCAGGTGCACTTCCTTGGCGATGTTGGCCAGGTAGAGCGCTTCCTCTACTGCAGTGTTGCCACCGCCGACCACGCAGACCACCTGGTTGCGATAGAAGAAACCGTCGCAAGTGGCGCAGGCGGAGACGCCCTTGCCGGCGAAGGCTTCTTCGGACGGCAGGCCGAGGTACTGGGCAGAGGCACCAGTGGCGAGGATCAGTGCATCGCAGCTGTAGGTGCCGCTGTCACCCTTGAGGATGAACGGGCGCTTCTGCAACTCGGCGGTGTGGATGTGGTCGTAGACAATCTCGGTGTCGAAGCGCTCGGCGTGCTTCTGCATGCGCTCCATCAGGGCCGGGCCGGTCAGGCCTTCGACATCACCGGGCCAGTTGTCCACTTCGGTGGTGGTGGTCAGTTGGCCGCCAGGCTGGATGCCGGTGATGACCACAGGCTTCAGGTTGGCGCGAGCCGCATATACGGCCGCGGTGTACCCCGCCGGGCCGGAGCCCAGGACGATCAATCGGGAATGCTTGACTTCGCTCATAAAAAGGCTCCATAAGTCTTTGTCACGAAAGAAAATGCATGCTCCAATTGAGCATTGCGCAAATCGTTGGCGGCTATGCTACACCGAAGCGCGAGACGTCGCCAAAACGCCGGAGCGACAATCCGTTCCCACATGGCGTCGCGCGGGCAAATCCGTACAATGGGCCACGTTCCGAATGGGTTGGAGCCCGTGATGGCACACTGCCTGGCGGACTTTCACCCTCGACCGACTCTTGAGCGCGCCATGGGCGCAGGAAAAGACGCGTTTTGAAGAATTCCACGACCAGAGCCCAGATCCCTGTCTGGCGCCAGCAATTGCATTATCGCCTCAAGGAAGGTGCGTTGATCGCGCTGGGCGCAGTCTGCCTCTACCTGTGGATGGCGCTGCTCACCTACGATTCCTCGGATCCGGGCTGGACCCACACCAGCAACGTCGAGCAGGTGCAGAATGCGGCAGGCCGACTCGGTGCCTGGTTCGCCGACATCCTGTTCATGGCGCTGGGCTACTTCGCCTATGTCTTCCCGCTGTTGTTGGCGATCAAGACGCTGCAGGTCTTCCGGCACCGCCATGAGCCCATCGACTGGAGCGGCTGGCTGTTCTCCTGGCGCCTGATCGGCCTGGTCTTCCTGGTACTGTCCGGCGCCGCGTTGGCCGATATCCACTTCCAGGACCACGCCGGCCTGCCGGCTTCCGCTGGCGGCGCCCTCGGCGAAAGCCTCAGTCATCTGTCGGTCAATGCCCTCAATGTGCAGGGCAGTACGCTGCTGTTCTTTGCCCTGTTCCTGTTCGGCCTGACCGTGTTCACCGATCTGTCCTGGTTCAAGGTCATGGACCTGACGGGGAAGATCACCCTCGATCTCTTCGAACTCATCCAGAACGCCGTCAATCGCTGGTGGAGCGCGCGCCTGGAGCGCAAGCAGCTGGTCGCCAAGTTGCGTGAAGTGGATGTGCGCGTGAATGAGGTGGCCGCGCCGGTGGTACCTGATCGTCGCGAGCAGGCCAAGGTCAAGGAACGCCTCATCGAGCGCGAAGAAGCCCTGACCAAGCACATGACCGAACGTGAGAAGCGCCCCGCGCCGGTCATTGCTCCGCCGCCGTCGCCCAAGCCGGCCGAGCCGAGCAAGCGTGTTCAAAAGGAAAAGCAGGCGCCGCTCTTCGTCGATACGGCTATCGAAGGCACGCTGCCGCCCATTTCCATCCTCGACGCGGCCGAGAAGAAGCAGAAGAGCTTCTCGCCGGAATCCCTGGAAGCGATGTCGCGCCTCCTGGAAATCAAGCTGAAGGAATTCGGCGTCGAAGTGATTGTGGAATCGGTTCACCCGGGCCCGGTGATCACCCGTTTCGAGATTCAGCCGGCCGCTGGCGTGAAGGTGAGCCGCATCTCCAACCTGGCAAAGGACCTGGCACGCTCCCTGGCGGTGATCAGCGTTCGCGTCGTGGAGGTGATTCCCGGCAAGACCACCGTCGGCATCGAGATTCCCAACGAGGACCGTCAGATCGTGCGCTTCTCCGAAGTGCTCGAGTCGTCCGAATACGACGAGGCCAAGTCGCCGGTCACCCTGGCCCTTGGCCATGATATCGGCGGTAAGCCGATCATCACCGACCTGGCGAAGATGCCTCACCTGCTGGTAGCCGGTACCACCGGTTCCGGTAAGTCGGTGGGCGTGAACGCCATGATCCTGTCGATCCTGTTCAAATCCACGCCGGAGCAGGCGCGGATGATCATGATCGACCCGAAGATGCTCGAACTCTCCATTTACGAAGGCATCCCGCACCTGCTGTGTCCGGTGGTCACCGACATGAAGGAAGCCGCCAACGCCCTGCGTTGGAGCGTCGCCGAGATGGAGCGGCGCTACAAGCTGATGGCCGCCATGGGCGTGCGTAACCTCGCGGGCTTCAACCGCAAGGTGAAGGATGCCGAGGAAGCCGGAACCCCGCTGACCGACCCGCTCTATCGCCGTGAGAGCATGGAAGACGAGGCGCCGCTGCTGAAGACACTGCCAACCATCGTGGTCGTGGTCGACGAGTTCGCCGACATGATGATGATCGTTGGCAAGAAGGTCGAAGAGCTGATCGCTCGTATCGCCCAGAAGGCACGTGCCGCCGGTATCCACCTGATCCTCGCGACCCAGCGCCCCTCGGTGGACGTGATCACCGGCCTGATCAAGGCCAACATTCCGACCCGCATGGCGTTCCAGGTATCCAGCAAGATCGACTCGCGCACTATCCTCGACCAGGGCGGTGCGGAACAGTTGCTCGGTCACGGTGACATGCTCTACCTGCCGCCGGGCACTGGCCTGCCGATCCGCGTGCATGGCGCCTTCGTATCCGACGATGAAGTGCACCGTGTGGTGGAGGCCTGGAAGCTGCGTGGCGCACCTGACTACATCGAAGACATCCTTGCCGGCGTGGAAGAGGGTGGTGGTGGTTCTTCCGGCGGCTTCGACGGCGGTGAAGGGGGTAGCGAAGGCAGCGAAGACGATCCGCTTTACGACGAGGCCGTGCGCTTCGTTACCGAAAGCCGCCGTGCTTCGATTTCCGCGGTGCAGCGCAAGCTGAAGATTGGCTACAACCGCGCCGCGCGCATGATCGAGGCGATGGAAATGGCCGGGGTGGTGAGCCCCATGAACGGCAACGGGTCGCGCGAGGTCATCGCGCCGTCACCGGTGCGAGACTGATCCGAAACGGATTTTTGACGAGGATTTCCATGCGACTGATCCGCATGCTCATGGTGGCCGCACTTGGTCTGGCTGCCCTGAACGCCCAGGCTGATGACAATGTGGCCATCAACCGCCTGACTGAAATGCTGAACAAGGCCCAGACCATCACGGGTCGCTTTTCCCAGTTGACGCTGGACGGCTCCGGTACTCAACTGCAGGAAACTTCCGGCGAGTTGTCGCTCAAGCGTCCGGGGCTGTTCCGCTGGCATACCGATGCGCCGATGGAGCAACTGCTGGTGTCCAATGGCGAAAAGGTCTGGCTGTACGACCCGGACCTGCAGCAGGTGACCATCCAGACCCTGGACCAGCGTCTGACCCACACCCCGGCGCTGTTGCTGTCCGGTGACGTCTCGAAGATCAGCGAGAATTTCGAGATCACTCACAAGGAGGGCGGCGATGTGGTGGACTTCATTCTCAAGCCCAAGGCCAAGGACACCCTGTTTGACACCTTGCGACTGTCGTTCCGCAATGGCGTGATCAACGACATGCAGCTGATCGACAGCGTCGGACAGCGCACCAACATCCTCTTCCTCGGGATCAAGATGAACCAGGCGATCGACGCCGCGCAGTTCAACTTCCAGATTCCGGAAGGCGCCGACGTCATCCAGGAATAAGCTGTAACGCCCATGGACCTTTTCCGCTCCGCACCCATCGCCCAGCCGCTGGCGGCGCGCTTGCGTGCCGCCAGCCTGGACGAGTATGTCGGCCAGGAGCACCTGCTGGCGCCGGGCAAGCCACTGCGTGAGGCCCTGGAGCAGGGCGCGCTGCACTCGATGATCTTCTGGGGGCCGCCAGGCGTGGGCAAGACCACCCTGGCCAAGTTGCTGGCACAGGTCACCGATGCTCATTTCGAGACTATCTCTGCGGTCCTTTCGGGCGTGAAAGAGATTCGCCAGTCGGTGGAAATGGCCAAGCAGCAGGCCGCGCAGTACGGTCGCCGTACCATCCTGTTCGTGGACGAGGTGCACCGTTTCAACAAGTCCCAGCAGGACGCCTTCCTGCCCTACGTGGAAGACGGCACCCTGATCTTTATCGGTGCCACCACCGAGAACCCTTCCTTCGAGCTCAACAACGCGCTGCTGTCCCGTGCTCGCGTCTATGTGCTGAAGAGCCTGGACGAGGCCGCCCTGCGCAAGCTGGTGGCTCGCGCCCTGAACGAGGACAGGGGGCTGGGCAAGCGCCAGCTGAGCCTGCCGGACGAAAGCTTCTCCATCCTCATGGCGGCTGCTGATGGCGATGGCAGGCGTCTGCTCAACCTGCTGGAAAACGCGGCGGACCTCGCCGAAGACGGCGGTGAGATCGGTGCCGAGCTGCTGCAGAACCTGCTGGGAGATAGTCGTCGCCGCTTTGACAAGGGCGGCGAAGCGTTCTACGACCAGATTTCCGCCCTGCACAAGTCGGTGCGTGGCTCCGACCCGGATGCCGCGCTCTACTGGTACGCGCGTATGCTCGACGGCGGTTGCGATCCGCTGTACATCGCGCGCCGTGTCGTGCGTATGGCCAGCGAAGACATCGGCAATGCCGACCCGCGCGCCCTGAGCCTTTGCCTGTCCGCCTGGGACGTCCAGGAGCGCCTCGGCAGCCCCGAAGGTGAACTGGCCGTCGCCCAGGCCATCACCTATCTGGCCTGTGCGCCGAAGAGCAATGCCGTCTACATGGCCTTCAAGGCTGCCATGCGCGACGCCGCCGAGAACGGTTCGCTGGAAGTGCCGCTGCACTTGCGCAACGCCCCGACCAAGCTGATGAAGCAGCTGGGCTATGGCGAGGAGTATCGTTACGCCCATGACGAGCCGGATGCCTATGCGGCGGGGGAAGACTACTTCCCCGACCAGCTCGAGCCGCGGCAGTACTACCAGCCGGTACCACGCGGCCTGGAATTGAAGATTCGCGACAAGCTGCAGCACCTGAAGGGCCTGGACCGTAGCAGTCCCTGGCAACGGAGAAAGTCGTGATCGGACTCGTTCTGGCAGTCTCTGCCGGCGGCGTGGCGGGTACGCTGCTTCGATTCGCTACTGGCAATCTGGTCGCTACCTACTGGCCACGCTACTTCTACGCCGGTACCCTTGCGGTCAACATCGTCGGTTGCCTGCTGATTGGCTATTTATATGGCCTGTTCCTGCTGCGTCCCGAGGTGCCGGTGGAAATCCGCTCGGGCCTCATGGTGGGATTCCTGGGTGGCCTGACGACTTTTTCATCCTTTTCCCTCGACACGCTGCGCCTGCTGGAAAGCGGCCAGCTGCCTCTGGCCATGGGCTATGCGGCGCTGAGCGTGTTGGGCGGTCTGCTCGCCACTTGGGCAGGCCTGATACTGACGAAAATCTGAGAGACGAGAACCTGACATGCTCGATGCCAAACTGGTCCGCACCCAGCCCCGGGAAGTCGCGGAACGCCTTGCTACCCGTGGCTTTGAACTGGACGTAGCGCGCCTGGAGGCGCTGGAGAACCAGCGCAAGTCGGTGCAGACCCGCACCGAACAGCTGCAGGCCGAGCGCAACGCCCGTTCCAAGTCCATCGGCCAGGCCAAGCAGCGCGGTGAAGACATCGCGCCGCTGCTGGCTGATGTCGACCGCATGGGGACCGAGCTGGAAGAGGGCAAGCGCGAGCTGGAAAGCATCCAGGCCGAGCTGGACAACCTGCTGCTGAATATTCCGAACCTGCCCCATGAGTCCGTGCCGGTCGGCGCAGATGAGGAAGCCAACGTCGAAGTGCGCCGCTGGGGTGCTCCGCGTAGCTTCGATTTCGAGATCAAGGACCACGTCGCCCTGGGCGAGCAGCACGGCTGGCTGGATTTCGAAACCGCCGCCAAGCTCTCCGGCGCGCGTTTCGCTCTGCTGCGTGGTCCCATCGCCCGCCTGCACCGCGCCCTGGCGCAGTTCATGATCAATCTGCATGTCACCGACCACGGCTACGAAGAGGCCTATACGCCTTATCTGGTCCAGGCCCCGGCCCTGCAGGGCACCGGCCAGCTGCCGAAGTTCGAGGAAGACCTGTTCAAGATCTCTCGCGAGAACGAGGCCGACTTCTACCTGATTCCGACCGCCGAGGTTTCCCTGACCAACATCGTTGCGGGCGAGATCGTTGACGCCAAGCAGCTGCCGATCAAGTTCGTCGCCCATACGCCGTGCTTCCGCAGCGAGGCGGGCGCGTCTGGCCGTGATACCCGCGGCATGATTCGCCAGCACCAGTTCGACAAGGTCGAGATGGTCCAGATCGTCGAGCCGTCCAAGTCCTTCGAGGCCCTGGAAGGCATGACCGCCAACGCCGAGCGCGTACTGCAGCTGCTCGAGCTGCCGTACCGTGTACTCGCGCTCTGCACCGGCGACATGGGCTTCAGCGCCACCAAGACCTACGACCTGGAAGTCTGGGTGCCCAGCCAGGACAAGTACCGCGAGATTTCTTCCTGCTCGAACTGCGGTGACTTCCAGGCCCGTCGCATGCAGGCGCGCTATCGCAACCCGGAAACCGGCAAACCGGAGCTGGTACACACCCTGAACGGCTCCGGCCTGGCGGTTGGCCGTACCCTGGTTGCGGTACTGGAGAACTACCAGCAGGCCGACGGCAGCATCCGTGTGCCTGAAGTGCTCAAGCCCTACATGGGCGGCATAGAAGTCATCGGCTGATTGACGTTTCCCCTGCCCGTGCGGGGGTTGTGCAACGTCCTACCGCCCGCGTCGTAGCCAGGCTGCACGCGGGCGGTGACCTTTCGAGCTCCACCACCCGTTATTGCTAGAAGGCGCTTCTATGGATTTCCTCCCACTGTTCCACAATCTTCAAGGGCGCCAGGTGCTCGTTGTAGGTGGGGGCGAAGTGGCCCTGCGCAAGGCACGCTTGCTGGCGGATGCCGGTGCGCGGCTGCGAGTGGTTGCGCCACAGATCGACGCACAGCTGCAGGAAATGGTGGAGCAGGGAGGTGGCGAGTCCCTTTTGCGGGGTTACCGGGAGGCGGATCTGGATGCCTGCGTGCTGGTCATTGCTGCCAGTGACGATCAGCAGCTGAACGCCGAGATTTCGGCTCAGTCCCAGGCGCGTGGCATTCCGGTCAATGTCGTGGACGCGCCGAAGCTGTGCAGCGTGATCTTCCCGGCCATCGTTGATCGTTCGCCCTTGATCGTCGCCGTTTCCAGTGCCGGCGATGCTCCGGTGCTGGCTCGGTTGATTCGCGCCAAGATCGAAACCTGGATTCCCGCTGCCTATGGCCAGTTGGCTGGCCTGGCGAAGAAATTCCGTGACCAGGTAAAGACCCTGTTCCCGGATGTGCAGCAGCGCCGGGTGTTCTGGGAGGAGGTGTTCCAGGGTCCGGTGGCCGAGCGCATGTTGGCTGGACAAGGTGCCGAGGCCGAGCGCCTCCTGGCCGAACGGGTCGCCGGCGGCGTCCCCAGGGTTTTGGGTGAGGTCTATCTGGTGGGTGCCGGGCCGGGTGATCCTGACCTGCTGACTTTCCGTGCCCTGCGCCTGATGCAACAGGCGGATGTGGTGCTTTACGACCGGTTGGTGGCAGCGCCAATCATCGAACTTTGCCGTCGTGACGCCGAGCGCATTTACGTAGGCAAGCGCCGGGCCGATCATGCCGTGCCGCAGGATGAGATCAACCGTCTGCTGATCGAGCAGGCCAAGCTGGGCAAGCGGGTGTTGCGCCTGAAGGGCGGGGACCCGTTTATCTTCGGCCGTGGCGGCGAGGAAATCGAAGAGTTGGCGGCCAATGGAATTCCCTTCCAGGTCGTGCCCGGTATCACTGCCGCTTCGGGCTGCTCTACCTATGCCGGTATTCCGCTGACCCATCGCGACTATGCGCAGTCGGTGCGCTTCGTCACTGGCCACCTGAAGGATGGAAGCTGTGATCTGCCTTGGAGTGATCTTGTTGCGCCGGGACAGACCCTGGTGTTCTACATGGGGCTGGTCGGTCTGCCGGTAATCTGCGAGCAGCTGATCAAGCACGGTCGCGCTGCTGAAACGCCGGCGGCGCTGATACAGCAAGGCACCACCAGTCGCCAGCGGGTGTTCACCGGCACCCTGGCCAACTTGCCACAACTGGTGGCGGAGCACGAAGTCCACGCGCCCACCCTGGTGATCGTGGGTGAGGTCGTGACCCTGCGCGACAAGCTGGCCTGGTTCGAAGGTGATCAGGCCGGAGCCTGATCCTTCTCCGCGACCGACAGGGCCTTCAGGTGCTCGCGGCCATGGGGTCGATTGAAGTCCTGCACTGGCCCTAGCGGCACCACGCCCGTGGGATTGATGGTGCGATGGCTGGCGTAATAGTGGTGCTTGATATGGGTGAAGTTCACCGTCTCCGCCACACCTGGCCATTGGTACAGCTCTCGCAGCCAGCCTGAAAGATTGGGGTAGTCCTCCAGGCGCCGTAGGTTGCACTTGAAGTGTCCGTGGTACACCGCATCGAAGCGGATCAGGGTGGTGAAGAGGCGCCAGTCCGCTTCGGTGATCCGTTCGCCTGTCAGGTAGCGACGTGTTTCCAGCAGTGCATCCAACTGATCCAGTTCGTCGAAGAGGGTGTGGAAGGCTTCCTCATAGGCTTCCTGGGAGGTGGCGAAGCCGGCGCGATACACGCCATTGTTGATCGCCGGATAGATGCGCTCGTTGAGTTCATCTATCCCCGCTCGCAGCGAGTCCGGGTAGAAATCGAGACGGTTGCCGGTGAGGTGATCGAAGGCGCTGTTGAACATCCGGATGATCTCGGACGACTCGTTGCTGACGATGCGTCCGTTTTGCTTGTCCCAGAGTAAGGGCACGGTAACCCGGCCGCTGTAGTCGGCGGTGTCCTGCGTATAGCGCTGGTGCAGGTAGGCCAGTCCATCCAGCTTGTCGCCGGTGGAGCCGAACTGCGGGTCGAAAGTCCAGCCCTGTTCTCGCATCAGCCAGCTCACTACCGATACGTCGATTAGCGATTCCAGGCCTTTCAGCTTGCGGAAGATCAGGGTGCGGTGTGCCCAGGGGCACGCCAGGGATACATAGAGGTGATAGCGGCCGGCTTCAGCGGGGAAGCTGCCTATGCCCGAAGGGCCCGGTGAACCATCGGTGGTGATCCAGTTGCGTCGTCGCGCGCTTTCACGCTGGAAGCGGCCATCCTTGGCGGTGTCGTACCACTTGTCTTGCCATTTCCCATCGATCAACAGGCCCATGGTCGGTCTCCGAAATTGAGTTCGGATTAGAGTCTATCGATAGCCGTTCGATGGAAAAGCGTAATTTGGTGGTTCTGATTATCGATCAGTTCGATGAGTTGCGTGCTTCCCAGATGCGCTCTGCTTCTGCAAAGGCCTGCTCGCGCTCCGTGCCGAGTCCGCGCAAGGCCAGGGCGAGAGTGGTTCGAATCGCCAGTCGGCCGTATTCATCCTCGCATTCACCGCGCCAGACGCGGACGAGTTGGGTGGCATCGAGGCTTTCCGGCTTCACATGACGCAAGGGGGAAAGTGCGGGCCATTCTTCATCCCACGCTTCACCGTCGGTCGTGCCATAGAGATGGCAGGCGGCGTCAGGGTTGGCTTCGATCTCGCCGCCTTCGCCCTTGATGACGATAGCGTGGTCACCCAGGAGCCTGCTGGCCTCGCGGTGTTCCGCCTGGTAGCCGGGATGGAAGATGCTCTGCAGGCCACAGCGGGCGCTGAGCGGATTGAGGATGCGTGCCAGGGAGTGGATGGGAGAGCGCAGGCCTAGGGTGTTGCGCAGGTCGATCATTCGCTGCAGTTGCGGCGCCCAGGCTCCCAGGGGAATGAAGGCCAGTTGGCGCTCGTCGAGAGCAGTGGCGACCTGTTCCCAGTTCTGGCACAGGGGAATATCCAGCAGCTCCAGCAGTTGCTCGCTGTAGAGCCGCCCGGCGGTATGGGCGCCGCCGCCGTGCAGCAGGATGCGTATGCCGCTGTCGGCCAGGGCCTTCGCGGCCAGCAGGTACCAGGGCAGGTGGCGCTTCTTGCCGGCGTAGCTTGGCCAGTCCAGGTCGACGGCGATGGCCGGCGCCTGGTTGCGCTGCCGGAACGCTTCGGTGAAACCGGCCAGTTCCTCGGCGTTCTCTTCCTTGTGGCGCAGCAACATGAGGAAGGCACCAAGCTGGGTGTCCTCCACTTCGCCGTCCAGAAGCATGCCCATGGCTTCGCGCGCTTCCTCGCGGGTCATATTGCGGGCGCCGCGCTTGCCTTTACCGAGTATCCGTACGAACTGGGCGAAGGGATGTTCAGGTGGTGTGACGAGATTCATAGGCAATTGGTCGGCTTCGGCAGTCCGGCGAGCTTGGCAGCAAGCTTGGCCGGTGCGCCCTTGAACAGGCGGTTCAGGTGCAGGCTGTTACCCTTGTCAGGGCCGAGCTTCTGCGCCACGTATTTGACCAGCGGGCGGTTGGCCGGGGAGAGCTGGAATTCGGCATAGAAGCCGCGAAGCAGCTCAAGGATTTCCCAGTGTTCAGGCTGCAACTCCAGCTCTTCGCGCACCGCCAGCGCGGTGGCGACCGCCGGGCTCCAGTCGGCCAGTTCCTGGAGGTAGCCATCCTTGTCCAGCGGGATGCTGCGGCCGTCGATCAGAAGTTCGCTCATATCCAGCTGTTCACCTTGTCGTAGCGGCAGCACAGCTCGACGAACGCCGGGTAGTCCACTGCGCTCAGGCGCGAGGGCAGGTCAGTCAGTGCACGGGCCTCGAGGTCTTCGGCAAGCGCGTGCAAGGCAATCGATTCGGGCATCAGTTCCAGGGCCTGACGGGCCACGCTGCCTGGCTGCAGGGCGTAGACCGCTTCGCCGCTGAGCAGCAGGCCATCATCGGGTCCCAGCAGTCGAAGGCAGCTACCGAGGCGGCTGTCGGTGAACGGGGAGTGGGAAAGGATATGCAGCGTGGCCATCAGAGAGTGAGCACCTGGTCGTAGCGGTCGATAAGGGCAGTCAGGGCGCTGTCGTCGAGAACTTCCACCGCGAGTTTCAGGGTAGCGCCTTCCAGTCCACGCTCCTGCAGGCTGCGTGCAGAGGCGTAGAGCGACTCCACGCCAAACAGCGGCAGGGCCTGGAGGTTGGCGGTCAGGTCCTTTTGCTCAAGCGAAGTTGGGTGCTGGTTGGCGACGAGCTGGAACACGCCGTCATCCAGGAACAGCAAGCCAAGGGGTAGATCGAAGGCGCCGCCGGCGAGGGCAATATCCAGGGCCTCGCGGGCGCCCGGACCGCTCCACGGACCCTGGCGGCTGATGATCAGCATGGACTTCATCTCAATTGCCTCCAAAGCTGACCAGTCGATCGGCCATCTGCGCCGCTTCGTGCAACTGGCCCAGACCGGAAAGCTCCCAGCCCTCGGCCAGGTTGGCGGCCGGGCGCTCGTAGCGTCGTGCCTCTTCCTGATTCAACACGCCGCGGCGCAACGCCGCGGCGATGCAGACGACGCCGTCCAGCTTGTGCTTGTGCACGAAATCACTCCATTCCGCGGAGAGGTTCGGCTCGTCCTGAGGGGCGACGACATTGACGGAGGCGCTGTGTACGCCGTCCTGATAGAAGAACAGGCGGACAATTTCATGGCCGCCGGCCAGGCACGCTTCCGCAAAGCGCAGGGCGCGACGGGAGGAAGGCGCGTGGGGTGGGGCGAACAGGGCAATGGCGAATTTCATGGTCGCTCGGGCGAATGGAAAACTGCTGGAATGATACGGCCAGACGCATTCTTTTGCCCGTCCGGACAGAAAAAAGCCCGCCGAAGCGGGCTAGTCCGAGGAGCGGTTGGCGATCAATCGTCGCTGCTGAATACGCCAACCAGTTGCAGCAGGCTGATGAACAGGTTGTAGATGGATACGTACAGGCTGATGGTGGCCATGATGTAGTTGCGCTCGCCGCCATGGATGATGGCGCTAGTCTGGAAGAGGATGCAGACCGACGAGAACACCACGAAGCCGGCGCTGATCGCCAACTGCAGACCGCTGATGTTGAAGAAGAGGCTGACCAGCATGGCGCCGATCAGCACGAAGAAGCCCGCGGTGATGAAGCCGCCAAGGAAGCTCATGTCCTTGCGGGTGGTCAGCACGTAAGCGGACAGACCGAAGAATACCAGGGCGGTCATGGCGAAGGCCGAGCTCACCACCTCGCCGCCGTTGGGCATGCCGAGGTACATGTTGAGGATCGGGCCCAGGGTGTAGCCCATGAAGCCCGTCAGGGCGAAGGTGGATACCAGGCCCCAGGCAGAATCGCGCAGCTTCACGGTCAGGAAGAACAGTCCGTAGAAACCGATCAGTACGACGAAGATGCTGGGGTAGGGCACGCGCATCTGCTGTGCGACGTAGGCGACCAGGCCGCTGAACGCCAGCGTCAGGGCCAGGAGCCCGTAGGTATTGCGAAGGACGCGGCTGACTTCCAGCTGCTCCGCCTGCGCAGGGTTGAGGGCATAGTTCTGTTCGTTCATCGCGACACTCCCGAAAATGGTTTCCGTGACCTTGGTCAGTTCTGGATATTAACAGAGGCTCTGAAGCCGCCAATTGCAAGAGTTTGACAGCGTGTTGCGTTCCGGTAGTATGGCGCCCCGCGCAAGCGGAGGTGTGGCCGAGTGGTTTAAGGCAGCGGTCTTGAAAACCGCCGAAGGGGAGACTCTTCCGTGAGTTCGAATCTCACCGCCTCCGCCATCTAACTCATTGATTTCAAAGGAAAAATATTCCTGAAAACGCCAAATGGGAGCGTTTTGGGAACACTTTGGGAACAATAGACCACTGGGGGCCTTCTCGACAGAGAGGCCCCCAGTGTCG